>NZ_JAECZC010000007.1:67515-125454 GCF_016056305.1 Amazonocrinis nigriterrae CENA67 | reverse complement strand
TTTCATGCTCAGATCCAATTATGCAACAGGCTCTTTGTTTAAATGTTTTGACACTCTCCTGACTGAATAAATAACGCGAGCGCTCATTTATTCGGAAAGTCAGGGGATTTTAAGAAGTTGTTCCGAATGGAGCTAAAGCCACCATTCTCCACTTCTCCAATTTAAGAAGATTAATCCTTCTTGGGGCGGTCAAAGACCCTCTAGACACTCCGGTAAAACCATTGTGCTTACTTTTTCTTCTGATATTCAGCGAACCATTTAGATCCGCGTTAACCAAATGTCCATCTTTTGTCCTGTACAATCCGCGTTTAATTCGTTTACCAGAAAATTGGTATTCTTTGGGATTGTCGGCATTATAGACAGGTATTTCATCACCATCAATCGCGCTTGCTTTACTGGTGTAAGATTCTTCCTGTTCAGTATAATTCAACCCGTATCTTTCACACATTGCTTTCAACTTATAGCGCAAACTGTGAAAAGGTATTTGGACAAAGTTTTGGTTGTTGCGTCCACCAATATTAATTTCCTGCTTGATGCCAGGATTGTACCCAACAATCAAGTTAGCAATCTTGTTGTTGATGCAGTGGTTAATAATAAATCTTGCTGTTTTGTTCAGGTAATCTCTAACTTGATTATTGCGTTTTGCTGTCAGCTTCACTTGTTGATTAGTGATACTCTTAATTCCTTGCTTGTCCTTAATGGATTGCAGGTAAGCATTACGCTTGTTGAACCACTGGTTAATAGATTTAATTGGTTTACCATCCACTAAGTAGGATGCCCCATTGGTATCAACACAAGCTGCGAGATTATCGACTCCCAAATCAATACTAATAGAGCGATCTCTTTTAAGTTCTACTGGTTCTGTCTCAACTTCGCTGATAAATTCAACCTCAAAATATCTAGCATTATATTTTGGGTGAATCCTTACTTCCTTAATCGTTTCAATGTTAAGTCTTTTTGGGAAGGGAATCCAAACTTCGCCAAACTGCTTTTTAAAAGCATTGGACATTGGAACTCTAAATTTCCCATCCTTAACAACAATTCTGGGAATTATCAGCAAAAAATAACCGTATGCCGGCAGGTAATTAGGAAGTTTCACTTTTTGCTGATAACTTCCATTTTTCACCGCACTTATCAACCCGTAGAAGCTTTTAAAAGTTCTGTCTACTACCTTCAACGTTTGCTGTGCAATATCTGTATTGAGAAATTTATAATTCTCATTCGTCTTGCACAGATGGTATGCTCCCTCATAGCGCAAGTGCTTACGCTCCTGAAAAAAGTATTGCCGCACTGTGTACAAACCTACGTTATACAGGTTCTTGCTCAGTCGGCACAACTCGCGCAAAGCAACAAATTCAGTCTTATTCAGTTCTCTGATTTGGTTCTTTTGCGTCAGGTACATAATCCATTTTCGCTATAGTTGATATTTTACAGCGAAAATCTGATTTAATCAATACAGGGACACAGCAGACTAAAGTCTGCCGAGTCGCTTTTCCTGCTGGGGCTAAAGCCACGCTCGTTCCAAGCTCCCGTGAGATTTTTTATAAGCGATCGCCTGCATCCGACTAGTGCTTAACCAAAGGTTGGGGAATAGGAAATTGGGAATTGGGAATGGAGTATTGGGAAAGATTGTTTGATTTTGCCAAATTTTTGGAGCGTTCAAACACAAAAAACCCCGGCGAAACTGGCCGAGGTAAAAGATCGAGGTAGGAATGACGATGAGATACAGCGATATAGAAGTCAGAAAATTTTAGCTAACACTCAAAGCAACTAAAACTAGAGTGGTGACAATTAAAGAAGCAAAAACACCTTGGATGACGTATTTACGTTGTTGCCAAATAGCAGGGTAATCAGCGTAATACATTTTGGGTTCGGTTGCGTAGTTGTTGAGAACGCCATCTTCATTAACAGTGGTATACATAGTTTTTTCTTTTGTTTGTTAACTTATGTAACTAAATTTAACAATATTGTTACTAAAGGTCAATAGGACTTGACAAAAAAAGATTGATACTAACAATAAAAATGTCTTATCAAAGATGAGAATCTGCTTTAGCCTGCAAAAAAGCAGTTTTTTGAGCTTGATTGCTAGAAAAATAACCCCCAGTTAGTTGGGGGTATTAATTGCGCGTTTGGTAGCAGAGGCTATTGCACCACAATGGGTCTGTTCAAAATGCTCATCACCTCGCCAGGGTTGGAGCTTGGTAGCAGAGGACTCCAGTTACCTACATCTGCATAGTCAATCACCTGCAAGCAGTGAATTGTGCTGGTTACAGCTTTGGGCGAACCAATCAACAGGTGTTTGAGTGGTTCTTTATGGGACTTCCAAAAATTAAATTATTCAATTCTGAGAGCAAAGACGATTGTGAAATTCTTCCTCCCCTGCTCCCCTTGCTTCCCCTGCTTCCCCTACTGACCAATTAGAGACTAAATACTCTCCGACACATCCTAAAATTGAGGATATCAATTCTCAGCTTCGCACCTTGGAGAAACGTCTTCTGCAAGCTAGAGTTATTTGAGCGATCGCTTTTGCTTTTACTTATTTAATTGTTAATTGTTGATGATAAGCTTGACTGTGAGTTTATCAAGTTTAGCACCATAATGAAAATAAATAATTTTCCGAATATTTATATTGCACAAACCTCTGAACCATTGCAATCGCCAATTCCAAAACAGCAACAGGAAGGAGTAAACCTGCTAGGTGCAAGTTGGGTTCCCTTCTGGCAAACCATAGTTTGGTTAGCCTTTTGGGTTTTTATAATCAGATATATTAATAAAAACTTTAGCCAACAAATTAGTGGATTATTTAATGCTTTTATCACCAGAATTCAAGATGGTTCTCCAGTTACATTCGGAAATTTTGTGGTGCTAGATGCACCATTAGCTATAAAAAATCCACAGGTAACGAGTGTAACTTCAGAAGGCGTGAGTGGTATTAATGTTCCTGAAGATATTAACGAAAAAGTTCTCAATTATCAAAAAAACTCTACTGGGATTTCTGAGAGTGTCTATCTAATTCATACATCTGAGGTAATTGTACCCAGAACTTTAGAAAAATATGGGCTTTATCGGGTTAAGGTTTGGCTAGAGGCCTATTCAGAAGTTGATTTTAATGATTGCGTTCGTGTTACATATCGCTTGCATGACTCTTTTAAAAAACAAATTATTGCTACTGAGTCCTATCAGAATCAATTTGAACTGTGGTTGAATATTTGGGGAGAGTTCACAGTAATTGCTTATGTGGAACGAAAAAATAAAGAAGCGTTATGGCTGACTCGCTATCTTGATCTACCAGGACGCCCACCAGAATAGTTTTTTGAAATAATATGCAGATAAACCCACTGTCACCAGCGAGTTTATCAATTTATTAGGCTTTCAAGTTCCTGCTATTCCTTGGTAAGTAATACTTAGCCTAACTCTTCAGCACTGCATCTAACAGTACCCCAGCACCAAAGCGCACTGCATCGGTACAGGGTAGCCCGGTTTCTGCTGTTGTTTGGGCGATCGCTTCTTTAGCCGCAATTTCATCTAGATGAGCAGTATTTAGCGCTACAGCCACTACAGGCACAGTTCCAAAGGCTCCGCCTGCACTAGCGACAGTTTCATACAGCTGAATTACCTTTGGTAATGGTGGAATTGGTACATAAGGATAATTACGCACATGGCTTTGTCCTGCCCGATGTACTAATACCAGTTGTGTTGGTTGGGAACCTCGAAGCAGGGGCAAGGTTGCAGTTGAGCCAGGATGCAGCAGCGAACCTTGCCCTTCAATGTGCAGGATGTCGTAATTTTTACCATAACGCAATACCGCCTGTTCTACAGCACCAGCGGCAAAGTCTACCCGCACAGCATCCAAGGCCACACCGTCACCTTCTAACATCACACCAGTTTGACCTGTAGCTATAAACTTAGAACGCCAGCCCCGCAAGCGTGATGCCCAATGTAACTCTAGGCTAGTTGACATTTTGCCGATAGCCATGTCTGTTCCCACAGTCAACACTCGCCGACAGGGAAGGCTACGTGCCTTTGCTTCAGCAACTTCTAAATTAGGTGGTTCTTTACGTACATCCCAAATTAATTGCCCTGGTTTTAGCAGTGCGTTTAACTCTGGCATGTTTGCTAACGGTGTGTGCAAACCGTTTACCAAGGACATTCCGGCTTCGAGTGCGTTTTTAATGTCCAGCCAGTAATCATCTGGCACAGCACCACCTTTGGGGGCAATGCCAATGACTAAAACTTCAGGTTTATACTCTAGCGCTGCTGCTACCGATGCTACAATCGGTACATCACGCTTCAGACCTGTGATTTCACTTAAGGATTTACCGGCGGACTCGCGATCGATTACTGCTACAATTGGAGCCTCACTATAGCGTAAAATCGCCAGTCCGGTTTTGCCATGAGTTCCATTACATCCCTCATGCAGCAAGATAGCTACTTTTTGATTAAGTGGCAGACGCACTGTATTGCACCCCCAAGCCTGGTAAATCGTTTGGTAACACTCTCCCCTCTTTAACCAATGCACCTGTAAAGGGGTCATCGGTTAAGTTGAGGTGACTGTCTAAATCTAAATAATCAGCCAGTGGTGCTAGTTGTGCTGCTGCTGTATTGGACAGCGAACTGTCAGAATAGCAGCCGAACATCACTTGCAACCCACAGGCCCGTGCTGTATGTACCATCCGCATTGCCTCGGTTAGGCCCCCTGATTTCATGAGTTTGATATTGATACCATCCACGTAGTTTGCCAGATGGGGAATATCGGAACTGGTAAAGCAACTTTCATCTACAAAGATTGGTAGGGGCGATCGCTCCTTGAGTTCTGCTAAACTCTTTTCCTGTCCTCGTAGTAGTGGCTGTTCTACATACTTTATACCTAAATCGGCTAACCAATTGCACATTTCAATGGCATCTGTCAAACTCCACCCGCCGTTAGCATCTACGAACAATTCGAGATTTGGTGCTTCTTCTTTGACTGCTAGTAGCATTTTGCGATCTGCTTCGATGCCATCGGGACTGCCTAACTTTACCTTCAAAAGGCGAACATCGAGATGTTGCAACCAGTCCCGCACCCTTGCTTTGGCTACTTCTGGCGAATTAATGCCAATTGTGACTGAAGTTGGTACTATGACATTGCGATCGAGTCCCCACAGTTGCCACAAAGGTAATCCCACACGCTTACCCAGCCAGTCATGCATAGCAATATCCAGCGCAGCCCTCACACCTGAAGGAACCTGGTGTTTAATGAAAACTTGTTCAATTTCTTGGCGTTGTAAAGGGCTGAATTTGTCTAACACTGGTACGAGTTGCTGCAAGCAGTTTTTGATTGTATCAGTTGATTGTGAATGATTGCCAACCCCAAATGGCGACGCTTCACCCCAGCCTTCGAGACCATCCTGCAAAATCCTCACCCATACATTCGTTGTCTGCGCCGTGGTGCCGCGGCTAATGGTCAAGGGGAATCGCTTGTTAACCGTGAATAAATCTACTTCAACTTGCATAAGTCTGCTCAATCTTTGGCTAGAGCAAAAACAGTGTAATTTCAAATTCTAGATGATCTGAGGTATCTGTTATACTTTTTTACATTCATATTTTCTTGCCAAAATATTTAGCTACATATCATTTGCTAATTAATCTATGAATAAATTAAAAAAATGGAAAACCTTGAAATCACAAATGGTATTAAATCATCGTTGGTGTCAGGTAAGACAAGACGAGATTGAATTACCCAATGGCAAAATTATAGACGATTACTTTGTTTGTATTAAACCAGAAGTTGCCCTAATTTTACCTATTACTAGCAACAGAGAAGTGATTTTTGTCCGCCAATACAGACATGCAGTCGGAGATTTTTTTATAGAACTTCCTGCGGGGAGTTTTGACCCATCAAAAGAGAGTGCTGAATCAGCAGCTATTAGAGAACTGCAAGAAGAGACTGGTTATACTGCCCACCGAGTGAAAAAAATTGCAACACTACATGATAAGCCAAGTAAAGATACAAACCAAATACATTTGTTTTTAGCAGAAAATGTGATTAAAATCGGAGAACAAAATCTAGATATTACAGAAGAAATTGAAATTTTATCAATCCCTGTAGAGTCAATTTTAGATAAAATTCACCAAGGTGAAATTTCAGTGGCTGGAACTGTTGCAGCTCTGTTATTAGGCTTGAAATTCCTGAATTACTGATAATTAGTTTATGTTCTTGGTGCTTTATAGGAATAACGCTATTGTTAGAATCAAAACCAGACAAGATCAATGATAGATAAAGAACAGGAAGCTTGCTTACCCATTCCAGTCAATCTAGAATTATTTAATTCTCATTGTGAGCTTCCATATGGATTAAAAACACACCATATATATCAAGCTATGACGGAATTTATCGATTTTCTGGGCTTCATTAATGTTCAATTGAAAACGAAAGATATGTCACGTTTAGAAAGCTTTCTGATGCCTGCAAACTTTAGCAGTATTGTAGGCGAGTTTATGAATATGAGTATTCCAAAGTACTGCCGTAACCTTGTGAAGAATCAATATCACAATGGTCATCCAGATCTAATTCCAATAAATACCTTTCCGGAGAATGCAGTTCAATATTCAAATCAAGGTATAGAAGTTAAAGGTTCTAGACATCTGAATGGTTGGCAGGGACATAATCCGGAAGCTGTATGGCTTATGGTCTTCTGCTTTGATAGCAATACATCTAGCGACAGCATCAAGAATGTAGAACCAAAGCCTTTTGTTTTTAGAGCGGTATATGCAGCTAAACTCAACGAGGATGATTGGACTTTTTCTGGTCGTTCTTCAACTAGCCGCCGTACAATTACAGCAAGTGTTAATAAAAATGGCTTCCGTAAGATGAAAAGTAACTGGATATATGAAGATCCATCACATTTGTAGAAGAGTTTGATAATCTTCTGTTTGTATCATTATCAATTTTGGAATAGCGATTTTGCTTTTTTCAAAGTAATCTTTGTATCGCTCAATCCCAATTGCCTGATATCCAACAGCCTCTGCTGCTGCGATCGTCGAACCAGATCCCATGAAAGGATCTACAACAATACCTTTTCCTAATGGAAGAGACGCATAAACGATTTTTCTTAAAAAGGATTGTGGTTTCAAACTAGGATGCTCTACAATAATTCGTTCTTTTTGAGGAGTGCGTTCACTTACAATAACATCCTCGAAAGGATTACCGTCAGCCTTTCTTCTTAAACCCCCAGTTCCAAATTCCTTGAGACAATCACTAACCTTCATTCCTTTTAAAAGAGGTTTACGGAATATTCCCCAAGGTTCAAAACATCCACGAGGCATTGAGCAAACACCGTCAAATTCTTCTTCAGCGTTTTTCGGTCTATCTCCTCCACGTAATGTTCTTACTAACCGAATAACTGTTCCTCTATATTCAAGTCCACCATCTACCAATGCTTGAAAAACTAGCTGAGAGAGGAAAGTATTAGATGCCATAAATATGTGACCACCAGGGCATACAGGTCGAATAACTACTTTTGCCCATTCCAAAAAGAAACGATATAAACTAGCTCTCTCCTTATCATTAAGGGCAGTAAAACGTGGCAAAGGAGAACGTATATTTCCATCAAAAGATGGTGGTATCCTCCAAATTCCTCCTTTACCATTTTCTTTTTTCTCTAATTGGTCAAAGTCATATTCCTTAACTCCATAGGGAGGATCGGTAACGATCGCGTGAATGCTGCACTCAGGAATTAGGCTCAGCCATTCAAAACAGTCTGCATGTATTATCAAAGACTGACCATACTCATACACCGAATAGTTAAGTGTTAATTGTGGGTATTTCTTTAGCACAGACTTTCCACAGCTGATAAAGAGATTTAATAATGACTAAAAATAGCACAATTATGCTCACAGTTCAATCTTACAGCAATGGAAAAATTTGAAATTTTTAGTTTTTTACCTCGCCCATTGTTGCAAGATGTAAGCGTAAAAAGCATCTTTATCTACTTGATCCATCGCGTAAATTTTGCGACCACCAGGCATAATTTTAGTACGTCCCTGACTCAGGCCAGTGGTGATAATTTCGGTTTCCCATTCGCGCAATTGATAAAATTCTGGATGTCCTAAATAAGCCGTTGCTAACACATCCCAGAAGTAATAATCTTGGGGGATAACCAGTGCATAACATTGTCCTGCCAAATCAGAGATAGGATAATGGCGTTGTCTCCCCATTTTGTACACTAACTCTGATGTGACTGGGACATTGTTAGTTAAATCTAAGGGACACATGATAATTTCAATTTGCGTTTCCCATACCCGCGCCGCTGAAATTGCATCCCAATAAACATTCCATTCGGCAGAACCGTCTTGTCCTGGTTCCCAATTTTTCTCCACATTGCCAGGAACATTCAAAGCACCACCCATCCAGACAATTTTTTGAATTTTGGCTTCAATATCTGGTGCTTTGTCTAGCGCTACTGCAACGGTGGTTAACGGCCCTGTCACCATTAGTGTGACTGGTTCGGAAGCTTCACGTAATACTTTTACCATAAAATCTTGACCTGTTTCTGCTGCCAGAGGCGTAGTAATAGTTTCGTTTTGATTGAGAATGGGCAGATGGTCAATCACAAAGGAATCACGGCGATAAAGATAGGGAAAAGGATTGATACCGCGTACTGTGCTTTCTGCAACCGGGATATGAGAAAATCCCATCAAATCTAGAATTTTACGTGTAGCACTGACGGCTGGTTGGATATAACAATCAGCGGGAGTGACGACAACACCGAGAAGTTCTATATGATCCATCGTCAACAGCAGCATAGTTGCTAGATAATCATCTACACCGCCATCGTGATCCATTAATACGAGTTGTTTTGACATACAAGGAGATAAAAAAATGGACGAATTTATGGAAGCTGCAATTCAAGAAGCCAAACAAGGTAGACAAGAAGGTGGAATTCCCATCGGTTCCGTTCTTGTCAAAGATGGCAAACTGATCGGCAGAGGACACAACAAGCGTGTGCAAGATGGCGATCCTGTCACCCACGCCGAAATCGATTGTCTCCGCAACGCCGGTAGAATTGGCAGCTACAGAGGTACTACATTATATTCAACCTTAATGCCGTGTTATTTGTGCGCTGGGGCAGTGGTGCAATTTGGGATTAAAAAAGTCATCGCCGGAGAATCTCGCACTTTTCCAGGTGCTAAAGAATTTATGGTATCCCACGGTGTGGAAGTAATTGACCTTAATCTTGACGAATGCCAACAGATGATGAGTGAATTTATTGAATCTAACCCGGAACTTTGGAATGAGGATATTGGTAAGTAGTTAGTTGTTAGTTGTCAGTTGTCAGTTGTCATCAGTCATTATTTCTCCCCCACTCCCTACTCCCCTTTCTTTAAGAAATGCATCAAATGTTAATTTATCAGGCAAGGAAGTTTGTGCGCCTAGTTTTGTAGCTGCCAAAGCACCTGCTGCTGCACCCCAAACAACTGCTTGATGTAAAGAAAGTCCTGCATAAAGTGCTGCTGCTAAGCCACCATTGAAAGCATCGCCAGCAGCAACGGTATCCACTGCATGAACTGGAAAAGCTGGGACAAAAAAAGTTTCCTCAGCTGTAGCACAAACCACACCTTTGGCACCCAGTTTGACGATCGCAGATTTTACACCCCGTTGCAATAAAACTTGAGCTGCCTTTGCTGCTGTTTCTTCCCCGTCTACCGCAAAACCCACCAATTGCCCTGCTTCAACTTCGTTCGGTGTAATAATATCCACTAAAGGGTAAAGTTCCTTCGGTAAGTTAGACTGTGCCGGTGCGGGGTCAAGAATTACTTTGATATTTGCACTTCGTGCTGCTTGGGCAGCTGCCACTACAGCAGTAATTGGAATTTCTAATTGTAAAAGCAATGCTTTTGCTGTTGGTAATAAGTGGCATAATCGATTGACATCTTCTTGATTAACACGTCCATTTGCACCAGGAATCACAATAATTTGATTCTCGCTAGTATGGCTGACAGTGATGATGGCGACTCCAGAACTCACAGTTTCATCTACAAAAATATTGTCAGTCCCCACATCAGCAGCTTGCAAATTACTAATAAGTTCTGTACCAAAACTTTGTGCGCCTACACGTCCTACCATCTGGGTAGGAATTCCCAACCGTGCTAATGCTACCGCTTGATTTGCGCCTTTGCCTCCCGGTATTTTAAAAAAATCTTCTCCCAGCAATGTTTCTCCTGGGACTGGCAACCGGGGTGCTGTCGCTACTAAATCTAGGTTGATGCTGCCGAAGACGATGATGCACATGATTTTGATCTGTGGGACTTATGCAACTGGCACACTAAATATAGGTTAGGGTTGTCAAAAGGAGCCACTGCGGTGAGGCAGCCCCCATCTTGGCGGTTTCCGTCGATGGGGGACTGCCGAACCCGAAGGGTCTTGGGGTTTCCCCAAGTGGAGCAAGTGGCGTTCCATAGTCAATAGTCCAAAAAAGTTGATTTTTGACTATTGACTATTGATTATTGACTATTGGGGAGTCCCTTAACAAACTCAAGTGAAACAAATATAGCAATCCTAAATAACTTGTGAAAACATGAGTTGTTTTAATGTAGACGCACAAGCGGTGAGGGAGTCGCAATCTTGGCGGTGAGGCAGTCCGGTCTTGGGGTTTCCCCAAGTGGAGGAACTGCCGAACCCGTAAGGGTTCCCGTCGATTGCGTTAGCGCAGCGTTAGCGAGCTTGCGAGCGTCACCCGAAGGGTTTCCCGCAGGGTACTGCCGAGATGTAGAGAACACAGATAAAACAGAGCAGGATTTTCATGAATGATTTAGGATTGCTATATTTACGAGAGATGAGTAATTTGTCTCTTGTAATTTTCCCAAATTAGTAAATTACATCTGATTTTTACACCTAATTGTTAATACAGCCATACCAACTGCCAATAATCCTATTGTGTTTGCTGATTCTGGTATTGCCGCTGAGGCAACTTGAGCGTCAATTCGTGCAAATCCACCAAACTCACCTGCTAAGTTAGAGTTGCTTAGTATACTGCTATTAGCTAACTCAGGAGAAATGAATAGTGTAACTTTATCGAGAATTAAATTATTGCTGTTCAATGAAACAGTTTCTGGTGCGCTTAAATCAAACACAATTAGCCCTGACAATGTATCTTTTAAAAAAAGTCCACTGGCATTGTTAATGGCACGTTTGGGATCAAAACCAACAGAAAAGTTCCCAATAGTAGCTTGATTGTTAAATGTAACAGTTCCAGTGTGTTCGATTGTACCTGAAAGCGGAGTAAAACCGTTTGTATCGCTGAAGGTGAAGTTGGTGGTTGGGGCGATGTTGAAGCCAACTATATAATTGCTATTAATTGGCGTCACTGTATTATTAGTGCCCGTCAAATCTAGCCCGATCTGTCTGAAAGCTTCCAGGTCATGGTAGACGCTGGTGACTCCAGATTGCACTTGATATTTTGCAGCTTCTGCCCGTAGAGGCGCAATTGTTCCAAAAGCTGCTATGGTGCAACCAAGAATTACTAAAAGCTGAGAAAAACGCATAGATACTCCTTGACTAACGGGTTAATCATATAAAACTAACCGTTTTGATTACGTAAAGATTTTATTTTAATTAACTAAATTTACTAGCTAAATTTAATTTAATTATGAAGATTGTATACAACGCATCAATCAATCAAAAATTATGGTTGAATATGATCTTTAAATTGATTTATGATTGATGGTTTATAGATTATGACTTTTTTTGCTTTTCCTACTTTTCCTACTTTTCCTACTTTGTAAAACCTGAAAGTTTCATTCCCAATTGAGTGATTTTATGCTTTCAACGATTGCTAGTGGAAGAAAATGTGCAAAAATCTAGCCGCGATCGCACTTATGGCTGTTGATAGCAGAATGGGTTAGCACGCGATCGCCTTTTCCTACCCTGCAAACAAAGAACCAAATGCTTGATATCTTGGTAGAAAACCCAAGGTGAAGTCCTATGGTAGTAACAGCGGCGACTAGTTCCCAGCGAGTCATACTGCCAAACATCAGTTGGCAGACCTTTGAAACCATCCTGGCAGAAATGGGGGATAATCGCGCTACGCGACTGGCTTATGACCACGGAACGCTGGAAATTATGACACCTTTAATGCCCCATGAGCATAACAAAAGATTAATAGAGAAGCTGATTGATAATCTAGCGGAGGAACTCAATCTCAACCTGAAAAGCACTGGTTCAGTAACTTGCAAACGTCCAGACTTACTGCGGGGTGTAGAACCAGATTCGAGTTTTTACATCCAGAATGAACCTTTGATGCGACATAAGCAGCATCTCGACTTGACCCAAGACCCACCACCTGATTTAGTAATCGAGGTAGACTACACCAGCGCCTCTGTTGACCGAATGCCTATCTATCTTGCTTTGGGTATTGTGGAAGTTTGGCGTTATGACGAACCTGTGATGCAAATCTACCAATTACGCGAGGGTGTGTATGTCCCTTGTGATGTGTCGCCAACTTTTGCAAATCTCCCACTAACTACTGAAATTCCTCGCTTTTTGCAAGAAAGTCTGAAAATTGGGGAAATACCCATGATACGCTCATTTCGGGGTTGGGTGAGACAGCAGAGTGGTTTTTTTGTGGAGTAAAGATTTATCGACAGAATTCGCCAAAAGGATATAACATATCAAGGTGCATAATACCCAAATCTCTTTGCTATGCCTAGTGTTGAACGCGACGAAAACCGAGAAAATCGCATTGAAACAGAAATAATTGTCGATACCGATAATGATAAAGAAGAACGAGCGATGGGTTGGTACTACTACCTCGACGACACTCTCAACGTACCCTTTATGGCAAAGCTGAAGAAAAAGTCACGCAAAACAGGCACCGTTGAGGAAAAAGAAGTTGAGGTGCTTGGAATGGCACCAGATGATGACTGCTTAAAAGATATGTATGTAGACGTGGTTTATCCAGGTGGCAAGGATGAAGATATATTTACTGCCAAGTTATCGGAAATAGAACCCATTGATGCCGATGATGAAACTAATGAAGCGATCGCAGATTGGCACTATTGGCTTGCTAGAGGATACAAGTTTTAAACCAGGAGTCAGGAGTTAGGAGTTAGGAGTTAGGAGTTAGGAGTTAGGAGTTAGGAGTTAGGAGTTAGGAGTTAGTTATTTCCCCCTCATCTCCCTCATCCTCCTCATCTCCCTCATCTCCCTCATCCTCCTCATCCCCCTCATCTTCCCCAGCGTTTTGACTCGCCAAACCGCTATCAACTTGAGGATAAATGCCGAATAATCCGGCAGGGATTGCCGGCGGCTACGACATTTGCAGGAATATTTTTGACAACTACACTGCCAGCACCAATAGTGGTATTGTCGCCTATTGTTACTCCTGGACAAATAATTGCACCACCACCAATCCAGACATTGTTGCCAATTTTAATCGGGGCAGCAAGTTCTCTACTAGTAAGTCGAATTTCTGGATCTGTTGGATGATAAGCCGTATAAATCTGCACGTAAGGCGCACATAAAACATGATCACCAATTTCAACTAGATTGCAGTCTAAAATCACACACCCATAATTCATATATAATCCATTGCCAGCATAAATATTGCTGCCATAGTCGCAATGAAATGGTGGCACAATGGATATTTTTTCGCCTACCTTGGCAAACAATTCTTGTAAAATTTGTCTTCTTTGTTCTCGCTGTTCTTCTGTTGTAGCATTGTACATTCGTAGAAGACGACTAGCACGTTTACTTTCAGAAGCTAATTCAGGATCATCCGCAAGATATAACTCGCCAGCCAGCATTTTTTGTTTTTCTGTTTGTTCCATTTGGGAATTGGGCATGGGGCATGGGGCATTGGGCATTGGGCATGGGGCATGGGGCATGGGGAATTGGTAAAGAATTTAACTTTTAACCTCCTGCCTTTTGCCTTCTGCCTGCTGCTTCGTTATCAGCGAGTTTTGTGGCGGGGTCTAAATTACCGTTGTAATACTTAATTACGAATTACGAATTACGAATTACGAATTACGAATTACGAATTATTTTATTCAATGGCAAAGCAACTAAAAATTACTGCCTTCATCAAATACACCATAACGCGCTTTGCCTTGCTGTTTGGCACGGTACAGCGCAATATCAGCATCTCGTAATACACTTTCAGGCTCATTATAATTAGCACAATTCAATGCAATACCGATGCTGGCTGTGATACATATTTCTTGTCCGTTGAGATGAAGTGGCAAACCCAAGGTGTCTTGAATACGTTTGGCAACGTTAATGGCGTCGCTAACGTCTTTAATTTCTTCTAAAAGCACAGCAAATTCATCACCACCAAATCGACCTACGGTGTCGCCACTGCGTACACATGACTCTAACCTCCGAGCGATCGCTACTAAAATATCATCCCCCATTCCGTGCCCTAAGCGATCATTAATCCCCTTAAATCCATCTAAATCTAAAAACAAAACCGCAAAATGGTAATCATTACGTCGTTTTCTCCGTTCTATCGCTAACTTTAGCCTGTCTAAAAATAAAACACGATTAGGTAATGCTGTCAGCCCATCATAAAAAGCATTCCTCAGCAGTTGGGTCTCCATTTGCTTGCGTTGAGTAATGTCTTGAAATATCAAGACTGCACCAGTAATATTACCGTTGCTATCACGAATAGGTGCAACATTATCTCCAATCGGTATTTCTTTACCATCTTTAGCAATCAGCGTACAGTTTTCTGGCAAATTCAAAACTTCACCTGCTGTCATTGCTTGTATGGCTAAATTATCAATTTTTTGATCCATATCTTGATCAACTAAATATACTACTTCTGATAAATCTTTTCCAAATGCTTCATCTTGCTTCCAACCAGTAAGGGTCTCTGCCATTGGATTCATCATTGTGATACGACCATTAGTATGTGTGACAACTACTGCACAGTTCATACTGTCAATAATTGCCGCCATTCTCTGTTTTTCTTCTTGCAATCTCTTGTTGAATTGATCCTTATAAAGTGCCATTTCAACAGCAACATGCAAATCTGTTTCAGTGAATGGCTTTAGAATATAACTAAAAGGTTCACTTAATTGTTTGTTTTGTAACTTTATATATTGCGAATACCCAGTTAAATATAACACAGGTGTTTGGTAATTATTTTCAATAATCTCTGCTAATTGCGTCGCATTGATTTCCCCTGCTAAGCAAATATCAATTAATACTAAATTGGGATGATTCTCCGCAACTTTTTTTATAGCCTCTTCCCCAGAATCTGTTATTTCCGACACATTGTATCCTAATTTATGTAAACTATCGCTAATATTTAAGGCTAAGACTTTTTCATCTTCAACAACTAGGATTTTACGGGCGAACATGTTAGAATAACCTATTTGCTAAGGTTAATATATTGTTTTCAGTGTTCACTCAATCTGAAAGTCAATAATTCTATGATAGTCAATCTCTAAATTATCGGTGTACTTGCTTGGCTAAAATACTGTTTAAATTGCAACTCTCATAATTATCATAATTGGCAATCTGTGTATTTAGCGAAGCTCATTAAATTAGTTACTCAAATTTGTACAGTTAATATACAGTTTTGAAATACTTGTAGAAGTTTTAGATGATAAATCTGTAAAAACACGAGAAATAAAAAGCTAATTTTAACTACCTAAATAAGCTAATTGTCAAATTACAAAAACCAGCGGTATTTACATAAAATTAAAAAACCTGACTTTGCTGTCAACACAATCACCTATTTATTTACATTCAGATAAAAATAAAATTATGATTCTTTAAAAGGGGAGTTTATAATGTCCGCTTATACCATTTCACTAAATAAATGATACAAATAATTTCTCCTCTGCTCCTCTGCCCCCCTGCCCCTCTGCTGGCCTAGATGTATCAACCTTAAAGTAAAACGGTATTAAATATAGCAAAGTGCTGAGGAGCCACGGCGCTGTCTTTCCAACGCACTGGCTCCTTAGTACTTTGCTATCAAGTCAGTGCAAAGCAGGATGAAAAACCCCATTGCCTAGAGTGATTTTTTTGGGGGAAAGCAAGTATGTGCTTTACAAGTTGGATTTAGTTCTGGTAACTTCAATGCTAATTTTGCCCCCAAAGTCTGGGATGGGTGCAGCAGGCTTGCTCACAGTCAGTTGAACTTGTGTCACGCGATCGCATTCTGTGAGGATAGCATCTGCGATCGTACCTACTAACCGTTCCAGTAGAGAAAACTTAGATGTTTTTACCAGATTTTGTATTAAGCTAATGACGCTGCGATAATCTAGAGTATCTTCGATGGCGTCAGTCTTGGCAGCAGTGGAGATATCCAACCATAACTTCACATCTACCTCAAACCATTGTCCCAGCACCTGTTCTTCATGCAGATACCCAGTGTAACCATAGCAGCGGATTCCGGTCAAATGAATGCAGTCCATAAAATATTGAGAGCAAATTTTGCATTTTGGATTTTAAATTGATCCCTATACAAAATCAAAAATTTAACATTGTCTGAATAGCTATGCTTGATTTGATACCGACCGCTTTTAGGAATGTGAATCAACTTTGGGCTTATATTCTAACGGAAACACTAAAACGGTTGGGATTGAGTTGTGCTGTCATTTGTCCTGGTTCCCGTTCCACCCCTCTAACAGTCGCTTTTGCCCAACAAATACCCGAAATTGAAGCGATTTCGATTCTCGATGAACGTTCAGCCGCCTTTTTTGCTTTGGGGAGAGCAAAAGCCACAGGCCGTCCGGTTGCCATAGTTTGTACCTCTGGAACCGCTGGGGCGAACTTTTACCCAGCGTTGATAGAAGCCAAAGAAAGTCGCGTACCACTATTAATATTAACCACAGATAGACCGCAAGAATTGCGAGATTGTCACTCAGGGCAAACAATAGACCAGTGGAAATTATACGGTAACTATCCCAACTGGCAAGCAGAGTTAGCTTTACCTTCTCCAGATATGCGAATGTTAGCGTATCTGCGACAAACAATAATTCATAGCTGGGAGAGAACACAAACACCCAGCAAAGGCCCAGTACATCTCAATATTCCCTTTCGTGACCCTTTAGCACCCATTCCCGATGGCATTGACTTAAGTGATTTACAGTCCCAGCTGAATATAGAACACTTTCTCGCAGGAATAGCAAACCCTTCCCCACTCCCCACTCCCCACTCCCCACTCCCTCTTTCATGGCAACAATGCGATCGCGGTATCATCATAGCTGGTGTAGCTCAAGTGCAGCAGCCACAGGAATATTGTAGAGCGATCGCGCAACTTTCCCAAACTCTCAAATGGCCCGTGTTGGCTGAGGGACTCTCGCCAGTGAGGAATTATGCAAAACTCAACCCTTATTTAATTTCCACCTATGACCTGATTTTGCGAAATCAGCAACTAGCAAAGCAGTTAACACCCGAAATGGTAATACAAGTAGGTGAAATGCCTACTAGTAAAGAACTGCGTAACTGGATAACTGCTACACAACCGCTACGCTGGGTAATTGACCCTAGCGACCAAAACCTCGACCCTCTGCACGGGAGGACTGTTCATTTGCGTGTTGGAGTGGAAGAGTTGGGTTGTGGGGGAGATGAGGGAGATGAGGGAGATGAGGGAGATGAGGGGGATGAGGGAGTAAGATTTTCCTCTGACTATTTGCAAAAGTGGTGTGCAGCAGAAACGCAAGTGAGGAAAGCTGTTGACGACAGCTTTGGGAAAATGGAGGAGTTGTTTGAAGGTAAAGCTGCGTGGTTGCTTTCCCAGACTTTACCACCAGGAACGCCGCTGTTTATCGCTAACAGTATGCCTGTGCGGGATGTGGAATTTTTCTGGAAACCGAATAACTTAGGAGTGCGATCGTATTTTAACCGAGGTGCAAACGGCATCGATGGCACATTATCCACAGCTTTAGGAATTGCCCATCGCCATCAAAGTAGCGTCATGTTAACAGGAGATTTAGCACTATTGCATGACACCAATGGTTTTTTAATCAGAAATAAATTTGTTGGGCATTTAACAATTTTGTTGATTAATAACAACGGTGGTGGGATTTTTGAAATGTTACCCATCGCCAAATTTGAGCCACCCTTTGAAGAGTTTTTTGGCACTCCACAAGATATAGATTTCGCCCAGTTATGCGCTACTTACAATGTACAGCATGAATTGATTACTTCTTGGCAGCAGTTACAGGAAAAATTAAACCCACTTCCAACAACAGGAATTCGGGTTTTAGAGTTGCAGACAAATCGCAAACTAGATGCCAGATGGCGACAGGAGCATTTGGGTAAGTTTGCGGCGAATATTGGTATTTAAGTATCTCATTAGAGATTGCTAATTAGCAGGATTGAGATATACCGATTAAGTTAAACACTTGATAATTCTAAATGTTAGGTTGATTCTTGGCATCACAAGCTTTGTTGTTTTAGGTATTTGGTGCTGCCAATATTCTTGTGTTTTACCTTTCATAATCAAAAGACTCCCATGAGTTAAATTGAATTCTATTTTTTCTAGTTTTTTTTGAAATTTATGCCTAAGTTGAAATTTTCTTTCACCTCCAAAACTAACAGAATAAATAATTGGATCTTTTCCTAATTCTGGCTCATCATCAGAGTGCCAAGAAACACTATCTTTACCATCACGGTAAAAATTGAGCAGAACACTATTAAAGGAGACTTGGGCTATTTCTTCAACTCTCTTTTTTATCCATAACAAAACTGGTGTCCAAGGTATTGGATTCATTGTAATTTTTGAATACGTATAGTTTTTCCCAATGTCACCATACCATGCAGTCAATCTGGGTAAGTTTATTTCTTTGCCGTAGCATTTTATCTTGTCTTGTCGCCAATTAACTTCCATAAATAACCTCTGGAGTATTTCATCACTTTCCTTCACCGTAAAATAGCTATGGTAGAGTGTGATTTCTGCATCAGGAACAGAAAGCTGGTCTACCTGTAAGTGTGAAGTATGTGCAGATTCCTGCCAAAGGTTTAGGCTTAATTGAGTATCTGGATCGTATTTCATTAAACAAACGCAATCACTATTTTAGATCATTGCTTAACGGCAACACTGTATACAACATTCCAACTCAAACGCGGCTTTCTAATTTCTTGAATAGCATTATATATGCTACCTAATTTGCTTGGTTCTTCACCAACTAATCTATTACAACGTGACTCCATGAATGGAGAAAGAGTTAATCCTGATTCTGTAGCAATATTTTTAATACGTTGTTCCCACATAGGGCCACGTCTTTCTATAAAAACAAACCTTGCTCCTGTAGGTGCAAATTTTGTAACTTGACTTAAAAATGAGCGCAATCGAGGATTATCATTGAATATTTCAGACAATAAAAAATTTAATACATATATATCTTGATTCCATACACTCCCAAGATAAGGTAATTGCTCCAAATCTGTAACATCACAAGGTAAAAGATTACCTGATGGAATCATCGGCCATTTCGAGCGATTAGTACCATACAGATTTTTGAAGGACTCATTAACTTGCTCTCTTATACCGTACCATGAGCTTGCCCATTCCTTAACCTTGTCGAGCAGTTGAAAATCCACACTGACAGAAACTCCAAGTTTCTGTGTTTCAAAAAACTTTGCCATTCCCATTAGCTCTGTACCTGGCCCAGCACCGAAGGCACAAATTTTTAAATCATGACGCTCTTTCGCAATTCCTAAAACATAATTAAGCAAATCTTTATCTGATTCTAGAACGTACTGAAAGGTACTAGCATTAGCAGCAGCAACAATATACAGATAGGCAAGTCGGCAAGCGGGATCTTCATAGTTCAGGTTAGGAACTCTGTCAGAGTACCACTCTACTTGGTTGCGTTCAGCTTCATCTAAAATAAGTTGATAAACTTCATCTATAGATATTTCTAACTGACTTGAAATGAAAGCGATCTCTTTATTAATGATAGGGTTAAGTAACTCAAAAAAAGTAATTGCCATGTAATAAATCCTATATTGACAGGATAGCATATTCTTTTTTTTACAAAAACATAAAAACCGTATAAATACTGGTTTCACTAATGATGATGAATTTATGCCTGAATTTTAGGAGTTAACACAAGAAGTAGCCCTCCTCATCCTTTGCGCCTCTGCGCCTCTGCGTGATATTTCCTCAAACCAACCTTCCCGACAGTCATCAGTTATCAGTCATCAGCCATCAGTCATCAGTCATCACAAAGACGGTGCGTTACGGCTAATCCTTACTCTCTCAAACTCTCAAATCCTTGCATAGCCGTAACGCACCCTACTTAATATTTACTTTATAAATAGCTCTTAATTGATGACACGCCCTACCACTAACCAAGTTTTTTTCTGTTAACAAGTTGACATGTATACAAATTGATATGTAATCTAGTCTAGGTTTTTCCCAAGAGCGTGGGTTAGTCAAAGATAGAAATTACTGTAATGCCCGTGATCCGATGCATAGGTTTTGTAGACTTCTCTGTAGTCACCAAAAAAGACGCACCGACCTGCAAAGCTGTCGCTACGTGTAGGGCATCCATCGCTGCTAAACCATACTGACCAGCTATTTGGTAGGCATTTTCTACAACCTGTTGCAAATCACTAGCCCAGTAGGTGACAGCGCTAAAAAATGTTTCGTAAAATTCGGCTTCGTCGGTTTGTTTGTTGTAAATAGCCTTAGGTAGCACCTCCAGCCGGACAAACTCACTGGAAGCAAACTCCCGTTCAGGGTCTTCTAAAATCTCTAAAGCTTTCTCAGATAAATCCCCCACACCACGCGCCGCCGCTACTAGCACCCCGGAATCAATAAAAGTTATCTTCATTACTAGCTTCCTGCAACCCACCTCGACGGCTAGCTATTTCTTTCTCTATCTCTTCCTGATTTAACAACGCCTCACCTGAAGCAACAATTTTGGCACGCAGAGAACGCAAACGCTCACCAAGCTGGCTTTTAGCAGCACGGGTTAACAATTGTGGGTCTACTGTTTTCAGGTGGAGAAATTCTACAAATTCCAAAACTTGCTGCTGTTTATCTGGAGATAAAAGTCGCCACTTTTCTAATAAATCTTGTTCTGGACTCATTTACAATTAACCCGCTTAACTTCTTGATTAAAAGCATTTAAATCTATTGTCTGCTAATTCTAGAACTAGAATAAACGATCGCCCTCCTCATCCTTTGCGCCTTTGCGCCTTTGCGTGAGATTTCCCCAAACCAACCTTCCCGACAGCCATCAGTCAACAATCTAACTACTCAAACTCAAATAGATAATAAACTCAGTTCCTTGACCAGGCGCAGACTTAACATCGATCGCGCCGCCATGTTTTTCTACCACAATTTGCTGGGCGATCGCTAACCCTAAACCCGTTCCTTTTCCTACCGGTTTAGTGGTGAATAACTGTTCAAAAATGTGCTGTCTCACCGACTCAGACATGCCAATGCCGTTGTCAGCAATTTTAATCACAACCTTTTGCTGCTCTGGACATAATTGTGTTATAATTTTGATTTTATTGGGATAGACTAAAATATCTTCAAAGCTGCGTCCAGCATTGCCTTCTTCTAAAGCATCGATGGCATTAGCCAAAATATTCATGAATACTTGGTTTAACTGACCAGGAAAGCATTCCACCAGCGGCAAGTCTCCATATTCTTTAATCACTTCAATGTCTGGACGCTGGTCATTGGCTTGGAGGCGATATTTTAAAATCAAAAGCGTGCTGTCGATACCTTCGTGAATGTCGCAAAGCACTTTACTCTCTTTGTCAGCACGGGAAAAACTACGAAGCGACGTGCTAATATTTTTAATGCGATCGCATCCAGCTTTCATAGAGGCAATCATCTTTGGCAGGTCACTGAGCAAGTATTCCAAGTCAATATTTCTGGCATGTTCCTCAATCATCTCTCCAGGATTAGGAAATGTTGTTTGGTACAGGCGCAGATGTTCCAAGATATCGTTCAGTACCAGCGCTGTCTGGTGAAGATTACCTGCAATGTAGCCTATAGGGTTATTAATCTCATGGGCAACACCCGCGACCAACTGCCCCAAGGTTGACATTTTTTCCTGTTGCACTAATTGGACTTGTACCTTTTCCAAAGCTGCTGTGCGTTCTTTGACCCGTTGCTCTAATGTTTCATTTGTCTGGTGCAATGCATAGTTAAGATGCCGTAGTTGCAGATGCACTTTGACGCGGGCTAAGACTTCCTCTTGTTCAAAGGGCTTGGTGACATAATCCACCGCACCCACCGATAACCCTTTGACTTTGCTGGCGGTATCGGTCTGAGCAGTCATGAAAATTACCGGGATATCTTGAGTGAGTACATTTGACTTGAGTTGGCGGCAGGTTTCAAAGCCATCTATCCCTGGCATTTGCACATCTAGCAAGATCAGATCGGGCTGCTTGCGTTGCACCTGCTCTAGAGCTTCTTCTCCATTTGTGGCAATTCGGACATTCAGCCCAAGTTCTTTAAGCGCTTGTCTAAGTACCGACAAATTAGTGGGGTTGTCATCAACTAACAGAATTGATGTAGTAGGAAAGTCTGACATGATCAGTGAAGTTTGAGGTGCATAGAAGAGGCAGGGAGATGAGGAGATGGGGAAGATGAGGGAGATAAGGGAGATGAGGGAGATGGGGGAATAGGGAGATGGGGGATGAGGGGACAGGAACATGGGGGGATGAGAAATAATTCTTCACTCTGCCTGCTGCCTGCTGCCTTCTGCCTGCTGCCTTCTGCCTTCTGCCTTCTGCCTGCTGCCCTTCGGCTTGGTGCAGTTCCCCATCTCGGCGAAGCCAAGACGGGGACTGCTGAACCTTCTGCCTTCTAACTCAGCACTTGAGATAAAGATTGCTTCAGTAAATCCTTAATTTGTTTGAGTTGACAGTCTTCTGCCATTTGGATAACCTTTTGAGCAAAATCTACATATTCAGGATGCCCTAACTTCAGCTTTTGAGCTTCAGCGGACACAGCATCAATTTCTCCATCGAGAGTTAATTCATATAAATAGTTGAGAATCTCCAAAGATGGTAGAACCATTTGCGTTGGATTACTCAAGAGCGATCGCTGCGTCTTTGATTCAGTTGCAGCTTGGTCATACACCCATATTAAGTTGAGGTGTTTGGCAATGAGTTCCAAAAGTAGATCTGCCTGCACAGGTTTGGGCAAAAAAGCATCGGCTCCACCATTCAAACTATTATCTTGATCGGCATCAAAGACACTTGCAGAGGATGCGATCGCCACTACATGTTGAAGTTGGGGCGACTGTCGCAAATGCTTCAGCAGTGCAAAGCCATGCATAACTGGCATGACCAAATCTATAATTACTACATCAGGCTGCATTTCCAAGGCTTTATCAAGTCCCACTTGGCCATTTTCGGCTTCAATTACTGCAAAACCAATGGGTTCAAGTAAGTTAACAATCACCGAGCGGTTTTCGTATTTATCATCCACCACGAGTACCCGACGCTTGATGCCTTCATAGCCTACAATCCTGGCTTGTTCGTGTTGAGCGGTTGTGGATGCCATCGCCCAATCTTGCGCTTCCATAACCTCCAGTTCAAACCAAAAAGTACTACCTTGATTCAATTGGCTCTGTACCTGAATTTGACTACCCATCATGGCGACAATATTATGGCTAATCGCCAATCCTAAGCCCGTTCCCTCTGTTTGCTTTTTGGTACTCCCCACTTGTTCAAAGGGTAAAAAGATTTTTGTTAACTCGTCAGGACTCATGCCTACACCTGTATCAATAACTTCAAAGCGTAGCCGCTGCCAGGATTGTGCTTGGGAATGCGACGCCTGAGTGTGAATTTGAAACGTCACGCTGCCACATTCGGTGAACTTGATGGCGTTTCCCAACAAATTGAGCAAAACTTGTCGCAAGCGTTTTTCATCTGCATGAATCCCTTTTGGAAGTTGAAAATTCGGTTCATAAATAAAGGTAATTCCTTTTTGTTCAGCTCGTACCCGACAAATTTCCACAACTCCTTGCACAAAGGAGGATAAGTCAAATGTGGTCGGTTCGAGTTCCAATTTATGAGCTTCTATCTTAGATAAATCCAAAATATCATTAATCAAGGTGAGGAGATGGGAAGCACACTGATGAATAACACTCACACCTTTTTGATCTTTCTCGCTCAGTGTTGGAGAACGTTCTAGAATCTGCACATATCCCAAAATTCCATTGAGCGGTGTTCGTAATTCGTGACTCATGTTGGCTAAAAATTCACTTTTAGCAACGTTTGCTCTATCAGCTGCAATTTTTGCCTCTTCTAGCTGGATTCTTTGTAATTCTAGCTTTTCTTGAGATTCTCGTAACTCCTGAATTGCTCGCGTTAATAGCGATTGTCTCTTTTCAATTGTCTCCTCAAAACGTCTGCGATCAATAGCAGAGCGTTCTAACTTTTTTTTGAGAATACGATTTTCTTTTTCTAGTTCCTGACACTTGCTCTCGTAGTCAAAAGCTTGCATAGTTCCTACTGTACTCCCAACAATAACGTGACAAACGTTTCGTTGTGGAAATAAGTTTCACTCTTTGGTGTGAGTGGTGCTAATTCACCATAGGAATAAAATCCGCAACAAGGTAAATTTTTGGCCAGGTTTTTTTTAATAGTTTGATATTCTCTTTCAGTGCGAGTGCCCAACAGATGACGCCGAGACGCACAGGAAATTAAAACAGCTGCTGTAGGTTCATTACCTGGATAAGTGTCTAAAGCTTGTTGCAATGAAATTTGTGATGCTGACAAAAGTTCTTCGCGGCTGGCTTCTAACATTTGCACCTGAGCTTGATTGGGAATATCAGTGAAAAAGCGAATGCTGCCTGTATCGTTATCATAACCATTAGGTGCCCTCATAAAATATTTTTGACCACTTGGTTCATAAACAGCCAGGGGATACTCATCTGAAGGAGGCGCACCCAAATAATGAAGATAAAACTCTAAAGCAGGTTTACCATCAATTTCATAGAGGATATTGCTATCAACCTTAGTGACAATTCCTTGTTTGCCGATAGTTTTCCAACCCCCTGCCATCCCACAGGAGAACAACACATCTCCAGAGAATAGCAGAATGGGTACTGAATCACTCAAAACCTCGCCACGGAAAAATTGATATGTATGCTGCATCCGCTGTTGATCGGCAGCTGTACCTCCGACAATCAAAGTGCGATCGCCCAGTGCTTGCTTTAAGCCATCCAAAATCCGCACGCCGCTAGTTGTCAGGCTTTCCGGAACTGTCAAACACAACTTGGTTGCTAATTTACTTTTACTCTGTGCCTCAGTAACAGCTTGTTGAGTGGCTGCAACGACATCTTTAGACACTCCTCTTCCCAGTCCAGCATGAATTTCAACTTGATCCGAACAAAATACCATCAAAGTAATAGAATCTTGCTGGTAATCCAGCACTGATGATATTTCCCCATCCGTCGTACCCCCGATTAAATCAATGCTGGGAAAGACATCCTGAATCCGTTCTAGAATTAGGGGATGATCGAAGTCAATCGCTGTAAAGAGAATGCCTGCTTGAGGAACCTGACCCCCTAAAGATTGCATACATTGCTCAATAACTTCGTCAATGGCTGCTGAAGCATTTGGATCATTACTGTGACCGACTGCAACTTTCAACATGGCTTGTCAGTAATCCTTGTATATTTGCTATTGCACAATCTCAGCCACGAGCAGCTTACTATCCCAATTAACTGCGAGTATTTTAATGATTTAACCCTCATTTTATATACTAAAAGCTAAAGGAGTGAAAAACTATAAATACCACAATAAATAGTCAAAGATATACCGTGGTGAATAGGAACTCACTTAGTATTCCCATCGGCAGCCACTAGTTCAACAGGTTGTGTTGGAAAATAGGCTCTTGAGCAGGGAAGCAGAGGTGCAAGGGAATGAATTAGCCTTACCCCATCTCCCCAGCCATATAGCCAACTGTGTTGGTAATTCTGGCAATTGCGATCGCTTTTGGTATCGCTATGCCTGTTGGCAAATCAATATCAAAGCTATATCTGCATAGCTGGGCAAGTTGAGGTAGCAGAGTAAGCCTTTCAACTCACTTTGGGAGAGGGAATGGGCAACGAGCAACAGTCAGGTACAAAATGCAGGATTCAAAATTAGAGATGGAGAGTTTCTGCCTCCTACCCCCTGCCCTTCGGCTTGGTGCAGTTCCCCATCTCGGCAGAAGCCAAGACGGGGACTGCTTCACCTCCTGCCTCCATTAGCGATTAATAAAACTGAACTTTGCACCATATGTAGCAACTTCAAAGTAAGATAGTATTAACAACTAAAACTTCCTAATTACTGAGTAATTATACTAAAATCGCTTTGTTCAAAATTATAGACCAAGGTATAACAAGTAACTAAGGTAAAAGTCATTAAAAAAGTAAAAATACCAAATTGATTGACAAAACTTAGACGCATCAAAGCGATTCCTATCTAAAATCCAAAATGGTATAAGAGCTTATTTACTTGATTGTGAATTAAAAAATATTTGCAAGCTATCTCAAACCACAGACTACTAGCTATCATTGGCTCAGTGGTGTTTCTGACAGCAAAATCAGTTATTCAGGATGTGCATGAAGATAAATTGAGATCACAATTGCCTCAAAGGGAAACAGCGCACATCATTAATAATTTGTAAAAAACATTAAAGAATTACCTAGTCGAAAAAATACTAAATTTCTTAAGGATCAGGCGATGGCAACCGAACAGTTAACTAGAGAAAGCGACAATCTAGATTTAAAACAACTATTGAGGACACTCAGTGCTGTTAAACAAGGTGACTTTTCTGCTCGGATGCCCATAGACCAAACTGGCATTGCTGGGAAAATAGCTGATACGCTCAACGATATTATTGAGCAGAATGAGCGGATGGCGGCAGAAATACAGCGCATCGGCAATGTAGTTGGCAAAGAAGGCAAAATTAGTGAACGCGCTTCTCTAGGAAATGTTAGCGGTTCTTGGTCAGATTGTGTAACTTCTGTCAATACCCTAATTACAGATTTAGTGCAACCGACATCTGAAACCACTCGTGTGATCCGGGCTGTTGCTAATGGTGACTTATCCCAAACCATCGCCACAGAAATTGAGGGCAGACCCCTGCAAGGAGAGTTTCTGCAAACTGCTAATATCGTCAACACGATGGTAGACCGGCTGGGTTCCTTTGCTAGTGAAGTAACAAGGGTGGCGCGGGAAGTAGGTACTGAAGGTAAACTCGGCGTACAAGCAGAAGTCCGGGGAGTGGCAGGCACTTGGAAGGATCTGACCGACAATGTGAACTTAATGGCAGGTAATCTGACCGGACAAGTGCGGAATATTGCCGAAGTTGCCACAGCGATCGCCAACGGTGACCTCTCCAAAAAAATCACCGTTGATGTTAAAGGCGAAATTTTGGAACTAAAAAACACCGTCAATACGATGGTGGATCAACTCAATTCCTTTGCCAGTGAAGTTACCAGAGTTGCCCGTGAAGTGGGTACAGAAGGGAAGCTGGGTGTACAAGCAGAAGTCAGGGGTGTGGCAGGTACTTGGAAAGATTTGACCGATAATGTCAACTTGATGGCAGGTAATTTAACAGCCCAAGTCCGTAATATTGCGGAAGTAACCACAGCAGTAGCTAATGGCGACCTCTCCAAGAAAATCACCGTTGATGTCAGAGGCGAAATTTTAGAGTTGAAAAACACCGTCAACATCATGGTGGATCAACTCAATTCCTTTGCATCAGAAGTAACGCGGGTTGCGAGGGAAGTGGGTGCAGAAGGAAAACTGGGCGGTCAAGCAGAAGTTAGAGGCGTAGCAGGTACCTGGAAAGATTTGACCGACAGCGTAAACTTCATGGCAGGCAGTTTAACAGCCCAAGTGCGGAACATTGCCGAAGTCACCACGGCGGTAGCAACCGGCGACCTTTCCAAGAAAATCACCGTTGATGTCAAAGGCGAAATTTTGGAGTTGAAAAATACCATCAACACGATGGTGGATCAACTCAACTCCTTTGCCAGTGAAGTAACACGGGTTGCTAGAGAAGTGGGAACCGAAGGCAAACTGGGCGTACAAGCAGAAGTCCGGGGGGTAGCGGGTACCTGGAAAGACTTGACCGACAACGTAAACTTAATGGCAGGTAATCTGACCGGACAAGTGCGGAACATCGCCGAAGTTGCCACAGCGATCGCCAACGGCGACCTTTCTAAGAAAATCACTGTTGATGTTAGAGGTGAAATTTTTGAACTGAAAAACACCATCAATATCATGGTGGATCAACTGAGTTCCTTTGCATCAGAAGTCACTAGGGTGGCTAGGGAAGTGGGCAGTGAAGGAAAGCTGGGTGTGCAAGCCGATGTCCGGGGAGTGGCAGGCACTTGGAAGGATTTGACAGACAGCGTAAACTTCATGGCGGGCAGTTTGACAGCCCAAGTACGCAACATTGCCGAAGTGACAACGGCGGTGGCAACCGGCGACCTTTCCAAGAAAATCACCGTGGATGTGAAAGGGGAAATTTTAGAGTTGAAAAACACCATTAACACGATGGTGGATCAACTCAACTCCTTTGCATCAGAAGTTACCAGGGTTGCAAGGGAAGTGGGCAGTGAAGGAAAACTGGGTGTACAAGCAGAAGTGCGAGGCGTGGCAGGTACTTGGAAAGATTTGACGGATAGTGTGAACTTCATGGCGGGAAGTTTAACAGCCCAAGTACGGAACATTGCCGAAGTGACAACGGCGGTGGCAAATGGCGACTTATCTAAGAAAATCACCGTTGACGTGAAAGGGGAAATTTTAGAGTTGAAAAACACCATCAACACGATGGTGGATCAACTGAGTTCCTTTGCATCAGAAGTCACCAGGGTTGCTAGGGAAGTGGGAACCGAAGGAAAGCTGGGTGTACAAGCCGAAGTCCGGGGAGTGGCAGGCACCTGGAAAGACTTGACAGGCGCGGTGAACATGATGGCAGGAAACCTCACCGACCAAGTACGGAACATTGCCGAAGTTGCCACAGCGATCGCAAATGGCGACCTTTCCAAGAAAATTACTGTACAAGTCAAAGGCGAAATTTTAGAGTTGAAAAACACCATCAATATAATGGTGGATCAGCTGAACTCCTTCGCAAGTGAAGTAACGCGGGTGGCGCGGGAAGTGGGAAGTGAAGGAAAGCTGGGTGTACAAGCCGATGTGAAAGGTGTAGCCGGTACATGGAAAGACCTCACCGACAGCGTGAATTTCATGGCAGGCAGTTTGACAGCCCAAGTACGCAACATTGCCGCTGTAACAACGGCAGTAGCCAACGGCGACCTCTCCAAGAAAATTTCTGTTGATGTCAAAGGCGAAATTTTAGAGTTGAAAAATACCGTCAACACGATGGTGGATCAACTCAACTCCTTTGCAAGTGAAGTAACGCGGGTGGCGCGGGAAGTAGGCACCGAAGGAAAGCTGGGTGTACAAGCAGAAGTCAAAGGGGTGGCAGGTACTTGGAAAGACCTCACCGACAGCGTGAACTTCATGGCGGGAAGTTTGACAGCCCAAGTACGGAACATCGCCGAAGTGACAACGGCGGTAGCTAACGGCGACTTATCCAAGAAAATCACCGTTGATGTCAAAGGTGAAATTCAGGAACTCAAGAACACCATCAACACGATGGTGGATCAGTTAAACTCCTTTGCCAGTGAAGTAACGCGGGTTGCCAGGGAGGTGGGAACCGAAGGTAAGCTGGGTGTGCAAGCCTATGTCAGAGGCGTGGGTGGCACCTGGAAAGATTTGACCGACAATGTAAACTCAATGGCGGGGAACCTCACAGCCCAGGTGCGGAACATTGCCGAAGTCACCAAAGCAGTGGCAAATGGCGACCTCTCCAAGAAAATCACCGTCGATGTCAAAGGCGAAATTTTGGACTTGAAAAACACCATTAATACGATGGTGGATCAACTCAGTTCCTTTGCATCGGAAGTAACGCGGGTGGCGCGGGAAGTGGGCACCGAGGGTAAATTGGGCGGTCAAGCTGTGGTGCAAGGTGTAGCAGGCACTTGGAAAGATTTGACCGACAACGTAAACTCGATGGCGGGGAACCTCACAGCCCAGGTGCGGGGTATTGCTAGAGTTGTGACGGCGGTAGCCAATGGCGACTTGAAGCGCAAACTCATGCTGGATGCCAAAGGCGAAATTGAAACCTTGGCAGAAACCATCAACGAAATGATTGATACCCTAGCCACCTTTGCCAATCAGGTGACAACAGTGGCGCGGGAAGTGGGAATCGAAGGAAAATTAGGCGGTCAAGCTAGAGTGCCTGGGGCGGCTGGAACTTGGAAAGATTTGACCGATAACGTCAATGAATTGGCTGCTACATTAACTACACAGTTACGAGCGATCGCCGAAGTAGCCACAGCCGTAACCAAAGGCGATTTAACTCGTTCTATCGCCGTGGAAGCCTTAGGGGAAGTGGCAATCCTCAAAGACAACATCAACCAAATGATTGCCAATCTCCGGGAAACAACCCAGAAAAATACTGAACAAGACTGGTTAAAAACTAACCTAGCGAAGTTTACCCGGATGCTGCAAGGTCAGCGAGATTTAGAAACTGTATCTAAACTGATTCTTTCGGAACTGGCACCCTTGGTTGGAGCGCAACATGGCGTATTCTACTTGATGGAAGCCCCAGAAATTCAGCCCTATCTCAAACTCCTCAGTAGCTATGCTTACCGCGAACGCAAGCATCTAGCCAACCGCTTTCACCTGGGTGAAGGTTTGGTAGGACAATGCGCTTTGGAAAAAGAGCGAATTCTGCTGACAGAAGTACCCAATGATTATGTCAAAATTAGTTCTGGTTTAGGAGAAGCTACCCCACTCAATGCCGTAGTGTTACCTGTATTATTTGAAGGGCAGGTAACAGCGGTAATTGAATTAGCTTCATTCCGCCGCTTTAGCGAAATTCACCTGACATTCTTCGACCAACTCACCGAAAGTATTGCGATCGTTCTCAATACCATCGCCGCTTCCATGCGTACCGAAGAATTACTCAAGCAGTCTCAATCTCTAGCCGAAGAACTACAAACCCAGCAAAACGAACTCCGGGAAACCAACAAGCGCCTAGAACAACAAGCCCAATCCTTGAAAACCTCCGAGGATTTACTCAAAGGACAGCAAGAAGAACTGCAACAAACCAACGCCGAGTTAGAAGAAAAAGCCGAGTTGTTAGCGCAGCAAAAGAAAGAAGTCGAGCGCAAAAACCGCGAAATTGAACAAGCAAGGCGGTCTTTGGAAGAAAAAGCTGAACAATTAGCACTTTCGTCCAAATATAAATCTGAATTTTTGGCGAACATGTCCCATGAACTGCGGACACCACTGAACAGTTTGTTAATTTTAGCTAGGCTGTTGGCAGATAACATCGAAGGCAACCTCAGCAATAAACAAGTTGAGTATAGCCAGACAATTTACTCCGCAGGTACAGATTTATTGGCGTTGATCAATGACATTTTGGATCTGGCTAAAATTGAATCTGGAACTATGTCAATTGACATGGGGCAGATACTATTGCCAGAGTTGGCTGAGCAAACTGAGCGTACCTTTGGGCAAGTAGCTCAAAACAAGGGACTTGGTTTCACAATTGAATTGGCTCCCGGATTGCCAAACACCATCTACACTGATGTGAAACGCTTACAGCAAGTGTTGAAAAATCTCCTCTCCAACGCTTTCAAATTTACAGAACATGGCGAGGTACGCTTGCGAATTGAGGTGGCAAAGCATGGGTGGAGTCATAACCAAGAAATTTTGAATCGTGCCCAGATGGTGATTGCCTTCTCAGTCACCGATACAGGCATCGGCATTGCCCCCGATAAGCAAAAAGTGATTTTTGAGGCATTTCAGCAAGCCGATGGCACTACTAGCCGTAAATATGGTGGCACAGGATTGGGCTTATCAATTAGCCGTGAAATTGCCCACCTGTTTGGTGGAGAAATTAAGCTTGTCAGTCAACCCGGTCAAGGTAGCACGTTTACATTCTACCTGCCCCAGGACAGGAGAGGCGGAGAATTCATTCCTTCTGCTTCCTACTCCCCACTCTCCACTCCCCACTCCCAACTTTCCAATCCCCACTCAGCAACGCCAGATGCTTCAACGGGGGGAACCCCCGCAACGCACTGGCTCCTCAGCACTCAGCACTCAGCACTTTTAGATGACGATCGCGCTACCATCGAAAGTGGCGATCGCCTGTTGTTGATTGTTGAGGATGACATTAACTTTGCGCGTATCCTTTTAGATATGTCACGGCAGCAGGGATTTAAGGTGATCACTGCTCAAACTGGTAGTGCAGGTTTGACTTTAGCACGGCAATTTTTACCATCAGCCATTTTGCTTGATATCCGCTTGCCAGAAATGGATGGTTGGACAGTGTTAGATCGCTTGAAGCATGACCCGAATACACGTCACATTCCCGTACATATTATGACAGTGGAAGAAGGACGACAACGCGGTTTGCAACTAGGGGCGATCGCATATTTGCAAAAACCCGTCACCAGTGAGGCAATATCTGAAGCATTGACCAAAATTAAAGGTTTTGTTGACCGTCGGGTGAAGAATTTGCTAGTGGTTGAAGATGACGATACTCAACGCCATAGCATTGTCGAACTGATTGGTAACAGCGATGTTGCTACCACTGCCGTTGCTACCGGACTTGAAGCACTAGCAGCCATCCGTCGAGAGCATTTTGATTGCCTCGTCCTCGATTTAGGACTGCCAGATATGACAGGGTTTGAACTGATCGAGCAAATTAAGCTAGAACCGAATGGGGAAAATTTGCCAATTATTGTCTACACCGGTAGAGAAGTTACCAAAACCCAAGAAACCGAACTCCGGCGCATAGCCGAGACAATCATCCTCAAAGACGTGCAATCACCAGAACGCCTTCTTGATGAAACAGCATTATTCCTACACCGAGTGCAAGCAAATATGCCTGCACCCAAACGACATTTATTAGAACAACTGCATTCGCGAGACTACTTACTTGCTGGTAAGAAAGTGTTAATTGTGGACGACGATGTACGTAATATTTTCGCGCTGACAAGTATGCTAGAGCGCTATCAAATGCATGTCTTATATGCCGAAAACGGCAGGGAAGGTATTCGAGTATTAGAAAATACATCAGACATTGATGTCGTGTTGATGGATGTAATGATGCCAGAAATGGATGGTTACGAAACAACCCAGCTGATCCGCCAGAACGAGCAATTTCAAAGTTTACCGATTATTGCACTAACCGCTAAAGCCATGCAAGGCGATCGCGATAAGTGCATTGCCGCAGGTGCATCAGACTATATTACCAAACCCGTGGATACTGAACAGCTGCTCTCACTTTTGCGTGTTTGGCTATATCAATAACAACGTCAACAAGGACTTACGTAAACAATAAGCGAAACCCTTATTTTCCTCTAGCAGCAATTCATATGCTGCTAGAGGAAAACATATTAGATTCTCATTTGTGAGAAACAAGATACCCAACTTTTTTGATCAGTCAGGGTTCTGAAACTTTGAATTTTCACAAATTAAATAGGATTACTATATTAAACACGTGAAATTATACAGCGTTTTTCAAAAAATTTAACCACAAAACTTTCTACTCCCCGTCTCAGTCATGGCCTAAATACCTGAAAACTGTTGTCAATTAGAGTATGAATTAGCAAACATAATTTTCACATTGGAATTAACTTCTCATAGTTTATACTTTATCCATATTTTTTAACACTTTGTTTTAAGAATAAATACTTAAGTGCTGCTTTTAATTTATAAAATATTCTTTGTGATCTCTATCACAGATAGACCCTTATATCGCTCATATTATATAACTTTGAACTGTGTTTAAAGTGACTCAGGGAGTATGTTTATATGCAAATCTCAGGTTACAAAAACTTGCAAAAAATACACGCATCAGAAAATACTACCCTATATCAAGCCATTAGAGAGCTAGACCAGCAACCAGTCATTATTAAAACTTTAAAATGTGAGTATCCTTCATTAGAAGAATTAACAACTTTAAAACATGAATACGAGATTAGCAAAAATTTGCATATAGAAGGAGTTGTGAAAGCAATAGATTTGTTGCATTACAAAAATTCTTTTGCTTTAATATTAGAATATTTTGGTGATCAATCTATAAAAAGCTTTTTAAAAAATACATCTATTCAGATAGGTAATTGTTTACGAATAATCTTGCAAGTCACTGAAACTATAGCTCGACTGCATCAGCAAGAGATTATTCATAAAGATATCAAACCTGAAAATATTATTATTAACCCAGAAACACTTCAGGTAAAAATTACCGATTTTAGTATTGCTTCTCGGTTATCTAAAGAAAATCAAACAGTTAGTCATCCCAACTTACTCGAAGGTACACTTGCCTATATCTCTCCAGAGCAAACTGGCAGAATGAATCGGTCTATTGATTACCGCACCGACTATTACTCACTGGGCGTCACTTTTTATGAAATGCTGACTGGTCAATTACCGTATCAAAACAACGACCCAATGGAGTTAGTTCATTGCCATATTGCTAAAAAACCAGTACCGCCTCATCAGTTAAATCCACAAATTCCTGTTGCTGTCTCTGATATCGTCATGAAATTACTGGAAAAAAATGCTGAAGACAGATATCAAAGCGCGGCTGGAATCAAGTATGACCTAAAATTTTGCCTCACACATCTAGAAACCATAGGCGAAATTCCTAATTTTCAAGTGGGAGGGCAAGATTTATCTGGGCAACTTCTCATACCTCAAAAACTTTACGGTAGAGAACAAGAAGTAGAAACATTACTAGCAGCATTTACACGAGTTAGTCCAGAGAGAATAGATCAAGAGTTTTCACCACTTCCTTCACATAGTGAATTGATGTTAGTTTCTGGTTACTCTGGTACTGGTAAATCTTCTTTAGTACATGAAATTCATAAACCCATAGTTCGCCAATCTGGGTATTTTATTAGTGGTAAATTTGACCAGTTTAAACGCAATATTCCTTATCTTGCCTTCATTCAAGCTTTCCAAGAATTAATTCAGCAACTCTTAACAGAAAATTCCACATCTATAACTCTTTGGAAAGAAAAAATCCTCAATGCCCTTGGTAATAATGGACAAATTATCATTGATGTTATTCCTGAACTATATCTAATTATTGGTCAACAGCCACAAGTACCGAATTTAGGAGCAGTAGAATCACAAAATCGTTTTAATCGGGTGTTTCAAGAGTTTATTCGTGTCTTTGCTCAAAAGGAACACCCTCTAGTTTTATTCCTGGATGATTTACAATGGGCAGATTCAGCTTCTCTCAATTTAATTCAATTGCTTGTTACCGATTCTGAAAGTCAATATTTGTTATTGATTGGAACTTATCGAGATAATGAAGTTAGTTCTACCCATCCTTTAATGCAAACATTAGAGAAAATTGAACAAGAGCAAGCGACTATCAATCGTATTATTTTAAAACCTTTAAAATTATCAGATGTTAACCAATTAGTTGCTGATACTCTAGGTGAAACTGAAAAAACTAAGCCAATAGCAGAATTACTTTTTTATAAAACTGCTGGCAACCCCTTCTTTTTAACGCAAATGTTTTCCACACTATACCAAGAGAAACTGCTAAACTTTGATTTCAATACTGGGCAATGGCAGTGGAATATTTCGGAAATTCAAGCAATTGGTATTACAGATAAAACGGTTGTGGAATTAGTGGCTGGCAATATTCAAAAACTGCCATCAGCAACACAGCATATTCTGAAACTAGCAGCGTGTATTGGGAACTGCTTTAGTTTAGATGTGCTAGCAATTGTTAGCGAAAAATCGCAGACGGTAACGGCAGCAGATTTGTGGGCAGGATTACAGTCAGGTTTGATTTTACCTCTGAGTAATGCTTATAAAATTCCGTTGGTGTTTCAGCAAGAATCATCAATAGCTTTTAACTTGGATGCTGGGAAAGTTGCCTATAAATTCTTACATGACCGCGTACAGCAAGCAGCTTATTCTCTAATTCCAGAAGACCAGAAAAAGGAAACTCATCTAAAAATTGGTCGGCTACTACTTGCTAATACACCACTCACAGAACGGGAAGCTAATATTTTTGATATTGTGAATCAGCTAAATGTTGGTGTTGAGTTAATTATTGAACAGTCAGAAAAATATGAATTAGCTGAACTGAATCTGAGGGCGGCTAAAAAAGCCAAAGCAGCTACAGCTTATGAAGCTGCTAGCAAATACATCAATGTTGCTTTGGAATTGCTTGCAGAAAATAGCTGGTCAAGTCACTATGACTTAACACTTGCTTTGTTTATTGAAGCGGTGGAAGTCGAATCTTTAAATGCTAATTTTGAGCAGTCTGCTATCTTAACTGATATTGTCTTGCAACAAGCGAAAAGCATTCTTGACAAAGCTAAAGTTTTAGAGCTAAAAGTTTTATCTTATATGGCTCAGAACCGACCGTTAGAAGCATTCGATGCAGGTGTGCAAGCACTGGAAATGCTAGGTCTTGACTTGTCTGTTATATCCAGTACCCAAAATACCTTGCCTATCTTACCTCGATTGGAAGATTTAGAAAGTTTTCCCATTATGACAGATGCCAAGCAACTAGCAATTATGCGAATTCTAGTTTCTTTGATGGGCCCTGTTTATATGGCAAAACAAGAAATGCTATTGCCAGTTGTATTAACTATGATCAATCTGTGTATAAAACATGGTCATTCAGCAATAGCAGCTTATGCATATGTTATTTATGGCTTGATTTCATGCGGGTCGTTAGAAGGATTGGATACAGGATATGAATGCGGTCAAATAGCCTTCAAGTTATTGGAACAATTTAACGCTAAAGAACTCAAATGTAAAATCTACAATGTTGTTTATAGTTTGATTAGACCTTGGAAAAGGGATTTAAAAGAAAGCATAGTACCCTTAATAGAAACACAGCAAAGCGGTTTGGAAACGGGAGATTTAGAATATGCTAGCTATGCTACAATGTACTACTGTTTTTACATCTTTCTCATAGGTGAACCATTAAATGTTGTAGAAAAGAAGCATTTACAATATTTTGATTTGCTATTAAAGCTGAATCAGCAAACAGCTATTGGAAGTACTAAAATAGTTAGACAGCTATGCTTAAATTTAATTGATCATTCAATAAATAAATGTGCTTTAAGTGGAGAAGTTTTTGATGAAGCAGCAATGCTGGCAAGTTTACGCGAAACTAATAATAACATGTTGGTGTTTCTGTTTTATTTTGCCAAGTTGATGCTTTGTTATATCTTTAAAGATACTGCTCAGGCTGTGGAAAATATCAGGCTATCAGCAGAAAACGTAGTATACATTACAGGTATTATATATAGTGTAGTATATAACTTCTACTGTTCACTGACTCTTTTAGCTCATTATCCAAATGTGAGCAAGAGTGAGCAAGAAGAATATTTAAATCAAGTATTGAAAAATCAAGAAAACATGAAAGTTTGGGCAACTCATGCTTCCTGTAACTTTCAGCATAAGTATGATTTAGTCGAAGCGGAAAAAGCACGGGTTTTAGGACAAACTTTGAGAGCAATGGAATATTACGATCGCGCCATTGCTGGAGCTAAACAAAACCTCTACATTCAAGAAGAAGCTTTAGCGAATGAATTAGCAGCCGAGTTTTATTTATCATGCGGTAAAGAAACAATTGGTGAAGCTTACTTGCTCAAGTCTTACTATGGATATATCCGCTGGGGTGCGATTGCAAAAGTAAAAGATTTAGAAGCAAGATATCCTGAGTTTATCTCTCATATTAATCATAAAGAAAACAGCAAAATATCTATCCATCGCACAATCAAAACGACTACAAGCGAAAGTTTGGCAGTACTGGATTTATCTACAGTCATGAAAGCATCGCAAGCTATTTCTCAAGAAATTGTTTTTGACAAACTACTTGAAAAATTAATGCTAATTGTGATGGAAAATGCTGGGGCACAGAAAGGTCTACTATTTTTGAAAAAATTGGACGCTTTAGTTTTAGTAGCTCAAGGAACTGTTGAGCCTCAAGATGTGAGTATCTTACCTTTTATCAATATTTCTAAGTTTACAGATGTGCCGCTTTCTGTAATTAACTATGTACAAATCACTGAAAACCCGATAGTTGTAGAAGATGCTCAACAAGAAGGATTATTCACAGCCGATCCATACATTGCCCAACACCAAATAAAATCACTATTAGCCTTACCTGTAATTTATCAAGGCACTTTTACAGGAATTATTTATTTAGAAAATCGCTCATTGGCAGGAGCATTTACACGCGATCGCCTGCAAGTATTATCCCTACTTTGTGCCCAAATTGCTATCTCTATCGAAAATGCCAATCTTTATCAAAATTTGCAAGCTTACTCACAACAACTCGAAAGCAAAAATCAAGATTTGCAATTATCAGAAACACGGGAACGAGAAAAGGCAACTCAACTAGAAACTGCTATACATCAACTGCAAAATACGCAATTGCAACTTGTGCATAGCGAGAAAATGTGTAGTTTGGGACAAATGGTAGCAGGTATCGCTCATGAAGTTAACAATCCCATTAACTTTATCAAAGGTAATATCGAACACATTAATAGTTATACCCAAGACATACTAAATTTACTCGACCTTTACCAACAGCAGTATCCTAATCCTAGTGACATAATTCAAGATGAAATAGATGCTGTTGAGTTAGAGTTTATCATTGAAGACTTACCAAAGATGTTGCAATCAATGAAAATAGGAGCAAATCGTATCAGCGAAATTGTCCGCACCATGCGTAACTACTCCCGTATAGATGCAACGGAAATGCAACTTTCAGACATTCATGATGGCATAGACAGCACATTAATGATTTTGCAGCATCGCCTGAAAGCTCAATCTCATAGACCTGCAATTGAGATTATCAAAGAATATGGCAATTTGCCGCCAGTGGAGTGTTATATTGGGCAGCTAAACCAAGTGTTTATGAATCTGTTAGCAAATGGTATTGATGCTATTGAAGAGTCAAGAGTAGGGGCGCAATGCTTTGCGCCCGTACAGGGGTCAGTGGTTAATAGAAAAACAACGAACAATCCTCAGATTCGCATTTATACAGAAGTGAAAAATAACAGCCATGTATGTATTTCCATTTCTGATAATGGTTTTGGGATGAAGGAAGAAGTACGCAGCAAGATATTTAATCCCTTTTTCACCACAAAACCAATAGGTAAAGGAACAGGAATTGGTTTATCAATTAGTTACCATATTGTGGTGGAAAAACACGGTGGTAATATCAAGTGTATTTCAGCGCCTGGTGAGGGAACTGAGTTTGTGATTGAAATTCCTATTCAGCATCAACATCAGCAGCACTCAGTGCAGAAAACGCCAATTGCCATATAGTTTTCTCTCGCTAGCTGGAAGAAGGGAGTGGGGAGTGGGGGAGCAGGGGAGCAGAGGAGCGGGGGAGCAGGGGAGATCAAATCTTGTACTGATACTAAGTTGCGTTCAAAAATATAGTTGTAGTCATAGCGGCTGGCTCCTCAGCACTCAGCACTTTGCTCTAAAATGTTACATTATTGTAATGTTCAACTTGATTACGAATGATCAAGTGTGAATAACTCGAAGTTTTCTCATGACAACTACACCATCATTTAACTCTTGGGTAACTTGCCCTGAACCAAATCCTGAAGCTTCCCTACGTTTATTTTGCTTACCCTACGCTGGAGGTAGCTCTCTAATTTATCGTACTTGGTCTGCCAATTTACCCTCGACTGTAGAAGTTTGTCCGATTGAACTACCGGGACGAGGAAAGCAGATGCGCTTACCTGCTTTGACTCGTTTAGAAGCGTTAGTTGCAGCGATCGCTCCTATGCTCTTACCATACTTAGACAAACCATTCGTGTTTTTCGGTCACAGCATGGGTGCGCTTGTCAGCTTTGAACTCACTCATCTACTCCGCCGAGAATATAATCTCCATCCTCTCCATTTGTTCCTATCTGCACGGCGTCCTCCCCAAATCCCTGCTACCAAGCCACCCATTCATAACCTTCCCGAACCAGCCTTTAAAGAGGAACTGCGACGCCTCAACGGTACTCCTCCACAGGTGTTAGAGAACTCTGAACTGATGCAACTCCTCATGCCTATTGTACGGGCAGATTTTGCTGTCCTTGAAACTTACGTTTATGCTCCTCAGCCGCGCCTTGACTGTTCCATAACAGTTTTCGGTGGCTTACAGGATAAAGAGGTAAGTTTCGAGCAACTCCAAGGTTGGCGGGAACAGACAAATGCCACCTTCTCTATCAAAATGTTCGATGGGGATCATTTCTTCGTGCAGTCAGCTCGCTCACTACTGCTAGAGTCTCTTTCTCAAGAACTGCAACAGATTCAGCTATCTCACGCCCTGTAATACCGTTTCACTTTAATTTTGATACAAGTAAGGTGCAGGGGAGCAGAGGGAGCAGGGGAGCAGGGGTGCAGGGGAGCAGGGGTGCAGGGGTGCAGGGGTGCAGGAGTGCAGGGGAGCAGGGGTGCAGGGGTGCAGGGGTGAAAAAATTTGTATCAGATTTTTCGTGAATAATTGGTTATTCCAATCCCTGCACTAAAAGTGCAGGGTTGGTGAACTTTACTCTTTTGAACCGAACCGTATTGAGGGTAGGGATGGATAGGCCAGGAATTATGTAGTAGCCCTCTCGACCGATTGTGACTGACGTTTTGGTAAGAGTTGGAGGGTACTCAAAGCAATATTTGTAAGTCGGGGCATTAATTGCGGTTGTAGCAAGCGAGAATCATACTTACTCATCCGCTGATGATTTTCTTGGATGCACACATCGAGAAACTTTTCTAATGTGAGGTTGTCGGTGAAAGTGCTTGCGCCGGTAGCGGTAAAACCGGTACCGCTGGGATCAGAATCGACAAATGCAGCAGTTAAATTACTCAGCGCTTTGCCGTAGTACCAGAGAGTTTTTGCCAACCGCAGAGGTGAAAATCCTTGACCGCGATTGATTTGCATGTAGGTAAACCAGTTGACAAAAAAGACAATATGACGTGCTTCTTCGTCCAAAATCGGATCAAAAATCGTGAAGAGTGCTTCTGGGAATACTTTAGCATCACGAGCAATGCCAAACAGCCCAAAGGCAAAGAAGGAATCTAGGCACTCTTCAAAACCAAAGGTTGTGAAGGCTGGCTCAATTTTTGCTGGTACTACTACAGGAGGACATTGGGGTATTTCAATGCCATAGCGGTCAATGAGTGTTTTCAGCAGGCGGGCGTGGCGCGATTCTTCTCTACCTTGAAGAGCGATCGCTTCATGCAATAATGGATCTGTCACAGTGGCTGCATAGCTACTCACCATTGCGCCAGCTTCCCGTTCAATACCAAGTGCTTTCTCCCAAAAGGGAATTGCTCGCAAACGAGCAACATCTGCATCATTCAAATCAGGCCAAGGCAGATGCTCAGGCTCGTAGTCTAAGTGGGTATCTAAAAAGCTGCGGCAGAATAATTCCTTGTGTTCAACTGAGCCAAGTTTCATTTCTCAAGTTCCATTCTATAGTAACTATTCAGTCATACCTAGCTAAGAATATTCAATATTATTACTGATTGGGAAGTACCTGAACTCGCAAACTCTAAGCGATCGCTTTACTGTACTAGCGATTAGTATCGTATACCGAGGTTGTGGAATTCCGATTGCAGCGTGCCGAAAGACATTGGTTAGCCCGAAGCGATCGCTACTGAAAGGATAGGGAGATGGTGGATAGGGAAATGAGAGAATGAGAAATAATTCTTCATTCCTGCCTTCTGACTATTCAACAAAATTAGGTCGCGCCTGTTGGGTTGACTGTAACTTAGCCTCTAAAACTGTCCAATTTTCCTGCTCAATTAAGTTAATTAATTCGTCGAGGTTATGGCGATATTCTTGCAAAGACCCCAGCAATGCTTGGCGATTATACTGCGCCATCATCAATCCCAACTCAGGATTTCCACCACCTACGCGACTGGTATCTCGAAAACCTGAACTAGCTAGGTTTTGGGCTAACTGTAAAACGTCGGGGTCTGTTTCACCCATGCAAGCAGCAATCAAAGCAGCACTTACCATCACTGGTAAATGGGAAATCCAACTAACAGCGCGGTCGTGTTGCTCTGGTTGACAATGGTAGATATTAGCCCCAAGCGATCGCACAATTTCTTCCACAACTGAAATTACACTCGTTGGTGTTGTTGTGTCTGGTGTTAATACGTAAGGTCTACCCAGAAATAAATCCCGTTGTGCAGCTTCTATACCACTATCTGCTGTTCCTGCCATTGGATGACCACCAATAAAATTCCGCCAAAGAGGAGCCAGGGCTTTGACTATTGGTGTTTTTACTGAAGCTACATCAGTAATAATTGTAGCGGCAGATAGATGAGAAATCAATTGCTGAAATTGGGGAACAATCAGCCCGATGGGTGTACAAATAAATACAACATCTGCGGTTGCCAACAGGCTCATGTCAACAGATGCCTCATCAACACTGCCTAGGGCGATCGCTTTTTGACAGGTGGATTGACGGCGACTGACTCCTAAGACATGATGACCTTGCGATCGCAAGTCATAACCCAAGGAACCACCTATTAATCCCAGTCCTAAAATACCAATTTTCATTTTTGATTTTCACAGTTTATTTTTTAAGTATTTTCACTTTATCCTGACTAGGCAATGGGGAAGCAGAGAACCCGGATTTCTCACCACATCTCTCAAAGCCTACGCTTGTGCAGGGGAGCAGGGGAGCAGAGGAGAGTTATTGTACAAGTTCTTTCCTCTCTGCTCCTACTTCTGCTGCTAGTGAGAAATGCAGGAGAAGGAATAGGGAACTATATCAGTAAGAACTGAGTACAAACTTTTATTTATATGCATCTACTTCAAGTTGGCATCCAATACCAAATTGAGATAGTTTGTATTCTTTTAAATCTATAAAGTTGGCTATCCATTGGGATTTCCAATCTAAAATCTAAAATCTAAAATTGGTATAAGGGGTAACATCAATGACTGTAGAAGAATTCCTAGAACAATACGCAGCAGGTGTCATAGACTTTAGTGGTGTTGACCTTTGTGAAGCTAACTTGAGTGGTGCAAAACTCAGTGGCGTGAATCTCAGCGCAGCTAACCTAAATGTAGTCAACTTAAGTGGGGCAAATCTCAGCGCAGCTAACTTAAGTTCTGCCAATCTGAATGTAGCCAGATTAAGTGGTGTAAATCTTGATAGCGCCAACCTGAATAATTCTAACCTAAATGTAGCTAATTTGATTCGAGCCGATCTCAGTCGCGCTCAACTGCGGCAAGCCTCACTAGTTCGTGCTGAGTTAATTCGCGCCGATCTCAGCCGTGCTGACTTGTTTGAGGCTAATCTCAGCGGCGCCGACTTGCGAGAAGCGACACTACGCCATGCCAATCTCCGCAGTGCCAACTTGAATGAAGCGATTTTAAGAGGGAGTTCCCTAGCGGGAGCCAAGTTAGAGATGGCTAGTTTAAACGCTACCGATTTAAGTCGCACAGATCTCAATGGTGTGAATTTGCGAGAAGCTGAACTCAAACAGGCAAATCTTAGTCATTCTAACCTCAACAGCGCAGATTTAAGCGGGGCAAATCTTCGTTGGGCAGATTTAAGCGGGGCAAATCTTCGTTGGGCAGATTTAAGCGGAGCGAAATTAAGTGGCGCTAACTTAATGGGTGCAGACTTGAGCAATGCAAATTTAACAAATGCCAGTTTAGTACATACCGATTTAACCCAAGCAATCTTAATTAAAGCAGAGTGGATAGGTGCTGATTTAACAGGGGCGATTTTAACAGGGGCAAAACTATATTCTACCTCGCGGTTTGGTTTAAAAACCGAAGGTCTGATTTGTGAGTGGGTTGATCTCAGTCCTAATGGCGATCGCTCCATCATCCAAAAGTTTGAGTCGGAAGACCCACGAGACTTTTTCAATGAAACCCCACCGACAATCCGGATCATCGTCGATGCACCCCTAGAACACGAAGCTAACTTTGCCCTCGCTGGTGCTTATTTCCAAATTGCTCAAGAATATCGAGCGCTCAAACAACCTCCCAGCATGGAAATTGGGCGTCGCCGGACTGTTTTCACTTTTCGATTAGATAGTGACGAAGCTTTATTACCTACAGCTTGCATTGCCATTCTTCCCTTTAAAGATGCTGTTAACACCCAAAAAAATATTTATACAGTAATAGAAATGTTAGCAAAAGAAGATCTGCCTCACCTTGGTGAAAAAACACCCCATCGGGTGAAGCAATTAACGACTCTAATTCAGGAAGCTATTAATCAAGCTAAGACTATTAGACAAATGAAAAAAAATTTGGAATTAGCAGCCAAATTAAATTTCTTTAGAATACCTACCCAGACAATATTAACCAATTCCAGCGCTCAAACTTTAATTGTGCATTACAATCCGAACTTTGGTAAACGATTTATTAATCCCTCTGAATTCGATGTAGGATTTTTAGCTGAGATGTCCAGTGAATCTGCTATGTCTATATTGCCTTCACCAAACATGGTTGTAGATTTCATCAAAAGTTTTCATTACACCAGTCAGTAGTCAGTGGTCAGTTGTTAGTTGTCAGTTGTTATTCTCCCCATCTCCCTTATCCCCCCATCTCCCCATCTCCCCATCTCCTCATCCCCTCATCCTGTATGTGAAACTAAAAATAAACTTCTGGAGGAAGCAAATGCCCGATTTTTTGAATAAAATGATTGGACGGACTCGCTATGTTGTCTTTCGCTTATTTCTACATTTAGCGGGGTCTGAGGTGGCACCAATTTTGGGAGTATTAAATCGTGGTGCAAGGGATGCGATTGATGCTGATGGCGACTTGCAAGTTTTGGGAGAAGGATTGGTAGACCTGTGTGAAACTCTGTTGCGATTTGATGAATACTGGCTTTCTGCTGCTAATGAAGGCGATGTGTTTTGGGATGAAGGTGAAGCAGGAGATTATGTCAATCAGTTATTTAGCGACTCTGCCGAACGCTACGGTGCTGACTTCGATTTAGGTTCTAACTCTGGAGTCAATGAACCTTTTTCCATACCTGTAACCCGTAATGTAGTTGTCATGATTACAGTGGCTTATGAAGGAGAAGTGCCAGATTTGGAAACTGACCTTTCTAACATTCAAGCACTGAACGAAGGTTTAAAAGCCTTAATCAATTTGCACTACAACCACAAATTACGAGCAATCCAAGTGCATTTCTCACCAGCACAGTTAGGTGATGAACTCACCAACGATCAACTGTTGCAATATTACCCAGAACTGATACCTTTGTAATTTGTTGGGTTGTCCGTACTACTAGCCACATTGAGAACTTGTTAAGCTCAAAGATAAGGAAATAGTGCAATGATCATGAACGTACTGCGTAAAATTACAGTCGTTTTTTTAGCCCTGAGTTTGTGCTTGACAACTGTTGCCTGCGGCGGGGGGAACCAAACTACCCCCACAGGCAGGAACGTTAGCCAAAACTCTGCTGTCACCAAGTTGAGTGATGGTGAGTATCAAGTGCAACAAGCGACATACGATGATGCTACTGGGGAGTACCAGTTATTGTTACTCAACAATAGACCCCCAAACTTTGCCACTGAAAACTTGCAAATGGCAAGGTTGACTGATGATGAAATCAAACAAGGTAAGAAAGCTTACTTGAAGGTGGAAAACGGACAGCCAATTTTGTACGTGCCAGAAGACTTCAAAATTGAGTATGTCCATAATGTCACCCAGACACAAACCAATCCCCAAACAGGACAACAGGAAACTGTTGTAGTCCGCCGAGAAACTGGTTTTTGGACACCATTTGCTGCGGCAGTAGCTGGTAACATCGCCGGACAAGCGATCGGTAATATGTTATTTAGACCCCAATATTATGTGCCGCCTGTTTATCAACCAGGTGGTGTTCTAACTGGTTTTGGTGGCTATGGTAGCAGCTATGGCCAAGCCGTTGACAGATACCAAAGTCGTTATAATGCGCCACCCGCAGCTGTGAGAAATCGTACGGCTTTCCGCACTACAGGTGGCATTAGAAGGTCATATCCTGGTGGTTCAACTGTACGCACCACACCGCGTACCACCACAGGTAACCGCCCCAGTGGTTCTGGTTATGGTGCCAGTCAACTCAGACCTTCGGGTAGATCCAGTTCAACCAGACGCAGCCCTAGTTTTGGTAGTGGGCGTTCTCCAGTCCGCCGTTCAACTGGTTTTGGCAGCAGACGCCGCTAGATAAGATCAAATTTACCAAGGCGATCGCATCATTATAATGATGCGATCGCCTGATTATTATCTAAAGTACGGACTTACGCAGCTAGATTATTTGTTGAGGTCGAGAATAGGGCTTTTTTGGCATTGGGGAGCAAGTGGCGTCATTGGAATTTTTTTGCCCCATACCAAAAAAGCCTCAGCAAGGGCCCAAAGCCGTGGAGATGAGGAGGATCTTACCTCCCTATGTCTAAATATTATTTTTGAACGCAACGGTGATGATTTATATAAAAAACCATAAATTAGTCCATTGATTAAGGTGATAAACATGAAAAATGCCATAGTAATTAGGCACTTAGCATTTGAAGATCTCGGAAGCTTGGCTAATATTCTCAAGCAAGAAGACTATGAAGTGACCTATGTAGAAGCAGGACTTGATAATCTGGTGGAAATTGATCCTGTGATTCCCGATTTGCTCGTCATTCTGGGGGGCCCTATCGGTGCTTATGATGAGCAGGATTATCCCTTTATAATTGATGAGATACGTTTATTAGAAGGTCGTCTGGCATCGGATTTACCTACATTAGGAATATGTTTAGGTGCCCAACTGATAGCACGTACCCTGGGAGCCAGAGTATATCCTGGCAAAGAAAAGGAGATAGGCTGGGGATCTTTAGAACTGAGTAATGCTGGTAGGGATTCGCCTCTAGCTTACTTAGCACCAGAACATACATTTGTACTGCACTGGCATGGAGATACCTTTGATTTACCCATAAATTCTACTTTACTTGCCTCTACTACCAAATATCAAAATCAAGCATTTTCCTGGGGTAAATCTTGTCTAGCATTACAGTTTCATCCAGAAGTTACTGCTTTAGGTCTAGAGCGTTGGTTTATTGGCCATGCTGGCGAGATAGCTGGAACTCCTAGTCTTAGCGTTGGTAAATTACGCCAGGATACAGCTAATTATGCTGCCACCTTAGAGCTTCAAGCTGCCAAGTTTTGGAAAGCTTGGTTTGCATCACTTGTTGATAGTGAAAATAACAGAACCACAACTTAGACAACTGGTACATATCCCCGTGTCAACAACAGCCAGTTGCGTGCAAAGGTTCCCTCATTGAGTAGAACTAGCGTGGAAACTCCCAAGATAGCGCTGGCTCAACATTTTGTGTCTACAAGGCTTTGAGCAATCAACCTATCGCTCAAAAAGGAAAAAGAAAAGGGTAAAGTATTAGAAGCAGCCTGTATCCAGCCTTTTTCTAGATGTCTTAATTACCAATTACGAATTAGTATGACTAGTTGGCTGTGCATCATCTTTTAAGTTTTATTATGAATTTGCCCAAACCCAAGTTGGAGGATATCGAAATTCAGTTGCTATTGGAGGGGATTTACCAATACTACGGTTATGACTTCCGCAATTATGCTCTATCTTCGCTAAAACGCCGAATTCAAAGCTTTATGCGTTCGGAGAAGTTAGGCAGTATTTCTGCATTACAAGAAAGGCTACTCCACGATCATCCGTATTTAGAGAGATTTTTGCTCGGTTTGACGGTGAATGTCACATCAATGTTTCGTGACCCCAGCTTTTATCTTGCCTTTAGACAGCAAGTAATTCCATTGTTGCGAACTTATCCTTTTATTCGCATTTGGCACGCTGGATGCTCAACCGGAGAAGAAGTCTATTCTATGGCAATTTTGTTACAAGAAGAAAAACTTTACCACCGTTGCCGAATATATGCTACCGACAGTAATGAAAAGGTATTACAAAATGCCAAAATTGGTATTTTTCCCCTGAGACTAATGCAAGACTATACTCAGCTTTACCTAAAAGCTGGTGGGGTGCAATCTTTCTCTGAATATTACACCGCAGCTTATGACAATGCTATTTTTCGAGCATCTCTGAGGGAAAATGTGATTTTCGCCCAGCATAATTTGGCAACTGACGGTTCTTTTAATGAGTTCAATGTCATTCTTTGTCGTAACGTCCTCATATATTTTAATCAGACATTACAAAAGCGAGTACATGCACTTTTTTATAACAGTTTATGCACCTTTGGGGTTTTAGGTCTAGGACGACAAGAATCAATTAGATTTTCTCCCTATGAAAAATATTATGAAGAAATGGCCAAAGGTGAAAAGCTATACCGGAGGCTAAACTAGTGTCCTTTAAAATTGTAGTTATCGGGACTTCTTTAGGGGGCTTTTCAGCACTGAAAAACATATTAGTAGATTTACCACAAGACTTCTTAGTGCCGATCGCGATCGTGCAACACCGCCACAAAGACTCAGACAAAACTCTAGTAGGATTATTACAAGAGCACACATGTTTACCAATTCGGGAGGTGGAAGACAAAGACGAAATATTACCAGGACAAATCTACGTGGCACCAGCAGATTATCACTTGTTGGTAGAACCAGGTTATTTTGATTTATCTATTGATGAGCCAGTTTGTTATGCTCGACCTTCCATCGATGTGCTGTTTGAATCAGCTGCCGATGTTTACGGCGAACAAGTCATTGGTGTAATCTTGACGGGGGCCAACCAAGATGGTATGCGAGGTCTTAAAAAAGTAAAAGCACGAGGAGGAATTACCATAGTACAGGAGCCTGCCACGGCTGAGAGCTCAATTATGCCAGAAGCCGCAATTTCCGCTGTTGCAGTAGACTGGATTTTATCACTTTCAGAAATTGCTCCTTTGCTAGTCAACCTTTGTCACTCTATACGGAAATGAACTCATGCAGCCGGAACCCAAAGTAAACATCCTCCTGGTGGATGATAAACTGGAAAACTTACTGGCACTAGAGGCTATTTTGGAGCGGCTGGGAGAAAAGCTAGTCAGAGCCACTTCCGGAGAAGAAGCTTTGAGGTGCTTATTGCATCAGGACTTTGCAGTAATTTTGCTGGATGTGCAAATGCCAGGAATGGATGGCTTTGAAACTGCCACCATGATTCGCAGTCGGGGGCGATCGCGTCATACTCCCATTATCTTTCTGACTGCCTTTAGCACTAGCGATCAAATGTTGTTCAAAGGCTATGCCTTGGGTGCAGTTGATTATCTGCTCAAGCCCATAGACCCCAATATTTTGACTTCTAAAGTCACAGTATTTGTCGAACTGTTTAAAAAAACACAAGCAGTCCAGCGACAAGCAGCCCAACTCGCCGCAGTAAATGCGGAACTCAAGCAAAGTGAAGAGCGATTTCGTTCCTTAAGTACTTGCTCCCCAGTGGGGATTTTTGAAATAGATACCGAAGGACGTTGTAAGTATACTAATCCCCGTTATCAAGCAATTTGTGGGTTGAGTGCAGCCGAAAGTTTACAAAAGAAGTGGCTAGAATCGGTACATCCAGAAGACCGAGAACGAGCGATCGCCACTTGGTCTACCCACATTCATCAAAGGTGCGAGTACTCAGAAGATTTTCGCTTTCAAAGCCCTGACGGTAGTCTGCGTTGGGTAGAAGTGCGCTCATCACCAATGTTATCTGCTCATGGTGAATTACTGGGGTATGTAGGCACTCTCGAAGATATTACCGAACGCAAGCAAGCCGAAGAAATCCGCGCTCAGATGATTCGAGAACAAACCGCAAGACAAGAAGCAGAAGCAGCAAATCGCATGAAAGATGAGTTTCTTGCGGTTCTCTCCCACGAACTCCGCACACCCCTAACCTCAATGCTGGGTTGGTCAAAAATACTCCGCTCCAAAAAACTCGACGAAACAGCCACCGCCAAAGCTTTGGATGCCATTGAACGCAATGCTACCTCCCAAGTGCAACTCATTGAAGATATATTGGACGTATCACGGATTATCCGAGGTCAGCTACGGTTGAATTTATCTGCCGTCAATCCGGTGACTGTAGTCGAGGCCGCCCTAGAAGCAGTGCGTCCTCTAGCAGATACGAAAGGTATGCGGATACAGACGATCTTTGATACTAACTTAGGCTCAATCTGTGGCGATCCAGCTCGTTTGCAGCAAGTTGTCTGGAATTTACTCACTAATGCTATTAAGTTCACACCTAAAGGTGGTGATGTAGAAGTTCGGCTGGAAAGAATAGAATTGGCCCTTCAGGAAATTCAAGTTACCTCTGCTTCTGTCCCCCTTTGCTTCCATACATCATCCTACGTGCAAATCCAAGTGATTGATACAGGTATTGGCATCGGCCCTGACTTTTTGCCGAAAGTATTTGAGCGTTTTCGCCAAGCAGACAGTACCACAACACGCGCGCACAACGGATTAGGACTAGGACTAGCGATCGTTCGTCACCTGGTGGAACTCCATGGAGGCACAATTGTGGCAGAAAGTCCAGGACAAGGACAAGGAGCAACCTTTACGGTGAAACTACCACTGATGCCACAAGAAAACCAGACGAGCAGGAATAGTGAAGCAGTAGGGCAAGAAAATTCTCCTATTTCCTCCTTTGGTGATACATCGGCTCCTCTGACTGGATTAAAAGTGTTAGTTGTGGACGATGAAATTGATAGCCGTAACTTTCTCGCCTTTATGTTTGAGGAATATGGAGCGGTTGCCACTGCTGTAGGATCAGTGGATGCTGCACTGGCAGTTCTAGAACAATTAAAACCGGACATTTTGATTAGCGACATCGGCATGTCAGAGCAAGACGGTTACACCCTGATTACTAAATTACGCTCCTTAGAACCGGAAAAAGGAGGACATATACCAGCGATCGCCTTAACAGCATATTCCCGCGAAGAAGACCGCCTACAAGCCCTTTCTGCCGGATTTCAACAGCATTTATCTAAACCTATTGACCCCAGCAAGTTAATTGCAGTGGTTGCCAGTGTTTTAAAATTACCACCTACTTTACCAATAAGCCTTCATAGCCGATTTTGAGTAGCAGATGAGTATCAGTCTCGTTTAAAAATCTGGGCATTCAGTCTTAGTTACATCTGGATGGCAGTAGTACATCAAAACTGTTTGCACGTTATCGCCAATCCAGTAAGCCACCTTTTCAGGAGATGCCCCAGATGCAATAGCCCAGGTGGCAAACGTGTGCCTGGTACTATAAATTTTGAGGTAGGGGACTATGCCTTGATCGGCTAGCTCTCGAACCAAGCCTTTAATCACATGCCCTTGATGATTATTCCCTCGCCAACACTTTTCTAAAATGGCTAAATTCATTCTTGCCCCTGATTTACTCTTGAAAATCAATCCACTGGGTTTCGGTGTGTTAGGTCTAATTTCTAAAAGTAGTGTTTGTAATTTTGACCCTTGTTGGCAAGGAAAAACTCGACGCTTGTTATTTTTCGTTCCTTTCAAAGCGTGGACACGAGACGCATAAGCTTTAGTAATAGAAATGCGTGTGCAGTCAGAATTTACATCTTCCCAAGTTAGTGCGAATACTTCTCCCGGTCGGCATCCAGTCCAAAACAGAAATTTAATCAAACTGCTGTAGTGAGAAAATTTTGAGTGCGATTCAAAATCTGCAATGATTAAATCGCGCTGTTCCAAGGTGTATGCTTTGACCTCATCTTCATGACTTCTTCTTTTTGGCTTTGGTAACTGGATTTTTTCAAATGGATTTGCTTCAATTAAGCCCGAATCAATTCCCCACTGGCAGCACCTAGAAAAAGCTGCGAGCATTTTATGGGCTGTGTGATAGCTATATTTGTTTAATAATAAATCTCTAATAATCGTGGCATCATCAAAGGATTGAGTTGACAAGCCAGTAATAAAGTTAGTGATGTTTTTGTAGTCGCTTTCTAGTGTTGACTGCTCTAAAAATTGACTTTTAAAATCTAAGAATTTATTCCACAATTCTACTAAAGAAATTTTTTGACAGGGAATCATGGCTGTTTTATATTTTCCAAATTCGTAAGACTCTAATGTCGAATCAAACCTGCCTAAAGCTATATCACGTTGTATTATTTCTTTACGAGTATTAGCTATACCTCTGTTAGTTTTATTGTCTTTTAGTCTAGTGTTTAAATAAAACTGTTTTGGAAAACCACGAACACGAAAACGTAATACTAATTTGTTTGTTCGCGGGTCAACAGTTATCCATTTATCTTGATTCACGGTAGGGTATCAATTTCTTCAAAAATCGTATTATCGTCAGCCACAATTCAGCTACTCACTTTTGATATATCACTCCATCAATTAGGGCTGCGAGAAGCTTTTCTTGTTCTTCCGCCAGTAATTCATGCACAAGCCTACCTGCAATTGCAAATATTTCTGTACGAAAACCTTTAAGTCTCCCTGCTTCAACAGTAAGTAAATTAGAGCCTAGTAGCGTAATCAAATACACCTTCTCCATCTTAGATAACCCTTCAAGGGCTAATCCATATCGTTGTTGAAGCTGGAACAATATAAAATCTTCTTGCTCATCTTCGCTTCTGTGAAGATAAAAACTTAATACTTGAGATGTTCTGTTTTCTGGACTATCCATATATTTTTTACTTAGTACTGGTAATTGGGTAAGCGATCGCGTTTCTGCCTGCGCGATCGCCTTAATTTACCCCCTGAAAAATTTGTCTACAGTCGCTAAAAGTCTTATACAGCGCGGTTTTGAGCCGTCTACAGCCGAAATTTTGGGACAATTTTTCTGTAGACACTGTAGACAGTCAACAGAACGCCTACAGACAGGGTATTGAGCGCCAACAACCGCACTCACGGTATTAAAAGATGTCGGTCTATTTTGGCTACAACACAGTGCAGGCAAGGTGTAGACAAACTGTAGACAAACTGTAGGCAAACTGTAGACACTACTGTGACCACCTCCAGCCGAGACGATCGCCTTCTCCTACCACTTCGCCCAATCCCCGATCTGCAAGAGATGCAAGGATGATTCTGATTTCATCTGGCTGCATTCCGTCAAATAAGCGACTGGCTTGCAGCAATATCCGGGCTTTCAAAACCTCTCCAGGGTGCTGTTTACCCCAATCAAGAATGAATTGCTCATACTCGTTGAGTTGTAATTGAGGTTCCTTGTCCCCCTCATTTCTTCGGCTGGTATCGATTTTGTACGTAATCGTACTCAGCCCCCAGTTGCTCAAGTCCAGTTCGCACGGGCAATCATCGACCATAAACCGCTTCTTGCCACCAGCTTTAAGCCATTGCTCAAGCTGTGGATTTTTAAGCGTTGACTTAGCGTAGTCCTGGGCTTTCTTGCCTAAGCGAATGCGAACAAAGCAGGTATCAAGGATATCAGCGTCACCTTCTAGGGCAAAGTTAGCAGCTGTGTCATTTTGGGCTAGCGCCATAATGAACTGTTTACGCTTGCGTCCTACCTTAGCGTGTTGCTTAATCCATTCTGCGGCGTTGTCACAGTCGGCTAATACAGGGAACTCTTCAGCAATGTAAAAGCGAGAGTGTTCTTGTGGAATATCTTTTGATACTTCCTTGCGGTAAACTCTCATCTGTTCCAGGTGGTCAAGTGCCGATTGCATCGCGGCGTTAACTTCCGAAAGTCCACCATCACCGATCAGGTTTTCAGGCTCCACCCAAGCCCAATCACCTTTGGCTGAGTCAACATCATAAACAATGACTTTTCCCCCAATACGGGTAGAGAAGTATTGAGCCTGGGTTGATTTACCGTCTCCGGTTCCTCCCACCAGGGCAACATGTTTCTGTACTTTGTTAATGTATTCAACTGGATCTGTGATTAAGTTGTCTGGCTGCCAGTCAGCACTTGCCCCAACCGTAACTGCTAGCTGTGCCGTGGGTTGAGTTTGGGTTTTCGCCAACGCCTGAAAGTTTAGCTTTGATGCTTGCTCGATATCTCCTAATATCCGGTTAAGTTGCTTGGCAGACTTTCTTAAGCTCCCGCCACCGATTAGGGCGGAGGTAGAGCCGATTAGCAGCCAGGGCTTAATCTGCCTGGCGCGAATATCAACCGCAGCACACAACACCAGGACAGATGCACCCCAACACATCCAAGATGTTATTTGTGCCCGTTGGTACATTTGCAAGTACGAATGTACTTGTGAGGGGTGCAGATTAGTCATTGCTCCTGCCTCGTAAGATAATCTTGAGCCTGCTTAAATGTGTTAACCTCTTCCTCTGTCGCCCCGATTAGTCCGGCTGGATAATATTTACTGGCGATACAGGCAGCTTTATCTGCCAAGTCTTTTGGACAGGATGCGTCAGTGAATACTTCAAAAAAGGTTTGTTTGCGTTCTTGTTTGTTCATAAACCCATTGCTCCTACCACGATCAAGCGAAATATAAGGTTGTAAATCAGTCATGATTGCTTTGAAGGTATCGCCGGATAGCTGTTTCTAGATCTTCGTCGGGAAAAGCTTTGATACTTCTGATTACTTGCTCGTTAATTCTTAACGCCTCTCTAATTTTTTCAAGAGCATTGTCTAGCAAGGCTTCCTTGTTCCTTAGCCCTCCTGAAACTATGCGTTGATGATGGTTGCAATAATCAACGTCAGTGACTTTCTCTAAGGCTTCTACCACTTCTTTTAGAATTTGTTGATGCTTCACCGCTATTTTTGCATTTTCAGTTTTTGGCAAAGACTTAAGATAAAAGTTAATCCATTCAGTGGCTTGTTCCCAGGCACTAGAACTATCTTCAGCAGTTCCACTCCAATAAACGTGTTCTTCGCCCTCAACGCCCCAGTGATAAGGCGAATTATTGTCTGTTCTTTCAATGTCGATATTAAACCCTTTATAAGATTCAGTCATACTTGCGAACTGACTCCAAATGTTTGTTTTGCTCGATGAAGTTTTTGCACTCCTGAAAATTCCCTTGGAATAAGGAACGCCTACCTGAGCCTACGTTGTATATACACAGTCGTTTTACAACAACTTTCATATCTTCATCCCGGCTCGTTATTAAGACGACAAAGCACGTATCCAGTGTCACAGCCCAATTACTACCCCCACTGTTACCAGGATTAATCGAAACATTAAGCAATCCTTAAGTTCCGGGATGGCTAGCAGATGCCAGACTCCTAGCGCCGCTATGCCAATAGCGATTAATGCCCCAACTTTCAAGAATTGGAGAATGGGGAATGATGCCCAGCAGCTGCTGATCAGTGCCGGGATGGTAATTGAGGTGGTCACGTCAAAAACTAGATCTGCGGGATTGTCGGGGAAGACGATCGCGTTTATCCACCCCTTCTTAAATTGTTCGAGTTTATTGGGGGATTGGGGATTGGGGATTGGGGAGTAGCCGCGATCGCTGGGAACCTCCACCACAATTTTTTGTTCATCTGCCATACTGCACCTCGATTTTTAAGTGAAGTGGCTGATGTTCTTTATTCAGCGCAACAAGTGACATAATTATTGCAAGGATGAAAAGACAAATTGCTAATTTATTCATCGAACGGGCCCCAGTTTTGGCTGGGGCTTTTGGTTAGTCTAGTAATCCATCAAGGATGGCGTTAAAGTTATAAACTGAGTTTTCTGGCTGTGGGCTGGGCTGTACAGAATCATCCTCTGTGTTTTCAGCTTCAGCGGCAGCTAGTTCCAGTTCATAGTCAAGTTCAGCGGCTGCAGTTATCGCCTGCTGTTGGTAGTAGTTCATGGGTGAAAAGCTATCCATCAGCTTGCCCTCGCCAATAATGCTTTACAGCTTCATGTGCTACCGCTGTATCTTGGGGCGTTCGTCCCAAGTCGGGTTGGTTCGGGTCGTCACTGGCAACCACGCGGCTGGCTGCTTCTGCTATGTCTTTGGGAACGTTGGCAGTTAGCAGGGTTTCAAGTGATACCTCGTAAAGACGCTGGTTAAAAGGCATCCTCACCTCCTAACAGTTTCGCGGCTGCATCTAATACTGCTTGCTGCTGCTCTGGGGTGAGTTTGTCGTCCCCGTTACAGGGAATAACTTCCATGTGCGTGCCAGCACGGTAAAGGGCATTGTTTTTCAACACTTCGTTGTCCGTGCTTTTAGCTTGGGTTATGTAACGCTGAATGTATGCTTTATTTATGTCTTCTGGCATAATGAGTATGGTTTCTATTTGAAACTCTGTGCAGGGCGATCGCACTACTGAGGCGGTTGCCCTTTAAAATTGGCGGTGATTGAGTTAAAGCTGGTGACGACCCAGACCTGAGTGCTTAGGCGGATGGATGGCTTAAATTCAATCGATACGCGAGTGTCAAGGCTGATAGCCCGTGCATCACTCAGCTTGACGTGAAGGTTCTTTCCGGTTTCGCTCAGAGAAAAAAGCTGTCCTGGTGTGACAGTAGACCAGATAACCGGAGATTTGCCTACTACATATTCAGCTTGGTGAATTTCAAAACCTTTAGACAATGAGTCAACAGGTAAGTCTTTCCACTGCCTTTTCTTACCGCTTTTAGTAGCACTACTGTGGGAGGATTTGCCGTTTGTTGATGGTTTGTTGACCGTCTCGTTCTCGCTCATAGTTGCTCATGAGTGGGTGAATAGTTGGGGAGTAGTTGGGGAATAATGCGTTAAGGAATGAGGAATACATTGTTTTTCTACTCACTTGCAGAAGTGCCGAACTCTTTAGGGCTAAGGGTTTCGGCGCTTTTTGTTTGTTGCGCTGCGCTCCACGTCGAGTCAAAAATGGTGGTGCTGTTGTCCTTGATGACTCGCCAAGCCACCTCTGCTGCTTGTCCACGCAGTAGAAGAGGTTTTGATATTCCTGTGAAGTAGATGTAAACCGTATCTTGCAGCCGTTGAGCATAGGTGATTTGCTCTAAGCTCAGTGCAGTTTCAAAGAATGGATCGGGCTGTTGTAAGTGAATGAAATTAAGCATCTGAGTACTGTTCAATAATTGACATCATTTCGTTGTAGCTTTCGGCAGTTTGCTGTACTGCCATCAGTGCATCTGGTAGCGTGAAGTCTGGGTTGCAGAAGCCAGATTTCATCAAGTTGGTGAATTCTGGTGATTGGATGACTCGCTCTAGATGTGCTTCTAGTGCTTGCAGTTCTTTGGCTAGGTCAATGGTGGTGGTTGTTTGGTTCATGCTTGAGTTGAGTAGGCTGAATGAAAGTACTGTTGATGCTTTAGTCGGCATTTGGGGCAGGTGGCAATCAACGGGGAAAGGTTGCGCGGGCTAAAAGTACGACCACAGGCGGCTACTGTTCCGTTGCTAAGCGGACTTAGCCAATGGATGAACTTTTTACGCTTCATAGGTTTAGTGTTTTTGTTCATGAAGTTAGTCACTTGTCACTCCCTAGCAGGTCTTTCGTTCGCTCAATGCTTGCAGGCTGCTGTCTCTGCATGGTTTGGGGTGTTAGTTGTCAGTTGTCAGTTGTCAGGCACTCAGCGCTGGCAGGTCTTTCACTTGCCTCAGTGGCGGTAGGCTGCCATCTCTACTTGTTTTGCGTGATAGCAACTAAAATCATATATGGAATATACCATATACACGAATATCCTATATGGTATTTTATGAATAGAAAATTGATATCCTATATAGGAAGTTGATCATGGTCACTAAAAATGGGGAAATCAGCCAAAGCCAGACACAGGGAATATGGACAGATCAAGAAGAACGTAAGCCTAGTAATGACGGACGATGGGATAACGGGACTCGACAGCCTGGCGGAGAAATTGGGTGTCAGTCGCTCTCATCTAGTCGAATTGATTGGACGAGGACAGATCCCCCTGTCAGTACCGGAGATGACCCTCTTGGGGGAACAGTACAGCAGCTAATCGCGGACACTCGTGAAGAAATTCTCGAAATAGAAATACGAGGCGAAAAGCTGCGCCAACGCTTGACAAGCTTGGAAGAACTATCGGAGAGACTAAAAGAAAATCCTGTAAAAGAATGAGCCGTTTACCTGCGAAGGTTGACGGCTTTATTCGTGGGTATGATCACCAGCTAGGTGCGATCGCCCTACTCCAGCCGAAAACAGGTGCGCTTATGAATAAC
>NZ_JAECZC010000007.1:2681-66063 GCF_016056305.1 Amazonocrinis nigriterrae CENA67 | reverse complement strand
TAAATATTGTTCTCAAATGAACCCAATTGAATTGGAATGGCAACACCTCAAAAAAGACGAATTAGCTTCTAAAATGTTTGACGATGAGCTAGACCTTGCTTATGCCGTAATGGATGGTGTTCAAACCAGAGGGGAAAGAGGAAACTATAGTACCCAACGTATTAAATTTAACCGCAATCACTTTGGTTAACTTTTCGTTACGTATTTAGGAATTTTCCTGCCCACTTACTTAACTACTTCTATTCAACAGAAGCTAACAAATTCTCCACCAAAGCTACGCGGGAAAACTTCTCACTCATACCGCACCGACCCTAGAAACAGACATCTGCAACACCAGCTACTAGGAATGCTACAGGGTGACACAGCGACAGCCAAACGACTGCTGAGGCAACAGCGACGGAATCACCCAGGCAAGTCTGACAACTGGTATCTAGAAAAAGTGATTTACGACTTGGAACGCGATCGGCGTCGCTAACTCCTATCAAAGAGTTGCAACGGTTGCTGACCAATCCAAAGTTAGCAGCCGTTTTATTTTGCGATCGCGCCAGGAGTGAGGAGAGCGATCGCGCCAACCAACATCAAAACCAACCATGAACAGAGACGAAGCCCTTAAACACCAACAATTTAACCAACCCTGCTATTACACAGAGGACGCTTTCCCGAAATTGAAAGGCAAACCCCTTTACATTTGGGAATTAGGCGAAACAACAGCGCAGGTCGGCGAAACGCCACCAACCATCACGCAAACAGGTCAATCCCTCCCTAAAGTTTGGATGAGACTGCGCGAATTAACCTCAACTGACATACCAATGACCAAACATGAAATCATAGCTGCTGACCCACTAGAGGAAGCTTCACTGGAAGCAGGACGTGCCTTAGCGCTACTTATCGACTGGCTCAACGGCGAAATTCCTCAGCTAATGCACCACCAAGCAACACTGCTAGCGGCGGATCTGCTTCATGCACTACCTGAAGCATTTAAGGAAACCACCATGATGAATCAACTCAAACTCAGAGCAGAACGGCGCTTTGAAATAAAAACAGATGCACTACCAACCCACAACCCACAACCCACAACAGACAAATGACACTACCAAAACCAGGACTAAAACTAATCAAACAATTTGAGGGATGCATCCTTCACGCATACCCCGACCCCCTCACCAACGCCAAACCCATCACCATCGGTTGGGGCAGCACTAAGCGGCTCAACGGCAGCGACTGGAACCTGGGCGACAAAATCACCCAAGAAGAAGCCGACCAACTACTCATCATCCAGTTAGAAAACCACTACCTACCCCCACTGCAAAAAATCCCCAGTTGGGAAGACCTCACCCAAAACCAGCAAGGAGCAATCCTTAGTTTCGGATATAACCTGGGAGCAAACTTCTATAACCGTCAAGGCTTCGGTTCCATCAGCGGCTTACTCAAAAACCCAGATCGCTGGTATGACCACAAATACGTGACCGAGACTTTTTGCCTTTACCGCAACCCAGGCACCGCAGTAGAAGCCGGTTTACGTCGTCGCCGCATGGCTGAAGCTAATCTTTGGCTAACACCAGTTGTTTAACACCCTTCTATCCGCTTAAAGCTGATAGCTTGTTTTAATTTGTTCACCATCAAAAAAAACTCCAGTCGAGGAACTGGAGAACTCACAAAAACTATTTGTCTATGAATAATAACTGCTTAAAACGCTTTTTGAAAGCGTTTAACTCATGTACTAATTCTAACACTCCAATTCTCTTTTTGACAGCAATAAACGAGGGGGAATCATGACACAAGGTATCTATCAATTCCCCTCAGATAATGTGAAATTCAATTCCATTGAGGACAAATTGCCGCCGTTTGATATAGAAGCGGAGGAAGCAGTATTAGGCGCTATTTTATTAGATTCTGAGGCTATCTATCGAATTAAAGACAGATTAAAACCAGAGCATTTCTATGTCAGCGCACACAGAGACATTTATCAAGCCTGCCTTAGACTTTGCAAAAAAAATGAATCAACCGACCTTCTAAGAGTTACTAGCTGGCTATCAGACCACGGTATTCTTGCACGGATTGGAGGTAGAAATAAATTAGCCAGTGTTGTTGATAGCACCATTAGCAGCATCAACATTGATTCACTAGCAACCTTAATAATCGAAAAAGCGGTAAGGCGAGACATAATAAAGACTGGCGACGACATTAAGCGTCTTGGTTATGAGACAGAGATAGAACTGCCTGAGATAGTTTTAAAACTCGCAGACAAAGTTCAATCAATTACAGGCTTAACATCAGTAAAAACCAAAGAAGAACTACAAAAAGCCAGGTACGATAGGCTTCTAACACATTTGAAATTAATTCACACAACAGTACCAGACCCAGCATATCGGGAGTACCTGTTGCTTGGTCTTGCTCAAGAAAGTGCATTGTCGCCTAGCGCACTTGAAAGAATTTACACCAAGTCACTAACCGATCAATGTAGCAAATTGATGACCTACGAAGAGCTACAACAAGCTGCTAAAACCTCAGTTCGTGAATGGTTAATGAATGGCTTGTTACCCAAACGAACAACGGTATTACTTTATGCTGATGGCGGGGTTGGTAAAACCAAATTAGTCTACAGATTGGCTAAAAATATTATCCAAGGTAGTAACTGGGGAGATTTTATCAGCACAGGAGAAAAGAGAAGAATACTTTATTACCAAGGAGATGAGCAAGAATCAGATATGTATGAAGCCCTAGAGACTATGGGCTATACACAAGATGAATTGCAGTCATATGTTCGAGTCAGATTTCGCTGGAACTTTGAGCAATTACCAATTTTGATTAGCGACTTAAACGAATTCAAACCGCATCTTGTAGTTATGGATTCTTTGACATTTCTAAATCGCTTTTCCTTCCACAAGGAAGGTGATATGGAATACGCAAGACCCATTTTAGAACTAACCGGACTGGCGACACATTATGATACAACTTTTGTTCTAATTCACCATGCCAACAAATCAGGAGAAAGCAGAGGCACAACCGCAATTAGGAACTCAGTCAGTGAAGTATGGAAGCTCACCAAGGATAGCAGCAACACTGCCACACCCAACGACAGAATTTTAGAAATTGATAAATCGCGGTCACGTTCATCAGGGAAAAAATATCGCCTTGTCTTTAACCAAGAAGATCTAAGCTTCTTATTCCTGGGCGAAGATGACATTCAAGGAAGCCCAGCCGAGTTATCTACCAGGGGTAAAATTCTGGATTTCTTCTACCACCACCGAAACATCAAATACGAAGCTATCGAAATCGCTCACGAGTTAGGCATTAATCACAATAGTTGCCGGGGAACTTTGAATAGCTTGGCTATAGACGGGTTAATCAGTGTGCAGCGGCGACCCAGCAAAGCCAATCTTCATTATCTCAGCTACGAAAATAGTGATCACAGTACAGATTCATGTAATCAAAATCACGCCCAGTTAAGTGATCAGCGTTTACTGCTCAGTGATCAGCGTCAAGACAACCCCGAAACCTTTGATAATGCTGACTTTGAAGCAGAACAATCAGAAAGTATAAAAAAACTTGATCAGCGGTTGATCAGCGTCAGTGATCAGCGACGGGATGCTTGCCCTAAAAGCAACACAGGCGACGCTGATCAACCTACCTCAAAAAATTCGGAAAAAAAATCGGCACTGCCAAAAAAAATTAGTGAAAATGATGATCAGCTTGATCAGCGTCGCCCGAATGACTTACCACATAACGATTATGGCGCTGATCAAGCCGCTGATCAAGCCGCTGATCAAGGTGATCAGCCTGATCACCTTGATCAGCCAACTCCCAACAGACAGTTCCCCTTCTGTGCTGAAAATTCAACGGCAAAACAAACTAAGTTAGAATGTCCGCGGACGGGGCTACCTCTACCTCAACCATTTGACATAATTGTTGATGGCCCATTGGGTCGCTCTGTTGCCACAGCCACTTCTTTGAGATATCGAGAAGATAATCGGCTGCAAGTTCAGATTGAGTACGAATTTGCAGATGGCAAGAAACGCACAAGGCAAGGACATGTGGGTAAAGGCAAGCCCGAAGTTGAGGCGATCGCCCGTGAGGAAATCACCCGCTGGCAAAATAAGGCGCTGCTCTTACCTAAGCGGCGCTACCAAGTTAGACAACTGGCTGATGATGATTACATTTGGGTCAACAACTGCCGACTAGTCAAAATACCAAATCCACCTGTTGAATGTTGGTACGTATTTGAAGCTCCCACGGGCGAACAACTTCGCGTCCGAGCAGACGACGAATTTAAGCTTGACAGTCTTAATGAATAGGACAGTTTCAGCTTTCCCCTTTATCCGGCCTTCGTCTTGTGAGCTAAAACTTAAAGATTTGTATAAGATTACATCCACCAGTACATAGGGAAATTGCTGAAATTGGTGATTATTTAGCGCGTGAAAGTTCTTGTTTAACCCCTCCAGGCGGTTAAACAGGTACATCTTTTCGCCCTGATATCAGAAGAATCTCTACAATGCTGTGTCTGTAGTGTTTTATCGGCTCAGTAAATGTTCTTGTTTTACATAAAAGTAGAACATTTACACAATTCAAGCTGTGAATTATGACTGAATTTAGAAACTATTAATAATTCACTTCGATGGCAGAACCAACACTCACTGATGTCTTTGGTGCGGGTGCAACCCAAACCGCAACAACGCTAACTATTGTTAAAGCAGATTTACCAGGATTGACCGCTAGCGCCAACAATACAGCAGAAAGCTTGCTTGCTGGAATTGCTAAAAAGGCAGCAGTAACTTTAACAGAAGATAATCGGGATAATAATGCTGATCAATCAATAGCTATTAATTTAGAAGAAGGATTGACTGTTACTAATCGAACCATCAACGGCGTATCAACTAGATATGAGCGGCGAACAATTGCAATTGAGTTAGATAAAGTTTACGGAAGTACTGGAATAGACCCAGACGATTATTAATTATGCAGCTAACCCTACAACAATTGTTTGGGGTTAATGCAATTCAAGATAGTCAGACTTTGGTTATTCAGAAGTCTGACCTTTCTGTATTAACTCCTCGCAGCGATAACACTGCCGAATCTTTATTGACAGCAATCCTCTTGAAATCTTTAGAGAATTTCGAGGGAACGCTGACGGATGAAAATAATAATCTCATCACCGATGAAAACAACTACCCAATTGAATATAGCCAAGATGATTATTATGAATTGCTGAAGGTTTTTGAATGGGAGGAAAAGTATTTCAAAAAAAGAAACCAGATTGATTACTTTGCCGATACCTTAATAATTCAAGAGTTTGATGTCTATGAAGATTAACGGATACCCAGAATTAACAAGTTTAACTGATGAAGATTTAATTCTTGGATGGGATGCAGAAACAGGAACTACTAGAAAAATCAAAGTCAGTACAATTAAAACTTACTGCGCTGGTTCAGTTGCTCAAAATACTTTTACTTACTCATCCAATGGTGACGCTAATGGTATTTTTTACTGGCTTGGTACTTATGGAACGGGTAGCGGCTGGTTGAACCCTTACACTGCTGGACTTGTGGGAATAACAGGCAGTTCATATTATGACGGATCAGCTAGTAACAGTGATGTGAGCCAATTAGTGAATCGCGTAGATGGTAACGGATTTGCCAGCCAGAATATTGCTAACTCCTGGTTGAAAATAGACCTAAAACAAAGGAAACTCAAGCCTAGCTATTACTCAATCCGTGCTAGACAATTCAATGCAAATTTAATTAAGAACTGGAAGTTTCAAGGAAGCAATGATGATTCTAATTGGACTGATTTAGACAGCAAGACTAATCAGTCTGTTGTCGCTTCTCAATGGTTCTCACTTTCGGTCACTTCTAGCACGTTTTATAGACTCTTTAGGATACTACAAATGGGAGTGTCGAGCAGTAGCGACAACATTCTTACTTTAGGAGAAATCGAACTTTACGGAACACTCCAAGGGGGATTTTAGTGACTATTTATTGCTCTGCTAATGATGACAAAGCTACTATTATCTGGCAATGGACTGGAGAAGATAAAAAGAAATATGAATCTAGTAAAGTTCCTGTTCAAGTAGATATTTCATCTGTGAATATCACAGGTGATTCTAATATGGGTACTTGGTCAATGAGAACTTATGATACAAAGACTCTGCCGCCGGGGAATCCATTGACCTACAGAGGAACATCAACAGAATCGCCTGTAACAATCAATACCAGGGAAATTAGAACTAGTGGCACGAACAGGCTTATATATCAAGATGGCTCAGTTAGTGCTGGAGCAATTCAGTATTTAGACATTCAATTCACACCAGACCCTACAACTAAATATCGAATAACCATTTCTGATATTAACGGCAATCAATTATTTCAAGAGGAGAAACAAGCAGATTCTCCACCAAAGTATGAAGTAGCTTGTGGTAATGGATGTCCGAGCGGATATCACAAATGCAACCATGATAAATACCCTGGCTATTGCTGCATTCCATGCGTTGATACCGCCGATAAAATCAGAAATTTAGCATCTAAGTTAGGTAAAAAATGAGCGAACCTTGCAAGGATATAGACGCAGCATTAAGACAATTAAACGCTGCAATCGATCGACAGAATGCAAGATTTAGAGATTTAGAAAAAAAACAGCAAGCTTGTTGCGACAACAAAAACAATAGTAGTAACTCAGGATTAGAAGCAAGAGTCAAAAGGTTAGAAAGTTACTGCAATAGCATTGAACAACTTTTTAAAGACATTCAACAAACAGTAAACACAATCAGCAGCTTTTTTAAGGGGGGTTAATGGTTCCACCTACTACGATATCAGGGCAAGCGGCTCTTAAGGAATTGACCGCATTGTCTAGAGAATTAAAATATTACGCTGATGGTTTTAAGGCTGCTAAACAGCTTAAATCTAAATATGCTGAAATAGACCAAATCAAGAAAGGTGTTAAGACTGCAACTCAAAGTACCAAAGACCTAGAAAAGCAGTTTAATCCAGTTAAAAAAAAGGTAGAAGATGCCAAAAAAACTTTAGATAATCTTTTTAAAAAAGTTCCTGGTAAGGATAATGCAGAAAAAGCAGCTAAGTCTGGAGGAAGTTTAGCAGCATTGTTAGCTGTCGGGGGTGTAGCTGCTATCACAGCAATAATCGCTGTTTTGCAAGATAAAATTAACAGTTTTAATATCGAAAGCTCCGAAAAACTCAACATTGAATTGAGCAAGACTCAAACACTTGCTGTTAATGCAAGCTTGAAAGCTGAAGCTATTAAGAAAATACTGCCAGGCATACAGGAAGCAGTTAAAACTAATGAATTAAGAATTAATGGAGTAGAGAGGCAATTAGTACCAATTCGTAAAAATGCGAACGAGGCATTATACGAGATACGAGCAGGAAGGAAGATATTAGAAGAAAAAATAGCAGAAGCCAGAAAAATAGGAAACGATGCTTTGTATGAAACACGGGCAGGGAGGGCAAAATTAGAAACACAGATTGCAACTATTCAAGCTAAAGTTAATCAAACCCTATCAAGTATTGGGCAAGGGTTTCAGCAGCAGATAAATTCAACAATTGCAAACATTCAAAGAGGTTTATTGCAATCACAAGCAGAAGTAAAAGCCGCTAGTGCTGAAATTAATAATCAAAGAAATGCTATTGGGACATTGCAAGCTAACAACAAATTATTAGAAGCGAAGTTAAGCAATATCAAAACACCTGACATTAACACAATTGCTAATAGCATTAAATCCAGTACTGCTCAAGAGGTAAATGGTTTACGGGCGCAAATTAATGGTTTACTTGCCCAACTAACAGGGATTCAGAACGTTATCCCTACCCTTATCGGTGGTGTTTCTAATGTGGGCAAAGTTGCCTCTACTGCAAATGCAAAGGCTGATGCAGCAATAAATGAAGCACGTAATAAAGGTGTACCGGATTTATCACCACTACAAAAAAACCTTGATAACCAATTTAATAAATTAGTAGAGGACAACAAGAAATCACTTGGCGTTCAGGATTTAAAAATCTCAGATTTAGGTAAAAAATTTAATCAGGATTTACAAAACTTTCAACGTCAAAGTAATCTTGATGCCAGTCAACGTTTTGCAGAGTTTACCAAACAGAATAATGAGGCACTAGGAGTCAGGGATTTAAAGATTTCAGACCTAGGTAAAGACTTCGATAAAAAATTAGCTGATTTTAAAGATTTAAGTACCAAATCAGCCGATGAAAGGTTTCAACGTTTTCAAGAACAGAATAGACGTGATTTAGATAAAATTTCTAACTCACTTAATCAAACAAACACAAAAATTAAGGAACAGGAAAAAGTGAACGAAGAAGCAAATAAAAAGCTAGGGGGGATAGATGCAAAACTAGACTCAATTATCCCTACAATTGCAGGTATCCCGCTTGTTGTGGGCAAGGCGGCTGATAATGTAATCAGAAATATCCCTACGCCTGGCGACATTGAACGAGCAACCACCACAGGCGTGTGTCGGTCTACTCAGCCAGGCGGATGTATGAATAGAGCTTTGAATGACCAAAGTAACAACATCAATAACAATACAAATAATGCTGCTAATAATATTCTTCAAGGTTTAGACACTGCCGGCACTGGTGCGCTACTCACAGGACAGCAGGAAATACTCAATAGACTTGGTGATCAACTGCCTGGTGGTATTGGGGGCAAGCTTTCCCGGCTCGCCAATTGGTTGCACTTAGATCGAGCGCTCAACATCCTCATCTGGTGGCAGACTCTTCATAATGCCTATATGCTCAGTTCTAATTTAGGACAGACATTATTTTCAACAATTTCTAATTTATTAGCAGTCATTGGCATCAAAGATGCTGAAGGCAGCCCCCTTGATATCGGTGAAATATTTGGCGGTCAAGTTGATGCTTTTGGGAAAACTATTTTTGGTGTACAAGAGTGGAACGGTATTAAAGCCGAATGGAAGAAATGGAATCGAATCTACCAAGCAGCAGCTAATTTATTAAACTCTCTTCAGTCAATTGGCTATTCAATTCTCAGTGCATTAGAAGTTGTTGGTAGTTGGGTAGCAGTTATCGGTAATGCTCTAAGAAAGTGGGGTGAGGTAGGAGAATCAGCTTATAGGTGGATGAATCCTACACCCAATTTTCAAAACAAGTTTTTTACCACCTTAGAAAATGTTGAAAATGTCGTTTCTCAAGTAGATCAGGTTGCTAGTGAAGTATTGAGTGTTCAAGAAACAGTCACTCAAATAGGACAACAAAAAGATGAATTCTTCAAGGCTTTGGGGCAGGAACCAAACAGCAAACAAGGTACTACTCCCCCAGAAGCGGCTCAAGTCAAAGCTGGGTTTGATGCTTCCAAATTAGTTAGCGCTACTGGTTTGGCTATTTCAGATGAGGATAAGGAGGCAGACGAGTAATGCCATTACCACCAAATTTTGATGAATGGGAAAATCTACAAGATATTGTACGACTTGAACACAATAAAGCTGTCAAAGCTTATTTTAAAAATCAACCTGACGATGATGTCTCTACTCCTAAACGCAGGTTGAAACATTCTTGCATCATGAAAGACTCTGACACTTCCACAATGACATTAATGAGAATGTGGCTGTTTGAAATCACTTGTGGACACGCTCAAGCTTTACAGCGTCCAGTTTACGGTGTTCCTGTGGCAGAATTTCAACCAGACCGCACTTTTAAACCACAAATTAAACTTTATTTTTTAGAACCTTATAATTTTGAAATTCATAATGATGATACACCTCAAACCGAAGGAGAAATAACTTTTAGGCTAATGCACGAGACAAGCGAAACTATTAGTAGAACTGACGCAGAAAGAATCGCAAGACAAATCAAAAATGTCTTTGCTACACCTCCTTTTGTCTGGCACAAAGGACACTTTAAATGTACATATACCGATAGCGAACGAGGATATAAACTAAATCTTTTAGTACCAAATAAAGCCGAAGGAGAAAGAATTATTAGGGCAGTTCTAGAGATTCAAGAACACCCCTTTGACCGTGACTTTATCCAATATATCGACAATGATCGTGTCTACTCAACCAATCCAGGTACTCATCGGGTATATGGGCGTACGGTCAAAAAATTCGCCCGCAGGCGGCAAGCACCAGTTAAGTTCCGACATGCTCAACTTCTGATTTGGGGCAAGCAAAATCCTGTCAACCTTGTAGCCACAAGTGGAACTCGTCTGAGAAGTGTAATAGAGCGAGTTTAGGCACAGTTATGGCAAAAATTTGACGGACAGTCTTAGATTATCCGTTTGAGAGTAATGACTCAAAACGCTTGTTAGAACTGAGGTATTACAAATCACTCATCTCATTACCTCAATACATATGGGAAGACGTAAGACCGTCGCTGAACTTCAAAAACAATTGCAATACGCCCAGGCACGAGCAAACTATAATCCTCCAGCAAGAGAAGCTGGAGCGGCAACACAACGCCGTCCAAAGATTGGTGTCAAATATGCCGTTCTTTCACCATTGGCGGAAGCTGATGCTGCTTTTACTGTCCAAGCCTCAAAAGAAGGGGTGGCATTTTTCGGGGGGGTTGGAGCTTTGGGGCTGGCAGACGCTGCCACAGATCCATCTGCTCCTAAAGGATTTCAGCCAGCTAAACTCCTTGCAATGGTTGCCGATGCCACTCCTCAATTAGTTCGCGCCAAAGGTAGTAACCGTCCGTACATCCGCTACGGCAAGGGAACTCGTGACAGTAATGCTCAATACAATTACAGCGCGCCAATTACTGCTGATGCTCCTGCTAATCTCAAAGCTAAGGTTACGGGAGTGATTACAGCAAAGAAAACTCAACTCGGCGGTGCTTACGGGCGAATCTGGTTTGAACCGGAAGATTATCCTTACGCTGCAAGTGGTGTATGACGTTTGATATTTCTACCCCGATTATTTGGTATCCAGGTCAAATTGATATTGACCTGGATGAAGAAGTTAGTCTGATGATGGAACGCGCAAAAGCAACTAGTGATTTACTCAATGGCACGTTAGAGACAGATACTTTCCTGGATTTACTTGACGGGCAAGGCTTTGACGTGTTCGAGTTAGCCGAGTCTTGCTGGACTATCCCAGTATTTACAGCATGACACTTCAGCTTGATTTAACGGCGGTTGGGGCGTGGGAATTGACCTATTATCAAAAGCTTGTAGGCAATCCTCAAAATCGCCGTATTCGCGCTCCTCTCATTGACCCCGTTGAACTGCCCTATCTGACCGAACAACACATTTTTGTGGTAGCTGCATCCTGGATAAATGCTAAGCCCACTTGGATTCGGGCGGGTTACTTCTATCAACAAATAGATGGAATCAAAATTGATGACACTGTGGTGTTTGAGGGTTTAGGGCAGATTCCCTCAACACAGGTAGATAGCACCCGCCGATTAATCAAACTCAATGCAATTGAGTTGGTAATTTTTCCTCAACTTACTAATTCTTACCGCTTGCGGTTTGAGGCATTACCTTGGATTCAAGAGGTGACTTTGGGGGTTTGGGAATACCGTGGAACACAAAGCGATACAACAGAAGATTTAATTAATGCAGTCCGCTCAAAATTAGAAACAATTGAATTCAAGATTAATAATTTATGACTACTTCATTAAGTTACACAGCATTGGCTGAAAAATTACCCGCTGGTTCAATTGAATTTGTCGGAAATAATCAAGTAAAGCTTAATTTTAGTGCTGTTACAGAAAGCGGTAGTAATCTCGCTCTTAATGCCTCTTGCGTTAAGGGAGTTGTTAGGTTTTTGCAAGCCCTTGCAGAATTAACTGCTCAGGTAAATGAAGATAGAGCAAGTGCAGATTTACCACCCATTCAATTTGTCTCTCAACAGCTTACAGGTACTCCCTCAGCACCAGAATATGAATTTACTGTACGGGTGAAGGTTGATACGGCATTGTTTGTTGATAATCTTGATGACCCAACTGATTAAAATGACCAGCACATACAGAATAGAAGTAATAGCAACTAACTCTAATCCTCCTCAAACAACTGTTAGCATTTCTCTTGAAACTTTCGGTATTATTATTACAAGCTTATTAGGGATAATTAGCTTGTTCGCTGCGGGTGCTAAAATAGTTACTCGTTTTAACGGAATTGGAAACGATATTAAAAACTTGAGAAAAGATTTAGCTTCTCACAGTACTTTGATTGAAGAATTCAAGCAGTTACAAAAGGATTTTTCAAGCCTAGATAAAAGCTTTAGTATTCACCAGCAAGATTTCATGAATCATAAAGATGCAGTACTGCTTGGCTTCAATGGAGCCAAAGAGAGGACAGAGCATAAATGGGAAAGGACAAAAGAAGAACTTGAAAAAGTCAACAATGATGTAAATGATCTTCAAAGATATTTACACGAGCAAAGCGGATTTATAGTGAGGCAGCGGATTAGCTTAGATCCAGAAAGACAATAAGCAGAGTATTACATCGACTTTACACGGGTACTACCGTCGGGGGATTTACCATGAATGTTTACCGTTATTCAGATGGTTTTGGTATCACTGGCGATGAGATAGAGTTATGTGTGTTGGGTCGAGTTTTGGAAGCGGTAAAGCTTGACCCCTACTGGAATGATGAGGGTGATCAACTGCTGCTAGATGACGACAATCATCCCCAGGACAAGATTGCCTCTTTTCTCAAAGCCTATTTTGAATTGCGAAATCTAAATTATGAGATCACTTGGGATTGCGATCGCAACCCGTAATACCACGCTACAGTGTATTACCCTGTGGGGATTCACTCTAGTAAATCTTCCTCAGCTTCCCACTGTCGGCACAATTGAACCACGCGAGGAATATACTTCTCTGGAAGTCGCACAGATCCAGTCTTGGTTTCCCATTTGGGTTTCCTACCCTGCCCGTTTCCCGCGCCTGCTGTCGGCGGTACTCGTTTTTGTACAGAATCAGTCACCGCCGCATAGATGCGCTGCTGATAATTGTGAGCCATTGGGATTTCTGGTTCAGGGTTTGGTTGAAATCTACGGGGGTAGCTCCATGCCATTGAGTCAGTTGAATAAAGCAGCGAACGAACCTCGGCATTTTCCAAAGCTAATATTTTTAGTCCAAAGCCGTGCAACTGGAGGTCAGGACGAATAAGTTTAATTGTCCTGAGAATATCTGCTACTTCTTCTGGGTTGCCATTACGCCGACAAACTGAACCAACACCAACCCACGCGCCAGGAGCCAAACGAGTACCGTAATCATCCAAATGCTTGATGTAATCAGAGACTCGATATCCCTGAAGTACAGGCATAATCCTAACAGTTGGTTTGAGTTTTACTAACTGGTCGTAGCGCTCAACTGTCAATCGCTGGTGTTCTGCAACTGTTAACCCAGTACGTTGAAGGACGAAGGATTCACACATCCAGTCTTGGGCTATTGCAATCAGTAGATTGCCACACCCTGACCAACGTTTAATCTGCCAATAATATTGCTCAACACCATGCCTGTAACCGCCGTACCGTGCCACCTCAGTAAATGCGCCACTGTCGAGAATCCAGTCACCCACCACAAAATCCGATTTGCGATCGCGCAAAGTATTGACACTCACCATTACTCCTGCGGCTGGATAGTCGGGACTGAGGATAGTGGAGGCTTGGCTTGGGCTGCTGCCAATAAAAAATAGGGGTACACCGGGGGGTGATTCTGTACGAAATCGGTCAGCGATCGCTGCTTGATTTTGTACAAAATCATCCCCCGGTGATGTTTTACTCATGAGTCAAAATTCCTTTTTTTTATCTCAGATTAAGCGTTCATCAATGTCATAGATATCCGAGTATCCATCTTCTCGTTCTCTTCGCATACGTTCAATTTCCAATCCAAAATCTCTCATTCTTTCTCTATCACCGCCCCAAGAATTTCGGCAATGATTGTTTTTACACCAAGACCTGTGCAAGTCATCATCTAGCCAAGTATCGGAATTACATAATACGCATTTCATGAGTCAAAATTCCTTTTTTGTCACATTTTACGGTCAAGCTAGTTTCAAACGCGATCGCCTTTTATCATCAAAATTGTTATATTGCCGTGTAACAAGGCAATACGAGGGTTTTGTATGAATAGAGGTGGCGTAACTTCAACAACCTGGGACAGTGGTAGCAGTTGGCAAAGTGGAAAGACAAAGGTTATCCGTGTACCGGAGGCGATCGCAGATGAGGTTATGCGCTGCGCTCGGTTGATTGATGCCGGGAATGCCGTGTTACACGGCAATACAGACGATAAGATCGAAATTGTTCTTAGCGCGATCGCGGCTTATATTGAAATCCGCTCTTGCAGCCGACATGCAAATCAGCACACTACTAAAAAACTGGATATCAGCGCTCGCACTTGGGACGAGATGCGAAAATTCACGGCGATGGTTCGGCATGAGCCGAACAAGCTGGGATTGAATAAAAATGAGTAGCATTTGAGTAGCGCGATCGCGTTTTCGATCTCGTCAAACTGAGATTTTTATGCCGACTTTGAGTAGCAGATGAGTAGCAGGAACAATACAATACCGCAAAAGCCTTGTCCTGTCTAGATGAGTGCAGACTGTTTTAAAATTACCACCTACTTTACCAATAAGCCTTCATAGCTGATTTTGAGTAGTAAATGAATAGTAACCTAGTTGAAAAATCTGGGCATTCAGTTTTAGTTACATCTGGATGGCAGTAGTAAGATAGCTTTCAAAATTCAAAAGACAAAATAAGGAACTAGTAAGCATTTATTTGGCTAGCTAATTTCAATTTATTGTATGATACATGCGTTGTCATCAAGCTTCTAGATAATCCATTTGTCCTTAATAGCTAAGGTGCGATCGCTTGAATATTCTAGAATTTACCTTAGGAGTAGCAACAGCAGCTTTTTCAGGTCGTCGTTGTGGCATCATCCAATTAGGATTACTATTATTAATCATTACTCCTGTTGCTAGAGTCGCTTTTTCATTATTAGCTTTTATGCGACAGCGAGATAGTATGTATATTCTGATTACTGTAATTGTTCTTGTAGGCTTGCTCATTAGTCTTGCAGGGAATTAATTTACAGCCTTGGCGAATAGAATTCGCGGTTCATCTTGCACACAAACGAAGTCCACCTATGCGGAATAACACAAAATCAAGAATTTTAAACCAGCCTGTGCGGGTTTTGTCTGTGTGCAAATAGCCCTTAAACCTTGCTGATAATATGCCTGCTTATTGCGAATCGAACCAACCAGTTCCTCGTTAGTTGCAGAAATCGCTAAATATGTTTCTTAAGTTTTAAAAAACAAAGGGAACAGGGAACAGGAAAGGAGGTGTTGGTTGAGTACAATCGTTTCTCATCAACATAAGCGATCCAATTTTGCCAACAGATAAATCTTCATCTTATTTAGTTCATCTATTCGCTCATCAATTTGTTCAAGCTTATGACTAAGAATACTCCGTTTTTGCTCAACAGTAAGTTGATCGCTTTCAAAGTCCTTAATCCATTCCTGAATTTCTCTGAGAGTGAATCCCAAACGTTTGGCTTGTTGAATTAAAGTTAACCTTTCCAAGCTAACTTCTGAATAATCTCTGTAATTGTTGTTTCTACGGCTAATTAGCTCAGAGTCAATCAAGCCTTTCTTTTCATAAAAACGAATCGTATCAACTCGAAGACCAGATTTTTTTGCCAGTTCACTAATTAGCATTCTTATACCTTGACTCTGGAGTATAGTCCATAGTTTATAGTGTCATTGACTCAATCGCCTACTCAGTGCAGAGGTTAATATGGACGCTATTTTGATCACAGGTGTCTCTTCTGGAATTGGATATGGGACAGCGAAAGTATTTGCTAATCAGGGTTATCAGGTATTCGGTAGCATCCGTAAACATCAGGATGCTCAACGTTTAAAAGCTGAAATTGGTTCTAACTTTATTCCATTATTGTTCGATATTACTGACTCAAATGCTTTACTCCAAGCGGCTCAACAGGTAACATTAATGTTAGAGGGAAAGGAATTGGCTGGGCTAATCAATAATGCTGGAATTGCCACTAGTGGCCCACTGATTTATCAATCTTTGGATGAGATTCGTTGGCAATTTGAAGTCAATGTGATTGCTCAAATTGCAGTGATTCAAACATTTTTACCATTGCTAAAATTCAGAAAATCACCAACATCAAAACCTGGAAGAATCATTAATATTAGTTCTGTTGGTGGAAGGATTGCAGCTCCGTTCATTGGTGCTTATGCTAGTAGTAAACATGCAATTGAGGGAATGTCTCACAGCTTACGGCGAGAATTACAACTTCATGGAATTGATGTGATTATCATAGCTCCAGGTGCAGTGAATACACCCATTTGGGATAACGAATCTGCTCAAAATATCAGTCGATATGCTACAACAGAATATGCAAAACCGATACAGGCATTTCAAAAATACTTTACTCATATGGGTAAGCAAGGTTACTCTTCTGAGGTAATTGGAAAATTTATCAAGAAAGTGTTTGAAACTCAAAATCCAAAAGCACGATATGCAATTGTTCCTAATCCTATTCCTAATTGGATTATTCCTTTAGCATTGCCCCATCGCTGGTTAGACAAACTCATTGCTATAAATTTTGGTCTATTACCAAAACGACAACTTTTTAAATAAGTAGGTCAGTGCGAATAAAGTTAACTAGTGAAGATTCTAAATTGCCTGTAGTAAGGTTTCAGGCATATTTAAGTTTCCTAACATAGTCATGTTTATTTTCACTAACCTACTGAATTTTTGGAAATTTTTACTTGTAATATCAAAGCTAACAGCTAATACCATTTGAGTTTAATGTTGATACAAATAAGCTGTAGGGAACGAGAGGAGCAAGAGAGCAGAGGTGATACCAATTTGAAAAATGATTGCGACAGATGGAAGACTAGTAGGGGCGGGTTTAGAAATATTATCAACTATGAATGATGATCTGGGTGAACCCGCCCCTACTGAGTTTCACAATCCCTTCGGGTGACGCTCGTTCCGACGCTCGTTCCGACGCTCGTTCCGACGCTCGTTCCTCGCTACCGCTGCGCTAACGCTACCGCTGCGCTAACGCTACTTTGCCATCTGGCAACAAGCCCTTCCGGGTGACGCTCGCAAGCTTGCTACCGCTACGCTAACACCAAGACGGCAAGTGGACTCACCAAAATCTAAAATCTAAAATCCAAAATGGTATGAAACAATTTGTATCAGTAATTAAGTTCAATAGTATAAGTTCGTCTGCTATGTATTAGCAAATAATTAGACTATCAAGGTAAGGATATTAAATTGATAGTTAATCCTGACAAATCAACGCTAAAAATCTTGTTGTTACCTAGACTAAATAGAGTATATGCTTTTGCAAGCTTATTTCCAATATCCATAAGATTCGCTAATGAGGGATCATAACCTCCTAAAACTGTATCCATTTCTACTGATGTTAATTCCTGCAAACATGTACTTGCATCAACAGGATATAAATCTGAAATTATTATTTTAGCCATTGTTTGATTTTGTGGTTCAGGGTTTTTAGAGCAAAGAATAAACAGTTGTACAAATTTAATTCAGTACAATTGTCATTCGATAATTTCGCCTATATTTAGCCTTGTAATTGATGTGATTAAAACCTCAAAAACTACTTGATACCCAGAGAATTTACATAGTAATATTATAGTTTTTACTGTTTGATACCTTCTCTGGTACATCGTTATCAACTCTATCTATAACTTCAGACGATTCTAAGACATCAATTACCAATAGCTAAAGATAGAACCAATTATAATTAGACCTTGAATAGTCTATGGTATAAATTTTATTATCCTGGAAGTTGTACCAATTTGAACCTTCATAATATGTATTTTCAGTGTTATTTACGCCACCGTTAATGTTGATTACAGAAATGGTATAACCCCCTATTACAGTCTCCATTTGTACTTTAGTCAGAGCGTGTATAAATGACCCTACATCAGTATGATGTAAGTCAGAAATTACTATTTTAGCCATTCTCTTTCTGGGTCAGGTTTGTTGGTCAGGCTTTGTCAGCTAGGAAAAAAGCATGGTTGTTGACTGTTAATAGTTAATAGCCAACAGTTAACAGTCAACAGCCGATAGGCAAGATTTTACAAATCAAGTAAGATTGCTAGAGTTAGTTGGCATGAAAGAAGTTTTGCAAAGATTTAGCTTTGGAATTGATGCGATTGAAGCCTCAAAAACTATTTCATTCTCAGAAAGTCTATATGCCATAACTATTACATTATAGGCTTTATAGCTGCTTTCTTACACCAAGAACAAATCTATCAGTTTTTGTTACACAACCACATCAACGATTAATAACTATAAAATCTGTTGTAATTTGTCCTGGAATAGTCGGTAGTGTTAATCTTATTGTCGTGGTAGCTAACTGAATTTATACCCGCGGCTTCAACTGTATTACTTCCTGAACTATTTATGCTTACACTGTCAGTAATATTAGTGATATAAACATAGGGAATACTACCCCCCAATACAGTCTCTGTTTGCGCTGGAGTTAGCTCGTCCAAAAATGTTTCAATATCAATAGGACTTAAGTCACGAATGACTATTTTACTCATTGTTTTAATTGGTAGACTAGAAGTATATTGGACTTTTAAATTATTACATTATTGCTATCAAAATTAAATTAAAGTTTCTATGAAATTTTGATAGCAATAATTAGTTTTTGCTAAGTTTTACAGACATAATTCAAGTGATTTTGTCTATATAAATACCAATAATTGTAAATTATTATCTACAATTTATTGAAAAATAATTAATACAATATTGCTTTGAAATGTACAACTTAAAGTAGATAAACCCGCATTTCTCACAAGCTTGAGGTGCAGAGGTGCAGAGGGGCAGAGGGGAAAGAACTTGTACTTGAACCCTCCTCTGCTCCCTTGCTCAAGAGCAAAAGGCTTTGAGAGATGTGGTGAGAAATCCGGGATAAACTATTGATGACTGAGGTATAAAAAGTATAAAAAAATTCAATTGTTCTGGATTAACGTGAGTCTTCAACGGAGGCGCACGTTGGATTAATAGCTGACGAACTATTAATATCAGACTACTGAAGCTATAGTTAACCACTTATCGCTCTTTCAGCACTCTCGTTCCTTATAGTTGTACCTTCAGAAGGATGTCAGAAAACACACAGCTTGTCAGGCTAGAATTAACCATTAACGAAAATTGCAAATGCCGCACGTCTTACTAGTGGATGATGAAGTACCTTTATGCGAAAGCCTCACCTACACCTTGCAAAAAGAAGGCTACACGGTGACAACGGCAAATGATGGGCATAATGCTATTAAACAATTCCACAAGCAAGTACCTGATGTAATTTTACTAGACATTATGCTGCCAGAGGTTAGTGGTATGGAAGTCTGTTGGCGAATTCGCGCATTTTCTGATGTTCCTATTGTCATGCTGACAGCCAAAGACCAGGATATTGATAAAATTTGGGGCTTGGAAGCGGGAGCTGATGATTATGTTACCAAGCCATTTAACACTCGTGAACTGCTGGCACGCATAAAAGCAGTATTGCGTCGTCGTTCTGGGGATCAGCCTTCATGAAGGGCTGGTTACCTCGTGTCAAATTGAATACCATTCATGCCAAGCTTTTAGCTACTTATTTGTTGCTGACAACCTTGGGAACTTCTCTCATGGCCAGCTACATTCTGTGGTCTTTCTATGCTTATTTCATGCAGACACGACAAGTAGATTTGGAGAACTGGACAACTGCTTTAAGTGAAAGTGCAGCAGATGCATTGCAAGTAAAAAATCTGCAACGCGTAGAGGTGCTAGTGAAGCGGTATGGCGCACCGCAAACTATAACACTTCGCATTTTTAATCAACAAGGTCGTCTTTTAGCTACTTCTGACCCACGGGATAAACAGGTTACAGACTGGTACAAGGTTCCTGGAGTGTGGGAAGCACTGCAAAATCGTCCGGTACAGGGTATTACAAAAGGACTTTTCTCAACCGAAGATCGTCTGTACATCGCTAGACCAATTTCGCGTGATGGTCAATTACTGGGTGTGCTGCGAATGTCGATTACTCTAGAGCAAGTGCAGCGTCAGTTTACCAAAGTGATTTGGAGTGTTTTGGGTACGTTGGCGATGATCATCTTGATATGTGCGCTCATTAGCACTCGTCTGGCTCGCAGTCTCTCAAAACCGATTGAAGTGATGCGAAACTTTGCAATTCGCTTGGGTAGTGGTCATTTTGGTGATATACTGCTATTCCATGAGAACAATGAGTTAGATCAGTTAGCAGCAGAACTCAACCGTATGAGTGAACGGTTGGCTTCCCTAGATCAAGAACGCAGGGTTTTTCTGGCAAATGTCTCTCACGAACTCCGCACCCCTATCAGTAATGTGCAAGTCACCATAGACGCACTTAAAAGTGGAGCTTACGAAGAACCACAATTACGCGATCGCTTTTTTCAAACTATCTCCAACGAAATCAAACGCTTATCGCAATTAATTCATGATTTGCTCGATTTAGGACGCTTGGAAGCGGGAGTTACTCAACTTGAACAGCAGATGGTCTCAATACGTGGGCTAATTCATCGTGCTGTTAATGCTACAGAACCCCGAATGCAAGCCTTGGGTATATCCGTGCAAGTAAATGTGGTTGACCTAGCAATTGAGGGCGACCCAGAGAGGCTACTCCAGGCAATTTTAAATGTGCTAGATAATGCCATCAAACATTCAGCACCTAATTCTCAAGTTTTTATTTCTGGGTATAAACAAGGAAAACAAGCAGTTCTGGAAATTCGAGACCAAGGACAAGGCATCCACGAAAGCGATTTACCTCATATTTTTGAGCAATTTTATACCACAGACCCCTCCCGTAAAGGCAATGGCAATGGTTTAGGGTTAGCGATCGCTAAACGAATTGTAGAAGCTCATCAAGGCACCATTACAGCTAGCAGTGTAGCAAATCAGGGGGCAACTTTTACAATTTGCTTGCCGCTGTAGGGGAGATGGGGAGATGGGGAGATGGGGAGCAGGGGAGCAGGGGAGCGGGGGAGATGAGTACAGACAGTATATATGGCTACTATTCATACAATCTCCTTTACTCACTTTTAACCTTACCCAGTGAGAAGAAATCTGACAGCTTGATTTTTAAAGCAGATATTATTAAGATGAGTGTTTTCAAAAAATTATTAAGGTTAACCTGCCAACGAGGATAACCTTTGTGCAGCATCTCCTGATTTACTTCGTATAAATCCCCTAACCATTCTTCTCGTCGTTCTTCAGGGAATAGGTAGGCAATAGGAGAAGCTATCCATCTGCTAACCCATGTTTCGGCAGGCTCAGACTTTTTATACTTGCGTAATCTTTTGTTGAGCTTTGAAACCTTCTCTAGATTTTCTACTAATTGTTCTAAGTTATCCACCTCTTCCTGAGCTATCAACTCTTCCGCAACTTCGATAACTTCGTTTGATTTCAAAGATGCGATGCGCTTGAGGCTGTATATCCTAAGTTGAATCTCTCTAATAGTTATTTCCCAGTCGTTATCTTCGAGTTCAATACCTACTGTTCCACTAACTAGGCTGCCAGGTGAGGAGGTTGGAGCGAAAAGCTTGGATGGCTTCAAGGGTGGCAACACCACTACCTGTGAGTTTGTAATAGCGTCGCCTTGCACCGCCTCTTTCTTCTCGTCCTTCATCTCCCCAACGGGATTCAACAAGCCCTTTCTTTTCCAGAGAATGGAGAACAGGGTAAAGAGTGCCAATCCCCATTTGACGCTGACCGCCGCTAGCCTCTTCCATAGCCTGTGGAATTTGTAGCCCATAAAGTTCTTTGCTGTAAAGCGCGAGTATGACGAGTTCTTCTCTAGGCGAGACTTCGACATTTGTTGATCCTTTATTCACTAAGTTTGCTGGCATTTTCATTGTCCTTTTTATGCAGTGTTAGATATTTCTCGTTGTTACGACCCCTGTAATGAGGCAACGAGCCTACTTGCTGTTACGACCAAAAGGGCAGCAAGACTTTTATCATATATTTAGTATATCTTATAAATTTGATAATTGCATTTATAACAGTTTGCAGTTGAGTTGAATACAGACCTAACCCCCAACCCCTTCCCTACAAGGGAAGGGGAGTAGAACTCAAAGCCTCTCTCCTTGTAGGAGAGAGGTTTGGAGAGAGGTCACAACTGTACTGCACCCAACCGAAAATCACTATAAAAAAGCATTGGCGAATAGATGAATTCGCGGCTACACCAAACAAAACCCACCTATGCAGGTTTGAGAAGCAGCATCAGGTTGGCGATTTTTGTAGAGCTTACCTTGTGATTTAAGAATTTACATTGCCTCTAAGTGCCGATGTCGCACGCGTTCGGGGCTACCTGTGGGAATTGAAGCAATTAATTTTTGTGTATATTCTTCTTTGGGTTCGCGGTAGATGCTTTCGGCTGTGCCTTGTTCGACGATTTTGCCGCGATTCATGACTAAAATGCGATCGCTCATAAATTTCACTACACTTAAATCGTGAGAAATGAAAATATAGGTCAGCTGAAAATCATCCTGTAATTCTTTTAAAAGATTCAATACTTGTGCCTGTACTGATACATCTAGGGCTGAAACCGATTCATCGCAAATAATGAATTTGGGATTTAATGCCAAGGAACGAGCGATACAAACCCGCTGGCGTTGACCACCAGAAAACTGATGAGGATAGCGATTCATCGCATCTGCACTCAACCCCACTTTTTCTAAAAGTTCTGCAACGCGTTCTCGCCGTTGTCGTTGCGTCTTGCCAACCGAGTGAATCAACAACGGTTCCATCACTGTATCCCCAATTTTCATCCGGGGATCAAGGGAACTAAAAGGATTTTGGAAGACTATTTGCATTTCCCGCCGCAATTTCTGCAACGGTTCTCCTTTGAGTTTTGTAATATCTTGCCCATCAAAGATAATCTGACCACTCATTGGTTCGATTAATCGCAGCAAAGTTCTGCCAAGGGTGGTTTTGCCGCAACCAGATTCTCCTACCAAACCCAATGTTTCCCCTGGTTTCACATCAAAGGAAACACCATTTACCGCCATATTGTAGCGTTTTGTACCACCAAACGCGCTCCGCACTGGGAAACCAACCTTCAGGTCTTGGATTTGCAACAGAGGTGGCTTTTCGGTGAGGGTTGCCAATCTTGCAGATAATTCCTCGGTTGTTACTTGCGGTGGTTGTGGCGGTTCTTTCGCTTGAATTACTAGCTGTCCTGTTGCCGTTTCTTCTGCACTCATGTAGTCGGAAACGGTAAGTAGTTTGTGGGGACGGCGGTTAAGTGTGGGGCGACAAGCTATTAAGCCTTTAGTGTATGGATGCTGGGGATTGCAAAAAATTTGCTCAGATGCGCCGTATTCTACAACTTTGCCTTTGTACATTACCGCTACTTGGTCGGCAATTTCCGAAATTAGTCCTAAGTCGTGGGTGATAAAAATCAATCCCATATCACGACTTTGCTGTAATTCCTTGAGCAAATCAATAATTGTTGCCTGTACTGTTACGTCTAAAGCTGTGGTTGGTTCGTCAGCAATTAACAGCAATGGGTTGCAAGAAATTGCCATTGCAATCATCACCCGTTGCAACTGTCCCCCAGAAAGTTGATGAGGGTAACGTTCCAGTATGGCTTCTTTGTGCTGCTTTACCAACTGTGCTAACTTGGCTTGGTCTGGTTTAGATGAATTTAGCTCAGTTTGATGCCAAGTTTCCAGATATTGCTGTTGTATTAATTCATCACTAGGTAGGAGTTTAACTTCTTGCAGACCTGCGATCGCCATTCTTTTTGCTTCATTTGCTGACACATTTTGATGCCGCATAATCGCTTCAGTTAGCTGAAAACCGATGGTATACACTGGATTGAGTGAACTCATCGGTTCTTGAAAAATCATTGCGATGTCGCCGCCTCGGTATAGCTGCATTTGTTCTGGCGGCAACTTTAGCAAATTGATGGGTGTACCATTCTCCTGAGGACGAAACCAAATTTCACCACCGCTAACTCTACCAGGAGTCTGCAATAAACCCATCACAGCTAATGAAGCCACTGATTTACCACTTCCCGATTCTCCGACGATTCCTAGAGTTTCACCTCGTTTTAGCTCAAAGGAAATACCATCCACGGCTTTAACGATGCTGTCATCACCGGAAAATTCAACTTGTAGATTGCGAACCTCTAGGACAGTTTCTCTCATAGGAGTCGGGTAGGAATATTAACTAAAAATTATTTGGATTTTAACAGTAGTTTTGGTCTTCAGGGGGATTACCTTTCTCCTTGGGTCTTGGGGTTTTGCCGTCGATTCCAAGTGGCGTGATTGTGAAAGATGTAGTGGCTAAGCTTTTGGGCAATTTATCTATCGCAATCATGTTGCAAATTGGTAGAAACACAACTGATAACCTATAAATATAACGGATCTAGCCCACATTCCGCAGGTAAGAGAGGAGATTAATGGTATTTTGACGAGTAATACCATTAGGCGGCAAAATTTTCTCGCCAGCCCCAGCCCTAAACCCTTGGATAGTAAACTGTTAAGCACTTAATTTACATGTTGATACCGCAGAGGAGCAAGGGAGAGGGTTTGAAACCATTACCTACAATTTTAATTGTGTAACTTGTATGCACATATAGCTTATTAAAACAGTGTTGATTGCTCAAAGCGAAGCAAGCTACGTGGAAGTATGCCTAGTTTTGTAAGGAATTATGCCCATAGCTTGGGGTTCTAAAACAATTTCTATACGTTCACTGCACCGGGAATGGTTGATGGCATTCAGTATAAAACTGAGCGCAGCAAATCATTAGTAGGCTAACGGGACTTAAACATTTTTGAGGCAGAAACAAGCCTCAAACCTATGCAGGGCATTGAAACCTAGATATATTAACAAACTAGGCTTTATAATATCAAAGTCTCTTTGTATTACGTTTGATGGTTTTTTCTGGCTAATTTTTGTTTAAGTCCCATTAAGAAAAGCGACACAAAGGCAAAAAATTTATTTATTGCCAGGAATCAGTAATTGGGGTTGCATTAGCGGCATTATTCAAGCCAGGTAATCCTAAACTAGCTTCAATAGTGCGTAATATATTGTAGTGATTGATATTCTCACTATACGCTCCCTGCTTGACATGAGCGCCAACAAAGATAGTTGCAATCCGATTACTGCTTGTTCCATTATCTTCATCAAAGGTAAGAATCAGTAAGCTATTGTGAGTTTTAGCCCACTGTACATAAGCATCCAGATTATTTTTCAGCCAGGTATCACCTTGAGTAATTGTGCCATCGTGCATATCATTTTGTTCGTTAGGAACCACAACTGAGACAGTAGGCAGATTCGCGAATGTCGTAGGAAAACTTGTAAATGGTTGATTTAAAGAACTGGCAATATTAGTGAAATCGACCCAAGGGTTGTGCTTGCGATAGTACAAACTATTGTAGGAACAACCTGTATAACCAGCACTGGGCATACTTTCTGAATAACCTGTAAAAGTCAAGTTAATGCCCTGTAACTGAGTAGCTAGGTTAGCACCGCTAAATGTTAAAGGACAATTGTCATTTGTCACACCTTGTGTAGAGCCACTAAATAACGCCAAGTAGTTGGGTTGGCTTGGGTGTGTGACACCGTGGGAATTCGTGAAATTGGCTCCTTCCTGGGCTAGTGAGTTGATATATGGAGCGCTACTTGAACCAATAATCTGTGAGTATCCGTGATTTTCTTCAATCACGATGACGATGTGATCAAAAGTCGGCACTGTGCCTGCTAACGTTGCTTGACTACTCATAGCGATACTTGCTAACACCGCTATTCCATTGGTCATTCCACCAATCCATTGCCAAGAATGTCGAAGTGTTCTCAACATATATGATCGTTTTCTCAACTTTTTTAACAGATAATTAGCACCTGAAAAAGGGGCAACTAAAGTTATGCCATCAGTTTTAAGTTGCTATTTATTCCACTTCTTGTTTTGAAGAGGAACAACTTCTGTAAATTACATTGTTAAATTTAAGATGCAATTAAATTAACATTAATTCTTATCGGTTGAGTTATACACGAATGTGGCATAGGAAGCGATCGCTCCAAGGGCAACGAATGCCCAAAGTTACAGTTACGTAATATAGCCGTAGCCACATATGTTAGGACAATATTGATTGCTCAAAGCCTTGAAATAACTGGGTTTCCACTCAGCACTCAGCACTTTGCTATACTACACAGTTTTTAATGAGCGATGTTGAGCAAGCGATCGCCTACCCCAGAAGAGCCAGAATTGGGGATTTCCAAAAAATCAAAGCGCTCTTCTGTACTCAAACCGGAGCGATCGCTTGCTATAATCAAGAATACTTTTGTAATCGCATTCGCACAACTGATCCTCACGGATACAATCAACTTAATAACCAAAGGTTTGCTTCATTTCTGCCAAAAGCTTCGAGATAAACTCCCCGTAAATAATAGAACCATGCATTGTTGCAAGGTACTTAATGGGTAACTTCTCTATTGCTTCAATCCCTCGAGTGAAGCTTTTGCCTTCAGACATAAACCCGACTTTTTGCTGAAACTTAATGATAGATTCTGTCAGATCCTTGTTGGTAACAGGCTCCTCAAACTGACCAGGATGAGCCGCAAGATCGGAACAAAAAAGTATCTGCTCTTGCGGCTGATAGAATACACAACCCTCCCATCCATGAGGAAAATGAGGAGTTTCAATAAGTATGATATCTCTTTTGCCCAAGGAAAGAACTTGGTTATTCTTCAGAACTGTTGTTGGTCGCAATGCAAAGTCATCCATGTTCGATTGATTCAGAGGACTCACAATTGTTTGTGCTTTTGGAGCTGCTTCAAGCCATTTATTCAGCGCTCCACACTCATCAGCCTCAAGGTGACACAAGGCAATGTAATGAAGTTTTGAAGCGTCGCAGACAGACGAAACAAGCTCATAAGTTTGCTGAAACCAATTTGAGCGACCCGTATGAATAAGCATAGGGCGCTCATCAAGAATAAGAAATTGACTAAAAACGAACTTTTTATTATTTGAGATAGAAAGCTTATATATATTAGGAACTATCTCATCTATGCGTGTGAAGTTAGCATTGAAATGTGTAAACATATTTAGGGGTAAAAAATATCTGACAAAATCCAATTTTTGTGGAAAATTGCCAATTGTGTTTGTAACTCTATATTAGAGGTAGTGGATACAACCTGACTAGAGCAGAGGTATCTGAAGTATAAAAATCTTTTAATAGCAAGTGTTTCGCCCAGATTTATCACAAAAATCCGGCTGACAAACTACAAACTGTATGTTGGCAAAGACCAGAGTGATCACTTTGGTCTTTGCCAAATCACCCCATCTACTCGACGCAATCGGGGGCGATCGCGCTTGATTGATAATCGCCCAAAAAGCCACAAAAAAACGCCGAGACTAAAAATATAAAGGAACAAATGTGCCATTCCACACCCAATATTCATAATCACCATTCCGAAACTTAAACACTCGAACACCTTCTGTTACTTAGCTAGTTCCTCTGCCCAAGCTTAAATCATCGTTAAAAGTCAAAGTGAGTAAAAAATCATCAGTGCGCTGCTGCACCACACTGATTGCATCCTGACTCCTGAATTCTGACTTCTGAATTTTTCTTCAATATGTATAGATTTATTACTTTTATTTAAATAAAAAACAAATCTCATAATGTATTATTGGATTTTGTAAGATATTTTTACTATTTCTTGAAAAATCCAGAAGTCAGAATTCATAAATCAGACTCAACTAGTGGGAGATTCAGACCCACCACTAATTGTAAACCGCTAAATTTCCAATAATTTAGCGGGGGTCTTCAGCCAACTTATTCATCCACGGCAACGATTAGCGTGTCTACAACTGTAGACATCTAGCAACAAGTACAACAGCTGCAAGAAGAACTTGAGCTGTTGCGATCGCACTCACAACAGATCTTAACTGAAAACCAGTCGCAATCAGGGGGGCTGGTAGGAGCGATCGCAAAAGCCCTTTTTAGAAAACCTGAGTAGTGTTCATTTGAAAAACCTTGGCATCATAAAGCGCCACGTTATTAGCCTCGCTTCCTGTGAATGGTCTGCTCAGTATGAAGGTGTTCCCTAATATCTCTTTAATGTATGTACCCTCTTTAATATATCCGTGAGCATCACGAATCCGCTCATTCTTCCGCCACAATGCAGGATGTGACACATTGATAATCCGGTCTGCCTGTGCAGGGTTGAAGTCACCCGTAGTAGAATAGTGAATTCTTGGGAGGTAACGGGCAAAGAGGTATTTGTGTGTTTGCGAGGTTGCTGTTGCAGACACATAGTGTAGAGTGACGAGCTGAGTCTCGGAATCGATGTCTGCGACCCGTCCAAGTTGCACTGTAATATTGATATCGTAAGCTTTTTTCTGAGCAGTGGTTTCCTGCTCAACAGGATTATAGACCTCCGTATGAGACTCAATAATGTCACCTGGTGCTACCAATCCTATGGCTGCCTCTGGCAATAAGAAGCTGCCAGTGCCATCGTCATTCACAGTTACCTCAACATCTTGTAGAACAACATAAGGAATCTTTGAATCTATCCAACGCAATTGCGTGGGCAAACCGCCACTGTCGTCCTGCCAATACATGAAAGCACCCGGCAGCACTGTATCATCTAGCAAATTAGTTGAATATTGAAGTTTGATTATTTGACCGATCCGACCAGATGACTGGGGAGAGACAGCAGTTGGTGGGTTTTGAGTTATGTCATAGGGAATGTCAAAGGTGTAACATTCATTAAATGCAACATTCCATGTATTCCCAGCAATCCAGAAGCGCGGCGCAGCATCCGATCCCCGAACACCGAGTGTGCAGTTATTAAATATGGTTGAACCCACAGAGAGTAGCCACAACGGCTCATCGTTCAAGTTATCGGCTTGAGTGGGTATAGCGTTAGTTGGAATATAAGCGATCGCACCAATCGCGCAACCATTGAACACAGCCCGCGCCATATTTATCAATCGGAATATCGATGGCTTAGTCGGTACACGATTTCTAGAGGGTGTTCCAATGAGTGCAAAGTTACACGAGTTAAATACATACCCATCTCCCGTAGCACCCCCTCCAAGGATGCCAATACTCAGACATGCCTCACAATAAAGTCCATTGATCGATGGTGTCGAACCAAAAGAGAAGGTCTTGAAAATGTACTTTACCCCTCCAATATTTGCACCGAAGATAGATGGGCAATTACCCGTTCCCTTTCCATAATCAGTGCAATTGATAGCGTATTTTGCACCTTCCACTGAGAGGTTTTGTAGGATGACGTTGCGGCTTTGATCTTGGCAGACTGCGATCGCTGTTTTGACTGAGGTGATACTACAGTTAGTAATTGCAATATTCTCTGCATTTTGCGTCAGTCCGTTCGGCGAAATTGCTATCCCGACAATAAACCCGTGGATAGTGCAGTTATCGATTTGGATCGAGCTACTGCCCGATCTTGGGTTGTCGTGATATCCTGCGGGAAGATAATACTCTTCCATGCCTGGATAGCCACCATCTGGGGGTAACGGATGCTTAGAGTCGGGATCTGGTGGCAACTGCTCCTTAGAATCAGGATAGCGAGTAAACGGGTCGATGCAGATGGCTGCATACGGTGAATATGTCTTGTCTCTAACAGGAATGTCTATGTAGTTGCCCTGCTTGTCTTTGACTTTGGCAATGTAGTTGTTGTCGTTGTAGTGTGTTGCCATATCGCGTGGGTTAGCAGTCTCCACCCAGGTATTGAGACCATGAAAAGCCAAATTTTGTATTTTTACTGCGCGGCCGAGTTCGATACAAAGTGCAGGTCGGTCACTAAAGTTCGGGATGATGACTGCTCCATTAAAACCATCACCGTAGGGTGGAGCATCGCCCATAATTTGAATTGAGCAATACGTATAACGCTTGCCAATTGAACTAGTTGTTTCAGGAATCTTTTGCGAGACAACAATAGGAGCATTAATTCGGTAGCGCCCTGGGGGGAAGTAAAGCGTTGCAACTTTGGTTGGAGCAGGGTCATTGAGCGATTGATTAACGATATAATCGACCGCAGCTTGAATATAGGGCTGCCAGTCTTGTTGTAAGTTACCATCACTAGGATAATCTGGTGGTGCAAACGATCGCACATCCACCCATGTACCAATTAGATTGGGAAACGTTGTCATATTTTTTTCCTTTACATTGTTTTGGAAGCATACAAAATATGCCCTAACGATGAGTTTTATCAACTCAAAGCAAACTACGACTAAATTAGATCAGTGCGTCAATAACATACCAAGTGATTAAGAATGCGGAGCATTTTTAAATGAAACTATAGGACTCCTATTTTATTTTTGAAGAAGTTCAGTACAACTCAAAAAGGGTTCTTTCCTATTCCCTACTCCTGTACGGGCGGGTTTAGTAAGACTTTCGTCTTCCCAAAGAGTGACTGCTTAAACCCGCCCCTACCCACTCCCCGCCTTGTGCAAGTAAGTTCAAAAATCAAAGCGGACTGCTATATTTTTGCAATACAATCGAAAAACCTGTCAAAGCCCGGTCTTTGTAGATAGCAGAAGTTGGGCAATAGCTTCGTCAATCGGCTGATCTGTCATGTCTTGATAGTAGCTAAATGCGGGTGAAGGATTCACCTCAAAGCAATACCAAATGTCATCAGAGCCTTTGCGTAAATCAATCCCTGCAACAGGCAAGTCTAACGCACGCGAGAGATCCCGGCAACTTTGAACAATATCCTGTGGCAGTGTGTAGGGAAAGAGGCTCACACACATTCCCTCCCTAACTGCGTATCTATAATCACTGGCCGCTGAGATAATTTTACAGGCAAAGACTTCCTCCCCCACTACATGAACCCGATAATCTGTACCTGCAATGTATGCTTGAAATTGCGTTGGACAAGATGCGACATGCAAAAGCCGCGGCGCGTGTGCGTGGCTCAGACGCGACACAATACTGCGTACTCCGCTGATCGATTTATAAATGATCTCTTGGTGCTGTGTCCAAAATATACGGACTGCTTCTTGAGAAGTTGTAATGAGTGTTTCGGGAGTGGCAAAACCGCAGGCACGAATCAGGCTAGACTGATACGGCTTGGAGTTGTTACTTGCCATTGCACGTGGACGATTAATCACCAAAGCTTCAGTGAGATCAGCCCACAATAACAAGGTATCATCAATACGCATTGCGTGTTCCCAGGCTGCACTCCCTACGCCAGCACGCTCTATCAGAGGCAAGCGCGCAGACTCGTGGGGTCGCAAATAGGCAGCGGTTACTTTGTTCAGATCGATCACCTGATTTGGAGTCCGCACCCAACCATGAACAGTATCTCCCACAATCAATGAAACTTCTGTTTCCAGAACCTCACTCTGATCAATGAAAGCAACCTTACACCCCTTGCGATGGAGCGCCTGCTGAACCATACTTAGTGGCGTATCTTCTGGCAAGCCCCACAGCAGAATTGTCTTACACTCACGCCAGGGCGTGCTGGGAGCAAACGGGTGTTGCATAATCCCTCTCCTCTTGAAAGTACTTGAGAATCGCATGGGCAACCTCGTCATCAGCCAAATTTGGGAATGGGTTAGCACTCACAAATAACGCTCCTGGCTTTGAACTACTGAAATCAACAGAGAGCAAATTTGTTCCAGCTGTGGCTGCTAGACGTTGGGCTTGCTGTGCCAAGGTTGTGTGTCCTTCCCCTATGCAGCGTTTCCCCACTACTGTGATCGTCACGATGTTCGCTGCTGATTCCTTCACTGCTTGATGACGACCAAAGTACTCTCGCCGCTCTACTGGGGAAATGGGAATGCCGACTCGAGCCGCAGCATACGTCCATTGCTCTCTTCGCCAGCCTGGCCCTGAAAGACAGGTAGGAGTCGGGCGATTGAGAACAGGGCCTGAAAAAGATGTTAACCAGGCAAGGAGGAAAGCTGTCATCTCAACCGCAACATATGCTCGGTCTGCTGCAATAATATGTCCCAACTCCTGTTGAGGGACGCCACTTAACCGGGTCAGCACACCGCTAATCTCCTGTGCAGCAACTTCCTGTCCCCCAATGACAGCTGTCGAGGAGTACACATCATGAGGAAAGTAGCGCCATCCTGTAGTAGAGAGATCCTCAGCAGTGAGGAGCCTGACATTGTGTGATTTCCAACGTTGCAGGAGGGCGCTAGCAACTGCATCGTGACGACTGGCGATAATGACGATCATTGGTTACTTTTTTGTTTTCTCTCTTCAGTTGCGCGCAAGGCTTGCATACCGACCTGAGGACGTTCTTCAGGACGAATGAAAGCCTGTCCACTGGCAGGGACTTCATCAGACAAATCACCCTCAGCAGTGTTCGTTATACTGCTCAAGCTCTCGAAGGCGTCGTTTTCTTTTTCTTTTGCGATTTTCTCAATGAGTGTCGCTTTGTCGTCCTCTTTGCCTTCTTTCTCTTTACCTTCTTTGCCTTCTTTACCTTCTTTACCTGGTTTGCTCAGCCCTATTGGCAAAGATTTGAAGCTGATGGAACCGTCTTTACTAGTAAGGCGTGCCACTGGCAAGAAATACCAGGTGCTGTTTTTTGTATATGGTAGAGTTCGCGCGGCCGTAGATGCAATACGGCGAGATACAGTATTCGTCGGTGCCGGCTTATGAGAAGACTTTGCTGAGAAAAGACTATCGATAGAGGCTGGTGCTAAAAAAGCTTCAGCAGAGGATGTAAAAATGAATGTTTTGAATAATGTAAAATCCGATCCGTTTTGGGTAGAAGATAATTGAAATAAACTTGCCTCCTCATCAGGTGACAGAGCCTTGCCAACTTCTTCAGGTAATAGAGCCTTACCAACTTCTTCAGGTAATAGAGCCTTACCAACTTCTTCAGGTAATAGAGCCTTACCAATTTCTTCAGATAATAGAGCCTCGCTAACTTCATCTGTAGGCGAGAGACTCAACTGTAAAACAGTTATATAGAGGTTCATAGGAGGCGTAGAACCAAAGCCAACATTGGTTGCAGTGTAATCAAAATATGCTGTCTTTCCAGGCAAGGGTGGCTGCGGGGCAATAAACATAGGATAGAGCAATCCTACCGCCTGGGGTGGAGAAGGATTAAATTGGTAGGAGGTACAGAAGAACCCTTGGAGCGGGCCTCTCTTTGGATGGGGGTCGCTTTCTTTCCAGTTGTTTGCAGAACTATTAAAATTTAGAGTGATCGTACATTCTTTATCCGGATTATTATTGTCATAGATAAATAACACTCCTGTTCCATTGCCATTGTCCGTGTAACCATAGACTAGAACCTGATGATTATTGAAAGGAGATGAGGTAGTGCCGATCAAGCAAATGGGCCAAGGTGTTCCCGAATCAATGTACTGCTTCAACCTCACCCACTCAGTCTTTGTGTAATTAAACAAGATGTCTGCTCTTTTGAGAATGTGCAAAATAAACATCCATTGAAGAGTCGTGAAAGCAGCCCCTCCACTGATCATACTATCCATAAGCCGCTGCCAGATGTAGTCACGCAGCTTGCCCCCTTGTAAAGTAGTGTGATCAGGACTACTGTCAGAAAATCCACGCTCAATGATCAGATTAGCCTTGTAATAATCAAGAGCAGCATACGCCATGCCACCGCACAGACCATAATTCTGACTCAATTGATTATCAATGAGATTCTTCAAACGATTGATGAGTATGCCTATCAGGATCGGGTCAGGCGGAATTAGCGGAATCAGACCAAGGACAGCCACAAAAACAACTTCATTAAATTTTGAGTAAACAATATCTTTTTCTGATTCTTCAAAAGACCAAGAGTTGCTAAAAGCAAACCCGTCAATATCGGGATGAAAGTTGAGTTTGACTGTTGTTACCATTATTTTCTCCTTGCTTTGTGTGAGTTTTTACAAACATTGAATCTGCGCGAGATGTTGCAGATACTTGTCTTTACTGTTTGGATAATCAGTGAAGCTTGTCACGATCATAGAAGTTGTGCCATTTATTGCAGAATCAAAAATGTCAACTCCACCACTATTCACCAAGATACTTTCAGAAGATGAAGTCAAAATGAATAATTTTATCAAACAGAATTCAGGAGTCAGGAGCCAGAATAAGAAATTGAATTCTGTGCGTAGGCGTGGATGAATAAATGGGTTTAAGACCCCCACCAAATTTCAAGAGCGGTGGTCTTCAATCAGTGGCGGGTCTAAATCCCCCTAGAATTGCATTCTGACTCCTGAATTCTGACTTCTGAATTCTTCTTCAAACTTCATACTTCAGCCTTCAGTTAGCTCTTCAGGCAACAAAATTGCTATAACTTTAATATGGGCCTGGTGGGTAATTTAAATTAGATTGGAAGTATGGGCCAGGTGGGAATAATAGATTAGATTGGAGATCTGGGACAATGATTCCCCCTCCAACTACAACTGTTGACTCTTCATCCGAAAGCTCTTGCAAATCTACCTGCTCCACTTTGGGTAGCTCTGAGAGTTTTACAAATTGGGCTGTAACCTTTGATGAATTAGACTGATTTTTGCGAAACATATAGTTTTATCCTTGAGTTATTGAGTTAGTGATAGTAGAAACTTAGCTTTCTATTGGTGTAAATAGTAGTTAGCTAATCTAACTTTGTCTATTGCTCTATGTAATTAGTAAACTACTTGATAACCAACGGTTAATATCCCCAAAAAGTAGATATAGCTTACGCAATGATCAAAAGCTAAATATGTGAATTAATACCAACATATTAATTAAGAAAGTTAAGCCCGCTATCTTTACTTCTATAATTTTTAAGAGGTATTAAGTAGAATTAACTGATTTAGCTTGACCAAGCTTACACTCTAGTTAGGCGTCGTTTCCTATTGATAGTATGTTATATGCTTGAAGCAAATAGTTGAGTCCAATTTAGGACTTGAAAAATTCAGGTAAATTCAGGTAAATTCAGGACTAGTACTTATCTTTTGGCAAAACTTATGATACTCAGGCAGAATTGCTAAAAGCAGAGTATTGATATTGTTGAAAATCACTGTTGAGCAACTCTAAGTAATTGCTTAAAAATATATGTATCTAGATTTACATAAAATTCCACAATATCCTGAAAAGGAAAGCTTTGCGTGGCAAGTTCATAGGCAGCTTAGTTGTTCAAAAATCAAATAGGAGTCCTATAGGAATGTCACTAAGAAAAGACGAAACCTAGTTAGGACAGGCTGAGTGGGGGTGGCTGTTGTGGGTGTAAGGTGTAGTGCTATGGAAATTGAATTTTAGTGCGCCATACAGAACCCCGTTCTTCTTAATTCCCCACACCCCAAAACCAGTAATATCAAGGGTTAGAGTTTATCTTAAGTGCCATTTGAGTTATATAGCTTTCTTTTATGGAAGTTGGAAAAATAAAAAATTTTTGGCTTTTAGCACACAAAAAATTAATACTCACTCAAATTGATGGAATAAGGATAATTGATGAGCGCAGAATCTAACTTTGTCTACCAATATCAGCCAGGAGGAAGCCTCTGTGCTGATGCTCCTACTTATGTTGTCAGACAAGCAGACCATGAGCTTTATGAGGCTCTGTTGGCTAGGGAGTATTGCTACGTTCTTACTTCTCGACAGATGGGCAAGTCTTCGCTTAGGGTACAGACAATGAGCAAGTTGCAAGCACAAGGAATTATCTGTACCGAAATTGAGTTATCGGGAATTGGCAGTCAGCAGATTACAGCACAGCAGTGGTATGGGGGGATCATCCAAGAGTTGGTAAGTGGATTTCAACTTCAGGTAAATCGACGTAGTTGGTTACAGGAGCGCGAAGATATTTCTCCGTTGCAACGTTTAGGTGAATTTATAGAAACAGTTCTGCTGGCTCAGATCCATAAATCGTTAGTCATCTTTATCGATGAAATTGATAGCGTCCTCAATTTGAGCTTCCCAACAGATGACTTCTTTGCTTTGCTCCGCAACTGTTATGATAGGCGTGCTGACAAACCAGAATACAGACGCCTAACCTTTGTGCTGTTAGGAGTAGCGACGCCATCGGATTTGATTGATGACCCCCATTCTACCCCCTTCAATATTGGACGGTCAATTGAACTAAAAGGTTTTCAACTGCATGAAAGTGCGGCTTTAGCTGAGGGACTCGCTAAAAAAGCGAGCAATTCCCAAGCCGTATTGAGAGAAGTATTGCATTGGACGGGGGGACAACCATTTCTCACTCAGAAACTCTGTTGGCTAATTGCTAATTCTGAAACCTTTTTTGCTGCGGGTGACGAAGCCAAGGGTGTTGAACAGCTAGTACAAGCGCGAGTAATTGATAATTGGGAATCCCAAGACGAGCCAGAGCATTTGAGGACGATACGAGATCGTCTTTTGAGGAATACTCGTTTTAGTCTACAGATGCTTTTGTTGTATCAAAAAATTCTGCTATCTGGCAAAATTGCTCCTAAAAACTACCGTGAATACCTAGAATTGCGGCTATCCGGGTTGGTGACTCAACAGCAGGGAAGTTTAGTTGTCAAAAACCGCATCTATCAATTAGTGTTTAATTTGAATTGGGTAGCGACACATTTAAAAACTTTGCGCTCCCGTTCGACTGCACTTCCTGTCTGGGCAGTACTGGTAGTGAGTTGCTTATTTGGTATTTTAACAATGGCAGTGCGATCGCTAGGGGTGTTGCAAGCCGTTGAACTCAAAGCTTTAGACCACCTCATGCGCCATTTACCAATCGAATCAGCAGATCAGCGTCTTTTGCTGGTTGGTGCAGATGAAGCGGATATCAGTCAATATGGTTATCCCATTCCCGATGCCATCCTTGCCCAGATCCTAAACAAACTCAATCAGTATAAACCGCGAGTGATCGGCTTGGACATTGTTCGTGAGCGCCCTGTACCGCCAGGAAATGCAGCACTAGTAGAGCATCTACAGCGAAATCAAAACTTGATTGCCGTCTGTGCAATTGACAAAGACTCTAGTCAAAGTATCAAGCCCCCGCCGCAAATTCCAACTGCAAGAGTTGGTTTTGCTGACTTATACCCTGACTTACAGCAAAATAATCAAGATTATACTATCCGTCGCTATCTTTTATCCCGCACTCCCAATCCTGACTCTGCTTCTTCTAGTTGTACAACTAACTATTCTTTCGGTTTTCAGTTGTCATACCGCTATCTGCAAGCTAAAGGCATTGCAGTCAAGGTTCAGACAAGTGATTGGATGTTCGGCCCAATTCTCGCCAAACGTTTGGAATCGCGCAGTGGTGGGTATCAAAACTTAGATGACCGAGGAAACCAATTGTTGCTCCATTACCGCAAGACCGCCGATCCCAAGAAGATAGCTCAGCAAGTTACTTTTAGAGATGTCCTCAACAATAACTTTAACCCAGCTTTGGTTGAGAAGCGGGTTGTTCTGATTGGCATGACAGCAACAAGTATTCAAGATTTTCACGATACACCCTTTGGTAGAATGCGAGGGCTACAGGTTCATGCACACTTAATTAGTCAAATTCTCAGTGCCGTTGAGGATAAAAATCGACCTCTGTTATGGTGGTGGCCCTTATGGGGAGATGCTGTGTGGATTGTGTTTTGGTCAACCACAGGTGGGCTAATTATTTGGTATTTGAGGGCATCACTACACCGAGGTGTGGCGATCGCCATCTGCGTCTTGGTTTTATATGGGCTTTGCTGGTTTACCTTAACAAAAGGTGGTTGGCTCCCGCTTGTCCCATCAGTATTAGCTTTAGTTGGTACTGGGGGAAGCATACTGGTTGGGGAGTACTTTTTTGATGTCAGAAAAAAAACTTGAATTTTTTTGAAAAAAATACAAGGAAAATCCTAAGCACTGTAGTATCAGATTAGTTGATACAAAGCAGCGAACCTTCTGAGCGGTGACGTTAAGAAGGTTGGCAACCGCTACATCACAACAGTTTTTCTGATGAAAAACTGCACCACTTGCTTTTCCTGTGTCAAGACGCTCTGACTATTTTGCTTCTTTAAAGAGGTACAAGTCGTCAGAGCCACCCAAGGTAGTAGCTCTCCACAAGAGTTTGATGAAATTCGGTTATGAAAATTAAATGTGTTTTAGCTAAGACAGTGTTTCTCAAAAAGTAGAATTTTCGAGATACCAATCTTCAAAAACACTATGTTTAACGTGAGTTCGACAAGTGCTGTTTTGACCTCTCCCCCGGCCCCTCTCCTACGAGGAGAGGGGAGTAAAAGTATTATTTTTTCATTGCTCCTCCCTCGCCTTTCAGGAGAGGGAGGTTGGGAGGGAGAGGTTCATCGAACTCACGTTATGTTTATACTTCACTGGCTGAGGCGCAACATCATAATAATCAAGTTTTCTCCATGATCAGTAAGCTACTTCAACCACCAATTAAACTTGCTTTGGCTATTATTTTGGCACTGACAATGCTAGGCAGTAACTCTGCATCAATCAAAGCAGAAAATAACCCAAATAATAATTCTGACCCACCACCAGTGCCTAATACAGGTACGCCTTCAGGCGACCCTACACCAGGAACAACACGTCCCCAGGCAACTTGCCCAAAGACGAGCAAGCCTTTGACTGCCTTAATGGCTAATAATGGTAGTGATTATACACTTTCTGAGTATCCAACTTTTTGGTTTTATGTTCCCTATGCTCCGGATCAAATAAGTTATATGGAGTTTTTGCTCCTTGATGGGAAAGAACGTCAGACTATTTACCAAACTGCTGTCAAGCTTACAGAAAAACCAGGAATTATCAAAATCAAAATTCCCTCTGAGTCTCAATACTCTTTTAAATTCAACGAAATCTACCACTGGTACTTTAAAGTTAACTGTAAATCGGAGCGAACCAATCAGCCTGAACTAGTAATAGATGGTTGGGTGCAACGGCAACCTCTAAACTTACATTTGAGAAATCAGATAGAAGTTGCACACCCAAAAGAATATCTGATCCATAAAGAAAATGCTTTTTGGTACGATGCGATCGCTAATTTGGCCCAACAACATTTTTCTCATCCAGAAAATCTCCAACTGCATGAAGATTGGGCTAACCTGTTGAAATTTTTAGGTTATGAATGGGTAATAGAAGAACCATTTGTAAATTCAGTTTTACTGCCGTCCCTTGATTAAAACCAATTGCCAACTAAAACATAAGGTGCCCAATAATAGGGGTTTTGATACTTTGGTTCCTGCAACAAAGCTTGCTGGGCACGATGGAGTGCCTGAGCCTTACTCATTCCTGGCTGATTTAACTGTTTGTAGAACTGCCCCATTAATTTGACAGTAGATTCATCACTCACTTGCCACAGAGTAGCCAGGGTGCTGCGTGCCCCCGACTTCACAGCTAACCCAGCTAGCCCCAAAGTTGCTCTACTGTCACCTTCTGCTGTTTCACAAGCACTGAGGACAAGTAATTCTATTGCACCAGATGCCCCTTGCTTACCACTAACCAGCAAGTTATTTAAATCGTTGGATTTGAGGAGTTCACCGTAGGCGAGAATAAATGTTTGTTCGGGGTCAGAACTGAAATTTCCGTGAGTGGCTAAATGCACAACGGAAAAACCACCGGATTTTAAATTCTGCTGTAGAGTTGCTCGAGTAAATTCTGAATTGATTAGAATCTTACTCGATGCTACTTGCTTAATTTGCTGCAATTCTGCTGTGGTGTTGATTGGGTCAAAACGACGGTTTTCTACTTCCAAAGCAGTACTAATACCAGCACCCAAAATTTTTAATTGCTTGGGCTTTGTTCGGATGTCAAAAAGCTGGGCGTTCGGAAGCAAGGCGAGAGTGTACTTTTTTTCGATGAGATACTTGTTGGTTTTACTATCATAAAGAATAGACATCGGAATATTCCGCAAGTTGCCATCCAATACAAATACTAAAGTTTCTATTTCGTTGCTTTTTTGCAGATGCGACTCAAGTGGTTCGAGTAACCATTCATAAACTTGTTGAGATATCTTTCTCACTTTCCCAGCGTTGCGTCCTAATAGGGCTGTTCTTAATTCTTCGAGGGTCTTTTCCACCACCGCCTGCTGGACTAAATGCCCATAATGTCCTATTGGTTGTCCTGGCAACTTGAAAATCACTTCTAATCTATCTTTGAGAATAATCGGGTAGATGAATGCTGCTTGACGCGAGACTTGCTCAAGGTTCTGGTTAAGCGACACTGTTTGAGTAAGGTTGCAGCCCAGAAAATTTTCTAGTTCCGCCAGTTGCAGGGAGTCAATGTTTGCGATCGCTCTTTTGAGATTTTCCTGACTGGGCTGCACATTTCCTTGGTTGCTTAAAAGCAAATCGACTAATTCTCGGTAGAGGGGTTCCGCCTGATCCCTAAAGGAAAACTGAACATCTGGATTGATAGTGAACAAGTCGCTGCGAACGGATTTGAGCGTTTCTACTGCGGTAGTATAACTGGCGATCGCTCCTTTGGTGTCTTTTTGTTTTTCTAGTAAGCGTCCCAACTGCCACTCCCAGCGGTAACGAATTTCGGGAGCTAAAATTTCCTGAGCTATGAACAGGGCTTTTTGGGTGAGGTTTTGAGCATCTGACCACTGTTTGGTCAATTCATACAGCTCGCCCATCTGACCAAGGGCGTAGGATTCGGCTCTCAGGTCTTGCAGCCTTTGAGCCTGTTGAACTGAAGTTGCTAAAATCTTGGCAATTTCTGGCCACGAAGGGCTTGGTTGAGCAGGAGTTTGTGCTAACAGTCGTTCTCGCTGTTCGTCGTTTATGCATGAAATTGCTTTTGTGTCAATATCCAGTTTGAGACAAGTCAGGCTCCGGGCCAAGTTCAGTTGGGCATAGATTGCTGTTCGACTAGGAGGTAAGTTGGCAATCGACTGCTGGATTTGAGGCCATAGTTTGTTTGCTTGTGACTTTTGTCCAGTCTCCACCAAAAGGCTCAGCTGATTCAGTTGAGGCTGAATTTGCCTCCCCAACTCTGACGCCTGTTGATAAAATTTGAGAGCATATTGAGCGTGTTCAATCCCCTCTTGATTTTTGCCGATGGCAATGGCTCTATGACTGAGAGCTAGTTCAGTGTTGCCCAATTCCAACAGAGCTGAAGCCTTGGCTGATGATCCTATGGCAATTTCCACACTTTGGGCTAAAACCTGTCTGGACTGGGCTAGTTTACCAACTCGCCTGAGAGCATTACCAAAGTGAAGTAATCCTGTAGCTTTGAGAGCAGGGTCGGATTCAAAGTTGAGGATTTCGTTGATCTGCGCTAAAGTTTTTTCGGCTTGGTGGCTCAATCCTAAAGCTTGTAAAGCTTTGGCTTGGTTGAGTGAGCTACCAATGACCCCTATGTGATTGCCAGCTTTCGCATAGGTAGCTGTTGTCTGCTTCCAGGTTGCAAGCGCCTCCTCTAAATTCCCCTTTGCCCATTCCAAGCTGCCTTGAGTATTCAGGGCTTTGGCTTGAATTTCCCAATATGTTTGGGAGGGGGTTAAATCTTTGAGATTGTGCAGCAAGTTGAGACTTTTGGCGATCGCATCTTCAGCAGCTGACCACTGTCCTAACTCCTGATAAGCTGATGAAAGGTTGCTCAACACTAGCGCTTCTGTGAGGCTATCTCCTTGTTGAGCAAAGGTAGAAACTACTTGTTGCCAGACTGCGATCGCCTCAGAGAACTGTTGGGCCTCGTAGAGTTTTATGCCCTGTTGCAGTAATAATTGGGCGTTTGGAGTTTGAACGGTCTTTGCAAAAACGACTTCTACCTGTTGAGCCAAAAAAGTGGGAGTACTAATGCTTAATACCAACAATACCAGAAACATTATTCTCCGAATACGGAAAGACGCTGCTTTTAAAAACCTCGGCCTCACTTGATGTTTCACTCCACTTGCTTACTGCTCACTATTTACTGTTTCGGTCAGCTAACGCAAGCCACAACGACCTTGGAATGTGGCAGTGGGCACTTGAGCGATGAGTTCTACATTCCCATTTTTGTTGACAATCCACCCTTTAGCTTCCACAATCTGCTCAGGGCTTATTGTGGCTGAATTCTCAGCTAATTGTCTTGGCAGTTGCACGTCCCTCCAGACTTCACTGTTGTCAAGGGATTCATAAGGACTGGGTGGTAATCCACCGCGTCCGGTGGCGACCAAGGAACTTTGGCTTTGCCGACTACCAGGATTACAGGCGGTGGAAATTTGCTTGGATGGGTCAACCAAATTGCTGGGTAATTCAACTAAGCCACGATTAGGATCAGTAGGATCAGTATTAAGGTTGATTGTGCCAGATGAGCCAAATTGTGAACTGGCATCAATGTCATTAGTTGTGTTTTTTGGGGTTGAACTGCGTTCTGCAATGCCAAAAATATTAGTACTTGTAATGTTAATTTGACCACCTTGCCCTTGAAAGGCGTTGGCGATGATATCATTATTTCGGTAGGGAGCAGCAACGATAAAACCGTTAGGAGCAATAATATTGATGTTGCCGCCGTTAGCCCTGTTAAAGGCTTCTGCGGAAATGAGACTTTGATTTTGCAAGAATAATAATTTGAGGTCTTGCAGCTTGATGTTTGCACCTTCTCCAGCATTAGTCTCAGCTGTAAGGCGACCTTGGTTAAGGCGAATAGTGTTGGCTGAAATAGTTAAATTCCCAGCAGAACCCGAACCTTTGCCACTGACACTAATTTCTGCACCATTCTGAACAGTTAATGTCCTTGTGTTAATTCTCAAGTTACCAGCACTACCAGAACCCTCACTAGTAGCCAACAAACTACTAGGAACAGTTTGACCATTCCTATCAATAGCAGTGCCAGTCAAAATTACAGAATCAGATGTATGTATATCCAACGTCCCCGCATCTCCTTGGCTACCATTAGTTGTTGCAACCGATATCCTTGCACCATCTTTAACAACTAGACGGGGAGTATTGATTATTATGTCTCCTCCCTTACCTGTTGTAGGCACTTTACCACCTCCTCTACTCTGAGAAACCAGTCCACTAGAGTAATCGCTAGTTCTCACTACTGGATCGCTTGCTTCTACAGATTCAGAGGCGTTTACTTTTAAAATTCCCCCTTTGCCAGCACCAAGGGTAGAAGTTGATATTTGCCCTCCATTACCGAGAATTACTTTCTTAGTAAAAATCTCGATTTTTCCAGCATCGCCAGCATTTTTTTGTATACTAAAAGTCCGAACATTTATGCTAGTCAAAGATTGGGTGCTTCCTAGTATTCCTTGTACCTCTACAGATTCATCAGCATCAATAGTTAAATCTCCTCCCCTTCCAGAGTCAAAAGTAGACGCTTCTATAACTCCACCTGCATCAACAAGTAACCGTTTTGTTTGAAATATTATGTCACCTCCTGCTCCAGATTTAGTAGTTAGCGTAAATACTGCGGAATCACCACTTACTTCTACAGATTCAGATGCTTTAATTATTAAGGGTTGACCTGAGTTATTTCCTCGGTTTATCCCTCCTACTTGCGAGTCATTTGTGATTACAATATTTTTGCCATACAACTGAATAGCGCCACTGTTTTTATCACTACTTGTATAAATAGAAGTATTTTGGGTTACTTGAATATTTTCAAATCTCTGTACGTTAGCATATCCTAATGCCCAGCCTTTGGTAAGTGGAATTAGTGTAACTAAATTATTATTAGCTACACTTCCTAAATCAATTCGACCACCTGGTGCTCTTAGTTGTCCACCCTTTATAAATATATCACCACCTAACATAGCTAAAGTTTCATCTCGTGAAACACTAAGCATAGACCCATCAATTTTAATTGGTTTAGCAAGTTCCCCAAATTGCAAACCTATAGGGATATTTTCACTCAGTAACGGTGGCGTTTTGGTATCATGAACACTAAACTGATTTCCATCAGAAAAAATGAGTTTATTAGCTGTACTTGCTATAAAAGAACCATTAATATTTAACGAGGCATTTGAACCAAAAATAATACCATTAGGATTAATCAAAAAAAGATTGGCAGAACCCTCAGTTTTGAGCAAACCATCTATGTAAGAGATTGAGCGTCCTGTAATGCGGCTAATAATATATTTTACATTTGAGTTGTTGGCAAATGAAGCTATTCCCCCTTGGGGAATAGAAAATTCTTTAAAACTGTGAAAAAGGTTGTCTCCTACTTGGTTTCCATTAGTAATAATGAAGTTTAATTTGTCAGTACTTTCAACTGTTGTGGATAAAGTTCCGTCAGATGAAATTTGTGCATAAGTTCGATCATTTTGAGTTGTAAAGCATAAAACAAACAAATTTATTATCCAAATATAGTAAATCCACTTTTTCATAAAAAATTAATGTTATCCAATTTTTATTTCATTAATTGGCTATTGGTGTATACAATATTTAATTCTATTTCCTATTTTTTAAGGAAATAGAATTAAATATATCTATTTTATGTACTTTTCCTGAAAAAACAGGTTACATTAGTTCTAACATGGTGTACACTGCCCCCCCAAATAATAACCAGGACGACGGTCAGACGTAACGCATATTCTTGGAGAGCATACTAAATTGCTTGGAATTTGAGATGATTGCATGTTTGTATTGGGACTCTCTTTCAAAACTTGAGTACTAATTTTTGCTTCCAGCATAAGAGAATTTGCATTATTTACCTTTAGAGGAGGAACTTGAATGATGTCTCCTGATTTATCCGATTGTGACGCGACCTCTGGAATTTGAATCTGAATTTCCTCAGCCATAGCAATAGAGCTAAAGCAGAACAGAAATGATAAAGTCAAAGAGATTAAAAAAACAATTGTGCGTTTCATTGTTTATTTCCTTGTTAGAGATAATTAGATTTACACTGCAAAAAGCAAAAGTTATATAAGATTGACATTCCCACAGATGGAAGCAGTCAGATTCTTAATAAAATTAGAGCATTGAGCCATATTTTAACTTTGCGTAAAATGAATAACATACTCGTAGTTATCTCATTTTTTATTTCAAGTATTGTTGTAAGATATCAATAAAAACCTCTTTTTTACTAAGCTGAACTTTCTGTTTCCAGTATGCTGGATAGTTTACCTGAATAGTTGAGTTAAATTCAGGACTTTTAAAATTTAGGTAAATTCAGGTAAAATCAGAAATAATTAAATTGATAGTTCTTGCTTAGCATATAAAATTTTCAATTCGATTTTAGATGTAATCCTTATGAACTTTAATTTAGATGAAGCAATCAGAATTGCAAATCAAGCAGTCTTTACTAAAGAAAGCAGAAAATTAACAGATGTAGAAATTTTAGTTTTTAAAGGAGCTTGGCACAGACAGGAGTACGATCAAATTGCTGCTCAGAATCAATACACGACGAGTTACATAAGTCAAGATGTAGCTCCCAAACTTTGGAAGCTTCTAACAGAATCTCTAGGTGAAAAAGTCAAGAAAAGCAATTTTAAGGAAGCCTTAAAACGCTATTGGGAACAACAAATAGAATTTAGAGAGATTTTACCAGAAAAAGCCCCGATAAATCTTGAAAATCGTGAAGTAATTTACAATGTGTCTCATGTAGACTTAAATTCGGCAAAAGCACAGAAGCCCACCGACTCGCTAACTATTCAACAAAAGCCATCACCTCTGGTTCATGATATCTATGTAGAGCGCCCTCCCATAGAATCTATTTGCTATAAAACCCTTTTGCAACCAGGATCTCTCATTCGCCTCAAGGCTCCAAGGTTGATGGGGAAAACATCTTTAATGACAAGGGTTCTGGCTCAGGTGGCTTCTGAAGGTTACCGAACTGCTAGTTTAAGTTTTGGTCTGATAGATAAGAGAACGCACTTAACCAATCTCAACAAATTCTTACGTTGGTTTTGCTTGAATCTCAGCCGAGAGTTAGGTTTACCCAGTCAGTTGGATGAATACTGGGATGAAGAAGAAATGGGTACTAAGGTGAGTTGCACTACCTATTTTGAAGAATATTTACTAGTTCACGCAGACAGTCCCCTGGTATTATGCTTAGATGACGTAGATTTACTCTTCCCCTATCCAGAAATTTACGAAGATTTTTTTGGGCTACTGCGATCGTGGTATGAGAAAGCCAGAACCCGCCAAACCTGGAAAAAGCTGCGACTGGTGCTTGTCTACGGAACGGATGTTTACATTCAACTGAATATTAATCAGTCGCCATTTAATGTGGGCTTACCGATTGAGTTAACGGATTTCACTAACTTTCAGCTACAAGACTTGGCTCAACAGCATGGAATGGTAGTCGATAGCGCCGAACTAGAAACACTCATGAATTTGGTGGGAGGTCATCCTTATCTTTTGGAGTTAGCTTTAGCTCACCTCAAAAGTCATCCAGACATTACCCTGAAGGAACTTTTAGAACAAGCGACGACAGAAGCCGGAATTTATGGTCATCATCTGCGGGATTTTTTGTTAAATCTGCAAGAGCATCCAGAGTTAACTTTGGCTTTCAAAAAAGTAGTTACTTCTACGACTCCCGTGCGATTGGAATCTGTGCAGACTTATCAGTTGCAAAGTATGGGGTTAGTGAAACTTATTGGCAATGAAGTGGAGCCTCGCTGTTATTTGTATCGTCAATATTTCTCTGAGCGCTTAGGGACTTAAAATTAAAAAAACTTTAAATAACGTGAGTTCGATGAACCTCTCCCCAAACCCCTCTCCGACGCGGAGAGGGGCTTTAATATCATGTCCGCTCAATCACCCTTAATATCCGCGCTTACCCCACCCCGCCAAAGCGATGCTTTGTCTCCCTGCCCCTAATCCCCAGAGGGGGCCCCGAGTTCCCCTTGGTAAGGGGAGGGGTTGGGGGTGGGGTGTTTTTATTATGGTCAATTTACCGGACTTGATATAACATCCTTACGGGTGTTGTCGGTGGGTTAAGAGTGCAGTGCGTTAGCCCAAAAACATCGCCCAAATCTGCATTATTGCGATCGCTGACAAAATTTTTCGGTCTACTGAATTTATCTGACTTTTGCAATTCCTGAATTTAACTCAACTATTTGCTTCAATCATTCAACATACTATCAATTAGGAAATGAGGCAAACTTAAACATCAGCTTCAGCTTAATACCAAGTGAAAGCAAAAGTTATCAAGCCCATATCCTAGCGAAAAAAGCAAAAAACTTCGTATCAATTAAACTGAAAAACAGGTAAGTAAAATGATCGATTCTCTTGAGAAAATTAATATTAGGGATAGTAGTGTATGGGTGGCCCGTCATGGGTTGACTTCAGCACAATATCAAAGTGAATTTAATAAATTCACTGCTGAAGGTTTTCGTCCGGTGCAGGTGAGTGGTTATGCTGTAGGTAATCAAGACCGCTATGCTGTAATTTTTGAAAAAACTGCTAATGCACCAGCTTGGGTAGCACGTCATGGGTTGACTTCAGCACAATATCAAAGTGAATTTAATAAATTCACTGCCGAGGGTTTTCGTCCGGTGCAGGTGAGTGGTTATGCTGTAGGTAATCAAGCTTTTTATGCAGTCATCTTTGAAAAAACTGCGAATGCACCAGCTTGGGTAGCACGTCATGGGTTGACTTCAGCAGAATATCAAAGCGAATTCAACAAATACACTGCCCAAGGTTTTCGTCCTGTGGATATTAGCGGCTACACTGTGGGCAATCAAGATTTTTATGCAGTCATCTTTGAAAAAACTGCGAATGCACCAGCTTGGATAGCACGTCACGGAATGACTTCAGCAGAATATCAAAGTGAATTTAACAAATACACTGCCCAAGGCTTCCGCTTAATTAAAGTTAGTGGCTACAGTCTCAACGGTCAAGATAGATATGCCGCACTCTGGGAAAAATCCGGTAGTGGGGCTTGGGTAGCGCGTCATGGTATGAGTTCCCAAGCATATCAAGACGAATTTGATCGTTACTTTTATCAAGGCTATCGTCCTGTATGGGTGAATGGTTACACCGTCAATGGTGAAGACAGATATGCAGCTATCTGGGAAAGCCAAAACGGTTATAACTCTTCAGAATTGCAAGCTATAGATCAAACTGTGGCGCAGTTTATGCAAGATTATGATGTTCCTGGTCTTTCTTTGGCTATTGCTAAAGATGGACGTTTAGTGTTAGCTAAAACCTACGGTTTGGCTGATAAATCGACAGGTCAAAGAGTTGCACCTCGTCACCGTTTCCGCATTGCAAGTGTATCGAAACCTATTACCGCGATCGCAATTATGAAACTGGTGGAGCAAGGTAAGCTCAAGTTAAGCGATCGCATTTTCGGTCAAGGTGGGATTTTAGGCACTACCTACGGCACAACCCCCTATAAACCCAATATCGATCAAATCACTGTAGAACATTTACTGAGCCATTTAGCTGGTGGTTGGTCTAACAGTAGCAATGACCCGATGTTTTCTAATCCTTCAATGAATCATACCCAATTAATTAGTTGGGTATTAGATAACCGTCCCTTAGATAATCCACCAGGAACTAAACATGCTTACTCTAATTTTGGTTTCTGTGTTTTGGGGCGAGTAATTGAAAAGGTGACAGGGCAAACCTACGAAAATTACGTAAAAACTAATATCCTCCAACCATCAGATATCACTGATATGCAAATTAGTGGCGACACCTTAGCCGAGAAAAAAGCCAACGAAGTTACCTATTACGGTCAAGGTGGCGAAGACCCCTACAGTATGAAAGTGGCCAGAATGGATGCTCACGGTGGTTGGATTGCCAAACCGAGTGATTTAGTGCGTTTGTCCGTGCGGGTAGATGGTTTCAATCCCAAACCTGATATTCTTGGTGCTAGTGCCATCGCAACTATGTATCAAGGCTCAAGTGTTGACCCTGGTTACGCCAAAGGATGGGCTGTAAACTCAGCTAATAACCATTGGCATAACGGCAGCTTACCAGGAGAACAAGCACTTCTTGTCAATACTAGTGATGGTTTCTCTTGGGCAGTCTTAGTTAACACCCGCAGTCAAAAATCAAACTTCGGTAGTGACCTTGACCAACTCATGTGGAAAATTAAAAGTAAAGTCACCAATTGGCCATCTTTTGATTTGTTTTAGCCATTAGATGATGATGCTAGGACTTACGCACTGTACAAAGTAACTATAGTGTGAGTTCGATGAACCTCTCCCCAACCCCTCTTTGATGCGGAGAGGGGCAGAAATATTCTTACTTTTCAACGAAGAAATCAGGTTTTCAAAGCCTCTCTCCCTGTGGGGGAGAGGTTTGGAGAGGGGTTTTTAAAATCCGTCGAACTCACTCACGTTAACTATAGTGTGACGGTATTTGGTTGTTACAAGCGCTTTGCATAACCATGATTGATTCGCACATATGCGATCGCTAGATGCTAAACATAACTGAAACACCCAAATTACTGATAGTACTTATGTACGATGCCTAAGTCCTAACATGCACCTAAATAAATACATGCACAAAAACAGTATCAACCAAAATTTTACTTCGCGTGAACAAGTAATTTATCGTTATATTTTGGCGCTTGAGCAAGGACATATGGACAATGTTGCTCTTGTACTAGAAACAGCTATGGATGATCCGCAGTTGGAAAAGATTATTGTCGAGATTAACCTTGAGTATCAAAAAAAAGAGCAATTGATGCCAATTGCAATAGAAACTCAAGCCATCTGTAATTTACTCACCGCTGACAACTTAGTCAAAGAACAACCAGATGAACAGCTAAAATGTTTGGTTGCTCAAGCATGTAGACATTTACCTGGAAGCCAAGAGCGTCAGAAGCTTCTTACGCAAATTATACGCTTGAGTTCTAGTAAACTGTGGAAGGAAAGTACTCCTTACTATCAAGACGCACTGCAACAAACTTGGTTATATTTTTGTCGTAACGTTTGTGAGGGTTTGACAGGTCAAACCTACGATCCTGCTTATGGTAGTGTCATCACTTGGTTAAATGCCTACCTCAAACGCAGATTACAAGACTCTCACATGAACCAATACCGGGAACAAGCTACAAAAGTTCCTTTGAAGATTCGTCAGTCTGGGTCAGGTGGAAACAGTGAAATCATCGATCCTGTGGATAACCTGCCAGCTACTCCCCAAGCTCCTCCTATTCTAGAAGAGTTGGAGGTATGGGTGAAGACAGACTCAGATGGAGAATTACGTAGTATTCACGTTAAGGGGCGTCCAGAAATTAATTGTCAAGTATTAATTCTCAAACGCTTACCCCCGGAAGTTAGTTGGAAAGAACTGTCTGAGGAATTTGGGCTATCAATTCCCACATTAAGCAGTTTTTATCAGCGTCAATGCCTACCGCGTTTGCGGAAATTTGCTAAATCGGAAGGCTGGTTATAAAAATACGAGGAAAAGGTACAATATATAAATTAACTCCATTTACGATAACAACGAGTTGTTATGAAGTAAGGTTGAAAAACTTCTATGAATTTGCTTTGAATTGTTTTGAAAAAGGTGTTAACTACTTCAGGGTCATCCATGTGAAAGGGAAATTCTTGATTAGCACCTTTATAGAAATACCAGTTGAGAATAATTTTACCTTCAGGTTTGAGAATTTCATGGAAATGTAGCAGCTGCTGACTGGGATCTGGTAAATGTTCTAAAACATCAAAGGAAAGGATTGTATCGAAAGTCTCTGTTGGAGGTATTTCTTCACAAACAATAATTTTATGGCTCAGCCCCATCTGTTCGACTCGATAACGAACAAAATCACGACTAATAGAATTAATATCACAGTAGACTACTTGTTCAACTTCAGGGCAAAGAGCAGCGCCAATGGTATGAGTTCCAATCCCACCACCAAAATCTAACACCCGACCTTGAGCATGATCCGCAATTAATAGCAGCGTCTCTCCAATATAGTCAGAACTTCCAAGATGCCATGCTCCCAACTCAAATAAATAAAGTTCTCCTACCTTGTCACGATAAAAAGCTGCTGCTTTTTCCCAATCAAAATCTTTGTGGCCTAACTCGGCTAATTGTTTCTGACCAGTTTCTAATTTCAGATCTAGTGTTTTTGAATCTAAATGCAAATATTCTTGTAGATGTTGCTTTAAGTAAAATGAATCTTTCGAGTAGCTGCTTAAAAAGGGTGGAAATGAAATTTTAGTCATAAAATTGATTTATTCTCATCAATAAGACATTATTTTAAATGGATACTAAATATCTTATAAATTTAAATTTACCATTTGTTTAAATTTGTTTCAATATATAATCTTATAATATTTCTTCAGTAAAAAGTGCTTCTTGTGGTAAAACGCCAGAGTTTCAAAACCTTGCCTTGTGGGTCAAGCCTCATGTAGCGGCGATTTCCAGTAAGGTGTAGGATATCAGATCAAGGAAATTTGGGGCGATCGCTTGGGTAATTTGCGTATTCATGTTATGTTTTAACTGCTTTTTGTTGACAACGGTGTAGTCATCACTTTGGTGTATGGGGCATGTTGCATATCTGGAAATAGATAAGGCTTTTATAGCATGGCTTTTACTTCAGGACATACTGTACCACGGCGGCGTCTCCCCAAAGCAGTGACTCGTCTGCATCAGCCAAAAAAAGATTTGTGCAAGAGGTATATTTTATAACTTTTTACAGTATACTTTTAAATGCTTGATATTGAGTATTTAACAAAAGAGTTAAATCTACAAGAGTTTTCGTTAAAATTTTCAGTTCAGTTATAGAGGTTTATGATGAGAATTGCTTTTGTAGGTTGGGGTTATATGCCTGAACCACCCTTATCAAATTCTATTTATACTCTCATGCATGAATACAAACAACATTTAGAAGAGCTTGGACATCAAGTTGATATATTAAATAATAAAAATGTTCATGAAACTATCAAGTATTTAAATGATAATAATTATGCTTTTGTGCATTCACATGCCTATAACTTTGTTGCTGAGTTAAATCAAAAGCTTAAGCAAAAATACTGTTTTACATCCCATTATGGTTATTTATTGAAAGAAGATAGATGGGATGAAAACTTTCAAGAAGCATTTAAACCTTACATGGATGTGCCTGGTATAATTGCACCTTCTCGCCTGACAGCAGAATTTTTTCAAAAAAAAGGCTATTCTGGATATTTAAAAATTCAACCTAACGGTATTGACACTAAGAAATTTAACTTTCAAGAAAAAGGCAATAATAAAGCCGTATGTTTAGGTTGGATTCAACCAAGAAAACAACAAAGGTTACTAGCAGAAGCAATAGATGGAAAGTTAGAACTAGATTTTGTTGGGCCTTTAGATGACCCTGATTTTATAGAAGTAACCACAACAAAATATTTAGGTATCTGGAGTTTAGAACAAGTTTATGCCAATCTCACAAATTATAATTGTTTAGTTTTAATTAGTGATGGAGAACTTGCACCACTTGTAGTACTTGAGGCTCTAGCAGCAGGTTTATGTGTTGTTGTTTCTGAATCAGCTAGCGCTAATTTACACACCAAAGAATTTATTAGAGTTTTACCAGATAACATTTTAAGTAATGCTACCCCAGAGAATCAAACAATAATTAGTGAAACAATTATTGAGATGATTGAAAAAAATCAAAATTATCGGCAAGAAATTGTAGAATATGCCAAAGAAAATTTTGACTTTAGTCACCTGGTTAAAAACTACCTTCAGATTATTGACGAATTCAAAGATTTTTATTAGAGATTGACATTAGTCATTGTATAAATATACAAATAACGAGTGATACCCTTTATAACCAGAATATTTTTAGCAATAAAATTATGAATAAAGAAACAGTAGAATTTATTGATCGAGAATTTTTAGCAGATGGAGATTATGTTGCACCTGGATTAGAAATCATCAAACCAGACAAATGTTTCCCTAATATGATTGTGGTAGATACCAGCGTTTCTGATTGGCCTTATCTCAGGCACGAAATTCCGCATAACTGGTATGTAGATAAAAGAGACACATATGTTGGATTTCTGAATAGAGATGAAGCTCATATTCTTTATAATACTGCCCTAAAATTTAGAGGTAAAAGAGCTTTAGAAATTGGCTGCTGGTGTGGTTGGTCTGCCTGTCATATAGCTTTAGCAGGAGTAGAATTAGATGTCATTGACCCTATATTAGCCGAAGAAGATATTTATGAAACTGTAAGTAATTCTTTGCAATGTGCAGGTGTTAGGGATTTAGTTAATCTAGTCATCGGTTATAGCCCACAAAAAGTAGAGGAATTAGCACAACAATTACAACGTAAGTGGTCGTTCTTTTTTATTGATGGCTCTCATGATGCTCCAAGCCCACTCAATGATACGATAATCTGTGAACAATTGGCACAGACAGATGCTTTAATTTTATTTCATGATTTAAATTCTCCTGATGTTGCTCAAGGCTTAGATTACTTGAAGCAAAAAGGGTGGAATACAATGATCTATCAAACTATGCAAATCATGGGAGTTGCTTGGCGGGGGAATATTGAGCCAGTTCAACATCAGCCTGATCCCAAAGTTAATTGGAATTTACCAGAGCATTTGCAAAACTATTCTGTAAGTAATTTATCACCTGATTTAGTCAATGAATTCCTAGAAATTGTTACGGCTATCAGACCCTATACTTTATTAGGTGAAGCACGTTTATTTTCACTCTACTCTCTAGCCAAGAAAGTTTGTATAGAAGATATTCCCGGAAACTTTGTTGAATGTGGAAGTTGTAAAGGGGGAGCAGCAGCACTTTTAGCATTTGTAATCAAGCGCTACAGCCTTCGTCCACGCTTACTTTATGCCTGTGATACTTTTGAAGGAATGCCCGATCCAACTGAAGTTGATATATCCAATGGAATACCCGCAAACCTCACAGGATTTGGAGTTGGCACTTTAAAAGCTCCAATTGCAGAAAATATAGAGACAATTTGCAAATTATTGAATGTTGCAGATATTGTTGTACCTGTTAAAGGTTTATTTGCTGAAACATTGCCTCAATATAAATCAGAGATCGGTAATATTGCCTTACTACACGCCGATGGAGACTGGTATGAATCAACGATGGACATCTTTAATACACTTTATGACAGCGTTGTTCCTAATGGTTTGATTCAGGTGGATGACTACGGTTATTGGGACGGTTGCAAGAAAGCTTTACATGATTTTGAAAGTTTGAGAAAAGAACAATTTAAACTTCATCTAATTGACTATACTGCGGTGTGGTTTAAGAAGGGTTAAATAATAAATACCCAACACATTTAATAAAATCAGGACTTACGCAACTGGCACACATATTTTCTGCGATGGCAGTCAATATTCAAGAGTCAAGGGTCAAAAACCTTAATTTTTGGACTATTGACTCTTCACTTTTGACAACCTATACCAAAAAAAATATGACACTCGCGTAAGTCCTAAAAATAAGTAGCTCAACCTAATTAAGCACTTTTCATGTCAGTGAAGTAACTACCTCACCCGCCCTATCAGGCGGGTAGGGTATACTCAATTAACTTGCAATCTGCTGTATTACTGAAATTTTTTGTGATGCATTGGGCAATTAAAAATCACTTGAAGTTTTATTGAATCTGGGTAAGTTTTACTACCAGACTAAAGTACAATCTTTAGGGTGTAATATCCCAACTTCTGGATTTACTCTGATTTGGGGAATGAGCTGAATCAACTCTTCTTTTGTATAGGAATGAAAATCTTCTGGATTGATTTCATTGTATGTAATATAGCCTTTTGTGGCAGAAAGAAGCACTTTTTCTAGATAAATATCTTGTACTTCTCGTCTGATCTCCGTAAAAGCATAATTGCTGATCACCAGGTCATAATTCTCTTTGGATAACTCATTCATTGTTTTATAGATCAGCGTCGTATTTAACGGGTAATGATCTAGATACCTTTGAGCTAGCATTAGTACTGGTTTTAAGTCAACCAACGTATAGGTTTTTACCTTAAAATAACTATTGATAATTCTACACATTCCTCCATAACCAACTCCGATTTCACATATATTTACGTTGTCTAGAGTGCCGAATTCAGATTCTAAATCTGACAAAATTTTTATATATCGCAGCGTAGGTGGTGCTATTGTACCAATGCCGTCATAATCAAAAACTTCAGGATTGCCAATCTGATCATTTTTCAGAAATTCATTAATCTTACTTAAGACATTAGAGGAAGACTTCTTGGTTGCTTCCAGATACTCTAAACCTTGCTCGAAAGAGTCGTGTTCTAATGCAATCCTGTATATTTCGTTGCGACGGAAATCTCTGAATATGGAATAATCCAAACTGGCTTTCAAACAAAATTCAGGATAGTCAATATTGTCAGTCAGGCTAGTTTGAAAAGCCTTATTTTGGAAGTCCATGCTAACTACTGTCCTTGTTGAGTGATAATTGTTTATTCAGCAAGCCTATAAATGAATATTCAGAAGTCATTTATAAATAAAAGCTGAAATAGAAGAGTGTGTGAATAGCTCTTCTGTAAGATACCTAGCAGATACTGTAGTGTAGGCCGAAGCTGACTAGCGCTCTGGCCTCAGAGTCAGGTTACAAAACTGACTACAAATCTGCTGTGTTATGTGTAAAATTACCACATCTTAGAGGTATGTTCAATATTTTGGATACAACATCTTAAATATGTTCTATGACAGCATTCTTCCAAATGGTATAATTTTGATGGATAACTACGGTTATTGGGAAAGTCGCCAGAAAGCTTTACATGAGTTTGAATATTTGAGAGGAGAGCAATTTAACCATTATCGAATTGTCTACACTGTAGTGTAGTTTCAGAATAGTGAAGTGATAGGTATTCAACAGACCTAAAAACAGAGCAAAGATATAAACCGAAATACGTAGTAATAAGTTTGTAGTGGAATTTTTCCCAATAACCAAACTTATCTATGAAGTTTTAATTTCATCCTTCAGATGAGGCAATTGGTTAAATATTTAGTATGAATTTTACCTTTTTCCAATCCCCAATCCAAAACTTTTATGGCAAGTTGATTAATTCTGCTTGGCGGCTTTTACTTTTGGTAATTGTTCTCGGTATATGTCTCATATTTTTATCTGGTTGTCAGGCAACAGCACAGAATAATGACGGAGTAATTCATATAAGCTTATGGCAAACAATCAATCCCCCTCCTAATCGGGATGTGTTTAATAAACTAGTAGACAAATTTAATCAAACTCATACTGATATTCAGGTAGATTCCATCTTCATCGGTCAACCCCAATTACCAAAAATCTTAACAGCAGTTGTGGGCAATGCACCTCCAGATATTCTGTCATACGATCCACAAGTTACAGGTCAGTTTGCAGAATTAGGAGCGATTCGACCTTTAGATGATTGGCTGGAAAAATTACCGTTGAAGTCAGAAATTATCCCCAGTCTATTTGATGAATTGAGCGTAGACGGTCATACTTGGTCAATTCCCTTATACACAGCCAATCTCGGTATTTTTTACCGACCGAAGCTTTTCCAAGCTGCGGGAATCACAGAAACACCAAAGACTTGGGAAGAATTAAGGCAAGTTGCTCAAAAGTTGACTATTGACCGCAATGGTGATCATAAACCCGAACAGTATGGAATGTTACTGCCTTTAGGAAAGCAAGAATGGACTGTTTTTAGTTGGTTCCCTTTTTTATTGAGTGCTGGGGGCGAGGTAGTGACAGATAATAAACCGAATTTGCTGAATAAGGGGGCTATTAGTGCTTTGCAGTTCTGGAAAGACCTGATGACAGATGGTTCAGCGACCCTTTCTCCTCCCGAACGTGGTTATGAGGAAGACGCTTTTATTACGGGTCGGGTTGCTATGCAAATCACAGGCCCTTGGACTTATATCATGAAGTCTAACGTTGATTATGGGGTGTTTCCAATGCCTGCAAATGTTGGACGGGCGACGGTGACAGCTACGGGAGCGATGTTTGTGATGAAGACAACGCCAGCAAGAGAACAAGCTGCACTCAAGTTTTTGCAGTTTGTTTTGAGTGAAGAATTTCAAAAAGAATGGAGTATTGGGACGGGTTTTTTACCAGTTAATTTGAAAGCCGCCCAAAGTGAAGCTTATCAGCAATTTCTCAGCAAAAAACCAGTATTAAAAGTGTTTTTGGATCAGACTTCTGTGGCACGCGCTCGACCGATTATTGCTGGGGCTAGTCGTCTTTCTGACAGTCTTGGTCGAGCCATTGAAGCCACATTATTGGGTGAGTCTACCGAAGTAGCTCTCCAAAAAGCCCAAGAGCGTATAGAACTTATTTGGGATAATAAATAATACCATTTTGGATTTGAGATTTTGGATTGTGAAACTCAGTAGGGGCGGGTTTACCCAGATCATCATTAATAATTGATAATATTTCTAAACTCGCCCCTACCAGTCTTGCATCACCCGGCATCATTTTTTCAAATTGGTATAAAGATTTGAAATTAAGAATTAGTGCGGCTTGTTGAGAGAATCACTCAATGGAGTGCCTGTATAGTTCGGTATCCAGCCGTCTGCTGTTGTGAAATAGCGTACCGCTTTACAATATAATGATGCCGTAGGACTACACCAATGTTCTACTCCTGCTGGGATGTAAATATAGTCTTGGGACTGAAGTAAAAGCTGTACCTGGCTACCATCGGGTCTCACGAATCCAAAGATCATTTCTCCTGCCAAGATGTAAAGCGGCTCAGAAGCGCTATGAGTATGGTAGCGGCTGTAAGCATCTATCAACATTTGCAGATTGGGTGAACCTGGATGCACATTCAGCAAGTCACACCACAAAGAGCCATTTTCTTGTTGGAGAAATTCAAAGACACCGTTGTGTAGTTCTACAATGTAGCGCTTCTCTGAATCAGTCAAAACGTCCTGTTCTAATAGATCGGGAAAAAGCAGCGATGTTCCTGGGTCATAGTGTTTCACATAGATGCCAACAGGAGCAAGTTCACGAGCTATCTCACTTAAATCGCTCTCAATTGTACCGTCGTCTAATAGTAGGGTAGGCATGACAGAAAGACTAATTCACTATTAAGAAAAGTATACTCAACTTTAACTCAACAAGCCACTTTCTCCGATAGAGTTACTGGGGATTTTGGGAGCAGGGGAGTGGGGGAGATGAGGAGCATGGGGGGATGGGGGAAAAAACTTCTCCCTCCTGCCTCTTGCCTCTTATAAATTTATTGGCAGAATGATGCTTATGGGTATCACTTAGCTTTAATCTAGTACAAGCGAACTATTATTTTTGGTATAGAATGTCTGACTTAATTCTATTTTGGCATCGCCGCGATTTACGTATTTCTGATAATACAGGACTGGCTGCGGCAAGACAGCAAAGTCCAAGGGTAGTGGGGGTGTTTTGTCTTGATCCCAATATTCTGGAACGAGATGATGTTGCTCCGGTGAGAGTTACTTACATGATTGGCTGTTTGCAGGAACTACAACGGCGATATGCTGAAGCTGGCAGTCAATTGTTAATACTTCATGGTAATCCTGTGGAAGCAATTCCAGCTTTAGCAGCGGCTTTGCAAGCCAAGGCTGTGTTTTGGAATTGGGATGTAGAACCGTATTCACAAGAACGCGATCGCACTATCATCAATTCACTGAAAGAAAAAAGCATTGAGTCTCTTACCCACAACTGGGATCAAATTCTCCATGCACCAGAAGAAATACGCTCTGGTAGTAATCAACCTTACACAGTTTACACTCCTTTCTGGAAAAATTGGCATAGCAAAGCCAAAGCTAAACCAGTAGAAACTCTACAAAATGTCGAGGGATTGACGCAAACAGAACAGGAAACAGCAAACATTGCAGGAGCAATTCAATTACCAACAGCCAAAGATTTAGGATTTATTTGGGATGGAGGATTAATTATTTCACCAGGAGAAGCGGCGGCGCAAGCAAGGCTGGAAGAATTTACTACTAAAGCCATTACCGAATATCAAGAACAGCGCAATTTTCCCGCAGTAGATGGTACCTCAAAACTGAGTGCAGCTTTGAAATTTGGTGTAATTGGCATTCGCACTGTATGGCAAGCTACAATCGAGGCGCTAGAAAATAGCCGCAGTGACGAAGCAGCAGCAGGTATCCGCACATGGCAACAAGAAATAGCCTGGCGGGAATTTTACCAACATGCAATGTATAATTTTCCAGAATTAGCTGAGGGTGCTTACCGCGACGCCTTCAAAAACTTTCCTTGGGAAACCAACGCAGAACATTTCCAAGCTTGGTGCGAGGGGAGAACTGGGTATCCTATCGTGGATGCAGCCATGCGCCAGTTAAATGAAAGCGGCTGGATGCACAACCGCTGTCGGATGATTGTTGCTAGTTTCCTCACCAAAGACTTGCTGATTAATCCCCAATTGGGAGAAAAATATTTTATGCAGAAGTTAATTGACGGAGATTTATCTGCTAATAATGGTGGCTGGCAATGGAGTGCTTCTAGTGGTATGGATCCCAAACCTGTGCGGATTTTCAACCCAGCCAGTCAAGCACAAAAATTCGATGCAGAAGCTGAATATATCCGGCAATGGGTGCCAGAATTGCGGTCTTTGGATACAGAATATTTAGTTACTGGTAAAATTTCGCCTTTGGAGCGTCATGGGCTTGGCTATCCTGACCCAATTGTAGACCATAAAAAACAGCAGCAGCTGTTTAAACAGCGTTATCAACAGCAAAAAGCTTTGAGTAGTGCTGAGTGCTGAGTGCTGAGTGCTGAGTGCTGAGTGCTGAGTGCTGAGTGCTGAGTATAAAACCAATTGTTGTACTATCCCCTCAGCTCCCCTGCTCCCTTGCTCCCTTGCTCCCTTGCTCCCCTGCTCCTCAGTTCCCCTGCTCCTCAGCTCCCTTGCTAGAATCAGTCTGCGTTGGTGTAGGCTCAGGTGTAGTGGCTTCTGTAGGAGTTGGTGTAGATGTAGGCGTAGGTTCAGGTGTGGTAGTTTCTGTGGGTGTAGTTGTAGGTGTTGGCGATGGGGGAGGAGTGGGATTTTCTACTGTGAGACTCAGTTGATAATCTACTGGTTTTGATGCTGTGGAAACTACGACAAATTCATAAAATCCGTTTTCTGGTAATTTAGTTGACAAACTACGCTGCTTGGAATCTTCCAAAAATGTGATTTTGCCGGAAGGAGAATAGACTGAAAACAAAACTTGGGAATTTGCTTCTAGCTTCAATTCCATAGATTGTTCTTTGGCAAGTCCAGCAATGAAAACTTTACCATCGCCAGGCTGGAGAGTACCGCTAACTGTTTTGCTTGTAGCACCAGGATCAAAGACAATTTTCTGGAAAGCACTTTTAGAAAGAATGGCGTTGAATTTATCGTTAACAAAACCATACCAAACTTGTCCGATGGGTTTGTCGATAAATTTTTTACCTCGCTGTTCAGGAAATACATTGAAGAAGGCAGCATCACCTAAATCAAACAAAGAACGACTACCAACGTTGATTTGATTGACTTCGACTTTCCAGCGATCGCGCTCTGCTGTAGTATAAGTACCGAGTTGCCGACGCGCCCTACCACTAAGTGATGACAGCTTTTCGAGTAATGATGTGGCTGTTTTATCCCATTCTGCCCGTAAACTTTCATCTTCGGGGCCATCACTAAGGGTACGTCCCTGCAAACTGGGATTTTTCTCCCAGAAGAATTGATTCACCAAGTTAACGTAGAATGTCTCATCAATACCCAACTGTTGACGGCGATCGCTTAATCTTTGTTTACGCTGCCGTTCTGCTGGTGAATATTGCGCTAAAGGATCGACTGGCTGATTCTGAGTTGGGGTAGGGCTAGATGTTGGTGCTGGGTTTTCTACCACATTTCGTTGTCCACTATTTACTCCCCACCAAATTAATCCGGCTGAACCAGCCAACACCAATGCTACTACGAAAGCTTTTGTTGGTGTCCACCAGCTTGTAGGCTCGATGGGAGGAGGGGGATATGAGGGGGTTGAGTTGGCGGATAGCTAACTGGTACTGGGTTGAGTGCTTCTAGGACTTGACGAGCTGACTGATAGCGATCGCCTGGTCTAGAGGATAGCATTTTATCTAATATCTGTCCCAAAAGCGGACTCAGGGTAATTTCTCGTCGCCATTGCCAAGTCAGGGTATAGGTATCAATTAATTCTTGGGGCTGTTTGCCTGTTAATAAAACTAGGGCTGTTGCTGCCAAAGCATACAAATCACTGTGAGGGGATACTAACCCAGTTTGCATTTGTTCTGGCGGGGCAAATCCTACTTTACCCAGTAAGGTTGCTGCTGGGGGAGATGGCATTACACCAGGTTGGTAATATTGGGAGGCGACAGTTGCCACTACTTGTTTAACACCGCCAAAATCAATTAACACTGGTAGTTGATCAACGGTGCGTAAAATTAAGTTATCTGGCGAAATATCCCGATGAATTACTCCTAAAGAGTGGATATATTCTAAAACTGGCAAAATTTGCTGTAACAGCTGGCGAACTTCCGCTTCTGTAAACCGTAAACCCTGCTGTTTGCGGTCATTTAATAAAGAATTATAAGTTTGCCCTTCCACATAATCTTGCACCAAAAATAGGTATTCTTTGCCGTCTAAATTGATGCGAAACAGTTCTCTAAAGCGGGGAATTTGTGGGTGTTGTAGTTTATAGAGAACACTTGCTTCTCTCTCAAAAAGTTCTGCGGCTTTTTGGACAACATAGGCAGTTTGAACTTGGGGGGAAAATTCCTTTAAAACACAAGATTCGCGGAAGCGGTTGATATCTTCGGCTAAATAAGTACGTCCAAAACCTCCTTGGCCAAGTTGACGCACAATTACATAGCGATCGCCCAAAGTTAACCCTGGTTGAATACCATAACTTACAGGCGCACCCGACAACTTTTCACCACACTGAAGACAAAAACGGCTACCTGGGGAATTTTCGTGACCTTGAGAACAATATATTTTAGTCATTTGTCAATAGTCAGTTGTCAGTGGTCAGTGGTCAGTTGTCAGTGGTCAGTGGTCAGTAGTTATTCTCCCCTGCACCCCTGCACCCCTGCTCTTTCATTATGTGCCAGATTTTACTTTACTAACTTTATCGGCTGCGATCGCATACCAAATTTGACCGAAAGTCTGTTGATTCAGTTTCCCACGCTGCTGACCAGGAAACAACTGATCGAATTTTTGATATGTGTCTTTATTGAGTTGACTAATTGTATAGTTCCCTAATTGTCCCGCTCGCGCTTGTTGTCTCCAATTTTCGTAATCTTTTTGACTATAGCTGCCCAATTTCTGACGCGCTGCTGTACTGAGGTTAGCTTGTTCTAGTTTATTCAGCAAGTCACTAGCGATACTAGACCATTCATTTCGTAAAGCTGCATCTTCTGACTTAGATGTCAAGCTACGTCCCCGTAGTTCAGGGTTTTTAGTATAAAATAAACTATCAACAAACCTTGTAAAAAATACTTCGGGAATTTCTAGTTGTTGGCGGCGGCTGATAATTTGGGTGTTGTCTTCACGCTGTTTGTCACTTGCTGGTTTACTCAGAGGATTTGGTAACTGTGGGATTTGCGGTAGAGAAATTGATGGAACTTTGATTGATGTTACCCCTGTAATGACTGCATTAACTGCTGCCCATGTTCCTACACCAACTAAGACAACTAAAGCGGTTCCTCCAAGACTCACAGCAAAAGGGCGAATCCAAATTGGCAAAGGTATAGATTGAGTTACTAATTGTGTTTTACTGTGGATTTTGCTGATGACGGTCTGAGCGCGTTTGCGTCCAGGGGCAACTATCATTGTTTTAATCTTGGTGACATTGGTGGTTGGTGCTTGAGTGATAGTTGGCGACGGTAAATCTTTGAGGATTTGCTCAGCTGTTTGGTAGCGATCGCTTGGTTTATAAGCCAGCATCTTTTTTAACACATTTTCTAGGGTGATGCTGATATTGATTTCCTTCCCCCAATACCAAATTCCTTGATAGCTGTCGTACAGTTTTTGCGGTTCTTTGCCTGTGAGTAATACTAATGTAGTTACAGCCAAAGAGTAAAAATCACTACTAAAAAAAACTTTTCCGTGCCGTAGTTGTTCTTCTGGCGCGTAGCCTTTTTTACCCAACAAAGTGTGATTAACAGCTAACTTCGTGAACCAAAAACCCTGAGAGGCAGGTAATTGCTTAACACCACCAAAGTCTATTAACACCGGCATTTGATCGGAACTTCGTAAAATCAAATTATCGGGAGAGATATCGCGGTGAACTACATCTTGTGAGTGGATGTAGGATAACACTGGTAAAATATTTTGCAATAAAGTTATGATTTCTTCTTCGCTAAAAGCTTTACCCTGACTTTGACGCTTTTCTAATAACTGGGAATAATTATCACCATCAATATAATCTTGAGCTAACAAGAAAAAATCTTTACTGCCTATTTTCACTTGCAGCGAGGCGTGAAAACGAGGAATTTGCGGATGTTGGAGTTTTTTGAGGACACTTGCTTCCCGTTCAAACAACTCCTTAGCTTTTTGTAAATCCTGTTTTTGTTGGACTTGGGGTGCAAACTCCTTCAGCACACAAGTTTGATGAGATTGATCTCCATCCTCCGCCAGATAAGTGCGTCCAAAGCCGCCCTGTCCGAGTTGGCGTATAATTCGATAGCGATGATTTACAACCTGTCCCACAGCAAGAGGCAATGGTTCACCACAGTGGGTACAAAAACGATTACTG
>NZ_JAECZC010000007.1:0-2318 GCF_016056305.1 Amazonocrinis nigriterrae CENA67 | reverse complement strand
GCATCTCAACACTTCCAGCGAATCAGCAGCCTTAGCTTTATTTTCTGATGTGGCTGCAAATGTACCCGCCTACAAGGCTTTTTTAGCAGAACACAAGATTGATCCTAATGCTATCCAAACCTTTGAGGATTTTCAGAAATTGCCAGCGATCGCTAAAGAAAATTATATATCCCGTTATCCTTTGCCTGACCTGTGCCGCTATAGGCAGTTGCAAGCGTGCGATATGATAGCCGCTTCTTCCGGTTCCACAGGTAAACCAACATTTTGGCCCCGTTTCTTCACAGATGAATTGCAAATCGCTACACGTTTTGAGCAGATTTTTCACGATAGTTTTTACGCAGATACCAGACGCACCTTAGCTGTGATTTGTTTCACTTTAGGCACTTGGGTAGGCGGGATGTTTACTACCAATTGCTGTCGCTATCTTGCTAGTAAAAGTTATCCTATCACCGTCATTACTCCCGGTAACAACAAAGATGAAATTTTACGGGTTGTGCAGGAACTTGGTTCAGCTTTCGATCAGGTTGTATTGTTGGGATACCCACCATTCCTCAAAGATGTCATTGATACTGGCATTGCCCGTGGTGTAGAGTGGCAACCATATCACCTCAAGTTAGTGATGGCGGGAGAGGTAATTAGCGAAGAATGGCGGAGTTTAGTTGGTGAAAGGGTTGGTTCAACAAATTTCTGCTACGATTTTGTATCACTCTACGGTACTGCGGATGCAGGTGTATTAGGCAATGAAACACCCTTAAGTATCTGCATTCGCCGTTTTTTGGCAGAACATCCAGATGCTGCTAGAGCTTTATTTGGAGAATCTCGTTTACCCACATTGGTACAATATGACCCCATAGGTCGTTTTTTTGAAGTTCAGAATGGCTCATTGTTATTTTCTGGAGACAATGGCATTCCCTTGATACGTTATGACATCTTAGATACTGGCGGCATCATTAGTTATGATGCCATGCTTCAGTTTTTAGCAGAATGGGGATTTAATCCACTTGAAAAACTCCATTCTGACACTCAGCACTCAGCACTCAGCACTCAGCACTCTCCAAGAGGTATTCATTCCCTACCTTTCGTCTATGTTTTCGGACGTTCTAACTTTACGGTTTCCTACTTTGGGGCAAATATCTATCCTGAAAATGTGACTGTAGGATTAGAACAACCAATCATTCAAGAATGGGTGACGGGTAAGTTCGTGTTGCAAGTAAGGGAAGATGTTGATCAAAATAAATTTTTATCTGTAGTTGTGGAGTTAGCACCAGGCGTAGAAGCTAGCGAAGATAAGCAACAAACCATCACAGCTTCGATTCTCTCGCAACTGTTGCGCCTCAATAGTGAGTTTGCTAACTATGTTCCTCCAGAATATCAAACGCCACAGGTCGCATTAGCCCCAACTGGTGATGCAGAATATTTTCCTGTTGGGGTGAAGCATCGTTATACACGAAAGTAGTAATTCGTAATTCGTAATTCGTGAGGCAGCCCCCGTCTTGGCGGTTTCTGCCGTTAGCGCAGCGTTAGCGAGTCTTCTCCCAAGGGGAGACGCCAAAGGCGAACGAGCGTCTGGGGGACTGCCGTTAGCGTAGCGGTAGCGAGCTTGCGAGCGTCACCCGAAGGGTAATTCGTAATTAAGATGTAGCGTGCGTTATGGACTTTCGTCCTAACGCACCGTAAATCTCTGGCGGTGCGTTACGCTGGCGCGATAACGCACCCTACTAGCACGACCGGGCTAAAATAGTGCAATAGGATAGAGGTGTTTGAGTTTAATACGGGCATCCTCTGTTGTGAAGCGCCATTGAACTTGGCTATTCGTGCGATTACGCTGGTTCTGCCAGGCAGATAACTCCTTTTCTAACTCGGTGGCAGAGGAAATACGACGGTCAAGACATTGTTGAGAAAGGACACTTAACTCAATCTCGGCAACATTCAACCAACTACCGTTACGAGGGGTATAGTGAATTTCTAAGCGGCGAGCTAATCGATGAGCAACAGTTGCAGGAAAAGCTTCATACAGTGAGGCAATGTGATGAGTATTGAGATTGTCACAAACTAACTTGACTTTGCGCGCGTGGGGATAGTCTACATCTAGAAGTTGGCGAACTTCCAGTGCCCAATCGACGCGAGTACGATGCTCACGACTACTCACGCGCCGCCATCCTCTCAAGGGGTCAAAAAATATAAATAACGCACGCACACCATGCCGTTCATAATGGTAATCTTCTTTGCGATCGCTTGCGGGTGTCATTGGTATTGGCTCAAACACGTCCGCTTTTAACTCGTAAGCCGCTTCATCCATGCAGATGAGTGGTTCATCT
>NZ_JAECZC010000069.1 GCF_016056305.1 Amazonocrinis nigriterrae CENA67 | reverse complement strand
GGTGCAGGGGAGATGAGGGGGATAAGGGGGATGAGGGAGATGAGGGAGACAAAACAAATAAGTAATTCCCAATGCCCAATTCCCCATTCCCAATTCCCCATTCCCAATTCCCCATTCCCAATTCCCCATTCCCAATTTACAAAAGGAGTTTTACTAATGGCTGAGTTGACACCAATCATTCAATTAGGCAACCCTATCCTACGACAAAAGGCTGCTTGGGTTGAAAATATTCACGATGAAAGTGTTCAAAAACTCATTGATGACTTAATCGCTACTGTTGCTAAGGCTAATGGTGTGGGAATTGCTGCGCCTCAAGTTGCAAAATCTTGTCGGTTATTTATTGTGGCCTCCCGTCCAAATCCCAGGTATCCCAATGCCCCAGAAATGGAACCTACTGCTATGATCAATCCTAGGATAGTTGATCATTCTACTGAAGTTGTAAAAGGGTGGGAAGGTTGTTTAAGCGTTCCCGGTATTAGAGGGTTAGTTCCCAGGTATCAAGCAATTGAGGTTGAATACACCGACCGCCAAGGCAAGTTACAAAGGCAAGAATTAACTGATTTTGTGGCTCGCATATTTCAACACGAGTATGACCATCTCGATGGGATCGTCTTTGTAGATCGTCTGGAGAACACTCTCGATATGATCACCGAGCAAGAATACCAAAATCGGGTAGTTAACAATACTTAATTCAAAATAATTCTTCAGAATGAGACTAGTTACCTAAATTTAGGTTATATTTAACCTATTGTTAACCTTATTTTGGGTGAAACTATCGGTTAAATGACACAATCTATCAGTAGTCGCGTGTTAAGTCAGCAGTCAAAAATATCGTCTGCTGACTTAAACTCCACTCAGCATGAAAGCGATGAAGTCCAAGACAATCAGAATACCAGTAGAGCCACTGCACGCTCGAAAGTGCAAATGTCTGCTGGAGGATTGCAAATTATACATGCAACCAATAGACGCATACGCATTCGTGCAACTGACAGTAGTTTTAATACAAAATTAGAAAGTATAGCCAAGGATTTGCGGCAGCAAAAAGCGGTGAAAGAAGCCTATGCCAATGAGCAAACAGGCAGCTTGGTAGTTACCTTTGATGAAAATCTGGTTTCATTGCCGCAGATGTTGGGGATACTTCAACAATTTAATATTCAACAGCCTGAAACTTCGCCTCAGACACTCAGCAATATAGATCCCTTTGCAGCGTGGAAATCTGTTGATTTTTGGAAGGAGCAGACGATTTCCTTCATCCCTTTGATGACAGGGTTAGCAGTGACAGGAGGACTGGGAATTAGTGGTTTGGCAGCGATCCCAGTTTATATGATTACCTCAGATGCAACTCGTAGGGTAATTGACTATCTAGAACCGCAAGTTTCACCAACAGAAAGCAGCAAGAATTCACATACTGTTAGAGAAATCAAATCGCTCCAGTCTTCCTTATCAACGAGCGATCGCCAAATAGAACCGCCATCATCTCATGATCAGGGTGGAAAGACAGCACAGGCTAGAAAAATCGCCTACAGAGTTGTTCATGCCATTCCGGGAAGGGTGAGGATGCATGTGCCGCGAATCGCCCAAGATCACGCCTATGGACGGCGACTTGAGAGATTGATGAAAACTGATCCCCACGTCACTAACGTGCGTTTGAATAGCGATGCGGGATCAATAGCGATCGCCTATCAGCCAAGTGATGTTAGTTTAAGTCATTGGGTAAATCTGATGGAATTGGCTTTGGAGACCAACCCACCCACAGATTCCATCAAAGCCATAGCTCAGCAACTGCCACAAGAACCAGTAAATCAGCCTGATCAAAAACTCCACCTACAAGGTGATGCAACTATTGGGCATGGCGAAGAAGTTAGCAATGCCCTATTCCCAATGCTCCAAGCAGCGGGGGGAAAAATCTCAACTACCGACAACAACATTGAGTTTCCCGCCGCTTCCGATGAAGCTATAGAGGCTACAACGACATCTGAGAATCAAATCTTAGATCTATCGAGCTTATGGGCTGATATGAAATCTTCAGGCCTGTTTTTTTCCCTAGCCTATATGGCTAACTTACCGTTGTAGACTTTTCCCAAGTTGGGAACATTGGAGGACAAAAATGTATGCTTCCATATCGTCATCGACCTTGGATTCACAACAAACTTCGACAATAGCAACCCAGACAAATCGCGTCTGTCAGCAGGCTGTCAAGGTAGTTATTAAGGTAGTTCATAAAATTACTTATATCATTCCTGGATTGGGATTTTCCCTAGCTCGGATGAGTGAAGATCCAAACTTCCAGCAACGCCTACTAAAATTGCTGCAACAACAACGTTGGGTAGTCAATCAGGAAGTTGATCTCACTGCGCGAGCTATTGTGATTACCTCCCAGCCAGAGGTAATATCACTAGAGCAGTTGGCTACTTCGTGTGAGTCTGGCAAGAATAATGTAGAAGTTGCCATTGAGCAACCAACCACAGCACCACTTGTCTGTGACTCTCTGACTCATGCTTCAAAAACCGAGCAACTTGCAAAGGTAAAATATAGCATTGCTCATGCGATCCCCGGACGAGTCCGGTTTCACATACCTCAAATAGCCTCAGATCCCCAATTTGTTCAACGCTTAGAGACTTTGCTCCAAGCAGATCCGACAGTCAAGAGTGAGCGAGTCAATAAGGATGCAGCATCAATTGTCATTAACTATGAAACTCCAATGCTGCGAGATGCTAAAAAGCGAGTGCAAAACGTTTTTGCAGCAGCACTATCGCATCTAGCGAGTCTGATTGAGTCTGCGGGGATCGCTGCAAAGGCATCTTGAAGATGTCATTCACGACTTACGCAAAGGACGTATAGACGTATTCATCCTTTGCCTATGCCTAATCGTTATTCCCAAAAAAAGCCCGAAGACGCTTGCAACCGCGGCTTCTTGTAGAGTAGAACCCAAAAAAATTAGAGTTTGAAAGAGTGATTTAGGTGTAAGTCCGATCAAGAGTCTTGCACTTACCTAATTCATCTCCAAAAACTGAGAGCTGTTTATGCTCTCTAAATTCAGAAATGCCCCATGAACTAACGTTCACAAAGCAGGATGAAAGTATTTTTACTTTCACTCAGCAACGCCAGTTGCTAAAACCTGGAAAACCAAAGCACAACACTGGCTTCCCAACAATCAGCACTCACAAGTAAGGACGCAAGGCTTTGCGCCCCTACTCAGCACTTTTAAAATAGGCTGCTGAACAACCAACAAACTTATCAACCTGTATGAGAGTGAAGGAATGGCAAACGTCGCGGTTCAACTGACATCTTCTCCTGTGCAAATGCCTCACGAGATTGTAGGACAAAAGAATGGAGAAGTGATTTTAGCTCCCAAGTCTTACAAAACTTTGGAAAAACAGAATGGCAAAGTTTCTTTAGGTAAGAGCCATAAATCCTCTAGACAAATTTCCCAAGTTACCTACAGTGTTGTCCATACAATTTCAGGAAGGGTGCGGTTACGTGTGCCTCGCTTACGCCACGATGCAGACTACGCTCAACGTCTACAATCCTTACTAGAAGCTGATCCCCTAGTGACAAACGTCAGAATCAAGGCTGCGGCAGCGTCGTTAGTTGTGACTTATAACTCTAGTGCAGTTACCGATACGAAGATGCGATCGCGCTTAATCTGTCTTCTCCAGACTGCTAGTGATACCAATATAGTGCCAATCATTGCCGCTAAAAAATCATCAGCTGCTCAGCCAGCAGGCGATTCAGAGGCATCTTGGCCTGGTATACAACTTTCTGCTGTCGCCACTGGTTTAGCTGTGCTAGGAGGGCCTTTAGGATTATCCGTTCCCCCAATGATGGTGGCGGGAACCATTGCTTTAGCGACTTGGCCAGTTTTCACTAGAGCCGTTGAAGGAATTGTCAAACAGCGAAAACTGAATATCGACTTTTTGGATTTTATGGCGATCGCCATTACTACAGTCCAAGGTCAGTTTCTCACACCAGCACTGATGTTGAGTTTAATTGAAATTGGCGAAAATATCCGCGATCGCACTGCTCGTTCTTCCAAATCACAAACTCTGGATTTACTCAGTTGTCTCGGACAATTTGTCTGGGTTGAACGTGATGAACAGAAGTTCCAAATTCCTATTCAAGATGTACAACGCGGCGATACAGTTATCGTCTATCCTGGGGAACAAATACCGATTGATGGCTCTATCCTACGAGGGAAAGCGCTGATAGATGAGCAAAAACTCACTGGTGAGTCTGTACCAATTTTAAAAACCAAAGGACAGCCTGTCTTTGCTTCCACCTTAGTACGAGAAGGACGGATTTATATTTTAACAGAGCGGGTAGGAAATGATACTCGTGCTGGACAGAGCATCAAGTTAATGGAAGAAGCTCCTGTCCATGATACCCGCATGGAAAACCACGCCATTAAAATTGCTGAAAAAGCTGTAGTGCCAACTTTGTTACTGGGTGGAGCAGTATTTGCCCTGACTCGTAACCCAGCTAGAGTAGCCAGTATCCTCACTCTCGACTTATGCACAGGCATTCGGGTATCCATTCCCACCACAGTTTTAGCAGCACTGACTTACGCAGCACGCCACGGTATTCTCATCCGCAGCGGACGGGCGTTAGAAAAGTTAGCAGAAGTTGACACCATTGTCTTTGATAAAACAGGCACTTTGACCAAAGGCGAAGTTGATGTCACTGAAGTTGTCAGTTTCAATCCTTCTGTATCTAGCTTGCAAGTTTTGGCATTAGCAGCAGCGGCTGAACAGCGTTTGACACATCCAGTAGCTGAAGCCATCATCCGCTACGCCGAAGCACAGCAAGTCGAAATTCCCAGCCGTAGCAAGTGGAACTATCAACTAGGTTTAGGCGTAGAAGCTGAAATTGCAGGAGAGACTGTTTATGTAGGCAGCGAACGCTTCTTGCGCCAACAAGGCATTGATATGGAAGCACTGAATGGGCATAACAAGCGGGCGGCTTCAATGATTTATGTCGCCAGCAACGGTCAACTTCTAGGTAAAATAAGATATAGTGATATTCTCCGTCCAGAAAGTCGGGAAGTAATTACCCAACTGTTAACGGTCGAAGGTGTAGAAGTTCACATGCTCACCGGAGATAACAAGCGAATAGCTGATGCTGTAGCTGCACAACTGGGCATTGCACCGATGCATACCCACGCAGAAGCTTTTCCAGAGCAAAAAGCAACGGTTGTCCGTGAGTTGCACGAACAAGGCAAGACAGTTGCATTTGTGGGAGATGGGATCAATGATTCCCCAGCTTTAGCCTACGCTGATGTTTCAGTATCTTTTGCCAATGGTTCTGAGATTGCCCGCGAAACAGCAGATGTAGTGTTAATGCAAAACGACTTGCATGGCATATTAGAGGCGATCGCGATCGCTCGTCAAGCTAGGCAACTAATCAAGCAAAACACTGGTCTAATTCTTATTCCTAACATAGGAGCATTAGCGATCGCCGTTTTGTTTGGTCTTAATCCTTTAGGAGCAACGGTAGTTAACAATGGCTCAACCATAGTTGCCGGTGTAAATGGTTTGCGTCCAATTCTCAAAAATTCACCAAAGAAAACTCTACCATCAGCATGATGAGATCACCATCTTGGGTAGAGTACTTTAAAAAGCTTTCATACAATGTTCTAATTGACTGGAGACAAATAAATCATGGCACCTAAAATTACTGATTTTGTTGAAGAAGCTGGCGCTCCTGGAATCATAGCCGGTATAGGAGCAGTAATACTAGCTCCTGTCATCCTTCCCATTGTGGCAGGAATTGGTAAACCCATAGCTAAATCAATCATCAAAGGCGGAATTGTCGCCTACGAAAAAAGCAAAGGAGCCTTTGCAGAACTGGGTGAAACCTGGGAAGATATCGTAGCTGAAGCCAAAGCCGAGCTTGCAGAATCCAAAGAAACACCAGTATTTGAAGCTGCGAGCAGTTCTGGTGACAACAACATTGATAACGGATGAAACCGTCATTGATCATTAGTCATTAGTCAAAAGTATTTACAAAAGACTAATGACTAATGACCAACAACAACAGATAAAGTGTTTGTGCAGACTAAATAACAATTCACAAATAACTAAAAAAAGGATGAAGGATAAAGTTTAAAAAATTTGTCCTTCATCCTTCATCCTTCATAGTTCATACTTCATCCTTAATCTGAGGGCTGCTGCGTGTTAACAAATAGTCATGGTAATCTCACCCAGATACCGAAAGTGATGGAACAAGCAAGCTTAAGTAGACCATCCAAACAAATATCTACAAAAATTGTTAGCAATACCCCAAAAAGGTTACGGTTGAGAGTTGCTCGTCAGCACCGTCAACCTGAAGAAATGCAACGCATTGTTAATGCATTAGAAGCACAACCGAACGTTACTCAAGTGCGAACTAATATTAGTCAGGGTAGTATTGTCATCAACCACGATGGTAAAGATGACAGTTGGAATAATGTTGTCGCTACACTACTGGATTTAGGAATTATTTTTGGCGATATTGCCGAGGGTAAATCTGAAGCAGCGATGGACATTTCAAGTGCAGTTGTGGACTTGAACAAGCGAGTTGAACAAGCTACCAACGGTGCGGTTGATTTGCGCTTACTTTTCCCCTTTGGACTCAGCATCCTTGCTGTGAGACAACTGCTGAAGCAGGGTTGGCGAATTGACATTATTCCTTGGTATGTGTTGGCATGGTACGCCTTTGATAGTTTTATTAAACTGCACGGTATACATCAGGCACAGTCAAGTAATGAATGATGAAGAAGGGGAAGCAGGGAAGGGGAAAGGGAAGCAGGGAAGGGGAAGGGGAAGTAATTTCTTGTTGTACTATTGAAGCTTTTATTTGCTTACCAAAGGCAAACCTTTAACTTTCCCTTCCCTTTCTAACTTCCTTTTAAGCACGTATAATTAATCTTGCACTACAGGCATGATTTCAACCTTTCCCTTCCCCTTCCCCTTCAACAAACAAGCGATCGCCTTTGTGCAATCTGTCGGCAATTTGATAGGTTTGCCCTTGTGATCGCATGGTTGGCGAGTGTGCGGCTAAATACCTAGCTGCTGCAATTATTAAGTGAGTACCCGCAGGAGTTTGACCAAGGAAAGAGTATTGGCGAAAAGCTGCTTCTACTTCTTGGATGACATGAAAGTCGCGGTTTTCCCGCAACATCATTTTACCCAACATTGCCATTAGTCGCTCGGCAGAACCACCACTGTATAAATAATTAGCAACTAATTTACCTGTCTCGTTAACTTGTTGTTGGCGATCCAGTAAATCTGGTAGTTGCTTAAGTAATTCTTCAGGATTTTGAACTTGTTCTTTTGGTTCTGGAAGTCTGGCTGGTGGTACATTTAAAAAACGATTTAAATATACGCTCATGGCAGCATCAAACACACCGCGCAGTAGTTCCACTGAAGGTACTCGGCGTAATCCTTGATGGACTGCATTGGCAAAGGTGAATGGATGGTGTGCTGCATTCCAATCCCCAAAATCGTTATTGGTGTGGAAACGAGCGACACGCAGAGCAGCTGTGTAAGTGACTACACTAGCTAACTGTTCTTCAGTACAACCTGATTGTAGGGCAGTTAGCAAAGAATTAGCGATCGCTTGGGGGTCTTCTCCCAATAAAATCGGTACTAATTGATCTTTACCAGACCAACTTCCTTGTTGTGATTTTCCTGCTGCCAAAGCTGCGGGTAACTGTGCAAAGGCAGAGTCTAGAATTGCCACCAAATCCACAGGGTAGCGCCAGGAATTAGACTCTTCCATGCGGGAGGCGTTTGCTAAACCAGCAACCAAACTAGCTAAAACGGACTCTGCACCTTGCCAACCGACACCATCGAGTGCTTCCAGGGCCTTGTTGATAAAGTCGAGTGTATGACCGATATCGATGTAACGGTGGTCTGTGGCTGCTGTGAATAGTATATCTGCAATCTGATTGGAATTAGCCCCCGCCCGAATTGCAGATACCAAACATCTTTCAGCAGCTTCACTATCCCGCACTTCGATAAACTGACGGAACCAGCCTTTAAGAGTGTGCAAGTCAGCGGTGGAATTGGGTAACGGGTGAACTACAAAGTGAGGCGGCGCACCTGCACTATCATTAGCTACCGCCGAAAGTCCTTGAAAAAGGGCGCGGGGTTTGTCTTCTGCATCTAAATAGGGTAGCAGATTCATCATGCAGGTGTGGATAGTTAAGCCTGTATTCCATCCGGCTTTGTTGTAACGAGTGCCAAATTCCAACCCCATCTGGAACGGTTCAGTAGCATCTGCACCTAGATCTAGCAAAGCGATCGTTGATTTGGCAATCACTAACGAAATACCTTGTTCTAAACCATCCTGAAGACGTTGATAATGGTGTCCATGGGCATCAGCAGGCGGTGCTAGATTTACCCAAACATCGCCATCACGAATTTCTACAGGAAAAGACGGAACATCATCGGCCCAAGAGTCGAAAGTTCCCCCGCTAGCCAGGTCAAAGCGGGCATAATGCCAAGGACAAGTTACAATACCATCTTTGCAAGTACTGCCGTGGAGGGGAAAGCCCATGTGGGGACAACGATTATCAATTGCATAGACTTGATTGTCTGAGTAGAATAAAACAATGGTATGTTTTTCACTCCTAACTACTAAACTACCCGCTGCTTCAACATCCGCAAGTTTAGCAACACGAACATAGGGGTCTATCTGGCTTGGTTTTTCAAATATTTGAGTCATAATAGTTTAGGATTTGGGATTTTGGATTAAAAGCCTTTTTTATAGGGATAAGCTAAAACACATCTATTCTGCATAACTAAATTTTATTAAATTCTTGTGGTCTATGGGACTAGTTAGCTGAAGCTTTAACTTGACACCAATGACGGCAGATGCTTCAAGTCTGGCGACCGAACGCACTGCCTCCCCAATTCCCAATTCCCAATTCCCAATGCCCAATTCCCAATTCCCCTAAATCCTACCACTGAGGATTCGCCACAATTAAAGCTTCTGCCGCAGATTTGTCTAAAGGCTTCGAGAAAAAATATCCCTGCCCATATTCACATTTCATAGCCCTCATAAATTTCAGCTGTTCTGCGGTTTCTATTCCTTCGGCTGTCACATCTACACCCAGTTTTTTAGATAGCGTCATAATTGTTTCAATAATCTCTAAATTACCTTGATCAATACCGCTGCCACTCACGAAAGTGCGGTCAATCTTCAACTCATTAATCGGAAAATTTTGCAGCCGACCTAATGAAGAATAGCCTGTACCGAAGTCATCAATTGCCAACTGAATTCCTAAATTTCTGAGTTGCTTGAGCATAAAAGTAGCTTTTTCAGCATTTTGCATAATTACACTTTCTGTAATCTCTAGTTTTAAACTCTGTGCATCTAGCTCAGTTTCCTTTAATACTTGATTAATATGGTACAGCAGTTTGTTTTGGCTGAATCGTGAGCTACAAAGATTAACACTGGTGATCAAAGGTCGCTCACCTAGATTCGCTGAGTTGGTTTGGAATAAATCTTGCCACTGTTTTGCCTGGCGACATGCTTCATGCAGCACCCACTCATCAATGGAGATACTTAGCCCAGTTTCTTGGGCTATTGGCATGAATTCTTCTGGAAAAATAATCCCATGTTCTGGATGCAGCCAACGCACAAGTGCTTCAAAACCAGTTAACTTGCCAGTGATCAGTGAGACAATTGGTTGATAGTAAATCCGAAACTCTTGACGTTCAACAGCTCGGCGCAAAGCAGTCTCCAATTGCAAGCGTGCTACTGCTTGAACATGCATCTGGGAGTTAAAAAGCTCATAGCGTAACTTGCCTTGTGCCTTAGCTCGATACATTGCCAGGTCGGCGTTGCGTAAAAGGTCTTCTGGTTGGTCATAACCTGTGGCGCTTAGAGCAATACCAATACTCGCTGTGGTAAACACTTCTTGTCCACGTAGAGTGATGGGAAGTGCAAGTTTTTCTTGAATCCGCTCAACAACACGTATGACATCACTGACATCCTTCATCCCTTCCAGCAAGACTGTAAATTCGTCTCCTCCTAACCGTGCAGCTAGATCTATGGAACGCAAGCATTCCTTAAGTCTTTGAGCAACAGTAAGTAGTAATTGGTCGCCACATGTGTGTCCCAGACTATCGTTGATAAACTTGAAGCGGTCTAAGTCCAAAAACAGCACAGCAAATAGATAATCTGAATGCCGCTTGGAATAATCTACCGCATGTTTGAGGCGATCCATAAATAAAGCGCGGTTGGGTAAACCTGTAAGTCCATCGTAAAAAGCAAGGTGCAGCAGTTCTGACTCGACTCGCTTACGTTCTGTGATTTCAATTAGCAATTCCTGATTTGCTTTAGCCAGTTCTGCTGTCCGTTCTATTACACGCATTTCTAGCTCGTTATGAGCTATTCGTAGCGCTTCCTCTGTTTGCTGTAGTTTGTGATTCTTTTGTGAAAGTTTTTGGATGTACGCTGCTATAGTTTTAATCAGGTTGTTAAAGGATGTTGACAATAACCCAATTTCATCAGAAGTAGTGACAGGAACTTGCAGACTAAAATCTGAAGAATAGCTGACTATCTGAGCGACTTGAGTCACAGCTTCTATGGGTCGTGCGATCGCCCGACTGGTAGAAAAAGCCAACACCGCAGCGAACAGAACTGAGAACAACATACTGCTACCAATAATCTGGTTTCGCAGATTCTCTGCTTCTAGCAAAGCAAGCTTTGCTTGGTACTCCTGCTCTCGAGCTGTTTTAATATAAGCTGTAAGTTCATATGCACGGCTGACAATTGCACCAAATTCATAACCACTTGTAAAGTCTGTGATTAATTTCTGAGCTGCATCAGTTGATTTTGGCTGTAATATCAGCGGCTCTACCTGATTGAGTACTACCGCTATCTGTTGATAGAATTTTTCTGTTGCCTGATGAGCCTTATGTAGCAAAGGCTCCAAGTCTTTTATAGTTGTAGTTTGTGGCGAAGACTGTAGTTGTGAAATGAGTGCTTTAATTTCCGCAGATCGAATAGCTAGTTGTGACTTGTGTCGCTTAAACTCTGTAGGCTTTCGCAACAGAGGAACGAACTCTCTAGTCGGTAGAGTCTCAAGCATGGCAACTTGCAAGTCACTCAAAAGCCGACCTTGCTGATTAGCACTGTCTCGAATAGCACTTGCTTGTTGCTGGTAGAAATTGCCAAGGGTCAACCCAACCGTCGTTCCTCCTATGGCAATGCTAAGAGCTAAAGCATAGCCGCCAATAATTTTGTTTCTGAGACTGAAGAAACGCGGAACGCACCATAGGCGGTTGGAAAACGGTTGTGATAGGCTAAATTGATAGGCTGAATCGGGTTGACTCTTCACAATACTCTGGCTTTTAGAGGAATCATTCTACAGCAGATTACATAAAGTAAAGGGTATATTGCAATCTATCTAAGTTGTAAAAATGACTTTCGTTTTAACATTTGTTAAAAAATAGACAGCGCATTGCGATGAGTCCAGCATTGTTTTAGGTTTCCCAACTAGGGTGACTGGTTATTTTTGCTGTGTTTCCACTTGGAAAGGCTAATTGTACTTTGATTATGCTTGGAATCCAAATTATTGATACTTTTCAAACAACCTTTAAGGCAATTCCTCATCCAAAATCCAAAACCAAAAACCCAAAATAGTATTAACTATCGACAGAATTGATCACAGCAGGCAGTATTAGATCCGGTGAACTCATCCACCACTTAATTATTCTTTCCTCTTTGACGCTACATTTGACAGCACCTCCTGCTGTTTTAAGATAAGTAATAACCTTTGGCAAAATTTGACGTATCATTTTGTATGTTCCTTGAGCAGTAAATATTTCTACTTCCCCAAATGTTTTTTCCATATAAACTGAATAAAATCCCATATTTCTTAGGGAATTAATTAACTTGGGGTCTGATTCTGCTCGTGACAAAGTAATGTGTAGTTCATCTTGACGAAACGTTCCAGGTGTCAGAGATGACAATTGCAATTTAAAAGGAATTTCAATTGCTGGATTAAAAGGTATTTCCTCAATCTCTACGTCAACAGGAACATATTCTGCTTCTATATAACCTTCTATATCTTCAGAATTATCCTGTAAATAATCGACAATAGCATCAAAGCTTCCTCGAAAGTCTTGCACACTTGTGGTTTTCTTAGTGAGATGCTTTTTCGGAGGACAATGAGCAAGTCCTTCTGGATACCCTGAAAAGTCAGAATTCCAAAATTCTTGCTCTGTGAGGAATTTCTCGAAAGGGTTTGCAAGTCTCTGAGCATCTATATGAATGTGAAATTCACCTAATACTGTTGACGGGTTAGATTGACCTATAAGTGTAATTTGTTGTGTTTTTGAGTTCTTCATCTGATTTATGTAAGTATTTTCTACAGCAGCCCTAGTTTATACTTACACTATGAATTCTCTAACCGTGATTTTACTTAAAAAATCCGCTAAACCTAATTTGGAACCGTAATTTAACTGAACTGAAGCAACTGGGTTTCTACTTAACCTCAGTTCGGGTTAAGACGATTTCGCTGTTAGTTATACGAAGGAATAGGAATTTTAGCCAACGATAGAATAATGGTTTCTGCTTATCCTGAACTGAGGTTAACAACTAATCATCTGAACTTGATATAAAACCGAGTTCAATCATCTTTGCGACATATGACATAAGGGCGTACAGATATACGCCCATACAAAGTATCTATCCCTTGCAGGCTAGCTAACTCTCCAAAATTTCCAATAACTGTGCTTCAGTTAACTGATTAATTCCCAACTCCTGCGCTTTATCTAATTTAGAACCGGCATCTTCTCCTACAACTAAATAATCAGTTTTTTTGCTAATGGAATCAGTCACTTTACCACCAGCTTTTTGAATCAATACCTTTGCTTCATCGCGCTTTAAAGTTGGCAAAGTACCCGTAATCACAAAAGTTTTACCAGCCAATTTTTGATTACCATCACCAACTGTTGTAACTTCGGCTATGAATTGCAATCCTGCTAGTTGCAAGCGTTCAATTAAAGTTTGATTGGCATGGATGCGGAACCACTGATATACAGACTGGGCAATTTCAGCGCCAATACCGTAAATACCTTCAATATCTGACTGCTTTGCTGTAGCCAATTCTTCTACTGTCAAATACTTTTGTGTCAATAATTGAGCATTCACACTGCCAACATGACGGATGCCTAAACCATACAATACCCTTGACCAAGGTTGATTTTTCGATCGCGCGATCGCATCCACTAATTTCTCTGCTGACTTTTGCCCCATCCTTTCTAATGCACACAATTTGCTTTCTGTCAACTCATATAAATCAGCAACGGAATGCACCAAACCTTTATCCACGAGTTGATGCACCAGTTTTTCGCCCACGCCTTTAATATCTAAAGCATCACGGCTTACCCAATGTTCAATTGAGCCTTTGAGAATTGCTGCACAGGAAGCATTAACGCACCTAGTCACGGCTTCACCTGATTCTCGCACCACTGGCTGACCGCAAACAGGGCAATTGCTAGGCATGACAAATGGTTCAGTGTCAGCAGGACGGAGTTCTTTGAGTACCCGCACCACTTCAGGAATGATTTCCCCAGCTTTGCGGACAATCACAGTATCACCGATGCGGATGTCTAATTGGGCAATGCGATCGCTATTATGTAAAGTAGCGCGGGAAACAGTCGTCCCCGCTAGTTGCACTGGGCGCATTTCTGCCAACGGAGTTAACGCGCCTGTTCTCCCAACATTCACAGCAATATTTTCTACACGGGTGGGTGCTTCTTCTGCTGGGTACTTCAACGCCACAGCCCACCGGGGAAATTTCTGGGTAAACCCTAGCTGTTCTTGTAATTTAAAAGAATTCAGCTTTACTACTACCCCGTCAGTCATGTAAGCTAAATTCAGTCGTTCAGTGTCCCAATATTTGTAATATTCTGCCACTTCTGCTAATGAGCTACACAACTTGTGGTTAGGGTTAACGCGAAAACCCATATTTTGCAACAACTCCAAAGCTTCCCATTGCGTATTGGAAATACTCGCATCATCCATACCAGGAATGTGCAGCGTATAGGCAAAAAAATCTAACCGCCGCCTGGCTACAATGCGGGAGTCTAATTGTCTGAGTGTACCAGCTGCGGCATTGCGTGGATTGGCAAATAATTGTTCACCTGCTTTAAGGCGTTCCTCGTTGATTTGTTTAAACACTTCCAAAGGTAAAAACGCCTCACCCCGCACTTCTACCTTTTCCAGATTTTCTAAACCTGCTAAATTCAAGCGTAACGGAATTGAGCGAATTGTCCGCACATTTTGGGTAATGTCTTCACCCATGACTCCATCACCCCTAGTTGCACCCCTGACTAGAATGCCATTTTGGTAGGTAAGGGCGATCGCAGAACCATCAATTTTCAGTTCTGAGACATATTCTACAGCGGTTATGGTCGGTACTTGTCGCCGCCAACGCTGATCCCAGGCTTGCAACTCATCAACATTAAATGCATTTTCCAGACTATACAATGGGATATTGTGCCGCACCGAGGTAAACTGCGTTGCTGGTTTCTCACCCACCCGCTGAGTGGGACTATCTGGTGCAATTAATTCAGGATACTGAGTTTCCAGTTGTTGCAATTCTCGATACAGTTGGTCATAAACTGCATCTTCCATGATTGGTGCATCTAACACATAATATGCATAGCTGGCTTGTTGCAACAACTGGCGCAATTCTTCTATACGTTTTCCTACTGACTCAATCTGTATCATTAGATTTTTTGCTAAATACTTTAGGAATAGAGTTTAAAGACGATGAAACCCGCATAGGCAGGCCTTGTTTGTATAGTTCTATCTTAAAAGGATGAGGGTAGCGAAAGAAATTGGTTAGGAATCCCTGTCTTAGATTGCATATAAATCGAGTGATGTCAATCAGTTTACGATTAGCAAAGGTACTTGAGATTAACACAAGCTACTTTTCTAGGTTACTCGGTTTAATCTGAATCGTTCCATTCAATTGCACACCCAGTCATGGTTAAAAATTTCCCAGGTACACCCCCCATTATCATTGCCCATAGAGGTGCCAGCGGCTATCGTCCAGAACATACTTTAGCTGCTTATGAATTAGCGATCGCATTAGGATGTGACTATGTTGAACCAGATTTAGTTTCCACTAAAGATGGTGTTTTAATTGCTCGTCATGAAAACGAAATTTCCGAAACCACCAACGTTGCAGACCGTCCAGAATTTGCTCATCTTCAAACTACCAAAATTATAGATGGAGAATCAAAAACTGGCTGGTTTACAGAAGATTTTACGCTTGCAGAACTGAAAACACTACGAGCCAAGGAACGCATACCCCAACTGCGCCAACAAAATACAGCATATGATGGACTGTTGGAAATTCCCACACTCCAAGAAATTATTGATTTAGTTAAAATTAGAAGTACCCAAAGTAATCGTACTATCGGTATTTATCCTGAAACTAAGCATCCAACCTACTTTCAGTCTATAGGTTTATCATTAGAAGAACCCCTATTAGCAACTCTACAAGCAAACGATTATCAGGGAGCTAACGCACCTGTTTTCATTCAGTCTTTTGAAGTGAGTAATTTGCAATATTTATCGACAAAAACTGATTTACCTTTAGTGCAATTGATTAACGCTGGTGGTCAACCTTATGATTTTGTAGTTAATGGTAATGTTCGCACCTATGCAGACTTAATTACAACATCAGGCTTAGCAGCAATTAGGAAATATGCACAGGCGATCGGAGTCCATAAAAATCTACTTATTCCTAGAGATAATACTAATAAATTGCTGTCACCAACATCTTTAGTCACTGATGCACATGCAGTTTCTTTACTAGTTCATGTTTGGACTTTCCGCAATGAAGACATCTTTTTACCACTAGACTTTCAAGGAAATCCTCAAGGGGAATATGACCTGTTTTTCAGCTTGGGGATTGATGGCGTATTTAGTGATTATCCAGATACGGTTAAAAAATCCAAAAATAGGTAAGCGCCAAAGTCACAACTGTTAATGGTAGCCCAAATCGCAAATGATCCCCAAAGGTTAGCCGATATCCTCTCTTAGCAACTGCCTCCGCTACAATCAAATTGGCCACAGAACCCAGCAGCGTCAAATTTCCAGCCAGTGTAGAAGCAGCCGCCAGCAGTAGCCAAGTTTGCGTGTCAGGATGGGGAATTAGGTGATGTAGCAACAGTACTGCTGGCACATTTGATACCAAATTTGACAACAACACTGTTACTCCCAGAATGCTCAAAGGCTCGTGAACGAAACGGGAAAACCATTCCAGCGCACCGAGTTTCTGTACGCCCTCGGTGAGGATGAATAGTCCACAGAACATCAGCAGCAAATCCCAATCCACTTTTTGGAGAATTCGCTCTGGTTTGAGGCGACGTGTTACTAGTAATAATCCAGCGGCAATTAGGGTAGCTTCCGCAGTCGGAATGCCAACCAAAAACGCTATTAGTAATCCAGCAGTAATTAGCAGACTCTTAATTAACAGTGGTTTGAAGATGCGGTAGTGAGGTGGTTCTACTTTCAGGTAAGGACGAAGCGATCGCACCTCTGGATACAACCACCACAACCAAACCACCTGGATTACCAAACTCACTAAAGCTAGTGGTGTCAAAGCTTTGGCAAAGTCTAGATAACTAATACCAGAGAACGAACCGATTAAAATGTTTTGAGGATTGCCGCTGAGGGTAGCCACAGAACCGAGATTAGTCGCGCCAGCCAGTGCTAACAGGTAGGGAATAGGGTTGAGCTTCAGTAATTGAGTGATGCCGACTACCAGAGGTGTCAGAATGAGGGCGATCGTATCATTGAGGAAGAGCGCCGAGAGAAAGCCGCTACCAAAAGTTAGTACTATTAATAACCCAAATGGGCTGTGAATGTGGCGGATTGTATAATCAATAGCAAGCTGGAAAAAACCGGAAGCTGCTAGATTAGCACTAATTATCATCATGCCGAACAGGAAGACGAGTGTTTTGTAGTCGATGGCACTCCACGCCGCAGGCAGATCCAGTAATCCCAATGCCATCAACAAAGCTGCACCAACAAGAGCGATCGTGGCACGATTCATCCGCAGTCCGGGTAAGTAGCCCAGCCCCAAACCAATGTAAGTCAGTAAAATTACCAGGTATCGCAGAACGACCATTGCTTACTCCCCAACCGTAGCTAACTCTGATTGAGAGTTTATCGAACGGGATGTAGATTTAGTTTCCGGCATAAAGAACCAAAAGAAAGCTAAAGCAGAGGCGGCGATCGCAGCCATACTCAAAAAGCTAGCGTTGTACTCAGCTTCTTTAGCTACAAAGCCAGCCAAGGAATTACTGAGGGCAGCACCAATGCTAACGGCAACCCCAATTACTCCTTGCGCTAGATTATATAGCAAAGTGCATAGTTTGATTCATTGCGTCTATTTCGTCAAGATCAAGTTTATTCATACAGGTTTACAATTACAATTTGTGAAAAAAGTCATGGCTATATTTATGACTATTGTCATGTTTATTTTGGAAGTAAATCAGCGTTAATAATAAATAAAGTTCACTATTGAAATCAGAAAGCTTTGGTAAAACAACACTCAATTTTCTTTATTTAAATAACTGGCTAATAAAAAAAGTGATTAACAAGAAAACCGGAGACAAATATAGGTTTAATTATTTCTTACAAAGAGATAACTTTTATTCAATCTTATTATTAGGATTTGAAAGTATTTTTTTCAAAAAAATAGCTATTTTGTATATTTTTTAGATATTGATATCAAAATAATTACAACTATATTTTGATTTTGCTGAAATCTAATTGATGCTCATTTCAAGAAGAGAGATACTTATGGAGTGTAAGTTGAATTTAAAGCTTTTATTAGGTGCTTTGACAATTGTTATTTTAACTGCGGGATGCGAACAATTATCATCGCCTAGTAGTTCAGCAGTTCCAAATAACTCTACCGAAAATGCAAGTAGTTCTTCTGTTACAACAGATAGATCTACAGCTTCAGATAGAATATCCGACCTAAATTTAACTGACACGCAAAAAACAAAAGCAAAACAGATAGAAGAGCAAACCCAAGCCAAAATCCTCGCTGTTTTAACTTCTGAGCAACAAGAAAAATTTAAAGCTGCAACTCAGGGTTATCATGAATCCCCAATCAGGATAATACGCTCGCTCAATTTATCAGCAGAGCAAAAACAAAAAATTCACGAAATTCAACGCGCTCAAAGGCAACAATTTCAGGCAATTCTCACCCCAGAACAACAAGCCAAAATGAAACAACACCGTGGTTATAGGAAGCAAGACTCATCTGATTGAACTGATAGTGATTTGATATGTGGAAGTTTTTACTCATAGAGACGTGAATTCGATGAACCTCTCCATTAAGGCGTACTCCTTCAAAGAAGCAAGCGATCGCGTTGCGTCTGGGTAAGAAGAGGGAGGAGAAACGAAAAAATAAGGGTTTTACTCCCCTCTCCTTGTAGGAGAGGGGTTGGGGGAGAGGTCAAAACAGCACTTGTCGAACTCACGTTAATAGAGGGATGCCAATACCTGATCAGCTGCTGCCCGAAATGCAGTTGCAGCACCGGCACTCATGTCACGGGGCGCACATATGCGATTTCTCACATAAGCGAGTGTGATGGCTCCTACAGCAGCCACAAGTGGGTCTGCATTGTCCTTACCGCCTACGCGTCCCCAGGGTAATGGTGTGCCATTGCCATTGATGAGATAGTCAGCTAATAGTCGCAGGTGCAAATAAACTGCTTCTTTGACTGCTGAAGTGTCCCCATTTACCGCCAATGCTTGCACTCCAGAGTTTTTAAGAATGTCTCCAATGGCAACTTCTCGGTTATCAGTCAATCTTTCAGCGGCTTCTGCCCTAAATTGGATTTCATCGCTAATTACTGGGTCGGGGGGTAAAAGATTACCAATGGGTGTTACTCCCCATCTGCGGCGTAGCAGTAAATTGTTAGTAATCTCATCCGATTTAACGCGGTGATAAGCAGGACGTTGGTTGAGTGCTTCAAACCAAGCATTGATACGAAGATAACGTGGATTTCCCTTGAGGTGATATCCTCGATAAACAGGTAAATTAGCCGCTAATCGGTCTAAATGAGGGCTATAGCTAAGATCTACAATGCTAAAAGTTGACAAAAAGTAAGGGCCAGGATACTTTCCTAAAGTTTGTTCAAGTTCGTCTAATTTAGCTTCAAAAGCTGCCTGTAAGTTGGCTAATTCATTAGCATCTTCAGGTGGTTGTCTGAGGAATTTGTAAGCGATATTCCTAAAACCATTGGTTTCAGCATCCTCAAGCCACTGCCTCGCAATGGCGTTTTCTTCTGGGTCTTCAGGGAGTAAGGTTGGCCCAAATCGTTCTTCTAATGCTAAAAGAATATCTTTAGATTCATAGACTAACTTGCCCTCAATTTTCACGGCGGGGACAAGAGTTGTAGGAACTAAATCGGTATACCATTTAGGCTTGTTACTTAAGTCGATAAACTCCGTTGCAAACGGAATTTCCTTTTCTTCCAGAGCAAACCAAACCCTTTCACAAAAAGGACACCAAGAGTTAGTATCGCGGTAAAGTAACACTGGCGGTTCTGTATCTGGAGACAGTTTGTGGAGACTGCTAGGAATGGGAGCAGTAGAAGGCGATTGCCCTGGTCTACGCACGCGTCTAGCAGGGGTATTTTTTTGAGCAATTTCTAATATTTCTTCCCAACTCGATAGTGTTACTTGTCCAGTTACGCTGAGGTCGTCACTAACTTTTTTAGTATTACTCATGACACTAACTACACTATTTAGGTAGATTTATAGTATTTTATAGTAAACTCTGTGTAAAAATCCAGAGTCTGTAGTTAGGACTCAGGAGGGGTGCTGCCGCAGCAGTACCCATACAGGAGTCAGAATATAGACGACTCCTGGCTCCTTTTTTCTACAAATTTGAGCGCAATTTCATCTTGCTAGACAGCTACAGGAGTAGGAGTAGCAAATTTAGCATATCGCTCAATGTAGAATTCCTTAGGCTTAGCGATCGCTTTTACTGAATCACGCTCTTTCAAAGCTCGTTTCCACTGGCGTAGACGAGTAAATTCCTCTGGTATGCTAAAGCCACGATACTGCTTGAGTGCTGGCCAGCGCTCAAACCAAGGATAAAAGGTGAAATCAACCAAACTGATAGATTCACCAAACCAGTAGGGGCCGTCTTTAGAGAGCTTTCCTAGAGCTTCATTTTCGATAAATTCCAGATGTTTGTATAGTTCTTGTTTAGCTTCTTCTTGTTTTTGGGAATCTGGGCTTCGCAAAAGATTAGAAAAAGCAGGAACTAATCTAGTATTAGCAAAATCGATCCAGATGCGAGCCTGTGCCCTATCAATAGGATTTTTGGGTAACAATGGAGGTTCGGGAAATACTTCATCTAGATATTCGTTAATAACTGCTGATTCCCAAACTCGGTTGTCGCCGTGAGTAATTGCAGGCACTTTCCCATAAGGAGAAACCTTAGTAAATCCTTCTGGCTTGTTTTGCAAATCAATCTCAATCAAATCGAAATCAATACCCTTTTCTTGCAGTACCAAACGAGTACGGTGAGCATAAGGACAAGTAACTGCACTGTAGACTTTGATTTCAGCCATGTTTAAGTTCCTTTGTGAATAGGATTCTGAAACGGCATTGGGAAATGAATAATAATTCAAAATCCCAAATTTTGAACTGTTAGCGTTACTAAAATACTTATCAATAATTAAGGAACTTCCAAGAAATCAATTATCTTGTGAGGTGAGCATCCTGCCCGCCCTTCAAACCGGGACGGGTGAGGACACCCATCCCACAAGATAATTTTGCATATTTAATTGTCAAGTTCCTAATAATTGCCAAATTTTAATTTGGAATTATTTAGCAACACTAACCAAACTTTTTGCACTAGAGCCAAGGCACTTCTTCAGGTGCATAACGGAAGGCTCGAAAAACTGAATTTTGTTCTCCACGAGTGACCAACGACTTCTCACCAGGAACATTACGAAGTGCAAAATGGGGGTTGATGTATTCCCAGACAATCTCCCCTTCAATTGTCACCTCGAATATCCGACCGAAAGCACCTTCTGTAATCAAAGTATTGCCATTTGCTAGACGTTGCGCTCCTGATATGTATGAACTAAAGAAATTGTGCGGCGGACTGTCGGTATACTCCCAAACTATCTCTTTAGTTTGGCGGTTGACCTCAATCACACGGGAGAAATTGAGTGCAGTATGACGGCGATGTGCGCCGTTGTCGAAAATCAGGATATTGCCGTTAGGTAATTCGTTAGGGAAGTGCTGCTGTGCTAGTACATCATCACCTAGCGTCCAGATGATCTTTCCTGTTTGGCGATCGACGATCGCAACTGTAGAGATGTTACGAAAGCTCACTATAATATTGCCATCGGCGAGTTCGCCCACAGTATTACCATGAGTCCATTCGTGACGATGATCCTGGGGAGTAATGGTAAAAATATCTGGATCTAGGTGTTCGTAGGCGTGCCAAGTCCAGACAATTTCACCACCAGGAGTTACTTCGTACAGTACATCAGCATAGATATCTCCGTCTGCTTCTGTTCCTGGTACGCCGCCTTTGATGCGGGAGACTAAAGACTGAGGTATTTTTTCAATAGCTAGTAGAATTGTGTTGCCATTGCGGAGTCTGCGGCCATCGTGATGGTGGTCTGGATGCTTATACTCCCAGATAATATTTCCTTGAGGATCTGCTTCTAAAACAACACCACTTTTGAATGCAGGCCACAAGGGAAAACGTAATGAATCGTCTGGTGGAGTCTTACCGTTATAAAAGAGGTTACCATTGGGTAAAAGATAACCATATAACCCTGGGGGATATGGTAGATTCCATTGATGTACTACTTCGCCTTCGAGGTTTAGTAGATAGACTTCTCCCTTACCTGTCAGTGGCGCAAAAAGAGTATACCCTTTAAATGCTTTGTCAGGATTGTAAGCTCTTAAACCAGTACCTCGACGGCGAATAGTATTTTGGTCAATAGATGTTGATATTGCAACAGTCATAATCTCACCTACTAAATATATTTAATCGGGAATTGGGAATGGGGCATTGGGCATTGGGCATGGGGCATTAGTTACTTCTTCCCATCCCCTCATCAATGCCCAATGCCCCATACCACTTGCTTTTTGAAATTGTCTGTGATAACTTTTGCTAGTAGTTTAACCACGGTTTTCCGAGCGGTTTACCGTTGTTTAAGCAAC
>NZ_JAECZC010000068.1 GCF_016056305.1 Amazonocrinis nigriterrae CENA67 | reverse complement strand
GAGCAGGGGAACTCGGGGCCCCCACGACCGGAGGGAGTGGGGATTAGGGGCACAGGGGAGCAGGGGAGCGGGGGAGAATAACTGTTGACAAATGACAACTGACAACTGACAACTGACAACTGACTAATGACCAATTCAAACATCTAATACTAATGTAGCTTCCAATCCTTTTTCTGTTTGCTGAATTGAGAGATTGTGATAGGTTACTGCTTTAATGAATTTATTCCAATTTTGCACATGAGCGCCTCTAACTTCTGCCTCTAGAGAGTGGACATCAAGATGCAAAATTTCAAATTGGTTAAATCCTAAATTTTCACTCTCATGTAGATACAAAAGTTCATTTAACCAGGCTACTAATAGGCTTACATGGTCAACCCCTTGGAGTTGAATTTTCCGCTTAATTGAAGATTCTGAGGCTAGCTCGACATCAGCTAATGTATACAGTGCGATCGCTGCTTGGATAAACAAATCGGTTAAATTTTGCCCCCAAACCCGATAAGCCCAGTCAGCTGTATGCTCAACTTCTTCAAAGCCTCCAAAATTGATAAAATTTGGACTGTTCATAAATTTAGCAATTGAACAGTTAGCTTTTTATTGTCTATCAGAGATGATTCCATTTTATCAACGTTGGGGATTTACAACTCAGTAATCTGCCTGTACCTGCTCAATACAGATTTTTAACTGTTCTGCTAAAATCTGGACATGAGGTTCATTTAGCATTGTGAGATGATTACCTGGTACGAAATGGATATCTAGAGGTTGAGCAGAAAGCTTGTTCCATCCCAATGCTAATTCTTTAAAAATCTCAGGCTTTCCATTATTAACAACATCAATCTCACTAGCTTTGAAAAACTTAATCTGGGCAGGATAAATTACTTGTGGTCTGTAAACACAAGCAGTTTCATGATTAGCTTTGAAAACCTCTATCAAACCGCGAAGTTGCTTGACTCCAACATTGGGTGGCAGTAAATTAACCATTTGTAACTGCTCTTTAAAATAGTTCAATTGCTCATCTGGAGTAAGAAATTTGAGAGTTTCATAGAATACATTTAAGCTCTTTCCATAGAAGCCTTCAAACAAGCTGGCAATTCTGGTCAGCCATTTGGCATCATCAACGGCATCAATGTCTAATTCATCAGTTATGTAGCCTGGGGCACCAGAGTCTAAAATAGCTAGTAAAGCAACCTCATATCCCTGCTTTTGTAACTGAGTTGCCATCTCGAAAGCTACCATACCTCCAAAAGAATGACCACCTAAAAGGTAGGATCCTTTAGGTTGAATGCGCTGTATTGCTTCAATGTAATAAGCTGCCATATCCTCGATTCTTGTGTGCGGCTTTGATTCCCCATCAAGACCGAGTGATTGCAGTCCATAAAATGGTTGGTCTTTACCTAAATAATGTGCCAGATTGTATAAGTAGATGGTGTTGCCACCTGCTCCAGGCAAGCAGAAGAAAGGTCGTTTAGAACCATTAGGCTGAATAGGTACTATAGGAGACCAATTGAAAGTATCTATGGGTTGGCAAAGAAGATTTGCTAATTGCTCAATAGTTGAGTTTTGGAAGAGTGTTGCCAAGGGTAAATTTTTCTTGAATTGCTGTTCAATCCGAGTCATCAGTTGCACAGCTAAAAGAGAATGTCCTCCGAGGTCAAAAAAGTTATCCTTTACACTCACAGGATAAACTTTCAGAACTTCTGTCCAGATTTGTGCCAATTTCGCTTCTACGATATCAAGGGCTGGGATAAAGCTAGCTTGCATGGCAAGGTTGTTTGTATCCGGTGTAGGCAAGGCACGGCGGTCTATTTTACCGTTGGGTGTCAGTGGCAGAGATTCCAAGACAACTATTGCCGTAGGAATCATGTACTCAGGCAGCTTCGTTTTCAGAAATTGCCGCAGTTCGCTGATGCTGAGTGTTGCTTGCTGTTGTGGCACAATATAGGCAACTAAGCGTTTCTCCCCAGGAATATCGACTCTAGCTGTGACAACAACAGATTGAACCTGGGCGTGTTGACTCAGTACCGCTTCAATTTCTCCCAACTCGATGCGGAAACCGCGAATCTTCACTTGCTGGTCAATACGTCCTAAGTATTCAATATTGCTATCACTTAAGTAACGCACTAAGTCTCCAGTTTTGTAAAGCCGGGAATCGGGGTCAGTGCTGAAGGGGTTAGGGATGAACTTCTGTTGTGTCAACTCTTCTCGGTTGAGGTAGCCTCGTGCCAACCCCGCGCCACCGATGTGTAATTCTCCTGGGACACCTACGGGAACTGGTTGTAAGTGTGAATCTAGGATGTAAAAAACTGTGTTGGCGATTGGGCGACCGATGGGGATAGTAATAGCGTTGGCTGGTACGTCCTGCACCAAGTACCAAGAAGAAAAAGTAGTATTCTCCGTAGGTCCATACACATGAAGCAATTTTTGTGGACAATCATTCTGGAGTACTTGTTCGACCCATTTGGGGTCAACGGCCTCCCCACCAAACAATAGATATCGTAGAGAATTAAATACCTGGAGTTCAAAACTGGCTATCTGGTTGAATAAAGCTGTTGTCAAGAACAATACGCTAATTTCTGTTTGCTGAATGTGGGTGGCAAATTTTTGGGGTGAAAGAAGTACTTGTTGAGTAATTCCCACCAGCCTAGCCCCATTAAGGAGCGCTCCCCAAATTTCAAAGGTAGCAGCATCGAATGCAACGTTTGCGGCTTGAGCAACTCTGTCGTGAGGCTGTAACTGTATATAGTTGGTGTTTAACACTAGTCGATTCACCGCCAAGTGAGCAACGGCTACCCCTTTTGGTTTTCCTGTAGAACCGGACGTGTAGATGACATAAGCGAGGTTATCAGCAGTGACGCTACTGTTGAGGTGATCTTGGCGCTGTTGTTGAATGCTCTGCCAGTCGCTATCCAAACAGATAAGCTTTGCTTGATGCTGTGGTAGCCTGTCAATGAGTTTTTGTTGGGTCAACAGCACCGCAACTTGAGCATCTGTTAGCATGAAGCTCAACCGTTCAGTCGGATAATCTGGGTCAAGTGGTACGTAAGCACCACCCGCCTTGAGAATGCCTAGTAGTCCTACCACCATTTCTACTGAACGTTCCACACACAACCCGACTAGCACATCTGCTCTTACACCCACAGACTGCAAGTAGTGTGCTAATTGATTCGCGCGACAATTCAACTCATCATAGGTGAGTTGTTCTTTCTCATACACCACTGCCACTGCATCCGGGGTACGCTGTACCTGCGCCTCAAACAAGTGATGGATACACCTATCAAAGGGATAGTCTGTTTGGGTATTGTTCCAGTCAACGAGTAACTGTTGTTGCTCAACTGCTGTCAGTAAAGGTAATTGGGAAATTGGCTGGTGTGGGTTTGCTACAATCCCCTCAAGTAATGTAACAAAATGATTCGCCATCCGCTCAATGGTACTGCCATCAAACAAGTCAGTATTGTACTCCCACCATCCGACCAATCCTGCGGTCGTATTCTCCATTTGTAAGGTAAGGTCAAACTTTGCAGTTGCACTTTCTGTCACTAATGGACTCACTGTTAACCCAGAAAGCTCTACTTGAGATATAGGCGCATTCTGAAGCACAAACATTACTTGGAACAGTGGTGTATGGCTGAGGTTTCTTTCTGGCTGTAATGCTTCTACCAACATCTCAAAAGGCAAGTTTTGATGAGCATAGGCATCCATTGCCATTTCCCGAATCTGACCAAGTAATTCGCTAAACTTGGGATTGCCTGAGACATCAGCACGCATAACTAAAGTGTTGACAAAAAACCCAATTAAACCTTCAATTTCACTGCGATCGCGATTAGCAATTGGTGTACCTACAAGAATATCTTCTGTACCTGTGTAGCGGCATAGCAAAGTGTCAAATGCTGCCAACAGCGTCATGAACAGGGTAACTCCTTGTCGCTGACTCAGTTTTACCAAGGCATTAGTTAGCTCAAAAGACAGTGCAAAGTGTTTATGTGCACCTTTGTATGTTTGCACTGCGGGTCTAGGTCGGTCTATGGGTAGGGACAACAAAGCTGGTGCGTTTGCTAGTTGTTGTTGCCAGTAAGTTAGTTGAGTTTGCAATACATCACCTTGCAACCATTGTCTTTGCCACTGTGCAAAGTCGGCGTACTGTATAGACAGTGGTGCCAGAGGTGAGCGTTGACCTTGACAAAAAGCATTGTATAGTGCTGCTAACTCTTGGACAAACACACCCATTGACCAGCCATCTGAGACGATATGATGCATACACACTAGCAAAATGTGTTCTGTCTGGTTCAGCACTACTAAGCTCGTCCTAATTAATGGTGCTGTTGCCAGATCAAAAGGTTGTTGGGCTTGTGCGATCGCAAATTCCTGAGTTGCAATTTCTTGCTCGTTAGTAGGTAAATGTTGCCAGTTCAAAATTGACAGTGTGCAAGAAATTTCTGGATGAATGATTTGCACTGGTTGTCCATCAATTGTGATGAAGTTGGTGCGTAAGGCTTCGTGGCGATGAATAATTTTCTGCAAGCTTTGTTCTAGGGCTGCTACTTGCAATTGCCCTTGTAATCGCACTACTACAGGAATGTTATAGAAGCCACTGTTAGGCTGTAATTGATTCAAAAACCATAATCTTTGTTGGGCAAATGACAGTGGTAATTTTGCATTCCTTGCTGTTGGTAAAAGAGGTGGTGCTGTTAGTTCTAATTCCTGTTGCTGCTTGTGCTGAATGTATTGCGCTAATTCGGCAACTGTCGGTGCTGCAAATAAACTACGTAATGGTATTTCTACTTTCAAGCTGCTGCGGATGTGTGAGATGAGTTGAGTTGCCAGTAGCGAATGTCCCCCAATTTCAAAAAAGCTATCATGAATACCAACTTGCTCTAATCTCAGTACTTCTGACCAAATTTGTGCCAGCATTTGTTCAATAGGCGATCGCGGTGCAACAAATTTGTCTGAGTGTTGACGATGTAATTCTGGGACAGGCAAAGCACGGCGGTCTATCTTGCCGTTGGGTGTCAAAGGCAGAGATTCCAAGATAACTATTGCCGCCAAAATCATGTATTGGGGCAGTTTTGTCTTCAAAAATTGCCTGATTTCGCTGATACTGGGTGTTACTTCCGGTTGCGACACAATGTAAGCAACTAAGCGTTTTTCCCCTGGATTATCCTCTCTGGCTGTGACCACAACTGATTGCACCTGTGGGTGTTGACTTAGTACCGCTTCAATCTCGCCCAACTCGATGCGGAAACCGCGAATCTTCACTTGCTGGTCAATGCGTCCCAAGTATTGGATGTTACCATCACTTAAATAACGCACTAAATCCCCAGTTTTATAAAGCCGATCAGCACAGGCAGAGGGGAAAGACTGCTGCAAATCCTCCTCTGCCCCCCTGCTCCCAAGCCTCCACCGAAGGGGTTGGGGATGAATTTCTGTTGTGTCAACTCAGGACGGTTGAGGTAGCCTCGCGCCAACCCTGCACCACCGATATGTAATTCTCCTGGGACACCTACGGGAACTGGTTGCAAGTATTTGTCTAGGATATAAATCTGCGTATTACCTATTGGGCGACCAATGGGAATAGACTGGATAGTTGTCTCAATAGATCTGGGGATGGGGTAACAACAAGTAAAGGTCGTGCTTTCTGTCGGCCCATATCCGTTGATAATCTGTGTTAATGGCAGAGCTTCTAGAGCTTTGTGAACATGAGCAACCGAAAGTGCTTCCCCACCAATTAATAGCTGCTTAATTCCTGATAACGCTTGTGGGGCATCATTAATTATGGAGTTGAACAAAGCAGTTGTCAGCCATAAGGTAGTAATGCCATGTTTGTGGATTTCATTGCTCAACTCCTCAGATGTGGGAATCTTTCCAGGGAAAAGAACACATTCTCCACCATGCAACAAAGCTCCCCAAATCTCAAATATGGAAGCATCAAACGAAATTGGAGCCATTTGGAGAAATTTCTGTGTTTCATCCAGATGAGCATAATCTATGCCAAACAACAGACGGTTAACGCCACGATGCACAACTTCAACGCCTTTAGGCTGACCTGTAGAACCAGAGGTATAAATTACATAAGCCAAATGACTGGCTTGCACATCAGTGATGGGATTATCCTGACTCCACTCTCGAATCACTTCAGCGTCGCTATCTAAACAGATAAGCTTTGCTTGATGCTGTGGTAGCCTGTCAATAAGTTTTTGTTGAGTCAATAGCACCGCAACTTGAGCATCTGTTAGCATGAAGCTCAACCGTTCAGTCGGATAATCTGGGTCAAGTGGTACGTAAGCACCACCCGCCTTGAGAATGCCTAGTAGTCCTACCACCATTTCTACTGAACGTTCCACACACAACCCGACTAGCACATCTGCTCTTACACCCACAGACTGCAAGTAGTGTGCTAATTGATTCGCGCGACAATTCAACTCATCATAGGTGAGTTGTTCTTTCTCATACACCACTGCCACTGCATCCGGGGTACGCTGTACCTGCGCCTCAAACAAGTGATGGATACACCTATCAAAGGGATAGTCTGTTTGGGTATTGTTCCAGTCAACGAGTAACTGTTGTTGCTCAACTGCTGTCAGTAAAGGTAATTGGGAAATTGGCTGGTGTGGGTTAGCAACAATCCCCTCAAGTAATGTTTGAAAATGCCGCAACATCCGGCTAATAGTGGCATCATCAAATCGGCTAGTATCATAGCTCATCTTCACAGACAATTGCTCACCAGGGACAGCTACTACTGTTAGAGGATAATTAGTTTGCTCAATGCCACGAATATTAGATATTTCCAAAGTACCATTGTGTTGTAGTACAACATCATTGACTGGATAATTCTCAAACACTACAATGCTCTCGAATAAGGGCGTTCCCCTAGGAATTTCACTCCAGTCTTGAATCTCTACCAGTGGGGTATATGAGAATTGTTCAGACTCTACTTGCTGCGACTGTAAATCTTTCAACCAAGGCAGCAGTTGAGTATCTTCTAAGACTTGTACTCGTATTGGTAAGGTGTTGATCAACATTCCCACCATAGACTCTATGCCCAGCACAGATGGTGGACGACCAGACACAGTGACACCAAAAACTACATCTGTTTCTCCACTGTAGCGACATAGCAGCAATGCCCAAGTTGCCTGCAACAGATTATTGATAGTGAGTTGATACTGTCGGGTAAAAGCTTGGATGCTGGCTGTTGCTTGCGCTGTCAACTGGATTTGTTGTTCGTTGCAACTAGAGTGTGGCTGCTTGTGATTAGATAATGGTTTATCTACTCTCAAGGGAGTTGGTGCAATCAAGCCTTTGAATTTTTGCTGCCAAAATTGTTCCGCTTTGGCTAAATCTTGTTGCTGTAGCCAAGCTATGTAATTTTTATAACTTGTTGTTGGTTGATAACGTAAACTTTCACCTTGAGAAAATGCTTGATAAGCATATATAAGGTCTTGGAATACTAAAGGTAACGACCAACCATCGAGCAATAAATGATGATGACTCCAAATAAATTGATAACAGTCCGCAGCCAACTGAATGAGATTTAGGCGTATCAGCGGTGGTTGAGAAAGTTGGAAACCTTTTTGTCGGTCAGACTGTAAGAAAATCTCTAGTTGCTGTTGCTGCTCTATTGCTGTTAATTGTCGCCAGTCATGGGTTTCTAGGGTAACTTTCACCTGGCGATACACTACTTGAAGTGGCTGACTGATAGCTTCCCAAACAAAAGCAGTTCGCAAGCTTGAATGTCGAGCTACCACTTGTTGCCAAGCTTGCTCAAAGGCTGACACATCTAGGTTTCCTCTCAAGGTGCAACTCAACTGCTCAAAATACACTCCCGACTCTGGAGCATACAAATTATGAAACAGCATCCCCTGTTGCATGGGCGAGAGCGGATAAATATCTTCAAGATTTTTCCAGTTAATTTTGCCTAATTGTGGTTCTAATGCGATACTTGCCAGTACTCTATCGAGTTCTTGCTGGCTGAGTTTGACTAACGGGAAATCTGAAGGTGTGTAACCGCCGCTTTCAGGAGCTATACAATGGGTGATTAGCAATCGCAATCTCTCGACGAATTGTTGCGCTAAACTCTCTATTGTTGCCTGTTGATGCACATTTGTGCTGTAGCTCCAATTGATTTGCAGTTGATTCCCAATTATCAAACTGTTAATCTCTAGCAAATCTGTGCGATTGTTCTGCAAACTTTGGTAAGCTCCAGCTGATTCAGTCGCTAGTTGAATTACAGAAGACGTATTCAGAATTTGATCAAATTGCCCCAAATAATTAAAGCTGACCTCTGCTTGCGGAAGTACCTGTAATTTAGAGGCAATTTCGGCATCCCCCGTGAGATAGCGCAATAATCCGTAGCCAATTCCTTTGTGAGGAATGGCGCGTAGCTGTTCTTTGACTGCCTTTAAGGTATCTTGGGGTTTGTCTGTTGGTTCAAATTCCACCACCACAGGGAAAACTGTTGTAAACCACCCGACAGTCCGTGATAAATCTATATTCTCAACAATATTTTCCCGCCCATGACCCTCTAAGTTCAGCAGCACAGAATGAGAGTTTGTCCATCTCCCCAATACCTGCACTAAGGCAGTCACTAGCACATCGTTAATTTGAGTGTTGTAAGCTTTCGGCACATCTTGTAACAATGCTCTTGTTTCTGACTCATTTAACGACACTGTTACTGTGCTGGCAGATGCAACGGTGTTAGCTCCCTGTACATAGTCTACTGGTATGGGAGCAACCAAAAAGCGAGATTCACTCAGCCAATAAGCTAGTTCTGATTTCAGCACTTGTGATTGTGCATATTCTGTTAGTTTTTGAGACCAATCTTGAAAAGAGGTTGTTTTGGGGGAAAGTTGCAGCGCTTTACCGTGGCTGAGTTGCTGGTAAGCTGTCTGCAAATCTTCTAGTAAAATTCGCCAGGAAACACCATCAACTACTAAATGGTGGATGACTATAAGTAATCGGCTCGGTTGATTAATACCCAGCCAGAAAAAGGCGACTCGCACTAAATTTTCTGACAAATTCAGGCTGGCTTGTAGTTCCGCTGCGGTGCTTTCAATAGCTGATGTTTGCTCTGTTGCTGGTAGTCTAGATAAATCTACCCAAGAAAAAGCAGAGTTATCAGCATCTACAGCATGAATCTGTTGCCAATCTGAGTCAGACTTGACAAAGCGCAAACGTAGAGCATCGTGATGTGAAAGCAAGTACTGCACAACTTGTTCTAATAGCTCTGGCTGCCACTCGGACGGCACAGATAGCAGAACTGCCTGGTTAAAATAATGTGGCTGTGGCTGATTCTGCTGAAAGAACCAGTGTTGGATGGGTGTTAGTGGTGTTGTTCCTGTGACTAACCCTTGTTCTACCTGGATAGCTTCAGTTGTCCCTACTACTACTGCTAACTCAGATATGGTCTGATGCGTAAACAGCTGCTTGGGACTGAGATGGATTCCTTGTTGATTTGCTCTGGCAATTATTTGAATTGAGAGAATCGAATCTCCACCAAGTTCAAAGAAGTTATCATGAATACTTACTTGTTCTAATCTCAGTACTTCTGACCAAATTTGTGCCAGCATTTGTTCAATAGGCGATCGCGGTGCAACAAATTTGTCTGAGTGTTGACGATGTAATTCTGGGACAGGCAAAGCACGGCGGTCTATCTTGCCGTTGGGTGTCAAAGGCAGAGATTCCAAGATAACTATTGCCGCCAAAATCATGTATTGGGGCAGTTTTGTCTTCAAAAATTGCCTGATTTCGCTGATACTGGGTGTTACTTCCGGTTGCGACACAATGTAAGCAACTAAGCGTTTTTCCCCTGGATTATCCTCTCTGGCTGTGACCACAACTGATTGCACCTGTGGGTGTTGACTTAGTACCGCTTCAATCTCGCCCAACTCGATGCGGAAACCGCGAATCTTCACTTGCTGGTCAATGCGTCCTAAGTATTGGATGTTACCATCACTTAAATAACGTGCTAAGTCCCCAGTTTTATAAAGCCGATCGGCAGAGGCACAGGGGAAAGACTGGTGCAAATCCTCCTCTGCTCCCCTTCCCCCCCTATCCCCAGAGGGGGCCCCGAGTCCCCCCAGCTTCCCGGCTTCACAGCTAGGGAATGTTTAGCATAAGGGAGTTTGTCACCAGAGACTCTGATAAAACATTGCACCCGTTGCTCCCTGTAATTTGGTAGTGACTGAAGTATTTCTTCAAGTAATGCAAAAATTTGCTGAGTGTCAGCAGTTACACCTACAGGGTGTTGAATTAAAATCATTAACTCATCTTTGTTGACAGCACACTTGATCCGGAAGACTTCACCAGATGGTACTTCTACAAGAAATTGTTCTTGCAAAGTTCTCGCTAAAAGCTGTAAATCTTCCTGCTGGACTGCTACTTTCATAGACTGTTCCCGCTAGTCTTCTATTATTATTTTTTTATTGGTTGAAGGAATGAAATTAAGGACTTTGGTGACTTTTGTTTGTTGAATACAGATACACAGTTTAACCAACCACAACTATAGAATCAAACAGACCAACTTTCTAACACAACTTTTCGCTTTTAACCAAAAATCAAAAAATCGGTGAATCCTCGTATATCGAGAAAAGGTAAGGGTAAGGGACGGCAAAAGAAAGAGAATAATGATGTTTTATCCTCTAATTCAGATTGCTAGATAATAAATTCAAAAATTTAACTTACAGTTAAATTACAAATCAAAAATGGGAATAATAAATCTTTTGAGTACTTTCATGGCTTAGTTTGTCAACCGAACCTAGTATTGGGGAATAAAAGTTAAAAGTAAAAATGCAAAATATGCTTTGGTTTGAACTTTTACCTTTTAACTTGCCCATCCGCAAGACCCCACACAACACTTTGACATAGATGCTGGTTTTGTTCTATGCTGGCATATTTACTGAGAATAATAATCACGCCTACTTGTTACAGCTGTAACGGATTGATACCAGAAATGAATTTGCCTCCTTGACCGAATTCGATAAAATTGAACCGTGAAAAAATAAATTCTTCTTATATATGCCTAAAGTAGGATTTCGTAATTATGGTGCTGCAAAAAACAAAAATAGTACCAAATAAATGCTAAGGAACTGTAATTAGAAGGTGCATGTCAATGGATTTATTAGAGTACCAAGTTAAAGAATGGTTTGCAGAAATAGGCATTCCTGTATTGCCCTCGCAACGCATTGACCATCCTACAGAGTTAAAGCGGTTAAAAATTAACTATCCGATCGTACTCAAGTCTCAGGTACATGCCAGTGAAAGGGTAAAAGCAGGCGGTGTCAGGGTCGTAGAAACTACGATTGATGCGATCGCAGCCGCGCAAACTATCTTCAAATTGCCAATTTGGGGTGAGTTACCAGAAGTTTTACTGGCAGAATCTAAGTATGATGGTCAGCAAGAATTTTATCTAGCAGTAGTTTTAGATACCGCTGTCTGCCGACCAGTACTTTTAGGTTGTAAAGAAGCAGATATTGATTGGGAAACAGCAGGGGAAAGAATGCACCATGTTGTTGTCAAACAAGAATTTTCTCCTTTTTACGCACGGCGACTGGCTTTAAAAATGGGTTTACAAGGTACGCTGATGCAGTCAGTCAGCAGCGTCCTAGAAAAGATGTACGAGTTATTCGTGCAAAAAGACCTAGATTTAGTAGAAGTTAATCCCTTGGCAATCAACGCTTCTGGTGAAGTGATGGCTCTTAATGGTAAAGTCAGCATCAACGAACGAGCTATGGGTCGTCATCCAGAAATTGCTGAGATAGCAGCCAAAGTAGCCAACCGTCGTCACAATAGACAGATGAATGGTCACTCACGCGACTGGAATGGTTCAGAAACGCAGGGTAAAATTGGCATTCTCGGTAATGGCACTGGTTCAATTATGGCAACCTTCGATTTAGTTGTCAGTGCTGGTGGTCAACCTGGTAACTCTCTCAACCTGCGTCATGCTTTCCCCACTGATACCTCACCAACTACGTTTTGCGATCGCTTGGCGAAAGGTCTGAGTATCTTAGCTAGTGACAAAAGCATTCAAGTTATACTCATCAACCTCCTGGGTAGCGTTCCTCAAGCAGAAGAAGTCGCCCAAGTCATTGCTAAATTTGTACAACACGAAAATAGCGAAATCAACTCACAATTTTTAGGCAAAAATGGCAATGGAACCCTACGGGAATCTGATTTTCCGCGCTTAGTTGTCCGTCTTGCTGGTTCTGATTTTAATGCTGCTAATAATTTTTTAGCAACATTAAAAACTCGTGGCGATGCCTTGATACTGGTAGAAAATTTAGATGAGGCGGTAGCAGAAGCAGTCCATCTCACTAAGCCAACGGCTTACAAGAAAGTTAGAAAAGTGTAAAATGATATGTTTTTCGCTTTGGTGAATTTATCCGCAAATATTCACCAGAGCCAAGTTTAGCAACTGTTGGGGTATTGAGCAATAACACAAACTTTAAAATTTTAGTAAAAATTAATTCGTAACACAATACAGTTCAATGAGTAATGTCTATTACTCGGAAATTTCTCCTTTTTCTCAAAGGCTAGGAAGATGAAAAGAGTGTAGGGAACCACATTATTTAATCATGAGGTTTTAAACTTCGTTTTTTCCCTACACCCGACACCCTGTTTTCTGTTACACTTTCCAGTGCCTCAAGCCACTGGGTTGCCAAACTTACCAGAATTTTTTATGAACCTAACGCCAGATAGCAAAGTAATCATTCAAGGCTTCAGTGAATTTATATCGGCAACTCATATTGCTCAAATGAAAGCTTATGGTACTAATTTAGTTGCTGGTGTCAATCCCGGATGTGGTGGACAGCAACTCTATGATCTCCAGTTATTTGATTTGGTTGAGGAAGTAGTAGCACAATTTGGCACAATTGATACAACAATTATCAGCGTACATCCTTATCAAGTGCTAGATGCAGCATTAGAAGCGATCGCCTCTGGTATTCGCCAGATTATTATTATCTCTGCTGGCGTGCCACCTTTAGATATGGTGGAATTACTTCGCAAAACCGAGGCATGTGAAACTTTGATAGTTGGGCCGAATAGTCCCGGGATCATCGTACCTGGGAAAATTCTCTTAGGCACTCACCCCAGTGAATTTTATACACCTGGCCCTGTAGGTATTGTGAGTCGCAGCACTACCCTCACATACGAAGTTGCCAGAGAATTAACAAAAGCAGGTTTGGGGCAATCGATTAGTGTCAGTATTGGTAGTGATGCGATCGTTGGTTCATCGTTTCTACAATGGCTGCAAATTCTTGATGAAGATGATACTACAGAGGCGATCATTTTAGTTGGTCAACCAGGTGGTGACAGTGAAGAAGCCGCAGCGCGATATATTACTGAGGCAATTGACAAACCAGTCATTGCCTACATCGCAGGTACACAAGCACCACTAGCAAAAAATTGGCATCAGACAGGAACTTTAGCAACAGTTATAGGACGCCCTCCTAACTTTGGCACTGCACAAAGCAAATTAGCTGCTTTCCAAGCAGCAGAAGTGCCTGTGGCTGAACGCCCTTCTCTAATTCCAGAACTGTTAAAAAAGGCGATTCATTGAAAAATTCACAAGACAGAATTTATCAGTGCAGCTGGAAATTCCTCAGTTGATGGTGCGTTAGGCTTAACGCCATAACGCACCCTACAAAATTCGCGATTTTTTCCATTGAAAATCCCTAAAAATTACGAATTACGAATTACGAATTACGAATTATGGCGACTTTTCCTGTTTATTTTTGGTTAGGCCCATTGCGGATTCATCCTCATATTTTGTTTGAGTCTTTAGCTTATGCCATAGCCTTTCGTTTATTACTACGAAATGTCCGCAAGGATTCCATTTCAGCCAGCCAACGCGGTTCTGTGATGGTCGGTGGTATGATTGGTGCTTTAATTGTTGCTAAAGTGCTGGTTGGATTGCAACATATAGACTTAATTTGGCAAAACCCACAGCAATTATTATTAATCCTTCTACAAGGAAAAACAGTAGTTGGGGCACTCTTGGGTGGACTGATTGGTGTGGAAATTACCAAAAAAATCATTGGTGTTAATCAGTCTACTGGTGATGTGTTTGTCTATCCTTTGATTGTGGGGACAGGCATTGGTAGGATTGGTTGCTTTTTGACAGGGTTAAGCGATCGCACTTATGGAATTGCCACAACCTTACCTTGGGGTGTTGATTTTGGCGATGGTATTTCTCGTCATCCTACACAATTATATGAAATTATATTTTTATTAATTTTAATTTTGTTTTTGAAAGTTCGCAGTAAATATCACTATCAAAATGGCGAGTTGTTTAAATTTTATTTAGTTTTATATTTAAGCTTCCGTTTATTGATAGATTTTATTAAACCAGAGTTTCGTCCTCTTTTAGGTTTAAGTGCAATTCAATTTGCTTGTCTCTTAACTCTACTCTACTATCGCCAAACTATTCCCCAAATATTCAAAATAAAAAGATAGAATTACTATGAAATATTGATGGAAATTGCAGGAAATTGTCATAAATCAATTATTGCTTATTTTCAATATGCCTACTCGTAATTATCTTTTTTACGCTTTGACAAACAGCATTTGCTCAAAATGTCTTGTTAAAGTAGAAGCAAAAATCATTTTTCAAGATGATTGTGTTTACTTAGTTAAACACTGTCCCACCCACGGACAAGAAAAAGTTTTAATAGCCGACGATATTGAATACTATAAAAAATCTCTGGAATTTATTAAACCTGGAGATATGCCTTTGAGGTTTAATACACCAATAAAATATGGCTGTCCTTATGATTGCGGACTTTGTGCTGACCATGAACAGCACAGTTGTTTAACTTTAGTGGAAGTCACAGACAAATGTAATCTTTCCTGCCCCATTTGCTATGCTGATTCTGGCGCTGAAGAAGTTTCTACAATATCTCATCAACCCCGTAGCCATCGCAGTTTAGCACAAATTGAAAAAATGATTGATGCGGTAGTAGCGAACGAGGGAGAACCACAAATAGTGCAATTAAGTGGTGGTGAACCAACTATACACCCAGAGTTTTTTGAAATTATAGATATAGCGAAAAGCAAACCCATCAAGCATTTAATGATTAATACCAATGGTGTGAGGATTGCCAAGGATAAATCTTTTTGCGATCGCCTCAGCCAATATATGCCAGGAATTGAATTATATCTCCAATTTGATAGCTTTGAAAACGAAGTTTTACAAGAATTACGCGGTGCTGATTTACGGGATATTCGAGAAAAAGCAATTAACCATCTTAACGAATATAATATTTCCACGACTTTAGTCGTTACTCTCAAAAAAGGATTGAATGACCACGAAATTGGCAACATTATAGAGTTTGCTTTACAACAAAAATGCATTCGTGGCGTTACTTTTCAACCAATACAAGCAGCAGGAAGATTAGAGGGATTTGACCCTCAAAAAGATAGATATACATTAACATAAGTTCGCAGGTCGATTCTGCAACAAAGTCCCTATTTTAAACCAGAAGATATTCTACCAGTTCCTTGCCATCCAGATTGTTTAGCGATGGCTTATGCCCTGAAACTAAATGGTAAAGTCATACCGTTAACTGGATTAATTAATCCAGATGTTTTCGTGGATATACTACCTAATAGCGTACTTTATGAACAAAATGAAGAACTAAAACGGCATATTTTCCAATTATTTTCTACTAGCCATTCTCCAAACTCCGCAGCAGCATCATTAAAACAACTTTTGTGTTGTCTACCGATGATACCTGTACCTGAAGGTATTAACTATTCTAATGTATTTCGAGTCATGATTGTGCAATTTCTTGACCCTTTTAACTTTGATGTCCGTTCAGTCAAGCGTTCCTGTATTCATATTGTTCACCCAGATGGTAGAATTATTCCCTTTGATACCTTTAATATTTTTTACCGTGAGGGTAGCGCTGGATATCATTTAGTTAATAACCGCTAATTATGAATTTCAGTTATTTGAACTTAGGATAAATGAATGTCGCAAAGCAATGAAAATAATGAAATATTAAAGATTTTTTTAGGAATATTATTATTATTATTTTGTCATTCTATTGCATTAGTAATAGTATTTACTCTTGGCTACTTATTACAGTTAAATTCTAGCTCTAACAATTATATTGGTTTACAAGTTTGGATTATTGGTGGAGTTGGTTTCTTGTTCTGGCAACTTATATATGTGATTCCACTTTGTATTTGGCTACAACGACGGCAGCAAGCAGCAATCAAAAAAGGTGTAATAATTGGTGCAGCTATTACTGCTTTATTGAATGGTGGTTGTTTTTTACTGTTCACTTTTCATTAGAGGATGTGTAAAGGGGACTGGGGATTGGCGATTAGAAGCTAGGTACTGAGTTACCTCCGTTGTGGCACTTGGCGTTATGTTACGGCTTGCCATGCTCCACCGTTATATAAAATGTTGCTTCACACTTCAGTATAACGTAGCTCATTAAGTTAAAATTGTTGACAATAACCGCGATCGCACTCATAACCTTGATGAAAAATGTAACTTTACTATCTGCCACAGCCTTTGCTGCCACATCTGGATTAATTTTCGGGACAATGCAAACTGCCTCTGCTTTAAATTGGAACTGGAATTATTCTGGTACTGGCATAACGGCAAGTGGTACTTTTATCACTAATGACACCCCTAACGATGAGGGTTTTTACCAGATTACCGGAATTACTGGTACACGAAATGGTGAGACAATTACTGGTTTGCAAACTACTGGGACTCCAATACCAGGAAACGAACCTTTTAATGTTGACAATTTAATTAGCCTTAATAGTCAGCAATTAACAGGTGATGGTTTTGGGTATTCCACTTCGGGAGGTAATTATTCTAGTCCGTTTTTCGCTAGTTTTTTGCCGACACCAGGTTATTTAGAGGTTTTTTCTGCACCGCCATTCATAGAAGGTTATCAAAATTTTGGCCCCGAAGATAGTGAGTCACTCATTAGTTTTTCTGCAACCATAGTCAACGTCCCTGAACCCACTTCCAGCCTCAGCTTACTTGCCCTCGCCACTCTCGGCGCTGGTTCAGCACTCAAACGGAACAACCAATCCAAACTCACCCAAAAGAAGCTCGAAAAAGTTTCCTAAAACCATCAATAAACGACTTACAATCTAAAAAAATCACTAAATTTGTAGGGTGTGTTACGGCGTTAAGCCTAACGCACTAAATTATTGTTGTAGTATCATATTAAGTTCGTCTAATTGGTTTTTATAAAAACTTCTCTGCAACTCTGCGTGAGATTGAATAATATTTATTTAACCTGACATGATATCAAAAGTTATCACAAACCCCTTATTCAAAAACCACTGTCCGATTTCCATACACCAAAACGCGATTTTGCAAATGTAAACGCACTGCTCTTGCTAAGACAACTCGCTCTAAATCCTTACCTTTTCTAATCAAATCATCAACTTCATCTCGGTGACTAACCCGCACCACATCTTGTTCAATAATCGGCCCAGCATCTAATTCAGCAGTTGCATAATGAGCCGTTGCTCCAATAATTTTGACACCACGTTCAAATGCTCGGTGATAAGGATTTGCACCCACAAAAGCAGGTAAAAATGAGTGATGTATATTAATAATTTGTGGAAATTGAGTAATAAAACCTGCACTGACAATTTGCATATATTTGGCTAATACAACCAAATCAATTTGATATTGTCGCAGTAATTCTAATTGTTTAGCTTCCTGTTCAGCTTTATTATCTTTATTAATAGGGATGTGGTGGTAGTCAATACCAAACTGCTGTGCTATTTCTTGGAAATGAGAATGGTTACTAATAATTAGAGGAATTTCAGCAGTAAATTCTCCTGCACGTTGTCGCCAAATCAAGTCAAACAGACAATGGTCTTGCCTACTTACCCAAATAGCAATACGTCGAATAGTATCAGAAAAGTGTAGCTCCCATTTAGCGCCTAAAGGTTGAGCAATGGCGTTAAATGCCGGGCCAATTAAATCTCTGGGCAAATTAAACCCATTTAGCTGCCATTCAATACGCATCAGAAATAAGCCAGCAGCGAAATCTGTATGCTGGTCTGAGTGAATAATATTGCCACCATTGGAATAGATAAAATTAGCAATTTTGGCTACTAGTCCTCTTTGGTCGGGACAGGAAATGAGCAATGTTGCGGTTGGATTAGTCATAGAATGGGAATTGGGAATGGAGCATTGGGAATTGGGCATGGGGCATTGGGACTGTTAATTTTGGCTTTGCTCAACTTTAATTTGTGAGGGATCAGAGCAAATTTCATAATTTTTAAGAGTTCTAACCCAATCCCCAATCCCTAATCCCCAGTCCCTTTTATTTACTATTGGTTGGAGTTGGCAGAGGTAGAATGCTTGGTAAAGGTGTTGCTTTATTATCTACAGGTTGTTTCCACTCTGATATCTCCCTATTGACTGCATTTTCAAAGTCTGTTGTTACCAATAGCACATTGATATTGCCATTTGGTTGTGGCGTGGTATCAGTTTGGGCATAGACAAGACTATGATTGAAATTCGCCTTACCCAAAATTATCTGATGGGTTTTCTGATTTTTTAGCTTTATATCGATAGTTGCTTGGGGTTGATCTAAACAGAATTCTCCAAGCTGCTTAGGGGTAATTGAGAAAGTGCGATCGCTCTTACCATCTACCAACAAATCCATCAAATAAGAAACAATAGCATCATTTGCTGGTTCTGATACAGGAGACTTTAACAACCACTTAGGATTACTAGACTGACTGTTACGTTCTAGATTTACAGTCAACTTCTTAGTCTTTACCGTTAAAGCCTGCACATCATCTGCTGCAAAAGAGAAAATTTTCTGCTGTTTATCCTTGATTTCTTGTCGCTGAGTCGCCCCTCTAATTTCATAAAAGTAAACAAAACTACCCAAACCCAAAGCCAGTAAGATTAAAACTAAAGTCGTTCGTGGCAATTTCATATTTTAGTCAGTTGTCAGTTGTCAGTTGTCATTTGTCATTTGTTATTGGCAAGAAGTTATTATTTGTCACTCCTAACTCCTAACTCCTAACTTTTTTACCGCCTTCGCCACCAGATAAAAGCTGCCGCTAGTAACCCGATTAGAGGTAAAAACACCAAAGATGACAATGTTAAAATACTGGCTTGTACATTTGATAGAGTTATCCTACGGTTTTTTGCTTCTTTGGGGCTAATGGACAGAGGTTGTTGATCTTGTTGACTCAGCCAACTAACTGAGTTGAGAAACACATCTCCATTTAGCTGTTGTTGAAACAACCCGTTAGTAGCAAAATCTGAATTTCCGATAACTACTAACCGTGACTCGGTAGCAGGTTTTTCCGATTTCTCTGTGGTTGGCGAAGCAGTAGCCGCAGCGCTGGGAGTTGGGCTAGGTTGACTCGTCGGTGATGCTTTGGGCGAAGCAGTAGCCGCAGCACTGGGAGTCGGGCTAGGTTGACTTGTCGGCGATGCTTTGGGCGAAGCAGTAGCCGCAGCGCTGGGAGTTGGGCTAGGTTGACTTGTCGGTGATGCTTTGGGCGAAGCAGTAGCCACAGCGCTGGGAGTCGGGCTAGGTTGACCTTGGATGCTTGGCAATGGTAACGGTGATGGACTAGGGGAAGCTTGGGTAGTTGGACCAGGTGTAGCTTCAGATTTAGCTGTTACTTTTCTGGTCAAAGCAACGCCCAAAGTCAGAGGCCCTTTGAGGTCTTTGTCTGCATTAAATTCTAATTTTTCGCTTTGCAGGTCACTTTCAGCCCAGCTATTGGGATAAGGTTTGCTTCGTAGCAAGGGAGTTGCTTCGACACCAGGTACTTGAGTAATTTCTAAAGGTCTTGCCAACCGATAAAAAGAAATGCCATTGCCAAAATCTTTAGTAATTGGGTGTTGTCCGTAGTCTGTGATTATAGGTGCAGCAGGGCCAAGTCCTACACCACCTCCAGAGACATCCACCGCCAAACGATTATCTAAACGCACACCCCACTCTTGTAATAAACTGTTCAAGTTGGGGTCAGTATTTGGATCAATCATTAGCAGCACATTACCGCCACGATTGAGATAGCTTTGCAAGGCTTTCACCTCGCTATCAAATAATCCTCGTTTAGGGCCGTCCACTATCACCACAGCAGCATCGTTAGGAACTTGAGAATTTTCTGTTAAATTCAGGGGTGATACAGTGTAATTTTTGTTGCTTAGTCCCTCAACAGCTTGTGTCATTCCACCCTCACCTGCTGAAATCGGGCGTTCGCCATGACCTTGGAGAAAATAAACTGAAGCAGTGGTTGAACCAAGGATTTGTTGCAAACGATTTGTTAACTTGACTTCTGACAGGCGTTCATTCTCATTTAGTTTTTGTACTAATTGCCGTTTGTCTCGCGATTCTAGGTAAACTTCGCCATATTCTTTAACGCCAAATTTGTCTGCTAGTCCTGGTCTAGTTTGCGGATCAACATATTCAAACTTAAAATTTCTACCTTGTCGTTGATAATTTTCCAACAATTCCCGGTCTTGGGAATTTTGATTAACATCAAATACCCAAACTTTTACTGGTTGTTGCAAGCCACGCACTAATTCTTTTGATTGAGGCGCAAGGGTAAACAGCTGAGTCTCCGTTAAATCAGCCCGTAGGTGATAACGAGTACTCAAAAAGTTAATTAATCCTAAAATTACCAATACAGCCAAAATTGCAACTAAGGCGTTAGTACCAGCTTGAGTAGAACGTTGTTTCCACCATTGACTTTGCTGGCTTTGCCATACTATCCACGCTGCACTGATGACAATTCCGATAATTAGAAATACTAAGGGAATTAAACCCCAGTTTCCTGAAACTAATCCAGCTGTTAGACCGACAGTAGCGAAAAACGGCCCCAGCCAAAACAAATATTTCCAAGGTTGCTTTTTTTTGATTTTTTTCATATGTTTGTCAGTTGTCAGTTGTCAGTTGTCAGTTGTCAGTTGTTCTTTGTCATTTGCCATTTGTCCTTTGTGTTTACCAATGACTAATGACTAATGACAACTGACTATTGACTACTGTCGCTGAAAGCGTAAAGTATCAATTGACTGGGCTGTGAGAAAGATGCCCAAAAAAATGTAACTGAGAAATAAAGTCAAGACGCTGGTGTCGAAAATGCCTTGAATGAAGGTGTTGTAATGTTTCAGCAATGACAAATGACCTAAAGCTTCTCCTACTGGGCCGCCAATATTCTTGGCGATTAAATCAACGAATAATAGCAATAAAATTAGGGCAAAGGTCAGGACAGCTGACAAAATTGTGCTGTCTGTTAATGAGGAAATAAACATTCCCAAAGATAAAATTGCCGCAGCTAGCAAGATTAATCCTAAATGACCGAGTAAAGGAATTGAGGGTGAGAATGGTGGGTTTGATCCGCCGATCGCGATCGCTTCAAATACTAGCAAGGGTAATACCATCGTGGTAAAAAATGTAATCACGCCTAATAATTTACCTACGGCTACTGCCCAGTTGGTTACTGGTGACGTGGCTAAAAGTTCTAATGTGCCCCGCTTGCGTTCTTCAGCATACAGTCCCATAGACAGAATTGGCAGGATAAACAACAATAGCCAACCCATACGATCCAAAAATGCCCGGATAAATTCGTAGGCTACATCTATTGGTGGTACTGGCACTTGAAATTGTTGTGCTTGTAAATCATATGCGGCTACTGCTGGCAAAATGCCGTCTGGCCCCAGCAAAATCATTACCAAAAATAACCCTGAGATGAACCAAAATACGCCAGCGATCGCATAAGCTAAAGGCGATATAAAATAACTCTGTAACTCTCGGCGATAAATGGCAATAATATTACTCAGTACTATACCCATTTACGCTGCTTCTCCTTCGTTAACTGCTGCTGAGTTTTCAACAGAATCTAAATTCTTTTCTTCTGTTGTCAGTTGCAAAAATACATCTTCTAGGGTAGCGCTGACACGCCGCATTTCGTATAAACCAAATCCTGCACGTACCAATGCTGTGGCAATATCTTGTCCTGGTTCACTTCCCGGTTGCGATATCACCCGCAAATAAGCGCGGTTGTCTTGGGGAGGGAGATGAGTTGACATGGCTGCGATGGGCATTGATTCTACCAAATTCACACCCGATACATTTTGCAATACCTGTTTCGCTAGACCAACTTCTCCAGCAATTTCTAGTTCATATCCTGAACCACCTGTCAACTGTGTCATTAAGTTTTCTGGCGTATTAGTAGCTACTAATTTGCCGCGATTGATTATAGCCACGCGGTTACAGGTCATACTCACTTCTGGCAGAATATGGGTGGACAGAATTATAGTATGAGTCCCTGCAAGACTTTTAATTAAATTTCGCACCTCAATAATTTGTCGAGGATCAAGTCCAACAGTGGGTTCATCGAGAATAATGGCTGGTGGGTCGTGAACGATCGCTTGGGCAATGCCAACTCTTTGGCGATATCCTTTAGAAAGCTTGCGAATAATTACTCGCCGCTTATCTTGTAAATTACAGCGTTCGATAGCTGCCGTTACTTTATGGTTGCGATCGCCTGCTGGTACACCTTTAATCTGTGCCACAAAATGTAAAAAAGCCTCCACCGTCATCTCAGGATATAACGGCGGTGTTTCTGGTAAATAGCCAATGCGTTGCCGCACAGCCAGCGAATTTTCATGGACATCAAAGCCAGCAATCCTCGCTGTGCCATTTATTGCTGGTAAATAGCCAGCCAAAATTCGCATAGTTGTAGTTTTACCAGCACCATTAGGGCCTAAAAACCCTAAAATCTCCCCTGCTTCCACGTTAAAACTGATATCAGTAATCGCTGGGGTAGAACCGTATGTTTTACTTAGATGCTCAACTTCAATCATCAGTTTAATCAGTTTCAGGCGATCGTAAATTTATAGAATACCCAACAATCTTAGATCACGTTGCTGAATTGGGAATGGGGAATTGGGAATTGGGCATGGGGCATTGGGCATGGGGCATTGAGGTAAAATTTTGCTCTTCACCTCCACATCCCCCTTATCCCCCTCATCCCCCTCATC
>NZ_JAECZC010000067.1 GCF_016056305.1 Amazonocrinis nigriterrae CENA67 | reverse complement strand
ACCCGCAAGCGATCGCAAAGAAGATTACCATTATGAACGGCATGGTGTGCGTGCGTTATTTATATTTTTTGACCCCTTGAGAGGATGGCGGCGCGTGAGTAGTCGTGAGCATCGTACTCGCGTCGATTGGGCACTGGAAGTTCGCCAACTTCTAGATGTAGACTATCCCCACGCGCGCAAAGTCAAGTTAGTTTGTGACAATCTCAATACTCATCACATTGCCTCACTGTATGAAGCTTTTCCTGCAACTGTTGCTCATCGATTAGCTCGCCGCTTAGAAATTCACTATACCCCTCGTAACGGTAGTTGGTTGAATGTTGCCGAGATTGAGTTAAGTGTCCTTTCTCAACAATGTCTTGACCGTCGTATTTCCTCTGCCACCGAGTTAGAAAAGGAGTTATCTGCCTGGCAGAACCAGCGTAATCGCACGAATAGCCAAGTTCAATGGCGCTTCACAACAGAGGATGCCCGTATTAAACTCAAACACCTCTATCCTATTGCACTATTTTAGCCCGGTCGTGCTAGTAGGGTGCGTTATCGCGCCAGCGTAACGCACCGCCAGAGATTTGCGGTGCGTTAGGACAAGAGTCCATAACGCACCCTACAAAACTTTCATCCCGCCTTACTAAAGCTACGGTGTACACACAAGTCTTGAAATTCCACCTAAGGCTTGGTTTTATTGTCAGTGTTTGGGCGGTAAAAGCTATCCAAAAAGCCTGTCCGCAGCGAGGAGAGTAGTAAGTTGAAACGGTAAAGGACGGAACGGGAAAAAGGGCAATGCTTTTGTTTCAATCCCCTTGCGGGGTAGTAGTAAGTTGAAACTGCTTGTTCTTGTAATTTTGCCAGAAGACGGTCTAAGTGTTTCAATCCCCTTGCGGGGTAGTAGTAAGTTGAAACTCGACAAACTGAACCGCATAGCATCCAGCGAAAAGGTTTCAATCCCCTTGCGGGGTAGTAGTAAGTTGAAACTAGATAATCAAGTCGTAGATTATTACTATCCTGGTTAGTTTCAATCCCCTTGCGGGGTAGTAGTAAGTTGAAACTCGCTTTCATCTTCAGTTGGCGTGAAGTAGAAGAAATGTTTCAATCCCCTTGCGGGGTAGTAGTAAGTTGAAACCTCGATTGTCGAAAGTTTCATAGTAAAACTAGTAAACCGTTTCAATCCCCTTGCGGGGTAGTAGTAAGTTGAAACCCGGTACAAGGCATTGACCAGGAAAACAGCAGCCGGTTTCAATCCCCTTGCGGGGTAGTAGTAAGTTGAAACCAAAAACAAACGATTCAACCTCTGTAGTTTTGAGTTTCAATCCCCTTGCGGGGTAGTAGTAAGTTGAAACTTGTAGCATTGCTTGGGCTGATTTGTGGTGGTCAATGACGTTTCAATCCCCTTGCGGGGTAGTAGTAAGTTGAAACATAAAACTATTGGTTGCAACCACTTGATTGTGGCCGTTTCAATCCCCTTGCGGGGTAGTAGTAAGTTGAAACTGCAATTGATTCTCGATTGCCTTGCCTACAGCCTTAAGGTTTCAATCCCCTTGCGGGGTAGTAGTAAGTTGAAACTCCGACCCTTTTGTGTCTCGATTTCACTGCACATTGGGTTTCAATCCCCTTGCGGGGTAGTAGTAAGTTGAAACGTACCAATACTCTATCTTGATATTCTAATAATCCGTGTTTCAATCCCCTTGCGGGGTAGTAGTAAGTTGAAACTTGCAAATCAAATAAATAGATGGATTTATGATTAAACAGTTTCAATCCCCTTGCGGGGTAGTAGTAAGTTGAAACAAGACTGGGATTACCAAATGGCACAACTAGTCTTAGTTTCAATCCCCTTGCGGGGTAGTAGTAAGTTGAAACACAACCGCCTTTTGGTTACTGTGTAGTCAATGATGGTTTCAATCCCCTTGCGGGGTAGTAGTAAGTTGAAACTCTGAGCAGTGTCAAATTAAGCGTCGGTTACACGTTTCAATCCCCTTGCGGGGTAGTAGTAAGTTGAAACTTGCAATATACGTGAGCTAAACAATTGAAATCTGTTTGCGAGTTTCAATCCCCTTGCGGGGTAGTAGTAAGTTGAAACTTGTTTGGCATACGTGCTGGTGTTGAATTATTGCCAGGTTTCAATCCCCTTGCGGGGTAGTAGTAAGTTGAAACGTATTTGGTTAGAGACATGGAAAAACCAATAACACAAGTTTCAATCCCCTTGCGGGGTAGTAGTAAGTTGAAACTGGTAAGCGTGTCAGCGCTGACATTGCTACTCTTGAAAAAGAATGTTTCAATCCCCTTGCGGGGTAGTAGTAAGTTGAAACCACGATATTCCCAAAGCTTGCCGCCTACAGATTCAGTTTCAATCCCCTTGCGGGGTAGTAGTAAGTTGAAACGTATCACCCAGGCACAAGATAGATAAATATTTTGATAGTTTCAATCCCCTTGCGGGGTAGTAGTAAGTTGAAACACCTTCAATTACATTTAATGAATGGTATGAATTTGATGGTTTCAATCCCCTTGCGGGGTAGTAGTAAGTTGAAACGTTTAAATTCTCTTCAACTACCTTGAATGCCGCCTGTTTCAATCCCCTTGCGGGGTAGTAGTAAGTTGAAACCTTGAGAGGATTTAGCATCATTGCGTTTATTTCGGTGTTTCAATCCCCTTGCGGGGTAGTAGTAAGTTGAAACCTGTAGTTGAGCAACCTAAAGAAGAAGCTTCGCAAGGTTTCAATCCCCTTGCGGGGTAGTAGTAAGTTGAAACCAGCACTGTTTAGTATTGGAAGACACGGTAATTGACGAGTTTCAATCCCCTTGCGGGGTAGTAGTAAGTTGAAACTCTTCGGGTTTAATTTGTGCTGCCTCTAATTGTTCAATGTTTCAATCCCCTTGCGGGGTAGTAGTAAGTTGAAACCGTCAAATGATGGTTCTGTAAAAGTTGCAGGTAGAGTTTCAATCCCCTTGCGGGGTAGTAGTAAGTTGAAACTCAGCAAAAGTTGGTTAAGCTAGCAACGGCTGGCGGTTTCAATCCCCTTGCGGGGTAGTAGTAAGTTGAAACTTTAAATTATTCTATGTCTAAAAATAAACTAGGAAAAGGTTTCAATCCCCTTGCGGGGTAGTAGTAAGTTGAAACGTTGCCCAAATATGTTTACACACTCCCTCTTTTGGTTTCAATCCCCTTGCGGGGTAGTAGTAAGTTGAAACTTTGGGTATAATGAAACTGAAGGTGGGTTACAGAATAGTTTCAATCCCCTTGCGGGGTAGTAGTAAGTTGAAACATAGTTGCAATCCCGCAAACATTTAATCCCTACATGTTTCAATCCCCTTGCGGGGTAGTAGTAAGTTGAAACTTGATTTCCTTATTATCTGTACCTATGCCTCGCTGGTGTTTCAATCCCCTTGCGGGGTAGTAGTAAGTTGAAACTTGCTCGGTACTTGGTGGGTTGCAGGTAGCGACAAGTTTCAATCCCCTTGCGGGGTAGTAGTAAGTTGAAACGTTGTACGAAGGTGAACTTAAATATAGAAAATCAATGGTTTCAATCCCCTTGCGGGGTAGTAGTAAGTTGAAACAGAACCGTTGCCCCAACTAGATATTGAACCGTCAAGATTGTTTCAATCCCCTTGCGGGGTAGTAGTAAGTTGAAACTCATTATTTGCTACATCGATATCAAACAATTTTTCTGTTTCAATCCCCTTGCGGGGTAGTAGTAAGTTGAAACAAACTACGTTGCGTTTTATCCGACCAATGACGGTATAGTTTCAATCCCCTTGCGGGGTAGTAGTAAGTTGAAACTCTTTAGTCTGAAACTATTACTGAGCAAGCTTTCTGTTAGGGTTTTTGGCGGGGGAGAAATTTTGGTTATTTTCAGCCGCTCTTATTGCAAAATAGTTGCAGTTACCCTAACTGTTGAAACGCTGTAATTATTGATTTGTCAAGGTTCTGGCAATTTTGGCGGGACTCCAGGGATTTTGCCCCCGCTTCGCCCTGCCAAACATCAAGTTGATTACATAATCATAATTGATTGTTTGTTATTGTCGAGGTTTGATTAACTATATGTAACTTTTTACAGTAAAACTTCACCCTTATTTAAGGTTTACTTTATAAATCATCTCTAAATAGGGAAGCAGGAGAGAAAATTCAAAAGAGACTGTCACCCAAAACTTGAACCATAGTTATTGAATTTACTACAAAAGAGGTAAAGAAGCGGCAGCTAGCTAACTGTCACTTCTTTACTTCATAATGATAATCATTACGCATCATTGTAAGTATGGTTCAATGATGTTATAACACTTGCGAACACTTAAATTTAGACCTTCATAATCGTTTACGAATAGTCTCTAACATACGACTACTATATGCAAAATTTTCCACAAGATGATAGACAGACTCTATTAGTAACAGGTGGAGCAGGGTTTATTGGTGCCAACTTTATCCTGAAAGCGAGAAAAGCACGATGGGCTAAGATAGTTAACTTAGATAAGCTGACTTATGCAAGTAACCTACAAAATCTAGCAATTTTGCAAGATGATCCAAACTATAATTTTGTTCAGGGAGATATTAATAACTTAGAATTAGTCTGCTATCTGTTAGAGCAGTATCAACCAAGTGCAGTGATAAACTTTGCTGCTGAGAGCCATGTTGATCGTTCAATTTTTAGTCCCCAAGACTTTATACAGGCTAACGTAGTAGGAACCTTTAAACTACTAGAAGCTAGTAAAATTTATTGGCAAAAATTAACAGCAACAAGACAAAAACAGTTTCGCTTTTTGCATGTGTCTACGGATGAAGTATACGGTTCACTTAATCCACAAGACCCACCTTTTCGAGAAGATACACCCTATGCACCCAATAGCCCTTATGCAGCTTCTAAAGCAGGAGCAGATCATCTGGTACGGGCTTACTATCATACTTATAATTTGCCAACTTTAACAACTAATTGTTCAAATAACTACGGGCCTTTGCAATTTCCTGAAAAACTAATTCCTTTGACCATTATTAATGCTTTAGATGGTAAGCATCTACCTATATATGGTGATGGTCAGAATATCCGAGATTGGCTATATGTAGATGATCACTGTGATGCTCTTTATCTTGTCCTTAGAAAAGGAGCTATTGGAGAAACTTATAATATTGGCGGACAAAATGAACAAACTAATTTGACAGTTGTCCAAAAAATCTGTGAAATTCTTGATCATCTGACACCTAAATTAAATTTTCAACATTCTTCTCTAATTACATTTGTTCAAGACCGTCCTGGTCATGATAAAAGGTATGCAATTAATTGCGATAAAATTATCCAAAATTTAGGCTGGCTACCCAAGGAAAATTTTGATAGTGGTTTAGTGAAAACAGTTCAATGGTATCTAAATAATCCAACTTGGATAAATTCTGTACGCACAGGTGAATACCAAAATTGGATTAAACAAAACTATCAAAATTATTAATTGCTGATTTTCGAGGATTTATAAAATGAAAGGTATCATCTTAGCTGGTGGTTCTGGTACACGTCTTTACCCCATAACTCATGTTATCAGTAAACAATTAATGTGTGTTTATGATAAACCAATGATTTACTATCCTTTGTCTGTATTAATGCTAGCTGGGATTCGGGAAATTTTGGTTATTTCTACACCTGAAGATTTACCTCTTTTTCGGCGACTTTTAAAGGATGGTAGTCAATGGGGTCTGAGCTTTAGTTATGTTGCACAGCCGAGACCAGAAGGTTTAGCTCAAGCTTTCATACTGGGCAAAGATTTTATTGGGAATGATTCTGTATGCTTGATTTTAGGAGATAACATTTTTTATGGTCACGGTTTTACCGAAGTACTTGTTCGTGCTGCTAATCTCCATCAAGGAGGGTTAGTTTTTGGTTACAAAGTTAAAGAACCTCAACACTACGGTGTAATTGAATTTGATGCCCAAGGACAAGCAATTAATATAGAAGAAAAACCATTAATTCCTAAATCTAAATATGCTGTACCTGGTATTTACTTTTACGATTCTGAAGTGAAAGAAATTGCTGCTAGTCTTAAACCTTCTGCTCGCAATGAGTTAGAAATTACTGATGTTAATTTAGCTTATCTGCGTCGAGGAAAACTGCGAGTAGAAGTTTTGGGTAGAGGATATGCTTGGCTAGATACGGGTACACACGAATCGTTGCATCAAGCAGCCAATTTTATCCAAACATTAGAACAACGACAAGGACTAAAAATAGGTTGTGTGGAAGAGATTGCATATCGTCAAGGATATATCGATTTAGCCCAGCTGAGTCAGTTATCTGAATCTATGGCTAAAAGTAGTTATGGACTTTATCTGAAACAAATTATAGAAGAAGACCCTTACGCGACTTTCGGTGAAGTAAGTAATGTGACTACAGAAAACAGTATTCTAGTAGTTCACCACGCAAATTTTGACAGGTGAAGACTGGGGAAAGGGAAAGAAATTAAAAACATGCGCCCCTTTTCCCCTTACCCAATCCCTGTGCCTGTCAAAATCTTTTTGGCAGGCTACTAGCGTAAGACTTGTTAACAGACAAAAAGGATCAGGTTATGAAGGTTGTACAGACGGAAATTCCTGATGTGCTGCTGATTGAACCGCAAGTTTTTGGCGATGAACGAGGCTTTTTTTATGAAAGTTATAACGAAAGAGTTTTTTTGGAGAAGGTAGGAATATCATCTCATTTCGTACAAGATAATCACAGCCGTTCTGTTAAAAATGTCTTGCGTGGTTTGCATTACCAAATTCATCAGCCACAAGGAAAACTCGTGAGAGTTGTAGTAGGAGAAATATTTGATGTAGCTGTAGATTTAAGGAAAAGTTCTAACACTTTTAGACAATGGGTTGGTAGGTACTTGAATGCTGCTTGCAAACAGCAATTATGGATACCAGTAGGTTTCGCGCACGGTTTTGTTGTGTTATCAGAAGTAGCTGAAGTGTTATACAAGACCACTGACTACTATTTATTACAGGATGAACGTTGCATCCAATGGAATGATCCAGACTTAGCTATAGCCTGGCCAATTCAAGAAAAACCAATTCTATCTGCTAAAGATCAAGCTGGTAAGTCACTGCAAGAAGCAGAAGTGTATATGTAAAAGGGACTGGGGATTGGGGACTGGGGACTGGGTAAAGAGCGGGAATTATGGAATTTCTTTGAACTTAATAGATTTGCTGAACTAAAACTCAAGCACATTCGTGTTGATTGGACAAGATTGTCACAGTCCATACATCCGAAAGATGCATGAATCTCAAGTTATGTGACAAAATGTAAAAATAGTTGTCAATGACTTGACATAAGTAGCTTATTGTAAATCCTATTTGAAAGAGGTTTTATAGCTTATGACGTTTCAGCCTCAAATTGTTGAGCTAAACCCAGAATCCCTAGTGCAAGAGTTTTTTCAGCGATCGCAAGGGAACTGGCGATCGCAGCGCCGCTACTACACCCTCAAAGATGGTGAAGCCCAAGAAGTGGTAAGTATAATCACTGTAAGGCTTCTAGAACAGGGAAGCGAGGAACTGATTCAGTTAGCCCGTTTACACGAAATGCCAGATGAAACCATATTGACTTGTGGAGTTTTTACAAGTTGGGAAAGCAACTATGTGGGGCCGAGTCCCAAGCAGACCACAGGTTCAACAGTATTTGGAGTTTTGGGAACAGCTTTGTATCGCGATCGCGGTTTTTCCACCACCAAACCCATCATTGCTAAATTCTCCATGCGTGACCCAAAAACCATGTGCCTGCGAACCGAGTACAGCGGTAACGTGTTTGAGGAAGAAGTGAAACTCATTGGCACTCAATACCGCACTCGACAAACAATCATTTCCCGCGCTGGCGAAGAACAGATGATTGGACAGTATTTAGAGAAGCGAATAGGCTAGCAGGGGTGCAGGGGTGCAGGGGTGCAGGGGTGCAGAGGGAGATGGGGGATAAAAACAACTGACAACTGACAACTGACAACTGACTAATGACTAATTCCAATCTTGCTCTTCTTTTTTGCCGCGACTTTTGTAAATTCCCCCAGTATCATGCAGTTGGCGAGTTTTTTCAAATAATTCGGCTTCTGTCAAACCCCACTGCTGCAAAACTTTGTCTAGGTCTTTCTGGATATCTCTAGCGCCTGGAAAACCTTGATAACGAATTCGCAGCCTGGCTAATTCAGCTAGATGATAGTCCGTTATCTCTTGAGATAGTAAAATATCAATAAGGGGGCGATCGCGGTTGTAAAGTGGGTGTTGTTGATCCTTCGTTCCGTGTTCTTCTGCCATAATCTATACCTTTAGTTAGATAAGTGTTGATCTAGAGTCTAGAGTTGAGAATTTCCAGGTTTTGTCAAAATTCATGATGACGGCAACCACACCTAGCTCTTACGGCTCTCAACACTGCGGTTCAACTTTAAATAAAGATACATTATCTCTAAGAAAATACAAAAAAGTTTAAATGCGGGTGAATTTTTAGCTCACCCAAAGTCCAAGCAGCAAGGGAGCATGAACCCGTTATGTTTGAACACTTCACTTCCGAAGCAATTAAAGTAATTATGCTCGCTCAGGAGGAAGCACGTCGCCTGGGACATAATTTCGTAGGCACAGAACAAATTCTCCTGGGTCTAATTGGAGAAGGAACAGGGGTTGCTGCCAAAGTGCTGACTGAATTGGGCGTTACTCTCAAAGAAGCACGTCGGGAAGTAGAAAAAATTATTGGTAGGGGTTCTGGCTTTGTACCACCAGAAATTCCCTTTACCCCCAAGGTGAAAAGCCTCTTCGAGCAAGCGTTTAAAGAAGCTCATAGTCTTGGACAAAACTACATCAACACTGAACACTTACTCTTGGGCTTGACCGAGGCTGGTGAAGGTGTCGCCGCCAAAGTGCTACAAAATTTAGGGGTTGACCTCAAGAGTGTTCGCACCGCCGTAGTTCGTCGTATCGGTGAAGGTGTATCTGTGGGCGCAGGTGGTGGTGGTAGTAATAGACGCACCCAAGCCTTAACAGTAGAAGAGTTTGGCAGAAATTTAACCAAGCTAGCACAAGAAGGCAAGCTTGACCCTGTAGTTGGTCGTCAAAAAGAAATCGAGCGTGCTGTGCAAATTCTCGGTCGCCGCACCAAAAATAATCCTGTGTTGATTGGAGAACCAGGGGTTGGTAAAACTGCGATCGCCGAAGGTCTAGCTCAACGCATTGTCAATCAAGATGTTCCTGACATTTTGTTGGATAAGCAAGTCATTAGTCTAGATATGGGCTTGCTGGTGTCTGGAACTCGCTTCCGTGGTGACTTTGAAGAACGTATCAAGAAAATCGTTGATGAAGTCCGCTCTGAAGGCAACATCATCTTAGTAATTGATGAAGTTCATACCTTAGTTGGTGCTGGTGGTACAGAAGGTGGCTTAGATGCAGCCAATATTCTCAAACCTGCTTTAGCACGGGGTGAACTCCAGTGCATTGGCGCTACCACACTTGACGAATATCGTCAACATATCGAGCGTGATGCAGCCTTAGAGCGTCGTTTCCAATCGATTTTGGTAGGCGAACCCTCAGTAGAGGAAACCATCGATATCCTTTATGGCTTACGCAGCGCTTACGAGCAGCACCATAAAGTGGAAATTTCCGATGCGGCTGTTGTGGCAGCAGCTCAGTTGTCAGATCGTTATATTAGCGATCGCTTCTTGCCAGATAAAGCAATTGACTTGATTGATGAAGCCGGTTCTCGTGTACGGTTGCGGAATTCTTACGGTTCTGCTAACAAAGAACTCAAGCGCCAGCTAACTGACGTGACCAAAGCTAAACAAGAAGCAGTCAGAGTCCAAGATTTTGACAAAGCTGGCAAATTGCGTGACCAAGAAATAGCATTGGAAGCGGAAATCCAAGCAGCATTACAAACTGAGCAAACTATCAAAGCCCCCGTCGTTGACGAAGAAGATATTGCTCAAATCGTTGCTTCTTGGACTGGTGTACCCGTCAACAAGCTCACAGAATCTGAGTCAGAGTTGCTGTTGCATCTAGAAGACACCCTGCACCAGCGGTTAATTGGTCAAGAGCAAGCAGTCACTGCTGTATCTCGTGCCATTCGGCGGGCGCGAGTTGGGTTAAAGAGTCCCAATCGTCCCATCGCTAGCTTTATCTTCTCTGGCCCTACTGGAGTAGGTAAGACAGAATTGGCGAAAGCATTAGCGGCTTATTTCTTCGGTTCCGAAGAAGCGATGATTCGCTTAGACATGTCCGAATACATGGAAAGCCACACCGTCTCCAAGCTAATTGGTTCGCCTCCTGGTTACGTGGGATACGACGAAGGCGGACAGCTTACCGAAGCCGTGCGACGCAGACCATACACAGTATTGCTGTTCGACGAAATCGAGAAAGCACACCCTGATGTCTTCAACATGCTGCTGCAAATCTTGGATGACGGACACCTCACCGATGCCAAAGGTCGCAAAGTAGACTTCAAGAACACCTTGATTATTTTGACTTCTAACATCGGTTCCAAAGTCATTGAAAAAGGTGGCGGTGGTTTAGGCTTTGAGTTTAATAATCAAGCTGAAGCTAGTTACAACCGCATCCGCACTTTGGTTAATGAAGAACTCAAAAATTACTTCCGTCCTGAGTTCCTTAACCGAGTTGATGAGATTATCGTCTTCACTCAACTTTCGCGCGACGAAGTTAAGCAAATTGCTGACATTATGCTGCGGGATGTTTCTAGCCGCTTGACCGAAAAGGGAATTACTCTAGAAGTTACTGAACGCTTCAAAGAGCTTGTGGTACAAGAAGGCTATAACCCCAGTTACGGTGCAAGACCGTTACGTCGGGCAATTATGCGCCTGTTAGAAGATTCTCTAGCAGAAGCAATGCTGTCTGGCGATATCAGCGAGGGAGACACAGCCATTGTTGATGTTGATGATGACAATCAAGTCAGAGTCAGGAAGTCAGAAAAAAGAGAGTTACTCTTAGCGAATGCTGGCTAGTATAGCAAAGTGCTGAGTGCTGAGTAGAGACGATTCGCCGAATCGTCTCTACTGCTGAGTGCTGAGTGAAAACCCTGTAAGCCTGAGTAGGGTGCGTTAGCCTACAAAATTAAATTTGGATTGATTATTAGAAGATGTGATTACACATTAATGTTCATGATTTTTGATTTTTTGATTTAAATCTACCTGCAATAAACTCTCGCTTTTTTAAATGCTTTGTCTTGCGTTTGGTGACTCGCTCTCGCCACATCCGAAAACTGGATTCTTTCATTTGCTGTCGCATTAAGGCTATTACTTGTTTCTCCAGTAACCCAAACTGAGCCTCAATAGCTTCCATTGGTGTTCTATCTTCCCAGGCCATCTCAATGATGCGATCAATGGTTTCAGAATCTAGGTTTGGTAGCTTCATTTTATTGATTAAGTTTTATATTCAAATATGTTTTAAATCATAAAATAATTGTTTGCCAAAACACAAACATAAAATTGTGAAAAATTTACCCCTTACTAGGTTTGAACTAGAAGGGGAAAAATTTATAAAGAAAAAATAAATTTCTAGTTATTGACTTTTCAAAACCCCCGGTTCTTTCTGTATGGGCAAGACATCTAAAATATCAATTTGGGAACAGTATTTTAGGTCTTCATGACATTGCAGGCGTAACAATCGCTGACCATGACTAGCTTGGTGAAATAATCCCAATAAATTATTTTGCCACTGTGAGTAAAGAGCGATCGCACCAATGACTTCATCATTACCAGCTAACTCCTCTGGTGAGAACTGGGTTTGTTCTACAAGACTATGAGCGATCGCACCTGCACAGACTGTATCCTCAAGAGAAAAACTACCTTCCCAACCTGAACCAACAATCCATACTGTCTCTGGTTGCTTTTGGAGAAGATGTTGCACCACCGCAGCTCGGTTAATCAAAGCTGCTGCTAGCACAGTTGGCGAGTGTTGTATCCTTTGTAAGGCACGAGTGCCATTAGTAGTACTGATGAACAGGCGACGCCCCCGTACTAGTTCTGGTGTACAGTCGAGGGGCGAGTTACCTAGTTCAAAACCAGCTACTTTCGCACCGCCACGTTCTCCTGCTCGCAGTCGTTTTTCTGAAGGCCATTTTTCGCTGACTTCCTTAAGTTGGTCTAAATCACTGAAGACTTGCACAGCTTCACCTCCAGCTGCCAAGACAGTTGCGATTGTGCTGGTGGCTCGCAAGACATCGACTGCGATCGCGCAGTCTGGAGCTTTACCATTTGGAGTCAATTCCGGTGTGTGGTATACAAATAGCTTCACGCGCTGGATACACCTGCTGTTTATACAATTGCTGAGATTACATTTTAATTGCTGTTATTAACTATAAGCACAGCTTAAACAACAGTATTTTTTATCTTCAGCCTAGAGTTTATGCCAAAAAAGAGGGGAAGGGGAGGGAAGGGGAAGGGGAAGGGGAAATATCAGTCTATTATTTTGCTTTTTGCCCTCTTCATATTCCTTTTCTGTTTCGCATTCCGGTTGTTTGGTAATCTGGAGAAGAATAAACTTTCTCGAATGATGCTCAGATCAGTGAAATGCACTGTACCAATACCATTTGCAAAAATATCTGCAACACATAAATCGACTGTAGGGGCGTACAAATGTACGCCCCTACAAGGTATTTGTATGAGGTATTTTATGAAATGGTATAAAAAGTGGGTGTAAGTAAAGCCAGATTTACATGCCTAGTGGTGACATTCCCTCATTGAAACTGATTCCAAACTCCTAACTCCTCACTCCTAACTTTTGACTTTATGGCACCATTACCCGACTATCGTCCCAAACAGCTGTCTGTAGGCCCTTTGGAAGCAGAAATTTTAAATATTATCTGGGAACTAGGTTCAGTTACAGTCAAAGATGTACACGATCGCATTCTGTCTGACCCCAACCGGGAATTAGCTTATACTTCTGTCACTACAGTTTTACGTCGCCTCACTGAGAAAGGTTGGCTGGCGTGCGATAAACAAGGACGGGCATTCTATTGGCGACCATTGCTGACACAGCAACAGGCGCAGGTAATTAAAGCGCACGAGCATTTACAGCGATTTTTAGCGGTAGGTAACCCCGATGTGGTTGCTGCTTTTGCTGATAGTCTAGATGAAGCCAGCAGCCAGCAAATAGAAGCGATCGCTAAACGTATTCAAGCTGCACGCCAAGCCAGGGAGGAAAGATAATGCATCTAATCATGATTTTGACTGCTTTGGCAGTCTCTTGGGTCTTGAGATGCTCTTGGAGCAATCCCCAAGGTAGTTGGCCCCAAGGTAGTTGGAGTTTGCGGTGGCGGCGATCGCTGTTTTTATTTCTCTTCCCCCCATTACTCATTTTCATGACTGCGATCGCTCTACTCTTCATGGGGCCGCAAGGAAAAATGGGTGGTGTGTATACTGGCTGGTTTAGCTATGTAATTGCATTATTTTATCTTGCTTTTTTTGCCATTTCATGCGTTAAACTTGCTTTCCAAGGTTGGCAGTCTGTGAAATCTGCCTGTGAGTGTCCTTTGGTTAATCTTGAGGGTACACAAGTCCGGTTACTCAACACCAAGGCGTTGTTTGCGGGTCAAATTGGTTTTTGGCAACCACAGCTAGTCGTGAGTCAAGGATTATTGCAAAACCTCTCACAAAATCATGTGGAAAGCGTTTTGGCACATGAACAAGGACACTACTATTATCGAGATACATTTTGGTTTTTCTGGCTGGGTTGGGTGCGTTCCTGCACGGCTTGGTTGCCAAACACAGAAGCTTTGTGGCAAGAACTGTTAGGTTTGCGGGAACTGCGCGCCGATAGTTACGCCGCATCACAAGTAGACCCATTACTACTTGCAGAATCACTGTTGTTAGTGGTAAGTAATAGTTCAGTATTGTCAGAATCAGCAATTTGCTGTGCCGCATTGGGTGTTGATGGTGTAGGCGATCGCTTAGAACAAAGAATAGAAGCTTTATTAGCACCACCACCACCAACACCAGAACTCAATTGGCAGTCTTGGAATGGCTTTTTACTAGCATTTCTACCGTTGCTAACTGTGATTTTTCATACTTGATTTGACTAAGACTTCCACTGCTCTGCGCTTGCTGATTTGATACGCTCGAAAGTGCTGTCAATTCTGAAGCAAGCAGTGCAGGAATTGGCGCTTCGTTGACATTAGCCTCACTATCCGGCTCGAACTCATCTTGACTGCTTTGGCTGATAACCATTGCAGACAGAACAAAAATTGCTCCTATAAAACCGCTGATACCAAGCTGCTCACCAAGTAACAAAAATGAGAAAATTGCTGTAAATATTGGCTCTAGTGTGTAGAGTAAGGCCGCTTCGTCAGCTCGAATCCATTGCTGAGCTAATGTCTGGAGCCATATGAGAATGGCTGTTGCTACTAATCCAAGATATAAAATTACGCCCCAGTTCTTACCTATTATTTCAAGTTGTGAGATTAATTCTGAGCTACTCCAAGCTATGCCCAGTACTGCAATCACCAATAATTGCACGCTAGTGAGCGATAAAGATGAATGGTTTTTTGTTACCCGCTCTAATACTATTGCATAGACTGCATGGAGAACAGCATCGCCAAAGATCAATATATCTCCGATCCCTACTACTCCACTGTCCCAGGACATCACCCCAATACCAATGATCGCCAGTCCGGCGGCAAGAAAAATTCTCAATGGTAAGCGCCGACCCAAAAGTAATCCCAGTAAAGGTACTAAGATTGCACTCAAACTGATAATAAATGATGCCCGGTTTGCATGGACAGTCTCAAGGGCAATTCTTTCAGTGGCTAAACAGACAAACAATAGAATTCCCAGGATAAAACCATCACGTAGTAATCGTGTGTTCAGGCTACGTAAGTTGAAGCTAAAAACTAATGCTGCCACAGCAAAACGGGTAGCAATCAGTACACTTGTTGAAAGACTACCGACTGTTTGCTCGATTAATGGCAAGGTGCTGGCCCAGATTATATTGAGCAGGACAAACAGTATGATTCCCTTGACGCGCAGGCTGTTTTGTGTAGGCTGATTGTAGCCATCTAAAATCATAAGTATCTTTTTTTATTAACAATCTATGTAGCGAGTTTTGATTTCAAGTTTTTAGTGACTACATGAAAAAATAAGCATGAAATAGTTCCTGTTATCAGTTTATGATAAAGGGTATAATCAAATACATATTTTTTTAGTGAAGTGGCGATCGCTAAATGATTTTTCATCCCACTCGCACCTTGAAGAGATGGAGCGAATATCCCCTTTTTCACTGATTTTTTGCATTATTGCTATTAGTAGTCATAGCTTAAATAGCTTAGTATTAAATTAAAGTTTTTAAAACTGCTTTTATACTATAGCAATCCTAAATGTGTCGTGAAAAATATAGATAAGGAAACGAACCGCCAAGGACGCCTTCGCGCAGCGTCTCGTTAGAGAAGAACGCCAAGATAAGAAAGAAATAAGAGATATATAATTTTCACAAATGATTTAGGACTGCTATGGTTACAAATATTTTTGTAACATATAAATCAGTTGTAAAGATGTTCCGGCGGATAGAAACGTTTCGGTAAAATATCTCTACCTAATCAGGTATTTACTGAAATGATATTATGCTTAATTGATTATTTTCTATTTCCCCTCCCCGTTCACTCTTAGGGGTTAGGGGTGGGGTGCAATGATGATGGAAATTATAATTAATTAACCGGACTTGATATTTTATTCATCTTCTAAAAATTGTTCTATAGATTTTTTCACTAAAGGCACTTGAAAGGCGTTATCTTCTGGAGTTAAAATTTCCTTCCGCACCAGTTTTCTGATAACGCTTTTGTGTTGCTGTGTGGGTGTTTCGCTTTGGATGAGACAGCGCAGTAAATTGCGATCGCTATCTGCTAAACTTGTCCATAGTTCCCGAAAATATTGATCGCCCCGCTCCAGTACAGTAGGAATAACCTTTTCAACATCCTGTACAGTCACTTTTGCAGTATCCGCCTCTCGCCTATTTTTTCTAATATCTCGGTTCAACAATTCCACCAACTCGTAACACATTAATTGCACGAGATAAGGTTGACAGCGAGTAAGTTGAATAATCATATCTACCGCAGTTGGTTCATAAATATTCGGAAATTCTTCGACGGGTTGTAAAATTAATTCACGGGCTTCAGACTCTTGCAAGTAACTCATCTGCACAGCATAGGTATTAATTAAATAGTCACTCCAATAAGCATCAAGTTCAGATAACAGATGTGAACCGCTGAACAGCAAAATCCATTGCTTTTGATGTTGCAGCAGATGACGAATAAAGTTGAGTGGCGCACGGCTATTTGTGACCTGCACTAATTCACTCAGCCTTTCAAATTCATCCAAACATAAAAGAAATCGCTTATTAGAAATGGTCTTTTCTATTTCTGCGAACCAAGTTTGCAGTGCCGGAAATGGATCTTCAGCAAGTTTATCTGTATTTGGGTCGGGTAAGTAAATTTTTCGTGGTAATTGCCGTGCAACTTCCTGAAGTTGTTGGGCGAACTTTTCTGCAAAACCTTTTAAAGTTGTAGCTGTTGCTGCTACTCCTTGTATATCCACAAACAAAGGTATAATATCTGAGCCTGTCCTGTGCGGTAGATATTTCAACGCTGAGGATTTCCCAGTTCTTCGCCCACCATAAAGTAACAATACAGGCGGTTGTTTAGCAAGTGCTAAATTTTCGATTTGCTGAAATATGTCAATTCGTCCTTTGAAGAGATTCTTGGCATCTTGCGGATCTAGTGAATTACCAGCAATATAAACTTGGCGAATTTCTTTTGATTGTTTTGCTGTTTCCTCTAAAGTACGCCGTGCTGTCTCTAGAATTGTCAGCCAGCGTTCTGCTATACTGCCAAACATCGTAGCCACCAAAGCATTTTTCCCAAAAGCTAGACTGTTTTTTAGTTGTTGCAATGCATTGATGGGAATGTTTAATAACTCACGCTGACGATAAGGTGAAGTTGCTTCCATTGATGCTTTGACATTCTGGCTAATATCTAAAAGTTGAGGTAAGACTGTGCCAAGTTCTTTTGGTGGTGGTGAAGGAATCCAAGTTAGTTGATTGGCAATGTCTTCAATATCTCTTAAAGTCTGACAACTATTAAGAATATCCCTAGCAATACCAGAAATTGCTCGCGCTGCAACTTTTTGCTGGTTGGTAGAGTTGATGAGGTAATTAATAGTTTGATAGGCAGCGGTTGGGTTTTTTCTATGAGCCTCTACAATCATTACATCCATGAAAGGGAGAGGCAAAATAATCAGTTCATCAAAGTGGGGAGGCAAGTATCTTAAATAATTCACCCGTTCCCCAATGCGAGAAAAAAGGAAAAGTATGAGTATCCATAGCAATTCTGGCAACCAAAAGTAAACTCGCAATACACCGAGAATAAACGCCACGCCAAACGCCACGCCAAACGCCACGCCAAACGCCATGCCAGCCACGCCAAACGCCACGCCAAACGCCACGCCTCCCGCCACGCCTAGCGCTACGCTTCCCGCCACGCCTAGCGCCACGCCTCCCGCCACGCCTAGCGCTACGCTTCCCGCCACGCCTAGCGCTACGCTTTCCGCCACGCCTACCGCCACGCCTACCGCCATGGCTAACGCCACGCCTACCGCCACGTCGAACCCCACGCCTACCGCCACGCCTCCCGCCACGGCTAACGCCACATCTGATAGAAATTGACCGCACAACACAGTAACAGGAAAGACAACAGCAAAGATAATAAGGATAATAACTAGTCTATTTTTATCGCCACCACGGTCTAGAACCCGTCCGATTAACCAACCCACCAAAAAAAGGCAACTTAGGAACCAATTAAATGACTCACCACTAGCTAAAGTGTAAATTGGTGCAACTAGTAATACAACAAACATTGGTACAACCGCTGTTAGCCACCAAACTTGTCCAACATAACGACGCAGACGGGGGTTAGTACGAAACTCAGCTCGTTTTGCAAAGGGGTTGTTTATCGGCTTCAGTTCTGGATGGATATCGCGTAACCAGCGTTCAAAGGTAAAAGGCTTGAAGTATATCCAATACAACAGGCGTACACATTCAACCACATAACTCCAAAAGCCTGATGCTGTGGGTGTGTTGCTCATTGCTATTTCACAAAATTAAAAATTCTTTCCAACCACTGCTTAACATCAGGCAGAGGCAATACACGTATCAAACCTAAGCCAATCACAACTAAAATTAACATACCGATGATTCTGTTTTGCAAATCATCCCAATTCCCGCCAATCTTTGTAGCTAAACGACCTAGATGTAATGGATCTAACCAGCCAAGCAATGATTTCCACCCACGTCCCTTTCCTTGCTGCTGGAAATCAGCAATTTGTTGTTCAAACTTCTCTTTTGCCCACTTAATTGACTTACCTTGTTGACGTGCTTCCCACAAATAGTAACCAGCCAATTGCAACTTGTGAGGATGACGCTTACCCCACTGTTGAGCTTTTTCTTGCTCATCTACACTCAAAGCTGGTGTATTATTGACAGAGCTAATTGGCAAGCGTGTTAGTTGAATAGCTTCATCAGTCGTTAATTCTTGAAGTTCAACAGTGTGAGCAATATTGAAGAAACTAGAAACAAACCGATGCTCACTACCATAAACATTCAAGCTTTTGCTGGAAGCTAGCACCAACATCAAGGCGTTATCTTCCATGAGCGATCGCAAATTATCATAAAATCCGTCATCAAATTCCTGGGGATGTCTGAAAAGCCTGTCAAAATCATCTAAGCACAGAACAGGTAAGACTTTCTGCTGTTTCCATTGCTTGATAGCATTTGAGAATGCTTGCCGATTCAGCGGTTTAGTTCTCAAAGCATTTTTCAAATTGAATTGCCATGTACTAAGGCGACTTTGCAAAGCGTCGGCTACAGCTTGATAAAATCCTGCCTCAGTTTGACAATTGGCATTTCTGAGTGAAAGATAAACAACTATATAACGGTTTTGGTCTGATACTCGCTGTTCCCAGGTGAGACAGAAGTAATACAGCAACCAAGATTTACCAATGTGCTTGTCACCAACTATATTGATATTTGTCGGCTGAACATTCTGCATTCCAGCTGCGATCGCATGTAATTCGTCTGTACGACCAATAAATAGCCTGGTGTCTTCAATCTTCCCCCCAGTTGAAAAAGGGTTGGTAGGCAAAGAAGCATAGGACATTTTTAATAAAAATTAACTACATAAATTTCGGTTGTATTACCTAGATAATAAACCGAAAAACTGCCTACACAACCTCTTTATCGAATAGTAATTACCTATGTGATTTTTCTTTTTAAAAAGGAATCTTAGGGGAAAAAATTAGTAATTTTATACTAATTTTAATTTTTGCGACACATGGATTAATAGGGGCGTACAGCTGTACACCCCTACAAGGTATCTGTTGCATTCTTTTTGAAAATTGGTATCATATCATGTCCGCGCTTATTACTTATTAAACTCGAAGAACCCCACCCCGCCAAAGCTATGCTTTGTCTCCCCTCCCCGTTCACGGGGAGGGGTTGGGGGTGGGGTGCCATGATTGTGGGAATCATAACTAATTAACCGGACATGATATCAGTTGCTTAAGAAACGCTATATGTTGCAGACAGACTCAAAGAGATTGTTTCGCGTGACTTATTGTCGTTAAAACTCAACTTCTAACTGGTTCTGATTTTCTAATTCCTGCGATTGAGGACGATTTTCCAGTGGCGCTAGCTGTTCTTGAATTTGTTCTTGTTTAGGACTTATTTTCAGCGGTATTTCAGGAGTAGAAGGGCTTCTATTAAGCAATAGTTGAATTTCTCTCTCAAATTCCTCCCTTCCCCGTGTGAAAAAGTTTGGCTCTCTTGGATAAATGGAGTTAATTGAATTGTTGGGTATTGGCGTAGTTTCGATAGCTGTGGCTGGTGCTGTTATTGAGAAAACTGTCGTTACTAATGTTGTAACTATCGCCAAGTTGAATAATTTATTGTGTAAAAAGCTTTTCATCTTAGCCCTCCTTTATTTAGGGCAAGCATCTGGTATAAATTCAAAGCAACTTATCTTTGATAAACCAGATGTAGTGCTATAATAACGTGACTTTTTTAGATTCTTGCTTGCATTTTTATTGAAGAGAAATTGTCCTACTTACTTAAAGGTTTAATTCTTCTCTACATACCTATTATAACTAATATCTTTAAAATGCTTTTAAAAGTCTAATAATCAGCAATATTCTTTACCTAACTCAACTTTCTTGTAATTCCCTCAACGCCTTTGCTAAATACTCATATTGTTCGCGCGTGTTATAAATCTGTGCAGAAATCCGCATTAATAACCAAGGTGATTCCGTCCAGGGAACGACTTGCACTTGAATGTTAAACTGATCAAATAATTCATCGTGTAAAGACATAAAATCACGATTTTCTAACGTTGTCGGCATTGGTACAACCGCCATTGAACCAATCATTTCTTCTGGACAAGGTGGCGACACTTCCAGCGCCTCACAAAGTAAATTTCTAGCTTCTAACACTAGCTGATGATTTCGCTGTCTTAATTCTGTCCAGCCACCAGGTAACAATGATCCCAGAAAAGCGATCGCTGTCGGTATGCACATATAAGGTGTAGGATCGTCTGTACCCATCCAGTCAAATTCTAATTGAAAGCGGGTTTTATCAGTGCGTGGCGAATTTGCACCGTGGCTAATTGTCAAAGGACGAATTTCTGATTGTTTATCCCTACGCACATACAAAAATGCTGCACTTTTGGGCGCACACAGCCATTTATGGCAATTGCCTGTGTAATAAGTTGCGCCAATTTCTTGTAAATTGAGGTCAATCATTCCTGGTGCGTGGGCACCATCTACAAGTGTATCTACGCCACGTTGCTGCAATTCCTGGACTAACTGCTGAAGAGGGAAGATTAGCCCTGTCTGACTGGTAACATGATCTATTAAAGCTAATCGTGTTTTTGGTGAGACTTGCTCAACAACTGCTTTTACTACCTGTTGTGGCGAGTCAATAGGGAAAGGAATTGTTGCCACCACTACCCGCGCACCAGTGCGACTAGCGATAAAATCTAGTGCATTGCGGCAAGCATTGTACTCATGATTAGTAGTGAGGATTTCGTCATTTGGTGCAAAAGTCAGGGAACGCAGCACCGAATTGACACCAGTCGTGGCATTGGGTACAAAGACTAATTCTTGGATATCAGCACCAACAAATGCTGCTAGTTTGCTTCTGGCATCGTCTAGCAGTGGTTCCCATTCCCTACCAAAAAAGCGTATGGGTTCATGCTCTAATTGCGATCGCAACTGCTGTTGTACTGCTAGCACTGCTTTAGGGCAAGCACCAAATGACCCATGATTGAGAAATGTAATAGTCGGATCAAGCGACCATAGTTCCTCAAATCGAGAAGTCTGAAGCCTGAAATCGTCTACTTCATACTTCATCCTTCACCCTTCATACTTTTTTAACTCCCCAGACTGGATTCGAACCAGTGACCAATCGATTAACAGTCGATCGCTCTACCGCTGAGCTACTGAGGATCACTCACGATTTATTATCTTAATGTTAAAAAATGGATTTGACAAGTACTTTCGCCAAAAAATTTTTTCAATACGCTTAGCCATCAGTTCATTACAGATCAAACCTTCTCCCATCAAGGATTACAGGCTTTCAACGCCTGAGATTTACTGTAACCCCATACGCAATTCAGCTAGACGCTGCCGCGCCTTGGCATCAATCGCGCTGGCGAGAAATCTACTCTTGGATTGTTTGCGTGTTTGATACTTTTGGCGCATCCGACAAACTGTGGCTTCCACTTCGCCACAAAGTTGTTGTGCTGATAACCATTCAGCCCCATACCCCTGTACCATTAACTGTTGCGCTCTATCTGATGTGGCAACAATCACGCGAGAAATCTTAGACTGTGTTACTTGGGGGCGTAAAGATGCACAGACTTTTTCTATGTAGGTGTCTGCTGTTTGCCCAAACTCAGTAAAATGAACTGATAAAAGCTCTGTAATAATTTCTTTATTACTAGAGGCATTGTGATATTGGGCATCAAAAATTATTTGAGTTTCGTAACCAACAAACGCACTGTAACTTGTCATTGCTTCAACCAGTTCCCCGCGCGCTGCCTCCAATCCAGCATTATCACGGGTTTTTTTCAGGCAAGGCCAAGCACCAATTATGTTGTAGCCGTCTACTAATAAAACGGCTGGAATTGTGGGACGGGGCATGGTTTTTAATCACCATTTTCTAGAGTTAACAAAATTCATTCATGATTTTTATAGTAAATGAAGCATTGGTTGTAACAATATGCTACAAAACCGAAAAAATGCGATAGTATCGCAGAATGTAGCTGAAAAACATTGCATTAACAGCAAACGCGCCCTTTCGAGGCGCGCCGCAATTGTTAGTAATTACTAATTAATTAATTCGAGAAAAAAGAATGTTGGAGTGCAACTAGGCAGTTGTTAGTGGTTAGTTGTTAGTTGTCAGTGGTCAGTGGTCAGTTGTTTTTATCCCCCATCTCTCCTGCACCCCTGCACCCCTGCATCCAAGTAGGGTTACTTAATTACTAAGAGGCTTGATTGTGTACCTGCATCAGACGTTGTTTGAGGCGCTGAGGTTCGCCTTGATCTACTAAAGAGCCTTTTTCTAACAAGAAAGCGCCGTCACAGTAGTTCAATTCGTCTAGACGATGAGTTACCCACAAAGCTGTAATACCTCGACTCTTGACTAGGCGGCGGACACTAGCTACTAAGTCCAGCTGGCTATCTGGATCAAGTAAAGCTGTGGGTTCATCCAATAATAAGACTTCACAGCGACGGGCGATCGCACCCGCGATCGCTACTCGCTGTTTTTGTCCTCCACTCAAGGCATAAATCGGGCGTAGTTGCAGGGCACGCAAATTTACAGCCCCTAGCGCCTCATCAACTCTTGCTCTCACAGCAGCAGGTGGCAATTTTTCTTCCACCAATCCAAAAGCCACATCAGCACCAACCGTTGGCATAACTAATTGATGATCGGGATTTTGGAAGACAAAGCCAACAGGATGCAAAACCCGAATTTCACCAGACTGGGGAGCTAATAGTCCCGCCAGTAGTCGGAGTAATGTTGATTTGCCACTGCCATTAGTACCCAAAAGCATCCAAAATTCGCCCCTAGGTACTGCTAGAGAGCAAGATTTGATCGCTGTTTCACCACTAGGCCAACTGAAGTCTAAATCCTTAACCTCAATGCCTACTTCCGCCATTTTTGCACCTTAGTTATTCACCAGCTAGAGCGAAAAAGCCTGGTGGTTTACCACTACCAGTGGTGACACCATCTTTTTGAATAATCTGTACCCCAGAAATTTCACTAGCACGGACAGCAATTTTTTTCTCTGTCTTGCCTTCGCACTTGAGTTCTACAATGTCAGGATTGCCAGAACGCATAGCTGCCAAAATTAGCTGATAGACAGCCTCAGCATCCTCAGCTGACTTACGTTGTACTGATATAGGAAAAGCAGTATTTCTGATACTTAAGTCAATGGTAAACATCTAGGATCATTCAAAATATCACTGTAGGACTCATTTTAGCGTTAGGGAATTGGGAATTGAGGAAAGAATTTCTCCCTCATCTCCCTCATCTCCCTCATCTCCCCCATCACCCCATGCCCCATTC
>NZ_JAECZC010000066.1:25768-67954 GCF_016056305.1 Amazonocrinis nigriterrae CENA67 | reverse complement strand
GGGATAGGGAGATGAGGGGATGAGGGGGATGAGGGGGATAGGGGGACACAAAGAATAAGTAATGGCCAATGCCCCATTCCCAATTCCCAATTCCCAATTCCCAATTCCCAAAAATAAAAAATGCCCCAGAGTTTTCTCTAGGGCTTAACCAGGGTGCATCTACCATTTCTTTCTACTAGAGCGAAGATCCTAAATCCGGAAAGATACTGAGAAAATACGAAAAAAATTTTTTGAGAATTTTCTGTCTGTTGGAATTACGTAAATGCAACAAAAAATATAGTATGCAAAATAATTTAGGTTACATACAATCAGCAGTGTATATTGTGGGTGCAGGGCCGGGAGATCCAGATTTATTAACGGTGAAGGCGCAGAAGTTGCTGGCTGTTGCAGATGTAGTTTTATTTGCTGATTCTTTAGTACCCGAACAGCTTTTGCAAATTTGCCGAGAAGATGCAGAAATTATTCAGACTGCCAATAAGACTTTAGAAGAGATTCTAGAGCTGATGATAGAACGAGTGCGATCGCAGCACAAATCTGTTGTTCGTCTCCATTCCGGTGACCCCAGTCTCTACAGTGCAATTGGTGAGCAAATACAACTGCTCAGTGAGGCTAACATTCCCTTTGAAGTCATACCCGGTATTAGCGCTTTTCAAGCAGCCGCTGCCAAACTCAAAATAGAACTGACTGTACCAGGTTTAGTCCAAACTATCATTTTAACACGTATCAGTGGACGTACAGAAGTTCCCACTAAAGAAGAATTAGCTGATCTTGCGGCACATCAGGCTAGCCTCTGTCTTTATCTCAGTGCGCGTCATGTGGAAAATGCCCAAGCCAAACTACTCGAACACTACCCAGCCGAAACCCCAGTAGCGATTTGCTTTCGCTTGGGATGGCCTGATGAAAAAATTAGGGTGGTTCCCCTGAATCAAATGGCAGACTGTACTCATGAAGAAAAACTGATTCGTACCACACTTTATGTAATTAGTCGAGCACTTTTACCGACAACAGGGCGATCGCGTTTATATCATCCTGAACATAATCATTTATTTCGTTCTTCAGTCAGTGGGAATTGGGCATAGGGCATTGGGAATGGGGAATTGGGAATTGGTAATTGGTAATTGGATTTTACTATTATTCACCACATCTCACCCATTACCCATTACCCATCACCCATCCCCTCATCTCCCCCATTTCCCCATCTCCGCATTTCTACATATCCTCATATCCCTTGTGGTTGGATAAACTTAACAATGTTAATCAAATTGAAAATTCTAATTCAGTACTATGCCTTTAATTAAAGTGCAAACTTCTGTATCTGCTGTGCAAAAAGCTGAAGTTGAGGCAATGCTTTTGAGTTTATCAGGCAAGTTAGCAAAACATTTGGGCAAACCAGAATCCTATGTGATGACAGCTTTTGAACAGGGAATTGACATGACATTTGCTGGTACTACAGACCCTGTTTGCTACGTTGAAATTAAGAGTGTTGGCACTATGAAGCCAGACCAAACTGAGGCTATGAGTCAGGATTTTTGCCAACAGATTAACCAAACTTTGGGTGTGCCTACAAATCGCATTTATATAGAGTTTGCGGATGCCAAGGGTGCAATGTGGGGCTGGAACGGCACGACTTTTGGTTAAGAGTTACACAAACATGTAAGTATTTTAACAGGAGGATTTTGAATGTTTATTTGGTAACTTGACTAGATATGATGAAATCAATGATACACGAGTACAAGTAAAAGGAAAAACTAGATGTACGGTCTCATAAATAAAGCGCTTCAAGATATGGTATGCGATCGCTTTGGGGAGGAAACTTGGCAGATAATTAAAAAAAAGGCAGAACTAGAATTAGAGACTTTTTTGAGGATGGAAACCTATCCTGATGACTTGACTCACAAATTGGTGAAGGCGACAAGTGAAGTTATTGATTTAACTCCTACGGAAGTTATGCAAGCCTTTGGAGAGTATTGGATACAGTACACTGGCAAGGCTGGCTACGGTGCAATGATGGATATGAGTGGGGATAACTTTGCTGAATTCCTGGAAAATTTGGATGACCTTCATACTCGTTTGAGTGTACATTTTCCACAATATAATCCCCCTTCGTTTGAATGCACTGAAGCGCAAGAAAATGCTTTGCAATTGAACTACCATTCTGAGCGAAAAGGACTAGCTCCAATGGTTGTTGGCTTACTCAGAGGTTTAGGAGCTAGATTTAATACAAAAGTTAACATTACCCAAATTCAAGATCGAGAAGAGGGTGCTGACCATGATGCTTTCTTGATAGAGTACAAACATCACTAACTATTTCATGAACTCCCCCCAATTCAATATTCCACCACAATTATTTAACCAAGCCTTTCCATTTCATATTGTGTTCAATCGTGAGAGGAAGATTCTACAAGTTGGGGAAGTTTTACAACGTATTCACCCAGAACCTTTACATGGTAATTTAATTGAGGAACATTTTCAAATTAAGCGTCCGAATATTCGGATTGATTTTAGTGCGATCGCCAAGCGTCTTAACTCTTTATTTTTAATTGAATCTCTTTATAATGGCATCCTTCTCAAAGGGCAAATGATGTATATCCAAGAGCAGGATGTTATGCTTTTTCTTTGCTCTGTTTGGGTAAGTGATTTAGCTGCTATATCTGCCTACAATCTTAGGCTAAAAGACTTTGCAATTCATGACCAAACTGTTGACTTGATATTTTTACTCAAAGCTAAAAATAACGCTTTAGAAGATGTTAAAAAATTAACAGATGAACTCAAACAGCGACAATTACAGCTAGAAAAAGCACTAAAAGTTCAAGAATATTTGGCTAAAACTGCTGCAAAACAAGCCCAAGATTTAGAACAAACTCTTCATGAGTTGCAGCAAACCCAATCTCAATTGATTCAAACTGAAAAAATGTCTTCACTGGGACAGTTAGTGGCTGGTGTTGGACATGAAATTAATAATCCTGTAAATTTCATTTATGGGAACCTCAAGTATGTTAAAGAATATACTCAAGATTTATTGAGTCTTGTCAAACTATACCAGCAACTTTATCCTCACAATCATCTGGAAATTGAAGCATTAGTTAATAATTTTGACTTAGAGTTTATCATAGAAGATTTACCAAAAATTTTATCTTCAATGGAACTTGGCGCGAGTCGGATATGTGAGATTGTCAAAACTCTACGTAACTTCTCACGACTCGATCAAGTAGAAATGAGATTTGTGGATATCCACGAAGGTATTGATAGCACCTTACTGATTTTGCAGCATCGTCTGAAAGCCAAATCAGACCAACCGCCCATTGAAGTTATTAGAGAATATGGAGATTTGCCTCTTGTGGAATGCTATGCTGGGCAAATGAATCAGGTATTTATGAATATCTTAAGTAATGCAATTGATGCTTTACATGAGTATTCTCATCATAGCTGCCAAGACGAGATTCTACAAAACCCCAGTCACATTATCATTCGTACTCAAGTGAAAAATCAAGAGCGCTTGATAATCAGCATTAAAGATAATGGCCCAGGAATTCCAGAGAAAGTTAAGACTAAATTATTTGACCCTTTCTTTACTACTAAACCTGTGGGACAAGGTACTGGTTTAGGATTATCCATCAGCTATCAAATTGTGGTGGATAAACATCGCGGTACGCTAGAGTGTATTTCAGCACCTGGAGAAGGGGCTGAATTTGTGATTGAAATTCCTGTGCAGCAACCGAATTAATCTGAAAGTTGTAGGATAGAGATCCAGTATCAACAAGCCCCTTTGGTGTAGGGAATAGGGAATGGGGAATTGGTAATTGGATTTTACTATTAGTCATCACATCTGGCCCATTACCCATTACCCATTACCCATCACCCATCACCCCAGTCCCTAATCACCAGTCCCCTTTACCTCTTGTTTTTTTATGCCTGCTACGCCTCTCGCTTCTTTGGTTGACTCAAGAACATCAGAAATAATTCCCCCTTTGCTAGGTGCTTCAGTTACTGAGTTAACTGCTTGGGTGCAGCAGCAGGGACAACCTACTTACAGAGGTAAGCAACTGCATGAGTGGATTTATCAAAAGGGAGTGCGATCGCTTGGTGATATTTCTGTATTCTCTAAACAATGGCGTGCAGAACTAGCAGAAATCCCTATTGGACGTTCAACTATACACCACCGCGCTGTTGCACCCGATGGCACCATTAAGTACCTGCTGCAACTCGCTGATGGTCAAATTATTGAAACTGTAGGCATTCCCACGGACAAGCGTTTAACAGTATGTGTTTCTACTCAAGTAGGTTGCCCAATGGCGTGTGATTTCTGCGCTACTGGTAAAGGCGGCTACAAGCGCAATTTAGGCAGGCATGAAATTGTCGATCAGGTGTTAACTGTACAAGAAGATTTTCAGCAGCGGGTTAGCCATGTGGTATTCATGGGCATGGGTGAACCATTGTTGAATACGGAAAATGTTTTAGCAGCTTTGAAATGCCTCAATCAAGATGTTGGCATTGGACAGCGATCGCTTACTGTTTCTACAGTGGGTATTCGTGATCGCATCCGTCAGTTAGCCGAACACCATTTGCAAATCACGCTTGCTGTTAGTCTTCACGCACCCAACCAAACCCTGCGAGAACAACTGATACCCAGCGCCCGCCCCTACCCTCTAGAAGATTTACTAGCTGAATGTCGGGAATACGTAGAAATTACAGGACGCCGAGTCACTTTTGAATATATCCTCCTCGCTGGGGTGAACGATTTGCCAGAACACGCATGGGAATTGGCAAAATGTCTGCGAGGATTCCAAAGTCATGTGAATTTGATTCCCTATAACCCCATTGCAGAAGTTGACTACAAACGCCCGACTAGCGATCGCATTCAAGCTTTTGTCAAAGTCCTCAAACAACAACAAATTGCTGTTAGCGTCCGCTATTCCCGTGGTTTAGAAGCTGATGCAGCTTGTGGACAACTACGTGCAAGTAAAAAAAGTTAGGAGTTAAGAGTTAGGAGTTAGGAATTATAAACTCCTAACTCCTAATTAAATTATCTTTTGGCAAGAATACCTGGGGCATAAGCTTCAATGACTTTACCAGTGCGGGTACAGCTAATCATTAAGTAGTCACAAGCTGGACATTGTGTCCGAGTTATTTGACTTTCAGTAATATAATGACGTTCCGCTTCACGGCCGCAGTTTGGGCAGTGAATTTTTTGTACTGTATGCATTTTTTACCCCTGGTCGGAATTAGAATCGTGTGAAAAAACTGTCAATTAAGCAAGGAAATGTTTTAGTTTGACCCAAGTTAACAAACAACCAGATGTGAACTGATGATTTTAAACAAGATTTTATGTTTGAAACTTTTGTCGTTCTTTCTATGTATTATGTAGAAATCTAGGTGATTTCATCATCCTACTTTAGGTACATAAAGTAATTTCCTGATGGAATATGGTTTAGAGATTGAGTGATCCCTATGATTAATGCCTTGAGAGAGCCTTATTTGTCGCCTTATTAGACAAACACAAAAAAAGCTGTTCTTGTATTCAAAAATCAAAATCAATAAAATACTGTATCTTTGGTAACAGAATGTCAGTCTTAAGATTTGGTTAATGTTTACTAATGACACAGCAGTTATGAATTGTGTTTGTACTGAGACACAACTGTACACTGATTTCAGCAATTTGATTTTGGGCTTTTTACCTTTGTGTCTTAGTGACGGCAGTCGCTTCAAGTCTGGCGACCGAACGCGCTGCCTCGTCTTTGTGGTTGAAAAATAGACTTTTGAACCACAAAGGCACTAAGACACCAAGAAAAATACATTACACTTTGAAAGGGCTAGTCCTAGATATTAGTTTTCACCTGAAGAGGGGTGAAAATAATCGTAGATTTCTTGAGCTAAACGCGGGCCAATTCCTGAAACTTCAGCTAGTTGTGCAGGTGTAGCTTGACGAATATAATCTACTGAGCGAAAATGCCCTAAAAGTTGCTTTTGCCGATGGTGTCCTAAGCCAGGAATTTCATCTAAGCGCGATCGCTTCAATTTATCACTGCGTTGCTGACGGTGGAAAGTGACTGCAAATCGATGTGCTTCATCCCGCAAGCGCCGCAACAATTGCACACCTGGTTGTTCTGCATCGGTTTCCAAGGGTTGAGATTCTCCTGGTAAAAAAATCTCTTCTCGCTGCTTTGCCAAACTTACAACTCGCAAGTCTTCTAATAAATTATGTTCTTGCAAAACGGCAACAACCGATGATAACTGACCTTTACCGCCATCAATCATAATTAAATCAGGCCAGTCAGGATTACCCGCTCTTGGTAATTGTGGATCTTCGATATACTTACGAAACCGTCGCTGGATGACTTCAGCTAAGCTAGCAAAATCATCTGAATGTCCGGCTGTAACTGTGGGATTTTTGATTTTGTAGTGGCGATAATGCTGTTTGGCGCTGATTCCATCGATAAACACAACTTGGGAAGCTACAGCATTGGCACCTTGAATATGTGAAATATCATAACCTTCGATGCGACGGGGTAAGTCGGGTAAATCGAGAATAGCAGCTAAATCTTGCATTGCTTCTTGGTTGCGATCGCTCAATTTCTGCATTCTTTGCAATTCATATTGAGCGTTGCGTTCTACCATCTCAATTAATTCTGCCTTGGTTTGGCGCTGGGGAGCCAAAATCGTCACTTTTCTTCCCTTGCGCTGCGTCAAGACATCCGCCAATATCTCTGTTTCTGGTAATTCATGCTGTACCAAAATCTCGATAGGAATTTCCACTGCATCAGCAGTCTGATAATGTTCTTCTAAGACTCGTTGTAAAATCGCTCCAGGTTCAGCCTGTGCATCAGCAACAAATGCTAAACGTCCTACCAATTGCCCAGCGCGAATCTGAAATAATTGAATGCAGGCGTGTTGTGCATCGGCGGCTAGGGCGATGGCATCGCGTGAAACTGTATCATCTGGAAGAGAGACTTTTTGATCCGCTGTCAGCGATTTTAACCCAGCGATTTGATCGCGAATCCGCGCTGCTGACTCAAAGTTCAACGCTTCGGCTGATTTTTGCATTTGTTCTCTCAAGATGTCAATTAGTTCCTGAGTCCGGCCTTGGAATACCATCGCCACTTTTTGCACAGTTTTGCGATATTCTTCTGGTGAAATCAGCTGTTGACACACACCTGGACAGCGCCCCATATCATAATTCAAGCAAGGACGGTCTTTAAACAGTGGTTGAGGTCGTTGTCTGAGTGCAAAAATCCGCTTACTAATTCGTAAGATTTCTCGCAACAAACCAGCATCAGTATAAGGGCCGTAAAACTTATCCTTTTCTTTGCCAAATTGGCGTTTGCGAGTGATGAAAATTCGCGGATAGTCTTCTGACCAAGTAATGCAGACATAAGGATATTTTTTATCATCCTTGAGCAGTACATTAAAGTACGGCTGATGCTGCTTGATTAAGTTGGCTTCCAACGCCAAGGCTTCGGCTTCGGTATCGGTGACGATAAATTCGATTTCGCTCACCTGTTTAGCCATTGTAGCAATGCGTTCGCTCTTAGCGTACCCTTCCCGGAAGTAAGAACGGACACGCGATCGCAATTTGCGCGATTTACCTATGTATATAATGCGATCATTTCCGTCCCGCATGAAATAAACTCCCGGTTCCGGCGGAATTTCAGCTAGACGGCTTTCCAGACGTTCTGGATCTTTTAGTAGTGGTATTTGAGCAGATATAGTCACAATCCAATTTAGGTAATTTGATAAATTTACCTATTTCCTATTTTAAGAAAAAATGACTTTTTTGTGTTGATCTTACGAGTTTTTTATCAAGTTAATATCAAGTTTTTAAGTCCTTAAATTAGAAAATTACAGCTATTGAACTGTGATGTCTCATTAACTTACTTACATATTTTAGTATTATTTATAAGTTTTTTCTGGCTTTTGAAAACCAATTTGAGTTTTATATATATTTTGAACTTATAAACTTTATTGTTTATTGTTTTTATTGAAATTTGTGTATACTAACTCATAGATTCTCTGACTATGCCTTGTTACACCTGACTCTGTATATCCATTAATTAATCAAATAAAAGTTTTCGTCAGTCACAAAACAATAGGCAATATTTCGGATTTTTAATCGAACGTCAAATATTAAGCGAATTAACGGTTTTAGCAACTGAATATCTATGACTATGATTGTAATTATAAATACTGAAGTTATTTAACGGGGGAGTTATTTATGAATCTACAAGAATTTGAATCTACTTACCGCCAGGCTATGGATGAAGCATTAAATGAACTACAAACAGCAGTTTTACTACTAGCGCAAGTACAACAGAAAATTTATGAAATTGGCAATTCAGTACAACACCTGAGTGAAAGTGTTGAAGAATTTATTAACAATGAAAAAACTAAATAAATCTAGACTAAGCAATCAACATTAAGATTAGATATGAATACAAGATAACTCTTCTTCAATTGTTAGTAGCAGTTCAGTTAGATTTATCGGTTTAATTAGGTAACGTTTAGCACCCAAATTTATAGCTCGTTCTTTATCGGCTTTAAAAGCAAAAGCTGAAACTACTATGATAGGTATTTTTGAGCAATTTGGTTTTTGTTGAATTTGTTCTATTAATAAATAACCGTCAATGCCCGGTAATTTCAGGTCTAACAACACTAACTCCGGCTGGAATGTTTCTATAGTTGCGAATAAAGCAGAGCCATCTGATAGACTTTGGACATCGTATCCACAATAGCTGAGATAGTCGCTCAGCAACATTCTATTGATATCATTATCTTCAATTAGTAGAACTCGTCTTGGTTGATGCAACTTTAATTGTCGTTCTATAGTAAATAGATTTGCTGTCATTTTTACCTATCATCTTATGTCAAAAGTTATTTATTTGGCCAAGAAACTTGATTAGTATAGATTCAAGGTTTTAAACTCAGAAAAATGCTATAGTAGTCTAGTTTTATTTCTAAACTTACTTGTGTAGGCTCTTAACTCTTAACAGGAAAAAGATAGTATAAGTGTACTGAGTTTGGTCAAAAATTAAATAGGATTCCTACAATTGTGTCAGGAAGCCAGATTTTACATAAATTCTATTTATGTGTGCTTTCATACTTGAGGATATTAACCTAGTAATGAAAATTCTTTTAAATCTAATCATGATTTTGCTTACTTTTGCAGCAGTTTAATAAAATTTTAAGTTTTTTTTAAAAGAAATCGTGCTATTTATTCCGAATAAATATATTTAAACTATTGTGTACATAATAGTTGAGAATACATCAGTAATTACACAGTATAAAGATAAATATTTTGTAAAAAAATAACTGATACTGTTTCGCTGTCAAGTCGCTCATATGGGGAGATGAGGGAGAAATATAGTGAATTGCAATGGAGTAATACCAATTCTCTAAAATTCGGCAACAGATTCAAACCTTGAAACCTAGATATAGCAAAGTGCTGAGGAGCCACTGCGGTGAGGCAGCCCCCAGACGCTCGTTCGCCTTTGGCGTCTCCCTTTGGGAGAAGACACGGCTTAGCTGCGCTAACGGCGGAAACCGGAGCCACTGCGGTGGACGGGTTCCCCGGCATAAAGCAAGTGGCGTCCAAGACTCCGACTGCCTCACCAAGTGGAGCATGTGGCGTTGCTGAGTTCTGTAGACGCTTGGTGCGGCTACTCTTCTCCTTCAAAGACGCTCTTGCTAGCTTGCTTAAGCGTAGGGGTACGAGAACGCCTAATACCGTTTCACTTTAAATTTGATACATTTAGGCAAGCAGAGGAGCAGAGGAGCAGGGGGGCAGAGGAGAAATTATTTGTATCATTTATTTAGTGAAATGGTATAACGGCGAACCCGCTATCGTGGAGCCACTGCGTTCGATCGCCAGACAGCCGCGTATGTGGCATTGCTGAGTAAAAACCAAGTTATTTTAAGGCTTTGAGCAATCAGCACTGTCCTAAAGTATGCTTCGACTGCCATACAATCTGAATTTCTTAATTGCAAATTGCCCTTTGGGTGACGCTCATTCCGACGCTCGTTCCTTGCTACCGCTTCGCGCTTCGCACTTCGTTTCTTGCGCTCTTGCAATTGCGAGTTAGGCGCTGCGCCTACTCCCTTGCTCCCAAAGCTATTAGATATTTTTTGATTTGTAAGTTCTCGAGTTTTGCCCTTGAGTTCCGAACCAGCCAATCATGGCAATTAGTCCTACTAGGGCTGAGGGTTCTGGCACTTTTCGTTTGCGGGGTGCGTTAGTTACCTTCGCCAAGGTATTTCTATATAAAGGTGTGTAGGTTTGTTGTGTAGCAGTAGGCTCTTGAGTGATGTAGTAGCGAGTTGTATCGTCAACTCTCACCTCAGTGACTTGACTAACTTGACTAATTTCCTCTGTATTGCGTTTGGCAAGCAATATTAACTCATTTGCCTCTAAGTTGCTCTCATCTGTAACTTCCCCAATACTGAGTGTATTTGCAGCTTGGTGACTGTCAACGTCAAGATAAATTTTTGTGAGGAGAGTAGCTGGTGTTGACGCAGTAGTTAACGCCCAAAGAGGACGCTGACATAACACACCAATAACAGCGAAAGTTAAAGCACAAATGCCTATTTTTTTGAGATTGCCTGCCATGCACACTGTGTTACTGAGCTTTTGGGGATAAAATTTTAGCCAAACAGTAAAGATACTGTTTACTGTTTAGCCTTAGTATATTTAATACTTGCAGAGACTTTGTTCGTAGTTTATCCCAAAAATAGACTCAGTACAGGTGGTAAAATATAAATTTACTGTGAGGCTAAGATAAAAACTTTATCCTTGAATTAGAGGAACTCCGCAATTCTTTGGACAGCAGTTTCTAACAAAGGTGGCTCATGCACCAAAGCAAAGCGGACATATCCTTCTCCGGATTTGCCAAAACCAGCGCCAGGAGAAGCAGCAACACCAGTTTGTTTGACCAACTGAGTACAAAATTCTACAGAATTTTGATTCCACGGTGAGGGTAGCTTAGCCCAGATATACATGGTCGCTTTGGGAGTAGGAACTTGCCAACCGATGCTGTGTAAAGCATTGATGAAAGCATCACGGCGTTTGCGGAAAATATTGACTGAATCTGTTACTCCTGCTTGTGGCCCAGCCAGAGCAGCGATCGCCCCATTCAAAATTCCCCGATACTGATTAAAATCGACGGCTGCTTTGACTTGGCGTAAAGCGTTAATCAACTGAGCATTGCCGATGGCGTAACCAATACGGAATCCGCCCATATTGTAGGATTTTGAAAGGGTGAAAAATTCAATCGAAACACTTTTGTCTGGGTCAGCTTGCAGAATTGAAGGCACAGGAGATTTTGGATTTTGGATATTTTCTTCCCAATCTCTAGATTCTGCAAATACCAAATCTACGTAGGGGAAATCGTGAACCAGAACAAGATTGTGTTGTTGACAAAATGCTACAGCTTCTTGGAAGAAAGATATTGGAGCGATCGCTGCAGTTGGATTATGAGGATAGCTCAACACCATCATCCGTGACTGGGCTAAAACAGGGTCAGGAATATCAGTAAATACTGGTAGAAAATCGTTTTCTGCTAGTAGTGGCATTGGGTAGATTTGCCCACCAGCTAAGTAGACTCCTCCGGCATGGGAAGGGTAGCCTGGATCGAGCAACAGGGCAAAATCTCCGGGGTCGAGCAGTGCTAGGGGTAAATGGGCAGTACCTTCTTGAGAACCAATCAGAGGCAATACCTCAGTTTCTGGATCGACGCTGATGCCAAATTTTTGTTCGTACCAGTTAGCTGCGGCTTGACGAAATGCTAGAGTACCGTGAAACAGCAAGTAGCCGTGGGTACTTTGGTCATACAGAGATTGGGCGATCGCTTCAATGACGTGTGCTTGGGCAGGTAAATCAGAAGACCCTAGCGACAAATCAATGATTTCTCGTCCTGCTGAGCGAGCCACTGCCTTGGCTCTATCCATCTCAGCAAAGACATTGAATTGTAGGGGTTGTAAACGCTTTGCAAATTGCATGTTAGTCAATGGTCAATGGTCAATGGTCAATAGTCAATGTTCAGTAGTCAATGGTCAATGGTCGTCAATAACTCATAAACTATTGGCTGTTGACTATTGACTCTGGACTAATGACTATTGACTAATTACTATTTAAATGCTTATCTAAGAGTTCGAGTAATTTATCTTTACCAATAACTCCCTCAGTGGATGCTAATAGTTTTTCTCCTTGAATGAGTCTGAGGGCTGGAACACCTTCTACTTGGTACTTTTTGACAGTAACAGGATTTGGGTCAACTTCTATCTTGACGATTTTCAGGCGATCGCTATATTTTGTAGCAGCCTGGTTAATCATTGGCGACATCAATTGACACGGCCCACACCAGGAAGCCCAAAAGTAAACTAATACAGGCTGCTCGGCTTGCAACACTTCGGTTTCAAACTCAGCATCAGTGATGGTGGTTACACCCTTACTCATTGCAGTCTCCATTAGGTGGCATCGTTCAAAGTTGGCACACAAAATACTCTATCCCAAACTGAGAGTCAGTTGTCAGTTGTCAGTGGATAAAGGAGAGAGCAGGAGAGCAGAGGGAGCAGGGGAGCAGGGGGGATGAGGGAGATGGGAGAGATGAAAAAAATAACACTGAACTTCTGCCTCTTAACAACTGACAACTGACAACTGACAACTGACAACTGACAACTGACACAAAATCCCACAACCAACAGGCGTGGGACTAGCGCAAATCAGATGAGAGCAATTGTTACATTTGATCCAATTGCTTGCGTAGGGATTCCAACTCGGCATCAACCACTTCATGAGATTGAGTAGGGTTGGTGGAAGGGGTGGTTTGTTGTTGTGGTGGCAGTTGGGGTTGATTTGGGGGACTGGCGGGTGCTAGTGACGCTTTCAAAGCTGCCAATTCATCATCAACATCGCTACTAGATTCTAAGCGTGCAAATTGACTTTCTAGGTCTGCACCTGCCAACTCTGCTGCTGACTGGGCGCGGGCTTCTTGCATCAGGACTTTTTCTTCCATGCGCTCGAAAGCAGCCATAGCGCTGTTGGTATTCATCCCTCGCACCATACCTTCGAGTTGCTCTTGGGCTTTGGCAGTGGTGATCCGCGCTTTGAGCATTTCTTTTTTGGTTTTGGCCTCAGAGATTTTGCTTTCCAGCTGGATTAAGTTGCGCTTGAGGGTTTCAACCTGAGTGCTTTGCTGATCTAGGCTAGTTTTGAGAGCCGTGCTGGTGTCGCTATAAGTCTTTTTGCGTTCTAGGGCTTGTCTTGCTAGGTTTTCATCGCCTTTTTGCAATGCTAGTTGGGCATTGCGTTGCCACTTATTGATTTCATTTTGGGCATCATTGTACTGTTTTTCTGTACGTTTTTGGGCTGCGATCGCCTGGGCAACTCCCTGACGCAACTGTACCAAGTCTTCCTGCATTTCTAGGATGGCTTGCTCTAGCATTTTTTCTGGGTCTTCAGCTTTATTAACCAGGTCGTTGAGGTTAGCACTAACTACTCGCCTAATACGATCAAATAATCCCATAACTTTGTTTTTCCTTTTGGAGTTTACGCGCTTTGTCAGAAAGTTAGCTTTTTTAGTATTTAATAGCTTCCTATTTCAATGTAATCTTTCCGGTTTGGTTCGGTACATGCCAACAGCTGTTTCTTGTTAATATCTACTTTAACTTTAGTACTTGCCTCATCTTCAAGGCTGTGGACTTTCGCTTAACTGTTGCGGCTGTGGGTTTTTAGCTTCATTCAATACCTGTACCTTCATCGCTGCTAGTTCTGTATCGATGTCACTAGCAGATGCTAAAGAGTCAAATTGTTTTTGTAGGTCATCACCACCGAGCTGAGCGATCGCGCTTTGTTTGGCTTCTATCTGCAAAACTTTTTCTTCCATGCGCTCAAAAGCATTCAGGCTGCTGTTAGCAGAAACTCCATCAAGCATTTCTTGAAGTCGATAGGATGCTTCGGCAGAACGGGCGCGAGCAATGTACATATCTTTTTTGGTTTTGGCGTCAGCAATTTTTAACTCTAGCGTCCGCATATCCTTTTTGAGCCTAGTTACCACCTCGTTTTGCTGCCCTATTTGGTTAGAGAGGGCTTTTGCTGTTTCAGTGTAAGCTCGGCGTTTTGTGAGAGCTTCTCGTGCTAGAGGTTCATTACCTTGTTGTAGTGCCAGTTGGGCGCGGCGATACCATTCTTCTGAGTTTGACTGAGCAGCCGCAGCTTGTCGTTCGGTGCGTTTTTGGGTAGCGATCGCTTGTGCTATTCCCTGCCGCAATCGCACCAAATTTTCTTGCATCTCTGTGACAACTTGTTCTAAAACCTTTTCAGGATCTTCTGCACTGCCTATTAAACTATTCAGATTAGCGCGAATCACCCGCAGGATACGATTAATAAGTTCCATGTCAGTTTTCCATCCACTTTTTGCTCAAAACCCTTCGCGCCAGGCTGGGGACTGGTGACTGGGGAATGGGGTGATGGGTGATGGGTAATGGGTAATAGTAAAATCCAATCCCCAATTACCAATTACCAATTACCAATTCCCAATTCCCTCATCCTATCGTAGATATTTACAACTCATGGCTGGTCAATTCGGGCTTTGATTCCCTTGGACTGTAGTTTTTGTAATCTTTGTTGTGCTTCCTCTTTAGTTTTCACAGCAGCTAGATAAATCAATTTTTGGCTGCGTGATAAATAAGCATCGGGAACTACTTTCCGTGCAGCAGTTAAAGAGCCATTATTTTGATTGTCTGTGACTATATGATAAAACCCATCTGCTGCTGGTGTGATTTGAGCGATCGCTTTTGGTGGGGTTGTAGTTGGTACGGGTGTAGGTTGTAGCTGTGAGATGGGAGGCAACACCGGAGGTAAGGGTTGGGTCTGTGGTAGCGGATTGACTGGTAGTGGGTTGACAGCTGGAGGATTGACAGGAGTTTGGCTAAAAATCGGGTTAGGTAATGTTGTAGGGGTTGGTTGAATTTTGGGCTGTAAGCCAACTACATCATTAGGATCTCTTAGCGGGGCAAACTCTTTGGCGGCTAAATTCGGATACTTGGGTATGGGCGTGAGTTCAGGCTGAGGCTGAGATTCCTGAGATTGGGGATTAGTCTCAACTGAGGCAGCATTTTCCGGACTAGGAGACGAGTTGCCATTAAACAATTTGCCTAGATTCAATTGGGGCAAGCTTTTGGGATTAAACACTACATAACCCAAAGTAATACTCGCCACTAATAGCAGCAGCATGGAGCCTACACCCAAAGGTGATAACAGACTGTCGTTAGAATTGCTGGGCTTTTTGGTTTGCGATTGTTCATCTGTCAAACTTCGCAGCAGTGCTTCACTCGATTCCAAATAGTCATCTGGCTGTTTGGGAGTGTCATTTGCCTGTGGGAGATTTTCCTTTTGAGTATCCTGAACTGCCGCAGGCACTATGCTACTAGTATTTGACAAGGGCGGTGGATCTTCTGTTTTGATAGATTCAGAGTTAGAGGACACTTGAGGATTATCCAGTGTTTCAGCCTTTGGCGTCGCTGGTGCTGGGTGAGTTTGAGGAGTCTCATCAAGCACAGATGCAGGCGGTGCATCAGTTTTGATTTCTGCTATCGGTGGCTGAGTTTTAACCACTGTAGCAGTGATGTCCGTTAACTCTTGGGGTTGACTGTTGAGGTAACTGCCCACACGGGTTTGGTTTGGTGTCCTCGTACCAATTCGCGTGCGTCGGTATCGGGCTAACTCCTGATCTAGTTGCACCTCCAAACTCGCCAGTGCAGCCGCTAATGTCGGCTTTAACCCAGATGTTTTAGACGATTGAGTGCTGGAATCTATCAAAGGGTTTTGACTCATTGCCTCGTGCCTGAAACGTGTAGTGCTGGATGAACTTTAGATATATTTGTGCCAATACTAGCGAAAATTATCTACAAGAAGTTAGTTGTCAGTTGTTAGTTGTTATTCTCCCTCATCCCCCTACTCCCCACTCGCTACTCCCTACTCCCCCTTTCAAAGATGTCGTTAAAATCAGTAAATGATATTTTAGGTGTTCTGGAACAGCAAGCTAAATGGCAAGAGCAGCCATTTGCGCGTTTACTCCAGTGTTGGACAGAAGTTGTGGGAGCAGCCGTTGCTGCCCAGACTCGACCATTGTCAATTCAGCGTGACGTTTTGCGAGTGGCAACTTCTAGTGCTGCTTGGGCGCAGAACCTAACTTTTGCACGCCAGACTCTACTTTTAAAGTTAAATCAAAAGCTACCCATGCCTTTAGTAGATATTCGCTTTTCTACTGCTGAATGGCGGCGTTTACCAGAGGTGGCTCAGCAACCACCAGCGATTTTGCCACAGGAGCATCCTAGTTACCTGGGTGATGTTAATAGCCCCCGCCATGATATGAAGCCGACTATTGAAAACGCGAATACTGCTTTTGGGAACTGGGCAAAGAAAATGCAAGCGCGATCGCATGGCTTACCTGTTTGTCCCCAATGTCAATGTCCCACCCCACCCGGTGAACTGCAACGCTGGCAGGTCTGTTCTTTGTGTGCTGCCAAGCAGTTATCAAATAAAGGGCAAGGGGGCAGGGGGGCAAGGGAGCAGGGGAGCAGTGGGAGCAGGGGAGCAGGCGAAGCAGAGGGAGATGAGGAGAATAACTCCTAACTCCTAACTCCTAACTCCTAACTAATGACCATTGACCATTCTGTTTTGATATTTGGAACAATTCTCATAGTTGGACAGTCAAAGGCTGATGGCTGTATAAATATTTCTCAACAAAATTAATGTTTTAGTAACAAAAATAGAGCAATTGTTATTTGAGATAGACTCAAGGTAAATTTTGAAAACCCTTTAACGGCCATCGTTTGGCAAATATTAAGAAATATGGGTATAAGAGATAGCCTTTGAACAAAAAGTTAGAAAGTGTTGGAAAGGAGTTTGATTGTTAGCTTTTGCCAAAAACATACAGATTCATCTAACAAACAGGTAAATTCAAAGCAGTGTCTTCGCTTGTAGTCGGTTGCGATTTGCGAGGGTTAGCAACCCTCGTGCCATCACTCCCAAACTAGAAGGCTAAGTTTAGCACTGCCTTTCTTGCTCTAAGAACGATTGGATATTTTTTATTGGCTAGCACCTGATTTCTAGGCCAGTTCACAAGATAGCAGAGAGGATTTAATTTTCAGTCTCAACCTCATTACTGCCAAAACAGTTTGGCGCTTATTATCTCAATAGGATAGAACCTCAGCTAACTTGCGGTTTGGTGAGACAAGTTATCGTTTTGAGGCATTAGAAAAATTTATATAAAATAATGCCAACTAGATTTAGAGATGAACAGTCATTTAGCACAAACAAGATGAGTAATATATGTCTTAAGGATAAAGTAAAAATTTTATTTAAATCTATAATAGTAATTTTAGCCTTGATCCCCAACTATTTTTAGTCAAAATTCAGTATGTATCCACTTTAGTAATCATTTAAAAATATAACAAGAATCTAAAAACATCCTAAAGTTTATTTTTGGCTGGGGATCGCTAGAACATAGAGAGGATAACGGGTTTTTGGCTATATTCCGTATTTATATCTAGTAGCAAAATATAGGGATGCAAATCAGCCCGAAACGGCACTAAAGATGAACTAAAATGAAACCCATTAAATTCTTGACATCTGCCTGTCGATATTGTCGCCATTACAAGCCAGAGGGTCGCCGTGGCGGAATGTGCCAGCAGTTGGAAGCGCCAGTTCAAGCAAGTTGGAAAGCTTGCTCTTTGGCACTTCCACCTTTTGCACCTTCTTGGGAAAGTTTAGAAGATGTTTGGAGCTTACCAGATGCAACAAGGATCTTAGCTTCTTCTCACTCTATGGCTTCTAATGTAGATAATGCGGCTGTTGCCCCTGTGGAGGAAATAGTTAACTGTTCCTTACAAGAGGCTGAGGCTAGGGCAGTACGAATTTAGCCAGCGTTGATACCTAGACGCGCGTTTGGTCTGCTTACAATAAGATTTATCTTTAAAATTTCTAGTGCTGTAAAATTTGACATCTTGCTTCAAAAATCGCACCTTGCTGAAAGCAAAGGTGCGATTTGTACATTTTTTAAGGTAACCAGGGGAAGCTACGAAAATTGGGTGAACGTTTTTCGAGAAAGGCTTGTTTTCCCTCGGCTCCTTCTTCTGTCATGTAGTAGAGTAAGGTGGCATTTCCGGCAAGTTCTTGTAAGCCAGCTTGTCCATCACAATCAGCGTTGAATGCTGCTTTGAGACAGCGAATCGCGATCGGACTTTTTTCTAAAATTTCTTGCGCCCATTGAATGCCTTCTGCTTCTAGTTGTTCTACAGGAACAACGCAATTAACTAAACCCATTTCTTGCGCTTGTTGTGCATTATATTGGCGGCAAAGAAACCAAATTTCTCGCGCTTTTTTTTGTCCAACAATGCGGGCGAGGTAGCTTGCTCCAAAACCACCATCAAAACTACCGACTTTGGGGCCAGTTTGGCCAAAAATGGCGTTATCAGCGGCGATGCTAAGGTCACAAATTAAGTGTAGGACGTGACCACCACCGATCGCATACCCAGCTACCAAAGCAATGACTACTTTGGGCATGGAACGAATCAGGCGTTGTAAATCCAGCACATTCAAGCGGGGGATGCCAGCATCATCAACATAACCCGCATGTCCGCGGACACTTTGGTCGCCACCAGCGCAAAAGGCATATTTCCCATCAGTGTGTGGCCCTGCACCCGTAAATAGAACTACACCAATAGATGTATCTTCACGGGCATCACAGAAAGCATCATACAGTTCAAAGACTGTTTTAGGGCGGAAAGCATTGCGTTTGTGGGGACGGTTGATGGTGATTTTGGCTATACCATCGGTTTTGTGATACAGAATATCTTCGTAGGTTTTGGCGGTTTGCCAGTTAATTTGCATAGAAATGAAGTCCGCTATTGTGCTTGAGAATTTTATCGCGGACTTAGGCACAAGCGATCGCTAATATCATAGAAGGGCAAGGAATAAAGGTATGTAAAAGGGAAAAAGTAATTATTTTTGACAATGTAGAATTTTGATCTGTGTCCTTTTGCTTTGGACAAGGCAACATTAAAACCTTCCCTCCCCCTTCTCCCTTCCCCTTCCCCTTCCCCTTACTGCACTAAACCAGCACGTAAAGCGCGGACAGCAGCTTGCGTGCGGTCAGCAACACAGAGTTTGCCCAGAATACCCCGAACATGAGTTTTGACAGTACCTACAGTCAGGTAAAGTTTGCTGGCAATTTCTGCATTGTCGCATCCAGCAACAATCAACTCTAAAACTTCCATTTCCCGCTGAGTCAAGGAAGAATTTTCTATTGTTTTCTCAAGTTCTGGGTCAAGACCCTCAATTGTCACCCTTTTTGTACTGATTCCTCCATTAACATTATCTTGCCGTACTTGTCGTAGGACAATATCTGCAATTGCTGGGTCAATCCACGGGCTACCTGTATAAGTGGTTTTTACCGCATCTACTAATTTTTCACTTTCAATATCCTTCATGCAGTAGGAATCTGCTCCTGCGCCAAACGCAGCTAATACAGCTTCTTCACTGTTCTGCATGGTTAAAATTAGCAGTTTTGTTGTGTATTCTGGGCTTTCTTGTTGGTATTGCCTGTACCTACGTGTCAGTTCGATACCATCCATGTCGGGCAAACCAATATCAATAGTCGCAACATCAGGCTTAAGCGTCTTGAGAAGTTGCAATCCATCCGTTGCATTGGCGGCTTCGCCAACAATTTTGATTTCTGCCTCGGTTTGTAAAGCAGCCCTTAAGCCTATTCTGGTAAGGTTGTGGTCTTCAATCACAAGAACCTTAATCTCACTCATGGCTGGTTACCTCTACCCGAATCTATCTAAAGTACAGAATAAAATACTTCGTCACTATATTTGGAAGTTTATACCAAGCGATAGATATTTAGTATTTTTTATTAAACTACATCTATCATAAGCCATAAAAAAACTCTACTGTAGTGGTAACAACCTTAAACAAGGTAGGAGTTAGGAGGAGACAAGAGGATGGGGCGCATAGAGTGGAAAGGGGAGCAGGGGCGATGGGTGCAGAGGAGATAGGGGGAAAGACGACAGGACTAGATATACTCTTTTTCCTTGCGCCCCTCCTGGTTCGAGACGGTTTCTAGAGGTGGGAGTCTTCAACCCAAGAATACTGTTGAACATGAAAATCAACTTTCATGAGCGGATAAACAAACTTTTCATCACGATTGAATATTGTAGAATTAAACCCTTTATATATAACTAACTATGTATTTCCCAAAAAAAGCTACAAAAGACAGAATTTTGGTTGTTGATGATGTTTACGACAATTTACTACTGTTAGCTACAATTTTACAACATGAAGACTATGAAATTAAATTAGTGGAAGATAGTAAAACTGCTTTGAGTCTAGTTGAAGATTTTCGACCAGATTTAATCCTTTTAGATGTGATGATGCCTGAATTAGATGGTTATGAATTTACTCATCGTGTGCGGCAAAATAAGGCGCTACCATACATCCCTATTTTGCTCATTACTGCTCACGTTCAGTCTAGTGTTGTTGAAGGACTTGATACGGGTGCTGATGATTTTATTCGTAAACCATTTGACCCAGATGAGCTACAAGCACGAGTGCGATCGCTCTTGCGTCTCAAACATAGTATAGACGAACGCGACCACATGGCGAGCCTGCGAGAAGATTTTGTTTCGCGGTTCACTCACGATTTGCGAACACCTCTGGTTGCTGCCAACAGAGTATTAAAATTAATGCGAGAAGGAATGTTTTGTTCTGTAACACCAGAATTAATCGAAATAATTAATACAATGATTGGCAGCAATACTGACTTACTAGCAATGGTGAATACATTGTTAGAAGTTTACAGACATGAAGCTGGCTGTAAACAATTAAATGTTTATCAATTTAATATTCAGGAATTAGTTAACGAAGTCACTCAACAATTAAGACCACTAGCTGAAGAAAAAGGGCTAGAATTAAAATTTCAATTAGCAGAAAATGTAACTGAACAAAAAGACATAAAAAGCACTACCATAGCAGGCGATCGCGTAGAGTTGCGACGTGTTTTGACAAACATTATAGGTAATGCAATTAAATTTACAGCAAAAGGTTATATTGATGTTGACTTGAATGTAGCTGAAGATCATGTGTTGATTGCAATTCAAGATACAGGGCCAGGAATTTCTCAACAAGACCAAGCTATGCTATTTGAGCGTTTTCGGCCTGGAAAACATCAGGGTTCAGGTAGTGGTTTAGGACTATATTTATCTCGTTATATTATCGAAGCACATCATGGTTCAATTGAAGTGAAGTCTGAGCTAAGGTACGGAAGTACATTTACTATCAGTTTACCCATAGATATCAAATATCATTGATTTAAAAGTAAAAATATTTGGCTTGTTTTCAAGAAAGATATAACTAACTTAAAAAAGTTAATACTAATTTTTACTTTGAACTAATTAAAGAAAATAGTGTTCACAGATTTTCACTGTGAACACTCAATAGAGGAAAGGGACAGACACGGATTTTGTAACTATCAACTCAGATTAACAGTAATTTTCAGGTTGGTTACCTAGATCTGGAACAGGAAAAATTTACTGCATTATTCCAGAACCTTTTTGACTTCATCTTTGATATTTTCGCTAGTGTGAATAATCTGAGCTTCTACTTGCTTTGCTTGTCCTTCAGCTTTGTCATTTGGGTTACCAGTAATTTCACCAATTGCTTCTTGAATTTTACCTTCAATATTTTTGGCTACAGCTTGCGCTCTATTTTCAAGGCTCATATTATCTCCTGTTATTTTGATTATTTACTAAAGGCTTATCAAGCCATCCAACTATTTATAGATTACCTGGTTAATTTTTTTTGGTATTCTATCTAGAGAATCTAGTTAATTAATTTTTTTCTGTCCTTGAAATAGATTTTTTTCATAGCTAAATTCCGTTTCAAGATTTGAAATAATCATCTTCAGATAGAGCTAAATACTTGCGAGTATATCGAAAGATAAAAAGCTTTGCGACTGTAGGTAGATCCAATACAGGCGAAAAATTGCTATACACATAGCTATTATTTTTAAATAATTAAATATTATCTGAGGATTTTCAATATTAGTTCGCCAGATAGAGTATGAATAGCAAAGCTATGTTTTATTATGAATTAAAAGTGAAACAACAAATCAAATTAAATGGGAGAAAGGAGTAATTAATATGGGTAATATTATTGCTTGGTTAGTTTTAGGTTTAATTGCAGGTGCATTAGCTAAAGCATTGTATCCCGGACACCAAGGTGGTGGGATTTTTGCCACTATTGGATTAGGAATTTTGGGAGCATTATTAGGTGGTTATCTTGGTCAAGTTTTGTTAGGTAGTGGTAGTGCTGCTGCTGCATCAGCAGGTGCCTTATCTATTGGAAGTATTATCTTTGCCGTTCTTGGTGCTATGTTGCTAATTTTTCTGTGGGGTTTATTCACTAGGCGTGCTGTGTAATTGCCTCAATTTAATTAACAGCTTATAAAAATATTTCTAGTTTAGAAAGCAAAAGAATGGTATCAGGAATACAGCAGAGAGCAATGGGAGTTTTTGCCAAACGTTCAGATATCGAATTAGTGCTTTCTGAACTTCAAGCAGCCAATTTCCCCATGAATAAAGTATCTGTGATTGTACGCAACACAGAACAAGAAGATAAAATTACTGGGGTTGAAGTTAAACAACTTACTAGTAATAGAACTGACGAAAAAGCAGTCAATAGAGCAGTTACTGGCGATGCTTTATATGGTTTGCGTGGCTTGTTAATTGGTTTAGGAGTTTTAGCAATTCCTGGTATTGGGTCTATCATGTTTGCAGGTGCTGAAGCAACAGCACTTGCAACTACTCTGGCTGGTGGTGCTGCTGCTAGTTTAGCTGGTGCATTAATAGGTTTAGGTGTTCCTGAAAACGAAGCAAAAATTTACATAGATTTAGTCTCTCAAGGTTACTATTTAGTGATCATAACTGGAACACAAGAAATTCACCTTGCTGAGAGATTTTTTGGACAACTTGGAGTTCAACAGTGGGGAGTTTATACACTAACTTCTCCCTCAACATGTCGCTATAAAAATGCAGCTGGTCTTTTTTATAAATACCCAAATGTAGAACAAGCTCTTACTGAGTTAAAAGAAGCTGGCTATCCTATGAGTCAAGTTGCTTTATTTACCCAAAATACAATTGTTGATGATAGTATTAGCAAAATGAATGTCATTATTAAAGATGACTTGGCTATTTTGGGGATGCCTGACAATATGGCAAAACATTATAAAAATAGTTTGGCTTCAGGAAGTTATCTAGTAGTGATAGGCGGTACTGATATTCAAATGGCAGCCGCAAGAACTATTTTAGAGGCTAATAGAGTAGAATATTTCCATATCTACAGCCCACTGGTTGTTAATACGATTAACAACAATTATCAAGTTCTAACTAACTGTCCTTCGGGTTCAGCAATTCCTCATGGGGTAAACCCCCAAGACGGGACTGCTGAACCAGGAACACGAAGGATGCTAAGGAACAAAGAATAGTTTTTAATCGCAAACTTACAAAAAATTAATATTACAAGTAAACTATGGAGGATTGGAAATTATGTATTTTTCAATTCTCCTTTTAAGTAAGTAGTTGGGAAAAAACCAAACTATATTAACAAAGATGAACTAGGCTAAAACCCTCTTTAATCCTGCCTCCTGCCTTATCCCAACGATAAATATTTACGCCGATCTACTTATTTTTGATAATTATCATAAATATGACTTTATATATATTCATATTGAAACAATCTTCACCTGAATAGGTATTCTATCTGGAGGATTATTTTTAAATTGCATAATAGCTTCTACAGATTGGTAGATTTTTATCTTGTTTTATCCTTGAGATTGATTCAGAGATTATGAATTTTCAAGTATAACTTAATTAGTACAAAATTGATTGATTAATCAATGCAGCAAGAAAAACATCATTCAAATTAAACTTTTATTTGAAAAAAGACAACTTTATTTGTCTTGTAACTATAAAAACCGTTTTGTCCTATTAGAGAGGTAGCCATGAAAACCAAGGAAGAATATCAAGCAGAAATGGAAGAGCAAATTTCAAAACTGCATACTAAAATTGATGAGTTGAAAGTTCAAGCATCTCTAGCCAAGGCAGATGCTAAAGATAAATATCACGAGCAGATTGAAGTTTTAAATGATAAGTATGCAGTAGCTCGTGAAAAACTTCAAGAACTGAAAGCATCTAGTGGCAATGCTTGGCAAGATATTAGAGCAGGTTTAGAAAGCGCTTGGGATGAACTACAAACTTCCTTTAAACGTGCTTCAACTCATTTCAAGTAAGATTTAGTGAAATTTTTTGTTCAATCTGATTACCAAGGAGAAAAATCATGAGTTTGATTCGTTTCATTCAACCTATTATCCGTCCTTTCCGTTTTGTAATTGCAGCTGCTTTATGCTTAACTTTACTCTTGACTAACGCCTTCCCTGCGGCTGCAATTGGTAGCTCAAAAAGTGATCTTTCCGAAGGTACTACACAATTAAATGGCATTCAAAAGGAAACCGATAAAGTGGCTCGTTCTGCACCTCCTAGCTTAGAAGAAGTGCAATCAAAATCACAAGCAGGTCTTAATGAAGTTCAAGGTGATGCTGATAAAAATAAAATGAAGCGTCCTGAAAACTCTCAAAATGCTACTAGTGTAATAGACAAAGTTGAAAATTATCTACAAAAAGTGACAGGAAATCAGTAGAAATTTGTCAACAGGCTAGAGTCAGTCAGTAAGGTGCATTACAGCGTTAAGCCTAACGCACCGCTTAACAAATAATAGGTGCGTTACGCTGTCACGTTAACACACCCTACGACTAATAAGTGATTAAGTACAGTTTAGATTAGTTTGATGGTCAAGGTAGAAAACTAACCTTGACCATCAATTTTTTTAATTTTGCTACATTCCCAATCTACAATTCCAACTTCACACCCCGAATCGAATAATCCAATAACTCCATCGGGTGGATAACTGAAATTTCCTTACCTTGCAATTGCAAATGTTTAGTAATTTGCAATGTACAACCTGGATTAGGAGAAGCAATTAAATTAGCACCAGTATTCAGCAAGTTCTGTACTTTTTGCTTACCTAATTCCTCAGCTACTTCTGGTTGCAGCATATTATAAACTCCGGCACTACCACAACACAAAGCTGCGTCTATAGGTTCTTTTAATTTCACATCTGGAATTTGTTGCAACAGCTGACGAGGCTGCACACTAATTTTTTGTCCATGTAATAAATGACATGCATCTTGATAAACTAAATTCAATGGTTTATCTGTCAATGGTGATAGTTGTGTTGTTAACCCAACTGTCGCTAAAAACTCTTGAGCATCTCTAACTTTAGCAGCAAAATCCTTGGCCTTTTGCCGATATTCTGGGTCATCTTCTAATATGTGACCGTATTCTTTCAAAGTATGACCACAACCGGCAGCATTGATAATTACAAAATCTACATTAGTATTTGCAAAACTATCAATCATTTGCCTAGCTAAAGCTTTCGCTTGTTCTGTTTGTCCTTGGTGTTCGGGAAGTGCTGCACAACAACCTTGCGATCGCGGAATCACAACTTCACAACCATTTGCTGTTAAAACCCTCACCGTAGCTTCATTCACTGGCGAGAAAAACAGCCGTTGTACACATCCCAAAATTACACCAACTCGATAACGCTTTTGATTTTGAGCCGGAATCACAGTAGGTAAATTGCTTTGAAAAGATTTGAGAGTCACCTCTGGCAAAATTGATTCCATTGCTGCCAAACGAGGCGATATATTCTTAAGTAAACCCGTAGCGCGAAAGAACTTAGAAAAACCCAACTTTTGATAAATTAATACTGGAACCAATAAAACTCGTAAAACGTTGGGATAAGGAAACAGAGAAAATATCAGTTGGCGAAAAACTCTATCAGGCAAACTCCGAGGATAATTTCGTTCAACTTGGTGACGAGTTGCAGAAATTAACTTATCATACTGCACACCAGAAGGACAAATTGTCACACAAGCAAGACAACCCAAACAAGAATCAAAATGTTGTGTTGTTGCCGTATTCAAAGCAATTTCACCCTCATTAATTGCATCCATTAAATAGATGCGTCCCCTAGGGGAATCCATCTCCTTGCCAATTACCCGATAACTAGGACAAGTCGAAAGACAAAACCCACAATGCACACAACTATCAATCAACTTTGGATCTGGTGGATGATTAGCATCAAAACCCTTCAAATTTTTGATACTAGCCGTATTATTAACAGAATTATCTGAAACTTGCATATTAATTCTTCTCTCCCTCTCTCTTGGCGTCCTTGGCGTCTTGGCGGTTCGTTTCCTAAATCCCACCCACAAAACGACCAGGACTTAAAATACTCTTACCATCAAACTCTTCTTTAATGCCGCGCATCAACTGTAAAGCATTACCCTTATAACCCCAAACATCGATTTGCTGTTTTACCGCAATCCGTGCTTCCATAACCGTTAAAAAACCGCCATTTTGTTCACAGCGATCGCGCATTGCTAAAACCTGATTTTGTTCCTCAAACCGCAACCACCCTAAACCACTAGCAATGTGAATCAAACCCATTTTAGTTTGAGTCAAAATCTCCACAGCAGCAGTAGGTAACACTCCTATTTTGCAACTAATTTCTGATTCTGTGGCAGGAGAATGCATTTGTTGTTGTAATCTCTGCCATAAATTAGCTTCATTCTCATCCCAATAAATTACCCCAGCTAAACCCAACTTTTCTCCTACTTCTAAAAGTCGGTTTGATTGTTCTTTGACACTTTCACTAATGCTTTGGAAACGAGCAATTAATCCTAACCCTTGACCCAAATCTAAGCTAGAAACTAGTTGAGTTGCAAGTAAATCAGCTTGAGTTGGTGTTAACGCAGAACCTCGCAGAGTTTGGGCAGCTTGAGATATAGCCTCTGGTGTGCCAGTCAGCACCACCGTACCCGATAATTCTGGTAATGGATAAACTCGAAAAGTTACTTGACTAATAATCCCTAATGTGCCGTATGAACCAGTAAACAACTTCATCAAGTCGTATCCGGCAACATTTTTCACTACTCGTCCTCCAGCCTTGGCAATTTGTCCATCAGCACGCACAAAAGTAATACCCAAAAGCTGATCTCGCACACTACCATAGCGTTGTCGCAGCGAACCTGTATCAGCTGTAGCCACGATACCACCAATGGTTGCTGACTCGGCTGCTGTGGGATCAAGTGCCAGAAATTGGCGAGAGGCTGCCAAAATTGCTTGCAGATGAGAGAATTTCATCCCAGCTTCTACCGTGACAGTTAAATCACCAACTGCGTGTTCAATTAGTTGATTGATACGTTCTGTACTGACTACGACATCAGCACCTTTAGCTAAACCACCCCAGGTGAGTTTACTACCACTACCACAAGTCAGAACGCGCCAGTTATGACGATGACTAACTGCGATGACAGCCGCTAGTTGTTCAGTAGTACGCGGATAGACAATACAACTGGGAGGATTTGTGGAAGCGATCGCTTGTTGGATATGTTTTTGCTGGCTGAGTTCGAGATTTTCCCAAAGACAGACAACATTTTCGTCACCGAGGGTAGATGCAAGAGTAGAGGCGTAGACACTTGGCGGCTTGTCGTTAGACATCGCATTCATCAGTTTATTTTTTACTCCCCATATCTAATTTACTGGTTAACCTCACCAAAAAATGCAGAGTTATCCAAAGTTTGCCTCAAGACAAACCTATAGTCGCTCCTTCCGGGTGACGCTACAAACGTCGCTAAAGTCATCTGAGTATAAATACTGTCTTTGAAATACATTCAAATAAAATTTATTTAAAAATTACTGAAATAATATAAGTGATTTTACTGAAGCAATTATATTAATTATGACTTACTCTATCATCAGATAACTAATCAATTTCTAAGCTTTTAACCAAAAATGTCATTATTCATACTATAAAGCCATTATTCTGAGATTTTACTTACTTGGGTAGCAATGTTATTAATTTTTCAAGGATAAAAAACTTTTCAGCCGTATTTATACTGGATATCTAGGATTTTTATGGTAAAAATACTGCTTAAAATCTTATCGTATCATCTTGCGGTGTATACTCAGTAAACAAATTTCAACATTTTTTCTTATTTTTCCAGTTTCTGAACTATGGCAATTGTGATGTTCAAAAAGTTTACTTCTATTTAGAAACCTTATTTACAATTAAATTCGTTATGCCAAACTAGGGGAAAAACAATGAAAGCAAAAATACTGGTTATTGAAGAAGAAAGTATTATTGCTTGTGACATTAAAAATTGTCTCGAAAATTCAGGATATATTGTTCCTGCTGTTACCGGAAATGGAGAACAAGCAATTGCAAAAGTAGCAGAGTTCCATCCAGATTTAGTATTAATAGATATAATGCTAAAAGGTGAGATGAACGGTATAGAAGCTGCTCAAGAAATTATAGATTGCTTCCAAATACCAGTAGTTTATATGACTGCTTATTCTGATCAAAATATACTACAAAAAGCCAAGAATACGCAACCATTTGGCTATATAATTAAACCATTTAAAGAAAATCAATTAATTAGCACTATTGAAATTGCGCTCAACAAGTATCAGACAGAATTGTTAATGCGCGAAGCTCTCAAAAAAGAAAAACAAAGCAGAAATCTTGAGTCATGTTTTGTTTCAATGGTTAGCCATGAGTTTCGTAATCCATTGAGTAATATTTTTAATTATACAGAATTATTAGTAAATTCAAGTAACCAATTAACTGAAAATCAAAAACAAGAGTATATCTATGAAATTCAAAACGCTGTGAAACATTTAGATACTTTATTAAGTGATGTTTTGCTAATTGGTAAATCAGAAGTTGGTAGAGATTCTTTTAATCCATCACCATTAGATTTGGAGAATTTTTGTAAAGTTTTAGTCTCAGAAATACAATTGAGTGTAGGTGATGATTACAAGATTATCTTCTCTATGGAGGGACTTTGTACAATTAAAGACGATACTAATACTGTCCCAAATTCACATTTACTAACTACAAAACACAGATTACCTGGCTTGGACAAAAAACTATTGCGTCATATTCTCATCAATTTACTATCTAACGCAATTAAATATTCACCCCAAGGTAGCACAGTACATTTTGACTTATTTTGTGTACAGGGAGAAGCTATTTTCCGCATTCAAGACCAGGGTATTGGAATTTTGGAAGCTGACCAAGAAAATTTGTTTAATTCATTTTACAGAGGTAGCAATGTTGGTAAAATTCCAGGACATGGTTTAGGACTGGCAATCGTCAAACACTATGTAGATTTACATGGAGGAGAAATTACTTATGCTAGTAAAGCGGGAATAGGTACAACATTTATTGTAAGCTTGCCATTTCAAAATAATTAAACCCTGGAAAAATAAAATGAAAAAGAAATAGGAAATAGGCAATAGTTCAATACCCTATAATTACAATTAGGTAGCCAGTGCCTCCCTGTAAACTTGCGAACGCACTAGCTCCTTTTGACCTATTATCAATTACACATTAACTGGTTGTCTATTTTCCGCTGGTGTGTAATAACTATTAATGTTATTGGTTCCTACTTGTGATAGCGATTCTTGACCTGTAATTAATCTGGCTCCACGATTGCGGGTGATATAGTTCCATGCCCATTGAATCATCACAATTAATTTATTGTCAAACTCAATTAAAAAGTAAACGTGAATTAATAGCCAAAATAGCCATGCAAAGAAACCTTTGAGTTTGATAAAACCTAAATCTACAACAGCAGAATTTTGCCCAATCATCGCTAAACTACCGCGATCGCTGTAAGCAAATTGTGGTAATGTCTTACCTTGAAGCCGCTGTTGAATTAGTGTCGCTACATATTCTCCTTCCTGCATGGCTACGGGTGCAACGCCAGGTAAAGGTTTGCCATTTTGATGGGAAAAATTCGCCAAGTCACCAATTACAAAGATATTACCATGTCCCTTGATACTCAAATCTGGTTCGACGATGATTCGTCCGGCGCGATCGCATTCTACACCAGTGCGTTCTGCTAAAACTTTCCCCATCGGTGAAGCTTTCACACCTGCTGCCCACAATACCGTTTTTGAAGCAATTTCTCTGACTTCATCTCCTTGTTTCACGGTAACAATATCATTTTCAATATTTGTTACCAACGTCTTTGTCTGCACAACCACACCCAACTGCTTGAGAGAGTCTTCTGCTGCTTGTGATAACTCTGGTGCAAAAGGTGGCAAGATACGATCCATGCCTTCTAAAAGTAAAATTCTGGTTTCTGAAGTGTCAATGTTGCGGAAATCTTCTTTGAGAGTTTGGTATGCTAGTTCCGCGATCGCACCCGCCAATTCTACTCCAGTAGGGCCACCACCCACAATCACAAACGTCAACCAAGCACGGCGTTTTTCTTTTTCAGTTTCTTTTTCCGCTGCTTCAAATGCTGTAAAAATCCGCCGACGCATTTCTATGGCATCTTCTACAGTTTTCAAACCTGGGGCAAATTCTTCCCAATTATCTTTACCAAAATAGGAATGCTTTGCACCTGTGGCGACAATTAAAGTATCGTATGCTATTGCTTCATCGCCCAAGATGACTTTTTGTACTTCTAGATCAATATCACTCACTTCGCCTAACAATACTTTGGTATTCTTGCTCTTACTGAGTACTGCTCGCAAGGGTGAGGAAATATCAGCAGGTGATAGCGTACCTGTGGCAACTTGGTACAAAAGTGGTTGAAATAGGTGAAAGTTACGTTTATCTATAAGAGTAACCTCTACCGGGGCTTTAGCAAGCGCCTTTGCAGTATACAGTCCTCCAAACCCACCACCAACAATTACAACCTGATGGGGTGGTTTATTTTCAAGTCTATCTACCATAATAAGTGTTTCCTTGTTTTTCGGGGGTGCTGTAACTATTCTTAACAAATTTGTATCGAAAATGTCACATTTTTTTCTGTTTATCTTGAACAAATGAAAAAATAGTTAAAGTAATGCAAACTACAGTTCAAAGAGGCATTAAAGCTGTTGATTGATAATTGATAGCTGAGGACTGTAACTATTTAATTTATCGTTCATTGCTTTGGTGTTTATGCAAGGAAAGCTATGGGGTTCTTTGAAAGCAATAAGCTTGATGATTGTCGCGTCTTTGCAATTCCTGCTTTGTTTCTAGTGCTGCCAGTCAATAGACTTCTTGCAGAAGTGGGGAAAAGGGTAAGGGGTAAAGGGGAAAGGGCTAATAAAAACCCTTTTCCCTTTAACATGAGTCCCTTTCCCCCCTATGAGCAAAAGTAACTTTTGCTCATAGGTCTAATAATTTGATTGGTAATTGGGAATTGGTAATTGGATTTTACTATTAGTCATCACATCTCACTCATCACCCATCACCCATTACCTATTACCTATTACCAGGCAAACCGACTATATCGTAAGTAATTAGCCGGACATGATATGACTTGCCAAAAAAAAATTTGTAGTATCCCCTTGACATCATGTAGTTTATGTATTACATATGTAGTATAGAGACAAAAGCCTTCTCAAGAGGCAAAACCAAAACCTCTCAGAACCTTGACAACTCCATAGATGGTACTTTTTGGGGTGTAGCGATCGCAATTTCCATCGGCAAAGGCAACTTTTGGGGCCGCGATTGGTGTTCGACTGCTCCGAAACCAACAAACGGACGGTTGCAGGATTCGGGTTCAACTCCCGACGGTTCCACTTGCCTTAGCTGCGATTAAAGTTGCGATAGTCTCCATCAGAACATCACAGTTATGCAAACTTGGGTCTGTAGCTCTAACGGTAGAGTTCCCGGATGCCACTTGTGCCCTTACAGAAAAAGCTTACATACTTGCTCAAAGGTAGAGCGATCGTCTCTAAAACGATAAGTGTAGGTTCAATTCCTGCGTGTGTCACCACAGCTTTTTTAACTTGCACGAGGAGTGAGTGCAACTCTCACAGGGAGGGTATCGGTTCAATTCCGATCAGATCCACTAATACTAATTCGTAATTAAAAAAGAGGTGATTGCAATGGTGCATATTCGATTTGAAGGACGTTCTATTGATGTTACAGAAACACAACTAGGAATTGCTGCAAGTATGAATGATGGAGCAGTGAAGCAGCAGGTTGCTCGGCATTTAGATGTGAATAGTGATCGCCTTTCTACTTACGTAGTTGACCGCCGTCCCAGTGGCGATTTACTCATCCGTCCTGAAGCCGTCTATGGTTAAAGTCTTGATTTATCCGTGCCCCGACATTAGAAGCATACATACACATTGATAACGGTTCTAAGGTAGCAAAATTCGAGCGATCGAACAAGCGAAGCATGATTTTTAAATCTCTCGCAGATTTAACATGCGTGCCCACTGCCAATAGTTGGTAAGAGCGACCGTAAGCTGTAAAAAGCTTCTTGAACTTGCACGGAGTAATTTAAGATTTACTCTCTTCCCACTGTAATGTTACCGATGCAAATTTTTCTCCCCTGCACCTCTGCTCCCCTGCTGTCTAAACGCTAATCTTCAGGTGTGAAAGGAGTAATTCCGCGCCCTGACTTTTAAAGCATACACACTAATCCGGCAACGGAATGCAGGTTCGATTCCTGCCGCTTCCATCAATGGGAGCGTGGCCAAATTGGTATAGGCAACTGTGAAAACTGCTTTACTAACTTGTGCGGAATTCTAAATATTTAAATCGTATTTATCTATAATCTTCACGAAATCATGTATGCGGAGGTGAGTTCAATGATGTTCGCTAATTTATTTGTAATCACACATCAATCAATACAACTGTATTTTTATAAAGCAACGTATGAGCGAACATCGTTTGAGCGAGATTGTGATTGAACGTCCTCGCGGTGGAATGAGAATTAGCCTCAAAAAATTGAAAGGTTTTAAAAAGCAATTAGACAAACTCACCGAAGAAGCCAGTCAGGATGGATTATTAAGTCCTTACCTGATTAAACCAATAAACAAATCCAAGCATCTTTCAGATCATCTTGGCCCTCTGCGTCGGTTTTTGCGTTCCAAAGTCGGACAGCCTTGGAATGACGTTTACAGCGAACTGTGTCAACGATTAGATACCAGCACAATGGCAGGACAGCATGTTCTTGTGCATGTGTGGGATTACGTTGAGCGACATGTGGAAATAATTGATGGTGCTTTTTACAGCAAACCTTACCAAGGTTATCGCACTCAGTTAGAAGTGAGTTATCGCGATCGCTTTTATATCCACCCTGAAACTAAAATTCTTTGTGCATCTGAGAAAGCACCTCGCAAGCATAAGTCAAAGCAACCACAAACTGATTTTGTGATTGTTGATGATTATCATCAATACCACAAGTTGAACGATATTTGGTATTTAATTACCTTTGCAGATTTTCCACCACCACCAGATAATTACGTGACGGATGTTCTCAAAGGTTTAATTCACCGTTCTGCTGCAATATACAACAGAGGTCGCAGGATTTACGCTGCTAGTAAACAGCAGTGTAACAAAAAGCAAATTCGATTTATCTTAAATCAACTTTCTCAAAACTAAAATTTTCACTTCGTACCCTAACCGCAAAAGCTTACATACTAGCCTAATTGGAAAAGGCACTTGACTTAAAAGCAAGTGATTACGGGTTCAAGTCCCGTGTGTGAATCAACAGCTTTTTCAACTTGTACGAGGTGATTTTATTCATTTCAAATATGAGTTAATTGCAACTCATTGGAGGTTGCTATGTCTGTGAAAACCTTAGAAATTTTAGAACAAATCAAGTCTTTAAGTCTGAATGAAACTGCTCAATTGGTGAAGCAGATTGAAGCAACCTTCAATGTTGATATTTCCACACCGAAAGTCATTCAGATTGATCGGCGAGATGAAAATCAGGAACAACCTCAGATTCAAACGGAATTTGATGTTTTGTTGGTATCGGTTCCAGCAGAGAAAAAGATTGCCTTACTCAAGGTGATTCGGACTGTGACGGGACTGGGACTGAAGGAGGCAAAAGACTTTGTGGAATCGCTTCCCCAGGTGGTTCAGGCTGGATTAAATAAGGAAGCGGCTGATAGTCTCAAGCAAGAGTTAGAGGAGGCGGGAGCGGTGGTTTCTCTGAGGTGATAGAAGTTTTATCTGCTTTGTGAAAGTTTCTTTTTTTAAACGAACCGCCAAGGACGCCAAGAGCGCCAAGAGAAGAAAAATACAGAGGTTTTTACAAGTGAATTAGGACTGCTAGAGACAAATTTATCGATTGGCAGTTGTTGCCGCGCCCTGATCAATGAAAAATTAAAAATTAAAAATACAAAAATCTATCTTTTTTAATTTCTAATTTTTAATTTTCTCAAACTTGCGCGGTGACTTTATCACCTAGCGTGCAACATCTGCCTCCTGCAATTTTGGATTTTGGATTATAATCCAAAATCCAAAATCTAAAATCCAAAATTTTTAGAGGAGGTTTCTATGAATAACGTAGAACGTGACCTGCGTCTGGAAATGCTCAACAGTTTGCTGACAACTCCTCATCGCAAGCTTGAGCAAGTCGCAGAAATTCATCAGTTAATTGTTGAACTTGATCCTATCTTTTACGGACATTTGGCAGTTTGGTATCAGCGTCATGGTGATGTGCGTGACCATAAGGAAGTGTTTGTTGCTCATTTGCTTACTAGCAATCTGACTGAACACCGAGATGCTGGATTTATGATACTGCAAGAGTTTCCACCCTATCAGGTGGCTCGTGTGGTGGACTTTATGAAGCAGCAGCGCAATAAGCTACCTCGTTCGGCTCGTACTGCGGTACGACGTTATTTGAAGGCGCGGGAAAGTAATATTGTTATGTTCGATCGCGCTGCTTTGCGGGGTCGTAAGGCTATGAAGCATCTGTATGCTTCGCTGCACATTAAGCCGAATGAACGAGCAAATGCGATTCTGTTCCGTGATACTCCGCCAGAGGGTTCTTTGGCAAGTGTGCTAAAGCAGGTTGCTAAGGCAGAAAGTGCCGCAGAACAAGCACGGCTGATTGTGGAGTTTAATATACCTTATGCGATCGCTATTGGTTCGATCAAGCAAGTGACACCAGTTGTCCTGGTAGCTTTGATCAATAGCATGACTCCCCAGGAAGTGATCAATAACCTCAAGTCTCTCCAGGCTAGAGGTGCAATGGAACATCCAGAGGTGAAGAAGCTGATTGACTTGAAGTTAGAAGCAGCATCTAAGAATACGCGTGTAGCAGCATTCAAAGCACAAATTGCCGCAGATACCGCAGATTTAGATGCAGACACCGTTGCAAAACTGGAAAATGTCACCAATGAACAGGTGAAGCGGCGCGGTACAATTGCGCGTCCAACTGCCTTATTGGTCGATAAGTCTGGTTCAATGGAGAATGCGATCGCTATTGGTAAGCAACTCGCTGCTTTAATCTCTGGTATCACTCAAGCAGAATTGTTTGTCTATGCGTTCGATACTATTCCTTACGCGGTGACAGCAAAAGGCAAGGAGTTGACCAATTGGGAACGTGCTTTCCAGCACATCAATGCAGGCGGTGGTACAAGCATCGGCTGTGCGTTGGAAGCTATGCGGAAGAAGAAGCAGGTTGTTGACCAGATTATTCTGGTGACAGATGAAGGCGAAAATGCAACTCCTTACTTCGCTGAAGCTTACAAGACATACTGTCGAGAGTTTGCAGTAGTACCCAATGTGGTGATTGTCCGTGTGGGTAGTCATTACAACTGGATTGAAGGACAACTCAAGCAGCAGCAAGCACCTGTAGAAACCTTCACTTTCGCCGGTGACTACTACAGCTTACCGAACCTCGTCCCACTCCTGACGCGTCCCTCTCGTCTAGATTTGCTGATGGAAATTCTCGATATGCCGTTGCCTGTAAGAGACGATAAATAGAGTATTTCAGGGTGCGTTATAGTTACTTCTAACGCATCCTGATCCTGATGTTGTGGGCGTGAGCTTACAGGATTTTCTAATCCTTATCATCAGGTCAAAAGTGCAGTTAAATGGATAACTAAGTATTACTAAATAAATATGGATATAACTTTCGAGGAAGCATATTCTCGTGGACTACCTGGTAGCGATGTCTTTGTTTATACGCATTTACTTTACAAAGATGATATAAATCGTGATTTTGGTGTCGCAAGTCTTAATAAAGAAGCTTATATTGCTTTTAATGATACAGTTCTTTTTTCAGAATATACACAACTTGCCGCAGAACAAAGGTTGGTACTCAACGGATACATGGAATTCGTACCAACAATTTTTAAACGCCTGGAATACATTAACTTTGAAAATTTAAAGCTTTCTACTGGGTTTGAACTGAGCCTCAAAGCACGTTTGCTTAGTAATAATTGTATCATTAATCAGTTGAATCCAGAATTACCTGAGTTTAAGGAGCTATCTAAACAGCAAAAAAAACGCCCAATTTTACGCGAAGAATATTTTGCAATTGATGGTTATCGTTATGATGCACAGCGACAGCGAAACAGGCTTATCGGTCTTAAAGATGAAAGTCTTAAGTTCGGAATCATCCTTAACAAGCCTGAGTATAGAAAGCTGTTGAATATTCCTGAAGATATTATAGAAATTGCTGATGATTACAGAAACTTGCGAAATCAAATCCATTTTCCCGGCGACATAATTGAAGCACCCCATTTAATTAAGTACAATGGCGATGTCTTAATCCGTAAAATTCAGGAATTTATAAACCAGTATATTGTTAAAGTGAACTCTATAATAGCCACTAAGTATTCAGTTGCAAAACTATGCTTACCAGAATTAAGTTTGTAATTTATCTTTACAAAAATACAAAGCAAATTTCAATGCTGATTTAAGCTCTCTTTTTTGTTCTCCCTTCTGCAAAATATCTTGATAAATTACTGACAAGTTCAGCCATATTACCAGCATCATCATAAGTATTTTAGTAGATTGATGAGCTAGCTGAAATGGCAGCGATCGCACTCCTACAAAATCTCTCTAAAAACCTTATTCTCGGTGTCCTCTGTGTGTCTGCGGTTCGTTTTTTCAATATTTTTTGGGTATCACCAGCAGCCAAAATATTTTCCGAAAAGTAGTAATTCATTCTTGTAGTATATGTATTATAACAATATCATGCGTGCCCCAACTCGTGGAGCCTACATACTAGTACGAGAGGAAGGTAACACTGCCAAATGCAGTGGGCGTGTGTAAACGGGGAGTGCGAAGAACCTGGAAAGTGGGCTTAGAAGTAGCCATCTTTGAAAGAGTGTGTAACAACTCACCAGCGGAGTCCCCCTAGTAACTGAGAAAACGCAATGCTCCACCAACTTGCACGCAATTTAATTCGCAATTCGTAATTAAGAAAGTTAGATTTTATCCAGCTTTCTAGAGTGCATCTCTAGCTTTAAAAGAACTATTATTTATGACTAATATATTTAAGCTAATTAACGAAATCGCTAGTGCAGAAGCACAGTTGTACACTACCCAATTCCTTGCACCCTGTGTCAAGGGTGGACGAGTTCGCACACGCGTAGCTGAGATGGTGTATACCTTCAGCCCAAAGCCTAGTAAATTTGAAGGTTGGGGCATCTTTCAACCTGTGGATGAGAAGACTGCAAAGGTTGTGGAAGAAGCAAGTTTACCCCAGATTGCAGAATACTTGCAAAACTTTCCCCAAATACGGCTGCGGTTAGCACACCGATTGCAAAGACAAACTTGGTTAGCATACCCGGTGAATGAAGCAGATATGCGTCAACGGTTGCGGGTGGTAAAGCCGATCGCAGTACATTTAGTAAATGAAGGTGTAGCCTTTGAGCAAATCATTAGCCGCTGGAATGGACAATCCTGCTGGTTTGAGGAAATTGATCGCCGTACCGATCCGACAATTGTTAAAAGTCTGCAATCTGCCCTCAAGCAACTCATTCCTGCTGAGGAATTGCAATTCAAAGGCATAACTCCAGAAATCCGCACAGTCTATGAATTAGCAACCAAGCAGATTGAAGGCTTTACTAAACCCCAACAAGATGAAAAACGACTGAGAAAAGCATTGCAAATGGGCGGCGGTGAATTACGCCAATTTCACGATCGCGGTGATTACTGGACAGTTGATTGGACAACTAGTGATGGTGTACGCCACAGTAGCGCGATCGCTAAAACTGACTTGACTGTGATCAGTTCTGGTATTTGCTTGAGTGGACGCGATCGCGATTTTGACTTGCAATCCTTAGTAGGTGTGATGGAACAACAATGATGAAATAGATTGAACATCTAAAAACTCACACACTAACTTCTTTCGCAATCCAAAATCCAAAATCCAAAATCTAAAATCCAAAATCTAAAATGCTATGAGTATCTTTTTTCACGAACAGCTTTACCGCAGTAATGCTGTGATGGCAAAGCTGAAAAACTATCCTATAACAATTTGTGGAGCGGGGGCGTTAGGAGCTAATATTGCTGAAAATCTGGCTCGGTCTGGTTTTGACAAACTGACAGTCATTGATCGCGATCGCATTGAAGAGCGTAATCTTTCCACCCAACCCTACTACCGTTCTGATGTGGGAGCCTTCAAAGCGAAAATATTAGCTAACAATTTATACCGAGCAATTGATACTAAAATTGATGCCAAGACAAAGGAGTTAACAGCAGCAAATACAACTCAACTGCTCAAAGATAGTCAGTTAATTGTCGATGTCTTTGACAACAGCGTTGCACGTCAAGCAGTCAAGGATTATGCTGAGCAATTTAGCATTCCTTGTGTTCATGCTGGGCTAGCAGCTGATTATGCAGAAGTGATTTGGAATGACGTTTATCGTGTTCCTTCTGATGTGAATGATGATGTCTGCGATTATCCGCTAGCAAGAAACTTGGTAATGTTAACTGTTGCTGTGGCGTGTGAAGCAATTGTCTCATTCATTGCCACAGCAGAACAGCGTAACTTTACCATCACCCTCAAGGATTTGACGGTGCAATCTTTATTTTTGTAATAGTAGGAAAAAAAGAGCGATCGCTTATAGGATAGTGTCAAGATACAGAATATAGTCCGCGAGGGCGGACGCGCCTTTGTACAGCCAAGCAACTGCATTCACTCAAGAGACAGTCGCGCACTACATGCGCGCGACTCCTAGGCTTCCTTACCTCAGATGGAATATTCGCTCTTATCAGTATCATCCATATTTTCAGATAATGGAGTTGATACGGTTTGATTAAATTTTATTTCTTCTGTTTGAGTCTCACCCTGTGGTTTTCCATCCCATGAGTAGTTGCAGATTTTACTGCGAAGTACTGTACCTAATGTCGCATTAATGACAAAGGCAAAGGAATCTACAAAGATTAAGTTCACAGCTTGATTAAGCATGAGTCCCTCTTGAGCCTATTTAAGCATCAAGTAATTGTTAAAGTTTTCTACACAAGGCACAATGTCTTTTCCAGAAACTTACTCAGGACTTACGTAAAAATCGTTTGATATAGCCCTAGTCACATGGCTTAGCCTGAGTAGAGTACGTTAAGACTAACCTCTGTAACGCACCGAAAATCTCGGATGGTGCGCGATTCCTACGGCATAACTGGACTATATAACTCTGTGTTTTCTGCGTCCATAGTTCGGGACTTCCAAGTAAAAAAATATTCCACTGTTCTCAGTCATCAGTTATCAGTCAACTGCTAACCATAATTGACGATGCGGAAGCCATCACAAGGATAAATTCTTGTAATTCGGAAAATTTGGCGTGGTTGAAAACTATCAAGGGTACAAGTCCAAGTGATGGAAAAATCTAAGCGATGACGAAATAATAACTCAATGCGCGATCGCAAAGCAGATAAAAGTACTCCATGATAGCGAACCAGATGAAAGTCAAAATTCGTGTCCTGAAGAAATAAATCTATATTCTCTGCTTTCAGGACAGTTTGACGCGTAATTGGCTCTAGAATAAAAATCATTCCATAGCGTCGAATATACTTAACTTTTTCGCGATTTTTACCTATTTCTTGGCAAATGCCATAACCTGATAATAACAACCCTTCTCCATCAACTAAAGCTAAATTATTCCTAACTATCTGTTTATTGATTTCTCGTTCGATATATAAAATATCTTTCTTGTGTAAATGCGATAGTTTTTCTCTATCTAGATGAGTTCGATATAAAGCATCAAGCAAAGTCGCTTCAGTTTCTTTCCAATCATTCTTTTTCGTTCCAGATGGTGCATAAGTACTTCTCAATATGTTCCCATCTCTTTTGTTTTCAAATTTCCATAATTTAAATGGTTTGTAAAGAGGACGGTTGAGAGGAAATTTCTCACGACTTGTATATTCTCGATTAACTTCAGTAAATTGAAAAAAGGCAGCACGAACTGTTTGTGGGGTTAGAATCACCAAACGCCCATCACCAGCTAGTGATAATTGAATTTGCACCATAAGCAATTCAATATTTATTTCGTTTAATTTTTAATCTTGATTTGAAGTTGATGGTAACTTATTAATAATTATTTGGCTAATTCTGTTAATAACATCATCAATAATCGGGTCATTTTCTCGACCTTTAGTATTTGCTTCATCAATAGCTACTTGAATAGCCGTCCCTAAATCATCTATCATTTCGCCTAATTCATTAAGCAGTTTAATCTCTAAACCATAATCAATTTCTACTTTTTGAGTATAGTGACTGATGACTTTATAGTGTTCTTCATAGGTTCGCACTCTGGTACTTGAATCTTCTTCATAGGGAACGTATCGAGTTTCTATTTCTTCATGTTTTTGTTTGACATGGGCAAAGGCAGGACGATTATCAATTGTAGTATTGTAAATAAGTTTAGGATTGCGTCGGGGAAGTTTGCGGACTAATTCTAATAGAACAGCGTGGGCACTTTGTAGGGCACGTAATTGTGGTACAGTGAGTTCTACAGAAATTCCATACCAGTCAAAAGTTCCTGTATTATTAGAGTTTGCCTTTTGCCGTGCGCCGTGCTGACTAACTACATCTTTGACAATTTCTAAAACATGAAGACTAATTTCTTCAGGAGAATAATCTACATAAGTTTCTCGAATTTCGTCTTGAAGTTCGTCTTGAGCATTGTAATTACGATGGCGCACTTCTTGCGCTCTAATTTTTTCAATCCATGAGATTGCTTTGGCTAGTTCTCGTTTTTGTTTGGTAAATGTTGTTTGAACCATAGTTTATTTTTTAATGATAATTATAGTTAAAACACTAGTAAATTAAACTGACATGAATTTCAAGGAAAGGCCTTGCTTTATATCTGGACACGAGATATTTCTATAGTATTACTACTATAGTACTGAAAGGCTTAACGATCGCGATCTAGGAGACTTTGCCACCAAGACGTTCGCCAGTCATTTTTACGCATCGCTGGAAAATTTGAAAATCCAGAGGACTTCTCTTTATGCAAGTGCCTACTTTCTTTTTTCCAAATTACGCAAAAATCAATAAAAATAACTAACATCCTACGAACATCTTCCTAAAAGTGGCTCTCTGAGTTACTAAAACCTCCCTGAAATCTTCAATGAAGACTTCAGCTAAACTCACCTTACAGATTGATTCTCCGCACTTACGACCTTTTAAGGTAGTCGCTCCCCTGATGATTTCATATAATTCATGACGCCGCCACGCCAAAATAATGGGAATTGAAAATAGACATTTTGCAGGGAATTCATCGAATTAAAGGGAATTCTGATTATGAATTTAAGAGTTCTTGATAGAATTTGTCCGTGCCTGTATCGCATAATGTTTGGAAGCACATTATTTATGACTGGACAACGGATGAAAGCCTTCCTCCCTCTCTGATATTTCTTGAATGAAAATATGAGAAGTTTACGACTCCGACGAACATCTCAGGTTTTACCCCTCCCCGGACATTTTAGGCTACTTCCACATTAGTTTTTCGAGAACCTTTTCCTATTCTCTACTTGTCTGGCAGAACGTTTTGTCATAAATTATATGTCATTTTTTCTTAGTTATTGAACAACTTAGGAGTTTGTTCTAAGATGTTAATGCTATGGCCTTGAACGAGATTTTTATCCGTAAAGAGATAATACTTTACTTTTCAAAAAGCTCAACCTTTCCTGCAACAACTCAAAACTAGTTTGAGTCATTACAATATTCATTAAACTCCTATCAATATCATTTTGTCCACTTTTTTTAATCTTCTTTATCTTCATACAGCGATTAGGCTCATATCTTGCAC
>NZ_JAECZC010000066.1:0-25541 GCF_016056305.1 Amazonocrinis nigriterrae CENA67 | reverse complement strand
ATCCTTGGTCAACTAGGGAGATGATTCGTATTGTTCGCTCCACCGCATTACAAACAGTTTTCAAGGTATTAACATTATCTGGTAAAGGAAGAAAACCCTTTTTACAAGTAATAATTGACCTCACAACTTTAGAGAAACGGGGCAAATTTCAAGAGTTTAGTGATTTAATCAGGGTCTATAATGGTAAACGTGGCCTGCATCTGGTCGTAGTTTATTTGGTAATTGGAAAATGCCGCATCCCTTGGAATTTTAGGGTTTGGATAGGTAAGGGAACACCTTCCCCAGCACAGCTTGGACTGAAACTTGTTCAAGGTTTACCAAAAATCTTAACTGAACGCTTTGAGACTATTATTTTAATCGTTTTGGCTTGCACCGTTTTGGGCAAGGCACTCTCAAGGGGATGTATCGCTGGCTAATTCTTTCTTTAACTGCCTACCTCATTGCTCATTGGACTTATCTCCATATAAAGTCTGCATCGCCACCTGATTGGGGGCAAGCAGCACAAATAGCCCTTGAATCTATTTTTCCACAAATAGTTATGTATCTTATTTTACTTGAGATTGAACGTCTTGCTCATCTTACACGTAGTTCTGGTTTTGACATTCACATTTCCAGGTGCAAGATTTGAGTAGGGGTTTAACAAGTACAGTTTAGGTGAAACTGAAAACACTGTTTTCAGTGGTGGTGATATCTGCAATGGCATTGGCAACAATGGGGGCATCGTTGACTGACTTGACGTTGATGTTAAAAGTACCATCAATACTGCCGCCATTACCGTCGCTGACAGTGAAGATGAAGCTGTCAGTGCTGTTGTAGTTGGCATTGGGGGTGTAGATGAAGTAATCGTCATCGGTAACGCCCGGTGTACCGTTGTCGTTAAGTGTGAGTGTACCATTACTGGCGTTAGTGAAGTTAGTGATGCTTAGGCGATCGCCCTCTACATCTGTATATCCACGTAGGATACTGCTGGCAAGGATGTTAACAGCGGTATCTTCTTTGGTGGTAGCCTCAGTTCCAAAGCCAAAGTGCCGCGATAAAAGGTAGTGGCAAAATCAATACCAGCCTCATCGCTGCCATTTAAGTCTAGTTGCGGGGCAGCATTGGGAATGCTGTAGCTATGCAAACATGGCTTGATGGTTGTTCTCAATTCTGAATTTTTGAGGAGGCAGGATAAATATTGTTTTAAATATGAGGTTTTTAGTTTTTTCAATTAACACTTAATTTATATATCTTTTATAATTTTCATATAAAATTTAATATTTTTTTAAAGATAAATACAATTCTTCAGTAATCTTAACATTGTAAATAATATGTATGCTTAGTTAGCTTGAACATAGAATTTTGGTGACAAGATTACTGTGTTTGATCTGGAAGATTTTTTCAACCTTTCAACTGACCTATTCTGTATCATCGGGCAAGATGGTTGTTACCAGCAAGTGAATCCAGCATGGGAACAAGTCTTAGGATGGAAACCAGAAAACTTAATCGGACATCCTTGGTTAGAGTTAATGCATCCGGAGGATATTGCAAATAGTTGGTTACTAACTAAACCACAGCAAAAGTTGCAGTGGGATAACCGTTTTCTTCACAAAGATGGTAGCTATCGCTGGCTTTCTTGGAGTCTGTCAACTTCTCAAAAAGGACTCACCTATGGAATTGGGAGAGATATCAGCCAACAACTGCGACAAATACAAGCGCTCTCTACTGAACGGGAAAGCCTTTATAATCTGTTGAATCAGCTACCAGCTTTTCTCTATTTGCAACCCAAGAATTATAGGGTAGGATTTTATAATGAACGCTTTCGAGAGGTATTTGGAGACCCGACAGGGAAACCTTGTTATGAAGCGATGGCTGGATTAAAGCAACCTTGTTCAGTCTGTCCCACCTACCGAGTTTTTGATACTAATGCTCCACAACTTTGGGAATGGGTAGATAGTAAAACAGGTAATGTGTATCAGATTTACGATTATCCGTTCACGGATATGAACGGTGAACCAATGGTTGTGGAAATGGGTTTAGATATTACTGCTGTCAAGAAAGCAGAGTTAGCTTTGCGACAGCGCGAACAGGAATTAACCGAAAAAAATCAACAACTTCAAACAACCCTTGAGGAATTACAAAAGGCTCAAGCACAACTGATTCAAAGTGAAAAAATGTCTTCTTTAGGACAACTGGTAGCTGGTGTGGCTCATGAAATTAACAATCCAGTTAACTTTATTGATGGTAATATCATCCATGCTAAACAATACATACAACAATTGCTAGAACTGCTACAACTTTATCAACAAGAATATCCTTACCCAACACCGATAATTGCAGAAACAATAGAAGCAATCGAGTTAGAGTATATCACTGAAGACCTACAAAAATTGCTACATTCTATGAAAATGGGAAGCGATCGCATTCGTAATATTGTACTGTCGTTGCGGAACTTCTCACGATTGGATGAAGCGGTAATGAAAGCGGTAGATATCCACAGCGGTATTGAAAGTACTTTAATGCTTCTCCAAAATCGCCTCAAAGCCAAACCTGATCATCCTACAATCAAAGTGATTAAAGAGTATGGACAACTTCCACTAGTTGAGTGTTATGTAGGTCAACTCAATCAGGTATTGATGAACATTATGACTAATGCGATCGATGCTTTAGAAAGTTTGTGTGTTATCGGTCAACACGACCGTCCACAAATCACTATCTGCACCTATTTACTCAACTCAGATTGGGTTGTGCTTGAGATTACTGACAATGGCCCAGGAATCTCAAAAGAAGTTCAACAACGTCTATTTGATCCTTTCTTTACAACTAAACCAGTTGGTAAGGGAATTGGCTTAGGAATGTCAATTAGTTATCAGATTATTACCGAAAAACATCAAGGGCATTTACGATGCATTTCATCCCCAGGAGAGGGAGCAAAATTCATAATAGAAATTCCTATTCTACAACTTAAATCTCCACGCCCCTTGTAAATACAAAATAATCTTTAAAATAGTAAGCTAATGTGTAATAACATTGCAAATTATTTAGTTAATACCGTTATTAGTCATTAGTCATTTGTAAATACAAAGGACTAATGACTAATGACAAAGAACGACCAAATATGTTTGATTTGAATTGCAAGTAATAAGGTAGCACGGCTGTGCTACCTTAACCGTATGTTCAATTTAGCTCTAATTCACTATTAAATCTAATTTTCTACACCAACAGCCAGAATTTTGCTGTAGTACTCAGTCTGAGCATATACACTAATAATGCTGCCACCAACTTCAAAAAATGTGCCTTGTTGCTCATCTTTAGAAAACTGTAAATTGGGGTATTTGACAGCAAGTTTCTCAGCAGTCATGGCTGGCGTTGACATGTTGTCTGGCAACTTTCCAGTAGCACCAATATAAAATACTAAGGGAGAAATTTTATCTTGGTAGATTGATTCTACATATTGTTCTAGCTTAGTATTCGCTTCTGTCAATGCTGTAATTATTTCGTCTTGATTAGGAGATTTACCAGAGTGCTTATCTCGTAAAACTTTGACTAAACTATCAGCACCTACTTTGGTCAGAATATTTGCAACAATGCCATTTTTCTCAAGTCTGAGAAAGTCATCAAAAATCGGTTTCATTAACTCATCTACTTTCGTGATTTTGATGCGCGATGATAGTAGCTTGTGCCTAAAGGCAATATTTTCAGTGAATGTCATCTCAAACCGAGGCTTAGTGAAAATTTCCCCAGTTTCTTTGTCATAAACCCGATACATCTTATCGAGGAATTTGTTCGCTGAAGGCAATTTACTCAAATTCAGAATATCTTGATTACCAACGTCAATTTTATAACTAATTCGTGAGTCAATAGTACCTTTAGCTAAAGCTTCTTTGAGATTAGTATATTCGGTTGTCGTGGGAAAATTAGTGTAAATATTTTTGGAAAGATAATGATGTTGTAATTCATCCAACTGGGGTTGTACAAACACATCTGACTGCCCTTTCAAATGAGCAGAAATAATACTAGAAAGTACTTTGATTTCTGCTAGCTGAGCAAATAAGCCATCAATGCTACAGTAAGATCCATCAATAGGTACTAGGGGTAAGTTATCTAGCTGGATAGTGTATTCAGAACGAAAATCAAATTTATCTGCGTCTAATACACCTTTTTGTTTGAGTAATTCAAAAAGTTTTTTACTACTAATTTTGACTTGCAAGGAATTTACATTAATTTTACCATCACTCACAATCGTGTAGTTATTAAAGGCATTTAGGTCATTGACCAGCAAGCCTGCAACTTCAATAACTGGGGTTTTATCCTCAAGTTTTACAAGTTTGACTTGCCGTTTGACAAGCATATTAATGGTGGCTTTGTTACGATTAAACTTAAATTCACCCATGCCAACATATTGGACTTTATCTAAATATTCTGTTCGTAGCCAAGGCTGAATTAGTTCTCCATTTTCATCTCTTACACCTTGAAGTCGCTTGATTGTTGTTCGGCGATAATTCTCTTGTAGATGCTTGATATTGATAATTATGTAGTTGCGATATTCTGCAAAAATTTTGATGAGTTCTAGCAGAGAGATTTGATTATTTGTCATGTTGTTACCTTCTATAAAGGTCAGGATTCATTTCAAGCCAAAATTGCTCAAGTTTAGCTTGATTTCATGAGCAATATTTATAAAGAGGAATTGAAGAGTAAACCTACATGCAACATAAAACCTATCTGGTATTAGTTGCATTCATGAAGCTAGTACTATGAACGTTTAACTACTACAAACTTTGGGCATTGCTTTGCAAAATGACCGAATGTTCATATTTATATAGTACTAATGTACTATATAAATGTCAAGTTGCCTTTGACTGATGACAGCATAGCCAGTAGGGAAACCAGTACATTGAGCGGGTTCCCCTACTTGTAGCAACTGGCGTTGTATTATGGCGTAAGAATCGCACACCTTTACTTGTTGGTGGTGCGTTGCGCTGTGCGACAACGCACCCTACTTTAATTTTGTTAACTTCTACTGCTCAGCACTTTTTATGCTCCGGGTTTGAGATAATCGAGGAGGCGATCGCCTGAATCAGCTCGAATCAATGCTACAACTACATCGGGTAAAGCCGCTAAACTAGGGTAAATTAGATAGCGCCCTTCCCAACGGGGGCGAAACTTTTCTTTATACGCGTGCAGTCCTTGGAAGTTGTAGAAGCGATTCAAATGTTCGTAAAGATAGTGTAACCCTCTTTCCAAGCGTCGTGATTCTGGGTTGTCTCCCACTCCAGCCAAAGCAGAAAGACCAAAATTAAAGCTGTCATAGCCTTGCTCTTTAAAATACTGAAGTATAGAAATAAATAAAAAGTCCATTGTGCCATTCTCAATAGACTGGCGGTGTCGCATCATGTCAATTGTTGCTTCGTTGAGTTGGTACTCTGGCACAATATTGGTAAAAGCAGTGATTTCACCTTCAGGGTTATACACGACAGCGATTTTGCAATTTCTTAAGTAATCTTCGTCAAACCAACCCAGAGAAAAGCGTTTTTCTGAACCTTGTGCTATTTTTAGCCATTCATCACTCACGGGTTTTAATTGGTACAATAACTTGTTAGGAATTGGTGGTTCAAAAAATTGAATCTCGTATCCTAATTTCGTCAAACGATTTATTGATGGTCGGAAGTTTTTCCCAGCTTTTCCTTGTAAGGTAAAAGTCTTCAAATCAATGATCGCTTCTTCTCCAATCTTGAGTACTTTAAAACCTAGAGACTTGTAAAGCTCAATGTCATCAGGCAAAGTTTGATAAAAAGCAGGATACCAATCATTGCGTTGACAAAACTGCTGGAAACTCACAATTACTTCTTTGCGGTCTTCAACCGGGCCAATGGGGTCTCCTAGTGCGATCGCACCTCTTCCTTTGGGCACGTAAGCAATTATACTGCGACCAGAGGGACTAAAATAATAACTTTTATCACTTAAAAGTGTTAAAGCTGCTAAAGAAGAGTGTCCATACTGCTGTACTATTTCTTTTGCCTTTTGCTGTTCGCTGGGTGTAGCCGGATTACTCATAAACACTGGCTGTAGCAGCATCACCACTGCAAAAGTAATTGTGCATACGGCAATAATATAGATAGAATTAGCAAAAAAATCGCCAAATTGACTCTTTGGTTGCAGACCCCAATTATCCTCTGTGAAGAACATTGCTAGAGTCTGAAGTATGGCATCACGCCAATTAAAATTCTCTGAAAATTTGCCGTCTAATAAATAAAATCCGATTGTTCCGTATGCTAGGGTAAACAGCAAAGCGCCAATCAATACTCGCACTCCTCGCGCAATTGAAGGACGGTCTGATTTGGCTGTAAACACATGGCGCATCAGGATTAATTGCACTAGTAAAAATGCAGAAAGTAGACTTTCTTCATAATCCCATCCCTTGACTAAATGGCTAATAATAGAAATCACTAGCAACCCAATAGTCAGTAACCATGCAACTCGTTTTCGACGCAATAAATTAGTAGCAAGTGCTAGCAAAACAAAGCCTGTTAGTGCTGCAAATATATGACCACTGGCACGAGTCTCAAATGGCAAAAACTGTTTTAACCAGTGATTTCGTTGGTACAGGTTGGGTGTCACAGCTGATAACAAATTGACTATTCCGACTAAACCTGTTAAGACAGTTGCACTCCAAAGTCCAATTCGAGTTTTTAAATTGTTAGTCATTGGTCATTTGTCATTTGTCAGTTGTCATCAACTATTCTTTATTCAAATTATTATCTTTTTTAAATTGATTTCCTACATAGGAAAGCGAATCTTTAAGATGTTTATGGAAGTAGTTCCAGCCTATATCTGCACCGGATAAACCATGTCCTCCAGGAAATGCATGAAATACATTAGCAATTCCTAACTTATTCAAAGTCTCATGAAAGGCTTTGGTAGAAGCCAGAAAATTAGTATCGTTAAAACCAGCGTCGAGATACACGCGCAATCGCTTCCTATCTTGAATTGGTAGCTGTTGCACAATTTGCTGAGGACTATTTTGTGGGCCGCTGTTATCGGTGAAGTAACCGCTATGGCTAAACAGAATATTGAAGTTGTTTAAATAACGTAACCCAATGTTAAATGCTCCCCATCCTCCCGAAGAAAGACCTCCCAACGCCCAAAATTTAGGTTTATCCAAAGCGCGATATTGTGACTTGACAACTTGTACTAATTCTGAACCAATTAAAGTGCCAATTTTACCATTGTTGCCATCAAAATAATCAGGGTCGTACAAAGGACTAGAACCTCTATTATCATTGCCATCAGGTGTAATTACAATCGATGGCGGCAATTTTCCATTTTTATACAGTTGGTGTAGTACGTCTAATAATGCATATTTATCAACATAAGCACGGGCATCATCATGTCCACCATGTAGTAAGAATATCACAGGATAGCGCTTTTGGTGATTTTTATAATAGCCAGGCGGCAAAATAACACCGTATTGCCGGACTGTACCCATAGCTTGCGACTGGAAGGTTGCTAACTGAAATTTTAATCCAGTACCTGCTTGTTCTTGGGGTGGATCTAGTTGGGGCGCACCTAATATAAATACATAGTAGTAACCAGCAGTAGTTAGGATAGCGATCGCTCCTGCTATGCTAATGAGAATTTTATAATTTTTCATAATGATTAAAATTTACAATAAATTTAGTTAAATTTATTGTATTGAATATACATATTTTTTGACATTAATTTTCCAAAGTTATTTCTACTAAAAAATAGTAATCATTCCTCAGTCCCTAGTCCCTAATACCCAATACTTTTTACTGATTTTGACTCTTTTTCGGCTGTTCAAAACCTAAATTATCAGAGGCGTGTGCTATTTCATTTAACCGAAATTGCTCACCGACAAATGTTAAAGAATCTGCTAAATGTTCGCGCCAATATTGCCAAGTGTGGCTGCCAGGAAACTGACGAAATATATGATAAATTTGCTGTCGGCTGAGTACTTTTGTAAACTCTTTAGCATCGTCAAGTTCCTCAATATCTGATGTACCTACATCCAAGTATACTCGCAGACTTTTTTTCGCTGGCAAGGGAATATTTTTAATATAAGTTATTGGGCTGTTTTGAGGGCCGCTACTATCTTTAAAGTAACCACTATGACTAAATAAAATCGAAAAATTACGCAAATTATGCAATCCTACATTGAGTGCGCCCCAACCACCAGAAGATAATCCTCCCATTGCCCAAAAATCTGGATTAGGTAGTGTACGATAACGGCTTTGGACGACTCTCACAAGTTCATAACCAACGGCTGTAGAAACTTTACCATTAGGGCCATCGATATATTGGGGGTCATAATAAGGACTAGAGCCGCGTTTGTCGTTACCATCTGGTGTAATGATGATACTAGGCGGCAATTTACCTGTTTGATAAAGTTGTTCTAGAGTTTTCAGAGCTTGTCCTTTGTTCTTTAGAAACCAATCAGTGGGTTCGCCATGTCCACCATGGAGGAGAAAGATTACAGGATAGCGTTGTTGTAGATTTTGTTCATAGCCAGGGGGTAAAGAAACCCCATAAGTGCGCCCTCCACCCATCACTTGGCTATCGTAGGTTTCAATTTTGTAGGTTAGGGGAATAGCCAAGACATCAGCATGAGGTTGTGGCGGTAAAACAGAAGCGATTTGTAAATTCTGCTGTTTTGCTGGTTTTGCTGCTATGCCTTGAGTGTAATTACAGGCAAATAAAGTTACTAATGAAATTAGTAATCCAATTTGAGATTGTTTGTAACGCATATCTGAAGATTAAGAATAAACTTGTTCGTTTAACCAATTAGCGATCGCCTGATTAACCAACTCAGCACACTCTGCCATGACTAAATGTCCAGCATTGGCAAAATGTAAATGAGTGCCATTAACAAAGCAACTCGCTAAATCATTTCCCATCTTGGCAGTAAACATCGGGTCTTTCCCCGCAGTAATCACTAAAGCTGGGATATGTAATTTTTTTTGCAAGGGGTGGCTGGCAAAAAAGTTATAGTTCCAAAAGATTTCTAAACCTTTGTAGGCATCAAAATCAGTTGGTACTGGGTTTTCAGCAAAAAAACGTTCTATGACGCTGTGACGGTAAGAAGTAGAGAAAAAGTTATTGAGTGCTTGCACCCCAGGTAAGTGATAGAGATACCTACCACCCACTGCCATAAACTTCATCAAGGGAATTTCCCACCAAGGTGCTAAATTATGGGTACCGCCAGCAATGGCAATCATTGCACTCACTGGATGACACTGGGTAAACTCCAAAGCAATAGGAACTCCATAGCTGTGACAGCACAGCACAGGCCACTCGATGCCAAAACGATGTAACAATCGGGCTAAATCTCTACAATGTCGCCCGATAGAGTAACGTGAGTAACGACTAGATTCTCCATGTCCTCCCAAGTCATATGCCAGAACCTGCCATCCTTGATTTTGAGCAAACTCATACTGGACTCTAAAATTGAAGCGGTTTCCCATTCCCCCGTGGACAAAAACTATCCCAGGAGTGACACCGGGACTATGGCAAACTTGCAAATCTACCCCTCGCCGTAGGTGAATTTTAGAACCAGCTAAAGCATCTTCAAAAGTGTTATGGGGCATAGGGCATGGGACATTGGTAGGCTAAAACATATCTAAATTACATGATCACTCCTAGTAGTCTGCCAACCCAAAAATGTTAGGTGGAGGTTGGGTAAAGGTTAAAGGGAAAAGGGTAAGGGATAAAAAACCTTTCCCCTTTCCCCGTTCCCCTTTACCCCGCCAAGGCAACTTGGCGTACTACTAGTGGTTGTCCTTTGTCCTTTGTAAAGACAAATGACAAATGACTAATAACTAATGACGGTCTTAACCAGTGGTGCAATTTAGACGCACATCAGCTTAGTGCTTGTCTTCCAAAGCTTATGCAAATGATTTGTCAATTCTGTGTCAAGGTGATGGAAAATTTGCGACTAATTAAGTCAAGATTATTTTTTACGTAGTACTTGAAACCTTAAAAATGCTCAAAAAGCTGCAACTCAATTTCGGTACACTGTTTGCTTTGCTGCTGCTGGTGCTTTCTGTGGGCGCGATCGCTCAGGAATTGCGCGAGTATAATTACCGTGATATCCTCAACTCTCTAGCAGCCATTCCCAAAAGTCGCCTAAGTTGGGCAATTTGGCTGACAGCTTTCGGCTATCTAGTGATGATAGGGTACGACATTTTAGGTTTTAGCTATATCAATCGTTCCCTTGCTTGGAATAAGATTGCCTTGACTAACTTTATTAGTTCTGTTTTTAGCAACACAATCGGTTTTGCTTTACTTACTGGTAGTGCTATCCGCTATCGATTTTATACTAGTTGGGGAGTATCGGCGCTATCCGTTGCTCAAATAATTGCCTTTGCTAATTTCACTTTTTGGCTGGGGATGTTCGCCGTTGCTGGATTAGTTTTTCTGACCAATCCTTTGACAATTCCCTCCCAACTCCATTTACCTTTTGCTACTGTACGTCCCCTCGGCGTAATTTTTCTATTATTAATTGCTGCTTATTTATTGGGAAGTATTTTAGTAAAAAAAATATTAATTATTCGTGGTCACGAATTTCGTTTTCCTAGTTTCCAGATATCTCTAGTTCAAATAGCAGTTTCTAGCTTCGATTGGATTTTAGCAGCAGCAGTTCTTTATGCAGTGCTTCCCATCAATACATCTATTTCCTACCTAGATTTTTTAGGAATTTATTTACTGGCAATGTTTGCAGGTGTTGTGAGTAATGTTCCTGGCGGCTTAGGCGTATTTGAAACTGTGATTTTGCTAATTCTTTCTCCTCAAGTTTCTGCGGCGGTAATTTTAGGTTCATTATTAGCTTATCGGGCAATATATTACTTCTTACCTTTGCTATTAGCAGCAGGCTTACTAGGATTTTTTGAACTGAGATTTTCTAGAAACAATTGAGTCTCCCAAATCAAAAATATCCCAAATTTTCTTGTGTCCCCAATATTGGTGTCAAGTTAAAGCAGATGTCCAGATGTTCAGCAACCTTGCGGTGTTGGGTCGATGTCGTGGCAGTTCGTTATGGATTTTTCTCTGGCAAACAGAATAAAAAGTTTTGAATATTTGTAACACCCACAGGTCATAACTGAATTGAAAATCAGTTAAACTCAACCTGCAAAAGCTTTGTTGTCTTTGAGTTTAGCAATTAGCAGGCCCATAAGCTTGGGAGTAAAAACGTTGTGGATGAACAACTTCAAAAACTGATTGGTGAAGTATGCCGTTACCCAGACCCCAGTCTAGAGAGACAGAAAGCGTTAAATAAACTACTGATGTTGATTCAACAACTCCCTGGCATTTATAAGTCTTCGCACCCAGACTATTTAGAAGCCTTGAATCTGACTTGGGAATGGGTTAGCCGGAAGATTTGTACATTTGAAGCGCGATCGCCTTCATTGCAACAAAGCTTAATAATCTGGATTAATGGCTTTCTCAAATGGCGGATTAAAGATTTGTATACGCCAGATAGCAACTACACTTTCAGTTTAGATAGGCCCACTCGTAACGAAGAGGGTGACGAAACAACTTTGTTAAATATCTTGCCAGACCCCCAGTCACCAACTATGACCTTAGATTTGCTGGATCTGAAGATTGCCCAAATTCAGGAAGCGCAGCGCCAAAGCATTGGCAAACGCATCAAGCAATACATAGAACAAGACAAAGAGGGTAAATTAACAGCCAGTCATCCGCGAAAAAATTCAGAATGCCATTGTCAATTGTTGGCAATGCGCTTACTTGTGCAAAATCCTCCTCATAAAATCGCCGATATTGCTAGAGAGTTAAATATCAGCAATCAAACTCTTTATTCTCATTGGAAGAGTCATTGCCTGCCTTTGTTAAGAGAAATTGCTATAAATTACGGTTATGAAAAATGAGTAACACACAACCACATATTTTAACTGTCCCTCTTCCCGGAAATGCCCATCGTTGGGCTTTTGAGTTTGCCGCACAACAAGATACTCCCGAAAAGGGAAAACAAGTTTATCTCAATACTCTGGCTGTTTATGCCGTTCACAGCTATCTCAGATGGCTGAATGTAGAGACAGCACTAAATCAAGGCGATAGTTGGCATCAAGGGTTGAGGGCGATTTTTGATGTTGCTGATTTGGTGTTACCTGGTGTTGGTAAGCTGGAATGTCGTCCGGTGCTTCCGGGTGAAACTGAAATTATCTTGCCTTTGACTGTGACACAAGACCGAATTGGTTATGTAGCAGTTCAGTTTAGTCAGCAATTAGATTTTGTAGAATTGTTGGGATTTTCTCCAGCCGTAGCAAATACCCAATCACCACAAATACTGCAAATAGCACAACTGCAATCTCTGGATGTAATTGTCGAGATCATACATAGGCGTACCCTATTAGTAAATCTGCGTCAATGGGTTGCAGGAATATTCAATCAAGATTGGCAACCCCCAGAGTTAGTATTAGCAAGCAATTTCAGAAATAGTACTACCATAACTCGCCCGACAATGAACTCTTACTCCAACTCTATTAGTCGGGCAAAGGTGATTGACTTGGGGAGGCAAGTACTGTTATTGGTGCAGTTAACTCCTACAGATAGCGAGGTTTTCGACATTCGCCTACGGATTTATCCAGGTGATGATACGATTCATCTGCCATCTAATTTACAACTGATTGTCCTTGATGAAGCGGGAAACACTGCTATGGAAGTGCAAGCAAGAAGTGCAGATGATTGGATACAACTAGAGTTTAGCTGCCAACACGAGGAAAAATTCAGTGTCAAAATAGTGTTAGGGGAAACAAGTTTGGTCGAAGAGTTTGTTGTTTAAAACAAACAAAAGGAGACAGTAATGGCGATCATTAAGTTGAAACTCAGAAGCAATTCCCAAGAAGGATTTTTAGTGATTCTGCGGGCAAAGAACTTGGAAGAAGAAACAGAAGGGTTTCTACCTCCATTACTACCAGAATTAGAATCATCTTTTAATCAATGGCAGTTAGCTTATCGTCAAATTGAAGCTGTGCGTTCTTGTATTGCCCCAGCACCAGGAATACGTCTCACACCCAAAAAAGCGACAAGTTATTCCCATGCAGAACACACTGTCGCAGTCAAAGATTACCTAAATCAATGGCTAAATTCTGGAGATGGCAAGTGGCGGCCGATTCGGGATAGATTAATAGCGATCGCCCAAGAATTGCATCAGTCAAATGAAGAAATTCACATCATTATCGATGCCAAAGACATGGATTTACGCCGCCTTCCTTGGCAAGAATGGAATTTATTTGAAGAACACTATCCCCAAGCCGAAGTTGCCCTGAGTGCGCCCAAAAATTTAAATCGGCAGAAAAATCAACTCGTTTCTCAAAGCACACATATCAGAATTTTAGTTGCCGTTGGTAGAACCGATGGCATTAACACAAAAGATGATTTAAAGGTAATTCAGGAATTAGAGAAAAAGGGTGTAGAAGTAGTTTGTTTAATGCAGCCTAGCCGCAGAGAATTATGTGATGCACTTTGGGACGAAAAAGGCTACCATATTTTTGTTTTTACCGGACACAGTGGCAGCCAAGAAGATGGACAGATAGGTTGGATTGAACTGAATGATATAGATAGTTTGAGTATTGAAGATTTTAAGAATGCTTTAAAGCAAGCTATTCACAAAGGATTGCAGTTAGCAATTTTTAATTCTTGCGATGGTTTAGGATTAGCTAGTCAACTAGCGCAGTTACATTTACCCCAGGTTATCGTTATGCGGGAACCAGTGCCAGATGTGGTAGCCGTAGACTTTTTAAAGTACTTTTTCCAGGAATTTACCTGCAATAACTCGCTATTTACTTCAGTCCAAAAAGCACGCAAACGCCTAGAACATTTTAAATCTGATTACCCTGGTGCAATTTGGTTGCCAACAATTTGTATTGAACCTAACGTCGAACCTTTGAATTGGCAAGGTCTGCATACAAATCCTATTAAAGAACTACCTGTTGAAAAACCAGAAAATTCAATTGCTCAACCCAAGAAAAACATTAAACCTTGGTTATTAACTGGCTTAACTAGCTTAGTTGGTCTAATTGTTACTAGTGGTATATATTTTGCTTGGAATTCCATCTCCTCATCGCCTCCTGCGGGAACATTTCGCTACGGTGGAAGTACATCCTGGGCACCAATTAGAGATTTAGCTGAGAAAAAAATCCAAGAGAAATGGCCGCAATTTAAATTAAGCTATTATTCACATCCTACTCTACCACCTGGTTCAGGAACAGGAATCAAAATGTTGTTGGATGGACAAATTTCTTTTGCTGAATCTTCACGATATATTCGGGATTATGAATCTTTACGGGCCACAGCTTTGGGAATCAAGCTGAAACAGGTTCCTATAGGTATTGATGCCATAGCGATCGCAGTTCATTCCAGTTTAAATATATCTGGTTTGAGTGTAGAGCAATTCAAAGGTATTTACACAGGTCAAATTACCAATTGGCAACAGGTGGGTGGCCCCAATCTGCCAATTACACCCTACTCTCGCCCTGATGATAGTGGGACAACAGAATTTGTCAAAGATAATATTTTAGGAACCCATAATTTTGGGGCAAATGTGAAACTAGTTTCTACTACAACTGAAGCTTTAAAACAGATAGGAAAAAATCTGAATCAAGGGGGTATCTATTATGCTTCAGCTGCGGAAGTCATTCATCAATGTAGTGTTAAAACTCTACCAATTAGTCTTGGAGGTGGCAAACTCATTGCTGTAGATCAACCTGGAAATACACCAGGTGTAAAATGTCCTTGGCAAAATAACCAATTGAATATTGATGCTTTAAAAAATAATAAATATCCTATAACTCGTTACTTATTTGTGATTATTAAACAAAATAATCAAGATGATGAAAAAGCCGGAGACTTTTTTGCTAATTATCTGTTATCGGCTGAAGGGCAAGATTTAATTGAACAAGCTGGTTTTATTCGTAGATACTGATTTAGCAGCCCCTAAACTGTGTTTTATTTAATAGTTAACGAAGCTCAAAGTCTCATTCACAAATCTCAAAGTCTGTAGGGTGTGTTGTCACGAAGCGCAACGCACCATCACTAATTTTTGGTGCGTTAGTCCTAACGTCTATATTGCTATTGCAACGTGAGTTAATTGAGGAAATTGGCAAAGGCGATCGCTTTCAAGTCGAGTTAATTCGCCACTGGTTTATCCCATTTCACGAAAAATCTGATACAAATTTTTTTCACCCCTGCACCCCTGCACCCCTGCTCCCCTGCTCCGCTGCACCCTGCTCATTTCTTAGCAGTAAACGCCTCTGCAATTTGATCAGTCTTTGCTGCCATAATAAAATCGTTGCGATGCAATCCTTTAATCGCATGAGTCCACCAGGTTACTGTTACTTTTCCCCATTCAGTAAGCAGTGCTGGGTGATGCCCTTCCTTTTCTGCCTCCTCTCCTACATGCTGGGTAAACGCAAGTGCTGTTTGAAAGTCAGCAAATTTATAAATCCGCTCTAAACGAGAAACTTCATCTTGTTCTACAATCTTCCAATCAGGAATTTGGGGTTTGAGTTCTGCTATTTCATCCTCAGTCACAGGAGGAGCATCTTTGTGGCAAGCAGTGCATTTGTTTTGCGCTAATTCAGTCATAATTTCATCCTCTTTTTGATAGATTTATTTGAGAAAGTAGCCGTCATGAACTACCTACACTATAACGAAAATCCTTTTTTAGTTTGTGTCTTAGTGCCTTTGTGGTAAAAAATTAAATAACCACAAAAGACACCAAGACACAAAGTATTTTCAAGTCAGGTTGGCACTATATTCAAAAAATAGTATCCACAATTTTAGAATAATTCCATTTCGTGAAACCTATACACGAATGAAAATTTGTGTGAAATAGATTTCACCTTTGCTATTACTAGCAACGCCAATTCCTGTTAAATTGTATTGTCCTTTGATATTGTTGAGATGTCCTGGACTTTTGAGCCAGCCTTGGACAGCTTGCTTCGCAGGGTCTTGATATCCCCGATTATAAGCAACATTTTCAGCAGCCAATATGTAGAAAAGACGGGTAGCTTGAACTCGCTGTACAAATCCATCATGCCCAAATCGAACTTTACCACTTGCCATATTCTGACTATGAGACCTTGCTTGAGTGTCGATCGCAGAATTGCGTAACAGTGCTGGCAGGTTTTGGGTAGCTCTATAGCTATTAATTTGCTGGAAAACTGAATCTTCTAGAGCAGCAGTATTGATGATGGTAGATTGTGCGACCTGGCGATCGTAACTTGATGTATGCGATCGCTTTACTGTATAACTTTGGCTTGGTGTAGCAATACCCAGCATAACACTGGTAAGAAAAAGAGTACCTAAAATGATATTATGGTTATTTGTTCGCTTCATTACCTATGACTTAGCCCAATATTTGCTGTAAGTAAAGTTCTAAACCATCTAAACACAGTAGTTTCAATTAAACAACTTAGCTATATTGGGTAAATATTTGTTTAAAGTAGCGAATAATCGCAAAATCAATATCAAACTTGTAAATACACCAGTTTAATTCCAAAATTCTGGTTTTATTCCATTTCAACTTTCTCTATCAACCGCATTTGCTCTTCAGTACTGTTGCTGTTATAAAACTGTAGTGATTATGCAGTTGGTAGTTTTCACTAGTCCACATCAGCAAACTTGCGATGAGATAACATCTTATGCGCCTTTTTATATGTGCTTTTTTATTAATTATCGCCCTTGGATTTCCACTAGCACCCTTAGTAAAATCAGCAACGCCCACTTCAGACATTGAGCAGTATTTAATTAACGCTCAATTTCAACAGGGACAAGAAGCTCTTGTTGCAAAGCTTCAGCAAAACAAAAATGATGATAATATGCGATTTGCATTGGGAGTTGTGCAACTGATGGGTACAGCGGAAAAGTTAATGCAGTCACTGTACCGTTATGGTTTACAGCAAAATGTTATTACCCAACTTTTTCCAATTTTGCGTCTTCCCGTTCCTGAAAATCCCCAACCGCAGCCAGTCACGTACAACGATACTCGAAATATTCTGCAAGAGTTACTTGATAATCTCACTCAAGTCAAAGATACTCTCGAACCTATTAAAGATCATAAAGTCAAACTGACGTTGCGGATTGGTTTAACACGGATGGATTTTAACGCTAATGGAAAGCTTGAAGAAAATGAATCTTTCTGGAAAACCTTCAGCTTATTGACAGGGATACAAGCAACAGAAAAAGCCGCACAAAATTTTGTGATCGCATTTGATGCCGGTGATGTAGTCTGGCTCAAGGGATATTGCAATTTGCTTTGTGCGATCGCTCAGGTTGTTTTGGCATATGATGAAAGCAAACTGTTTGACTCAACAGCTCATTTGATTTTTGCCAAACCCCAAACTCCTCATGCATTTCTAGCTAATGGTACAGGAGCATTCGCTTGGGATAATATCGATATTAGTGACATAGTTGCGTTCATTCATCTGATCAATTTCCCGACTGTAAAACCAGAGCGTTTAACACTTGCATTGGAAAACTTACAATCAGTGACAGCCTTAAGTCGTGAATCCTGGAAATTAATTTTAGCCGAAACCGATAATGACCGCGAATGGCTACCTAACCCTCGACAAAAGGCAGTAATTCCCAATGCAACAGTCACACAACCAATGATTGATGGCTGGTTGAGTTTTTTAGATGAAGCTGATACCTTACTCACAGGTAAAAAGTTAGTTCCGTTCTGGAGAAAACGCGAAGTTAGAAATATTAATTTAAACAGAGTTTTTACCAAACCAAGTGACTTTGATTTAGTGCTGTGGGTACAGGGAACTGCTGCTGCACCCTATTTAGAGTTTGGCAAACAAACAAAAGCAGAAACTTGGCGGCAATTATTGCAGGTTTTTCGAGGACAATTCTTTCAGTTCGCAGCTTGGTTTAATTAAAAGATACTTCTTAATTAACCTGAGTTCGATGAACCTCTTTCCCCCCAACCCCACTATCGTGGGGGCCCCTAAGCCCTCCAGTTTTCCTCTTTTAAAAAGCGAGGAGGAGGAACAAAAAAATCACAGTTTTACTCCCCTCTCCTACAAGGAGCTACCGTGTACACACAAGTATAGGCAGCAAAGGTTTCAACTCTTTTAGCCCCTATAAATGCCCAAATTTTGGGCAACTGGAAACTTCATTTATCCCCTTAATTTTAGGAATAGGGCAATGAAACCAAGGTTTGGGTAGGATTTCAAGACTTGTGTGTACACCGTAGTCTACCTTGAGAGGGGAGTAAAACCGTGATTTTTTCGTTTCTCCTCCCTCTCCTTACCCAGACGCAACGCGATCACTTGCTTCTTGGAAGGAGTCGCCTTTTAGGAGAGGGAGGCCGGGAGGGAGAGGTTCATCGAACTCACGTTAATTAAGTAGAAGGCAGTAGGCACAAGTCAAGAATTCTATTTGCAAGCATTTTTCAGGTACGTCCCACAAGGCTAGCAACTACTGTCGCTAATTCGGCTGGCTCAATAGGCTTAGGCAAGTGTAGTTGATAACCTTCCTTGATAGCACGCATCCTATCCTCTGCCCTAGCATAGGCTGTGAGGGCTGCCGCAGGAATCTTTCCACCTTGTTCTGGTGGTTGCGATCGCAATTTGCGGATCAATGAGTAACCATCTTCCTCTGGCATACCTATGTCGCTGACTAAAACATCTGGTTTCCACTGGGAAATTACCTCTAATGCTTCTTTTACTGATGCGACTGCCTGAACTACGGCTTGACACTGTTCGAGTACTGTGGTGGTAAATTCACGGGTGTCGGCTTCGTCATCTACAACTAATACCCGCACACCCAAAAGAGAAGCGTCTAACTGTAGAGAGTCTGAAGGGATGGGGGACTGAGGCGTTGAGGAACTGAGGGGATGAGAGGCTTTTGGGTTGAGGGGTAGCTTGACTGTAAAGGTTGCTCCCTGGTGTTCGCCCTGACTGTCTACGTGGACAGTACCACCATGCAATTCTACTAAATGACGCACGATCGCTAATCCTAATCCCAGTCCACCGTGTGACCGAGTACTAGAACTATCAGCTTGACGAAAACGGTCAAAGACGTAAGGGAGAAATTCTGCAATGATGCCAATGCCTGTGTCAATCACTTGGATTTGAGCGTAGTTGTCAGTTGTCCCCTGTTTTTCTTGATCAGTGACAGTTGATAGCTTGACTTCTACTTTGCCACCTCGCGGTGTAAATTTGATGGCATTGGATAGCAGATTCCAGATAATCTGCTGTAAACGCTCAGCATCACCAGAAACTAGGTATTGAGTTGTTTGAGATTTTGCTTCTATAGACTCTGGGTTCTCGCTATTGACTTTTAAAGATAAATCTGCATTTTCCACTTTTGCCGAGTGAGTTAGGGAAAATCTCAAATCAATTTCTTTGGCAAGGGCTGCTAGGTTGACAGTTTCAATCGCTGACTCAATAATCAAAATCAAATCGCAAGTACGAACATTCAGCCGCAACTTGCCTCTAATCATGCGCGAGATATCCAGCAAATCTTCAATTAGCTGTGTTTGCGCTTTGGCATTGCGTTCAATGGTCTCCAGTCCTTTAGCTGTCTGAGTTTCGCTGAGCTTGCGGACACGTAGTAGTTGCGCCCAACCGAGGATAGCGTTGAGGGGCGATCGCAATTCATGGGACAATATGGCCAAGAACTCATCTTTCATCCGGTTAGCTTCACTCAACTGCTCAGTTTGCTTTTGTAGAGAAGCAATTAAGCTAGCACGTTCCATGGCGATCGCTATTTGGTCGCAAACTGCTTGCATCATTCCTCTTTGATTATCGGTGAAGCGAGTGCGAGTGCGACTGCCAAAGGAAAGAGTACCTAAAAGCCGTCCTTGGGCCATCAAGGGATAACAATAATAAGCACTAATCCCTAAAGCGCGAATCAAGTCTGTTTTGGAGTCAGTTGATTGTTGCACATTTTCTACAGACATTGGATAGCGCTGTTGGGCTACAGTACCGCACACTGCTTGACCGAACTCCAGCCACTCAATTTGCTTTGCCAGTTCCTCTGATATGCCTGTAAAGGAAGCTAGCCGCATGACTTGATTGTCTTCAATTAAATAGTTAAAGTAAACATCCAAACCAATCTGCTCCGCAAGTTTACGGAAAAGACTATCGATCAGTGCCACTGGCTGCTGGCTAGATAATAAATCGCTGGCTGTGCTAAAGAGGAGTTGCAGTCTTTTATACCCTAATGACAGTGCTTTTTCTACCTCCTTGAGGTTGGTAATGTCTTGGAACGCTAACAAACAAGTCGCGGGGTAGCCGTGCATAGCTGGCAGGCTATCGGCAAATATATGTAAAGATAGCACTCCCTTGCTTGTATGCCAGTCTACCTCCAACCCTTCTAAACGTTCTCCACGGGCGACTCGCACGCCGGGCATTTGGTCATTGGGGATGCGATCGCCTGCTGCATCTGTGCAGTGATAAGCTGTATGATACTCATCCGCTGATATACCTTGAGGAAATTCACCCCCAGTCAATTCATTAGCAGCTCGATTGGCAAAAGTTACCTGTGCCGTTCCTGGTTCAATGAATAATAGCGGCATCGGCATCAGGTTCAGTACATCCTCTAACCATTTTTGCTGATTCCGCAGTATTGCTTCTGCCTGCTTGCTCTCGGTGATATCCAAAAATGCACCAACTGCTCCTCTAGTCTTACCTTCCTCATCAAACAGTGGTGCCACATGCTCTAGCAGCTTGACGATTTTGCCATTGTCATGAACGATATCGAGTTCACAATTTAAAACTTCCACGCCATTGGCAGCAGAGTACTGCATGGGGAGTTCTTCTGCTGGTAGTTCTTTGCCGTCATGGTAGACTTTAAAGGTTGTTGGTCTTTCGTCAACAGGAGCAGTCAGGGAAGCATTATCATCTGGTGATATGCCCAATTGCTGGGCTAGACAAGGGTTGATTCTGATAGTTTGGCACTGAGGGTCTTCAGCAATGCCAATGCCAATAGGAATCACTTCTAACAAAGTTTGCAACTCAACGACGCGGCGCTGTAGATCTTTGTTCAGTTGGATGATTTGTTCCCTTGCTTGCTTTTGCTCTGTGATATCACGAGTGACGGTTGCAACCGCGATTGGTTGATTTGTATTTTTGTCTGTGATGGTGAAGATGTTGCAATCAACTGGTATTGGTAAATTTGTTTGCAAGTGCCTGAGCCGAAATTCTCCCTGCCAGCGTCCTTGTGTAAATACAATCGGCAGGATATGTTGATTAAGAAAAGCTTTGTCTTCAGGCATGAGGTAATCTAATAGTACCATTCGCCTGACTTCTTCTATGCTCTCAATTCCTACAAGCTTTTGACCTGCATTGTTGACATAGAGTGATTCACCTTCAAGGGTCGCTATGCCAATAAAGTCAGAACTATTTTCTATCAAAGATACTAATTTTTGTTGCTCTGCTTCTGCAAGCTGGCGATCGCTCAAGTCGAGGATAAAAGCAACTGATTCAGTGCGGTTTTCTCCTAGTAGTACGTAACCAACTAATACGGGTACACGGCGACCATCTTTGCGGATATATTCTTTTTTGTAAGGTGTACAGGTTCCTTTAGGATTTGCTTTTGCTTGGGCAATACCTTGCTCATCTAAATCCAAATACTCTGGCGGTGTAATGTTGCTCCAACTTAACTTGCCCTCTTGTAAATCTGACCGCGTGTAACCAATCATTCCTAGAAATTCGTCGTTGGCTTGTTGAATACCGCCGTAGATATCGCCAAACAGAATACCAATAACATTAGAATCTACGAAACTTCTCAGTTTCTCTTCATAAGTTTTGCGAGCATGATCATTTTGGTAACAGAGGCGTTCAATAACTCTTGCACTCTGCCAAACTAAAAGCAGAAAAATTACAATCAGGACAATAGTAAATAAAGATAAAGCGAAAGTTGGACTGTAATATCCAGCTTGTTGACCTTGAAGGATTAACCACCCCGACACAAAAGGCACTGCGATCGCGGCAACTAGCAAACGACGTGCCACTAACCCGCTAAAAGTATCGCTCATAACTACCCGCATACATCCCTGCTCTGGATGCACCCAGAGAATACCGACACAAAGTACAATGAATGTTAGTGCTGTGTGTAATCCCATTGATGTGGTCAGGGGGACAATGCCGTAGAAAATTGGCAGTCTGTAGGCATAGCCAATCACAGCCTGTAAGGAAATCAAAGCGGTCATCAACGCGAAAATTTGGGCATACCAGTAGCTACGGTAGTTTTTTTGCTGAATCAAAAGCTCTAGAGCTATGCCAATTAATACAAAGTTGATTGCCGTATTCAACCCCATTAACCCCGGACGCAATGATGTTACAGTGGTAGGTGAATCACGCAGTAGCAGTTGGTTAATATCGAGATTTCCACCGAACAGATATTCGCCAACTGTGACCAAACCAATTAGGGCAACCGCTACTGCAAAAATTCTGCCTAGCCGTAAGTAGAAGACACGGTAACGGGAAGATTTGCCTTTATCTATCCTTGTTCTTGTGTCTTTAAACTCCAAATCGAACTTATTCCGCCTAAATTTTTGCAATAGCCCCAGCGAAACGCCAGATAGTACAAAACCCAGAGCCGTATTTGCCTTCATTGTCATTCCACTACCAGGGAAGCCTTCCTTGAGAACTTCTACCTGGAAATACCAACCCAGTAGTACTAATATACCGACCGTAATTGCGATCGCACTTGCAACTCGTACCACTAGTGAATTCTGTAAATCTTGCGATTGCAAGCGGTTGACTTTTAACATTGAGGTTCTTGTAACCGCCTCTATCTAGGGTAGGAATATTTAGCGTTTTTACCGATTTAACATCAGCATACTCTTGTATATAATGGTACTCTTTTTAGACTAGTTTTTCATCTATCTATATATATATTTTATCTTTTGGGAATTGGGAATTGAGCATGGGGCATTGGGGAGCCACTGCGGTCTTGGGCTTTGCCCAAGTGGAGCAAGTGGCGTCATGGGGCATGGGGAATTGGGAATTGGGAATTAATTATTTCTTCCCCATCTCCCCATCTCCCCATCTCCCCTGCTCCGAAAGCTCCTCTGCTCCCCTGCTCCAAAAGCTCCCCTCACGAGCATAAGCGTTGAGAAACTAGACCAGAAGCATTGGGATTATTTTGAAGATAATCTGTTATTCTTGAGCAACCTTGCTGCATCAAATCATCTAAATTGAGATTCCACAGCATCACCCCAGTATTTTCACCAGCACTAAGTAAGAATTTGCTATCTGTACTCAAGCTGATGCTATTCACCTTTTGAGGGTGTCCCAATAGTGTTTTCAGCAATGTACCATCTGCCATACTCCAGAGTTTGATGGTGCTGTCAGCACTACCAGAAGCCAGTATTTGACCATCTGCGCTAAAACTTAAGCTGGTTACGCCGTCTGTATGTCCACTGAGAGTATTAATTAACCTACCGTCTGTGACGTTCCAAAGTTTGATAGTATTGTCCCAACTGGCAGAAGCTAGGGTTTTGCCATCTGGACTAAATTTTACGGATGCGATCGCTAAACCGTGACCTGTTAAACTTCTGACTAAACTACCGTTAACTTGCCAAACTTTTACTGTATTATCAACGCTACCAGAAGCTAGCAGCTTGCCGTCAGGACTAAAACTAACACTTGTCACCTCATCACTATGCCCAAGGAGTGTTTGTAATAATTTACCATCAACAACATGCCACAGTTTAATAGTTTTATCAGCACTGGCAGAGGCAATAATTTGATTATCTGGACTAAAAATAATGCTTGTAATTCTATCGTAATGTCCTGAAAGCGTTTTGATTAACTTCTGATTTTTAATATCCCAAATTTGAATAGTTTTATTGGAGTTAGCTATTGCTAAAATTTTGCCATCTTGGCTACAATCCAGAGTATCAATAATACTTTGATCAACCTGAAATTTCATCAAGATAGATGCCTGAGCAATTTTATCTTGTTGCCAAATACTTATATTACTATCCCAGCCTGTAGATGCAAACATTTTACCGTTATGGCTAAAGATAACATTTTGAATATCATCTTTGGCAATTGATTGATTATCTATTTTCCACAATCTAATCGTTTTATCAGCACTGGCAGAAGCAAGCATTTTACTGTCAGGGCTAAAGCTAACATCTCTGATTTGTTCACCATACCCTTTAATAGTTTTCAATAAAGTACCATCTAACTGCCAAATTTTAATATTACGGTCAGCAGTAGCTAAAAACTGGCTATCTGGACTAAAGCTAATGCTGTTTACTTGCTCGCCGTCACCTTCTAGACTATATAAAAGTTTCCCCTCAATATTCCATAATTTAATAGTTTTATCGCCACTACTAGAAGCGATGGTTTTGCCATCTGGACTAAATTTAACACGAGTAACACGCCCTTGATGCCCTGCCAGATTTTTTATTAACTTACCATCTTGTACCTGCCAAAGTTTCACCATGTTATCTTCACCACCAGAGGCAATAGTTTTGCCATTAGGGCTGAAGCTGACAGTATTAACCCAGCCATTATGAGCATTCCAAGATTTGATTAAAGTACCATCAACACGCCACAATTTTATAGTTTTATCAAGGCTGGCAGAAGCAATCACTTGGCCATCATGACTAAAATTAAAATCGGTAACAATATCAGTATTACCAGTGAAAGTTTTGATTAAATTAGCATTAATAACTTTTGTGCAACTTGGTATTTTGATGCAGGCAGTATCAAGGGGATAGAGTTTAATAAGCTTATCAGCACTAGCAGCAATAAATTTACCATCTGGACTAAAAGCAATCCTTGTAACTCGGTTATTGGCTGCTGCGATCGCTGTAATTAATTTTCCATTGCTATGCCAGAGTTTTATTGTTTTATCATCACTGGCGGAAGCTAGAATTTGACCATCTGGACTAAAAATAATGCTATTAACTTGTTGACTATGACTTTGTAATCGGTTCAGTTCTTCAGTTTGACTAATAGCTTGTTGTAAAGTTGCTGCCGTAGTAATTTGAATTTCTCTTGGATGTGAAAAAACTTGTTTGAGTTCTTTTGCAGCTTTCACACTAGAAATTACAGCTTCGAGTTGTTGGTTAGAAAACAAAAATGCTTCGGATGAGGCATTTAAAGCAGTAATTTCACGCAATTGTGCTGCTTGTTTTTGCAAGTAAGCAAAACCACCAAAACCACTAGCAGCAATACCCAATATACTAATAATTATAACTGCTCTTTGAGCTTGTCGGAGTCTCTTTTTCTGCTCTTGTTGTTGTTGTTGTCTAGCCTCTAAACAAGCAGCAATGAAGGATTGGACATCTAAAGATAATTCATCTGTATATTTGACATAAATATCTTCAGCTTCTGCAAGCCGGACACCATACAACAAAAAATCTGGTTGCTCATGATTGTGTTTCCATAAAGCTGCTGCTTGTTCAATTTCACGAGTTAGGCGTAACCGACTGCGATTTTCCTCTAACCACCAGCGCAAAGTTGACCAATGACGGATGAGGATTTCATGAGCAACTTCTATTGTCACCGCCTGAGTAGAGGAGATGGGGGGATAGGGAGATAGGGGGGATGAGG
>NZ_JAECZC010000065.1:59144-83474 GCF_016056305.1 Amazonocrinis nigriterrae CENA67 | reverse complement strand
CCCTATTCCCCAATCCCTAATCCCCATTGCCCCTTATCCCCAGAGGGGGCCCCCAGTTCCCCAATCCCCTTAATTTTTCTGATATCGCATTCCTGGCAGTTGTGATACTAAACCCATGAGTTCCAACTGTAATAAAGCGCTGGAAACTGAGCCAATATTCATGCCTGTTTGTTGCACAATAAAATCCAAGGGTAAAGCATCAACTGCGATCGCATCTATTACCTGTTGCAATTCGGGTGGTAAAGTTGGCAAAGTTAACTGTTCTGGTGTTGGCGCTGTAACTGCATCCAACTGCGGTACTGCACCCAACATTGTTAATAGTTCGTCTAGTTCCTTGAGAATTAAAGAAGCTCCTTGATTGAGTAGCTTTAAACAACCTTGAGATGGGTGATCATCTAGTCTCCCAGGTAGTGCATAGACATCTCTACCAAAATCATTGGCATAGGTGGCTGTGATTAAGGCACCAGATTTTAAAGGCGCCTCCATGACTAAGATGGCGCGGCTTAACCCAGCAATGATTCTGTTACGGCGGGGAAAGTGAGTGCGATCGGGTGGGGTTTTGCCTGGATATTCACTTACGACTAAGCCTGCACTTAAAATTTGTTTGTACAAATCTCGATTTTTGGGTGGGTAAATAACGTCTACACCCGTACCTAAAACTGCGATCGTTCTGCCACCAGCTTTCAGCGCAGCCATGTGGCTTTCGGTGTCAATTCCCTCTGCCATACCAGAAACAACTGTAAAGCCGTTTTTAGCCAAAGCGGCGCTAATTTGGCGAGTCCAACGAATGCCATAATCTGAAGGTTGGCGCGTTCCCACAATCCCAACCATCGGTTTTTGTCCAAGATTTTCTTGTAGTTCCACTTCACCGCGATAGTACAAAATTGGCGGTGGACTGGGAGTTTCCAACAGCAAGCGGGGATAATCTGTATCTGCTGGTGTCCAGAAATAGGGGTTTTCCTGCTGGTGCTTGGTGAGTAGTTGTTCTGGATGCAGATGCGATCGCTGTTTCACCACCTTTTCTAGTGTCTGAAAACCAAATCCCTCCACTTCTCCTAACTGAGATTTGGTAGCTTGCCAAGCTGTTGCTAGCGTGCCAAAATGCTGCTGTAATCGTCGCAGCGATACTGGCCCAATCCCTGGAATTTGCGACCACGCGAGCCAATATGCACGTTCATCTACCACTTTTCCATCCTCACCCCTACTGCTTTGAGTATTCCCAAATTAGGTTGCTCTTTTGATGTGCATGGAGGTTAAGAGAGATAAAGAGAGAGGTGACAAAATTGCTTCTACGCGTTACAGAAATTAAAAGTAGCAAAAATAACTTTGTATTCAAGTAATTGAAATTTATTATCTTGATATATTAATGTTATTTGCTGTCTTTAATGAGGATATTAATTATTATTTCAACAATGTATTTAAGGCAAAATAACTATAAAGTTTCGATTAAGTTGTTTTAATATTAAAGTTTTTTGTGATTATTGCTACCAAAACTCTTGTAGTAGTTTTTTGTGCTGTGGTTAACCCTTAAGTGCTAAAATTTCATAGAAATAGTATATGTAATAAATATCGAAAACTAATTAAGTCGGTGACTACAAAGTCACATCGAAGCTAAAACCAAGGTGTAGAAAAACTCCTTCTCGAAATACCAGGAAATCAAGCGTCTGGTGAATCATATCTTTAACCAAACTCTTACTGGTTAGCAATTTAGTAGGTAGGATACGCCATATGCGTCAGTACCCTCTCATCAGAAAAACACTTAAGAATCGTTACCAGACTGTCACACCGTTGGCTGGTGGAGGATCTGGCGGCAATACCTACTTGTTAACAGGCGGAACACGGAATCAACAACAGTATCCCGTTGCCATCAAAAAAATACTTAGGAATCGCTTTAAAATTGTTAAACTCTTGGCAAGAGGAGGATCTGGAGATACCTACTTAGCTGTTGACCTAGATTTACCTGGCCAACCTTATTGTGTTGTTAAACATTTTCATCCCAAATATTCCAATCCTGCTGTTGTGCCGATTGCCAAAAACCTGTTTGCGCGAGAAGCAGAAGGTTTGTATCAGCTAGGTAATAGTCATGACCAAATTCCTAGATTGTTTGCTCACTTTGATGAAGATGGAGATTTCTTTTTAGTCCAAGAATTCATTGATGGACATAACTTAACTAAAGAAGTCTCACCAGGTAAAATCCTGAGCGAAAATACAGTCTTTAATCTCTTGAAAGACATATTGGAAGTATTGGTTTTTGTTCATCAACACAACATCATTCATCGGGATATCAAGCCTCAAAATTTGATGCGGCGACACTCTGATAACAAGATTGTGTTGATTGACTTTGGCTGTATTAAGAAAATAAGTGCCTTAGGAGGCAACCTGACAGTTGCTGTTGGTACTCCTGGTTACATGCCAAGCGAACAAGCAAAGGGAAAGCCAAAACTTAGTAGCGATATCTATGCGGTAGGAATGATTGGCATTCAAGCTTTGACAGGTATACCGCCTGAGCAATTACAGGAAGAGCTTGAGACTGGGGAAGTTATCTGGCGCGACAAGGCCCAGGTAAGCGATAGGCTCGCAGATATTTTAGACAAAATGGTTAGGGAACGCCATAACCATCGTTACCAATCCGCCGCTGAAGCTTTGGAAGCGCTCCTTCCTAATATGGCGTTGCCACAGTCATTGGAATCTACTCCTAGTCACGAACACACCAATGATAACTATTTAGAAGTGTATAGAAAGTTTCTTTTGTTCCTGGGGGTTGGTCTAGGCACTTTTACTAGTATATTACTAATAATTTTAGTATATACATTTTTGCACAGCAGTACATTACTGCCGAAGCAACCTGATCTATTAGAAAAGTTGAGAAAAAAATTTGTTGAACCACTGTCTGCTCATGTGCATAATCCAAAAGCCCAGCGGGAATTATACAACAATTAATCGCATGATTGCACACAGATATTAAGGTAAAATTAAACTTCATAAAATGAAAAAAAATTCACAATTATTAGTGTATTCAAGTATTGATTATCAATGCACTCTTAGTATTAATATCTTAGATAACTAGGTGTAATAAATGAAAGTTTGAAGTTGGAAACCTTGCTATTTAACGCTTACTAAGTAATAGGTAGTATAGTTGATATTTAATTATACCCAGTTACTTCTAGTCAGAATAATCGATAAATTACACAACATTCTTCATTCTAATAAAATGGACAATACAAACCAAAAAAAAGCCTTAATTCAAACAGATGTTGCAGTATTTGTTAGAGGTTTGCTTATTGGAAAGGCGTTAACACTTGTGGTTATTGGCGGACTGCTTTGGTGGTTACTCAAGCCTAGCGACATATCCCGTCAGAGCAGTGACTCTATCTCTAATGCAAGTTTCAAAGACACTGTTGGTGGATCAACCTTTGAGTCACTAACTGATGTCCCAATCGACTCATTCAACTATGGCGGGAGTACAGCTTGGGCACCTATTCGGCAATTGGTAGATTCTCAAATCCTCAGCGCTCGTCCTGAACTACAATTGCGCTATTTAAACCCCGTTAATGGTAACCCAAGTTCTAGCTCAGGTATACGTATGTTGCTTGACGGACAATTGGACTTTGCTCAATCTTCCCGTCCCCTCACAAATGAAGAAAAAACTATTGCCAAAAAGCGAGGCTTGACCCTTAAGCAACATAAAGTAGGGATTGATGCTATAGCCGTGATAGTCAACCCATCACTGAACATACCAGGTTTAACTATTAAACAGTTGCAGCAGATTTATTTAGGGGAGATTAATAACTGGAAACAGGTGGGCGGGCCAAACCTAGCAATTACTCCTTTGTCCCAACGACTAGAAAACGCAGACACAGCGATTTTTTCTACAAAAAGTGATTTTGAAAAGCAAGCGCTTAACTCTCAGATAAAGTATGTATACTCTACTACAGAGGCTGTGCGCCAAGTTAGCAAAATACCTGGTGCTATATATTACGATTCTGCGCGTGCAGTGGTATCTCAATGTAGTGTGAAACCTTTACCACTGGGTCGCACTTCTAATGAACTAATTCCACCCTACCGCGAACCCTTTGTGTCACCTGAACAGTGCCCACGTCAGCGCAACCGCGTAAATACGGAAAATATCAAAAATGGCAGCTATCCTATTACCACTGACTTGTTTGTGATTATTAAGCAAAACAAAGAGCGGGAACAGAAGGTTGGCGAAGCCTATACTAATCTTTTACTTACTGACCAAGGACAAAATGCACTTGAGCAAGCTGGTTTCACAGGGGTTCGCAAGTAGAGTTTTGCGTATTAATTATTTTCATCAGTAAGAGGGTACTACAGTACTCATCGAACTCAGGTTCACTTAGTTGCGATCGCTGGAAACATGATATAAAAATAGACTGCTGTATCTATCTAAAGCTATTTTCAGGTAACTGAAGATAGCTTTGATGGTGAGTTGTTGGTATTGGGCATGAGGGAGCCAGTACGCGATCGCGCACTAGCTCTCTATAAGGAACTGTACCAACTCGTTCGCTCTCCTACATTCCCGTACCCCTACCGGGAAGCAAGCTACGCAAAGTGCATCTTTGAAGGAGTTGGGTAGGGCGGTACGTTAAAAGACAATATTTTTCACAACTCATTTAGGATTGCTATAATAACGGCTCTAACAAGTTAGCTTTGTTTTTGGCTACCTAATTAATGTATGAAATACCTAAGCACTTTGCGAGTTGTCATCAGACATCGCTCTAAATATTGTGATTGTCATAAAAAATCATAGGCATTGAGCCTCATAAATTATATTTGCACTTTTTTGGAGTTTCAAGCCATAATACATCCAGTTTTTAGCAATTACACCACAATCAGTTGATTGAGAATAAATAAAGCCTAAATATCAATCAAACTCATTCAAAACTTTTTTGTTTTGAGGTGGAACAATTTTGTGGTCTAATTGTCTTGACCTAAGTAATTAGCATTTATTTTCATCTTGGTTTCTTCCGGATATTCTGGAAAAAACGGGGAAAGTTTGTGCTAGTAAATCCTACTGTCGCTCATCAATCACACGAATGAGATTACGCTCTTTTTTCCTTAGCGTTATGAGTATTGTGCTGCTGTCTTCCGCAGCGAAAGCAGCTAGCTTAGAATCTTGGTACTTTGACACCGCACAAAACCAACTCAATATCACTACAGAATCTGCTGTTCAACCAAGAGCATTCTTAATTAATAACCCCACAAGACTGGTTATTGACCTTCCTAAAACCCAAATCAATGGAAATACAGCTCGTCAAAGCTTTGGGTCAAAAATTCGAGAAATTCGCATTGGCAAAGTTGACTCTGATACAACTAGACTAGTAGTTGAATTAGCACCGGGCTACACCGTTTCTCCCGAAAAATTACTCATTAAAGGAGATTCTTATTCTCACTGGATAGTCAACTTTGGAGCAATTGAACGCAGCAACAACAATATTTCATCTGCTATTGAAGAAAAGATTCCTGTTCCCATTGGTGATGTTTCGACCTTTGCTGGTGTTGTTCCTTTAGGTAAGGAAATATCACAGCTAAGTTCTCAAGTTAAAGCGTTGACGGCTCGCTACAGTTATCTCGAACCGGGAATGTTTTTCTTAGATTTAGACACAGGTAACTATCTGGACTTCAACGGGGAAAAGGCATTTCCAGCGGCTAGTACGATTAAGTTTCCAATTTTGGTAGCTCTGTTTCAAGAAATCGATGCAGGTAGAGTCAAGCTGAATGAAACTTTGGTGATGCGGCGTGACTTAATGACTGGAGGTTCTGGAGTCATGCAGTATAAACGCTCTGGAACTCGCTTTAGTCTTTTGGAAACTGTTACCAAAATGATTACCATCAGCGATAACACCGCCACCAACATGATTATTGACCGTTTAGGTGGTAAAGCTAAATTAAATCAGCGTTTCCGCAATTGGGGACTGCAAAATACTGTGATTCGCAATTTGCTAGGTGACTTCAAGGGTACTAATACAACCAGTCCTAAAGACTTGGTAAGACTGTCAGCGCTAATTGCTAATCAGAACAATCAGATGTTGAGTAATTCTAGTCGTACCCAAGTTTTAAATCTCATGCGTCATGTGGAAAACAGAAGCTTACTACCTTCTGGACTTGGTAAAGGAGCAGTAATTGCTCACAAAACTGGAACGCTAGGAGTTCTTCTCGGTGACGCCGGTATTATTGAGATGCCGTCTGGTAAACGTTACTTGGCAGGCATTATGGTGAAAAGACCTTTTAACGACTTGAGAGGTAAGGCTTTTATTACTCAAGTTTCCCGACTGGTGTATGGCTATTTAGGTCAACCAACAGTAGCTCAGCAGCCCTGATAATTAAGAGTTAGGAGTTAGGAGTTGGGAGTTTGAAGTTGGAAGTTAGGAGTTATGAGTTAGGAGTTTGAAGTTAAAAGTCAGGAATTTATTATTTCTTCATCTCCCTATTTCCAAATCTCCCCATTGCCCCTAATCCCCACTCACGAGCGGTCGTGGGGGCCCCGAGTTCCCCATCTCCCTATCTCCCTATCTCCCCTACTCCTCGGCATATTTAATCACTTCAATTTATCAAATTGAATAAAGATAATATTTGATATTATTAATCAACTTATTTAAAGTGAATACATCAAACAGTTTAGTGGCGTCTCCCAAGAAGTAAAGCCGCCGGATTCTCATGAATAAATCAATTACTAAAAAATTAACTAACTGGCTTGTAACTACAGTATGTATGGTACTTGTGGTAGCATTTTCCCTACTTGACCAGCCTAGTGCTAGCGCTCAAGTAGAAACACCACCCGTAACCACGGAGTATACACCTGCTCCCATTGCACCCGCTCCCATCACACCTACTCCCGTAACATCTGTAGCTGCAAACGTCAGGCATTTATTACAAACCAACGAATGTGTAGGGTGCAACCTCATGGGAGCAACCTTAAAAGATGCAAACCTCCCTGCTGCTAACTTAGAGAATGCGAACTTGCAAGGCGCTGATTTAGAAAGAGCAAACTTACAAGGAACTAACCTCGCTGGTGCAAACCTCCAAGGTGCGGATTTGGGTAAAGCGAACATCACAGGAGCAAACCTGGAAAGAGCAAACCTATTTGATGCCGACTTAGAGAAGGCAAATCTCACAAACGCCAATATACTAGGCGCTAACCTCCAAGGTGCTGATTTTGAAAACGCGATTAGCCCCCAAGGATTCACTATGCAGTAATGGAAAGTGCATAGCTATACTTTTTACCCCTGCTGTCCTTCGTAACAGTTGGGGTTTTTACACTTCATAATTTGTAATAAAGAAAGTCAGATTTCAGTAGATGTTTTCCGGAATTAGCAATCTAAGTGTGGTAGTCATTTCCAGAACACAACTTATATTTAACTTATATAACTAGCCTTTGGGGAATATAGCCCCATCAAAAAACCCGATCACAAAGACCGGGTTTTTTGGTAATGGTGTAGAGTTGCAGTGTAATGATTGTTAGGCTTTCGTTACCACCATCGCTGTCGGCTTTTTCACTATAATAAGCACAAGCCAATTACACATGGGGAAGATGGTAAAACTCGATCGCATCACCGTTAATCCTAATATTTGCTTGGGGCAACCGACAATCTGGGGTATGCGAATCACCGTCAGCGTCATCCTCAAAATGCTAGCAAATGGCAACTCTGTAGCAGAGGTATTAGAAGCATATCCAGAACTGGAAAGCGAAGATGTCACACAAGCGCTTAAATACGCTGCTTGGGTTGTTTCCGAGCAAATTCAGAATTACGTAATGTAGCATAAATTATGACTTTGTATTGGTTCAGAAAGTCAAGAACAATCAAAAGCGAAACCAGACTTTAATTTGATTGCGATCGCACCATCCAAGCCAAAATACCCAAAATCTGCTCTACTGGAGGAATCAAGTACTCAGTTAAATCAATAGTTACCGTGCTGTCCTCCAACTTCAGGAACGTCCACAAGTTACCACTGGTAACACTACCGTAGATAGTAGCGATCGCTTTTTCATTTTTGCTATTAAACCTTTGGGCGGCAACCATTTCAGCGATACACTGTCCTAAACCAGCTTTGAGATTTTCTTTCTTGGCTTCCACAATCACCACTGCTGGGGCTTCAATAAATAACTGTTCTGGCGAAAGGCTGATCAGAAAGTCGCAAAATCCTGCTAGTCCAACTTCTGGTTCAACGTTAAATTCTTCTCCAGAGAAAAAACTGATTTGTCTGTTAAAAATTTTTCGTATTTCAAACAATATTGGGCTAATAATTAACTCTGATCTAGCTTTCTCAGAACCCATTGCTATTGCTAACTGGATACTTTCTGCAAGAAATTCAGCCAACAGAGGACTAGGTGATATTGATTCTATAGGAGGTAAAAAGCGCCCACCTTCTACTAGGGTAAGGTTAAAATCTTGTTTTACTTTTCTTAGAGAAAAATCTCTGTAAGACATAGGCTGTCTATTGTGAATTACCCTCTCCTTGTAGTAGGAGAGGGGTTAAGGTGCGATTATGCCGGATAAATCCGTAAACGCCGATTTGGTTCTTCGCCAAAGCTGTGAGACTTCAGGCGATAGTGTTCTACCAACTCATGCTGCATTTTGCGTACTTGGGGAGAACGAGGTAATAACTCAACTGGCTGTCCTTTAGGAATAACAATTTGCTCTACAGCAAGTCTGGCTTCTTCAAGGGCATCAATTTCATCATCGCTGCCACTGTGCAAAAACAGTTGTAGTTCTCGGTCATCGGCTATTTCTGGATCATCCATGTTCAGCAACCGCCGCAAACCACGGGTAATCTGGGGAATGGTGCTGGACTTAATCATGTGGATGGGCACATGACGGGCTTTGGCCATTTGTCTTAATTTGGCGTGGTTTTTGACGTGCGATCGCAATGCCAAAATTGCATCTGCACTATCGATGTCTTTTGTCAAGACTACAGGCAAAGTCAACACATTGATCACTTGTTCCAGTTGGTGACGGCTAACGCCATAGGGATAGATATGCAGTGGCAAATCTTCACCATTTGGCCCTGACTGTCTGGTGGCACTAAAATCAATGGTTTCTGAGTAGTTGAAAGATTCATCTAGCAAGCGGTCAAACTCACTGCGCCCAGTTACCCGTTCCCGTTCTACAGGCGGCAGTGCTACCATTTGCCCAGATGAGCGCCAGCCGTTGGACTGTCGTGGCGATGGCGAAGATTCCTCTGCTACCCCTAGCTGTCCACCGCGACCATTGACTACTGACAACTGCCGTGTCACCGAGACTTTGCCTTGCTCATCAACGGTTCTGGTTTGGGGGCTGGGTTGACGACCTCTCAGCAGATTATCTACTGTGTCAGCAACGCTTTCGTGTACTACCCAACGCTGCCGTTCTAACATTTCCACAGCAATCTCGAAAGTCGGAGGAGCTTTACGTTCCAAAACAGTTTTTTGACTGCCGCGGCGTCTCGCTTCGTCATCTCCTAAGGTTACAGCCTGGATACCCCCAACTAAATCAGAAAGGGTGGGGTTTTTGATCAGGTTTTCAATCTGGTTTCCGTGGGCAGTACCTACTAGTTGCACACCTCGTTCGGCGATGGTACGAGCAGCTAAAGCTTCCAGTTCCGTGCCAATTTCATCAATGACGATGACTTCTGGCATATGGTTTTCTACTGCTTCAATCATCACCTGATGCTGAAGTTCTGGATGAGCCACTTGCATCCGCCTAGCGCGGCCAATAGCGGGGTGAGCAACATCACCATCTCCAGCGATTTCATTGGAGGTATCGATAATTACCACACGCTTATTCAATTCATCTGCTAGAACACGGGCAATTTCCCTTAAAGCAGTGGTTTTACCCACGCCCGGACGCCCTAGCATCAGAATTGATTTACCAGTTTCGACCAAATCGCGGATCATGCCGATTGTGCCAAACACCGCTCGACCAACGCGACAAGTTAAGCCAATAATCTTGCCAGTACGGTTGCGGATGGCACTGATCCGATGCAAAGTTTGCTCAATTCCTGCCCGATTATCTCCGCCAAAGGTTCCTACTCGCTGAATACAATCATCTATCTGTGCTTGAGTGACGGGTGTTTCGCTCAGATACTCAGCTTGATTGGGAAATCGAGCTTCTGGGCGACGACCCAAATCCAAGACCACTTCAACTAAACTATCTCTTTTGGGATGATTCTCTAGTACTTGTCGCAGGTCTTGAGGCAAAATGTCTAATAACTTTTGGAGATCGTCTGTAATCGTCATGCTTTCTATGGTGACGTTTTTAGAGATAACGAACGAGCGATTAGCGTTCCTACTGTGACTTGAGCTGGGAAACGAGAGAATGGGCAAGTCCTACAGCTTGCCAAAGTAGTTCGGGTTTTTCTTCGAGGCGGACAGTCGCCTTGATACTATTGTTACTCACCTCCTTATTCTCCAGCTGATCGAGAATTGGTGACAGCAATACACGGGCGTAGCTACCGTAGGCAACCCCGGAGATGAAGGCAGGGGGGTAAGGGGGCAAGGGGGCTGAGGGGAAAAATTCTTCCTTCTCCCCTGCTCCCTCACTCCCCTGCTCCCCTGCTTTGTTCAACAGTCCCATTGCTTTTAACTTAGCAACGGTATAGTTGTTAGTGCCGCCTGCTAACTGCACATATCCCGGTAACTTGGCTGTCAAAACTTTTTGACCTAATTTAATGGCTGCTGATGTAGTGCCGTCTCCAATATCACCGCTCATTGGGCGACCATCGGTTTGCCAAATTATGGCACTACGACACGACGGGGAAATTAAGTCATAAATTGCACGGAGGTAGTCAATCATTCCCTCTCCATCAGGACAACTGATGGCTACTACCTGAAGCTGGTCAGCCCATTGTGAAATTACTTGCCACAATCGCTGAAATTCTGTCAACCGCCCTACTTTTGTGTGTATTTCTACGGCATCTACTGCCGTTGACATTACCAATGGCGCGATCGCTCCTGGCGTTGACATATATGAATTTGTATAAATTATATCATATTTGCAAACTGGTATACAACGACCGCAGCCATAACATTTTTCAGATTCAACTCCTGAAAAGTTTTCTTTTATACTGCTAAATACAATTGCTTGTGCAGGACAAATTTTTTCACAAGGTCTGGGGCACTCGCTGGGGCATTCCGTAGAATTAAATTCTGCTTTGCGAAAATGGGGGTCTTCTCCATCGTTCAAGCTAACCATCAAAAAGGGCGAGTTTCCTTTATAGTTAAAACCTCGCTCTTGGGCATCTTTAGCTAGATCCTTGGCAACTTGCAACGCTTCAGTAGCTGCTGCCATCACAGCTGGATCAGCTGCCACATCTATACAGTCAGCGCCCGCCAAAGTGTAGGCTAATGTTAAACTTCTGACCGCAGGTAAGTGCTGGTAGCTGGCTCCGCAGATGAGCTTAAACCAGTGACCTTTTTTCAATGATTGTAAAGGGGCAAACAGATCAGTCACATCTCTATTATGCTTTCATCGGACTGAAAATAGTAGTCTCTACTAGATAAAAAGTCTTGATTTCCTCATCGTGGGTTTTCAGTAGTCAAATTTTTACTTGAAAAATTGACTATCAGCCTGATATTGCGAAAGATTCCGCCATCGCGCTTTGTGGGGTATGTATATTTATTGTGTTAAGAAATATAAATTTTGTTGAGTCGTCAGTCGTCAGTTGTCAGTTGTCAGTTGCTAGCTGTCAGCAGGCAGAGTTATTTCTCCCCTGCTCCCCTGCTCCCCTGCTCCCCTGCTCCCTATCTCCCGTTCCTACGCAGGTGGTTCGATAGGAATTGCGATCGCAAACTCCGCTCCTTGTCCTGGAGATGAGCAGCAGGTGAGCTGTCCTCGGTGTTTTTGCACGATAATTTGATGGCTAATGGATAATCCTAATCCGCTGCCTTGACCTACAGGTTTTGTAGTGAAAAATGGATCGAATAGACGTGACTGTAACGCCTGATCTATGCCAGGCCCATTATCAGCGATCGCTATTTTCACAGTATGAGACTCTGTTAGTTCTGTACGAATCCGAATCTGCGGATTTTGGATTGGCATTTCTTGGCATTTGCTTTGATGCTCTGATATTTTTTCATAAGCTGCTACGCTAGTAGATTGGGAGCTAAAGATCTGAGTTGTCTCGATTTCTTCTAAAGCACCAATCGGTGAAAGCTGATTTGATGCTTTGTCTTCACATATCCCTGTTTTCTCCAAAGAATCAATGGCATTATTTAACAAATGCATAAATACTTGGTTTAATTCACTTGCGTAACAGGTGATTGGGGGCAATTGACCATATTCTTTGATGATTGTAATAGCTGGACGATCAGCTGTTTCTCGAAGCCGATGCTGTAGCATTACTAGAGTATTGTCGATACCTTCATGGATGTTTACCGACTTCATTTGTGCTTCATCATGCCTAGAGAACTTTTGCAGCGCCAGTACAATTTGCCGAATGCGATCGGCTCCTCTAAACATTGCACCCATTAAATCTTGCAGATCATTAATGACAAAATTCAAGTCTATATCCTTAACTATTTTTTTTATTTTAGGAGTAGGTGGTGAATATTCCTGTTGATAAGCCTGAATGATATTCACTAATTCCCGCATATATTGACTGGCATATTGGAGATTGCCATAGATAAAACTAATAGGGTTATTAACTTCATGGGCAATTCCTGCAACTAATTGCCCTAGCGCCACCATCTTTTCGTTTTGAATCTGTTGAACTTGAGCCGCTTTTAAATTATCAAGAGCTTCTTGCAATAATAAATTTTTTTCTTGTAGTTTTTTTTGTAGTGAACGCAAATTAATTTGATTTTCAATTCGCAATATTACTTCTGCTCCATGAAAAGGTTTAGTAATATAATCTACGCCTCCAACATCAAAGGCTTTTACCTTATCTAAAACATCATCCAGAGCGCTAATAAAAATTACTGGAACTTCACAAGTTTTCTCATCAGCTTTTAACTGTTGGCACACCTGATAGCCATTCATTCCTGGCATATTAATATCAAGTAAAATTAAGTCAGGTAAAAGCATTTTGCACGCAGTCAATGCCATTTTACCGTTTAAAGCTTTGCGAACTTCAAAACCTTGCATTGTTAACATTGCCGATAGAAGTCGCAAATTGTCTGGCATATCATCAACTACTAAAATATTTCCTTTATAATTAGGATATTTATTTAAATGCATTTGTAATCAAAATTTATGTTTATAATTATTGATGTCAGTTATCTTTTATTGTTAACGTTTATCAAGCTGTTGATATTTTGACATTTTTAAAATTAATTTCAAGAGGGCACTATTATGGTTATACAATTGTTACTATTCATTGACTTTTTGTATAGTTTTTTGAGAATGATATAATACCCAGTCTGGAAATTCAGCTATAGATTATTCTCTGTTATTTTCCTGCTCTTTAGCAATCCTTCCTTATACCCATTTGTAGCCACCTTAAAGTGAGTGAAGTCATCTAACCTTCTTACGTAAGTATAGTAGATAACACACCAAAATTATCTAAATATATAGTCTAGTAATAAAATATTAGATATGTTAAATATAACTAAGTATTAATCCACACTCTTTACTTCAGATGCTACTTGAGCATCACCATTGAGGCATTGAGGCAATAAAGTTCAGAACTAGTTTTTGTTCCAAGGGTTTGGAAAACAGAAATCCTTGAGCAAAATTGCATTTTAAACTTTTCAGTTGTTTTAACTGTTCTTGAGTTTCAACTCCTTCGGCGATCACAGTCATTCCCATTGATTCGGCAATACTAATCATAGCTGGTACTAAACCCATATTTGCTTGGCTTTCTTGCATACGTTTGACAAAGGATTTATCAATTTTGAGTGCATTTAAAGGAAAGCTGTGCAGATAACTCAAAGATGAATACCCTGTGCCAAAATCATCCATAATTAACTTGATATTCCTTGCTTTTAATTCTTGGAGAATTCCTTTAATTGCACAGGTATTTTCCATGATGACACTTTCTGTAATTTCTAATTCTAAGCAAGCTGGATTTACTTTAGTTTCATCAATAATTTGGTCAATTTCTGCTGTTAAATTTGCTTGGGAAAATAATTTTGCACTCAAATTTACACTAATAGTTAGGTTCTCCAGATTTGGTGAGTGATGTTGCCAAATACGCAGTTGCTGGCAAGCTGACTGTAACACCCACATGTTAATAGGATTAATCAAACCTGTTTCTTCTGCTATAGGAATAAATTCTATAGGAGAAATCAGCCCACGAACTGGATGTTGCCAACGTAAAAGTGCTTCAAATCCAGAGATTCTACCTGTAGTTAGAGAAATAATTGGTTGATAATAAATGATAAATTCTTGTCGTTCAACAGCTCTACGCAAATCATTTTCTAATTCTAAAAGCTGGATTGCTTCCTGATACATAGCCGGATCAAAAACATGATATCTTGCTCTTCCTAAAGCCTTCGCGCGATACATTGCTGTATCAGCATCTCGCAATAAATATTCTGGCTTTTCGTAGTCTTTATTACCCCAACTAATGCCAATGCTGGCACTCATGAAAACTTCATATCTAGATAATTTGAAAGTTAGTGATAGTTGCTGTAAAATGCTTTTTGCAATTTGAATTGCAGAACTTATATCTGTCAAATTTTCTAAGATAATTCCAAATTCATCACCACCTAATCTTGCTAAAGTATCGACTGGTCTCAAGCAATCTTGGAGGCGACGACCAATGGCAATGAGTAATTCATCTCCTACCAAATGTCCGAGAGAATCATTCACAACTTTGAAGCGATCGCAGTCTAAAAATAAAACAGCAAACTGATAATTTGAGTCTTGCTTGGCACAATTTAGAGCTTTTTCAATGCGTCTAATAAACAAAACTCGGTTTGGTAAACCAGTGAGTGAATCATGCAACGCTATATCTAGCAGTTTACTTTGTAGTTGCCGACGGTAAGTAATTTCTCCTTGGAGTTTTTGGAGAGCCTTTTCTAGCTCCCAAGTACGCTGTTTTACCCTTTCTTCTAATTCGGAATTCAGTGTTAATATTTCCAGTTTTGCCGCTCTTAAGGCTATTTGATTTTGTACGCGTACTAAAACTTCTTCAAATTCAAACGGTTTAGTAATATAGTCTACACCACCTATTTGAAAACCTTTTACTTTATCAAAAACATCATCTAAAGCACTAATAAAAATTATGGGAATATCCGCAGTCAGATCCCAAGCTTTAAAGCGCTGACAAACTTCATAACCGTCTACCTCCGGCATCATAATATCGAGTAATATTAAATCCGGTAATACTGTTTGACAAGCACTCAATGCCATTTGCCAATTCAAAGCCTTGCGAACGTTATATCCTTCCTTTGTCAGAAGCGAAGACAAAACTCGCAAGTTGTCTACCATATCATCAATTATCAAAATATCTTTTTTATCAAGGTTTAAGCGCTGGTAATTCATTCTGTGTCTGTTCTTGTCAATTCCATGATTTTCTCAAACTGATAGTTGTTTGCTAAATCCTTGAAAACTCGGAAAATTAAAGCTTGATCTGACTGAATCTCTTGTAGTAGCTCTAGAATTAAATCATCGCTACAACTTGCTGCTGCATGTCGTAACTTGTTGAGCCACTCAGGTGAGATCTGCAACAAATGCTCTAAAATATCAGCTTCGTTGGGCATTGTCTGTATTTGTGAATTGACAGATGCTTTTGTGGCAGTTTCTACTTGGCTGATATATTTTACACCTAGATATTGGCTGATTGTTTCTAATAATATTTCTTGTGTAAACGGCTTGCGAATAAAATCATCGCAACCAGCTGATAAAATTTTTTGGCGTTCTTCTTCAAAAGCGCTGGCAGTAAGAGCAATAACAATGGTTTGGGTATCAGGTATTGAGCATGGCAAAGCCAATGTATTACGTGATGCTGACTTCCAAAGCTGCTTTGCGTGGTTTTCCAAACCAGAGCAAGTAGCGTTGTTCCAACCCAGATGACTGGCGTCTGACTCTGCTGATTTGGCGAAACCCGGAGGGTAACAATTTTCGTCATCGGGTAGCATGTCTTCCGTACCCGAAACCTCAAGCCCAATTTCTGCAGCTTTAATCACCCTTGTGGCTTCATAACCATCCATAACAGGCATCCGCATATCCATGAAAATAAGATGTGGTTGCCATTCCAGCCATTGGGCGATCGCTTCTTGGCCATTTGCGGCTTCCCGCACGATGAAGCCAATTGGCGTCAGTAGTTTTACTAAAACTAAACGATTATCTGCAACATCATCAACTACCAAAATGCGGTATTCTTTTTGCTCTGGTGCTAAAGTAACAACTTGGCGTTGAGTTTGCTTTGTTTGAATTTTGCTAGGCTTAGCCAGACCAATTTGAATATTAAAGGTAAATTTACTGCCCAAACCCAAAACGCTGCTTACGGTAATATCTCCCCCCATCAGTTGTACATATTTACGACTAATGGCTAAGCCTAAACCAGTTCCCTGTTGAGATTTTCTCCCTATTTCAGTTTGCCCAAAAGGTTCAAAAATTAGTTCAACTTCTTGGGGAGGAATACCAGCACCAGTGTCTTGTACCTCGAAGATCAGGGACTGAGGATTGGGGGATTCGGGGCCCAATCTTACACGTAAGGTAACACTACCACCATTATCAGTAAATTTAATGGCATTGCTCAGCAGGTTGAGTAAAACTTGGCGCAGTCGGCTTTCATCAGCTTCTACATATTGAGGTATATTATTAGTATATTCAAATACTAATTTAATGCCTTTAGAAAGGGTACGCCTACCCAACATCTCCTCTAGGCTTTCCAAAAGGTGAATTAAATCAAAACTGCTGATATTCAATGTGGTTCTACCAGCTTCAATTTTGGATATTTCTAGAATGTCATTGATTAAGTTGAGCAAATGCTCACCCGCACGATTGATAATTGCGAGATTTTCTTGATGTTCGCTGGATAGAGATTTGTCATGACTCATAACTTGTGTAAAACCGAGAATCGCGTTAAGTGGAGTACGCAATTCGTGGCTCATGTTAGCAAGGAATTCACTTTTGGCTCGGTTTGCCTGCTCAGCTATCTGTTGTCTCTCTGTTGCAATTTTTTGAGATTCAATCAATTCTTCCTGAGTGGTTTGCAGTTGTTCAATGATTGATAAAAGTTCTTGGATACGCTGTTGTAATTTAGCTTCTAAAACACCACTATTTCTGAGTAAATATTTTTCTGTTTTTTGGAATTTGATCCGACGAGATAAAAAAACTATTTTCCGGATATTTTTAACTAACTTAGTATATAAAAATCGGCTAAGTTGATTGTGCTTAATAAATAGTAGTATCTGAGTTATTTTTTTTATTTGATTATGCTTTTTTTTCAACCAATTATTTTTTTCTTTTACTTGCTTGTCTGCACTGGCATCCCCTAAATTTTTATTGCATTGATATATAACAAGTTTATTGGAGTATTTATTGGCTAATATAATTAGCTTATTGAACCAGTCAAAAGTCAATAAACCTAATTTGATACTCAATAAAAATACGAGTATACATAGAAATAAAGTAGCATATGTATAGGGTTCAATATGTTCCATAAAGTTGTCTTGGGGAATCACTACCACAATCAACCAAATTTGCTTAGAAGTTGTTAAATAGCTATCAAGGTAGTGTTCCATGCGATCGCAGTTTTCGTTTTCTAACTGAATCGCAACCTTTTTTACTGCTTTATGTCTGTTATGATATAAAAGATAGCCTACCAGACCTACTGCCCCACCAATTTGTAATACAAAAGCCACAATCATCATTGTTCTGATGAGCATCTTGGTATAAAGTCTGCCAATGAAGCAGTTGAGAGATTTGACAGGCTGAAGTTTGGACAACATTGTAATTTTATTTTTCCCCAACACTAAACTTAGGGAATCCAGGCTATATTTGCTACCTTCGATACAAAATTGCTAATGCTTACGATAGCAATAATCATCAAGCAAATAACTGCTGTTAGTATAAAGTTATATCATAATTTAGTTCTATGTCCTCGTACATCTGGCTAATTTATCTGATGAGAGTAATCCTTCAGCTTTGTCATAACACCTTAATTTGCTCGATCTCATCTGCAACAAGCTAATGCATATTAGTAGACAGAAAATCAAATTCTTTATGTTTATTAATAATATTTTCTTTTGAGAAATAGCTAGTTCCTTTCGCTGTTGGGAAACTGCAAGGGTACACTGCTTCACCATGCGACTATCCTTGACAACACACTACCTCTTGCACTTAAGGACGATCGCTACAACTGGTCATGCAATTTAGATATATTTTAGAGGTTGTTTAAAAAGTATCAATAATTTTGATTTTAGGGAAAATCTCAGTACAATCAACGCAGAGCAAACCTGAAAACATCAGTTTTTTCGTTTTACTTACTCCCCACTCCCCACTCCCTACTCCTCTAAAGCCAGGATTTGAGTATTCAAAAGGACTTTTCAAACATCCTCTTAGCCTAGTATAAATTCTTATGAATTTTCAGAAGAACTAACTGTGCGCCGAAAGTATCTCAATTTCGTCGCCAATTTGCAAAATCTTACCAGTTTCTGACGTGGGTAATCGTGTATTCACACTTAAGCGAAAGAAATGATTAAAGTGGGATAAGGCTACTCCATTTGGCAAACTTGCTTCGCGCCTTTGCACAAATATTTTTTGAAAGTTTGGGTAGGCTTCTCCAGAATCAGGATTACGTGTTGGAACTACACAACGCTGACAGGGGTTGATCCCAAAAAAGCACGTGTCTCCAACTTTAAAGGAGACCACATCACCTTGTTCATTAAATAACCGATCTTCCCAAAACGGTTGTACACCTCCGATTTCAACGTTTACACGCATACGGCGACGTATTTCATCAACGGTTAAACCAGGAAACCAGGAAGCTACTTCTTCTAAAGTCGCTGTACTAACTACCGTTGGCCCCGGTGAATTTTGATCATCGGGAAAGCCCATTAAAGAGTTTTGCTCTAAGATGACAGCAAAGCCAAAAAAATTACTCAAAGTTGCTGCTAATGCTTGGCGTTCTTCGTCTAGATGAAATTGTTGTGATTCCTGGTTGGGAATTTGTAGTGAGATAGTTCGATTTAAAATGCTAAATTGCGATCGCAGTAAATGGATCTTACTGTGGCGTTTGCCATTGACAACTTTACCCTGTCCGTCAAAAATGGCAAACTCGCGGTCATTCTCTAGTGCGCCAGTAGCGAGAATTCTTGCTTGCTCAACTTCAACGCCATCCAATGACTTAATTGGGTATAGTAAAATTTTAGCTAGGTATGGCATTAAACAATTTTAGATTTTAGATTTTGCGAAAAGTTTGAGCGGAGGTTTCCTCCGTAGACGCTTTGCGGTGAGGGAGTCGCAATCTTGGCGGTGAGGCAGTCCGGTCTTGGGGTTTCCCCAAGTGGAGGAACTGCCGAACCCGTAAGGGTTCCCGTCGATTGCGTTAGCGCAGCGATCTTCGACGCAGGAACGTCACTCCCGAATCCGTTCGGCGAAGCCGTTCTCGAAGAGTAGGGCTTGCCGCAGGCATCAAAGCTTTTCAAGACGGATTTGAGATTTTAGATTAAAAGTATTTTCCAAAAAGCTGTCTTGGCAACGGGGATACCCGAATTATAGATTGTAGCTAATAAACTAACATAGCAGTGCCATTGATAGTGTAGAAAACTTCAAGAGGCGACTGCTATTTTCAATCTCAAATCTAATAATTCAAATCCGGTTACTATTCACATCAAATATTTAATCCTACATTTATGGATAGAGTGGCGACTGATCAATTGGCCCAATTTTATTTAATGGCCAGAATCGAAGTACGGCACGACCGATAATATTATTGCTTGGTACAAAACCCCAACAGCGACTATCGTAGCTACTGTTACGGTTATCACCTAGTACTAAATAAGAGTTCGGGGGAATAGTCTCTGGTTTCGCTAAGTAAGGCGGTTGCTGTCCTGACGTGCAAACATCAATTACTGTACGCTGTTCTGAGCTAAGATATTTATCTTCTTGAAGAGGTTTTTTGTTGATATAAACTTTACCATTTTTCAGTTCTACGGTTTCTCCAGGTAAGCCAATTACACGTTTAATAAAGGCATCATTGAAATTTTCCTTTTGTAATTCTTTTGTAGGCGAAAAGACTACTATATCTCCCCGCTGTGGTTCAGAAAATTTATACTTCAACTTATCAACAATGATTTTATCCGCCTGCCACTGATTTGGGGTTCCGTGCAAAGTCGGTTCCATCGAACCAGAAGGAATCCAGCGAGCTTCAGCAACAAAGGTACGAATGCCCAAGGCTAGGACAATACTTAATACAATTGTTCTACCTAGCTCTGCAATCCAGGAATTATCAGGTTGTTGACTAGAGTTGTTATCAGACACTTGGTTTTGCATGTAATTACTGAAACAAGGTAAAGTGCAGGAATGAACTTGCGAAGAATACTTTATTTGTTAATCTTAACGGGAGAACGTTGATTTATTGGTTATCGTCAGCATCATGATAGGCGTATTCATAAACTAAAAATAAACTTTTTTTTCATTACCTGCAAAAATTCGTGACGAAGAGTGCAACTGAGCTTACCCTAAAAGCATAGTTCTCTGTAAACTATAGCTGTCTGTCTGAACATTGTTAACCTCATGTCATCTTCACAAAGCTTACTGATTCGCCACGCTAGCATAATCCTACCTAATGGAGAATCCATGATAGGAGATGTGTTGATCAGCGATCGCCACATAGTTGAAGTTGCACCGAAAATTTCCATTGCAACGCCAGCCAGAGAAATTGACGCAGAGGGGTTAACTTTGTTGCCAGGAGTCATCGACCCTCAGGTGCATTTTCGTGAACCAGGACTAGAACACAAAGAAGACCTATTTACAGCCAGTTGTGCCTGTGCCAAAGGTGGAGTCACTTCTTTTCTAGAAATGCCCAACACCCGCCCCCTAACTACCACCCAGGAAGCTTTAGACGACAAGCTACAACGTGCTGCTAGTAAGTGCTTGGTTAATTATGGCTTTTTTATTGGGGCAACGGGCGACAACATCCCAGATTTGCTAGCAGCCAAGCCGACACCAGGAATCAAAATTTTTATGGGGTCGATGCATGGACAGTTGCTGGTCGATGCAGAAGCAAAATTAGAGGCGATTTTTGCTCATGGCGATCGCTTAATTGCCGTTCATGCCGAAGACCAAGCCAGAATCAACCAACGTCGCATTGAATTTGCTGGCATTCACGATCCGGCAGTTCACTCCCAGATTCAAGATAATCTAGCAGCGCTGTTGGCAACTCAATTGGCGTTAAAACTTTCGCAAAAATATCAGCGTCGTCTGCATATCCTGCACATGTCTACGGCTGAAGAAGCAGAGTTACTGCGTCAGGGTAAACCGAGTTGGGTGACAGCAGAAGTCACCCCACAGCATTTATTGTTAAATACCAGTGCCTATGAAAAGATTGGCACCTTAGCACAAATGAATCCGCCTTTGCGATCGCCCCACGATAATGAAGTTCTCTGGCAAGCTTTGCACGATGGTGTGATTGATTTCATCGCTACAGATCATGCACCGCACACCCTGGCAGAAAAAGCTCAAGAATATCCTAATACTCCCTCTGGAATGCCTGGGGTGGAAACTTCCTTAGCTTTGATGTTAACAGCTGCCAAGCAGGGAAAGTGTACTGTTGCCCAAGTTGTCAACTGGATGTCAACAGCTGTGGCTAAAGCTTATGGTATTCCCAACAAAGGAGCGATCGCTCCTGGTTACGATGCCGATTTAGTACTTGTAGATTTGAATACGTACCGCCCTGTGCGGCGTGAAGAGTTATTAACCAAGTGTGGTTGGAGTCCTTTTGAAGGTTGGAACCTGACAGGATGGGCTGTAACTACCATTGTGGGCGGTCAGATTGTTTATGACAAAGGTCAGTTAAATACTGATGTGCGGGGTCAAGCTTTAACTTTTATCCAGTAGCCTTTCCCCGCTAGGGAAAAATCCTAGAAGGTTGTGCCCAATTTTTGACTCTTCATCTTCGTGTCTTAGTGTCTTAGTGAGGCAGTCCGATCTTGGGGGTTTCCCCCATGAGGAACTGCCGAACCCGGAGGGTGGTTTAAGAGTAAATTCTTAAACCACCAAGGCACGAAGACACTAAGAAAAATTTACCATTTCAATTTATACCTTGAAATCACTGCCCAATTGGAGAAATCAAACTCATTTTATTCAAACTTTGTAAAGTTACTAGTGTATTCACTGAGAAATGTCAATACTACCTAGATAATCCAATATAAGAATAACTTTTAACTGACAATAAATAAATTAATTTCTCTCATATCGTTAGAAATAATAGTTATTTGTGTGTGAATCGTGAAGCTGACCTGGGAATACTAAGTACCAAGATCAGTAAGACGACAATACCTAAATTGGTTATCGTTTAACTTTTCTTGATGAGCTTTTGGTGCTTAACTATCCGGATTTTTTTTCTAAATAACTGTAGAGAATTAATAGGGTTAAGTAAATGGGCGACTTCGATGAAAACTCTGTTTTATACATATAAAAACTTTATATGCACTTAATTATTATGCTCTTAAAACAGGTTTTTACACTTCTGATTCCTTTTTGTTACCAGAAGTGATGTTGCCAAAGAGCTGATCGTTACTATGCAAAATGGAGCAAAAATCAAAAAATAAGCATCTCACCAAACAAACTCGCTTAACGAATTTACACAAGACAGTCAAAACAATAGGGAATAGGCACAACCATAGTGGAAGTAGACAAAAAATTTATCAGTATTGACCGGATACTTCCAATTTATTTACTAGCCTAATCTCAAAGATCATCCACCAAAGGACAGGTTTATGTCAATTAGCAATTGAATTTTATTTTTCTTGAGTACAAGTGTTCTAAAAATCTGGCCCTTTGCCAGACATGAATTGTAAGACGCTTGTTCTATCAAGACAGTTGAAGTTAATTCTTTGTCCATCTACTGCGATATTCCCTACGAGAATACGCTACTCATAGCGAACCTCAGCTAGAAAGCTAGTAGATGACAACTGTCACCGGATCTTTTGTTGAAGAGTATTTCATTGATTTTGAATAATGAGGACAACAATGTTAGTGAATTTTTTGGATGAGCGTGGTAGCGGTAGATAGAACGAGTGTGGAATTCTACCTCGACTATCGACGACAATTTTGTAGTGTTGTAATAAGGTTAGGACTTTTTGGGTATGACACTGGTAGCATTAGTCAATTAATGTCAATAATGATTGCGGTGTGGGGCGACTAGTTTATCCGCCTGAATCAATTCAATAATGCATTACATCCAACAGCGAATCCTCATCACAATCAGATGCTACTTAAAACTATTAGTCAGTGTTTTTTCCTAACTTCAGAAAAATCACTCACATGGTAGCAATGAATTCGCTGATGGTGTAATTAAATGATGTAATTTCAGCTTGACGAGTGCCCTCATCCCCATAAGTTAAATGTACGTTGAGATAACTATGTGGTTTGTAGGGCATTCGTTCTGCCCACTCGATCGCAACAATTCCTGGCATTACTTCAACACCTTCCCAGTAAGTATCCAAGTTTAAAGCCACAACCTCTTGTGGTTCTAAACGATATAAATCTAAATGGTAAAGGGGCAGGCGTCCTTGTGTGTATTCATTAATCAGCGTGAAAGTTGGGCTGACAATTGGTTCAGCAATGCCTAAACCTTGTCCAATACCTTGTACCAGAGTAGTTTTGCCAGCACCTAAATCACCCTCCAGTAAGATGACAGCGCCGGCATCAAGAGTTTGACCAAGAGTAATTCCCAAACGTAGTGTTGCTTGTGCATCTGCAAGAAAAATTTTCATAATTTAGTCAGTGGTCAGTGGTCTAAACAAATTACAACTGACAAATGACAACTGACAACTGACAGATTTTTATCTCCCATGATGCGCTCCACTGTACCAACGTAACAACACTCGTGCTAATTTTTGGGGATTGTGACGTACACAACCTGTTTCATCTTCATACAAAATATTCGCCGGCACAATCCGCCGTCCTAGCAAAGATACAGCTTCCCGGTCTAGGAATACAGGATGAGAGTTTTGTTGAGCATAGCGCAGGAGTGTTTGGGCAGAGGGCAATTTTTTGTGTACCAGTACAGCATCAAATAACCTTCTTTGCCCACAAGCGGTATCAATGGCTCTAATGTGGTCGGCAACAGTATATCCTTGGGTTTCTCCCGGTTGGGTCATAATATTGCAGACATAAATGCGTGGGACTTTTGTGGCTGCGATCGCATCGGCAATTTCTGGTACTAGTAAATTAGGAATCAAACTAGTATAAAGGCTACCAGGGCCAATAATGATAT
>NZ_JAECZC010000065.1:55447-56977 GCF_016056305.1 Amazonocrinis nigriterrae CENA67 | reverse complement strand
TGTAATCCAAAGCTTTTCACCAATTTCGGCATTGGTTAAGCCCTGGGCTACGAGTTCGGCAATTTGTAACTCTCGCGCTGTTAGAGGAGTGGTTGGGGGGGATTGCAATTTTGTTGGTTTCGCCCGTAGAGTTGCCATTTTTGCGGACAAATGAATGCATAAGGCGCTTAAGTCTGCTAAATCGTTGCCGTTAAAGGGAGGATTTCCTTGATCGCGGGCTAAGTTCAGCGTTCCTATGAGACGACCATCGCAAATAATGGGGCCAGTCATCACATGTTCGTGGTCATGGCGTGAGCAAAAATGCTTCCAATCTCCTGGAGATAATATCAATTGTTCATGGGCGGGCGCGTGACGTTCAACTACATAGCGTCCAACGGGATTGCTTTCTAAACATACTGCTGGAATGGCTGGAATATCAATTTCAGCTGGTGACTTGTCGTCTAGGAAATAGATACCCCAATGTTGCACGTCAAAATGCTCACTAATTTTATCAGCGAGAGCTAGCCTTAATTCTTGCTCATGGCGGACATTAGCGATCGCTTCAAATACGGCGTGAAGAGAATTAGGCATAAGTGTACCCAGTTGGGGTCTATGCGAGACTCAACAATTACTTCTATGCTAATACCAGCAAGAATAAAACGCTAATCTAACTGGTTACGCTAGGAGAAGCACATGACAGTTACAAAACTCTCTGCTCAGGAACTTTTCCGGGCTGCTTATGAAAACCGCTACACCTGGGATAAGGGTTTCCCTGGTTATACCGCAGATATTACATATAAGTATGACGATAAAGTATTCACAGGTCAAGTTCGCATCAACCCCAATCTCAAGGCTGATGTCTTGGGTGTAGATGACGAGCAAGCAAAGCAAGCGATTCACGGACAAGCTTGGGAAATTGCAATTCACCGCGTCCGTCGCGGCTTTGAAGAAACTCACGGCGAAAATACTTTTAGCTATGGCGACACTGATTTAAGTGATGCAGTAGAGATTTTCGTCGGTGGGAAGTCACAAGGCGATCGCTACAAAGTCCGCAATAATGAAGTGTGTCTAGTTCATCGTCAAATTCACGGCGTTGTAGTGACAATTAACACCTTCAGCAGTCACGACACTGGCGAAGGCTATTTGTCTCACACCTATGATTCTGTATATCATGACCCCAAAACTGGGGAACAAAAAGGAGGTAGAAGCGAATTTACTGACGAGTATGAAAAAGTTGGCGACTATTTCATCCTCAATCGTCGAGAGATTCGCACTGAGACAGAAGGTAAGCTGTCAATTCAAGAGTTTGTCTTCTCGAACATCAAATTGCTGGAACCTGCTGTTTAAACTGTATCTGGTAAGATAATTAAAAGCGATCACTCTGGGAATTTACAGGGCGATCGTTTTTATTTTTGGTGTTTGCAGTTCTAAGATGAAGCTATTATCTTATATCAAGTTCGGATAAATAGTTATAATTCCCACAGTCATTGCACCCCACCCCCAACCCCTCCCCGTTCACGGGGAACTCGGGGCCCCCTCTGGGGATTAGGG
>NZ_JAECZC010000065.1:49914-55322 GCF_016056305.1 Amazonocrinis nigriterrae CENA67 | reverse complement strand
GCAGGGAGACAAAGCATAGCTTTGGCGGGGTGGGGTTCTTAGGTTTTAATAAGTAATTAAGCGAACTTGATATTAACCTGAGTTCGATGAACCTCTCCCCAACCCCTCTTTGACGCAAAGAGGAGCTTTAACTTCCTCGATAAAGATCGAAAAATTAAGCTTTCTGATATCTTGCACTAGCTTTTCTAGTTCAAGTCAGATTTATCTGACTAGTACAATCTTTTAGTCCGTTAAAACGGACTTACGCTATGAGACTCGGAAGTTATTCCGAGGCGGAATATCGGGTAGGTGCAAGATATCAGTCATGTCCCGCAAACCACGCAACCTAAAGCCAGAACACTGCTATCACGTTACAACTCGCTGTAATAACCGTGAATTTTGCCTTACGCGTCACGAGTGCCGGGAGGTGTTTATTTACGCTATTAAGAAAGCTTTAAATAAGTTTGGGTTTAAGCTTTATGCCTTGTGCATTATGAGTAATCATGTTCATTACATGATAGAACCAAAAAAGCCTGAAGACCTCCCTAAAATTATGCACTGGTTAAATTGGTACACAGCTATGTGTTTTAACCGAATGCTCAACCGCACAGGACATTTTTGGGAACAGCGATATCACAGCAGCGAGTTTGAAAAGACAGATTACAAAAGAGCTTTAAATACACTGCGATATATTCACGCTAACCCAAAAGCGGCTGGAATGCAGCAAGGTTTTTTCTACGACTTTAGCAATTATGGTACTCATGACCGACTCAGTAATGATGGGTTAACACAATGGCATCCTGCATTTTTACAGCTTGGAAAGACTCTAGATGAGTGTGCTGCTAGATATCGAGGGTTTTGTCGCAAGTACAAGCCAAAGCCAAAACCAGAAAAGCGTAACCATTGGGGAAGCAAGTTGTTAGCGGGAATGAAGTTGAAAGGAAAGCCGAATAAAAAGAAAACATCACCAGGACAAATGAATCTACCTTGGAACAAATGGGAAGCAACAGACCCAGAAATTCAGGCAGTAGCTGATAAATTTGTTATGGCGAATTGCTATGACCCTCCTAGGGGGAGTGCCAGGTATCGAAAACCTGGAAACATTGAAACTTCGTAGAAAAATCGGCAATAAGAAATGTTTATGATTGACTGAAAGCTTTATAGGTTACAATTTACAAGTCTCTGCGCGATAAAAGAGTACTTTTTCTTCCCCTCTATCGCTTGAAAATGGGTAGATGTCAAACCAGTCCTTGATAATGGGTAGATGTCCCAAAGGGGCTTGACTAGTATAATTATTTACGTGCGACCATTCCAATGCGTCATACATTTTTTCCCAGTCTTTTTTTTGCTCATAGATACGCTTTTGAACACTAAAACCAAAGCGACCGTCACTATATTGTACCCATAGTTGGTCTATTGTGCGGAGGTCAGAACAGGGAAATTTTTCTATAGCATCAACGTCTAAGTAGCGTTCACGTTCTCGGTTAGCTACTTTCAGCATCATTTTTGCTGTTTCCTCATCAGCCTCGCGCCAATTTCCAGCAGCTAAGTGTTCTAAAAGTTGCCTGTATTGTGGCGGCCATTGATCTTTAACAACCCTGATTCCTTCTCCATCAGTGCGGTTTTCCTGAGTCCAACAGGTAAGATGTTTCTCTTCTGTGGCTGGATAATGTTTTGCTTCTGCTTCCGTGGGTAATCTATAACGAATTAGGTTGTTAATTAGGTTGTTATCAAAATTAGAATTTAAACTCAACCAAGCACAAAAACGATTAGCAGCTTGAAAACTAATTCCCGTGACAGGTTGAGTAAGAGAAAAATTCTTGGCATAATCTGGTAAAAAGCCTTGCTCAATATTATTTGTGCCAAAAGTATTTTTGATAAACTCCTGATACTCTGCCCAAGTAAGATAACTCCGGTCTATTTCTTGGGTTTCATTAATTCGCAATAAGTTATTTAACCTTCTGCTTAATTTTACCTGTGCTGCTATCTGGGCAATTTTTGCATCATTAGATGTCAAACCAGCTTCAAGAATATTTTCAAGTTGACGCTGTGTTTGTAGTTCTACTTTCTTACTTTCTTTCAAACAATCATAAGCCAAACTTAAAGAGGCAACTGTTTGATTTTGTAAGGCTGCTTGAATTAAATTCGTGGCATCACTTTGAGCCGCATAAAGGCGAATAGCTTCCGCCCACCAAGAATTAGCAAAATTATCAATTAATATTTGTTCTTGCTGCAACTCCTTCACCTCAGCCGCAGCTAAATATTCCTGAAAACTCAAATGAGCAAATTCAAATATACCTTGCTCTCTTTCGACTATCAACCCACTCACATCTTTAACTTGTTCTAAAAATTCTCCTGGTGTTAATGTAGTATTAACTATTGTTTGCAATTCTTTAGCAATTAAATTCTCAACTTCTGCTGGTGCAAAAGTGCGAGTTGCCCTTTGCATCAAATCCAGTGCTAAGACTTGCAATACTGATTTATTTTGTTCAGATGTCAGAGGTGATTTAATTCTCTTAGCAGCTTGTCGAGTTCCTAAAAGTAAATCGCAAATTTTTTGATAAAGTTCCACCCTCCGTCCTGGTAAAGCATTACCGCTATAGTGAACAGTAGCAATCATTGTCACCAAAAGCGGATTTGTTGCCATATCAGCGATAGCACGATTATTAATAATCCGGTCAATTAAATCTGCTGCATTTTTCTTAGCTTCTGCTTTGACAACTTGATTATTTTTCCCTGCACGACTTCTGATTTCTGTTTGCAGATACCAACTATGAATAAATTGCTTCATCTGCTCTAAAGTGAATGGTAGAACTTTTAAAATAACTCCTACTTCATCCACAGGCGCACTACTATAACCATAAGGACGGGAAGTAATAATAAAAGCTGTTTGGCGATAAGTAGCCATTTGCTGATTTACCCATTCACTTACCTGCAAGCGTTCACTACTATCAGCAACTTCATCCAGTCCATCCAACATTACTAAACACTTGCCATTTTTTAACTTTTGATTAAACCAGTCTGTTTGAGGGTTGAGTTCCACAAAAGCAGGTTCTTTTTTTAAGTGATTGGTAATTAATTCAGGTAAAGTAGGAGGTTGTTGGCTGGTAATTGCTTCACGGATATCGCGCAGGTACAATAACACTGGTAAAAATTGCGGTGCTTTATATTTGCCATGATCATTTTTGGCATAGGTCAAAGTCAAATGCTTGAGCAAAGTTGTTTTACCATATCCAGGGGGTGCAATCACAGCCATGCAGCGATAACTGTATTGAAAAGAAATAGCGGCTAAAAAATTCCATATTTCTTGATTTTCAGAATGTTGACTGGTGTGTTGAGTCGAAACCATTGCACCAGAAATATTTTCTAAATTACCTGTTTCAACTTTTAATGGTACAAATACATCTTCTAAATCTAATACAGGTAAGCCAAATCTGAACCCTTCTGTCTTATAGTCACAATAAAAATCGACTAATAACCTTTTATACTTACTTTGAAACCCAGAAATTTTTTTAATAAATTTATTTGGTAAGTCGTCTGCTTGTTTAGCAGCCCATTCTCCAGTTTGTTTACCTTTTTCCTCTGCTTTGGCTTCTAGGGCTTTCATAAATTCACCGCTAAACTTCACCCAAATAGAGGAACTAGCAGTGAAAAAAGTGGAAATTACAGCCTGTGTCCATTGATGGTTCAGGAGAAAATGGCCTGTTACACCAACTCCAGCACCAGTAGGAAGCCATCTCACTAATGCCTGTGTAATGTTTTGCATCTGACGGACTTCAAGGAAGATATCGATCTGGTTACGCTTAAATACGTCTTGAATAGATGATACACTATGTTTAGCTTGTCCTTGGTTGCTTAAAAACTTTTTGGTGTTGTATTCAAGACTAAATATTACAAATTAACCTGCAAGTCAAAAGCGCAAGTCAAAAGCGATCGCTCCCAACCAAAGTTGATCATTTCAGGCGATCGCCCTGTACTTTTTGCCCTCCTTGTGCGGATGGCAGAATTTGAAAGCTTCATTTTACACCTCAGTTGAGGTCAGGATTCCAAAACTCCAGGGCGGGGAAGCTGCCAAAGTCTCGATAATTAATTGTCCAAACGGGACATTTACGCGATCGTGCTGCCCAAATTACCGTAGCATCTTCTAAGCTTCCATACCAGTTGGGGATGGTTTGCAGTAAGGCAGAGATTTCCAAAAGGTCAGCTTGGTTAATAGCAATTAGGTATAAGCTTTCTAGCATGATGTTGAGACTGGTTTGGGCAGTTCTGGGGTTAGTTGTGTATAACAACCATTTATAAACTTCAAACAAAATCGGAATGGGAGTATAAACCCTGACTTGAGCTTGACTAAGTTGTTCAAAACCAATTCTGCATTCTGCATGTTGTGGGTCTTTTGCATATAACAAGGCTATTAAGGGGCCCGCATCAATTACGAGTTGCGAGATGGAACTTAACATGGATTGATAATATTAGGAGAGTCTTCGGCTTGGTTGCTGGCATTTCTAGGAGATTCATTGACAATTCCAGCTAAGGTGAGCAATTTCGATAGATTTTTACCAGCTAGTTTTTCTTCTAGAGCTTCTTGAATCAAACCTTCTAGATTTTGATCGGGATGGTCTTGTAAATATTGTTTGAGTTGTTGGACTAGGGTATCGGGTAGGTCAATTGTGCATTTCATAACTTGATTCTCGTTTGACAAAATTAAATCTGAAACCACGCAGTTAAAGCTACCGCCAAAGCATCAGCAGCATCATCTGGTTTGGGAATATAGTCTAAATTCAACTCCCGTGCCACAGCATCTTGCACTTCGGACTTATCGGCATTACCATACCCCGTTAGGGCTTGTTTAATTTGAGCAGGCGTAAATTCCACATATGGTAGATGGTGCTGTGCTAGTGTTAGCATAACTACGCCTCGGGCCTGTGCAACGAGGATAGTACTTGACATACGATAGAAAAATAGCTTCTCGATCGCAACCAAATCTGGTTGCAATTCCTGAATCAGGGTGTGTAAATCGTCAAACAAAGTACATAGCCGCTGTCCCATTTCCGCATCTGCCGACGTACTGATTACTCCAAAATCCAGCATATCTACTCTTGCGTCTTGTGCTTTGTTTGGGCTTTGTTTACAGGTAATTACCCCAAATCCTAAAATTGCCAGTCCTGGATCTAATCCTAAAATTCGTTTTTCCATTAATTTTACTTTCACCAAGCCAGGCTACTGTTTTAGTGGCATCACTGGCAAGTTTAACAACTTGTTATGGGGATTGGGCATTGGGAATTGGGAATTGGGAATTGGGAATTGGGAATTGGGAATTCGGGGCCCCCACGACCAAAGGGAGTGGGGATTAGGGGTAATTGGGAATTGGGAATGGGGAATTGGGAATTGTTATTAGTGATTTCTCCCCATCTCCCCTGCTCCCCATCTCC
>NZ_JAECZC010000065.1:39211-49704 GCF_016056305.1 Amazonocrinis nigriterrae CENA67 | reverse complement strand
CCTGCTCCCCTGCTCCCCTGCTCCCCTGCTCCCCTTCTCCCCTGCCTTCTTTATTGAGCTAATTCTCGCTCGATCGCTGCCACTAATTGCGAGTCGTTGGGTGAAACAGCACTCTTAAATCTGGCAACAACTTCTCCTTTTTTATTCACCAGAAACTTTTCAAAGTTCCAGGCGACATTGCCAGTCGGTTCAACGGCTTTGGTCAGGACGGCGTAAAGTGGATGCTGCTGTGAGCCTTGAGCATGTACTTTATCAAACAACTGAAAGCTTGTCCCGTAGCGGGTGGTGCAGAATTGGACAATTTCTTCGTTAGTTCCTGGTTCCTGTGCACCGTAGTCATTGCAGGGAAATGCCAGGATTTCCAGCCCTTGAGCGCGATATTTCTGGTATAGTTCCTCTAATCCTTTGTATTGACCAGTGTAGCCACAATAGGATGCTACATTGACAATCAACAGCACTTTGCCTCTATATTCGTTTAAGAGCTTATCTTTGCCTTCAATGGTTTTCACAGAAATGTCAGCGATCGTGGTACTCATATCAGGTCAATCAGAATTTTTTTGCCACTCCCGATCCTACGACGATTCCTGACAAATTTATCGAGAGATTTTCTAGGGTTCAAGCGACCATATAATACCTCTAAGGACTTAAAAACCAAAAATATACAGGCAAGGAGATGCAGCGACCATCACAAGAAATTTTAGCTGCCCTTAAAGCAGGGCAAGCCGTCAATCAGGAAGACTTTTACCAATTAGACTTTAGCGGTCTTGATATACAAAAAGGCAACTTGAAAAAAGCCAATTTGATTGGAGTTAATCTTAGTCAGGCAGATTTGAGTGAAGCCGATCTCAGCGAAGCTGATTTACGGGGAGCAGACCTGAGTAGAGCAATTTTGAAGAATGCCAACTTACAGGGAGCTTATTTATACCGAGCAAACCTGAGTGGGACAGATCTAAGCAGTGCCAATTTAGACGGAGCTAAGCTGCAAGTCTGCCGTTATGATAGTCATACTATTTTCCCGACAGGATTTGCATATAAAACTTCAGGAGCGATCGGCCCAGGTGCAAACTTAAATGGTGCTGCTCTCAACACTGCTAACTTGCGGAATGCGGATTTGCAGGGTGCTAATCTCTTAGGAGCCTACCTTGGTGGCGCTGACTTAACAGGAGCTAATTTACAAGGGGCGAAACTCAGCAGTGCGGACTTGCGGAAAGCTTTTTTAACCGGGGCTTACTTGCGAAATGCTAGGTTAAATAGGGCGAATCTGGCATATGTTGATTTGCGCGCAGCTGACCTGACTAATATTGAGTTTGAGCAGCTAGAAAGCATTGCTGGCGCAGATTTTAGCAAAGTGCAGGGACTTAGTGAAGAACATAGAACACGCCTACTCAGCTACTCTACACAAGAGTTGGATACTTGGAATTCATTTACGCGCACAACCACGCGGGCCAGTCTAGAAAGGGAATAGGGAATTGGGAATAGGGAATTGGGAATGGGGCATTGGGCATTAATTATTCTCCCTCATCTCCCTCATCTCCCTCATCCCCCTCATTTCCTCCTGCACCTCTGCACCCCTGCACCCCTGCACCATTCATTACTCAGCTTGTTTCCGTTCATTACTATAATTACGTAACTTTTGCAAGAGCTTTTCTTGAGATGAAATGGTAGTGACTGCACTGTTGGTAGGTTCAGGCTGTTTTTCAGCAGTTTCAACAAAAACAGTCGAAGGATTTATTGTGTAGGCGGGTAGAGGTTTTTCGTGAGATATAACTTGTTTGGTTGGTGCTGGGGTGGCAATAATAGTCTTTTGTTGATTGATCACAGCAGCTTTCATTGAATCTAGAGTAGCAGCTACCTTTACTTGCTCCTGCATCTGCTGTGTAGAAGACACTAAACCACTCAGGCCATTTACCAATTGCCGCAGATTTTGGCGGAAAGTCGGGTCGCCTGTCAATTCATCTAAATCTGATGTAATTTTTTGGGTGTTTTCAAACGTTAGTCTTGCTGAATCTAAGGTTTGTTGCAATAGCACTATATTTTTTGGATCGCTTAAACTTTTAGAAGCATCGCGTAAATTAGCAGAGGCTTGCGCTGCATTTGCTGAAAGAGTTTCAAAATTTTTGAGTAATTCTCCTTGGGTTAATCGATTGACAGCAGGTGATAGACTACTAACTGTGACGCGTAGTTGGTTGCTAGTTTCAGTAATATTGTTCAAAGCCCCAACTAGCGAAGACCGATTTGTAGTTACTAGGTTATCTAGGTTGTTCAACAAACGATTAGCTTGGCTTGCGGTTGTACTAAATTGACCTGCGGTGACGCCTAATTGATCCAAAGTTTTAGTACTGGATGCAGTAAGTTGATTTGTTGCCCGTTGCACCGAATTAGCAGTTGATGAAAATGTGTTTAGCTGTCGTTGGAAACTTTTGCTTAATGTTTGGAAATCTTGAGTAAGTGCTGCAATACCGGAAGCTGCTGCTGTTGAACTTTCCAGAACTCTATTGACTCTTTGATAAAATACGGGGTCACTAAATCTAGTAGCTAAATCAGTTGTACTACGAATAAGTTCATCAACACTAATTCCAATCTGACCTTTTAACCGAGAACCATTACAAACGATGAGGCTAGAATTACAATTTTTGTCGAGTGGTTTGGCGGTAATAGCCTCAGCAGCTAGTGATGTTTTTGGCGTAATATCGATAATACTTTCACTAATTAGTCCGCTCTGGTTTGCTTCAACTGTAACGTTACGGGGGATGACCAAATCTGGTGAAGTAATTTCAATTACTACATCAACAGCATTTGGTCTTGGTTGAATTTGCGAAATATTTCCGACTTTTACCCCACGATAGCGAACTGTGGAGCCTTTTTGCATCCCACCAGCATTGGCAAATTCAACAATAGCTTTATATGAACTACGAGCAGAGGTAAATCTATTTAACCATAGAAAAATCAATACAAATGTTCCTAGTCCCAGTAGCACAAACAATCCTACTGAACCTTCTCTCAATGTTCGCCTAGATACAAAGCGGTTTGTGATGATATCTCGCATGTTTTCCTCTACCCAACAACCAATTAAAAGTTAGGAGTTAAGAGTTAGGAGTTAGGAGTTAGGAGTTAGGAGTTAGGAGTTGATTTTAATTTATCATTGATAATTTTTCACTATTAACTACTCACTATTAACTACTCACTATTAACTCCTCACTGTTAACTTTCTATCCCACGACTTGAATGGGGCCTTGCACACTGCCACTCATAAATTGTTTGATTAATGGATGGTCTGTGCTGTCTATTTCACTAACTGTACCTTGCCACTGGACTTTACCTTGATAAAGAAACACTAATCTATCAGCCGTGCGACGGATGGTGCTATCTTGGTGGGTGACAATGGCATATGTACTACATACTCCTTGTGCTATTTGCAAGTGACGGATTAAATCTTCTATCACTGTTGAGGCAATTGGGTCAAGTCCAGCTGTTGGTTCATCGTATAGTAAAACTTCTGGGCTATCTTTAGGATTATCAGGGTTAGACATAATCGCACGGGCAAAACTGACTCGCTTCCGCATTCCTCCAGAAAGTTCAGATGGATAGAGATTGACTATCTCTGATAAACCTACCATTTCTAATTTTTCTTTAACTAGTTCATGAATGCGCGATCGCGGTAACTTAGAATGTTGATACAGTAAAAACCCTACATTTTCCTCCACTGTCAACGAATCAAATAATGCAGCCTGTTGAAATACCATACCGATGCTAACCGGATCAACTTGATCTTCAATTAACCCTTCTCGCCGCACTCCTTGTATGTAAATTTCTCCTTCATCAGGATTCAACAAGCCAGCTATCACCCGCAAAATCGTTGATTTCCCGGTTCCTGAAGGCCCAATAATCCCCAGTGCTTCTCCCCGGTAAATTGTCAAGTCCACGTTATCTAAAACTTTATTGCTACCAAAGGTCTTAGAAACGCCTTTAAGTTCAATTAGTGGTTCAGTCATTGGTTAAGAGTCAGTGGTCAGTGGTCAGTGGTCAGTGGTTAGTGGTAAATAAACAACTAACAACTAACAACTGACAACTGACAAAAAACAAAAATGCAAGATTTTGATGTCATAGTGATTGGTAGCGGTATCGGTGGTTTGTGTGCTGCTGGTTTACTAGCTCGTTATGGTAAACGAGTGATTGTTTGTGAAAGCCATACAATTCCTGGAGGCGCAGCCCACAGTTTTAGACGATGGGGATTTGAATTTGATTCTGGCCCCTCTTTCTATTGTGGTCTGACCAATGCTCAGAGTTTGAATCCTCTAAAACAGGTTTTGGATGTGCTTGGTGAATCTCTCCAAGTTATACCCTATGATCCTTTAGGACATTATCACTTTAGAGAAGGTACTTTTGCAGTTTATAGCAATGCTGAACGTTATCGAGAAGAAGTAGCTCAGTTTACGCTACAAGGAGCGAGAGAATTTCAGCGATTTGAACAACGCTTGCTAGGTTTGTATGAGGCGATGAAAGATATTCCCACTCTGTCGCTGAGATCAGACTGGCAAGTGATTCTGGTGTTGCTGAGGCGTTACTTGCCATCTTTAGCAAAAATGTTACCTTATTTGCCGCTTGTTGGGACTTCTGTGGGCAATGTGATGGATGCTACGGTGCAAGACCCTTGGGTACGGCGAGTTATTGACCTAGAATGTTTTCTCCTCTCTGGTTTAAAGGCACATGGAACAATTGCTCCAGAGGTAGCTTTTATGTTGGGTGAACGTTCTCGCGCTGGGGTTGAGTATCCCACAGGAGGCAGTGCGGCAATTGTCAAGGCTTTGGTGCGGGGTTTAGAACGCTGGGGTGGCAAGTTGCGTCTGGGATGCCACGTTGAGCAAATTCTGGTGGAGTCAGGCAAAGCAATTGGTGTGAGGTTGCAAAAAGGTGAAATCCTGAAAGCGCCTGTGGTGATTTCCAATGCGACGATTTGGGATACTTACAATCACTTACTCAATCCTGAAGATTTGCCCGCATCTTACCGCCAAGTTGCTTTAAATACACCAGCGGTTGCAAGCTTTATGCATTTACATTTAGGTATCCGGGCGGCGGGCTTGGAGAATTTGACAGGGCATCATGTGGTAGTTCACGATTCTAGTCAAGACTTGACGACACCTGGTAATACTTGCATGATATCGATTCCCAGTGTTTGGGATGCCACCCTGGCACCAGAGGGACATCATGTGGTTCATGGGTACACTCTCGAATCTTATGCAGGATGGGAAGGGAATGATGGGTATGAAGAGAAAAAACAATACAAAGCACAATCTTTATATCGCGCCCTAGAGCGAATTATCCCCGATATCCGAGAGCGTGTGGTGTTGGAACTGATTGGGACACCGCTGACTCACGCCCATTATCTACGACGGTATCAGGGAACTTATGGGCCTGCGATCACAGCTGGTAAGATGTTTCCTAGTACACAAACGCCCATACAAGGTTTATATCGCGTTGGTGATAGCACTATGCCGGGAATTGGCGTGCCTGCTGTGGCGGCATCTGGTATTTTATGTGCTAACACTTTAGTGAAAGTCCAGCAGACAGCAGAATTATTAAAAAATCTGGGGGTTTGATTGCTCGTTCTATAGACAAGAATAGCGCGCCTATTAATGAGTCCTATTAAATCTGAGTTCTGGCGATAAAAGTTTTGCTTTTCTATGTGCATATTCTATGTATTCGACGTAAAGAAAAAAGTCTTTAGTGCGGCTACTATTCGGTACGCTTAAAAGCTAACCGTCGAAAAATTTGCACATGTCTACTTTTTGAGGACAGCTTCGTTCAACGACGAAGTAAATTTATGCCGAACAAAGATTTAAGAAGATTAAGAGCAGTTTATGGGGTGAAATTCTGCCTGCCTTGAAATGGCTGAACTGAGATTGTGATATCAGTACTAATAGTAAGCTGGTTGAAAAGCAATAAGGTTCAGTGAAAAAAACTTATCTATTGAGGCAAGCTAGCAGAGTAAAGAATTAGTAAAGAATAATTCCTTTGTTTCAACAGGCTAAAGATTATCTTCGAGTTAACTAGATTTTGGTTAGCAAAGAAAATAATCAAAAACAATTGCTATCCTTTAAAAGGAAGGAATACAAATTATAGCGATCGCGTCAAATCGAGCGCTAATTATTTTTGCCTAAAAACAGCAAAAACTGCAAACTAAGAACTGAAATCATTCAAGTATCGGCTGATGGTTTTGGTGGCGGCTTGGTAGCAGGTTCACTGTTGGCTAGTCAGTTTACCCTTGGTACAAGTGCGACAACAGATACTCAGCGATTTATCTTTGACAACGCTACAGGGGCACTGTATTTCGACCAAGATGGCAATGGTAGTGCTTTTAGTCAAGTACAATTTGCACAAATCTACAGTGGCGCGTCACTAACCGAAAACAATTTTGCGATTGTTTAACAAGTCGCGGAACTTGGGATGAGGGGGATGAGAAGGATGAGGGGGATGAGGGAGTAGGGGGAGATAAGGGAAAATAACCAATTCCCAATTGCCCCTAATCCCCACTCCCTTCGGTCGTGGGGGCCCCGAGTTCCCCATTCCCCATTCCCCATTCCCCATTCCCTACTTTGCCGTATTCGGTTTGAGAGCCAACAACAACTCTAATTGACTGGTGGAATTGTTGGGGCTGGTAGCGGTAGCACTCACACCACGAATCGAACTTAGAATAGCACTGGCTTCAGGCGAGATAGATTGACGTGCCGCAGAACTATTAATTAGGGACGCGGTTTTTTCCATGTCTAAATAGAAATAGCCACCATTGGGCTTTTGCAAAGAACCAGTAACGGCTTTGAAGTTTTCACTATTTTCAAGAGATTGATTTTTGTTAGCTGTCAGGGACTCAGCAATGGGGCCACCAAGGGCTAAAAATACGGTGTCTTGATCTAGCCAACCATGAGCTAATAAGGCTCCTTGTTGGGGTATTTGCCATTCAGTTACGTTTTTACCAGCGATTTTTCTTTGGGTGATGTTAAGACTTTGTGTTTTGGCAAGATTATCCAGTTTGGTGAAAGTGGCTTCCGCAGTTTTGCGATCGCTAGTATCAAATACTAATGCTCCTCCAAAACCCAGGCTTGCTAGTATACCTTGATTAGATGGAATAGCACCAAAAGCAAATTCTCCATTCATCCAGTCGAAAACGTCTTTATCTAGGTCGATATTGACTATTCGCAGTTGTCCGCGTAGCTGTTGCACTATTTGCTGTAATTGTGGATTATCTTTCGACTGTTCTACCAAAGTAGACCAACTACGGTTGATATTTTTACCGTTAACCAATGCAAAAGTATCAATGGGAAACTGCCCCACTATATTAGCTGGAGTAGTTTGATATTGGAATTTGCTTGCTTGCGGATCTAAATTAGCGATCGCTTTCATCCGCAATCCTGCATCATCCACACCAACACCCGCTACCATCGATTTTACCTGTTTTAACTGTGCCAAGCTTTGTGGAGGTAATTGCTTTGCTTGGGGGCTTGCAGCTATGAATTGCTGTATCATACCTGCATAGTCTGGTATGTAAATCTGGGCTAAGGTATTTTTGACATCTACACCAATGCTGAGAATATTGCTTGCACCTTCTTTACTAGCAAAAGAAGGCTGTCCTTTAAATGTGTCAATGGCATTCTCTACAGCTTGCTTTTCGGGAGCTAATACCAAGTGACTATTATTTAATACTACACTATATGTTGATTTGCCATTTTCTATAGTTTCTGTAATTTTTTCACCCTTGTAGTCAGAGTCCTGGCTTTTGACGTTTTTTAGTCCTTTGAGTCTGTTAGCCAAATTAAAAGCGCTGTTTTTGTCCTTGATTCCCACTATCATCAGCATCTTCGGTTCCTGCTGTAATGTTATGGGCGGATTTGCTTGAGAAGGCACATTAAATTGTGCGGGTTTAGCTGGATTTGGTGGTAGCACTGCAAGCATCACACCACCAATCCAAGGTTTTATATCTTTTTCGTAAGAAATGTCACTGCCTTGAAAAAAATCTTTATTAAAGTCTTCTATACCTTTTGCTACTAACTTTTGGGCTTCTGGAGTGCCAAACTGCTGCAACTTTGCCCAAGCTTGTGGATCAGTGGTGACATAAGTTGCCATTAATGCTGTGGAAGGTACTAGCTTAGCACTGCCAAGAGCGTCTGAGCTAGTTCCAGAGGGGCCTCCGTTGAAATACATATAAGCAACTACACTGCCTGCTACGACTAAAGCAGCACCGACAGCAGGAATGAAAAACTTGGATTTACCATCAGACATTATTGTTGTCCTCTTTTCCTCAAATTGTCACCGAGGTGAGTAAAAACGTCACTGTAGAGTTCTCGGAACTCTTCACGAAAGCAGTGGGAAACTCTATCCCCTCAAAGGTGGTGAAAGACAGATCACTCCGCCGCTTGGGGCCTTTCAAAAACTCGATTCTGTAAGTGGCGTAGAATTTTTGATCATTTACACAAATTTATCGGTAATTACTGAAAAATCTAGTAGTTATACATAGGATGAAAGAAGGTTCTCATAAGAATACTTCCACGTCTTGAGGGGAAAATCCGCAAATGGTGTGTTGTTAATTTCAAAATCTCATGATTCTTAGTCTTTTCTACTTGAAGTAGAATCGCCCTGATACAATAATCTGCGATCGCTTAATACCAATTCGCAATTGCAAGAACACAATTCACAATGCGGTAACGGTTACACGACTTGCGGTAATGGTTCCACAACTTAGTGTAACGGTTACACGACTTGCGGTAATGGTTACACGACTTGCGGTAATGGTTACACAACTTGCGGTAACGGTTCCACAACTTAGTGTAACGGTTACACGACTTGCGGTAATGGTTACACAACTTGCGGTAATGGTTCCACAACTTAGTGTAACGGTTACACGAATTGTGGTAACGGTCTTCGTCAACTTATATTTTGCATTAGTGACGATAACCGCCTCAGAATGAATTATGAGGCTAATAGCGGAACTCAGCTAAAGCTGACGTGAGTTCGATAGATTTTGAAGAACCCCGCTTCCATTCCTCTCCCTGAAGCGGGGAGAGGCTTAAAAACCTTATTCTTCCGTATCAATGTGTAGATTTTTTGCCCCTTCCCTTGTAGGGAAAGGGTTAGGTTCCGTCGAACTCACGTTAAAGCTGACTGAATAAGAATTTTAGTTCACGGTTATGATTTGGTAGTAGATTACAGTCAACAGCCAGTACCAGCCTTGTCAGAAGCTGATGCAGCTTGGGCGGATGCACTGTTGCAAGAGAATGGTGTAGAGTAACAAAAGAATCTATAAATATTTGAACTAACTAAGTATACGGTATCAAAAAGATTAATTGCCTGGGAATTTTTCTTTGGCGGCTAATAAATAGTGCTGCAATATTAAAAATTTTCAAGAGTACTTTTTGACATGTTTATTCTCAGAACTCTGAGAATAAACATGTCACGAAATCACGAAGAATGCCTTATTTTACTTGAGCAAATTCGTTGGAATGGAAAGCCAAAATGTCCATATTGCGGTTCAAATAACGCCACCAGATACAAGAATGAGCATAGATATCACTGTAACGAATGCTTTACTTCATACAGTGTTACAGTGGGTACACTTTTTCACAAAACCTATTTCTTTGGTTCAGTATTCTGTAAGCAAATTTTTAGGCAGGAAAGTTGAAACTGCATATCCTCAAGTCGGCTTTCCAAAAAGGTAATACGTGATTTCATTAAGCTAATTTCTTGTCGAGTGAGATCCTGATTAATTTCATGGATTAGCTGCTTTTGAAAAAAGTTAAACAGCCATTTAAAAGGTATAATAGCTGACTGGATAAGGTTGAAAACAATCATCGCTTGAAAGGTGGTAAAGAATATCAATATAAATAGTATTGATTTAGCACTAATAATTCACTACCGCTAACTAGGACACCATGATGTTATTCATTCAACTACATTCAAAAGCCAAAGTTATAAATTTATAAAACACCTGTACTATTCGATCGCACTTCCTCACCAAAAGCGATCGCCCACACCCCCAAAACCCACACAATAATTAGCCCCCTCCTCGCTTGCGGGGAGGGGGTTGGGGGTGGGGTTCTATCTCTGCAACCAACTAGCAATAACCTCTAACACCCCCTCCATCCTCTCCAGAACATCCTCATTTCTAAATCGCACAACCTCCAACCCCAAACTTTGCAAAAACTCTTGACGTATAGCATCTTCAGCTTGGGTGTAGTTGTGAATTTCCCCGTCCACTTCCACCACCAACCGCGCTTCATGACAGTAAAAATCGACAATAAAACGGTCAATAGTTTGCTGACGGCGGAACTTAAAACCCAAAACTTGCTTATGTCTCAACTTCTCCCAAAGTAGCTTTTCTGCTGGAGTTGGTTCACACCGCATCTGTCGCGCCAAGGGTTTGAGTTTTTCCCAAAGTTGAGGTGGGGTTTGCCAGACATGGGATGGAACCCCACCCCCTAACCCCCTCCCCGCTTGCGAGGAGG
>NZ_JAECZC010000065.1:36264-39128 GCF_016056305.1 Amazonocrinis nigriterrae CENA67 | reverse complement strand
TGCCCAATGCCCCATGCCCAATGCCCAATTCCCAATACCTATAATTTAGATTTGGCTTCTAAGTTTTCCAAGCGGCTGATCAATTCTTGGTTTTGTTGTTTGAGTTGGTCGAGTTCCTCACGCAAGGTACGCAGGGCAGTTTCTGTACCAACATTCTTTTGGACATTGGCAAGGGCTTCCTCAGCATTGCGACGCACACGTCCATCTGGTGTTTGGTCAGCTAGCGATCGCAAAATGCCGCTGGCTTTGGGAGTTTCCATTTTTCCCAATGCTGCAACTACTGCTACTTGGGTTAAAAAGAAGGTTTCTTTGGCTAATTCTGCTAGTCTTTCTAAAATTCGTTCCAAATTAGCTGGACTTTGACCTACAGAAATTTTTCCCAATGCACGAATTGCCGATAAACGCAATCGTTGTGGTACACCAAGCTTGGTATATTCCAGTACTAGATTCAAAGCTGCTTCTGAAGTTTTGAGTTCAGCTAAACCTGCGATCGCACCACTGCGTACTATTTCATTCCAACCCGCTTTTTCTTCTAAAACGGATTTTAAAAGCTTGATGACCTTTTCTTCCTTGGGCTTTTCTTCTAAGTTAGCAGACGCGATCGCTCCAATGGTAGTAGCTGCTTCGGCTTCCACGTAGTAGCTCGGATCACCATCTTGCACCAGTTTTTTCACAGCTTTGTAGCTTTCATAGGTTTTGATGTTACCAAGTGCTTCTACCACAGCCCGCCGCACGCGAGGATTTTTATCTTCCAACCCAGGAATTAACCCATCAAAAGCTTGATCCAACTTAATTTCTGCCAATTTTTTAGCTACTTCGACTCGCACACCCCAAAATAACTCATTTTGCAGTGCTGCGGATAATGCTTTGATGGCTTCTAACCCACCTTTTGCTGCTAAAGCTGACGCTGCATAGATACGAGAAATGGGGTCGGGGTCAAATTCTAACTGTGCTTTCAACTCTGGTATTGGATACTCCAAAGACACAGTTTTCAGGAAATTATTCCCCATATCAAAGCTGATAAATTGGGGTTTCTCTGCGAGTGGAAAATAAAAGCTTTGTTCGCGTTCATTCACCCGCACGGTAAAAGTTTTGAGTGCTGAATGCTGGGTGCTGAGTTTGACATCACTGCTAACTTCTTTAGAATTGGTGTAGCCGAAACCGATGGGGATTCTCAAGTCAAATAAATCTTTATTGCCATTGTTGTTTGCTTGGGTTTGAGTAACTGTAACTTTTGCTAAATTAGCATCCTCATCCCAAGAGTAAGCCACTTTAAAATCTGGATGACCGCCACGATAAACATACTGGTCGAACAAAAATGCGAGATTGCGTCCAGTTGCTTTTTCAATTGCCCTTAGCAAGTCTATTGTTTCCACAGTTTTGTGGGCATTATCCTGGACAAATGTTTGAATTGCCGACCAAAACAATTCTTCTCCCAGTTCTGCCCGAATCATGTGATAAACACAAGACCCTTTTTCGTAGATGTGGCAGTCATAAAGTTCGATCGCTTCCCGGTAAACATGCGTTACCATTGGCCGACGGTAGCGGCTACTATCTTCGGTTAAGTAGCTGCGAGCTTCCAATAACCGATAGTATGCTGCTTCTATTGACCCATACTCATGTTCTGTCCACATTACCTCAGAATAGGAAGCCATGCCTTCTTTCACCCAAGCATGAGACCAATGTTTTATGACTACTAAATCGCCAAACCATTGGTGCGCTAGTTCGTGGACTACTAAACTTTCGGTGTTGCGGTTATCTAAAGCGGCGCGTTCATCGAGTAAACAGCGGTCTGTTAACAAAGTTGTGGAAGTATTTTCCATCCCGCCAAAGATGAAGTCGTCAACGCAAACTTGAGCATATTTGGGGAAAGGATAGGGATAACCATATTTTTCGCTCAAAAATTCGAGCATCCTGGGAGTTTTGCCCATGCTGAGTTTAGCATCTTTCTCCCGTCCCTTTTCTATGTAGTATGTAACAGGTTTACCCTGCCACTGGTCGCGAATTTCTGCAAAGTCCCCCACTGCCAGAGTTATCAAGTAGGTAGGATGAACTTGTTGCTGTGACCAATGGTAGATTTTGTCATCACCATCTTTTTGGGTGTCAATTAGTTCGCCGTTGGAAATGGCAATTAAATTTTTGGGAACGCGGACGCGAATTTCGGAAGTAGACAATTGTCCTGGGTAGTCAAAGCAGGGAAACCAAAAACGAGAGTCTTCATCTTCTCCTTGAGTCCAGACTTGGATGGGCTTGTTGGGGTAGTGTTTGTCTGGTTGAATAAAATAAATACCACGTTGGGGTTTTTCCACCGAGTAGGCGATCGCAATCAACAGTCTTTTACCAACCTGGGTAGGCTTTGAAAGTTGGATAGAAAGCTGTTCGCCATCGTAGTCAAAATTTTGTGATACCTCATCCACCAGTACAGACTCGATATGCAAATTTACCGCATCCAAACTCAAACGCTCAATACCACTGCGAATTGGCAATAAGCGAATGTTGCAAATGCCGTGGTAACTTTGGTTAGGAATATCCAAGCCCAGGTCTAGAAAAATATGCTCTACCTGTCCTGGGCGATCGGGATTGTAGTGTGGTTTGGCTCCTGGTAATTCAAAAGATTTGTGTCCGTTATTTTCCGTATCAAAATAAAATTGCGACATAGATGTTTTCTGGCCTTTTAATCCTGAAAATTCTAGCTTGATATTTTTATAAAAATAACGCTATCTGCTATTATTCCCCAATTGATCAAAACTAGGGTGTAGGGTGGGGCTAAGTGAATATCATGTCCGCTTGATTAGTGATTAAACACTCACCCCACCCCCAACCCCTCCCCGCAAGCGAGGAGGGGGAACTGGAGGAGGAGGAGG
>NZ_JAECZC010000065.1:0-36100 GCF_016056305.1 Amazonocrinis nigriterrae CENA67 | reverse complement strand
CCATCTCCCCATCTCCCCATCTCCCCATCTCCCCCGCTCCCTCGCTTACCCGCCCCTCTACATTGTGCGATAACTATGAAAATTAACGAATTATCAGCTTTAGAAGTCAGCTTTAATCAACTGATTGAAAATTTGCTCATCAAAAAAACAGCAAATGAACAATTCACTGTGAAACTAACCAGTGAACGCAGCCAATTTACTCGTTTTAATCATGCCAAGGTGCGACAAACTGGTTGTGTTGCTGATGGTTCGGTGGAACTCACTTTGATGTCAGAACAGCGCAGTAGTTTTCGCCAGTTTCCGTTTAGTGGAAATTGGGACTTAGACTGGCAATTGGCATACGCAGCTTTGCTAGAACTACGTGAAGAACTGACTTTATTACCCGTCGATCCTTATTTAGTTTTGCCAACAGAAAATAACACTAGTCGAGAAGTACATTCTGGAAAATTGTTGGCCGCGGAAGCAGTAGTACCAACAATATTAGAATTAGTTGCAGAATTAGATTTTACTGGCTTGTATGCTGGAGGAGTAGTAGTTAAAGGATATGGTGATTCCAACGAGCAAAAACATTGGTTTGCTGGGGATTCTTTTACTTTAGATTATTCTTTATTTACTAACTCAGGACAAGCTGTTAAAGGAACTTTTGCTGGTAATGATTGGGATGAACAGGCTTATATAACTCAAATTAACGAAGCGAGAAAACAATTAAAACTGCTGGAAAATTCCCCCAAAGAATTGCCAAGAGGACAGTACAAAACTTATTTTGCACCCGCTGCTGTTGCCGATTTATTAATGATGCTTTCTTGGGGAGGCGTGAGTGAAGCAGATATTCAACAAGGAAACAGTGCCTTAGCTTCTCTGGCACGCCAAGAAAAACAACTGTCTCCAAAGTTTAGTTTAAAAGAAAACTTTCAACTAGGGAAAGTACCGCGATTTAATGAATTCGGAGAAATGGCAGCACCGGAATTACTAATAATAGAAAAAGGTATTTTAGTCAATAGTTTGGTGAATTCTCGTACTGCTAAGGAATATCAAAAAATTTCCAATGGTGCTAATAGTTCAGAAACCTTACGTACGCCAGAGGTGAGTCCAGGAAATTTAGGATTTGCACAGATTCTTCCGAGTTTAGATACAGGCTTATATGTAGCGAATTTGCATTACTTGAATTGGAGCGATCGCCCAACTGGTAGAATTACAGGTATGACCCGTTACGCTTGCTTTTGGGTGGAAAATGGCGAAATAGTTGCCCCCATCGAAAACTTACGTTTTGATGAAAGTCTCTATCGTTTTTGGGGAGAAAACCTAGTAGACCTGACCAATTTTCAAGAATTTATCCCCGAAGTTGGAACATACGATGGTCGCCAACTAGGAGGTAGTCTGGTTCCTGGTATGTTAGTAAACGATTTCACTTATACTTTGTAATTTCATCTTTGTGTCTTTGTGCCTTGGTGGTTCAAAATTTCTCACCACTAAGACACAAAGACACCAAGATTAACGTTAGTTATCCACTTCTACTCTGATAGTGGGGCGTGGACAGCGCCAATTTGCTGCACCTGCACCGACATCAGTACAACCTTCGGCTTGCATGGCATCCCGTGAAATATCTTCGGGTTTATAAAATCGCCAACGCCCTTTGTCATCAGGCCCTGACTCTGCTCTGAGTCTACGTGTAGAACGCTCGTACCTGTCGTCGCGATCGCGGTCACGCCAATTATCATCACCCACTTCTACCCTGATAGTAGGGCGCGGACATCGCCAATTGGCTGCACCAGCGCCAACATCGACGCAACCTTGTGCTTGCATTGCATCGCGCGAAACATCTTCGGGTTTATAAAATCGCCAACGCCCTCTGTCATCAGGCCCTGACTCTGCTCTAAGTCTACGTGTAGAACGCCCGTACCTGTCGTCGCGATCGCGGTCAGGACGCCAGTTATCATTATCAATTTCTACCCTGATGGTAGAACGCGGACATCGCCAATTTGCTGCACCAGCACTAACATCAGTGCAACCTTGTGCTTGCATTGCATCCCGTGAGACATCTTCGGGTTTATAAAATCGCCAACGCCCTCTGTTATCGGGCCCCGACTCTGCTCTTAGTATTCGTGTACCATAGTTGTCTCGGTATCTATCTCTCCTATGGTTTCGATATTGGGCTATCAGCGAGGAAGTAGTAGTAGGTTTAATTTCTTGCGCGAATACAGAGGATTGATCTGTATTTATAGGAACTGTGGCTAAGACAGCAGAAGCGACAAAAATAGTTAATGGAAAAAATCGACTTATTTTAGTGAAATTAGACATAATATTCAGTTTCTCCTTGATTTAGCTGCATATTATTGATGATTTATGACAACACCTAGCAGTTATTGCTGCTGTGCTTCAGCCAAAGCTGGCAAACAAAGCATTTAGCATGTTCACTATCGTCATGTTTTTTTGAGGTATCACTCAATGAGATGACGACAAACTTTAGGCACAAGTATGCAACTTGTAAAAAATCATTACAATAATTGTTTTAATTACCTATAAATGAAATTTAGATTGTCAGAGTACTGTTGCTATTGCTGGAACTACAACACAAGTACTCTTTGTAGACTTATCAGAAATACGCTAGGAATTTACGCGTGAATTGTAGAGATTTTTGGGTGTTTATAGCGTGGTGCGATCGCTCTGAATTATCAAGGCATTTTCAGCTATATCAAATATTATAATTTAACTTTCAATTGTGAATTGTTGAGTTACCCAGATACCCGACTTTTTATAGAAATCGGGTATCTAATCTCTTTTACGAATTATTTAATTCGCACTCTCTTTTTGTAACATAGTGGCGATAGCGAAACATTGCTTCTAGCTGTGCTTGCACTAACCAACCACTGAGAAATTCTACTGTTTCTCCACCAGGTAGAGAAAAGGAAATAGCATCAGTCAACTTAGTTTTACCATCTTCCGGTTCAAATTGATGTCGATGTACCCAAAATTCAAAAGGCCCGGATATTTGTGTATCGGTAAACAAGCGATATTTTTCACATTCTGTGTGACGCGCTAACCAAGTTAACGGTAATGGCCCTAAAAATAGTCGAAATTCTGTAATAGCACCCACTTCTAATCCTCCCTCACGGCGAACTACTTGAACTGGTTGCCAAGGCGGATTTAACAGTTGTAAAATGTCTGGTCTTTCGTGAAATTTCCAAACTACTTCTAGTGGCGCATTAATAATTGAGGAATGTGTAAAGTGCAGCATGGAAAGAAAAACCTAAAATTTAGCCTTCGTATTCAGTATCAATTTCGATATCTAAGGTGTCTTCATCAACTCGGACATATAAAATATTTGGGTTACAGCAAACTTGACAATCTTCTACATAAGATTGTTGTGAACCAGCACTCAAATCAATAAAGGTTAAGTTAGGTTCACCGCAATAGGCGCAGTAATACTCAGCTGTTGTTTGCATAGGTAGGGAGTAGGGAGTTAGTTGTCAGTTGTCAGTTGTCAGTTGTCAGTTGTCAGTTGTCAGTTGTTATTTTCTTTATCTCCCTCATCTCCCTCATCTCCCCATGTGCTTAATAGTCCCCAGTCCCCTATATTGGCTGTAGTTCTGGGGATTTCTGAAAATGACTGGTAGCATCAGTTAAATGCTTTAGTAGTGTAGACTGTGCTAGAGGCCCTTGCAAGTGACTCCAAGGTAAAATTTGCTCTGTTGACCAATTGGCGTGGACATAAAAATCTAAGTCGGGGAGTTGTCCTTTGAGTTGCTTAAAAGCACGTTTATAGCTACCCAAGGAGTCGCCAAAGTCGCGGGTAAGTTCAAGCAGATGGGAGAGTCGGCGATCGCCTCTCGATAACAAAGCTTGTATGATTGACCAATTATAGCTTTCTGGGCGAAAATCTATCCCCAGTGGTTTGAGTTGTTTTTGTAATAATTGCAACCGCTTTTCTGCTTGTTTATTCACTCCAAACCACTGAAAAGGTGTATGTGCCTTGGGGACAAAGGTGCTACAACCTAATGTTAAGCGTAATCCCGGTGCAGCTTTTTTAACATCACGCATCATTGCCACAGTTTGCTCTAAATCTTCTGGTTCTTCACCGGGAATTCCGACCATTCCGTAGAGTTTCAACCCTGATAAGCCACCAGCTTTGGCATTTGCTGCTGCTTGAATGATTTCATCATTATGCAATTTTTTGTTGATGATTTGGCGCAATTTTTCTGAACCACTTTCTACGGCAATGGTAAGCGATCGCGTGTCTCTTTGCGCCAATGTTTTGGCTAACTGTACTGTAACTGTATTGGTTCGCACTGAGGCAATACTCAGGCGCACATCATCATATTTTGACTGACTAATATAATCTAATAACGCTTCAAATTCTGGATGTTGAGTTACTGAAGCTCCCAATAATCCTAGCCGATTTGTAACTTTTAAACCTTTTTCAATGGCTGGAATTAATGAACTTTCTAAACTCGCTGTTCTAAAAGGCAATGTTAGATAACTCGCCAAACAAAAGCGGCACATTTCTGGACAGCTTCTTACCACTTCTACCATGTAAATTTTTTCCCAAGCTGCCTTTTCTGTCACTACAGTTGATGCTGATAAAATATTTCCGCGATAAGTCTGCTTTTGCACGACAGTGGGAATTTCTGGTGAAATTGGTTTAATTGACTTGACTGCACCATCTATTGCTTGATATTCCACTTCATACAAACTCGGAACATAAATTCCTGGTATTTGTGCTAGTGCTTTTAGTTGAGTTTGTCTTGAAGCATTTCTCACATCTTTGTAGGCTTCAATGAAATTCCCCAGCAGATTTTCACCATCTCCCAGCAAAATTACATCAAAGAAATCTGCAAATGGTTCGGGGTTAGCAGTGAGAACAGGGCCTCCACCAAAAATTATCGGATGAGAATCATCGCGGTTAGTTGCACGAATGGGAATTTCTAAAGATTCCAGCAAGTTTAAAATATTCACATAATCCAATTCCCAAGAAATAGAAAATCCTACAATTTCCGGCTTTCTGGGTAATTGTTCGTGAATATCGGTAAATAGGCGACTCACCTCCACATCATCACGCATTGCCAAAGTTGCCCAAACCAGCTGATAGCCTAGGCTAGTGATACCGACACTGTACTCATTGGGAAAAGCAAAAATGAGTGGTATGGCGTCGTTGTTGGGGGTGGTAGGGGTGAATAGGAGGCGTTCAGAGGCAAATACAGATGATGTCACAGGTTTTATTACAGACAAGTTTATCTATATTTAATTTTAAGCCATAGAATTATCATGTTAAAAAATAAGCACACTCCATTAGAAAGAATAATCGGCAAAGCTTGGAGATAAATTCCATAGATGAACCACAAAAAAAGACCACTCATAAAAGTAATCAGCATCACGAAAGAAACGTCTTTTGCTGATTTCGATTGCCAGGTTTTATACATCTGTGGTAAGAAGGCGATTGTTGTTAATGTTCCGGCAACTAAGCCTAGAACTGTTAAAAAATCCATTTATATAAACCTATAAAATCTAGCTATTTTTGAGAATATTTGCAAATGTTGACTACTATAATACTATATTGTGTTATCAATTTAACATTATCTGTAACATTTACCTGCGTAACTAAACTTTAGCTGTACACTCTATTGTTATTTATTGGCTCTATTTTCCGCATTGTCCTGAACTTGTCCTAAATGTTGGGTTAGGACTTGCTAGGGTGCTTTCAGGCTGGGTTTCTAGCCGTCAGGCTACACCCTTGGTAAGGGTGAGGTGACGAGTTCAATCCTCGTCACGGGCTTTTTATATCATTGAAACCTTATGAAAATTTCTAATTTTGCTAAAAATTGTTACTAGTATTCAACTGTTATTCTAGTTTTTGGTAGGCTTTTTTCACCCAATATCCTCTAGGTGGTTTGTCTATCCCATAAGCTTTACACCACTTTTCTACAGCTTTGTCAGATACGCCAAAATCTCTCCCAATTTGTGCTGTCGGTTTTTCCCAAACTAGTTTTTCCAATTCTTCTTTTGATGGTCTTTCTACTTTTCTAGTATTAATTCTAGATTCTGGGTCAACCTTCCTCGTTGTTAAATCAACGCCAAACTCCTTATAAGTTCTCTTAGCCGCTTCTTCTGTTAACTCTCTAAAATCTTCCCACCAGTAAAATGGTGTAGCTGAATTAGGTATTTGAGTTGTTATGTAGCAACCACTAAAATTAATCGATGGATAAACAACTTGATCTATATCAGGTAGATAAACAGCATAAAAATCAAAATCTTTTACTTTGTACTTCTTTTGATGAATACCATTCTTATCTACCCAAATAGTTCTATTAACAACTCTGTTATCTCCTGCATATTTAGCTTGTATTTTATAAAATTTATCATCTTTGTAGGCAACAAAATCAAATGGCAAATGCTCACAAACAACTGGTGTGAGAATCAAGTATCCTTTTAGCGTTAAATCAGCGATCGCTTTTGTTGCAGCAATATCACCTTTGTTTTTGGTATGATGCAGCACAACTCATGCCCACTCTGAATAAGAGTATAGCAGCGCTTGAAGGTTCGTATTAACTTAAAACGAGCGCGGCAGGACTCGAACCTGCGGCCGATTGCTTAGAAGGCAATTGCTCTATCCACTGAGCTACGCGCCCAAGCTGAAACCATGGCTCCTAAGAGAGTCATTTATGAAATTATATCGTTTTCCTTGCCAAGAAGCAATGGAAAAATTGCCGTTTTTTCACAAGCAAGGCTATGATTCTAGTCGCTAGTTAGTCAATTAACACTAAAAACGAGCAGATGGGCTACTGATTAGTTATATTCTGTGCTTACAGAATGCTTATTTGCGTGTTGTGGCTTACTATAGGGTAGCTGAAGAGCGATCGCTAGGCTTACCCTGATGACACGTTAAGTAATCGCACTCTTGGCGATACTGCTAAATCAGATTATAGATCGCATATCCACAAAGCCCCTGTGAGGAGTTAGTTGCTAGTGCCATGTTTATTCTCAAACGGCAGGATGTTGAGATATCGAGTATTCAGCACCCAAAACGGGATCAGCAAGTGCCGATCCTCCATTATCAGGGGCAGACCTTTCGCTTGATTAGCATCTTCAAAGCTGGTAAAGAAGAAGAAGCTAGATCATTATGGCGAGAGTTGACCGATAACCGAGGTAAAGCCTGTGTCTTACTGGAGGAACCAGAACGCTTTAGCGTTTGGGGTAAAGTCCGCCTAGAACAGCTAGATAGTGACTCAAGTAGCCATAGCAGGAAAGAAATTTTAATTCAAGCAACTCTTTTGCTGCTGCAAGCGCTTTACATGGACATTGAAGAGTTCTTAGGCACTAGGCAAGCGTCATTGTTTCAAAAAGAAATTGCAGAAGCATTACGACAACAGCAATTTCCTGAAGGTTCAACCCCTGAAGCAGTCAAGTACTTGGTCAGTATAGATCCCCTAGATGCCGATAAACTTCCTGCTTGGCAAGAAAATCACCTGATTAGCCTCTTGCAAGAACTGTACAAACTAGGGAAAACATATTTTGGCAATACCAACTTTGCTCATGAAGTCAGTGATAGGTTAAAAGATATGCCCGAAACAGAGCGATCGCTGTTTATGACTTGGCTAAATCAATCTTCACTGAGTAAACTGTGGCAATAGCATGGAAATTGTAGAAAAAATGCGGCTATCGCTAGTTGCGCTTAGCATTAATTTGTGCATAGCAGATAGACCGCTGACTACAAATTCCTACACATCAAAAACCAGGCAAAGTGCATTTACCAAGTCAATTCCTATGAGTAGCTCGTACAACAATTCCTACCGTTCCAAATCCCTGTTCACCAATCAGAATATCGTATTGCTCAGCATTGGCTGGGCCGTGCTAGCCTTGTTATACTATTTGTTGTTTGGTGCCAAAGTTCCAGGAGCAGATGGTGTAGAAAGCCGTGCCGAGTGGTATGTGATTGGTACAAATATTTTTGAAGCATTAGCTTATCTGGGTGCCGGTATTCTATGCTTGAGAAATTGGCGTAGCCCACAAATTGTTAGTAGCCGGAATATTTGGCTCGCAATTGGTGTAGGTATGCTGTCTTATTTCCTGGGAGGGATATTTTTCGGCTATACAGAAATCATCTTAAAACAAGAACCGGACATATCTATCGGCGATGTATTTTTTGTACTAACTTATTTATCCGTTGGCGCAGGCATGATTTTAGCTGTGACTTCCAGACGAATCAATCTAGAAAAATGGCAATGGCTAATTGTCTTGGCAATTGGGCTATTTGGTAGTTTGTTGGCATGGTGGATTTCCATGCAACAAGGAACATCAAAAGAAATGCTAGTCGTGATTGTAAATTGGTTTTACGTAATTAGCGATGTAGTTCTGTTGATCCTTGCTACCACAATGCTACTAGCCTTTTGGGGAGGACGAGTTGCCCAGTCTTGGCGAATGATTGCAGCGGCCGCGTTTTCGCTCTACATTGCAGATATGTGGTTTAAATATGCCCAAGGGCCCAATTATCAAAGTGGAGACATACTAGAAGTGTTTTGGGTATTTAGTGGAGTTTTATTTGGCATCGGCGCTGTTCTAGAACATGACGCATCATTGAGCCGAACTCGGCGGGAGCGTGGACGAAAACGAGTATAAAAAAGTTTTTTGGTATCTACCGTGAGAAAACTAACAGATTCTGACAAGCAAGAAATTCTTAAGTTATATCGAGAGACTGCCGAAACAACCTCAACTTTGGCAGAGCGCTATGACGTGAGTAACTCCACAATTAGCCGTCTGCTCAAAAGCACCCTACCAGAAGATGAGTACGAGTACCTCGTTTCCTTAAAACGTGCTGCTAGGACTCCTGAAGGCAGGGCACAGGTTAACTACGAGCAGTTACCTTTGCTGAGTCAGCCAAAGCCTGAGAAAGAACTTGCAAGCATTGAACCCCCCCGCTTGAAGTTACCAGAGGTTGAGCCACAGCAGGCAATAGTAGAGGAAGAAACCCAGCCAGAAAAGGTTGAAGAGGAAACCCCTGCGAATAGACGGGTGCGGCGGCGTTCGTCAGCAACGGAAAAACCAAAGCTGCGAACAGCCAAGCGATTAGAAATTGCACAAGAAACGCCTAAGGAAATAGTTAGCATCCCCAGCCCCATGTTGGAGGATGAACGTCCCCAAGCAACCGTCATTGCCCAAATGCTAGTAGGTGAAGACTTACTAGACGAGTCCGAAGATTTAGATGATTTAGAAGAGGACGATTTAGACGATTTAGACGAAGACTATGACGAGGAAGAAGAGGAGGACTATTTCGACGAGCCAAGACCTTTAGTTACAAGACGAAGACTAGGTGAAATACCAGTTCAAGTCTTGCCATTATCGGCGGCCCCTTTGCCTAAGACTTGCTATTTGGTCATTGACCGCGCCTCAGAATTAATTACCCGACCACTCAAGGATTTTGGGGACTTGGGGCAAATTCCTAGCTTGGAAACCCAGCAAAGAACTTTGCCAGTTTTTGATAACCATCGGGTAGCAAAGCGTTTTTCTACCAAGCGCGATCGCGTAATTAAAGTTCCCGATAGTAAAATTCTCCATAAGGCTCGGACTCATCTCCAAGCTAAGGGCATCACCAGGCTGTTGATTGATGGTCAGGTTTATTCCCTGTCTACAGTTTAAGAGTTGGGAGTTAGGAGTTGAGAGTTTCATCACTTTTAATACCAATTTGAACAATGATTGCGACAGATGAAATAGCCTTTCGCAATCTAAAATCCAGAATCCAAATTGGTATAACTCCTAACTTCAACTGTAAACAGCTGCCGCAAACCGTCTTGCTAAGTTAATAATGTCTTGTTTGCGGGCAATTTGATTCATCCATTGTTGGGGAATACCTTCTGTGCCGTAGTAAATTCCGGCTAACCCACCAGTAACAGCGGCGGTTGTGTCTGTATGTCCGCCTAAATTTACAGCTTTCAGTACCGCTTCAGCGTAAGACGAGCTATTTAATAAACACCACAAGGATGCCTCTAGGGTATCAATTACATAGCCCTCAGAATTAATTGCTTCCACTGGCAACTGGGCAATTTCACCGCTGAAGACTCTGGCAAAATGCGGTGTTTCTGAAACGAATTTTGGCACAGAATAAATTGCCTGGATCTTGTTTAACCCTTGCAAATAAGCTGCTTGGGGATTAGATTCTTCCAGCAGAGCAACAGCGATACTAGTATAAATACCACAGGCCATCTGCGATCGCGGATGAGCATGAGTAATGGCAGATACGTCATGCACCCGCGAAATTAATTCGCTAAAAGTTAAGGTTTTATGACAGTAAGCCATGGGCAAAATTCTCATCAAAGAACCGTTGCCATTGCTCATTTCACTCGTTCCCCCTGCTTGTAGAGGTGAAACTCCCTGGTTGAGGCGCATCATTACTGCGTAAGTATTCTCACCGATACCAAATATTTCGCCACGGGGAGTCCAGTAAGCCGCCTTGTACCAGCGCCAGAACGACTTAGCTATGGCATCTAGTGAATAACCTCTACAAAGACTTTCTGCTAGGCAAAATGTCAAGGAACTATCATCTGACCAAGTTCCCGGCGGTTGATTCCATGTGCCATAACCCAACATCTTTGTCACCGGAGATTTAACTCGTTCAGCGCGGCTAGTAAACTCCACTGGCACACCTAACGCATCACCGACACATAAACCCATCAAACCAGACAACGTTTTTGCAGCGGTTAGCATTTATTCAATCTCCATGAAAATTGCTAAAACTTAACTTTATATATTTCCTCTAAAGCTTGTTGCCATAACTGCTACAACCGATTGTTTAAACCTATATGAGCAGTCAGGAAAAGATAAGTAAATTAAGTATGTAATTGCCTGATGCTAATTAAATTTTAGTTATTAGGTTGTGCCAATAAAAAAAGTGGCCACTATATAAAGATACTAAAGATTAGGTATTCAAAAAGATTTTCCTAGCCCCCAGTCATCAGTCCCTAATCACCAGCCCCTTTTACTTTTGAAAATTATCTGGAACATTTTTACATAGTCTTCGACTTGGAAAGTAACAGCAAAAGCTACAAAATTTTGTCAAGATTATGAAGAAATTACTCAAGTCTTTTGTGACAATCTCTGCATTGTCCTCATTAGTTATTGCGCCTTTTATTTTTAGTGCTGGTCAAGCTAGCGCAGAAACAAAAAAGGGTACTGATGCTAGTTATATTGGTGCTGGTGTTGCAGCTGGTGTTACCAATGGTGGACTAAACAACGATGCAGCTAACTTTGGTGGTAATCTTACAGGTCGCGTAAAATTAGGAAATACACCATTTTCAGCACGTGGTAACGTGATTTGGAATGATAAGACGAGTGCTGTTATTCCAGAAGTTTCTCTAGACGTACCAATTGCTAATAGAACTAACGCCTTTGTAACTGGTGGTTATTCTTTTCTCGATAAAGATGGTTCACCAAGTCCCATTGGCAACAGAGATGCTGTAGTGGTTGGTGCTGGTGTTGAGTCAGAAGTTGCTAAAAACTTTCTCATTTACACCAATGCTAAAGTAGGACTTCGTGCCTATCAAAATAGCCCTGCTTCGGCTGTCACCATCAATGGCGGCCTTGGTTATCGCTTTAAATAGTTTAAGTGGTTTAACTTTTGAGGTTGCATATCGAATTGTGTTAACCGATGACAGATGACTGATAACTGTCATCTGTCATCGGTCATTAACCTTCTCGTGACAGAGAGGCTAAGCGAACATGAGTAATTATGCAATTGAGATGGGCTTTACCTACTGTTCCCAGTCATCAGTCATCAGTCATCAACTGGGATAATTTATTTTTTCGAGTTCTCATAAAAGCCATAAGTCCTAAGTTATTCTATACTGTTTATTCAGGACTCAGCACTTAGGACTTAGCACTCATTACTACAAAAAGCTGGTTTTGTTAAGTGTTACATCACTGACAAAGCCTGCTTTTTGCCATGTTAAAATTAAAATATTCCTCATATCTCCGACCGGATTACCGGGAAACAACCAGCCGAAAGGGTGCTTCGGCGTCTACCGATGCTTTATTGAGAATACTATACAACTCTAATGGTTAAATCTGCTCCTCCTCCAATCGCCAACCGTAAGCCTTCTAAAGTAGAAGGACTCAAGGAAAATAGTAATTTTTTGCGTGAACCTGTAGCAACACAAATCCTTGAGGATACTACTCACTTTAGCGAAGATGCGGTGCAGATTCTCAAGTTTCATGGCTCCTACCAACAAGATAACCGCGACAATCGTGTTAAGGGACAGGAGAAAGATTATCAGTTCATGCTGCGGACAAAAAATCCGGGTGGCTTCGTACCGCCGCAGTTATACCTAGCTTTGGATAAGCTGGCTGATGAATATGGTAATCACACTTTGCGTGCAACCACGCGTCAAGGGTTTCAATTGCACGGAATTTTAAAAAAGAATCTCAAAACAGCAATTGCCACCATTGTTAAAAATCTAGGTTCCACATTGGGTGCTTGTGGTGATATCAACCGCAACGTCATGGCCCCACCGGTTCCTTTTAAGAATCGCCCAGATTATGAGTATGCCTGGGAGTATGCCCAGAACATCGCTGACTTGCTGTCACCGCAAACAGGCGCTTACTACGAAATTTGGCTAGACGGTGAAAAGGCTATTAGTGCTGAAGAAAGCCCAGAGGTGAAAGCCGCAAGACAGCGCAATGGCAATGGCACAATCATTCATGACACCGAAGAACCAATTTATGGCACTCACTATATGCCCCGCAAGTTCAAAGTTTGCGTGACGGTGCCAGGGGATAATTCGGTTGATTTGTATTCCCAAGACCTTAGCTTGGTGATAATTACCAACGAGTCAGGTCAGTTAGAAGGATTTAACGTTTTCGCCGGTGGCGGTTTAGGCAGAACACACGGTAAAGAAGAAACCTTTGCTAGATTAGCTGATGCCATTTGCTATGTGGCAAAGGATGATGTTTACGACTTAGTGAAAGCCATTGTTGCCACTCAAAGAGATTACGGCGATCGCACTGACCGCCGTCATGCCAGATTAAAATATTTAATCAACGATTGGGGTGTCGATAAGTTCCGCGCCAAAGTTGAAGAATATTTTGGCAAACCAGTTGCACCTTTCCAAGAACTCCCAGAATTTAAATATCAAGACTTCTTGGGTTGGCACGAACAAGGCGATGGCAAACTGTTCTTAGGCATTTCCATTGACAATGGTCGCGTCAAGGATGAAGGTTCGTTTCAACTGAAAACAGCCTTGCGGGAAATTGTTGAGCAATTCAATTTACCAATTCGCTTGACACCTCACCAAAACCTGATTTTCTGTGACATCGAACCAAACAACAAACAAGCCATTCAAGAAATTCTCAACCAGCGTGGCGTTGTCTCTGACCCAGGTCAAATCGAACCTTTGGTAAGGTACGCCATGGCTTGTCCTGCTTTGCCTACTTGTGGCTTGGCAATTACTGAATCAGAACGGGCAATACCTGGTATTTTAGAAAGAATTCGCAGTTTATTGGATAAACTGGGTTTACAAGATGAACATTTTGTGGTAAGGATGACAGGTTGCCCTAACGGCTGCGCTCGTCCTTACATGGCGGAATTGGGGTTTGTGGGTAGCGCTCCAGACACTTATCAATTGTGGTTAGGGGGTTCGCCAGACCAGACAAGACTAGCACAACCTTACACTGAGCGCCTGCATCATAATGACATAGAAAGCTTTCTAGAGCCGATTTTTGTCTACTTTCAGAAATCAAAGCAATCAGGCGAAAGTTTTGGCGATTTTTGCGATCGCGTTGGGTTTGATGCCATCCGTGAATTTGCTGGGAACTACGTACCGGAAGCTACGCCAGAAATTACCGAAGATACTCAAGCTCAGGTAACGGCTTTGGTAGCTAAAATAATTACTGCTCCTAGTAGAGGACGGCATCGCATCAGCATTCACGATGATGTTTACAACAAGTTGAAGGAAACTGCTGGTAGCCAAAATAAACCCATGAGTGAATTGGTGAATGAAGCACTCAGAATTTACTTGAAAATGGACTAATAGTAATTTTGGATTTTGGATTAAAGCCTTTTCCACAATGCTATTCCAATACTTTCAAGTAATATTATGTCCGCTTGATTACTTATTAAACTCTGAGAACCCCACCCCACCAAAGCTAAGCTTTGTTTCCCCTCCCCGTGAACGGGGAGGGGTTTAATGACTTTGGCAATTATAACTAATTAACCGGACATGATATTAACGTGAGTTCGACAGATTTAAAAGACCCCTCTCCAAACCTCTCTCCTTTTAGGGGAGAGGCTTAAAAACCTTAATTTTTCGTTCTTTATCTAAAATTTCAAAGCCCCTCTCCGCGTCGGAGAGGGGTTGGGGAGAGGTTCATCGAACTCACGTGATATTAGTATTAATCAACTTTTTCAAAATGAAATCTCTTCCCTTCGCTATCACTGCACTTATCACCACTATCACGAACGACTTTAACGAGGACTCCCGTTTTATTACGCGGCTCACCATCTTGAAAAGCAAGTGCATCTCCTGAAGTTTTATTAGCTGGCAGTGTAATTGACTTCAGCTTTTGCAGTACACTTTGTCGAGAAGGATTTTTTGACTGTGAAATAGCTTCAATAAAAGCCATAGTTGCATCGTAACTAGCAGCAGTGCGCCAACTAATTCCCTGTCCCCATTGGTTACAGGCTCTCTCGGCAAATTTTTTTGAATAAGATTCTTCAGGAAACCAAGGAATAGCCAGAACTAAGCCTTCAAGATCCTTGTCACCCTGTTTTAAAGTATCTACACCATACAAAGCATCGCCTCCCAACAACTGGAGATTTCTTCCTAAATATTTTGGAATTTTTTGTTGTTCACGAGCGCGAGCCATGTTAATTACAGTAGAAATTAGCTCTATATTTGGAAAAAAAACAGCCGCATTGGCTTCATCTTGAACTACACTGAGATACACTTCATAAGATGCATCTAACTTTGGATCTGCTAAATTTTTAGTTCTGACAATTTTTCCACCTTGATTTTCAAATTTTTTTGTAAATGCTTGCCTTAAACTTTCACTATATATATCTTTATCATTATAAAAAATAACCACTTGCTTAATGCCATTTTTTAAAGCATAACTAGCTAATTTCTCACCAGCTTTTGCATCAGAAGGAACTGTTCTAAAAAATACTTTATTTTTTAATTTAGTACTGGTGCTAGTAGCAGATATCATTGCTAAACCAGCACTTTCATACTTCACAAGTGCAGCTTGACTAACTGAACTGCCATTGTGTCCGATTACTCCTAAAACTTTTGCATCTCTAGTCAATTCCTGTGCAACTGTTTGAGCTTGGCTTTGCTCGTTATTATCATCGGTAATTATAATATTCAATAATTCCCCTTTGAATCCACCTTTTTTATTAAACTCGTCCTGCGCTTGTGCGACTCCTTTCAAGATGTCTGTAGCCTGTTCTCTTCTAGGATTTATAGATACAGCAACTGCCAAAGTTAAATAATTACCACTTTTATGTGCTTTGGCATTGTTGTAATAAATCAGTGCTTCTGGATCGTTTTTATTAACATTTTTTGCTCTTTGAAATTGTTCAACTGCTTTTGAATAATCACCTTTTTGAAAAGCCTCAACACCGTAGCGTTGATATAAATTTCCATTTCCTAGAAAAAAAGTACGTTCTCCTTGGCTAAATAGTTCTGGCTTTAATACGTATGGAAAGAAGAATGATTGAATTTTTCTAGTTGATAACGAGCCACCTGTAATCGCAAATCCCATTAATAGAATGGTATAAATTAATAAAATTACACGTTGATTACGCTTTGTTATTTGAAGTTCTAATTCTTGGCTTTTATTGAAAAATTGATAATCTTCGATTGTTAATATTTTGTCGTGACTCCATTCTCTTGCTGTTTTTAATTTTCGACCTCGCAATAACCAATACTTATTTTTATTTAATTTCCATCCTAGTAATTCTTCTTCATAAGGTTTTTTATCTGCTAAAATTTCAGTCAACCAGTTATTATCAAATACTAATTTATAAATCAGGTTATAAATTTTCAGCTTACGATTATTTTCTACTACTATTCCTGACAAGATTAATTCACTTTGCTCTGGACTATCATCAGTGGGTAATTCTTGCTGTTGTCTGATTTTCTGATATAGTTTGAGCAAATTAACCGTTGGTTGTTGACTATTGATAATCCTGTCACGAATTGTCCTGAAATGTTGTGGATTATCTTGCTCTTCCCAATTTTCAATTATCTGGGATTTAACAATCTCATCTACCCACTTACTTAGAGCTTGCTTATAACTAGGAATAACATCTTGAGACTCAGCAATAAGTTGACATATTTTTTGAGTCAAAAAAGGTTGACCCCCAGTCCATTTTAGTACCTCTTGCAAAATATCTTCGGCAATTTTAGAGTCACCTACTTTACTCTCTAATCCTTTCGCAAGAGGTCTAATTTCTGCCAAAGTAAAACTCTTTAATTTAATTGCCTTACCAATATTAAAAGGTGTGCGTTGATTATCTTGGATTAATTGCGATGGTGTAGCTACCCCTAATAATGCAAAAGTAACTCGTTTATAATTTGGGTTATTTGCACGTCTATTATAGCAAGAGCGGATGAAAGCAAAAAAATCATCCGTAGGAAAATCTAAACTGAGAACAGTATCGATTTCATCAATGAAAATTACAATGTTTTGATAAGTTTCTGATAGTAATAGGGTTTTAAAAAAATCATCCAATCGTTTCAGAGGAGCTAAGGATTTACTCTCTAATAACCAAGATTCTAATCGATCATTTGGTAATTCCAATTGTTCTGCTAAATCTTTAATAAAAGTATAGTACCACTGCTCTTGAGTGACTCCTTTAGTGCCCAGTCCATCTAGGCTAATCAAAGCACATTTAAATTCTTGATTTTCCAATCTTTTACTTACTCTTACTTGTAAGCTAGACTTACCCATCTGCCGAGAATCAAACACATAACAAAAATTTCCAGATCTTAATTGCTCATAAATATCTTTGTCAGCATCTCGCTCTACATAGCTAGGGTCATCTGCTGTTAAAGTTCCTCCTACTTGATAGTATTGATTTAGTTGTATCATGGTGAGTTTTCTCTATAATTTAAAGATAAAAACGCAAGAACTGACGATAGAGATTGCAGCGTGGTTTAGCCAAATTTCTTTCTAACTTGACTAGTCCTAAGCGTTGTAATGTCATCGCAATATTTGGAGATAATTTAATTGGTGTATCTGCTGTAATAACCTGACGAAATGCTGTGTTCAATTCTGGATTATTTTCCAAAATTGTTAAATATTCAAGTAGATGACCTTTAAACGGCCCCTCTAGTGTAGGAGCAACTTCTAGAAATTCTTTCAAGGTAATTTCATTAAGTCTCAAATAATCACAAGTAATTCGCAGTAGCAAAGGGTGTCCACCTAATAAATCCACTAGTTGATCAACTTCATTTGTTGCTAAATTTAGTCCATGCAAATTTAGTAAACGTTGTACCTGCTCAAGAGTAAATTCTGGTAATTCAATTACTAAACCTACATTAGCAAGTGGTGAACTATTAATATCAAGAAAGGCATAAACTTCAGTAGAATGGACAATGATTAAGTGCAGTTTTTTCCAAATAATGCTAGTTGTGTCATCGCGCCTTGCCCGGTCATGCCAATTTCGTAGCATTTTACAAAAATCATTGGCAATTTCAGGTTTTTCAAAAACTAAATCAACATCATTTAAAGCTAGTACCAAAGGAGTATTTATATTTGCTAACAAGTATTTTTGAAAGTACATCGTACTGTTAAATATAGAAGTCGCTTGATTGTCCCAAGTCTCAATTAATTGATTGGGTAGCCCTAATTCATTAGCAACAGCAATACAGAAAGAACGAAAGAATTTCTCGACATCTTGAAAAATTGTTCCATCTGTTAAGACGTTAAAACTTAAAGTAACTGTTTTATAGCCATTTCCTCTGGCATAAGCTACTATCCTGTTCATCAGCCATGTTTTCCCCATGTTCTTAGGGGCTTTGATGCGAATCAGAGAACCAGGCTGTTTAATCTCTTCGTAACAACGCCCTTCAATTGCAGGGCGTTGTAAATAAAAAGCCGCAGGCGATTGATCTATTCTTTTACGGAGAACAGGGGTTGATTCTTCTGGAATACCTTGCAGTTGAATTTCTACGCACCCAAACTCGTAAGCTTCTTCTATGGAACGATTTGCACCCAGCGCCCTGTAAAATCCCACAGCAAAAGCGATCGCCGCTTGATCGCCGATCGCTGTTTTCATGCCGATGACAAAAGGTATATGCTGAACAATAGCTTCGGCTTGAATATTGGAATAACAAGCATTCAGCACTACACAATGAACATAAGCTGTTACTAATCTAAACACCGCAGCTAAAACTTCCGGCTTGACTGGCTGTGTTGTACCAAACTCATTTTCAAAGCAAAGTTCACCAGTATTCTGGCCATGTCCTGAAAAATGAACAATATGCGGTTCAAAATCGAGTATTGCTTGGCTAATGTCCCTAGTACGGGCGGATAATTGTAACTTGAGGACAAATCTGTCTTGCACCCTAAATCTTCGCAGCTGTTCTTCGATATCTCGCAACTCTTGTTGTAAACGCAGCCTAGCGGTATCGTTAGGCTCAGCCGTGAAAAACAGAATTCTGATTTGGCTATTCTCGTGCATCCAGAATCATTCCTCAAGTTCTACTCATTACCTGCGTTGTTTCTGTCTTCTAGTCTTTATTCAGGATACTGACGAGAAATTACGGGAATTTTCTTCAATTCTAATGTTTTTATCGCACATTTAATAGTCTTTCCCCTTGCTTATGTCTCAATTGCAAAGAATCGCGATCGCACCCTCCCAACTCCAACAAGGGCAAATTTTGCTCACCAAAGAGCAACAACACTACCTAGTACGCGTGTTGCGCTTGCGTGATGGCGATCGCTTTATTGCTATGGATGGTAAGGGTAAATGGTGGTTATCACAGCTAGCAACAGAACAAGCGCAAGTTTTACAACCACTGACAGTAGAAACCGAATTGCATGTATCAATTACTCTGATGGTGGCGTTACCCAAAGGCAATGCATTTGATGAAGTGGTACGCACTTGTACGGAATTAGGTGTAGCTTGTATTGCGCCAGTTTTGAGCGATCGCACCTTACTAAATCCCAGTCCCCAAAAGCTTGAACGTTGGCGACGTATTGCCGCAGAAGCCGCTGAACAATCAGAACGCGCTTTTGTACCAACAATTTTAGAACCTGTAGCTTTTAATACTGCTTTGTCAACAGTTAACAGCCATCAGTCATCAGTCAACAGTCAACAATATATTTGTGAAGGGCGTGGTAACTTTCCTCACTTAAGATATTGCTTGCAAAACAAAGGACAAGAAAGCATTGTGATTGCTACTGGCCCAGAAGGAGGGTGGACAGAAACAGAAATTGAAAATGCGATCGCGGCCGGATTTCAACCAGTGTCTCTCGGTCGTCGTATCCTGCGAGCAGTGACAGCACCAGTAGTTGCATTAACCTTAATTTCCGCAAATTTTGAAGTATAAATGATTTATAACTGAATACGGTTTAGCTCAGGTTTAATCTTTCCCTAAACTTGAACAATTGAACAACAATAGCCACAGATGAAGCTTTAAAAGCATTACCAACAAGTCTTTAACAATCCAAAATCTAAAATCCAAAATGGTATAAGTGATGATTGAGCAAGTGGCTATTGCCTTTGAGCGTAAAGACTATCACACAGCTGCTAAATTACTCAAACAGCTGTTAAAAGAATCACCGGATAATCCTTGGGTGCAATTTTATCTGGGAAGGCTGCATGAAGTATCCCAAAAGCACCAAGATGCTGAAAAAATTTATCGCCATCTGCTGCGAAATACAACTAACACTAAGATAGTGACGCAAGCACGTCAAGGTTTGCAAAGGCTGCAAGAAATTGAGCAAGAAGAAAAACAAAGAGCGATCGCCAAAGCCACGGCTGAACCTAGCAATACTGAACTTGGGGTGCTAGTCTTAGAACCTCTCAGCAACGAACTAAAAACCATAGCTGCACCGAAATTTGCTCAGATTATGCAGCTAGACCCCTACACAGCAAGGCTGGTACTACCAAGTCGCGGCTGGAGGTTATACCGCACTGGACAGGTAGGAGAACTAAAATTTTATGGTACGCAGCTACAGAAAGCTGAAATTCCTTGTTTCTGGACTTCGATAACAGCCATTCAGCAAATTCAAGTTTTTCAAGTCCAATATTTCTCAGAATCTGACCTCAAAGCAACTGTTGTTTGTCGCAATGAAGCAAATCAACTTGGTTCGCTAACTTTTGAATGGTCAGAAGTCAAAGCACGCGTTCTAGGACTACTGCCAATTTTTGAGGAAGTTGTAGATGTTGATGCCCATCATAAACTAGAACGCAAAACCCAAACCCAAGACTATGTACAATTTTATGATTTACACCTACCTGGTAGACGTTGCATTTTGCGACTTTATGACAACGGCTACGAATTTCAGCAAGGTGTAGAAATCACTCCTCAAGCTAGCCAAAATACAATCAGAATTAATTGGAATCATTTACTTGGCTGGATTGACCAAAAATTGCCTCAAGCTAAGATCTGGTCTGATTTTGCTTGTTTTGCACAGACAGTATTAGATCAAACAGAAATGCTAAGTCAGATCAAGTCTCACATTCACCTGTTTCGTAGAGAAGAAACTAATTGGGACTCAGCTTTTCAGCTATATAGTGGACTCGTCTTTGTAAATCATGCTAGTAATTAGGCTTTCAAGTAACAAAATATCCCAATATTCACAGTAAATAGTCATCAGTTATCAGTTTTGTAGTTATCGGCGAGAGTATAGCACTGCAAATCTCTGGCGGTGCGTTATGGACGATAGTCCTAACGCACCCTACCAGACTGGAATAATTTATTTTTTGGAAACCCATTAGCTATATACCAATACAGTTCAGTTAAGCATTTCTTTCTTCTGTTTGCGTCCAGTGCGTTCTTGGCGGTAGCCTGCGGCAAGCCCTTCGGGTTCGCCAGTCGCTCATGGGGGACTCGGGGCCCCCACGACCGAAAGGGAGTGGGGATTGGGGGAGAACCCCCAAGACCGCGCTGGCTCACCGCTTACGCGTCTACGTTAAAAAAATTGACTTTGACAAAAAGTTTTAGTCTTAACTGAACCGTATTGAGCTATATACTGTTGTGTTCAATCAAAAAATGAGAGCAGAAATTTCTGCTCTCACTTTTGGTTTTCTACTACTGCATCAAGGGGGTAATGAATGCAGATTGGATTTTTAGTGTTTTTAGTGGATCCGAGCAGAGTCGAACTGCTGTCCAAATTGGGTATTGACCCTCCACTCATTCACAGGTTTAGCCTATCTGACCCTCAAGGCGGGAATCGTTCATTATCCCGAACGTAGGATGCTCTGATTAAGTCTTAGCTAGCAAGTCAATCAGAGAATACTTGCTAGAGCATCCGTTGGGGTTGGTCTCTAATCCTTAACGGAGTCAAACTAGAGACGCTCGAACCTATAAGAGGCTATTAGGCAGCTACTAGGGCTTCCTTACGAGCAAATTTTACGATGTTATTCGCATTTACTTTTTTTTTGAGCCTTGGATTTCCGAGAGATGACTCACTCTCGACCTGAATCACAGAGCAGCGTTCGCCAACCTGTCGAAACCGTTACGGACCCATGTGCTTCATACTTCAATTATAATACGCCGTTTTTGAAATGTGTTAGGCTGTTCCACATAAAAATCGTGTTGACTGATGAACGCCAGTTGCGCGGCTGCCGGCAGAGCCGTCCAACGCACTGGCTCCTGATGACTGATGGCTGATGGCTGTGATTAAAAGGCGGTCAATAGACTTCTTGCATAAATCAAAAAAATAACCCCACCCCACCAAAGCTACGCTTTGTTTCCCCTCCCCGTTGACGGGGAGGGGATTAAGGGGTGGGGTGCAATGACTGTGGGAATCATAACTGATTAACCGAACATGATATAGGAATCCGATTTGATTCCTGAAAACATTTGCGTAGGAAGGGAACGGGGAACAGGGAACGGGGAACAGTAAGAAGGAATAAAAGTGTACTGAGTTTTGTTCAGAACTCAAATATGAGTCCTATATAACCTCTCAGCCTTGCGTCTAGATATTTTTGAATTTGTCGAACTCACATTAAATTAATAGATGTAACTGCGAACCTTGCTGAGTTTTATTCACCTCAATACGAGCTTGGAAGGCTTCTTTGAGGTGAGGCATGTGGGTAACTGTGAGGATGCAGGCAAAATCAGAGGCGATCGCATTTATCGCCGCAATCAAGCGATCGCATCCTTCTGCATCCTGTGTACCAAAGCCTTCATCCACAATCAACAATTGCAACGCCGCACCCGCCCGTTGTGCCAATAGTTTTGCTAAGGCTAAACGGATGGCAAAGTTAATTCTAAAGGCTTCTCCACCAGAGTAAGTTTCATAAGCTCGCGTGCCTCTGGCATCGGCAATTAAAATATCGAGAGTATCGATGAGCTTGGCATTTTTCTTGGTAGATTTGCCACTCCGCCCAGATTTTTGAGTAATAAATTGTACATGTAACTGGTTAGCACTCAATCGTGACAAGAGTTGATTTGTCTCTGCTTCCAGTTGAGGCAATACATTCTCTATCATCAAAGCTTGGATGCCATTTTTACCAAATGCCTGCGCTAATTCCTGATAAACTCGATATTCTCGTTTGCAAGCTTGTAGTTGTTGTTGCTGTTGTTCGTATTGAGTTTGCAAGGTTTCCAGTTGGTGAGCTAGCTGTTCTAAACGCCCCAACTTGGCTATTTGTTCGTCTAGTTGTCGTCTGCGTGTTTGCAGTTGCTCCTCTAAAACTTGAATTTGCTCTGTTGGGTTGGCTGTTTGGGCTAGCTGTTGGACAATGCTGTCGATTTGGGTAGCGAGTTTTTGCCGCTCTGTGAGTCTGTCAGCAATGGATGACTCTAACTCTTGTAATCTCGTTTGCAATTGCGGATATTGCTGCTCGGCTGACAAAAGTTGTTGATAACGCAATTGCCAAACTTGATTTTGACGCACAGCCATGCGAATATTGTTATGCTGGTCTGAACTATACCCAATCTCGGCAATATGATGTTCAAGAGCGGCGATTTGTCTAGCACATTCAGAATCAGTTTGCTCTTGCTGGATTTTGGTTTGTAATTGAGCAATTTGAGCTTGTAATTCTGGTTTTCGGGCTGATAACATAGCTAGACGCTTGTTCGCATCTTTAATTTGCCCTTGTTTGATTTCTGCCCATCGCCAGCGTTCAACTTCACTGCGAGCGAGGGCATGGTCTTGTTCATTATAATTCAGTTGTTGCAGATATTCTTCTAGTTGCCGTAGTTCAGCTTGTTGAACTGGTGCATAATCGCCAACTTGTAGCGATCGCTCTAAATATTGTTTTTCGGCAGCGAGTTGTTGTAGCTGTTGTTCGGCATCGGTGGTAGATTCGAGTTGTGCTGCTAATTGCCCCCTTTGTTCGCGGAGAGTGTCATAAGCTGCTAATTTTTGCGATATTTCTCGATATTCCTGCCTTAATAGCTGAATTTCTCGGTCTGATACTGCCATCTGTTCTCGAAACACCCACAATTGCCCTTCAGTATCTTGGTACTCGGTTTTGGTTTTGTCTACCACGCGATTCCAGTGATGTTCATCCAAAGGACGCTCACACAAAGGGCAAATTGCATCGGGGTTGCGAAGCATTTGCAGTTTTTGATCCAGTTCTCCCAAAAACCTTTCATATTCACGTTGCTGGGCTTGTAGACGTTCGATAAAGTGTCGCCTTTCGTGTCCTTTTTCTTGGACTCGTTGCAGATAAACTCGGTCTTTCTCCATCTGTTCAATTTGTATCCCCACTTCCATGACTGCTTGTTGCAGTTGCGGTTGACGACGTGAAGAACGTTGGAGTTGGTTCTCTGTGGTTTGTAACTGTTCTAGCCTAGCTTTTAAATTTGCTTCCACGCGATGTAATTGACTTTGTAAATTTTGCCGCTGTTGCAACAACGGACTGACTTGCATTTGCAGTTCATCGAGTTGATGAACTCGGCGACGCGCTGCGGCTAGTTGTGCTAAACCAGCTTCTACTTCACCTGATTTGCTAAGAGTTTGCTGAATTTCTTGCTCTTGCTGCTGCAAGGCTGCTAATTGTCCTTGGACTTGTTGTAGTTGGCGTTCAATTTCGTGAATTTGTTTGGTTAATTGCTGTTGCTTTTGTTGACGCAGCCCTGTGGCGCGGGTGTATTCTTCAAATTTAGCCGCAAACGCTTCTTCTTGAGATTGCAGACTTTGGTATTGAGCGTAGCCGTTTTTAATTTCAGTTTCCTGATTTAAAATGGTCTCTAAATCTGCTAGCTGAGATTTGGCTGCTGCATACTCTTGTTGCAGGCGATCGCCATCTTGAGTCAAATTCTGGTATTGTTGTCTGACAAAGCTGAGTTGTTGTTCCCAATTTTGTCGCTGGTGCTGGACAACTTGTAAACTTTGTAATTGAATATTTTCAAAGGCTTGTACTTGCTGTAATTGATTAAGTTCAGCTTCTAACTCTGCTCTTTGTGCTTGTGTCACCTCACGTTGTTGCAACTGAATTTTAATTGATTCCAAAGAACGCTCTAATTCTTCAGCCCTAGCTTTGAACTGACGTGAGGATTCTTTTGCTCGTTCTTCCAAATCATCGTATTGATTAAGTTTCAACAACTCCGCTAAAATTTCCTTGCGTTCGCTGGGGCGCTTGAGCATGAATTCATCCGCACGCCCTTGACGCAGGTAAGCAGAATTAATAAAAGTATCGTAATCGAGTTTGATGTGTTCTAAAATCAAATCTTGTGTTGCTCTGACACCCTTACCAGTGAGGGCGCGAAAGCCAGAGGGTGTTTCTATTTGCAACTCCAAGACACTACTCGCACCCCGCACACGCGTGCGAATTACCCGATATTTGTGTTCGTTAATTTGGAAAGTGAAATCTACCCTAACTTCTTTTGCGCCCGAATGAATCACGTCATCTTCAGCAGTGGCGCGACTTTCACCCCAAATTGCCCAGGTAATTGCTTCGAGTAAAGAAGATTTACCTGCACCATTGGAACCACAAATACAAGCCGTATGCAAACCACGAAAATCTAAAGTTGCATCACGGTAACTAAGGAAGTTTTTGAGGATAAGTTGTACTGGGATCATTGAGGCTATAGCGCCACATCTAGGTTTTATTAACTAGCAGTACAGATGCACTCTTGATAGTTTAGCTAGGTGTCTATCAGGTTTCTAGTCCTGAAGACTGCAATTTTACGAAAATTAACAATATTATGAGCAAGTTTTTTATGTTAGGCAAATTATTTTGCTCTTGTTTGGAAAAAATATAACTCCTGGGTGGTTACTAGCTATTTACTTTGTTGGGACAGTAGGAAGCAAACTGAGTTTTTGCTTCTCTAAGTTTGCGACAATTTGACAATATGATCGCCATCTTTGCCTTCCACCTAACTAATCGCTATCTTCCGCCTCCAACCGCTGTAATAACTGATTAATTGACAAAATGGGTATGGATGAGTTCAAAAAACCTTGTGTATCGCGTGTTAAAATAGTATCTAACCCTTGAGCAACAGCACAAGCAATTTGAACAGCATCTTCAAAATCAGCTAAACCAGACGCGAACGCTGATTCCAACAGGCCTCGATTAACGGGACAAATTACCATAGCAGTCAGCGTTTCTGAAACAGCTTGTCGTGCTTTGTCAATGCTGCGGGTGTGTCTTCGGGAAACATAAAAAATATGTGTAAGTGTTGTCGCTGTCACATATCCAAGAACACTATCAGAATCAATTTCCTGAAACAACAGTTCCGCATCTTGGAAAAATGGCTCTCGCTGCAACATAAAATCTAAAACAATATTGGTATCAATTAAAATTCTCATTGGAGATACTTGTCCAAGCGTCGCTGTTCTAACATTGCAGCGACCTCTTCATCAGTCGGTGCTGGCTGGTCTGTTTTTAACAAGCCTTGCATCCGTTTAACCGCGCTATAGCGCTCAGGCTCAGAAATTTGTGTATCTTGTAAGGACTCAATGATAGCGCTCACTAATGCCAGGCGATCGCTTGGTGTTAACTTTAAGACTTGCTCCTTTAATTCTTGTAGCAATATAGAATGCTCCTATGGTCGAAGGTACTCTGTAGGTTCTTCCACACTCAATTGAATTACACCAACTACGCTAACACCAAAATACTTTCCGTTTCGCTATTTTGAAATCGAATGAGCGTGTCAAAATTATCTCTCAAAATTTCAATAATCTGCGATGTTGGACTATTGCCAATACGAAGGTAAATAAACTTGGGTGGATAACCATAAAGTAAACTGCGCTGGTGAAAATCAGAATCTTTGGAAACAATCACAAAATCATTTGTCTTTGCATATTCCCAGATAACTGCATCATCAGTATTTGTCATTCCTAAAGCTTTAACATGCTCTGAATTAGGATATAAATCGACAATACAATTAATAATTCGGTCTGATAGGTTTTCATCCAATAGCAGTTTCACAGCGATACCACAAATAACTTTTTCTCGCGATCTGCTGCAAAAGCAAGACAAGCTTTGATGTCTTCCGAAGTGAGTTCAGAAAAATCTTCCAGAATCTCTGCTTCGGTCATACCGCCTGCCAAATATTCTAAGATGTCATATACTGTAATCCGCATTCCCCTAATACATGGCTTGCCACTGCGCTTTCCAGGCTCAATTGTAATAATGTGTTGATAGTCCATAACAAACGCTCACCTATCCTCATCTTCAAAGCATTGTCTCACCAGCTTAAGCAGACAAAAGTTTGTAACTGTTAGCTTTTGTGCCTCAACCTAACTTATGAGGTAATTTTGATTTGATCGTTCTCAGTACTTTGTAATAATTGAACTGCACTATAAAACGGCTCTCCTTCAGAATTTAAGCACTCTAGCTTTTTCAGAAGTAACTCCTTCAAATCTAAGTTATTATGCTCGACGAGAACGCGATGAAACATAATATGCAAAATATTTCTGTATATTAACTTAATTATGTCCCTTAATACAATATTTTCAGCTGATTACCGCTGATATTCCGAAAATATCCGCATTATATCCAAATTATTAAATCTTAAATTGTAGGGTGCGTTATAGCAACGCTTAGCCCACCATATATATTAGGTGCTTTACGGCTAATCCTTACTCTCTTAAACTCCCAAATCTTTGCATAGCCGTAACACAAAGGCAATGAAGCGGGAGGAACATCCACGCCGCTTTTTGCCTCCCATACTCAATATTTACTGTTCAAGAAGCAAAAATAAACGACAAATATAATGAATGGCTGAAGATAACTGTAGCAAAGTGGTAGTTAGGGCGATCGCTCCAAAATGAATAATCTTACGAAGCTACTGACTTGTACAACAAGAGCTAAAGTTAACCCTGTTGTGCAGACCTCATCTTTAATACCTTGAGTTTAGACCTGAATCCTTACAATAAATTAGACATATTCCTTGTGTCAGAAACAACTTGCTTCGGAATATGACTAAAGTCACGTTTGAAAACATTCAGAAACAATCTCAGTAAGCCATCGTCATGAGATACATTACAGACATAAATGGTAGCCCGCTTATGACTCGCATTCATCAATGGAAATCTACAACCGCTGCACTCATGACAATGGCAATCACTACAGCTGCTATTACCCCCATGATTGCTGTAGCTCCTGCCAATGCACAACAATATAATATTGGACAATCCAGAACAGTTACCATTCCTTCTGGAGTTTCTTTGCCTGTCACCTCTGACAAAGACAAAATTGTGATTAAACCTGGGGAATCTGCATCCCTAACGCTGAAAATACCAAACGACATCACCGATAGTAATAGAAATCTATTGATTCCCGCTAGAAGTGAGGTTGTTGGACGGCTAGAACCTGTATATTTAGACAGAAATTTTTCAGGAAATGGCAATGACAGTAACACACAAGGCGTCCGCTTTGTAGCCCAAGAATTAATCTTCCCCTCTGGTCGTCGTCAGCAGATTAATGCAAGTTCTCGCACATATACGAGAATAGAAAAAGTTTCACAGTCACCTAGTACTGGTCAAGTTTTAACTGACGCAGGTATTGGTGCTGCTGCTGGTCTTTTAGGTTCATTGGTGACAGGCGATCGCAAAGTCAATGATATTAAACCTATTATTGGTGCGGCTGCCGGTGCAGGAGCAAGTGTAGTATTACGGAAAAAACAAGTTGATGCTTTCGTTATCAGACCAAAAGAAGACTTGAGGATCACATTGGACTCAAACTTGGTGCTATCCCGCTACTAAAGCTTCACTCAATTTCAGTCGTGAATTTAATTATCTCCCATCCGCGATCGCCACTTTTAATCAGGTGTGCGATCGCTTATTTTTTAGGCAACTATTCTATATCAATTTCGTCTTCATTAATATTCCTCCTAGATTAATAGCAAGTTTTATTCCCTAGGTATTAGGTAATAGTCAATTGCACTATTACTTAATACCTGTTTTCTTTTCACAAACCAAAACTAATGGTAATAAAATTGAAAATTTAGGAACTTACTATTTTGTAAATTGTCTAAGAAAGTAACAGAAGAAAAAATAAATTTACTGGAGTAAAATTCAATGTTTACTAATTTAAATCGTTGGCAATCTGCAACATCTGCTTTCATGGCTTTGAGTATTACAGCTGGTACTGTAGCACCCTTTATTGCAGCAACACCATCTTTAGCTCAAACGACTTTTTCTGATGTTTCATCTAATTATTGGGCAGCACAATTTATTCAAGAATTGTCACAGCGAGGTGTAATTGCAGGGTTTCCTGATGGTAGTTTCCGTCCAGAAGAACCCGTAACCCGCGCTCAATTTGCAGCGATGGTTAACAAAGCTTTCCAAAAAGCACAGCAACGGCAACCAATCAGATTTGCTGATGTGCCAAGCAACTATTGGGCATACAATGCTATTCAGCAAGCTTATACCATAGGTTTCTTGTCAGGGTATCCTGGCAATCGCTTTGAACCTAACCAAGCTATTCCTCGCCAGCAGGTTTTAGTGGCTTTGGCTAATGGTTTGGAATATGGCGCTAGTAATAATGTTGAAGGTACTCTGCAATACTTCAACGATGCCTATAACATCGCTGGCTATGCCCGTAGTCCCATCGCTGCAGCAACTGAAAATCAAATTGTGGTGAACTATCCCAATGTCAAGTTCTTGAATCCAACTGCAACAGCCACACGCGCCCAAGTAGCAGCTTTTATCTACCAAGCATTGGTTAGTTCTAATCAAGCCTCAGCAATAAACTCACCTTATATTGTCGCTTTAGGAAATACCACGCCAACGCCTGTATCCGTAACAATTCCCCAAGGTACTGTTATCCCTGTGAAATACGATAAGGCAGATAAAATTCTTGTCACCAAGGATGAAACAGCGCCTTTGACACTCACAGTTTCCCAAAGCGTAGTTACTCAAGACGGGTCTGTGGTAATTCCTGCTGGTAGTCAGGTTGTCGGTCAACTCAAACCTGCTAAAGGCGGTTCTCAATTCGTAGCTGACAAACTTGTTTTAACCACAGGTCAGGAATATCAGATTAACGCTACTTCTGAAGTGATTAGCAAAACAGAAACAGTCAAAAAGGGTACTAGTACCAGTGCCATCATTAAGGATACAGTTCTAGGTGCTGGTGCTGCGGCTGCGGTATCTGCCGTCACAGGCGATCGCGCCATTGCCACAGAAGAAGTCTTGGGTGGTGCTGGTATCGGCGCTTTAATTGGTTTGTTCTTTGGCAAGAAGAGTGTTGACCTCATCGCAATTAACCCAGACACTGACCTGCAAATGACAATTAATCAGAATTTCCTGGTTTCACTCAAATAGTTAGGAGTTAGGAGTGATTAGTTATGAGTTGAAGAAGATAGTTAGGAGTTAGGAGTGATGAGTTCTGAGTTGAAGAAAGCTTTAAATTTACGAATTAAACCTTCCTGAAAACTCTTAACTCCAAACTTCTAACTCCTAACTCCTAACTCTCTCGACTTTCGGCAACCAAATAATAAATGTAGTTCCTGGCGCATCCGGTGAAGCAAGTTGAGAATTTATGGCAGGGCTGAAAATTTCAATTTCACCCTGCATTTGCTCTATTAATTGTTTAGCGATCGCTAATCCTAAACCACTACCCGGAATTTCTGTTTGTGCCTGTACGCCTCGGTAATGACGTTCTCCCAAATGTTTTAAATCTTCTGGGGGAATGCCTGGGCCAGTATCACTGATGGCTATTCCTTGAAAATTAGCTTTTTCTTGCCCTGCCTGAACGAATATCTTGCCACCTGCGGGGGTGTATTTCAAGGCGTTGTCTATGACATTGGTTAATACTTCTTGCAAGGCTTTGATGTTGACCCGTACTAGTGGCAAGTTTGGGGGAATTTCTGCTTGCAGTTGCAAATTTCGCTCTTGGGCTATGGCTTGAGCTGAGACTAATAATGGTGCTAAGAAATCGACTACAGCACAATCAGCTGCTTGATCTCCGGTTCCTGGTAACAATAATGCTGGTTTGGGTTGTTTTTGTACTGTTGCTTCCACAAACACTTCATTTTCCGGCAATGATCGCGGCCCCAAATCTGCCTCTGTCCAATCGATGACTTTTTCAAATTGTTGCAAGAGTTCTTGCAGGCGATCGCTTTCCCGGACAATATTATTTCCCACATCTCGGTTCGGATCGCCTGGTCGCAGTCGCTTCAATAGCAGCTTGCCAAAAGTCCGTAATGCCGTTAACGGGTTGCGAAATTGGTGCAAGAGGTTATCTAGTAAATCTCGCTGTTGTTCAGTGACAATTTGTTGTTGATGCAGCTGATGCTGTAACCATGCTCGACGCTGATCTAAAATACAGGCGATCGCTAGTGTTTGACCTATCCTTTGAATTTCACTTTGCTCCTGTTCATTCCAAGCCCGGTCTTCCCTACCTGTCACCAGTAAGCCCATCATTACACCTTCATGAATCAGAGGTAACATGATTCGGTGTCCGTTGAGCAAGTATTCGTCTTGGAAATTGGGTTGTTCACCATCTGAAGTTTTTGTCTTTCCAAAAGAATCTAACCCCGGTGTCAATAACCTTCCCTGTTGCCTGGGTAAGACCAAAACATCCCCAATTTGCAGTTGCTTGCCAGTTGTAGCCTCAGTAATCTCTTCTCCTGGCTGTAATACTGCTGTTTCTGGGTAAACCACTACAGGAATCAGTTTCGCCTCACCTGTCGAAGCCTCCACCAATTCTTGCGTTAGGTAAACAACACTTAAAGTTGCTCCCAAACCTTGGGTTAGCAATCCTATTTGTTCTCGGCATAAAGCAACAAAATCCGAACTGGCAGACATTAACATTTTTTAGCTCTTGCTCAGGATCACCGACTTTGAGGGAAGATAAAGGAGGAAGCTTTATTTTCCCTCACTCATTTAATAAAGCTTAACTAAAATCTTCTCAGTACAACTTTGTTCCTGCGGATTATATCCTTTACCCCTCTTGATTTATTTGTATTCAAAAATATTATTTTTGTTGTATCAAAAGTTAAGAAACTATTGATCTTTAGAACTAGAACCTATATAATTACGACGGATTTTGTAGCTATCACTACAATCTATAGCTTGAAAGAGGAGGATAATAGGTTGGCAAGGAGACGGAAACGGAAAAGTCGTCGTCGTCAGGAAGGACGGCGGATTCTAGAACATGTGCCACAATATAGCATCGAAAGCGGCGAAGAAAAACCTGTGACAGCAGCAAGAAAATTCATTCAAGCTGAGAATATCTCGCCACCTGCGTTGCTACTCGTAAAGCGCAATGAACACACCACAGACCGTTATTTCTGGGCAGAAAAAGGTTTGTTTGGTGCACAATACGTAGAAGAGAACCATTTCTTGTTTCCCAGCCTGCGGACGTTAGAAGCTCCCGTAGGCCCAGAACCTGTTGCTGTGGCTAGTCGTTAAACCATAGATGGTTATCTCATGTATTGTCTTGTAGCTTCTGACAATCATTTAACTGGCAAAGTTGCTCAGTTTATGCAATATTTTGGTTTTTTTTAAGTTTGTAGCTAATTGCCAGTAGAGCTAGTCCAAGTAATTGGACAGTCAACTTTGATCAAACCACGACAGTTTGTATGGGTTGATTTCTCGTCTGATAATACAGAAGGGAGTTAGGATAGAGCGAACGCATCCAAAAACGAGAGTTGAGTTGCGCTCTCATCCAGTAGATTGACCAATAAGTCAGCTCTGTCAATAAGTATGAAGTTTACCCTACGACATTCTGCCGTAGGGTGAATGGACATAGCGCTACTTTTCTTTCCTCCTCCCCAATGTCTATTTACTCAAGAGTTTGTCAGAAGCCAGCATCTCATACAAAGAGACAGACACAGAAACTAAAAGTTACTTACCAAGCTTTAACTGTAATGCCCTTTGTAACTCAATGAGTTCATCTCTGTGAGCAATTACAGTCAACTGACTTGAGGAGTGTTGCTGATTTGGGTTTGCTTCCAATTTCAGTAATACTTTCTCAAGTCTTCCGGCTTTTTTCCAATAAAAAATACCACTCAAAGGTGATAACAGCACTATTCCTAGAAAAAGAGTACTAAGGCTAGGAATCAGCAGCGACAATACCAATGATAGACAAGCGAGACCTGCTGCTGCTAGCAGTGTCAAAAACATTGCTAAAAATAGGCTTGGCTTCACAAACCCTTCAAAAGTGACTTGGTTTTGTTCTCGGTTTACCGCTGCCACTCGATAAGACCGAGAACGGAAATACTCCTTAATTTGCGGCATTAAAGCAGCTTCGTCTTGTTCAGATACTAGTTGCGCTGTTTCTGTGCGGTCTTTAGTCGAGGCACGAATGAAAAAAATTAGCCCAACCGCTAACAACAAAGTTAGCAACAACGTGGATGGCAGAATAGCAGTATCCATAACTGATTGCATGTATTGACTGTTGAGTATTGACTCTTGACCGTTAACTGCTAAAAGTCAACGACCACTACGAGTCACCCTTTAGCTTATCAATATTAATTACTCGTTAGTTTGTCCTCCCTTTGATGTACTCTTGCCAAAGCTTAGCTAAATCCTGCGCTTGAACTTGCCAATCTGGAGAAACTTGGTACATTCGCCTAGGGCGTCCTCGCCCATCGAGTTTCTTCCAATACCCAGTGATTGCCCTTTGGTCTTCAAGAAATTTAACCGCACTATAAAGTACAGTATCTGAAAGCCGATAGGTTGGGTATTCTGTTTCCAGCTGTTGAATTAACTCGGTTCCATAGGATTCACCTCGTAACAAAATATACAGAATGTAACAAACTGCTAGTTCCTGGCAAAGGTAACTTGGCGGAGGATTCTCAAAAAATTGATATATATCCTCTAGTTTCATAGTTAGTGAATGGCTGAAAAATGCCTTAGGTTAGAATATGTAATCCTTGTAGTCAGTATATAGGGCTACTGAGGTAGAATTTTCTAAGCGTAAACATTAGACAACAGCCCACGCTGTCGAAGTCGCGGGAAGTAATCGTACAGATTTTAGGAACGAAGCCGAGTAAAATATTACTCCCCTACCCAAGCTCGAGGCGGTGTGGTAAGGAGCAATTGAGACATTGGGTTTACCGCTGTCCTAGTGTCAACTGATGCCGAGCCAGTTAAAACCGCTTAAACATAAAATACCATGGAAGAAATTTTACAGGTAAAATGCTTTTTTGTCTGTAAAAGTTAATAAACACTTTATTTGCTGCTTAACGTAGTGCGAAAAGGCAGGTGGCAGGGGAGTAGGGGAGATGAGGGAGATGAGGGGATGGGGAGCAGGGGAGATGGAGAGAAATAACTAACTCCTGACAACTGACAACTGACAACTGACAACTGACTAATGACTAATAACCATTGACTCTTGAGTCAGCACGAGGGCACTATTCTGGTAAATGTGATAGTTAATTTAACAAGCGCCTAGCACATTGGTAAACACTATGTCGCAAACCCCAGACACCCCCTCATCTTCTTCTAATCTTCGGGCAATTGCCCAAAACTTTCGCCTTATAGGTTGGATTAGCTTTTGGATTCAGTTAGCCTTAGGTGTGATTTCTGGCGTGATTTTACTGGCAAACAGCTTATTTGGCCGGAATGTTAATAGTCCTACTGGTAATGCAGGAACAGGATTTGGCATCTTATTAGAAGTTGGTGGACTTGTTGCCTTGGGTATGGGTATTTATTTGGCTTACCGTTACACTAGATTTGGCAACCAACTTCAATCCTCCAATCCCACCAACCGTCCCCGAAAAAGCGAGACTGTTCAGGTATTGCGCTTGGGACTGTGGGTGAATTTAGCGGGAATACTGTTGACTCTTTTGGGAGCGCAAGCAATAGTAGGTAGTTTCACACTCAGGGCTTTATCTCAAGGTCAATTTATATTTTCTCCACAAGCTAATCAAGCGATCATAAGTGGTCTAGATATGTTTGTGGTATTGGCAAACATCCAGACCCTACAAGCCCACTTTGCAGGGCTTGTAGGCTCGCTTTGGCTACTTAATCGCGTTAATAGACCCTAATATCAGTAATAAGTTGATTAGTTGGGTACATTATTTGCTTACGTGATTTGCTTGCGTGGCTCTGGTAATGAATAATCCTATAGCAAAATTTTGTACTAAATTGAGACTGATTTTTTCAATAAACGTTGTTTTTCCAGTCACAGCAAGCCAAAATTACTATATGCTGCTGATGTGTTAACTGTATTTACAGGAAGATTTTAGGCTGGAGACTAAGAAAATCTGTGCTGGATATCAAGCAAATACGAGAAAATCCGCAATTAGTTCAGGAACGGTTAGCTAGTCGTAATGGTAAATACGACATCGAACCGATATTACAGTTAGATCGTCAACAAAGAGAACTGGAAGGGACGCGTAGTCAACTCCAAGCTCGTAGCAACGAAATTGGTAAAATCGTTGGGCAAAAGATTAAATCTGGTGTCACTCCTCAAGACCCAGAAATTCAAGCTTTGCGGGAGGAAGGTAATTCCATCAAAGCTAAATTGAGCGAACTAGAACCACAGGAGAAAGACCTCAAAGCCGAAATTGCACAACTTTTATTGGCACTTCCCAATTTACCAAGCGATTCTACACCCATTGGTAAAAGTGAGGAAGAGAACGTAGAAGTGCGCCGCTGGGGTGATGAATACATACCCAAGAACCTGAATATTCTGCCTCACTGGGAAATTGGTGAAAAACTGGGTATTCTCAATGTTGAGCGGGCTGTAAAAGTTGCTCAAAGTCGCTTTGTGACTCTGGTGGGTGCTGGTGCAGCACTGGAGAGGGCGTTAATTCAGTTTATGCTGACTGTCCAGACTCAAGCCGGATATTTAGAAATCAGTCCGCCGCTTTTAGTGAATACTGACTCTTTGACAGCTACTGGTCAATTACCCAAGTTCGCCGAAGAAAGTTTCAAATGCGCGGATGATGATTTATGGCTGATACCCACAGCTGAAGTTCCACTAACTAATCTTTACCGTGGTGAAATTCTGGCGGCTGAAGATTTACCTATCTACTATTGTGCTTACACTCCTTGTTTTCGACGCGAAGCTGGTAGTTATGGGCGCGACATGCGAGGATTAATTCGGCTGCATCAATTTAACAAAGTAGAACTGGTGAAATTTGTCAACCCCAGTACTTCCTTTGATGAATTAGAAAAATTGGTAGGGAATGCAGAAGCAATTTTACAAGCATTGCAACTGCCTTACCGAGTCATAAATTTATGCACTGGAGATTTGGGATTTGGTTCGGCAAAAACCTATGATTTAGAGGTTTGGCTACCTTCTTCAGGCAAATACCGAGAAATTTCTAGCTGTTCCAATTTGACAGATTTCCAGGCGCGACGGGGTGACATTCGCTTCAAAGAAGCAGGAAAGAAAGGTACACAGTTTGTGCATACCCTCAATGGTTCTGGTTTGGCTGTGGGACGCACAATGGCAGCAATTTTAGAGAATTATCAACAACCAGATGGCACAGTACGGATACCCGAAGTGTTGCAACCTTACTTAGGGCGAGAGGTGTTGTAGAGGGGTGCAGGGGAGCAGTGGTGCAGCTGTCTCTTCTCCCCATCT
>NZ_JAECZC010000064.1:12467-37910 GCF_016056305.1 Amazonocrinis nigriterrae CENA67 | reverse complement strand
CCTCTGGGGATAGGGGGGGAAGGGGAGCAGGGGTGCATTTCCAATTCCCAATTCCCAATTCCCAATTCCCATCTTTCCCAAAGGGTCGTATCTGGCTGGGATTAAGTTCTTTAACTTGTAGTTTGCGTCCCTATCCTTTTCTAGCGACAATCTGGAATATGGTTGCCCGTACCGCTTATACTCAACTGAATTATTCTCCATTGCTGCTACTAGGTACTCTGGTGGCGATGACTCTCATTTATCTAGTTCCACCCGTGGGTGTGATTTTGGGTGCAGCTTTGGGGAATTGGGCGATCGCATTTACAAGTTTATCAGCATGGCTGTTGATGACTTTGGCTTACTACCCTACGATCCGCTTTTATCAATGTCCTTTCTGGTTAGCTTTTAGCTTACCTGCGATCGCTTTTCTCTACACATTAATGACTCTAGATTCCGCAATCCGTCATTGGCAAGGGCGCGGCGGTTCCTGGAAAGGACGAGTTTATCTAGGATAACTGATGACTGATGATTGATAACTGATAACTATCAATACTTTGTGCCTTTGTGGTGAAAAATCTTTAACCACAAAGACACGAAGACACAAAGGGTTTTGACTGCTTGTGAATGTACGCTTGTTTTCTAACTCTTGCCAAACACAGCACCGAGGGAACGTGCTATATTTTGCGGTTGCATGGCGTCCATTGCGGCGGTAGGTTCATAACCACAGTGCATCATGCAATCTGCACACTTGGGATTACCACTAGCACGACCGTATTCACTCCAGTTAGTCTCTTCTAGCAGTTCTTTGAAGGTGGCATAATAACCTTCACCCAACAGATAACAAGGTTTTTGCCAACCAAGAATGCTGTAACAAGGGCTACCCCAAGGTGTACATTCGTAGTCTTTCTCACCAATGAGAAAATCTAGGAATAAGGGATTATGATTGAAATTCCAGTTTTTTGTACCAGCTTTGTATGGTGCTAAAATTTCCCGGAAGAGGGCGCGGGTTTGTTCACGTTTGAGAAAATGATCCTGATCTGGTGCCCACTCGTAACTGTAACCAGGAGAAATCATCATCCCATCAGTGTTTAATGTTTCCAAGAAGTCAAAGAACTCTTGAGTTTCTTTGGGGTCGCAACCTTCAAAGATAGTAGTGTTAGTAGTGACACGAAAGCCTCTAGCTTTGGCTGCACGAATGGCTTGGACTGCAATATCAAAAACGCCTTTGCGGTCTACACATTGATCGTGCCACTCTCGCATCCCATCTAAATGCACGCTAAAAGTCAGATATGGCGAAGGTTGAAATTTAGGCAAGCTTTTTTCTAACAACAAACCATTGGTACACAAGTAAATATATTTCTTGCGCTCAACTAAGCCCCGGACAATTTCATCAATTTGGGGATGTAGCAGAGGTTCTCCCCCAGGAATTGAAACAACTGGTGCGCCGCACTCTTCCACTGCGGCAAAGCACTGCTCTGGGGTGAGGTTTTGTTTGAGAACTTCCGTTGGATGCTGAATCTTACCACAACCGCTACAAGCTAGATTACACCGAAATAGAGGTTCTAACATCAAGACAAGGGGGAAGCGCTTGCGCCCCAACAGACGCTGAGTAACTAGATACTTCCCAATATCCATAGCTTGTTGTAAATTAATCGCCATTTTTCCGATCGCTCCTCAGTTGTATATCAAAATACCATCAAATACTTCATTTTTCTTTCATTTCACATAACCCCCACAGACAAACCAATTTACAGCATCCTTGAGTGCTGTTTCTAGGGAGGACTGAGGTAAACCTAGCTCTTGTATAGCCTTTGAGGCATCATAGTACATGGGTTGAAAAGACATACGCACACCATCTAAAGGCACTGATGGCGATTTACCCAACGGTGCGAGAATCTTTTCGTCAACCCAAGCTACACCCAGAGGCAACCAAAGAGGTACAGAAAGCTGGGGTGCCGACAATCCGGTAATCTCGGCCAGTTGGTCAAGCAATTGCTTGAAAGTCAGGTTTTGATGACCTAGGATATAGCGATCGCCACTTTTGCCTTTTTGCAAAGCCAGTAAATGTCCCCATGCCACATCACGGACATCGATAAAATTCAGACCAGTGTCTAAATAGAAAGGCATTTGCCGCCGCAAAAACCGCAGGACAATATCACCTGTCGGGGTAGGCTTGATATCCAACGGCCCGATGGGGCAGCTAGGATTGACCACAACTACTTCTTGACCACAAGCCACAGCTTGCATGGCTTCTTGTTCTGCCAAAAATTTAGACTTTTTATACTCACCTACCAATTTTTCTAGGGTACTTTGATGAGTTTCATCTACAACTTGACCAGATGAACCCACACCAATCGCTGCCACGGAACTGGTATGAACAGTGCGCTCAATACCTGCTTTGCGAGCAGCATTCAGCACATTACGCGTACCCAGAACATTGTTTTGGTAGAGTAGTTCTCGGTCTTTTAGCCAGAGAGAATAGTGGGCTGCTATATGAAAAAGGTACTGACAGCCTACCATGTGTTGCCACAAAAGCGGGTCATTTAAATCACCTTTAACAATTTCTACTTCCAGACCGCGCAGATTTCCTAAATTGCTGCTATGGCGTACTAAGGCTTTTACGGCGTATCCTTGTTGCAGCAACAACCGCACCACATGAGCGCCAATAAAACCCGTACCCCCCGTGACAAAGACTTGCATCAATTCTCTACTCCTCTGCTCCCCATCCTCTTGAAGCGGGGAAACCAATCATCTAGAATCGTGTAAACCACTGGCACAACAATTAGACTGAGGATAGTTGAAGTTACCAGACCGCCAGCAATAGCTACAGCCATAGGCGATCGCAATTCCGAACCTGCTCCTAAACCTAAAGCGATGGGTAGCATCCCTAAAATAGTGGAAGCAGTGGTCATCATAATTGGTCTAAGACGTACTAGTCCTGTTTTGAGGATAGCATCGGTGCGTTCTAAACCAGCTTTGCGTAGCTGGTTGATGTAATCTACAAGGAGGATAGCATTTTTATTTGCTAGCCCCAGCAAAAAGACAAACCCAATTAGTGAAATCATGCCAAAGTCGCTTTTGGTAATCAGTAGCGCCAGCATTGCTCCTACCAATGCCAAAGGCAAAGAAATACCAATGACGACAGGATCTACCCAGGTTTTGAATAGCAAAATTAGTACCACGATAATGCACAGGGCAGATAAAGCTAGAGTAGTGCCGAAACTGCCAAAAACTTCTCCTTGGCGGGCCGAGTCTCCTCCCAAATCCAGGGAAACACCAGAAGGTAACACTGCTTGAGCTTCAGCCACCAGTTTATCAGTGGCATCACCTAAAGACAAATCCTTGCCCAAATTAGCACTGATATAAGCTACCCGCTGATTATTCAGCCGCTCAATATGAAAAACCGTGCCTTGTAAATTCTGTTCACCTGTAACTGTGACATCAGCGAATCCCGGTAGTTTGGCAATCCTTTCTTTAATTGCCTTGGCAGCTTTGCTTAAAGCTTGGAGATCATTTCCTCGCAATGCCACCTGAAGCGGTTTTTGTCCGCCGGTATCGACAAATTGAATATCTTCCACACTAGTAGTTACCCCAGGCAGAGTTGGCAAAGCAGAGCGAAATTGGTCTTGTAATCCGACCGTTGTAATCTGGCGATCATCCTTCAGTTTCACATAGAGCGTACCCTTATTCGGTTCACCCTCACGAGAACCAACAGTAGTAAACACCGTTTCCACCACTGGAGATTTTCTCACTACCTGTTCCAGTTTTTTAGCAACTTCGAGAGAATCATTTAAGGGATTGGGAATTGGGGATTGGGAATTGGGATTTCTCCCCTGCTCTACACCCCTGCTCCCCTGCACCCCTGCACCTTCAGGAATACTCGGCAAAGGAGCGGTATAAGCAATATTGAACTCGCCGCGATCTAGTTTGGGAATAAAGCCTTTGGGGATCAGGGGAATTATTGCTATACCTGCGATGAAGCTGAGTGTAGCTAACCCAATAACTATCCTACGGTGATTCAAAGACCACCGCAGCAAGTCTGTGTAAGATTGGGCGAAAGCCACCCAGATATTTGCTTCTCGGCGAGGAGAACGTGAAGATTTAGGTTTTAGCCAATAGATAGCCAGAACTGGGGATAAAGTCCGAGCAACCAGCAACGAAGCAAGCATGGCCGCTGAAACAGTAATACCGAAGGGTTTGAAAAATTGACCAATTACTCCACCCATCAAACCGATAGGCAGAAACACCGCTACAGCCGTTAACGTAGCAGCAGTGACTGTTAACCCAATTTCGTTAGTAGCTAAAAGAGCAGCTTGGCGGGGACTTGCTCCATCTTCAATGTGACGCATAATGTTTTCCACATCAACGATCGCGTCATCTACAATACTGCCAATCACTAAAGCCAAAGCCAACAATGTAATCGTCTCTAAGTTGAAGCCGTAAATCGCCATGACGATAAACGTCGCCAACAAAGATGTGGGAATCGCTAAGGCGGAAATCAAAGTTGCTCGCCAGTTCCATAAAAAAGGAAAAATCACCACAATAGACAACAAGACTGCTTCTAGCAAAGCATCTATAGTTGACTTGGTGGCTTGGTGGATATATTTTGCTTGAGTAGCAGCTAAGGTAAGTTTGACATCTTTCAGGGTAGAACGCAGCTTTTGAACTTCTTTCTCAACCCGACTCACCACTTCTAAGGTGTTGGCGTTACCACGTTTAATCACCTGAAACGCCAGCGCGTTTTGTCCGTTAAACCTGACTAATGTAGCTCCTCCGGCTTCTGGGAGTGTATTAGCTGTATCTGGGGCAACAGATGCATTAGGATTGCCCAAAAGTGAAACTTTGAGAACTCCAGGCAGTTTTGCGATCGCTGGTACAATTTGATCCTTCGCCAGCTTAGTCAAATCTGTGAGATTCCGTGAGTTACTCTCAATGGCATAGCTAACAGCGGCTGACTCGTTCAAATTCAAGGGAATAATTTTGTAACTTGCTTTCTCAGGCAAAGTCAATTGCTTGAGCGCAGTTTCTACCTTGCGAGTCGATGTATCTAAATTAGTGCCAACCACAAAAGACACACTGACGGCAGTTTGACCAGGGTAGACAGATGCACGAATATCATCAATTCCTTCTAAAGAGCGCAGTCGCTCCTCCAATGGCTGGGTAAGCTTTGCTTCCGTATCTAGGGCAGTAGTGAGAGGTGCAGTAGCGTTTACCACTACCACCGGAAAGGTAATATCTGGAAATAAAGCATATTTGAGAGAACTAAAAGCAAGAGTACCAGCGATAGTTACGGCAATCCAAAAACTCACCGTCAACCACGAAAAGTCAATTGCCAATCTAGAAATATTAAAGCGTTCTCTTAGAGATTTTGAATTATGAAACTTTACCATCTGGAAAAATCATCGTGTGGGTGACACAATTATTTGTCATGCTACAGTAATCGGTTGTCAGTTGTCAGTTGTTAGTGGTCAGTGGTCAGTTGTCAGTGGTCAGTTGTCAGTTTCCCCCCCATCCCCCTCATCTCCCTCATCCCCCCATCCGCCATGCCCATCATTCTTGTGCCCCAAGGAGCCGAGTATAAAGCTGTGTGTCGCGGCTTAAGTCGAGTCACTGGCTTTAAACCAACTGTGATGCCGATACCAATTGGTGGTAAAGCCTTAAACCAATACCTGCAACAATGGTTAGAGAATGAAAATTTTCTGAATGATCAACAACCACAAGTCTTGATTATGGGTATATGTGGCAGCTTAACCAAGCACTATGGTGTCGGAGACATTGTGCTGTATCAAGATTGTGTTTATCAAGGAAAGTTGCGAGAGTGCGATCGCTCGTTTACTGCAAAGTTGTATTCTCAAGTACAACAAAAGGTATCTTTAGTCAAGTCTTTAACAAGCGATCGTGTCATTTGGTCTGCTGCTGAAAAACAGCATTTGGGTGAAACATCGGGGGCTGATGTTGTTGACATGGAAGGATTTGCTGCCTTAGAGTTTTTCCATCAGTTTGGTGTGGCAGTGGCTATGTTGCGAGTTGTCAGCGACGATTGTCAGCATGATATCCCAGATTTATCATCGGCAATAAATCCAGATGGTTCTCTTCAACTAATACCATTAGCACTAGGATTACTCCAACAACCAATTGCCGCTACTCGACTAATCCGAGGCTCATTAAAAGGACTCAAAGTGTTGGAGAAAATCACAAATTTACTATTTTTTAATCAAAACTAGGTTGAGTAAATTTCTCAGCATTTTCTCAGGAAATTTCTCATGTATTTTTAATGTATAGCAGTCGAAGCATAGTTTAGGACAGTGCTGATTGCTACTAGCCTTGAAATAATTTGCTTTCTAACGCCAGGTGCTTCAAGTCGGGAAACCCGACGCCAGTCGCAAGGACTGTCGGCGAAGCCTTTCGGCAATCGCTCATGGGGGGAACCCCCAAAACCGCGTTGCCTCACCACAGCGCTGGCTCCCCAACGCACTGGCTCCTCAGCAACGCCACATATGCGCGTCTGTCTTGCGACCGAACGCAGTGGCTCCACGATAGCGGGTTCGCCGTTAGGCGTTCTCAAAGAGTAGCCGCAAAAGCGTCTACAGCACTTAGCAATCAGCACTTTGCTATACTTCCCTGCGTCTGGGGACATCATAAGTCATGAAATCATAAGCCATGTCTGTATTGGGAAAGATTGCACGGGCTTCCTGAAGTAAATCCTTCAATTCCAAGGGATTTCCAGGAGCATAGCGTGGGCTGAAATGAGTCATAATTAACCGATGGGCTTTAGCGACTAAAGCTGTTTGTGCAGCCATTGTGGTTGTAGAATGCAATCGCTGAAAAGCCATATCTGCATCTTGATGGGCAAAGGTAGCTTCATGAATTAAAACATCTGCATCTTGCGCCAATTCTACTGCGCCCTCACAATAAACTGTGTCTGTGCAATAAGCAATCTTGCGTCCAATTTCTGTTGGGCCGCACAAATCTGTACCATTAATTACTCGTCCATCGCTAAGTGTCACTGTTTCACCACGCTTGAGTTGACCGTAAATGCGGCCAGGAGGAATTTGCAAAGCCTTGGCTTTTTCTACATCAAAGCGTCCTGTGCGGTCTTTTTCTGCTACACGGTAACCAAAGGCAGGAATACGGTGATGCAAAGGGCCACAACTAACAGTGAACTCATGATCTTCATAAATCACACCTGGACGGATGGCATGAACTTTGACGGGATAGGAAAAATGTGTATGAGAGTATCGAGAAGCAGCTTGGATATATTCATTTAATCCAGCTGGGCCATAGATATCAACTCGTTGCACATTACCAGCTAAGCCGCAACTAGCTAAAAGTCCCATCAAGCCAAAAATATGGTCGCCGTGCATGTGGGTGATAAAAATTCGGGATAATTGGCTGCTTTTCAGTTCACTCCGCAAAAGTTGATGCTGGGTACCTTCGCCACAGTCGAATAACCACAGCTCTGCCCGTTGGGGTAATCTAAGGGCAACGCTGGAAACATTGCGCCCTCTTGTAGGTACACCGGAACTCGTCCCTAAAAATGTTATCTGCACAGCGTTCTTTGGCCTTCCTCTTGCTCAATTGGACTGAAGAAAGGTTAAAGTATGAAGGATGAAAGATAAAGTTTTGATCTTTTATTATCCGCAAAATTAGCGTGAATTTATGAAAAAATCCAAGCACAGCATTCATTTTTCCAGCCCTAGGATTGCTCCTTAGGTTATATCCTTCATAATTCACACTTCACCCTTCTGTTGACGCTCTGTTTTCTATAGTGGCATGATTGTTGAGCAAAATACTTATGCGAAGAAGTCAGTCAAGAATCGGGAGTATAGTTAAAGTCCATTTTTTGACTTTATTCTTATATGTACCATGTAACTGCTTATTTAAACAACTTTTGTGACTTTTGCCAAATGTGAAAACGCCTAATAACTTGATACATCTAGTATTTCAGAAAGTACTTCACTTGGTATTTTATCTATGGAGATTAGACGTTTATCATATCAAACCTGATGCCATCTCAAGGATTAAAAAACTCCAGAGACGCTGATCACACAGAAAAATAAAAAGGAGAAATAATTCCGACACAGACGGATTTGATATCAAAGACCTATGTTAAGTAATACTAATTCCAGCATCAACCTTGTGAGCTTTCTTAAGAATAGCTTGCTATTTTTACAAAATCCTATTAAAAACTCCATCCGCTAGTGCGCTGGGGTAGTTCATTTATCTAGACATGACAATATATCTGTAGTCGTTTGTTAACCAATCACAGTAGTATTTTGAATAATTAGGAAAAACTTGTCAGTTGGTTGAATAAATTCAGCTGTTGAGTGATGTAATCTTACTCAAAACGCGATCGCGAATTGCCTTTAGTTGCTCTTCACTACTAACTGGGCTTCTTGGCGCTGGTAGTTCGGTATTGGGCCAGGTGGGTAAATCATTGCAAGGACACAACAAAGCTGGCATACCCACATTTCGCATAGCTATTGGCATATTGCAACGACTGCAAGGCGCTAATTCCCATGCTGGCGTCAATAGTTCGGCAATAGTTTCATAAGTACCCTCAAGGTAAAAGTCTCCTGATTCGGGCGAAAGAATTTGCTGCCAGCAGGTTTCAAATTCATCACTGTAGCGATCGCCTTTTAGGACTGGTTGGGGCAAAAAGCTTGCCTGACCATTGGCCTTCACTATCTTTTTGCCCAACTGAAACCAGTAGGCTAAATATCTTTGAACTTCTTGTTTGGTTGCCATACCATATATTATAAATTGTCAGATGGGCTAATTTTGATACAGAATGCTTAATTTCCCGTTAAGACTTTGGTGCTGGTAACGGCGAACCAAGAACGCTGAGATTCAGCACATGACCACCAGTAACTAAATAAACAGCTTCACAAATTCTACTTAACTGTCGCACCAAAGAACCCAGGCGATCGCGGAATGTCCGCCCCAGCGGATAAGCTGGCACAACACCCCAACCAGTTTCTTCTGCTACGAATATCATATCAGCAGCAACCATTTCCACTGTTTCTAACAACTCAAAAAGTGTGTTTTCCCAACTAATCTCATCCTCTTCTAAAAGATTAGCTACCCAAGTTCCTAAAGAATCTACTAAAAGGCAAGTGTTTGGTTTGGCATCGGCAAGAGTGGTAGATAGTTCCACAGGCACAGAAAGCGTTACCCAGTCTTGAGGACGGCGTTTTTGATGTTGTTGAATGCGTTGATGCCACTCCTGGTCATTTGGATTTTCAGTAGCTGTTGCTACATAAACAACGGCTTTCCCCGACTCTAGTGCCAGAGTTTCTGCCAATTCACTTTTACCGGATCTTGCCGGGCCCGTAATCAGAATAACTTTACCCAAAAGTTGTTTCCTTAGTTATAAAGTAGTCTCACGTAGTTTCAGAGTCGCACACCCACTCCCAGGTTTTGACCTGATTGATAGAATCTGAGGGCAGTAAACCATTTAAGTTATACAAAAGAGTATTCACAAAATTATCTGGTCGATGAAATTCTATCAATCGCTCTGTTTTTGTATTAAGAACATAATTATCACTTTCTGCTAGCCCTTTTTCTAAGGTTAATACTAGAGCTTCGTGATCAGTCAGGTTGCACGACCAACCAACTCCAAAACGCTCAATTATCATACCTGTATGTCCATAATTGTCAGCAATCACTGGTCTTTGTGCTGCAATTGCTTTCAGTATATTTTCTGATAAATTAGGTCTTTTATACTGAACTACAGCTGTTACATCTAGGGCACAGAAGCCCGCAATCAGTTCAGTGGAACTGAGAAATCGGTCTAAAAGGATGATGCGTCCTTGATTTAAGAGTTCTGTGAACTCGCTTTCAATAATCTGTCGATATTTTGAGTTAAGCTTGCCTGCGAGTAACAAATATGTATCTGAGCTGAGTTTTGCATTTTTAAAAGCTGCTACAAGTTCGGGAATTGCTTTGCGAGTATCCATTGCCCCAATAAAACCTACATATTTTCCATCAGTTGGGATATTCAGCATTTTCCTAGCTGTTTCTTTATCAAATAACACTGATGAAGGAACAGGATCAGGTACTATTCCTATTCTCCCTTGAAGTAATCTGTCTTGAACAAGAGCTTCGTAGACAACAGGATTGACCATAAGTAAGCGAGAGCAATTACAATTTTTCCATGTAAAACTATAAACTAGCTGTTTTATATAATCAGCAATTCCATTAGTGGCTCCAGAATAACCATAATGAAAAATTCCTAATGAATTCAAATCATTGGGTAAGGATTTTATACCCAAATAATTTTGAATTGCAAATATCAAACTTTGATAGTCTGCTGAAGTTGAAATTAAATAGTTCGGTTTCACATAATTAACCGCATTTAACAGGTTAGCTGCTACTTGTTTACGGTTATCTAAAGAACTTTTAGAGCTAACTTCCGGTAATGAGATATCAAAGGTGATGAATTTCGAGTACTCTGGAAATCTTTCATGAATTTTTAAAAAATCAAAATGCTGTTTAGTAATTGTAATAATTACTTCTTCGACTAATTTTCTCTCTACTAATCTGGAGAACTCAGGTATTATAATTTCAATATAATTACTATGGTGTCCCTTGTAGAACTGTTCAAAAACTTGGATTTTCATATTTTTATACTATCTATTGCTCAAAACCAATTTATAATTATTTTATAGCTAGTTTTTTTGATTTAAATTGAATTTATTTGCGACCTGTTTTTTTTATTTTTTCTAGAAAATGACTTGGTATACTTACAGTATAAAATTTAAAAAATATTTGTTTTAATCATTTTACTTAGAAAATAAATATTCAAATTTTACTCTATATATAGTTAAAAAAATAACTAGGATTTTTCTTTGTCTAGAGTTAAAATAAAGCATAATTGTAAATATTTAACGCTAAGAATTATAACTTAAATTACTAGTAAAGTTAAACTGGATATTGTTAGATAGAGTTAAAACTTTTACTTAGTTAAACTAAGCATAAACAATTAAAATAATAGTTAATGTATAAAATAATACTATTATAAAGTATACGAGTATTGGGCTTTACATGTTTTTTATTATTTATGGGATTGTTGACTATAAATAACTTTTAAGAGATAAAATTAGCACCAGCATTGTTTATGCCAAAATTGGCAAAAGTTAAAAATCTCAACAATCCGATTTTGATTATTCAATAATCACTGAGACCAGCAAATTTCAGGATATTTTTATGAAAGCAGGTATAAAACGTATTGAAGCAACCCTACATGATTTAGAGAATCGTAGCACGGACTCAGCTGAAGCCAGTGATTCCACAAAGCGGTCTTTCTCGTTTAGGATTAGTGTTGGGGCAACAGAGGCTGTAGCAGAGTCTGATACCGCAACTCAGGAGCAAACCAACACCCAAGTACAAGCAGATGGCACAAGTGCAGACTCCCTGAGTGATTTTACTCCTGAACAGAAATTTGCTCAGCACAGCCAAGAGGTGCAGACCTTTCCTGCACAAGATGGTAGTAGTAAAACACCCAGTCTGCCAAAGTTTAAAAATCCTACTTTCAGTAGCCATCGCCACGGAGCTAATCCAGGGTTAGCGATGAATCTCTTGCAAGAAATTCAGGAACATGTAGCTGGTTGGCAGCAAGAGCTACAAACAATTTTGCAGCAGATACAAGACTTATATTTAGAAGGGCCAATTGTCAACGGTTGGTTAGAATGTAATCCACAAGAACTAGAACAGGGAGGAACTGCCACACTGCGCCATGCAGAAGTTGAGCGTCTAATGGACTATGTAGAAGAAATTTGTACACCTGGGGTGAAAGTCTCTTATCAATCCTCTCGTACAGGTTATCGCCTCTGCGGTTTAGATACTTCTGGTAAACTCTGGTCACGTCCATGCCCACCGGATCAAGTACCCACTGTGAGTATGGCCATTGCTCGTCATCAAAAGTTACGTCAACTCTTGGGACGCAAGCAATATTTGGAAACCCGACTTAGCCAACTCGCTGAAACTTTAGTGATTTTACACAGCCACATCCAACAAGCTTAAAGTTTTCAAGAGTATTTCCGAAAAATCTCGGTTGGTGGGTGAGGAATTTTTGGTATAGATTAACCCTCAAAAGGCAATTGTTGGATTTAGGATTTTAGTTAAATTAAAATCCTAAATCTCAAATCAAAAATTAAACTTATGCCAGACACCCAAATCTCTGCCATTATCTGTACTCACAATCGAGATACCTATTTAGGTGCAGCGATTGACAGTCTACTGGCGCAGGATTTTGCACCTGAGTTTGAAGTTATAGTAGTCGATAATGGTTCTAGCGATCGCACCCGCGAAGTGGTAGAACAAAGGGCAAGCAATCACCGCTTGAAGTATGTCTTTGAACCCACCATTGGGTTGTCTGTTGCCCGCAATACTGGTGCAAGAGTTGCTGGTGCTGAAATTCTCGCTTATTTAGATGATGATGCAGTTGCCAGTACTCACTGGCTGCAAGTTTTATATTCTGCCTATATAAATAATTCTAAACTAGCGATCGCAGGTGGCAAAGTCACTCTTTTATGGCCTCAAGATATCCAACAACCAAGGTGGCTATCTCCCGGACTAGCAGGAAATTTGGGAGCATATGACTTAGGCGACACTAGCATTTACATCCAACAGCCTTCTTTAACCCCCAGAGGCTTAAATTACTCTATACGCCGTAGTTTCCTAGAAGAAATAGGTGGTTTTGATCCTCATCTTGGTCGAGTAGGGAAAAACTTACTATCCAATGAAGAACTGCAAATGACCGAGTTTGCCTTAGAGCGTGGTTGGCAAGTCGCCTATATTCCCGAAGCTTTAGTAGCTCACAATGTCGCGCCAGAACGCCTCAAACGCTCTTGGTTTTTAAATCGAGGCTGGTGGCAGGGCATCAGTGAATGCTATCGAGAACAACTCTCTGGTAAAGCTGGTATTGGTCAGTTACAGCGGGGCAGCGAACGATTTTTGCGTGGCTTGTATAAAGCATTGCAATATTTTTCCGACCCAGCAGAACGCTTTGATAAACTTGTGTATGCCTATGGTCAGGTGGGTTACTTAAATGCTGCTATTCAAGGTCTGCTGTTTACATCAAATAAAAAGTAATAACTGATATGTCATCTAAAATTCCAGTTTCTGTACTCATTCCCGCAAAAAACGAAGAAGCAAATTTGCCTGCTTGCCTCGCTAGCCTCACTAGAGCAGATGAAATATTTATAGTCGATTCTCAAAGTACTGATAAGAGTGCTGAAATTGCTAAAAGTTACGGCGCAAATATCGTACAATTCCACTTTAATGGTCGTTGGCCGAAAAAGAAAAATTGGTCTTTAGATAATTTGCCTTTCCGCAATGAATGGGTGCTGATTGTAGATTGTGATGAACGTATCACGTCTGAATTGTGGGCAGAAATTGCTCAAGCAATTCAAAATCAGGAATATACAGGTTACTACCTCAATCGCCGCGTATTCTTCTTAGGAAAATGGATTCGTCATGGTGGTAAATATCCTGATTGGAATCTGCGTTTATTTAAGCATAAACAAGGTCGTTACGAAAACCTAAATACAGAAGATATTCCCAACACAGGCGATAACGAAGTTCACGAACATGTCATCTTACAAGGCAAAGTTGGATATCTCAAAAATGATATGCTTCATGAAGATTTCCGTGACCTTTACCACTGGTTAGAAAGACACAATCGCTATTCTAATTGGGAAGCCCGTGTTTATTTCAATCTGCTCACAGGTCAAGGTGACAGTGGTACTATTGGTGCAAACCTATTTGGTGATGCAGTCCAGCGCAAGCGCTTCTTGAAAAAAGTATGGGTACATCTGCCCTTTAAACCATTTTTACGGTTTGTTTTGTTCTACATTATTCAACGTGGCTTTTTGGACGGCAAAGCCGGATATATTTACGCACGGTTGTTAAGTCAATATGAATATCAAATTGGAGTCAAACTTTACGAGTTACGCAACTGTGGCGGAAAGCTGAATACAACAACCACATCTAAATCTTTAGCATCATCCCTAACTCAAGAAATTGGGCAAACAGTGAGTTGAGCAGGGGAGCAGGGGTGCAGGGGAGCAAGGGAGATGGGGAGATGAGGGAGATGAGGGAGATGAGGGAGATGAGGAAGATGAGGGGGATGAGGGGGATGGGGGAGAGTGTTAACAGATGACAACTGACAACTGACAACTGACAAATGACAAATGACAAATGACAAACCCTTTGTAGATTTACGTAAATATGACCAATCCTGGTTTGATCGAGGACGACCTGGTTGGTATATTTTGCTATGGTGGTTTGTACAAGCGATCGCTTTTCCCCTAACTCCTCAACCGCTGTATATTTTGCGTAGTGTTTTGCTACGTCTATTTGGAGCTAATATTGGCAAAGGTGTATTGATCCGACCCACCGCTCGGTTTACTTACCCTTGGAAAATCACCATTGGCGACTACAGTTGGGTTGGAGATGACGTAGTTTTCTACAGTCTGGACGAAATTCGCATCGGTGAACACTGCGTAATTTCACAGAAAACTTACCTATGTACTGGTAGCCATGATATCCATGACCCTGCCTTTGGCTTAAAAGCAGCCAGCATCACCATAGGTAACGGAGCATGGGTAGCAGCAGATTGTTTCGTCGGGCCTGGAGTAGAAATCGGGGCTAATGCTGTGATTGGCGCTCGCAGTAGTGTTTTTAGTCACATGCCTTCGGGACAGGTTTGTTTAGGAAGCCCCTGTCGTCCCCGATATGCAAGGCTAGGGAGTCAGTAGTAAGTTGTCAGTGGTCACTGGTCAATAGTCAATAGTCAGGGGTTTTTCTCCCCTGCACCCCTGCACCCCTGCACCCCTGTACACCTGCACCCCTGCTCATCTTCCGACTAAGGTTTTTCAAAAAGAATTGGTTCCTCCGCCACGTCATCTAAGCGGATGCTGCTGAGCAAATTTTTCCACTCTGCCTTCAGTACGGCATCCTGAGGATATTGTTGACGCAGTTTTGCCAGTGTGGAGAGTGCATTATACCAAATCCCGTTTTGGGCATAGATAGTAAACTGCTGTAGAGGCGTTGCTCTTTTTAGCTGTTGGGCAATTTCTGGCTTGAGATTAACCCGTTTTATCACCCCTTCAACGTAAGTTGGGTTTGAGGGTTGGTCTGAATTACAGTTGATAGTCAAAAACCACCGATATTGTTTGCCTATTTCTAAAGAGGGAGCGTTAGCAGGCAGAGAAATACTGATGACTCCTGGCTGAGCTGGTAAAGCGATCGCTTCTTTATATTCTTTATATGTAGGGGATGAATCCTCATCTTTTTGCAGCACAAATTCAGTAGTAGAGGCACAATCTTTGTTAGCAGCATCTTTGGTATATGGTACATAGAACCAAAATGTTGGATTTGCCTCGGTTGTCAATCCCCAAACATTGGTCACTGATTCAGCTTTCTCAGTAAAGGGTACTAAAGCAGTCAGTTGAGGATTCACTGATGGACACGATTGCAATTCACAGAGGCTTCGCTTGGCTCCACCACGGACGCGACCTCCTGGATTACCTGATTCAGGTTGCGGCCAAGAAGGGGGTGCAGTTTGGGCAACAGTCGTGAAACTGCGAGTAGAAAATAGAAATGCTGGTGTTGCTAGTAACAAGGTCTGACTAGCAATGAAAGTTGTGTAGCTTAAAGCTAATGTTACAAATAGTTTCATAGTTAGAGTTTATTTTAGATTTTAGATTGAGAATCGCCTGAAAGCGTCTGAGTTTTGTGAATCTATCTGTCGCAATCATGTTTCAATTCAGTATTAGATTTCCAACCAGCAAATTAATTTTGTAAAAGTCCTAAATAATTTTTGAGATTTATGAACTCTGTATCTGTTCTGTTTCCTGAGCATTCTATGCTGCGGGTTCTGCTTTCAAGTAAAGCTTAAAGCCAGATATCTACGTTCAAAAAATCTACTGACGGCTCAAATAGGATTGCTATGGAATACTGGCTAAGTTCTATTGCTGGACATTCTGTCTGTCTAATCTGGCATTTTGCATTTTAAAGATTTCTACAACGCCAACTGTAATCAGTAAGGATAAAGCTGACGGTACAAAAGGCACCCAAACACCCCCAATTAATAGACCAAGACAGAGTAAATAGAGAATACTAGAGGTAACACCAACTGCCAATGCCAACCAGGGCAAAGAGCGCCACTGCCAAGCAACTACAGCTCCCACGATAGACCAACCCCAAATCCAGATCACTTCAACCCAAGGTGACCAAACCCGCAACAATGGACGCCCATCCAAAACTGCACTAACAATTTGGCTGACCATGTGCGCTTGTACTAGCACTCCTGGCATTTGCTCGTCTAATGTACTTCCGTAGGGCGTGGCCCAGTAGTCAGGAAAATCTCCTTTGGCTGTCACACCAATCAATACGATCCGATTTTTGATATCTCTGGGGTTGACTGGATTGGATAAAAATTGAGTTAGCGATACCTGTTCGGCAATGTTCTTGGAAGAGCGGTAATTAAGTAATATTTGACTGCCATTAGCATCAATGCCTTGATAACCTCCTGTACGAGGCGAAAGGCTTTGAAAAAGGGTATTACCTAGCCGCCAAGTTATGGGTTTTTGGGAGGCAAGCTGTGGTTCAATTTTATTTTTTAATGACGATAGATAGTGGAATGCTAGTTGCGTGCTGAACGCATAGGACGCAGAACACAAAGATGCGGTTTCTTGCTCCATGTATAGGAGATGGCGACGCACCACTCCATCACTATCGTGAATGAAGTCACTGAACCCTTGCTGTTCTTTGGGAATTTCGGGAGGCGGTGCAATACCCTTAGTTCCTGCTGATGTATTACTTCCCTTGCAGACCCCAATCAAGTTTTTAACGTGACCTAAACGAGTAATTAAATCTTTTTGTTCGGCAGGAAAATCACGATATATATCTAAGCCGATCGCACGGGGTTGGTACTGTTCTAGTTTTACTAATAGTTTATTGAGAGATGTTTCCGAGATCGAAGTTCCTTTGAGGATTTCACCATTACGTCGTTGATTTGCTAAATCTGTATCGTCAATGGTCACTACCAGTAAGCGGGGATCAGGGCCTTCATCTGGGCGCGATCGCATCATCTGGTCAAAAGCTTGTAGCTCACTGGTTTGTAGCCCTCCCAAAAACCTGACGCCACAGACTAAGGCAGTAATCGCCAGACTGGAGAACAAAGTTCTCTTCAATCCGCGTTTACAGAACGGATTTGAATCCGAAGTCTCTGGCTTTTTGGTATCCTTTAGCTCGTTCCAAGTGAGTGGTACTTGTGCCGGATTTTGACAAATTACTGGTAGCCAAGTTGCACAAGGAAATCTGTCCTCAATTCCTTGTAACCGTTCCCGTGCTTGTCGTACTGCTTGGTATAAGGTTTCACCGCCTGCAAAGCTTTCAAGAAAATACTTCAAGAACTCCTGAGCTACTATGTCTGGAACAGGTTCACGCATGACAATGATCTGCGGGATGTGCAAATCAGCCAGTTCTCGTGCTAGTCCCAACCCATCACAGGAGTTGAATATTGCCAATTGTAAACCCCGTTCAATGGCTGTTTTCAGGGCATACTTTAATTCACCGATAGTCAGGCTATCAGTTTGATTTAAATAGATTCGTCCGCAGTGACTACTTCCCTGACTGGAACTATGACCGGCGAAGAATAAAATATCCCAGTTTTTTCCCCAAAGATGATCCGTCAATTCCTTGCGCTGTGGCTCTACTACGAAATTCACATCCGCATCAGGGCACTTTTGCAAGATGGTTTGGTCTGCTTGCGTATCAATTCCTTGACTGTCACCTAAAATTGCCAAAATGTTGACTAGTGGGTTTGGTTCGCGTGGCTTGGCAATGAGTTCATAGCTTGGAGATGAGAGCGCAATTTCAGTTTTGGGGTAGCGTTCTAGCAAATCCCAAAGATGCCAAGGTAGTCTCTGCAATTGACTATTTTCTGATTGCAGAATCACTCGCACGTGATCTGCGGGCAATAATCTCTCTAGCCATTTCTCTCGTAGAGGACGAAAATCTTCCGCTTGCAGCCAACTATTAAAGCGTGCCCGCAAAATGTAGGCCATATTTTGGCAGTCTTGAGAAACTGACACATTTGTTACTTGTATTTTGTCAGCATCCAAACGGTAACGGTTACCCAACTGAATATAGCTAGATTGCCAACGGGCGTAGTAAAGGGGCATTTCGGGACATGGCGGCAGTTTCCCCGTAATTTCTATTGAGGGGCGATCGCTTTCTTCACCTATTTGGAGAGTAACAGTAAACCCCAGATCAAAACTACCGTCTGTGAATTTCAGAACCACTAACTTAGCCATGACCGTCACTTTGCTCTCATTCAAAATCACTGAAGTGCTGATGTTTCTTGACTCACGCTATCATTTGAGTTCTGCTTGACAGTACAGATACTTTCTGAGAACTCTTTATAGGGAAAACAGCTGTCTAGATTTAGCTAACCCTGTTGAGAGCATTGCAATCTCTTTTTGAGGTAAACCCTTGATCTAATTACTGTTTCACCGCTGTACGTCTAGAAAAGAAGTCACCACTCCAACTTTTATCTAAATGCAAAATTCTCAACAATCCAGTATGAATATTTAATTATTGAAGTGTTAATTCTCCTATTTCCTTTTAACCATGTCAATAATTAACAAAATCTGAAGATTTCCTTAAATGATAAAGTTTTCTGTGATACTCATATCATCTAATGATACCTGAACACTAAACTGTTCTTGAATTTCACCTTTAAACTGTAATTGAATGTAATTATCAGCACTTCTAGCTTGTGCTTCTAAAAATACGGTTCCCGTTCCATCTAGAACGGTGATTTTTACTCCTGTTGGTAAGTAAATTTGATTACCAGTAGAATGTAATTGTAAACGAATACTAGTTTGTTGATTAGCTTCAGGGCTGATTTCCACAACCAACATCACGGGTTGATCAGCTATCTTGATACCCAAATCAATTAGTTTTGCTCGTCTTGTGATTGTTTGTGCTTGGTTGTATGATGTTTCTTCAAAAGTTACCGCACTGCGAAAGGCATAAGCAGGTCTGGCTTCTAGCGAGTTCAATAAAGATTCAACTGTTTGCCAGCCAGCCTGACATTGATTGGTAAACCACTGGCTTAAGTTCACCAAAGTATCAAAAGTAGAAGTTCTCAGTTCTCCTAAACGATCAATTAATGCTTCTGGTGGCTGCAATTGACTCAAAGGCAATGTTTCTGTGGTGACATTTTTGATAAACCCTAATAGTTTTGCTTCTTGTAGCGATTCATCAATTTGTACTACCACATAACCCACTCGTTCTTCCCAAGTTTCTGGTGGAACTAAGCATGTCTGCTCGTGCAAACGCACCGGACGACACTCCAAACGACCAACAGAAGGCATCTGCAAGTCAGCTACATTGGCAGTTAGCCGCATGACAGAATTCCAACTGTCACTTGCTCTGAGGTCGGTAGGTATTTCCATCATTTGTAAGTAGTCATTTACCACCGATACAGCTAGCGTATTCATCTGAACTTGCTGTGCTTTTTCAGCAGTAGGTTGTTGGCTGGCAAATTGCTGAGCTGTAGTACGGGCTGCTTGTGAAATTGGCAAGGTGATTGCGGAATCGTCTAGCTTGTAGGTGGTGTTAATCATAATTTCATCCCAGTGATCAATGCTGCTATATACATTTAACGCCTGCATCCACAAAATTTATGCCACGAAGTCGGAAAAAGTCTGAAAAAGTATTCCAAAGTTAGGGACTAGGGAATGAGGAATGGGGTGATGGGTAATGGGTGAGATGTGATGACTAATAGTAAAATCCAATTACCAATTACCAATTACCAATTACCAATTCCCAATTCCCCATTCCCTAATTACAACCAATTGCCAATTAATACATAGGCAGACCAAAAGCTGGGCGCTCGATAGTTAGGATGTTGTAATAGTTTTAACTGAGCATGGCGCACAGCTGCGGCTTTAGTCATTTTGCCGCGGTTCAGTTCTCGATAGAAGTCACCAACAAACAAGGCTGTTGCTTCATCGTCAATTTGCCACAGGGATGCCAGGGTACTGCGTGCCCCGGCTCGTACTGCTGCTCCTGCTAGACCGAGGGCTGCACGGTTGTCTCCGGCAGCTGTCTGACAGGCACTCAACACTAATAGTTCTACTGGTTCGGCTCTATTTTCATCCCGACTCCGCAGAAGACTGTCAAATCGTTTGACATTGATCGGGCCATCAGCAGCCAAAATAAAGGTGTTCTCAGCACTAGAACTAAACTCTCCGTGAGTTGCCAGATGTACCACATTAAATGGAGCGGTATTCACTTCTGTTTCCAGAGCCTTGCGGGTGAACTGCTGATCTAGCAGACTAGTGGTTGATACTCCAGCGCTAGCAATCAGATTGATTTCATCCTTGATGGCAGGCAAGGGGGCATAATCAGAAAAACCAACAGGAGGCTTAGTTAAACCAGCAGTTAATGCTCTCAGTTTTTCTTGTACAAAAGGTTTGGGTTTTTGTAATTGTAAACCGACACTCAAGGCGATCGCATATTTTTCTACGAGGTATTGCTTGCCATCGTAAAGAGATGCCATTGGTAAATTACGTAACTTACCATCTAGTACAAACACTAGGGTATCTACCTTACTTGCCGCTAATTCTGATTCAATGGGTTTGAGCAACCATTGGTAAACTTCTTGCGATTGGGTTTTAAAGGCGTTGGTAGCCGCAGGATTGACAAGAGTTTTTCGTAATTCGGCAACACGTTTGTCTACGTATGCTTGGGAAATATTCTGACTGTAATGCCGTAAGGGTTTATTGGGAATTTTGACAATTACTTGGAGTTGTTCGGGGAGAATAATTGGGTAAAGGATGGCAGCAGTAGGATTATCTTGGTCTACTACTTTATCGAGGGTCACACTTTGACCTTGTAAGCAAGCTTCTCTGAAGAAGTTATCTAACTCTGCTAACTGCAATGCTTCAATTCGCTGGCGTGCTTTATCTAAAATTGTTTCATCCAGTTTTTCTTCTGGGGATTGCAACAGTAACTCTACTGACTCTCGATACACAGGTTCAACACTGTCGCGGAAGTTAAATTGTACATCCTGATTTTTGTCAGCTACCAAGTCACTACGGAGAGACTTGAGAGTTTCTACAGCCGCATCATAAGCTACGATCGCTCCCTTGATATCTTTTTGTGACCGTTTCAACCTACCTAACTGCCACTCCGATTGATAGGCAATGTCTGGTGCGTTATTGGTCTGAGCAAGGATTAATGCTTGCTGGGTGAGACTTTCTGCATCTGACCACTGCTGGTTTTTCTGGTACAAACTACCCAAACTCAAAAGTGCATAAGCTTCTGCTCGTTTATCCCCCAAACTCCGGGATTGTTCAACGGTGGTGGCGAGCGATCGCCCTAAGTCTTGAGTGCTAAATTCCCAGAGAGATTTTCTACTCGGCAGTTGGGACTCACGACTTTGGAGTTTCACCAGGCTCTGGGCAAAATTGATCTGGGCGTAGATGGCAGCACGGCTGTTAGGCAGTTGCTTGACTTGGGATTCAATTAATGGTATGGAAGCTTCAGCCTCTGTAAATTTTTGCTCTTCGATGAACAGACTCAAAAGATTGAGTTGGGACTGGACTTTTATTAGGGGCGAGGGGGATACTTGAGTTGTTTGTTGATAATAGTTAATCGCCTCACTCAGCCAGTACTTGGGGTCTGATTCTTGACGGGATACTTGAGTTGTTTGTCGATATTTAGCGATCGCTTGTTTTTGTTCATACTGTGCGCGAGCGTGGTTGCCTAGACTGAAAAGACTTGCCCCGATTTCTGTGTTTGATTGCAAACGCTGAGCAATCTCCCAACTTTGTTTGAGAGCATCCAGGGAGTTTTGCCCATCTCCCACTGCTAGAAGAGCATCACCAAGCGATCGCAATCCTACTGCTTTTTCTATTGAGTCTGGTTGAGATTGTAACTTTTGATATACTTCTGTGAGTATTTTGACTGCACGAGGGTAAAATCCTTGCGTTCGCCATGCCTGTGCAAGATTTATCTGCGATCGCACCACGCCACTGTCATTTTTTGCTTGCTTGTAAATTTCTGCTGTCTGCTTCCAAGTTTCTAAAGCCTCCTGTGTCTGCCCCATTGCTAGTTGCAGACGGCCTTGAATATCCAGTGATTTTGCTAATACTTGTAAATTTTGATTTTGATCACCTGTCCTTAGCAAGTTCAAGCTCTCTGTAATTGCCTGCTTTGCTTCAGTCCATGCACCCAGTTGTTGGTAAGCCAGAGATAAATTACTGAGAGTGATGGCGAGTTTGAGATTATCCCCTTTTTGCTTGTATTCCTGTGCTGCCTGCTGTAATATCTGCACTGCTTCGGCAAAACGTCCAGCATCGTATAATACTTTTCCCTGTTCTAAGGGTGAGGCAGAGATAGTATTAGCAATAGTTGCATTTGCCTGATGGTATGAGGAGTTCATTGCACTAGGAACTTTTGCTAACACGGGTGAAGCAAGGATGCACAGCAAAGCTATCAGAAAGTACGAAAGCAAATTTACCCAGTAAAAAGTTTTACCTTGTGCCTTTCGCCTTCTAATTTTTATAGAATTTTGGTCATAAATCTTAGTTGTTTTAATCATGGACATAGCCACTAATTCGTAATTCGTAATTCGTAATTCGTAAGGAGAAACTGGATTTTCACTCAGCAACGCCAGATGCTTCAAGTCTGGCGACCGAACGCACTGGCTCCTCAGCACTCAGCACTCAGCACTTTGCTATAGTTAGTTAATTCAAAATTGTTAGCAATCAATACTTCACGGACTTGCTTGCTTAATAGGGCAGCAAGTTCCGCTTGACCCGCACCCAATGGGCCATTGAGCGGTTCCCCGTGATTAAGGACTGCGGGATGGGAATAGATCTCTACTAAATCTGCTTGAATCTGGGGTATCAGACCTAGCAAATATTCCTCAGTCATAGAGCCGGTTTGTAGCAAGCCGTAGACTCTGTTAGCAAACCCAATACCTTTAGATGTTAGCAAATCCTCACCATAGCGCCGCAATCTACCGAATACTCCAGCCCAGACTAACTTGGTGAATAAACTGCGACGGTCGAGCTTGAGGTTAATACCCAGTTCTTCAGATGGTAGACGGATAACTCGAATTTTAAACTCTTGTGCTAACTCCACCAAGATACGTAGTACTACTGGGTGAGTGTGTAAATGTAGATGTCCGTCGACATGGGAAAGAGGTAACCCAGATTCACGGAATTTTTCCAATTGACCTCGAATTTCTTGGCGGAGTTCTTCACGGGCGGCGGCATGGAATTGATAATGCAACCCTGCTTGCAGAGGGCTATTTGAAAAGTTCCCCATTGAATCAACCAAGTGGGGAATTTGAGAGGGTGGTAAAACAGCCCGACCGCATACCAATACTAAGTGCAGACCGACAGCCAAATTTGAGTGAGTACGTGCTAAAGCGATCGCTTCATCTGCGGCATCACCAGTTACCATCAAGCTGGTGCTAGTCAGCACACCTTGCTCATGTGCTTGAATAATCGCTTGATTCACGCCACGAGAAAAGCCGAAATCATCACCATTAATAATGACAAAACGATGGGAATTGGGCATGGGGAATTGGGCATGGGGAATTGGGAATTGGGAATTGGGAATTGGGCATGGGGAATTGGGAATTGGGAATTGGGAATTGGAATTGGGAATTGGGAATTGGGAATGGGTTTAGTTATTCTCCCCCTCATCCTCCTCATCCCCCTCATCTCCCCCTGCTCCCCTGCTCCTTTGGGTACAGGAACACAGTCATCAACTTCAACCCTCATCCCCCTCATCTCCCCTACTCCCTACTCCCCACTCCCTATTCCCTATTACGTGTGTGTCGCAGCTTGAGTACGGCGTTCTCTCAGGTAGGAGAAAAATTCGGCACCTTCGCGCAGGCGACGTACTAACATTTGTCGGTCAGTTAACATTTCCTTGACGATTGGTGCGATCGCTTGGGGACGGAAGTAAAATTTACGGTACATGCGCTCAACGGCATCTTCAATTTCCGCACTGGAAAGAGTAGGATATTGCAGTGTGGAGGTTTGAATGCCGGAGTTAGCAACTAAAGCTTGGTCGCTAAACCAGCCGTTGGCTTTGGCTTGTTCATAAAGTTCTGTGCCAGGATAAGGTGCGGCGATGGAAACTTGAATGGTATGGGGACTGAGTTCGCAGGCAAAGCGAATTGTTTCTTCGACAGTTTCTCTGGTTTCAATTGGCAGTCCAATAATAAAGGTACCGTGGACGGTAATGCCAAGTTTGTGACAGTTTTTCATAAATTCCCGCGCCACTTCTAGCTTGATGCCTTTCTTAATGCCGTTGAGAATATTTTGGTTACCAGATTCAAAACCGACTAGCAATAATCGCAGACCATTGTCACGGAGTTGTTTGAGAGTATCGTAGTCTAAGTTAGCGCGGGCGTTGCAACTCCAGGTCAGCTTGAGCCGCTTCATGTGTTCGCTAATGGCGATCGCTCGATGTTTATCAATGGTAAAGGTGTCATCATCAAACATATATTCCCTTACCTTGTCGCCAAAGATGGCTTTGGCTTCTTCCATTTCGCGTCCCACAGCTTCGGGGCTTTTATGGCGGTAGAGGTGACCGCCAATTGTCTGCGGCCAGAGGCAAAAGGTACATTTTGCCGGACAACCACGCCCAGTGTAAAAGGAAATGTACGGATGCAGCAAGTAGCCAATGAAATATTTTCTAATGTCTAGGTCACGTCCATAAACTGGTAAGACGCTGGGCATAGCATCCCAATCATGGATTAATGGTCGCTCTTCATTGTGCTGGATGTTAGAGTTCTGGTCACGGTAGCTCAAACCCTTAATTTCTGACCAAGATTTACCTTCGGCTAGTTCCTTGCAGGTATAGTCAAATTCATTGCGACATACAAAGTCGATGACTGGGTGATCTCGTAGCGTCTCTTCTGGTAAGACAGCTACATGTGCCCCAACGAAACCTATTTGTACATTGGGATTTGTAGCTTTTATTGCCTCAGCACACTTGACATCATTAGTCAATGAAGGTGTACTGGTGTGCATGATAATCAGTTCGTAGTCTTTGGCGATTTTCAGCACATCCTCCACAGTTTGACCATGTGGTGGAGCATCTACAAGCTTGCTACCTGGTACAAGTGCCGCAGGTTGCGCCAACCATGTAGGATACCAAAAAGAAGTGATTTCGCGCTTGGCTTGGTATCGTGAACCGGCACCACCATCAAATCCATCAAAAGAAGGAGGATTGAGGAACAGGGTTTTCTTCACTGATATCTCTCCCACACTCATTTTTTTAGTTAATCTACAAAAATATAAAAAATTGGGAATTGGAAATTGGGAATTGGAAATTGGGAATTGGGAATTGGGAATGGGTTTAGTTATTCTCCCCCTCATCTCCCTCATCTCCCTCATCCCCCTCATCCCCCCCTAC
>NZ_JAECZC010000064.1:0-12379 GCF_016056305.1 Amazonocrinis nigriterrae CENA67 | reverse complement strand
CCCTCATCCCCCCCTACTCCCTACTCCCCACTCCCCACTCCCTAAATCATTAGCTGGCTTTGGCGTTGATACTGATAAACTGTTGGATCAGTGCAATTACTTCATTGCGGCTAAGTTTTTCTCTACCATTAGCCAGAGCGTCAAGAGTACCATGAGCCAAGGTTAACGGAATGCGGCAAAAGTCTAAAGCAGGGCCAGCAGGAAGAGATTTTGTATAAGCATCTGCTAGCAGTAAATTACGATGTGCATACTCATGTAGATTTGCTACACTCCATCCTTCAGGAAAGAAGTCTACCCCACGTCCCAAATCTTCAATGTGGTTACGCAGGATGTTAACCGCTTGTAGACCACGGCCAAATCCAATTGCTTGAGTGCGGTTAGTCTGCGTTCCGTCGTACCAAGTCCATAAATCCGAGAGTAATAAACCAACTGCACCTGCAACTCCAAAGGTATAACGATCTAAATCTGACTCTGTATCAATTTTCCAGTTTCTTTCTGCCCAGTAAGCCATACGTTCTGCCATCGCAGCAGTAGCATCCCAAATCCGAGGTGCGATCGCCTCAGGTGCTAGTATCGACCATTCTCTCACCCTCACGGTGACTTCTTCTAAGGAATTCTCGTAGCCGCTAAAGCCTGCCGAGAAAGCATCGACTGGAAACCCATCAACGCCTGCCTGTAATGTCAAGCTAATCATTCGTAACAGTTTTGCCTTAGTGGGATTATCCAGTTCTGGATGATCTTCAATTTCATCAATGGCACGCATACACAGGTATGCAGAAGCTACTGCTTCTTGCAATCCTGGCGGCAATATACTAATTGGAATATAAAAAGTTCGGCTTGTTGCTTTGAGGATTTGCAATGCATCGCTACGTAAATCCATGTCTCCACTCCCCTCTTTTTTCTGACACCACATGCAGTTTGCAGTTTTCTGATAATACTGGATCTAGTTGTTACTAAACCTAAAGAACTTTGGATATCCAAGTATTTCATCTAAAAATTGATGGTTTATAGTATCATAATTGACAAAAACCTCAAATTGAGCAAAGCAAAATCTAGTATATAAGACTTTAGTTACACGAATTTGTTGCGTCTGGGCTGACATACACATCAGCAATTTTTAGTGTAAATATAAACAATTATGCTATAATAATAGTGCCAAAATTTAACAAGTAATAACTCAAACTTTTTCAGTAGCCAAAACTTATATTTATATAGTTAAAGCTACCGCAGGCATGAGTTTGTCTCTTAGGATGTTTAAAAAGTCCTTTTGAATAATTAAATCCTGGCTTTGGGAGAGTAAGAAATGGTAAGAAGCTACTGGGTTGGGTAGGTTCCTCGACAGTCGCTGAAGTGGCGTTGGGGAGTAAAGTAAAACGAAAAATCTGATATTCTCAGCTTTGTTTGAGTGTGATTTTACCCAGATTTTGCCTAAAATCAAAATTATTGATACTTTTGAAACAACCTCTGAGGAGCCAGGTAAAGCTTCTGTATATTTAACAACAATTTTCAAAGCTGAATTAGCATACCAGCAACTTTCAATACTTGTAGATGTCTAAAGTAGTTTCTCGGTGAATACGATTTGGCTATAGTTGATATTTACAAGAGCTACCATAGAAATTCTAAATCATTTTTGAAAATCGCTCGTTCTTACAGCCCCGCACCTAGCGTAAAGCGTCGCCTTTTGCGGAGTGGCTCTGCTTTTTGCCAATTGCAATCTCAAGACTGCTCTTCGACGCTAGTCGCGACACCCTCGAATCCTTCCGCTCTCCTGCATTCCGTACCCCTATACTAGCGTGTACACATAAGTCAAGAAAGCCTTACTACAAAAGATTTGAGTCTGGTAGGGGAGCCACTGCGCTATCGCGCTTCGCCGACAGCCGCAGAAGTGCCGACGCATTGTAGCAAGTGGCGTTATGCTATGGACGAAGCCAAGACTTATGCACTGCCAGAGATTTGTGGTGTCGTACTCTCTCCAATAACACACCCTTGTATTTTAGAAGGAGAAGGTAAGGCGGTTCGATTAAAAACTATTTTTGACAAATCACATAGGATTATAGAACTTTGGGGAAAAGATTAAGTATATGCTTTCCCCTTTTTATTGCTAACATAATAATTCTGTCTAATTTCATTCAAAGTAAAACCTAATTCCTATATATTTAATTAACATTCAACTAAGTTTGTACTGCAAACTGATGGTTATCGTAGAGTTAAAGAGCGCATTGGCTCTTCCACAAGAATTGTATTTTTACTTAACAAGTAACCTCTAATAAGCTTCTTTTGAAGATTAAAAATTATTAATTGAAATAAATTTTGGATAAAATCTTTCGTTAGAGAGATATACATATTTACCAAAGTAATGGCAAAAATAAAAATATAGTGTCTGCTATGGGGTGTCTAGAAATGCCAGGGTTTGGTAAATTTATATTCAAAATAAATTATTTATTAATTTTAATATTGTTAACTTCTTGCAATACCAAGACAACAGCAGATGAGATAAGTAAAGAAATACAAAATGTATTTTCATGGGCAGAAACAGCCAATATGGTTGGTGATGCATGGGTACGCGGTGATGTGCCAAGTAAATATGCTAAACAGACATTGAAAAAAGCTCATGATGAACTGCAAAAAGAAACAAAAAAGATAGAACAAATTCAGATATTTCCAGATTCAATTCAGACTGATAAATCAGTAGTGATTGCTGGTATTATACAGTTAGCAAGTAAAACAGAAGAAATGTCAAGAGCAATTGCACAAAAAAATCGTTCGGCGGTGCGTCAACAACTTAGAGAGTTAGCAGCACAAGAGCGATCGCTAAATATATTCAGAACAAAACAGCAAACCCATGAAAAAAATCTTTGAAATTGCCCTTGGTATTGTTACTAGTATTGGCGGCTTTCTTGATGTAGGTGCGATCGCTACTGCTGCTGAGGCTGGTTCTACCTTTGGTTTCCAACTCATTTGGGCGATCGTCCTAGGAACAATTTGTGTAATTGCTTTAGTGGAAATGTCTGGACGCTTAGCAGCTGTAAGCAAACATACATTAGCAGCTGCGGTGCGAGAACGATTCGGGTTTAACTTTTATATTATTCCACTACTTGCAGAAATTGCCGTCGATTATCTCGTTTTAGCAGCTGAAATTGGAGGTGTTTGTATTGCCCTGCAACTGTTAACAGGTATTAGTTTTCAGTGGTATGCTTTACCTGTTGCTTTTGCCATTTGGATACTACTTTGGAAAGGAACATTTGGCATCATTGAAAATGGTATCTCTGTATTGGGATTAATCACACTAGTATTTGTTGTTGCTACCTTTAAACTGCATCCATCACTAACACAAATTGGTACTGGTTTGTTACCTACTCTCCCTAAAGAAGATACAACACATTATTTATTTCTAGGAGTTGGTATTCTGGGAGCATTGATTAGTCCCTATCTCTTTTATTTCTACTCATCTGGTGCAGTAGAAGATAAATGGGATGAAGGCTATATTGGGGTAAATCGTGCCGTCGCTAGTTTGGGAATGGGCTTTGGTAGTATCGTCTCGTTAGGAGTGCTAATTGTGTCAGCATTGGTACTTAAACCTCAAGGTATCCAGGTAGATAGCTACGAACAAGCAGCATTAATGTTGACAAAACCTTTTGGTTACTGGGGCTTTGTACTATTTGCTGCATCGTTAGGTATTGCTTGCTTTGGTGCAGCACTGGAAGTAAGTCTCGATACTGCCTATATTGTGGCTCAGGCTTTTGGTTGGAATTGGGGCGAAAATCTGAAACCAAAAGATGCCGCACGCTTTAGTTTAGTTTACACCGTGTTTGTCTTTCTTTCCTCATTACTAATAGTATTTGGTGTAGACCCTTTGCAATTGACATTGTTTTCAATGGCGATTACAGCAGTGATTTTGCCGCCTGTAGTTGTGCCATTTTTAGTTTTAATGAACGATAAATTATATGTTGGTAAGTATACTAACGGTTGGATAAGTAATAGTATTGTAATATTTACTATTGTGCTGGCTTTTGTGTTGGCAATTATTGCTATTCCTCTGGAGATTATTGCAGGGTGAATTGATTTTGGATTTTGGATTTTGGATTTTGGATTTAATTTGTTGGCGAGTTTAATCTATTAACGAAAAAGTAAGAAAAAGTTATAAAAATGGACATGATGAGAGATGTTCTTGATAACCAATTAGTTGACCGCAATCAGCGCAAAATGGGTAAAGTCGATGGCATTGTGATGGAGTTACGCAATGGGGAACCACCACGACTTGCTTATATTGAAGTGGGAATGACAACCCTTGCTAAACGACTAAATCCACGTTGGGCAAACTGGGTTGCAGCAATATTAAGTAAATGGGGTGCGAAACAAAGTCAACCGTTGAGAATTTCCTGGTCGAAAGTACGGGATGTGGGTATTGATGTAGAAGTCGATGTTGACGCTGAAGCAACATCAGCCTTGGCTTACGAAAAATGGCTGCGCGATCGCATTATCACAAAAATACCCGGAGGGAGATAATGACAACTCGTGAGGTTCATTTAGAACTACTGCTAGGTAAATCAGTATTAGACTTAACAGGTAAAGCGATCGGACGCATTGAGGAAGTTAGAGCCGAACAGCAAGGTAGAGAATGGATAGTTACAGAATACCTGATCGGCTATGCTGCTACGTTAGAAAGACTATCCGCTTGGACAATTGGGTTAAAAATTTTACATTTACTCGGAGCGTATAAAATCCACGGTAGTTATAGAGTACCTTGGGACAAGCTAGATTTGACAGACCCAGACAAGCCACGTTTGCTTTGTAGTTTAAACGATTTGAAGTTATTGGAGCCATAAAAGTTAGTTGTTAGTTGTTAGTTGTCAGGAGGCAAGATTATTATTTTAGTCCTTAAGCCTGTTTTTCAATTTTCAATTAAGACCTTTGCCACTTTTTGAAGCAAGGATGATTGGCTATTATCACTAATCTTTAAAACATTTTGAGTTAGTGTACTGAAATGTAAAGCTGTGATGGGATGCTCGATAATTTCAAATGTCAAGATAGAATGGTCTGAATATTTCTTTCCAATCAAATGATAAACTCTAAATCCTCTCTTAATAGAAGCCTCAATACTTTTTGCAGGTGGAATATAATATTGAATAAATGTTTCTTTCTGTAAGTCCAAACATATCATATTTTGGATTCTGTTAATGGGTTTAATATCAACATTATAATACGACACTACAGGTAATAATCTGCTACTATTGTCTCCTAGAATTTGTCGGTTAATTATTAGTGTTTCATTTCCCATGTCTTCAATAATACCATTCCGTCCAATTAAAATTGGTGTATACATATCATCTGTATAACAACTAATATATAACTGCTCCGATTCATCTACAAAATATTGTTGGTCATCAATTAATTTTTCTGGCTTATTTTTTTGCCTTCTTAAAAATCGAAATTTATTTTCGATTTCTTTCATGTCACGCATTATATTTTTGATATATATGTAACCATCTTTATATAAGAATTCTACTGCTACTGCTTTAGCTTCTTTTTTTCGGGGGCTACGCACATATATAGTAAAAAATTGTTTTTCAGTAAATGATTGAGGAATAATTGGCAAGCCAAAACCAGGATTTTCAAGACTTTGCCTGATCCAGTTTTTAATTCCTAGTTCAATCAAAACTTTCTGAAATTCTGGTGAAATCTTTATCTTGTAATTCTCACAGAATTTTTTCCACTTTTCACTATCTTCTTGTCCTCTTAAATAGTAAGATATATAACCCTCTACGTCTAAGTATTCCCCACCCGTAAAATCTTGTGTATCCAAGCGCAGAATATCTTGATCAATTTTTTTGATATCTGTATTGATAACTAATACTGATGAAGCAGACTTTCCATCTCCGATAGCCCTAAATTCTGATACATTTATCCCCTGTGTGCTAAAAAACTCTCCTGTCTTTAAATAGTTAAATCTTCTCTTTAACTGTGAATATAAATCAACTTTATCTTTATTATCTATTTTGGTTGACGGATACCAGAAACCATCATTTCTCTGGTAAGCCATTGAACCTGCTTCTTCTTCCAAAACTTTATTGATAACTAAATAGTTTTTCTCTTTATCCAATTTAATATCTGACCAGGGAACAACTTCAGTAATTCTCCAGCAAGTATCATCTTCACCTTCAATTTCTATTTTTTCATAAGTGCTAACGGTTTTTCCATAATTATAGAATGTGAGAATTGATACCCCTTGATGTTTCAAGAAATTTTTCAGGAATTTTTGATCACTTTCATTAAAATCATTTCCAGTATTATTAATAATCTCTAATGATTCTACAGACTCTATGTTTTTGATGAAAGGGTTTTCTAAGTAATGATCAGCCTGAAAATGAAGGGGTTTAAAGAGAATACCACACTTAGTTAAAAAAGCCTCAAGCTGTGTCATAAGGTTTTGATAATGATAAAGCTGAGTCTTTTGGAATTTTTCATAATTTTTGTGATCTTTATCAAATTGCATAAAATTAATATCATTTTTTCGACGAGCATCAAGGTCACGTTCAAAGTAGTATTCCTTATCTTTATAAACTACCACCTCTCCTAAACTGTCAGTATCTACGGTACTGTACTGATCTTTTGGAAAGAATAGTCGGCTTTTTCGGGATAGAGTTAATGATAGTACATTATGTTTATTGTATTTGATTAATAAATTCTGACCCCACACCCGAAGAGCATCTTTCGATTTGGTGAGCTTTTGAGAATGTACTAAGAGCAATTCTTCAAAACCATTCACTGTTTCAAGCGATAAGCTTTGAGAAAGAATATAAAATTTAAAAACTAAATTAAAAATTCTTTCTTTATTGTCCTTAAAAAACTGTTTCCATCCAGAATGGTTTTTATTGTTAGATATAAAGAGAACATGGGTTTGACCATTAGCATAACAAAGGAAGTAATAAATGTCTGAATATTTCTGTGTTTCTCCAGATGCAGAAAGTCGTTCTTGAATCTGAGTTTTAATAAATTTATGCCGTTTCTTATAAAAATTGGCTTGTGAATCCTCATCTTCATTATCTTTGTCTTGAGCAGGCTGATATTGAAGAGAAAAATGCCCAATTCCTTTGTTCTCATTAAAAAGATATCGAAAAAGTTTTTCAGCAACTTCTTCCGGAGTGTCTAATATCTGTAGCTGATTTGTTCGTGATTGAACTGATAATTCTTTAGTTATTTTATCTTTCATTTTATTTCACCTTTTGGAATAAAAAATCTCTCAATATCTTTGATTCAACTGGAGAATTATGTTCATCAAAATAAATCAAATTTCCAGAACATAGTGTAGCTGAGTGTTGCTGATTTTTTTCTTGAGATGCGTGCAAATTTAGAAGTAAGCCTCTTACATTACTAAATTCTGGATAATCTACAATAATGGCATTCAGCTTGTTTTGGGTTTTTTCTAATGTCTGTTTTGAAAGGCGATTTCCTGAAGCTACACTCCATGCTTTAACATCAATACAAAATAACGTATTCTCCTTAATATAATACAAATCAAACCGCTCATATAGTTTGTTATATTTTTTGAAATCTAGCAATCGTTCAAAGCCATAAAAGTTTTTTATAACTTTCCAATCTTTACCTTTAAAAATTTCATCTTCAATCCAACGTTCTGTAAAATTTTCAGTTAGTGATGGATACAAGACATCGTAAAAGAAATGCGGACGGGGAATATAAGTATTGAAAATATCAGGTTGTGGAATCAAATCGTTGTATAGTTTGTAAATTGAATCAGTCGAAGAATTTAATGAGCTAATTTCATTACCTTCCAAGTCATAGCCTCGAACATTTGTTTTTAAATATTCAGGATATAATCGCTTCTCGTAGAGATAGATTTTTTCACCATTGATGCTATCGCTGATAATTTGAAACTTCTTACCGTATTCTTCAGATGAAGCTAAGTATGGCGTAAATTCAGGCTGTTGTGATTTATGGTAGAATAATGACTCAATAAATTCATCTGGAAATAGCCCTGAGTCTCGTAACTTTTTGAGATAGCTGTCTGGCTCTTTAAAAACAATTGGATCGCGTAATGCATCCCATGCTTTTGTAATGTCAAAGGTATTTTGATTGTGGTGAAATTTCTCAATTTCATCTAACATTTTTTCTCTAAACTCTTGGAAAGCCATAAAAGCATCATTTTCATCATAGACATGCTCTTCATAATCAGTAATACCCCGTTTCTTCTCTTCTTCTTGAACACTCAAGTAAACTTTGTGGTTATTAACGGAAAATTTACGAATTTCGTTTGGCTCTTCTCGCTCTAAATATCTGTAAAAATTTACTAGATTTTTTCGGGTTTCTTCATTAATGAAAATTTTTACAACTTGGTTTGGGAAATCACGTCTCTCAGATCTACCAATAGCTTGCAAAATTTGTTTACCTAATAAAATTTGGTGTTGCTGATCTTGAAACACTCCAGCTTCCGGTTGACTCAGGTACTTGTTAAAATCTTTGATTTCAAGATTAGAGTCACCCAAATGTACAATACTTTTCATTAAAGCGAAATGATAACGTGTAGTAGATTTTTCAGAATTTACTGATTTTTTAAGTGATGGTTTCATTACTGTATAGTAACTGTCCATTAACAAAGCCAAAGAGTCAAAATCCTTTTCATCACCGTTGGGGTTTTTGATAATAGGATTTAATCCTTTTGCAGCTGACTGATAAGCCGATATAAAGAAAATTTTCTGATCTTTTTCTTCAACAAGCTCATCCAGATATGTTTTTTGGGTTGTTTTATCGTAGTAATTTTTATTAAAGGATGCTTCATATAAAATGAGTTTAATACGAATATTACTATGATATTTTTTATGGTTCATCTTGACATAATATATATTTGAATGATCCGATGATGCCTCAAATACAAAATTAGCATGATGAAGCGCTTTCCAATAATCGAGCAATTTTTTAATCCAGCGTAGAGTTTGAGTAAAAGCTATTGTTTCTTGAATTGAGTCATCTTCAAAAAGATAAAACAATAAACGAGTAAAATTGTTTAATTCCTGTATTTTGTAATTACTTAGCCAATTATCGTCACTGCCTATAAATTCTTTTAAAATCTTTTTTTCAAATTGTTGTACAACTTCTTGAGTTTTGTAGTTTGCGAAAGAGGATAAATTTGTGTTGAAAAAATTTACTGTAATCTGTCGTTTAGCTTCACGCTCATTTCTAATTTCTTCACAAAGTAAAACTTCTTCCTCAATCATTCTTTTAAAAGAACTTTGACCAGATTCATCACGCAAATTATCTTCTAAATAACGCATGTCATAACTTGTACTTAAATCACCAAATATTCCCCCTGTTGCTGAAATAATAAAAATCACATTACTATTATTCACTAGCATGGATTTTATTTTGTATTCAGGTGAAGTCAATATAGCAGTGCTACCAATAGAAACTTCTCTAAGTAGGTGATCAATAAGGTTATTTTTAGAATCTTGATAACGAGAAATTTCTTTGATATTTATGATAGACTTATAGCTTTCATAGACATAAGTACGATTTAAGTACTTGAGTGGTTGATTTTGCGCTATGATTTCTTCACTTGCCTTTTGAACTCTAGCTATCTGTTTTGACCATATATCTAAAGAACGAGATTGAGAATCTTCAGCATCTAGAACATTAGCTAGAAAATCTTCAATGTTTTTAATTTGTGGTCTAACAGCTAGAATGGCATAAATTAATTCTGCTACAGAGGTGTTATCTGAAACTTCTTCCTTAGTTATCTGAACATGGCCACCAGAAGCTTTGGCTAAAAATAATTTTTTTAGAGGTTCAATATTGTAGATATATAGGTTATTGTATGAAAAAATGTTCATTAACTCATCACTAATTTGGTTGTAAAGCGTCTGAGGGATTAATAAACTTCTATTATTCTCGAATTTTGAAAAAACTCTGGACAAAATTTCAAAATTCAATAAAATAGGATTTTCTTCATCATAAATATCGAAAATATTAATAATTTCCTCTATTGATTCACCAAGACCTTTTTTAATCGCTACTACCTTTTCTAAAAAATTAATAGAATTTCCTTCTTCATAGGTCAGTCTTCGATATATAGGGGCAAATTGTTGCAGTTCTTCTTCAATAGCTTTGTTTTTTTCAAAATGTTCTTGAAATTCGTACAAAACTCCCTTATTTTTTTCAATAAAATTCAGAAATTTTCTGTTTTCATCACTTTGAATAGAAAAAAGAATAGAAAATTCTCTATTAATAGATGACAGTGCATTATTAATTGCCAGCTTTTGAGGTGAGATGATATCAATCTTCTCATCTAGTATAATTTCATAGCCATCTTCTTGCTCATCAAAGGCAAGGATAAACCTTTTGGAGTCGTTTGTCTCTTGAATAACGTATTTATCAAGATAGCTACTTTTCTTTACCCATTTTTTACTATTATGGATAAAGTAAGGAATACGTGTTTCAAATTTATCATAGGTGAGCATCACAATACCAGATTTATCTTGCAGGAGATAAAGTGGGAAGAATATTTTTATCAACTTTAAACATTCAATTGGCCAACTTTCTTGAGCAAGTTTACAATTAATGATAAATTCTAAAAAACTTTCAACTAAGTTATTCAATTCTCGTATTGCTTTTGTAGTCTCAGAACTATTAAATTCCTCGTTTCCAAAGTCTGTTTTTTGAATAAACTCTAGGCGACTAATGACATTTTTTACTTTGTCTAGTTTTTGTTGATTTTCTTGAATTTTTTCATGAGTATATGCTTTTGATATATTCTTCCAAAAACTTTTATTTTTGAGAATTGAAGGTATCCATTGTTTATAGAATTTGATATTTTCCTCCGTCGTTTTCATTTCTAATGAATTCAGTTTATAGACGGGAATATCTGGATATTGGCTTTCAAGTGAACTTGGAACAGATAAATGTTCTCTTAACGGGGCAATATATATGCCAATTATTTGCTGATCTGGATGTTCTTCAATAGTTTGATATATTGCTTGAAACAATTGGTGAGTCTTTCCTGACCCTGTACCATAATTGATGAGTTTGAGTTGGGGACGATTTTCTCGAAAACTATCTTCAATTGCTGTAAGGTAAGAATTAAGAATTTCAGAACGAGCAGATTCTAACTGCTGACTAAGAGAGTCTTTTGGCTTTTGCATAATATGCCATCACTTGATTTAGAGTAATACATAAGACCTGAGCTTGTTTGACTGATAAATCTTTAGCTCAAGGCAGTTGATACCGCTGTTATTAGGACAAATTAGACTTGCGCCGACTATATATGCAATTTTTTTAAATGGTAAAAAAATACCATAAATTCTCTGTTGATTTACTCAATTATTCATAAATATATAAAAATTTACAGAAGTCAGTGATGAGTTGTCAGGAGTCAAGAATTATTTCCTTCATCTCCTCACTCTCCTCTGCTAACCAATTTTGTAACAAAATCTGTAACAACGATGTGATTTAAGCTTGTACTCGTTTAGATTGATGAAAAATCTACGGGTAATCCCTGAATGAAAGGGTAATGTTGCTTAAAGATATACGAGATTATCAAATTCTGTTTTTGGGCTTATTTCTGGTCTTGGGAATTGCAACAAGGGACTGGACGCTACGACCAGAGTTGATTGGAGTAGCGATCGCCACTTGTCTAGCAACACAATGGATACTGTCATTTGTCATTAGTCATTGGTCATTAGTTAATGCTCAAGAACAAAAAACAAATGATACAGCATATATAAGGAATCTTCGTAGTGCTTTGATTACTTCATTGGGACTCAGCTTGCTTTTGCGAGCTGACCACTGGCTGACAATGGCTTTAGCAGCGACAAGTGCGATCGCTAGTAAATTCCTTTTCCAAGTCGGTAAAAAGCATTTTTTCAATCCTGCCAATTTTGGCATTATTTGTGCCTTATTGCTAGCGCCCGATGCTTGGGTTTCCCCAGGACAATGGGGCGAACAATGGTGGTATGGGCTGTTATTTGCTGGCACTGGCGGCATGATTTTGCAACGCATTGGTCGCTGGGATACCACAGCAGCTTTTTTGGGTGCGTATTCGTTGCTAGAAGCAATTCGTAATCTGTGGCTGGGTTGGACTTGGGATGTTTACTGGCATCGGTTGATGAGCGGTTCTTTGCTGCTGTTTGCCTTATTCATGATCACCGATCCCCGGTCAATTCCCAACGCTCGAATTGCGCGTGTAATTTGGGCAGTGTGCATCGCCATTTTGACTTTTATTCTGAGGAATTATTTCTTTATTTCCACCGCAGTTTTCTGGGCATTGTTTACCCTTGCGCCATTAACCATCCTGTTAGATGTTCTCTGGTCAGCCGAGCGATTTTCTTGGTTAGGGGATGGCGTGGGGAGATGGGGGGATGAGGGGGATGAG
>NZ_JAECZC010000063.1 GCF_016056305.1 Amazonocrinis nigriterrae CENA67 | reverse complement strand
CCCTCATTCCCCCACCCCCCCATCTTTATTTATCCGGATTATTCCCAGAAAACGCTAATTCTTGTTAGCTTAAAGGAATGTTAATTAATGCTGAACTCCTACTGCAATACCAACGCTGTAAGCGCCGACCTTTTTTAGATATTCACGGTGAGTACAGTCAACGAGATGTGCCCAATGAATTATTACTCAAATTGCAACAAGACAAAAGCGCTTATCGACGCGGTATTTTGGCGCATTTTACCTATCACAAGCCAGATTATCCATATGGCAACTGGGAAAAGGCCCATGCAGCGACTTTAGAATTGATGCAGCGTGGAGTTGAGTACATCCATCAAGGAGTACTATTAGTCAACCACAACGAGTTGGCACAACCAACAAGCGAGAATATTCCTTTATCGCCTCACTATGAAGGATATACTCTCCTCAGTCGTCCAGATTTACTGGTAAAACAGCCAGGCAAATCTCGCTTTGGCGATTGGATGTATATTCCTGCGAATATGGAAATGGGTAAGCGTCCCAAGCAGGAATATCAAGTTAATATTGCATTTCACGCCCAAGTATTAGCAACAGTACAGGAAGTTGCACCCGAAACTGCTTGGTTAATATTGCGTACCAAAAACTTTGATTATCCAGTGGATCTAGCTAAATGGACACCACAAATGCAGCAGATTCTCCAGGAGTTTATTCAAGTTTTAGAGTCATCAGAACCACCAGAAGTTTTTATTTCACGTCAGAAGTGTAGTCTTTGCCATTGGTATAGTCAATGTTATGCGATCGCTCAATCGCAAAAACATCTCTCTTTGTTACCAGGCGTTACACCCCTGCGCTACGATCAACTGCAAACTCTCTCCATTACCACAGTAGAATCTCTTGCCAATACTCATCCCAGCGCCTTAGAAAACTTAGTTGGATTCGATAATGAAGTAGCACCGAAGTTGGTAGTACAAGCGCAGTCTGCATTGTCAGGACGACCTTTGATTTTACCCAACCCGCTACCAATAGCAAATATTACATTTACAGCACCCATTGAGCTATACTTCGATATCGAAGCACAGCCAGACCTAGATTTAAATTATCTTTTGGGGGTTTTGGTTGTTAATAAAGAAGCGAATACAGAAGAGTTTTATTCATTTTTGGCAGAAAGACCAGAAGAACAAGAATTAATTTGGCAGCAATTTCTTAACTTAGTTTGGCAATATCCCAAAGCACCAATTTATCATTTTTGCGTCTACGAATTTGATACAGTTAAACGCTTGGCGAAACTTTACCGCACTCCTAACTCCTCAGTGCAACCTGTACTGAATCGGTTTGTCGATGTCTATGAACAATTAACCCAAAGTGTAGCATTGCCCATAGAAAGTTATGCCCTGAAAGCGATCGCTCGTTGGTTGGGGTTTGAGTGGCGTAATAAAGAAGCCAGTGGTGCTAAGTGTATTTACTGGTATGACCAGTGGTTAGCAACAGGCGATCGCACCTTACTAGAAAATATCCAACTTTACAACGAAGACGACTGTCGCGCCACCCGCAAGGTGAAAGATTGGTTTGTTAACTTTCTGCAAGCAGCTTGGATATCTTGACATGCTCGTTTACAGATACTTAATTTTGCCTTATTATCTGTGATAACCGTATAAAAACCTGATATATCGTTAAAAATAGCTGATTTTTCCACAGAGCGATATCGCTTTTTGAAAGTCAGTTATACAGAAATATCGGCATTTTTTGGAGATGCCGTTCGAGTTAAATAAAATATGTTGCATTATTCCATATCTGATTTAATTCGTCAAGCTTGAAGTGCTGTTCCCCAACCAATCCTTCTATTGTCCTTTGAGAATTGACTCAATGGAGATGCATCTATTCAGTTTTAGGTGACGTTGATGAAACAAGCAAGCAGACGCAGGCGTGGTGTAATCCTTACCCGAAAAGGCTGGGATAAATTTCAAGCTGCCAAAACTCAAGTTGAATTTGATGAGAATGGTGGAGATAGCTTTTCATTAGAAGAACTGAGCGATCGCACTCGTTTAGCTCTACACACTATATCTAGAATTTTGGCACGCTTGGAACCTGTAGATAAAAGTTCCTTGCAGTTTGCTTTCGCAGCCTTTGGGTTGGAGTTATCTCAAAGCGATTATACCAGGCCGACCTCGACCTTAGAGGAAATAGAAACTCGGCAAGCAAACCCGCAGTATGATTGGGCAGAAGCACCGGATGTATCTGTGTTTTTTGGCCGCCGTGAAGAATTATTGCAGCTACGACAGTGGATATTAGAAGAACGGTGTCGTTTAGTTGGACTCATAGGAATTGGCGGTATTGGCAAAAGCACTTTAGCTGTGAAGTTGGGACGGGAAATTCAAGATGAATTTGAGGTAGTGGTGTGGCGCAGCCTGCAAAATGCACCGCCAGTAGAGGAGCAAATCACCAACATCCTGCAATCTTTGCTGTCGGGGTTGCAAAAGGAGATGGTAATACCCGAAAGCTTTGATGGCAAACTAGCAAAGCTGATGGAATGTTTGCAAACAAACCGTTGTCTGCTGATTTTAGACAATGTAGAGACAATTCTCGCTGGTGGTCAAGCAGGGCAATGTCGTCCTGGGTACGAGGGATATGGTCAATTACTCAAGCGCGTTGGCGAAGTACGCCATATTAGTTGCCTTCTGTTCACTTCTAGAGAAAAACCCAGAGAAATTGTACCGTTAGAAGGAGACAGAACAGAAGTGCGATCGCTCCCATTAAAAGGATTAAATCCTACTGAGGGACAACAATTATTCCAGCAAAAAGGACAATTCACGGGTACAGAGCAACAATGGCAAGTACTCATCGAGCATTATGGCGGTAATCCCTTAGCGCTCAAGATGGTAGCAGCCGGAACCCAAGAGCTTTTCGACGGTAGAATTGCCCCGGTTTTAGAGTATGTAGAACGCGGGATACTAATTTTTGAGGACATTGGCGACTTGTTAGAACGGCAGTTCTACCTTTTGTCACCTGTAGAAGCGCAAGTAATGTATTGGCTGGCAATTAATCGAGAGCCAGTATCCCTTGCTGAGTTAGTTGCTGATATAGTGACATCTTCTTCCCAGCGTCTCGTACCTTCAGCAATTAAATCTCTGTTGCAACGCTCATTAATTGAAAAAAGCGGCGAGCGTTTCTTTTTGCAACCAGTGGTGATGGAATATACCACCCAGCGATTGCTTAAACAAGTGTGTCAACAATTAGTAGGGAAAAAGTCTGTCGGTTTAGGCTTATTCCAAACCCATGCTTTAATAAAAGCAACAAGCAAAGACTACATCCGGGAGACACAAAAGCAATTAATTGTGCAACCCTTGCTTGAGCAATTGTTAATAGAGTTGGGCAGTCAAGAAAAGCTGGTAATTTTGTTGCAGGATGTATTGGAGCAGCAAAGACATCAAGCTGCAATATTAACTGGGTATGCGGGGGGCAATGTCCTCAACTTGTTAGCGCATTTGCAAATAAATTTACAGGGGTATGATTTCTCAAATTTGACTATTAGGCAAGCGGACTTACAGCGTGTAAATTTAGCTGAAGTTAATTTCCAAAATACTGCTTTTGAGAAGTCTGTATTTGCTGCAACCTTTAAGAGTGTTCTCTCAATTGCCTTGAGTCCAGATGGAAAACTGTTGGCTACGGGTGATATTGATGGGCAAATTCGTTTGTGGCAAGTGGCGGATGGAAAAAAGTTGTTGACAATTAAGGGTCATAAGGGTTGGGTTTGGACGGTGGCTTTTAGTCCAGATGGGCAAACGCTGGCAAGTGGAGGTCATGATACATTAGTCAAACTGTGGGATGTACAAACGGGAGATTGCTTAAAAACTTTAGATAAACATACAGGCTGTGTTTGGTCTGTAAGCTTCAGTCCAGCTGGTCAAACTTTAGCAAGTGGGAGTGATGACACCTCAATTCGGTTGTGGGATGTCAGTCTAGGTACGTGCCTAAAAATACTGCACGGTCATACTAGTTGGGTATGTTCAGTCAGGTTTAATCAGGATGGTTCTATCCTTGCAAGTGGCAGTGACGATTGCAACATTCGCTTGTGGGATATCAGTGCTGGCATCTGTATAAAAACTTTAAAGGGACATATTGAGCGGGTATGGTCAGTTAGCTTCAGTCCAGATGGTAAAACCCTTACAAGTGGCAGTGAAGACCACTCTGTTCGGTTATGGAATGTGAGTAAAGGTACTTGCATCAAAACATTCGATGGTCATAAAGATTGGGTGTGGTCGGTTTGCTTTAGTTCGGACGGTAAAACCATCGCTACGGGTAGTTTTGACTCTAGCGTTCGGTTATGGAATGTGAGTGAAGGAACCTGCATTAAAATTTTACATGGGCATACCAGTGGAGTGCGCTCAGTTACTTTTAGTTCAGATGGACAAACCTTAGTTAGTTGCAGTAATGATTCGAGCGTGCGTTTATGGGATGTGAGTAAAGGTGTATGCGTTAGAACTTTACACGGTCGCACCAGTGGCGCACACTCGGTCAGCTTTAACCCAGATGCCTGTATCTTAGCTACAGGTAGTTTTGATGGTTTAGTTCGGCTATGGGATATTGCGTCTGGGTACTGTACTAAAATTTTACAAGGTCACACAGATTGGGTATGGTCAGTTAGCTTTAGTCCTGATGGTTCTATGTTAGCCAGTAGCAGTGATGACAAAAGCATTAAGCTGTGGGATGTTGCTGAAGGTCATTGTATTACAACCTTATATAGTCATACCCGTGGAGTACGCTCAGTTACCTTTAGTCCAGATGGCCAAACCTTAGCTAGTGCCAGTAATGATGCGAGCGTGAAACTATGGGATATCTACAATTACAAGTGTATAAAAACATTAAAAGGTCACACGGATTGGGTATGGTCAGCTAGCTTTAGTCCTGATGGAAATACTTTAGCTACAGGTAGTAATGACTGCTTGGTTAAGTTGTGGGATGTCTATGAAGGTAAATCTATAAAAACTTTGCAAGGTCACACTGAGCGCGTCTGGTCAGTTAGTTTTAGTCCTGATGGTAAGATGCTGGCTAGTGGTAGCAATGATGGCTCAATTCGATTGTGGGATACTAGTAACTTTACTTGCATCCAAGTGTTGGAAGGACATACTGCTGGTGTATGGTCAGTCAGTTTTAGCCCTGTTGGTTGCATCTTAGCATCCGTCAGTTATGACCAAACACTTCGCTTATGGAATATTAATGACTTCACCTGTGTAAAAGTTTTGCATGGTCATAGTAGTGGAATATGCTCTGTTAGCTTTAGTTTTCTGGGTAATATCTTGGTTAATGCTAGTCAAGATGAGGCAATTAAGCTTTGGGATATGGAAACTCTTGAGTGCATTAAAACCCTGAAAGTCAACCGCCTTTATGAAGGGATGAACATCAGGGGGGTGACTGGGTTAACAGCAGCGCAGCGATCGGCACTTTTGGCTTTGGGGGCTATGGATGGTGTAAGGTAAGTTTTCAATTTTTGTCCTACATTTAGTCTTTTAACAGTAATGTATTACACTCACTAATACTGTTTTCTCTACTCTTAAACTATTTATTTGGACATTGATAAACACGACAATCCTTTATCTTCTTCAAAAAAGATATCAGATTTTCAATAGACCAAAAATCTCTGAATTTTTCGATTCCTGAATCACGACCACCAACCGCATCAGCAGTATGTAATTCCAATTGAGTATCAACTGCTGCTACTACTAATCTACCTGCTACAACAGCAAGAATAAACGCTACAGGGCCAAAAGAAGCACCTACCAATCCTGCACCAGCTACTGGAAGAAGACGTGCTAAAGAATGTTGAATTTTACGCTCTGATGAAATATTCTCTAATGGAGAACAAAATGAACAGTAAGATTGATAAGGACATTTTAATCCTTCTTTGATAAAATATGCTACAACAGTACAGCAATTACTCCACTGTATATGATAATCAGCAATGATTAACTTATTTTTTATTTGATGTTCTTCATACAATTCTTTTGTTTTAAAGTCATCAATAGTTAATTTATATAGATTATATAGCTGCCTCATCCTATATTCATTTAAACCTGAAATTTCAAGTGTTATATTAGGCTGAGATTTAGCAAGGTTACAGTCTTCCTGAAAATCTATCTTTTTTAACTTATTAATAGGTATTCCTCGTTTATAGTTGTTTATAGTATCTAATGAATCATCACCTGGTCGATGGCTAATATAAATAGTATCTTGAAGATGATTATCATCTATAATAATCATTGCAGCATGACCAACATCTGCCTTAGGATTCCAGATTGCATCACGAATTCTTTGATGATTAGTAAATTTACCGTTCCATATATATACTTTAACAGTCATAAATACTCCTAATTTACTGTATATGTATTATTAAGATAACTTCTTTGATTCTTAAAAATTTTGTGTTTTTTGTTATGCTAATATATTACTATTTATTATATATTCACTATTCCTAATAGTAATGCACTTAATGAAACCAAAACTAAGAAAAAAACTATTGCAAATACTAATAGTACTATTGTTAACACATTTAAGTCAGGATACTCTTTTAGTTCAAGTTCTTTAGCAAGTAAATCAAATTCCTTCTTTGTTATTTTCCATTGATTAACTCCATATAAAGCTATGAATAGAAAAGACGCACTCATGAGAGAGGGAAGTAGCAAAGAATATTTGATATATTGTTTATTTGGATTGGAAAAGTAAAACGTTAAAATACCACCAGTGACAGCAAAAAATAAGGTATTGGCCTTGAAAGCAGATTCAAAATAAAACTTATAAAGCTCTATCCATAGATAGTATTGCTTCCAGATAAAATCTTGTTTTTCTGAGTTATAATTCATAGTTTTTTTTAAATATAATTTTGATTTTGTAACCATAATTAAGCCAGGACTAAAGTTACATGAGGTATGTTAATAATTTTACATAACTTATTTATTGAATTGTGAAAAATCTATTTTTTGTACTTATTTGCTTATGTTGCAACGTAAGTTGTAAGTATTATGGCTCCTGCAACCCATGCAGATGGATTAGAAAGACCAAAAACGTGTAATGCCGTAATGATAGGAGTCATATACAATCTCCAGGTAGTTGTTACATGTTCCAGTTTGCCTACTTTCCTCTACTTACACCAGGCAACTTTAGCAAGTTATTTTCAACTTATTTTCAACTTAAGCGTTTCAGAAATAAACAACAGCGATCGCCCACATCAACCCCATCATCAGCAGTGCGATCGCCTGTAGTAAACTAGCAGGTGCGATCGCAGTCAAGTTAATTTCAACTTAAGGCTTTTGTAAATAAACCAGAGCGATCGCCTACATCAACCCCATCACCAGAAGTGCGATCGCTCATTGGACACAGTTGCTCAGAGTGCGATCGCATAAATTGACAGTAATAGCTAGGATAAGTTTTATTGTTGGCGATATACCGTTCGCGCTAGCGTCTCCAAAGGAGAAGGCATTAAGCTTCGCTTATCGCTTATTTGCGAGAGTTGGCTACTTACTTTACTCGTAAAAGAATGGAAAAAGTTGTTCTTCAGGAATGTATTTACTTACCTGTCTAAAAATAGCTTTGCAAGTTCCTGTATCTCACTGCCGATGTAATGGTATTGTTAAAGTCTCTTTTTGTTCTACACCAGAACGACGCAACTTAATATGATTGCCCTTTTGGCTGTGTACTTCAAAGCCAAACTCACCCAAAATATCAACAATCTCAACACCTGATAATCTTTTGAGTCTAGGCATATTTTAGTTGGAGTTCAAAAGTTACCATTAGAGAAGGTTTATCTACTAAGCCAAATTGAGTTGGATCTTCGTCTTCTAAATGCAAAGCGACTGCTTCACGAAGGTTATGAACAACTTCATCCAGAGTTTCTCCCTGAGTTACTACGGAAACTTTTAGACATTCTGCTACGTATCCGTGTTGTTCACCTGGATGAATTACTGCTCTAATATTCTGCTTTAACTCCATAAGTCATCTTAAGATTCCAAAAAGTATATTAAGTTAAGTTATGCTTTTATGTTAAACCATTAACTATGAATAATTCGTATCTGCAACAAATCAGAGCGTAGGCGTAGCCCGTCGTAGACATCGCCCACATCAACCCCATCATCAGAAAAGCGTAGGCGTAGCCTGTCGTAGACATCGCCCGATAGAAGATGTTTTATCTCTGGCGATCGCTTTTGAGTCTTTTGATTAAAACTTATATGACAGCGTATATGCTACCATGCAGAAATGGCGATTAAAATTGTAGTTGATACTAGCGTTTTTATTAGTGCGCTTATTAGCTCTCAAGGCTCCAGTCGAGAACTTATCCGACGCTGCTTGAAAGGAGAATATCAACCTTTAATGGGAAATGCTTTATTTTCTGAGTATGAGTCAGTCATTCAGCGTTCAGAAATTATCGCCAAATGTCCATTAACGAGTGAAGAAATTTCGGCTTTACTAGCATCATTAATGAGCGTAAGTCAATGGGTTTATATCTACTACTTATGGCGACCAAATTTAAAAGATGAAGCTGACAATCACTTAATTGAATTAGCCGTCGCTGGAAATGCACAGATTATTGCCACTCATAACGTCAAAGATTTCCACAATGCTGAATTGTTATTTCCTAACTTATTAATATTAAAACCAGAAGAAATTATTAGGAGTTAAACAAAAATGGGAACTTTAACTATTCGTTTACCAGACGATAAACACAACAGATTAAAAGAACTTGCTCAAGCCAAAGGCATAAGTGTCAACAAGCTGATAGAAGAACTTTCTACCATAGCTTTAGCAGAATTTGATGCCCATACGAGATTTAAAGCAATGGCTGCGACTGGTAACCCAGAAGCAGGCTTAAAAATACTAGCTAAACTTGATACTCTAACAGAATAGAACTGATAGCACGATGATATAAACACTTAATACCTAATTGCCATCTCTAAGTATTACGAAGAATTGGTTAATATTTCCATATTTATATCAAGGAGTAAAGATGGCACTCCTTAATATTTTGTTGTATTATTTTTGCTTTTTTACGTGGATTCACTGCTGTATCATAGCTAATCAATCCAGCAGATTTATGGATTCCGTATATCTCCCCATACATTTCGCTTAACAAATATGTTACATAATGTTTAAGAAGTATTGCAGAATATTTTCAATTAATTTCATGAGAATTTAAATATTGTTTTTAGCTATTTTTATATTTAATTATTAAATTTTAATTAATTATTTTTTTATATTGGGTAAAATTAATAATTAGAATAATTTTTTCTAATTATTTATTAGTAGCAATCTTAACTTATGTAATAGCGTAAAATTTCCAAATATGGTAATCCCTAAAACAGAAGTAGATATTTATATTGGAAAGTTTTTAAATAACCGCTATTTAATAACAGATTTGATTGGCAAAGGAGGAATGGGTAGAGTCTACCTGGCAGAGGATACAGCCAGAGGTAGTAAACAAGTTGCAATCAAAATTCTCATGGTGAATTTAGGAAGTCAGCAAATATCCCAACGTTTTGCCAGAGAAATTTTTATTGGCGCTCAATTGGGGCGTAAAAGTAGAAATATTGTGCGTGTGTTGAGTTATGGCATGACAGAAGATAAAGCTCCCTATTTTGTCATGGAATATCTCCAAGGGAAAAATTTGAAACAGATTCTTAAAGTTGAGCCGCTAGCGATCGCTAGATTTTTAGAAATTTGTCAGCAAATTTGTTTAGGTTTACAATGCGCTCACCAAGGTATCAGCCTGAAAGGAGAAATATATCCTGTTGTTCATCGAGATATTAAACCAGAAAATATATTCATTATTGAAAATACCAAAGGTGAGATTGTGAAAATTCTCGACTTTGGTATTGCCAAGTTTTTAACAGAGCGGAGTGGGATGACACTCACTGATTCTTTTATTGGTAGTTTACCTTACTGTTCTCCAGAACATATGGAAGGACGCAAACTTTTAGATGTGCGTTCTGATATTTACAGTTTAGGAGTACTGATGTTTGAAATGTTGACAGGTAAACATCCATTTCAGACAGAAAGTCACTCATTTGGTAGTTGGTATCAGGCTCATCGCTTTCAAACACCACCTGCATTTGAAGAAGTGAATTCCCAAGTCAAAGTTCCACAGGAATTACAACAATTAGTGTTGATGTGTTTGTCTAAAGAGGTAAGCGATCGCCCACAAAATATGAGTAGAGTTTTAAAAATATTAGAAATTATTCAATCGCAACTTCATGAGCATCAACCCAGTGTTAGCGATATCTGGCAAACCTTACCCACAGTACAATTAGTTCCTGTAACTTCAATATCAGAAAAAGAGTGTTTTCAGAAAAATTGGCCTAAAAATAAACCAATTGCTCCAATTGGTTTTCCTAATTTATTACATACATCTCAAGGTACTGTACCAACTTTTTGGGCAATGTTGCCCCAACAAGAAATTGCAAAATTACTAGATAACAATCATAGCATTGAATTTATTGGTAAAATGCATGTATACCCAATGTTATTGTGGGTAACAGTGTTATATGATGCCCATATTTCTCTCACACGCTGGCTCTCTTGTTTCTTAGATATGAAAGATAATAGAGGGCAAAAAATAGTCCATAGTTTAGCAGAAAAAGGTTACTATCATTTGTTATTTTTTCCTTTAGAAGAACCAACTACTTGTGCCCGTGTTATGACTTTAATCCTGACTGCTTACCAGCGGCAACAACTTGTAGATTGGCTAAGCAATCAAAAATCAAATGAATTGATTACATCCAAACAAGCCAAAAATCTGCTAAAAACAGAATACGAAAAACTCAAGTTGGAAATTGTGCAAAATTTGGCAGTCAATCCACAGATGGGTAAAACTAGTTTTAGAAATTGGGTATCTAATTTATTTGAGAGATTTTTACAACTTTTAGCACCTCAGTAAAATCTAATAAAATTAGTTTATCCGATTTTTAAATTGATAATTATTAAGTTTAAATTGCGGTAACACCAGAGGTTATAAAAGTGAATAAAAGGGTATTTGCATCACCACAGACTACAGGGTTACTTGCCAAGCGTTACCAACTTAAGCAGTTAATTGGAAAGGGTGGCATGGGGGAGGTTTTTTTAGCAGATGATGTTTTACTAGGAGGAATACCAGTTGCTGTTAAATTTCTTTCTCAGACTTTCGTCAACCACAAAATGCAAAAAGACTTTGAGCGAGAAGCAAGCACGAGTGCAGCTTTAAGCCAAAAAAGTTTACATATTGTGCGGGCTTATGATTATGGTGTCAGTGAAGAAGGCAAACCATTCTATGTAATGGAATATCTGAATGGCAGGAGTTTAAAAGATTTAATTCCCATGCCTTTACCCAAATTTTTGACCCTAGCACGCCAAATTTGTTTAGGCTTACAATGCGCTCATCAAGGTATTAATATTGATGGTAAAATTTATCCACTAGTTCATCGAGATATTAAGCCAGCTAATATACTAGTTGTCCCAGATCCGATCTTGGGTCAGTTAGTCAAAATCCTTGATTTTGGCATCGCTAAATTTGTAAATCATGCAGCTTCAATCAGCACAAATAAGGGATTTAATGGCACTTTACCCTACTCTTCGCCAGAACAACTAGAAGGGGTAGACTTAGATAGTCGCTCTGATATTTATAGCTTGGGCGTAATGATGTTTGAAATGCTCACAGGTGCTAAACCTTGGAAGCCAGAAACAGACTTATTTGGTGCTTGGTATAAAGCACATCACTTTGAAGTACCACGAGCGATCGCAGACGTTAACCCCCAACTGAAAATACCCCAACAGCTAAATGACTTAATTATGGCTTGTCTGGCGAAAAACGCCAGCGATCGCCCACAAAATATGACAGCAATACTGCAAGTATTAAATAGCCTAGAAAAGTCCAATTGTCCCAATTTCCCCACAAATTTATCCTCCAGATCCACCCCTACCACTCCCTCGGGTTCTGGATTACCCCTTGCAGTGGAACAATCCTTTTGGCAACTTGTGTGGCCCCAAGATAAACCCATTCAAGAAATAGTTTTTCCCCAGCTTCTAGACACCGCACAAGGAACTATGGCCACACTGTGGCTGATGTTACCCAAACAAGAAATTAAAAAACGTGCCCTTTCTAGGCGTTACAACCAGTTTATATTTGTCACATCTCCCCACCCGATGCTGCTGTGGGTGACAGTACTCTACAATCAAGAACTTGGCCCCAAGTGGCTACCCTGCTACCTAGACATGCAAAACCCCCAAGTTCATCAAGTGGTAAGTTCATTGGCAGAACATGAACGCTACCCTTTGATTTGCTTTACCCTAGAAGCACCCCATAGCTGCGCCAATGTTCTCAGCAGTCAAATTGATCCTACTCAACGCCAAACCCTGAAAGTTTGGCTAGAACAAAGCAAAAATCTACCACATTCTGCTCAACCCCAGTTGAGTAAACATTTGTTAAAGCAGCAGTATAAACAACTGCAATCCCGCATCCTACGGCATCTGGCATCAAAATCACAGTTTGTAGTATCCAGTTAAAGATGTATGCTACAATCTAGGAGTGGGACAGGAAAAAAAAATTTGAACTACTCACTCCAAAACACTTGACAAATAGAAAAAAAATAGGCATACTAAGAAAGTTGCCAACAAATGGCAATCAAGGGACTGTAGTTCAATTGGTTAGAGCACCGCCCTGTCACGGCGGAAGTTGCGGGTTCGAGCCCCGTCAGTCCCGTAGAAAAGCTGATTGATAACTGATGACTGATGACAGTTAGCAGTAAACTAACTCAGCACTTGTTATAGTAATCATGCTTTGTGAAAGAGAGAATCAACTGTGACTGTTAGAGTCCGTATAGCTCCGAGTCCAACCGGAAATTTACATATTGGCACAGCCAGAACAGCTGTATTTAACTGGCTATTTGCCCGCCACCACGGTGGGAAATTTATCCTGCGAATCGAAGACACAGACCTAGAGCGATCGCGCCCCGAATATACTGAAAATATCCTCACGGGTTTGCGCTGGCTAGGATTGAACTGGGATGAAGGCCCATTTTTCCAATCCCAACGCCTAGATTTATATAAACAAGCGGTAGAAAAACTCCTAGACCAAGGATTAGCTTATCGCTGCTACACCACCTCTGAAGAATTAGAAGCACTACGAGAAGCCCAAAAAGCTAGAGGCGAAGCCCCGCGCTACGATAACCGTCACCGCAACCTCACCCCAGAACAAGAAGCCGCCTACAAAGCCGAAGGACGCAGCTTTGTAATTCGCTTCAAAATAGCAGATGAGCGAGAAATCGTCTGGAATGACTTAGTACGGGGAAGCATGAGTTGGCGAGGTAGCGATTTAGGTGGTGATATGGTCATCGCTCGCGCCTCAGAAGCAGGTATTGGTCAACCACTATACAACTTTGTGGTTGTAGTTGATGACATAGACATGCAAATTACCCATGTCATCCGGGGAGAAGACCACATAGCCAACACTGCTAAGCAAATTCTGCTGTATGAAGCTTTAGGAGCAAAAATCCCAGAATTTGCCCATTCGCCCCTAATTTTGAACATGGAAGGGCGCAAGCTTTCTAAGCGGGATGGAGTCACTTCCATTTCTGACTTTAAACAAATGGGTTTTACAGCTGAAGGCTTGGTCAATTACATGACCTTACTGGGTTGGTCGCCGCCAGATGCTACTCAGGAAATATTTACCTTAGAAGCAGCAGCCAAAGAGTTTGGCTTTGAGCGGGTGAATAAAGCAGGCGCTAAATTTGATTGGGCTAAACTGGATTGGTTGAACAGTCAGTATATCCACAATATGCCAATAGATAAACTCACAGATTTAGTAATACCTTATTGGCAAGAAGCTGGATATAAATTTGATGGAGGACGAGAACGCCCTTGGTTAGAGCAGTTAGTAGCTTTAATTAGCCAGAGTTTAACTCGTTTGGTAGATGCTGTCGCCATGAGTCAACTGTTTTTTAGCGAGATAGTGGAATTTAGCGATGAAGCCAGCCAGCAACTTAAACAAGAAGGTTCTGCTGCGGCTTTAGAGGGAATTATCACAGCTAGTGAAAATCAGCCCCAACTCACAGAAGCAGCCGCACAGGAGATTATTAAACAAGTAGTCAAAGCCCAAAACGTCAAAAAAGGCTTAGTGATGCGATCGCTCAGAGCAGCCTTAACTGGAGACGTTCATGGCCCAGATTTGATACAATCCTGGTTACTGCTCAATCAAATTAATTTAGATAAGTTGCGGTTGAGTAAAGCAATAGCAGCAGCTAATTAGCAAAAAACAGGTGCGCGAAGCGCAAAGAGCAATGGCTGAGGCTTTGTACCTCGCAGGTCTATGATTTATATCTTGCACCAGTTCCCACATCCGCCTCAGAATAAACTCTGAGGCTAATAACCCAAGTTGCTAGTTATGCGGGAGTGCGATCGCAAGCGACCACTTAAGCAATAAAATCCCCTCCAGTCAGAAAATTCGGAGGGGTATATGTTAACGTGAGTCTCCAACGCAGGCGCACCTACGGGAAGGGCGAAAGAAAATAGGACTTACGCATTGACAGGAAATGGACTATGTGCATTACCTTAAAGGGAAGTGAAGCGGGATGAATTAGCATAGGTCAAAGCCTCATGCTGGGGAGCCTACTCCCAGTATACTTTGCCTAAAAGAAGACATTCTCGGCAAAGTTAAGCATCTAAAAATCCTTGAGTGAAACACTTGTCTAGTTATGTTTGAATGTCTAGATTGCAATAAGTGACAGCTTCCCTAGCATTACGCCAAGATACAAGCGAGAACTAACTACCTTAACACCAATCTCATTCTTTAGTTAGAGGTTAGGTTTAGTTGAAAGCTTTAAGGTTCTGGTGTTGATTTGTAGTAGTTAATTTTTTTAGTAGTCTAGAAGGCTGATACGAAGGGTAAATTTTTTCAAGAGACTTCTACATACCTCTGGCTAATAAGCTTTTATCCTACACTGTTCTTTGCTCCTGGTATTAGGGTTTGGACAAACAAATTTGTCCAAACTGCGATAAACAAAGCACCATACAGCAAGCACGGGAGACAATAGACATGAGCCAACCAATTAAAGTTGAAAAGACGGTAACGATTAACAAACCAGCAGAGGAACTCTACCGCTTTTGGCATAACTTTGGGAACTTGCCGCGCTTCATGAAGCATCTCAAAGACGTAAAAGTACACAATAATAAGCGAGAGTCCTCCGGACACGCTACGCGAACGCACTGGACGATCAGTGGGGTGTTAGGTGGAAGTGTTGAATGGGATGCAGACATCATTGAAGATCGGGAAAACGAATTGATTGCTTGGGCTTCGGTTGAAGGTGCAGATGTTGATAACTCTCGTTCTGTCCGCTTCCAGCCAGCACCCGCCAATCGCGGTACAGAGGTCAAGGTCGTCACGGAATATAACCCGCCTGGTGGTGCGATTGCATCTGTGTTTGCCAAACTCTTCGGCGAAGAACCAGAACAGCAGATTGGAGATGATTTACGCCGCTTCAAAATGCTGATGGAAGCAGGCGAGATTGCAACAACAGAAGGTCAACCAAAGGGAGGTTAAAGATTATGGTATTACGGTGTCAACTACAGATAGTAATTGGCAAAGCCAAGGCCCAAACCCGTTGACAGTAGGAGATGTGGTTAGGGCATTGCAATGGACGTTTACCCCTAGTTCAGCCGATGTGGATTTAGGCGCTCAAGAAACTTTAAAAATAGATATTAGCAAAATCAAGACGAGTCACCCAACAGGTGCAACTAAGTTGTATTTGGGTTACAAGTATGTGCCAGAGTATCAGCATGGAGAGTTTATTTACCCGATTGAGAAAGCGCCTCTGGTGTTTGATGACTATAAGGTGGGTATTGGTACATCAAAACCAGCAGAGAGTCTGCATATCACAGGTGGTAACTTAAAAATTGACGAACGCATTAAAGACAAAACCGGATATGTGATGCCAGTAGGCAGTATCCTCCCTTATGCAGGTTCAACAGCCCCAGAAGGATGGTTATTCTGCGATGGTCAAGAATACACTACCAGTGAATATCAGGATTTGTTTGATGTGATTACAACTCAATACGGCGGTACTGAAAGTAATTTTAACGTGCCCAACCTTCAAGGACGAGTACCTGTAGGGTACAAGGAGAATAACACTAATTTCAGTAGTCTAGGCCAAACAGGAGGAGAGGAAAGAGTAACCCTCGAAGAAAAACATATGCCAAATCACAACCACTTATATGATGACCATTACTTTGTGCCATGCGGTCGTCCAGCACAAGGAGGTGGAAACTATACACCTGATGAGGTGGGAAAAAACGGAACATATGAAAATCAGTCAACAGGAGGTACAGGCGGTGGAGAGTCTCACAATAACTTGCAGCCATATCTAACCGTGAATTTCATTATCAAATTTTGAATCCAGTCTGGTGGCTTTGTTCTTGTATACCTCAAGTTGCAATACCTTTCAAAACCTTGAGAAGGTTGGACTTTAACCTTGTTGCAGTCGCCCTCATATACAATGACAATGCACACGGACTTGATATAACCTCACTTTTTCCACTCATCCTCATTGAAAACCGCAATAAAAAGCGATCGCACTTGTGCAATCATCAATTAATCTGGTTGTATTTCAAAAGCGATCGCTCCAATTAATCCTTCACAAAAGGGTGAAAATAATTCACATCTACCAGCAAATAACGAGAGTTTTTATCTGATGATTTATCAGAGCGGATAAAGAGCGATCGCACTTGTGCAATCATCAATTATTATGTTTGCTTTTGAGAAGGCGATCGTAAACAATTTTTTGCACAAAACTCAAAATACAACATTGTTTATGAGGATCAAAAACAATGACAGTTATCAATCTTGAAGAGGGAGCCACCATTGTAGATTTGGCTCAAAAAGTGCTAGATATGTCGGAATTAGGTATCGATCTAAAACCAATTCCAGAAATCCTAAAATATTGCCCTGTTCAATATGCTGAATACGAAAAACAGACAGAAAAAACTATAATTAGCTTTTCTCTCAGATTCATCCTAGCAGAAGATGAAGAGGGAGATATCACAAAAGAACTAACAATTAGCGTTACCTTTGAACACAAGGTAAATCCAGAAACAAAAACCTATACAGTTCAATTAGGAATTCCTCTTTCAGAGGAACTAAAACTCATTTGCGATGCTACCTTTAAGGACAGGACGAATACTGATATTCTGGTACTTTCTAGCAGTATAAGTAAAGCTGTGCCACTAAACCTACTGGAAGGGGCTTTACCCAGTCTAGAAGGATTAATTCCCGATGAGTTAGAATTTGGAACTAATCAAAATGTCTTGTTCGTGTTTACTCAACCTGACTCAACAAGCACTAACCCGAACAATCAGAGAAAATTTATCATAGGTCTTGGCATTAATGGCAACCTTGACCTATCCCAACTACCTCTAGTTGCTAGTCAATTGCCTCCAGAGCAAATCACTCCGAATTTTACCCTTGAGCTTTTAGTTGCCCTCCAAAATTTTGAGCCAAAAGAACTCAAAGCAATCAATAAATTACTGCTAGAACTAGCGACACCTCTAAAAATTAACCCGCCAAGTTCTTCTGGAAACAAACTTTATAAAGGTGTCGGTGTAGCTATTTATTTTAGCTTACTAGGATATGAACGCAGCTGGTTTACGCGGTTAAAACGAAGCACTGGCAGTGGTTCGATTAACCCCAGTAGTAGCAGCACGATCCAAGTTGGGAATTTCCAGCTACTCTCTTCTGGCGTCAGTACCAGTACCCCAGACGATAGTGTTGTGACTGTTGCAGACAACGGGGCTTGGTTGTCAGTACAGAAGTCTTTCGGGCCAATCCATTTTGAAAAAATCGGACTGGTGTACAAACGAGGAGAAATTCACATAGTTCCAGAAATAGTTCTTGAGGTTTCTAAGTTTAGTCTCTCACTCGTTGGGGTTTCTATTAGCTCTCCTTTGCTGTCAGCGACGGACTGGTTAAGCAACTCAAGCTAGAGGAGCAAGATATCTGGGTTGTTAATCCCAAAGCATTTTCTTTGGTGACGGATGCGTTTATTCCCTCGAAGAAAGCTTTTGTTAACACCCAGGAGCAAACTTATGAGACTAGTAGCAACTTTGGCATTAGTTCAATGGCAGTTGAGGTAGATGACTTAGAGTCAGAACACCACGTTAGGATTACTAGGTCAGGAATTTCTATTGAAGGTGAATTCAAGTTTGAACCTGTAACCAAAAAAGCTCCAACTGGACTGTGGGGAGAGCCTCGTCTTACTAAAAAAGGAAAATTAGAGCTTCCTGATGTCAATGCAACACAATATATAGATAATGTTCTCTCTGGTTTTTGTATCACCCCAGTCCCAGAGGCTAAACCATGCGATACCAAAGATATTCCCATTGCTCGATTGCAGTATGATACTGACCAAATCAGTTCGGCTTATTCTTGGGAAACTTTAGAAGCTTTTGCGGGAATCCTCACCGGTGATGACCACGATCAAGAACGTAGAGAGAAGATAAAGACCACCGTTGAGACTAACTCTCAGCGAGATTCAATATTACAAGCACTGGGATTTGATCTCAGCCAAGCAGTTGATATTAACGCTGCTGCGATCGCTGATGCTTTTATCTTTGCACCACGAGTCAAATAACAGGATATCAGAAATCAGGCTCATTGTATTGACCAATGACCAATGACTAATGACTAATGACTAATGACTGAAAAGGATCTGGCAATTATGTCTACAACTACTCCCTCAAAAGTTGAGTTTCTCCAGTACAACCAAGATGTGATGGAGATTGGAATCTATGAAATTGAAGTCGAACAAACCATCACATCAAGCAAAATTGACCAACAATTGCAACCATTCACTTGCAAAATGACTTTTGTCGTCTCAGGAGAACGGTTTGGGCCTCTATCGCCTTCAGATATCTATGCCGTTTTCCCACCTCAAGATAGCTTGGGAGAACATCATTACGTCGTACCCCACATCACTCTCAAGCGTAGCACTTTACCTTGGGAACGTTTCCCTGGAACAAGTGATGAGGAGCTTCCTTGGTTGGTTTTACTGCTGTTGCGAGAAACTGATTTTGACAATGAGCAAGATAAACCGAAACTGCAAAGCCTGACACTCAAAGACTTACTTGCAACTCCCGATACTATCAAATTTCCTCAGATCACACTCGAACTCGGAGGACAACATGAGCAAGAGGCGGTGACGGTTATTGATGTTAAAAAGAAATACTTGCAGCCTGTTCTTCCCACTAAAGCCGATCTCGCTTACCTCGCTCATGCTCGCCAACCTAAAGATGCAGAGGGTAATCCTCAAGGGGAACAACTAGCAACGCTTGGCAAGTTGGACGGATGTTAACGCTGCAAAATCAACGACTTGCTACCGAACTATTCAACTGGAAACGAGAAAATGCTCAATTTCTCCTACAATTGCAACAAGAGGCAATTAACCGACCCTTACGCAGTAGGCAATTTTTGGCAGAGACACCAACTCCAACAGAAATGCCAGAGGCGATCGATGATTGGTTTAGCAAACTGGAATTATTGCAAGGAGTTCCCTTCAACTATTTAGTTCCCGATGAACGCCTGCTTCCAACAGAATCTATTCGTTTCTTTTGGGTGGATTCGTTTTGGGTAGACTGTTTGCAAGATGGAGCTTTTAGTGTTGGACGAGTCACAGCTGCTGAGTCAGAGCAAGACAAGAAAATTCGCTCTTTACCAGCTAGCAAAACATTGAGCCAAGAACAACCTCTAATTACGGGATTAATTTTGCGATCGCAAGTCGTCTCTGGTTGGCCTAACTTACTGATTGACGGTTACGATGCTGTTGTTGATAGCGAGGATTTCGTTGCACCCAGTGAAGCCCAACTCTTAGAACTCTTGCGGATGGAAAAATTAGCTAAGGATGTGTTAATTTGCCTATTTAAAGGAGAAGTCAAGACAGTAGACATTCACCTGCAACCAGAAGCAATGCACTTTGGTTTGGATATCAAAAATGAAGCGACAAATGAATTTTGGCAAATATTACGCAATGCTAATGGTGAAGAGATGGATGGAGATCCGAATCCTTTGGTAGCAGTTGATCCAATTCCCTGGAGTCATCAAGAAAAAGGTGTGATTGATATCAAAGCATTAGTTGAGGAAATGAAGAAAAAGAAAGATGAATTGAACTTGGGCGATGATCCGTTTACTTCTGCTCAATTTGCTTTGCAGATGATTGAGGGAGTACAAAAAGTTAGGTTTACTTGGGAGCAAGGGCAATAAATTTGCATTGGTAGGGGTTCCAAGCCCCGTCCAATGCCGTATTCCCCTACCCCCACTCAGCCACTAGCCTGCGGCAACGCTTCGCGAATCTGCGCTTCGCTCGCAATGACTATAATTATTTTTGACCATTTATATCATGTCCGCTCAATTACCCTTAATATCCGCGCTTACCCCACCCCGCCAAAGCGATGCTTTGTCTCCCTGCCTCTAATCCCCAGAGGGGGCCCCGAGTTCCCCTTAGTAAGGGGAGCCACTGCGTTGGGCGGCTTTGCCGACTTGAAGCAAGTGGCGTGAGGGGTTGAGGGTGGGGTGTTTTTATTATGGGCAATTTGCCGGACATCATATTACTTAACTTAGTTTTTAAGCGATCGCATTCATATCCCCTCCAAAAATTTAAGCATGAAAATGGAGCGGTCAGCAGGAGTGTGCCGCACGGTTTGTAAGTTTGTTCGTAGTCAGTTAGGGGTTAGAGTGAAATTAGACTTAAGAGACATCCTTTGAGGATGCAGTGGGTTTTACCACTAATCGGTCTAAGCTATACGAAGAAGATTTAACACCCTGCAAACAGATTGTCCAAAAATAATTTTCTCCTCAGAAATTGAGTTGCCGCTAGAATTATGATTCAGTCAGCAAACTGGGAGAAGTTAGAACAAAAACATCTCTGACTCCTTGAGCATCTGTCTGCGGTTTTATAGGAGTAGTAAAGTGGAAAAACTCATGGTCATTGACTAATAATAGTTCTCCTGAGTTGAGAATTTTACTAAACACAGGTTTCTCTTTTTTAGCAGTATACAAATGTGTCTCTCCACCTTGAATATTTTCTCTATTAACAGAGAATATTCCTATAAAATCAGTACCATCTTGATGAATACCTTCAGGTGCTGGATTCCCCATATTATCTGGTGAACAGGTAGTCCTGATTTGATGCACTCCTATTTCTGCTTCTGGGTGTAGTTTACAGGAATCAGTAAATGCAAAGACTAGTTTTTTAAAGATATCAAGTTCTATTAGGGCATCATCTAATTCTGCAAACTCTCTTTTAATATCTCCCAACAATGGATTGTATTCTTTGCTTTGAAAGAGGTATCCATGAGGTAGTTTAATCAAGCGATCGCCAGAAACTATAAACTGAGATAATCTTCTTGAGCGATAGTTGCCTTTGATATAAGGATCAACAGGCAAGTTGTTAAAAAATGTTTTGAAACCTTCTGTATTAATTGAATTTACCTTTCTCAGAGTAAACAGAAAGGCATATTCTAATTCTGTTCCTTCCCATACTTTTTGCATAGGATTGACCCCTTTACTATTTAAATCCTCTCGCTTTTTTCTTTGTGAGAGGCTTATATCACTAAGTCTATGCTACTTTTTATTAAATTGTCGTTAATTTGACTACAGAAATTGACAAATCGTGATAAAGAAACTTTGACAAAGTGACCGTAGGTCATTAAACATTGGGAATTGAAGAACTATAGCAGGGAATAGAGACAAAAAGCTTAGATGACAAGCATTCTAGCTCATCAATCTATCATTCGATGTCTGTCCACCGCCATAGTTGCATAGACTAGTTAAGTGCGATAACTGGCTTTGTGGTAGCTAGTTGTTACTATTTCCGATGTATAGCAACAAGGTTTAATAATGACTGATTGGCTTTACCGCTACCCACCTCTATATCCTGGTATTCTGCTGAGGCGCTACAAGCGCTTTTTTGCTGATGTTCAACTTGCTTCTGGCGAAATAGTGACAGCACATTGTCCGAATACAGGGCCCATGACTGGAGTCTCAACTGTTGGTAGTGCGGTGCAACTTTCCAAAAGCGATAGTGCTAAGAGGAAGTTAGCTTACACCTTGGAATTAATTCAGGTACACGATAATGAGCCGACTTGGGTAGGTATTAATACTGTTTTGCCCAATCGCATAGTGAAGCTAGCTTTGGCAACACATCTTTTCCCAGAATTGGGTGATTATAGTCAAATTAAAAGCGAGGTGGTTTATGGGCTAGATAAAAAAAGTCGAGTGGATTTTTTCTTGACAGGGAGTGACGAGCAACGCCCGATTTATTTAGAAGTAAAAAATACAACTTTGGCGCAGGGAACCTTAGCACTGTTTCCTGATACGGAAACTACAAGGGGACAAAAGCATTTGCAGGAACTGATGGCGCTGCTACCCTTAACTCGTGCGGTGATGCTTTACTTTATCAATCGTGGTGATTGTACTGAATTTGCTCCTGGTGATACTACTGACCCCATATATGGTAGGTTATTGCGGGATGCGATCGCTCTTGGTTTAGAAGTCTTACCTTGCCGTTTTGACGTTTCTCCAGAAGGCATCCGTTATTTGGGTTTAGCAAAGCTGAAAATTTGAATTAGGAATTTTGCCTTGATTATTCTTGTTATGGGTGTGTCTGGTTCAGGAAAAACCACCATCGGACAACTACTGGCGGCTTCATTACACTGGGAATTTCAGGACGCTGATTCTTTTCACTCGCCAGAAAATATAGAGAAAATGCGTCACGGTATCCCCTTGAACGATTTAGATAGAATGCCGTGGCTGCTAGCTTTGCAACAGGCAATACAAAATTGGTTGCAAGAAAATAAAAATGTCGTGCTGGCGTGTTCGGCATTGAAAGCTAGCTACCGCGAGTTTTTGTTGGTGGATAGCGATGGCATCAAACTAGTTTACCTCAAAGGCTCTTTTGAGTTGATTCAACAACGGCTGCAACAGCGCCAAAGTCACTTTATGACCGAAAAACTCCTCAATAGCCAGTTTGATACCCTAGAAGAGCCAGAAAACGCTCTTATAGTTGATGTTTCACAGCCACCAGAGTTGATTGTGGAAGACATTAAAACCGTTTTGGGGATTTAGGCAATTGATGGGTAGATTTTCAGATAAATCATGGCAGATAAGTTTCCCATCATTGAAGTTCCGTTTGATGCCCCTGAAATTATTGAGGATTTGGGCACAAAAGAAAAGTTCTGGTTCCGTCATCCTAATTTGGGTCGTTGCTTATTCAAGAAAACTAGACCAAACACCGGAGAAGATTGGGCAGAGAAAATTGCAGCTGAGTTGTCTGATTTACTTGCGTTACCCCATGCTGATTATGAATTAGCTACATTTAATGGAGAAGATGGAATCATATCACCATCTTTTTTGCCTGAAGGTGGAGTTCCTACTCTTGGTAATGAAATTTTGACTGCAATAGTATGTGATTATCCACAAGATTCTAAAGACCTGTCCCAACACACAATTGATAACATATCCAATGCTATAAAAAATGCTTCAGTTAATTTGCCTATCGGCTCGATACCACCACAGAGAATTAACACTGCAATGGAAATTTTTGTGGGATATTTACTTTTGGATGCGTGGATTGGAAACACTGACCGACATCATGAAAACTGGGCATTCATAAGTTTGCAAGAGAAGATTTATTTAGCACCAACTTATGACCACGCCTCTAGCATGGGTCGGGAAATTTCGGATGAAAAACGACAGATGAAGCTTAACAACAATTCTGTCATAGGGTATGCTGAAAAGTGTCCTTCTTTGATTTATGCTAGTGGTAGCGACAAAAAACGCCTAAAAACTTTTGATGCATTTCGTGAAGCGCAACAGCGCTACCCAGAAGCAGCCAGCCTGTGGTTAAACAATCTAGCAAGGGTGTCCAGCGATGATACGTTAGAACTCTTTGAGCGTATTCCATCTAATCGCATATCAGAAACAGCAATTAAATTTGCACTGGAGATACTGCAATTTAATCAAAGTAGGCTAATAAAGCTGCGAGACACCCTATGAAAAAACTTTTTTTAGCTTGGCAAGATCCAAAAAGTCGCGCTTGGTTTCCCATTGGTCGGTTAACATTTGACGGAACGAAGTACCAGTTTATTTATACCCAAGGTGCAGCAGAAGCTGAACTCAAGTGTGAATTTCAACCGTTGCTCTCTTTCCCAGAGTTAAACAAGGTGTACACATCAGTTGAACTATTCCCCTTGTTTTCCAATCGATTAATGCGTCCCTCTCGCCCCGACTACAATAATTATATTGAATGGCTGAATATCCCACAACATGAGAACGATCCAATAGCCATTCTTGCTCGAAGTGGTGGACGCAAAGCAACGGATGATTTTGAAGTTTTTCCTTGCCCAGAGCCAGATGAAAATGGTTTATACCACATCCATTTTTTTGTACATGGACTGCGACATCTTCCAGCTTGTGCTACTGAACGAATCAATCAATTGCAAACGGGCGAACTTTTATATTTAGCGAACGAATTTCAAAATCCCTATGACCCGCGTGCATTGCTTTTATGTACTAAGGATCACTATATTGTAGGCTATTGTCCCAGGTATATTGTAGATGATGTTTTCAAACTCAAGGACAAAAATTCAGAACTTGTAAAAGTAGAAGTTGAGCGCGTCAACCCAGTACCAACGCCACTTCAGCTACGTTTGTTGTGCAATATGACCGCACAATGGGATGAAGACTTTCAACCATTTTCTAGCTGGGAGTATCAGCCGTTGGTGACAGATATCCCAGCTGAGTTTGTAACTTCCTAAAGTTGATGTGTGGCTAGAAAAGCTGCAACTTCAGCAGCAGTGGGTTGAGAAGCGATCGCTCCTGCTTTAATGGTAGTTAGCGCCCCCACAGCACTAGCATAGGTGACAATCTGTTTGGCGATTTCTGCATCCCGCAATTTTTGTATACCATGCTGACTTAGCTGGTGGATGAAACCTGCTAAAAAGCTATCCCCTGCACCAGTGGTATCAACGACATCGACAGCAAAGGACGGTAATGTGCCTTCGTTCTCACCTAAGCAATAAGCGCAACCTTTGTCGCCGTCTGTAATGAGTACCCCTTCAACTGAATCTAGACGGTAAGTAATAGCACCTGGGTCTATGGTATTAAATAGCCATTCTGCCTCTTCTTTAGCAAGTTTGAGAAAATCGACTCGCTTAAATGTTTCTTGAATTTTTTGTCGAGCAATATTAGGGTCTTGCCAAAATACAGGCCGCCAGTTGACATCTAGTACAATTTTCAGATCGTATTGTTCTGCTAAATCTAGGGCGCGGTAAATTGCCTGTTCACTTTCAGGATAGGCTAATTCCAAAGTACCCAAAACCAGAAAATCTGCTTCTTGAAATAGCAAATGTGGTAATTGTTTGGCATCTAGACGCGTATCGGCAAATTCAGTGGTATCATACTGACCAAATCCTGCAAAAGTGCGATCGCCTGCTAGATCCCGCGTCACATAAACTTGCCGCGTTGGTGCTGTGGGATGGCGTTGCACTCCAGTTGTATCTACACCAACTTCCTGTAATAGCTTCACCAGTGCATTTCCTGGTTCATCTTCACCAACGGCTCCAATAAATCCTGCGGTCGTTCCCAACTTCACCAAAGCACAGGCAACATTAGCTGGCGCCCCCCCTGGATAGGGAGTCCAAGATTTCACTTCTTCCAGCTTTAGCCCTAATTGATCGGCTAAACAATCAAACAAAATTTCACCGAGGCACAAAACACGCGGATTGCTCATTTCATTTTAGATTTTAGATTTTCGATTTGGGATTAGGAATATCAGTATAAAATCTACAACAATCTTTACTCATCTGTCGCCAGTTTTGAAAATAGGAAAATAGCAACTTTTGCTACTGCCAAAAGGTATATATAATCTTGATATCTACTTTTTTATCTCAGTAATTAAGCAATTAATATTCAAATTAAGTAATTAATAATACTAAAATACTGAAATATGACTATTAAACTGAAATATGGAGTTGAAATAATTAAGAAAATATTGTCAATCGTATTACTGCTAATAGTTGAAACGCCTACCAACAAAAGAATCTTCTAGAATTAAAAAGAGTGATTAAGTACATATACCAAGGGAGGAAAGAATAAGTCATGGCTGGTGGCGAGTCTCAGACCCCTGTTAGTCTGTCAGACAGAGAACTGCAAATTATCGACTTAGTGGCCGCTGGCTTAACTAACCAAGAAATTGCAGCACAACTGGAAATTAGCAAGCGAACAGTTGATAACCATATCAGCAATATTCTCACCAAAACCCAGACGGAAAACCGAGTGGCTTTAGTCCGTTGGGCTTTGCAGTGGGGTAAAGTCTGCTTGAATGATGTCAATTGCTGCCCACTGCCCAACCAGAACGATTAGACCATTTACTAGTAGAGATTCGATCAATGGCGTTTGGCAGACGCTAGCGATCGCGTCTAGTATGGCGATAAAATTCATCTGGTATGCAGCCAAGGCAAATATGACGGTTGACTAATTGTTTTCCTCCTCACGCCTTTATTTCCGTGGAATGGGAATGGGGCATGGGGGAGGCAGTGCGTTGCGGGGGTTCCCCCCGTTGTAGCAACTGCCGTCATAGGGCATAGGGCATGGGGCATGGGACATAGGGCATGGAAACTGAGGACTAAGGAAAGAGTTTCCCAATCCCCAATCCCCAATCCCCAATCATCAACAAAAATTAGCAACAATCTACTGCCTCAAGCGCTACATTTGTAAGAAATCTATGTTGCTCCATCGGTTTGGGGAGCAGTGTTCTTATGGATACTTCTGCTTCTGTTCAAGGTGGCTTGTCTGTTTTTGACTGGTTTAACTTTGATTTGACGACGCCTCAACCCACGCAAGATGCCGATTTACTCAGGCATCTGTCGTTTATTCCAGGGTTGAAAGAAATTATTATACTGCGGCAAGTTCACGCCCTAGAACACGCTACTGTATGGGTTCTGAGTGAATCAAAAAGTGTTCATACTTCCATACCACAACCAACCAGTATTCAAGCAGATAACGAATTATTAGGTGGGTTGTCTACGGAACAGGGATTCTACCTATATGGTGAAGTGAATATCAGTGATTTGCGACGTGCAGTCACATTAGGTCTACATCGCCTTACAAGTGGTGAATGGGATTTGGCTGTACATCCTCGTTGCGGCACAAATTTATCAGTAGCGATGGTATTGACTGCTGGGCTAGCTGTGGGTGTAAATCTATTACTACCATTTCGACCATTTGAGCAACTTATAGGTTTGGGATTAGCAGCTACGACAGCGGCTGAACTCGCACCTGATATAGGCTCTATGGCACAGCGATACCTCACAACTGCTATTCCCTTTAACCTAGCAATTGAAAATATTACCCGTACACGCGATGTTTGGGGGCGCGAAGCACATTTTGTAAAGGTGAACTGGCGAGAGTGAACAAAGCAAGGGAGCAGGGGAAGCAGGGGAGCAGGGGAGCAGGGGAGCAGGGAAGCCAAGGAGAGAATTCTTACATAATTTACCCCCATCGCCCCCATCTCCCTCATCT
>NZ_JAECZC010000062.1:109488-137318 GCF_016056305.1 Amazonocrinis nigriterrae CENA67 | reverse complement strand
CCTGCCCCTCTGCTCCCCTGCTCCCTATCCCCCTATCCTCTTCAATCCAGGTGCAAAACAAGTTTATAAACCAGGAGAACGATCGTGAACCGATATCACAGATTCTTTAGAAGGCTGCAAGTCCTGTTCGTGGGTATTCTTTTTTCCTCGCTTTTATTCATCGCTCCCGTTCATGCAGTTAGCTCTGCTGCGGTATCTCCTGAAAGATTGAATCAGCTTGATACTAGTCTTCAGCAGGAGATTGAAAAGGAGAGACAACAGGCAACAGCTGAGGCTGAAAGTAAACTGGATCGAGAAGCGATCGCCGCAATCGAAGAAACTAAAAAAGCGATCGCTGCCATTGAGCGGGGAAAGACTCAAGAAGCAATTGCTGCCCTAGAACGAGCAACTGGAAAAATTGACATTCTAGTAGCACAATACCCTAAACTAGCTCTAATTCCGGTGGCGGCTCAGGTAGCGATCATCGATTTTGCCCCTCAGGATTTTAATTTGGTTGACCGAATTCGCAAACAAGTTAAGGCTGTTGTAATTGCAGAAGATTTTCCGGCGGCTCGCGAACTGTTGAACAACCTGATGAGCGAGATTCGCACAGCAATCGTCAATCTGCCATTAGAGAGATATCCAGATGCAACGAAGCAGGCAGCTCGGTTGTTGAACGAAGGCAAAATTGATGAAGCCAAAGGCGTGCTGCAACTTGCACTCTCAACTTTAGTGGTCACAGAACAAGCTCGACCCCTGCCGCTAGTCAAAGCCCATACCGATCTAGTGACTGCGGTTACTTTAGCAGAGAAGGATCGCGACGCAGCACAGAGGTTGCTAGAAGATGCTCGTGCCCAACTCAAGTTAGCTCAAGAACTAGGATATGCCAGAGGCGATCGCGAGTATGCAGCATTTGACAAAGCAATTAAAAATCTAGAGCGGCAAGTTAAGGCACGTGAGAACACAGCAGGCGCATTTGCCAAGCTTCAAGAACAATTCTCTAGTTTCTTCAACCGAGTATCCGAAGTCGTTAAACCAGATGATTCCTCAAATAGGGCAGAAGCCAGGAGACGCGACGCCAGTCGCTACAACGGGGGGAACCCCCGCAACGCGCTGGCTCATTAACCCAAGTCTTTCCAAGAATTAAAAGTAGAGACGCGATGAATCGCGTCTCTATAAGAGTGAGGAGTTTTATCTCCCCCTGCCCCTCTGCCCACCCGTCCCATTGCGTTAATCTCAAGAGGTGCTGATGGTTGCAGCAACCGATTTCAAAGATTATTACGAAATTCTGGGTGTCAGTAAGAACGCCACTCCGGAGGATATCAAAAAAGCCTACCGGAAATTGGCACGGAAATATCACCCGGACTTAAATCCTAACGATAAGCAAGCCGAAGCGCGGTTCAAAGAAATTAACGAAGCTAATGAAGTGCTGTCCGACCCGGAAAAACGCCAGAAGTATGACCAGTATGGTCAGTACTGGCAACAAGCTGCGGCGGGTGCACCTCCACCCAGAGGGGCGGGTACACAAGGTTATGACTTTAGCCAGTATGGCAACTTTAATGATTTCATTGATGAGTTGCTGGGAGGGTTAGGTCGCGGTGGCGGTCGTACAAGGCAGCGCACAGCTAATTATCGCACTACAAGAAGACCAGAAGGATTCCGGGAATACGCCGACTTTGGCTATGGAGAAGACCCTTTCGGCCGCTTCACTGATGTTCCCGCACAGGATACAGAAGCGGCGATCGCTCTCACTTTTTCTGAAGCGTTTCACGGTACACAGAAGCAGCTACAAATTGATGGAGAAACTATCACTGTTCGCATTCCGCCGGGAGTAAAATCGGGAAGCCGCATTCGAGTCAAAGGCAAAGGACAGATGAGTCCTTTTAGTCAGCAACGCGGCGATTTGTATCTGACAATTGAATTATTGCCCCATCCTTTCTTCAAATTTGAGGGCGACAATCTTGCTTGCAAAGTACCTGTCAGCCCAGAGGAAGCTGTACTTGGCGTACAAATAGATGTTCCTACGCCCGATGGCAAGGTAACGATGACGATTCCGGCTGGCGTGGATTCCGGCCAAGCACTCCGACTACGTGGCAAGGGCTGGCGCGATCCAAAAGGTAATCGTACCGCTTTGATCGTGCGGTTAAAAATTGTGACACCCAAAGATTTGAGTCCCCAAGAAAGAGAGTGCTATGAAAAATTGCGACAGGTCAGTAGTTTTAATCCCCGTCAAGGCTTAGAAGAGGTGCGATTATGAGTTCTAACCTGAGTTTGTCTTGCGTGGTGTGGACAGAAGCAGGCGATCGCCTCTATAGTTTCGAGCAAGCCGCCCACCTCACCCAAACCTCGGTTTTATTGCTAGAACGATTTGCCCGCCTGGGATTAATTGAACCTGTAGGAATCATGCTGCGCCGACAGGATATGTTTCGCGTTGTGCAGATTCAAAGGTTGCACCGCGATCTGAACTTGAATTGGGTCGGAGCAGCAATGGTGCTAGATATGGTAACTGAAATTGACCAACTCAAGGCGCAACTGCGCGCCTATCGTGCTGAATTACAAATTCGTAATTCGTAATTCGTAATTCGTAATTAAGAGCGTTAACAAAAATGCGTAGGCTAGGGACGGAAACAACTGTCTCCACCTCCCCACATCTCTCCCTTTCTTTTTCAACGTGATACCATTTCATGAAAATAATGAAACAGACCCAAACCCTGAAAGTCTGACTAGGTAAGACTTTCTTAATTATGAATTACGTTAGCGCAGCTTTAGCGACGCAGGAGCGTCACTACGAATTACGAATTGGTTTGACTGCCTAAATAATTTATTTCTCAGCTAAGGGGCACGATTATGCAACCAACTAATCCCGAGCAATTTACCGAAAAAGCCTGGGAAGCCCTTGTTCGTACTCCCGAAATTGCCAAGCAGTTTCAGCATCAGCAGATTGAGAGCGAACATTTGATGCTAGCGCTACTGGAACAGGAAGGACTCGCCAGTTCTATTTTCAACAAAGCTGGGGTAAATGTTCAAAAACTACACGAGCGCACTATCGACTTCATCAACCGTCAGCCCAAAGTATCGGGGGCTAGCAGTGGTTCGGTATACATCGCACACAGTTTAGAGACGCTGCTCGATCGCGCCGAACAATACCGCAAAGAGTTTGGTGATGAATATATTTCTATTGAACATTTAATACTTGCCTTTGCCAAAGACGATCGCTTTGGTAAAGGGTTGTTTCAAGAATTTGGACTGGATGAAAAAAAACTCCGCAACATCATTCAACAGATTCGAGGGAGTCAAAAAGTGACAGATCAAAACCCGGAAGTTAAATATGAAGCGCTAGAAAAATACGGACGCGATTTAACCCAATTGGCACATGAGGGCATACTCGACCCAGTGATTGGACGAGATGAAGAAATTCGCCGCACGATTCAAATCCTTTCTCGTCGGACTAAAAATAACCCCGTGCTGATTGGTGAACCCGGTGTCGGTAAAACGGCAATTGTAGAAGGATTAGCGCAGCGCATTGTCAGTGGTGATGTCCCGGAATCATTGCGCGATCGCAAACTAATAGCTTTAGACATGGGTGCGTTAATTGCCGGAGCCAAATACCGGGGAGAATTTGAAGAACGCCTGAAAGCTGTCTTAAAAGAAATCCAAGAAGCACAGGGACAAATCGTCTTGTTCATTGACGAAATTCACACTGTAGTTGGTGCGGGTGCAACGCAAGGATCGATGGATGCTAGCAACTTGCTCAAGCCGATGCTCGCTCGCGGCGAATTGCGCTGTATTGGTGCCACCACGCTAGATGAATACCGCAAGTACATTGAAAAAGATGCGGCTTTGGAACGTCGTTTTCAGCAGGTGTATGTCGATCAGCCCAGTGTGGAAGATACCATCTCAATTCTGCGCGGTTTGAAAGAGCGCTACGAGTTACACCACGGCGTGAAGATTTCTGATAGTGCGTTAGTTGCGGCAGCTACTCTGTCTGCGAGATATATTAGCGATCGCTTCCTACCCGACAAAGCTATTGATTTGGTGGATGAAGCTGCGGCTAAACTAAAAATGGAAATTACTTCCAAACCAGAAGAATTAGACGAAATCGATCGCAAAATTCTGCAACTGGAAATGGAGCGGCTGTCACTGCAAAAAGAAACAGACAGTGCTTCCAGAGAGCGTTTAGAACGGCTAGAGAGAGAACTTGCGGAGTTAAAAGAACGGCAAGTTGCTCTCAATGCTCAATGGCAGGCAGAGAAGCAAATTATCGATCGCATTCGCCAAATTAGACAAGAGATTGAGCGTGTCAATGTAGAAATTCAGCAAGCCGAACGCGATTACGACCTCAACCGAGCAGCAGAACTGAAATACAGCAAACTCACTGAGTTGCAACGACAACAAGAAGAAGCCGAAGCGCGACTAGCCCAAATCCAGACTAGCGGTAAATCTCTGTTGCGCGAAGAAGTCACCGAAGCTGACATTGCCGAAATTATCTCCAAGTGGACGGGTATTCCGGTGAGCAGACTGGTTGAATCGGAAATGCAAAAACTTTTGCATCTGGAAGAAGAGCTACATAAACGTGTGATTGGTCAGGACGAAGCTGTAAGAGCTGTTGCTGATGCAATTCAACGTTCCCGTGCTGGGTTGGCAGACCCGAATCGTCCCATTGCTAGCTTTATTTTCTTAGGCCCGACCGGGGTGGGAAAAACAGAACTGGCAAAAGCTTTAGCGGAATATCTGTTTGATACCGAAGATGCACTGGTGCGGATCGATATGTCCGAATACATGGAGAAACACGCTGTTGCCCGTCTCATCGGTGCGCCTCCAGGTTACGTGGGCTATGAAGAAGGCGGACAACTCACCGAAGCGATTCGCCGCCGACCTTATTCTGTAATTCTGTTTGACGAAATTGAGAAAGCTCATCCTGATGTATTCAACGTCCTGCTGCAAATCCTGGATGATGGTCGCCTAACTGATTCTCAGGGACGCACAGTAGATTTTAAAAATACGATCGCGATTATGACCAGCAATATTGGTTCAATATACATTTTGGATGTGGCAGGAGACGATAGCAAGTACGAACAAATGCGCGATCGCGTCATGGAAGCAGTGCGAGAAAGTTTCCGCCCCGAATTCCTCAACCGCATTGATGAAATCATTATCTTCCATAGCTTGCGGAAGGACGAGTTGCGCGAAATTGTCAAACTACAAGTGCAGCATTTAGAGGAGCGACTGCGCGAGCGTAAACTCTCGCTCAAAATCTCCGACGAGGCTCTCGATTGGATTGTTCAGGTCGGTTATGACCCAGTTTACGGTGCTCGTCCCCTGAAGCGGGCGATTCAGCGGGAACTAGAAACTCCGATTGCCAAAGCGATTCTACGCGGCGAGTTCCACGAAGGCGACACAATCTACGTCCATGTGGAACACGAACGACTGGTATTGAAGCGCTTATCACCTGATCTGGTCAATGCTTAGAGGGGGCAGAGGAGCACAAGGGAGAGATAACGAAGGCAGGAGGCAGGAGGCAGAAGGCAGAAGGCAGGAGGCCGTTTTTGTAACGGGGATTTATACCCCGCTCCAAAAACTTTTCGCCTTAAAAGGCAAGGTTTTAGACCCGATTCTTTCGATAACTCTTGGAAAGACTTGGGTTAATCGCGTCTCTCTTTCAAAATTTAACAACATATCAAAACATTTTTGGAAAAGCTATGACTTCTGAAGATTTTAGAGAAACCAGAACAAATTCAGCATTGGCAATTGTCTTAGCTGTTTTGATGATTCTGCTGGGAATTGCAGCGATCGCAGAACCATTTATTGCCACTATTGCCATCACAATCGTATTCTCTTGGACTTTAATTATTGCTGGCATCGTCCGAATTGTTCATGCATTTCAATCACGTCACAAACGAGGCTTCTGGACAACACTAGTAGTTGGTATTCTATACGTAATTGGTGGAATTTTGTTGATTAGCAACATCTTTGGTGCTGCGCTCTCTCTCACCTTAGCTTTTGGATTTATCATTTTTATTGAGGGTGTATTGGAGGTGATTGCAGCATTTCAAATGCGTCGAGATCCAAACTGGGGTTGGGTACTATTTAGCGGTATCATGGCTATTATTCTAGGGATTTTTATTCTGTATCAATGGCCTGTCAGCGCAGTTTGGGTATTGGGAGTATTTGTAGGGATTAATTTTTTGTTGACAGGCCTTTGGATGATCATGCTTTCATTAGCTTCTCGTAGTCTTCCTGACTATAGGGCAAGAGGTTAGGATTCAGGTGTAATATTGCGGAAGTAAAGAAGGGCGAGACTGATAATTATTGGAGTCAGCAATTAGAGCTTGTGCAAAAAAATCAATTCCCTCCGACCTTGACGACGGCACGGCAGTCGCAACAAGAGCGGCTCGCCGCCCAACGCGCTGCCTCAAGTCTGCACCACCGTCAGTAAATTGGCAGTGTGTTGAAATCGCTCCATCGAAAGGGAACCACCATTAACCTTGCGTTTCGTGACAGCCAAACGTAGCGAACGTTCAGCCTGATTGTTATCAGGGGGAACTTCAGGGTTGTCAAGAAAATACCACCATTGAGCGGCTTTATCACGTAAAGAACGTAAAAGCTGGCCGGCAGTAGCTCCAGCTAAGTCATTGAAATACTTGATATAACTGAATTACGGGAATTCCCGTATTTGAACTTAGGTGTGTCAACGTCTCTAATGTGCGTTTATTTTTGTGACTTGAAGAAGATTTTGGACAGGTTGTCCAACTTTACCTGACAAAATGGATGTCCAACTTCTCCTGACAAAAACGTCCAAAAAATAGCATAAAAGAAAACTAAACTGCTCAAACCCTATGCCTATATGCAAGATAACGGTTTTGATAATAGCGATCGCAGCGCAGGAGCAATGTTTGTGAGGAATCCGGTTCTAGGGAAAAGTCGCCCAAAAGTAGTATTAAAGCGGCTCTGTGTCCATTTTCTTCTTCCATTTTTGTTATTGGTGTCCATTTTCTTTTTCCAAAAGAGCGATCGCGCAGCTTAATGCCTTAACGAAATTATAAGTCCTGTCAGCTTGCAACTTGTCTAACTTCTCCTGACAAACCTTGTCCAAAATCTTCTTCAAGTTACAGCGATCGCTCTCCACAAATAAAGGCGATCGCACCTACAAACCCGCGATGATTATTTGCTGCTGCGAACTCTGTTCTAATCTACAATTGCATATTCTTTCTCTACTACATTTAACAGCTTCTCTTCCAAAGCCGTCAAATATGGACGCTTCAGTTCTCCTAATTGCCTCAACATAGCACGGGCAGCTTCTTCTAAGTTTTCGTTGTTCCTTAGCTTGTGGATGCGATCGCACAACAGCCGCATCTGCTCACACTCTCCAGGCAAGTATTCATAAGACTTGAGATGCTTCACTCCAACAGTGTACTCACCATCCCACATTTTTACTTTGCAGCTAAAGTCATTCACCTGGCTAACAATTGCCCAGCACCCACTCTTGCCCTTGAGGTCGGGGTTGTCAAGAGCAAGGATTTGGCAGACCTCGCCTAACTGGTAAGTATTGGGTACTTGCGTTCTCTCCATTATTTGCTGCACTACATCTTTGACAATCCTGGCAGACGGGACTTTGCCACCAGCTTCCTCCACAGCCTTAAGCCATACTTGTTGCTGCTGTTGGGGTTCTAGCTTCGTAAGGGGGCGGACTTGTCCCTCTGCTGTGGGCAGGATTTGACCATCATCAGAACGTATTTCAGCAGTGTCAGTTTCAACTTTATTTTGTGTCCAATTTGGACACATTTTCATGAGATTATCAAACACAGCCGAAGCTTCGATTAATCTGTAAGGATGACGGCGCTCAAATCCAAACCTGTCCTTACAATACTCCTCAAAGGTGCGATGTGTAGAGCGGTAGAGCCTGCGATCGCGTAACTCTGCTAACGCCTTACCCGCTTCAAAGAATGCCCGTTCTACTTTTCGTTCTAAGTGTAGGCGATCGCTAATTTCCGCTTCGGTCATTTCTGGAACTTCAACAGCAGTAACGTCGATGGTTGCTGTAGCTGGATGGTTCAAAGCCGAGATACGGATACCGTTGGCGAAACATTACTTAACATAAAAACGGCAGGATTTCCGTGTAATACATGGGAAAGATAAACTCGCCTTTCCGTGTATTACACGGAAAGAAAAAAAAATAAGATGGCTGCCTCAATTATTAATAAACTAGAAGAAATACCTTTGGAGGGAAGTATATGTGTTTACATCCCGAAGAAATTCTTCCTATTCCTGATGAAACGTTTCGTGTAGCCAAAGCCGCATTTCCAAAAGGTAGTCTTTATATGCGACTGCGTGATGAACTTGGGGTGTTTTATCAGGATGAAGACTTCGCCTGTGTTTATCCGCAAGTTGGTCAACCCGCACAAGCACCTTGGCGATTGGCCATGATACTGGTGATGCAATATTTAGAAAATCTTTCGGACAGACAAGCAGCGCAAGCAGTTCAAGGACGAATTGACTGGAAATATGCTTTGTCGTTGGAGTTGACAGACCCCGGTTTTGACTTTAGTGTTTTGAGCGAATTCCGTGACCGATTAATTACAGGTGGAGTTGAGCGACAAATACTAGACTTGATGCTGTCGAAATTTCAGCAACTCAAACTACTGTCAGCAAGGGGAAAACAGCGCACTGACTCAACTCATATATTAACTGTGGTCAGGGAGTTAACAAGACTGGAGCATTTAGGAGAAACTCTGCGGTATGCCTTGAATGCTGTGGCTGAAGTTGCACCCATTTGGCTGAAGTCACTAGCTCCGGTCGAGTGGTATGACCGCTATAGCAGACGTTTTGAAGATACCCGATTACCTAGAACAGCTTCAGAGCGAGAAGTTTTAGCCCAAACAATTGGGGCTGATGGCTTTTATTTACTCGATAACATCTATTCCCAAGCTTCCTCCATTGAACTACGACAACTGCCAGCCATAGAAGTCTTGCGTCAGGTTTGGTTACAGCTGACTAATGATACCTGGAAGAGGTTAGGGATGGCCTCTGAATGTTTAGGTTTAACCAGGGCTGACTATTTAGAACACATTGTTAAACATAACGCTAACCCTTGTATTACACGGGAAGACCTAGAATTTTTAGCTTCCCATCTTGGGGAAAACGAACCTCAACCGAGTATTACACGGCAGAGCGAATTAGATCAAATATCTGATACCGCGATCGCAAAACAGTCTGTTAGGTTGCCACCGACTTCAGAACTTGAAATTTTACGCGCTCGCATTTTGTCTGATCTGAAATTGGGTAAGCAAGCTACTGGGTATAAAACTGCTCAGAAGGTTCTCAATCGTTTCATTACTGAACTAATCGGTTCAGTTGAAGTGTTTGGGGAATTCGCCAACGGTATCAGTAGAAGGCAAGATAGCGTTTCTAGTGCCTAAAAGAGGATATTAGAGAAAAGATATCTTTCATCTTTAGCTGTGAAACTTGTTTGATGAAGACTGCTTCCTGAATTCAGGATAGCGGTCTGTTTCCTAACCTGACAGCCATACTTGCGTGAACTGCTTTCTGCCTTTGACACCAATTATCTATCCGGTAACACATTCGCTCCCCCGAAACCCAAACCATATTTGAAGTACAGACGATTCGCCGAATCGTCTCTCCAATTACGAATTACGAATTAGTATTACTTTTATAGTAAATAATTTAAGACAATGGATTTGATAATTGTAGGCGATCGCAGCGATCGCTTTTGTACCGAAGTTCTTGATTTAGTGCAGCAAACTGGCTACACTGCTGATATTTTTAATGTCTGTGATGCGGCTCGCTTATTCTCCATTGTCACGGAAGATGGACAAGTTATTGTTACCCCTGACATTCCAATATTACTCAGAATTCAACCACCATCTACCATCAGAACCAGTTTTGATGATTCATTTATTTATGGTGAATGTCTCTCAACTTTATGGGCAGCTGCCACACTTAACAAATCCCCAGTGATTAATCGCCCCACACCTCATAGTATATGGGGAAAAACCTCATATTCTTCTGTATTAACAGCAATGCGTGCAGGCTGTGTGGAAAACGATATTGAAATATTTTCTTCCCAAATTTTACCACTGCACACTCCCAAACTTAACCAACAATGGTACGTCCAAGATTTAGTTACATATAACACCACAGCGTACCCCAATACACCCCAAGGAGAAGGGCCTTATAGAGGACGTTGGGCAGATATTGACCCTGGTTATGAAATTGTTGTTGTTTTAGAAGATAAAGCTTGGCGTTCCACTACTGTTTCTCTAGAACATTTAGAGCTAGAACAACAAAGTATTTCTTTGATTAGAAATTTAGACTTGACATTCGGTACTGTCACCTGGAGTATTTCCGAAAACTTAGAAACTGCAACTATTGCTCGTATCGATTCTTTTCCCTTAATGGAACAAATTCAATTTGTTTGGTCTGTATTTGCTCCCGCACTCTTGGAGGTTTTATTCTCATGATTTACGCCATTGGAATTGACTCTGACCGAACTTTTCGTCATTTCGTCCGTCAAACAGCCCGGCGCAGTGTTGAGTTACAAGCAATTAACCTCAGAGAGGTGATTGTTTCAGGAGACTGGCGGTTAGCACTTCCTGATGATGGCATGAGTTGGCTAAGTGTGGGTGACAAAAAATATCCATTAGATCCCCACGGTGCTTATTATTGCCGGATTATTGACCTTTCTAGTGTGCAATCAGACATGGTTGCAGCCATGCGTTGGCGGAGTTTATTAGCTGCTCTTTGTGTTTGGTTAGAACATATTCCTGGCGTAGTAATTAATCGTCCTGGTGGTCGTACTGATAATTCTTCTAAACCATTGCATGAATATTCTTTGCAATCTTGGGGTTTTAATGTTCCTCCCAGCATCACCAGTTCTGATCCCGAACTTTTGGCAACTTTTGCAAGTGTTGGTCAAACCATCGTCAAACCTGCATCGGGTATTCGTGCTGATAGTCGCTTAGTTGAAGCAGAAGAATTTTTAGATTTTCACCCATCCCAAGGGCCAGTACATTTGCAAAGATATGTAGCCGGTGCAGATGTCCGCGCCCATGTTGTTGGAGATCAGGTTCACGCAGAAATTATTAATTGTCCTCAAATAGATTATCGCCGTTCTTATCAACAAGCAAAATATTCTCCTTGGCAATTACCTGAATCTTTAACTACACAAATTATTCAAGCTACTGCTGCCTTTGGTTTACAATTTGCTGGCTGGGATTTTAAGGTAACAGAAGATAATCAATATTGGTGTTTAGAAGCGAATCCAATGCCGGGATATGATGGCTATGATATTAGAGCCGAAGGAAAAATTACTGATTCACTTTTAGCATTACTGCAAGCAGGCAAGGGTCAGGGAACAGTTCACAGAAGCGTTACAGTAATGCAAATCAGGGAGGAAAATTCACAAGATGATTCTACTGGTTTGGGGAAACTTCCTGAAATTATTCAAGATGAAATATTAACAGAACAACAATGTGATAAGATTTATTCAACTATTCAAAGCTTACGAGAAAATTGGATTGCTAGAGGTCAAGAGCCAGTTAGTTTTTTCACATTAGGAACAGCATCTTATTTAGATTTTTTAAATTTCCCTGAATTGAGCGGTGATTATTACACGAGGGCTAAACAATTCAACTCGCTGTTAAAATCACATTTTGCTTGGCTTTATGAATTAGTTAAAAATTCTTTAGAAAAACAACTGCAAGCACCAGTTAGTTATCATTCAACTTTTGCTTTACCTGGATTTCATATTTGGGAAACACCAGCAATTTTTACTAAACCAACAGCATCAGTACATTTTGACCTACAATATCAAAATCTCCATTGGCAAGACCAAGAACAGATTGATTTTCAACAGACAATTTCTTTTACTTTGCCAATCAAACTGCCTCATTTGGGTGGCGGGCTGAATGTTTGGGATTTAACTTATGATGAATATACTAATAGTCGTGATCCTAATTATTTAGGCGATGTGGAAGTGATGAAACGCTTTAGAAATAAAAGTTTTCATGCTTACACGGTAGGTAATATTGTAGTACATTATGGACATTCACTGCACCAAATTGCTGCGATCGCTCAAGTTCATCCTGGTGATGAACGCATAACTCTGCAAGGTCACGGCGTATATCACAATGGTCAATGGCTACTATATTGGTGATTAAAGCTTACCCGATACCGTTCGGTTACATCTCTTAGTTCAGTCACCAGAGGGAGAAGAGAAGCACAGGTTGAGATTTGCAGAAATGTTGGTTAACGGATTATTTGTCGTCTTAATAAACTAATGTCATTGAAAGGAAAACCTTACATCCCACATTCCGCACCTAAAACTGGCACACAGAGAAAGCAGTAAGTAAATCAGGGATATTGCTAAAAATTAAGACGATCAAGACCGAGAAGTCAAGTTATACTAATCCGCGTTCTAAAACGTAATTCTCAAATGTGGAAAATTCGTAAGTGAACGTAATCTTTCTGGTATGTCCATTAATTCTCTAAGTCCTTGGCAAAGCGTATCGATGAAGTCTCTAAGGTGGATTTTAATGCAGAGGAGTAGGATGAAATTAGCTCACGCAGAGGAGCCACTGCAAAGAGCGCGGTTCCCCGACTTGTACCGCTAACGCGGAACCCGCAGGGTAACAAGTGGCGTCGCGCAGAGACGCAAAGGTTTTTTAATGTCTTTGGGTCTGGTGGAAGAATGCAGAGGTTAGACTTTGATAAACCAGCGTTGGCGATACATAAAAATGCCAACTGCTAACCATAATAAGACGGTGACTAGGCCAAATAACAGTGAACCGTTGAGTGTGCCTGCCCAAGATGCGAAAATGTTCTGATAAATCCAATTGTAGGTGCTGGGAGCGTTTTCTCCTGTGCCGATGCTGGTTTTGACTAAGATTTTAATTATTAACACGGATGCCACGAAAAGAGCGATCGCATTTAAGCCCATAATTTCAAAAGCTCTACTCCAGCGACGTATCAGCCGCACTTCGATGAGTTCGTAACAAGCTGCTAGCAACAATAATGCCCAACCGTTGGTGAAAACAACGTAGGAACTCGTCCACAGCTTTTTGTTGATGGGGAATGTCCACCCCCACGCCCAACCCATAATTAAGCAACCAATGCCAAATAATGCTAGCCCTATACTTGTGCGCGACTGCACAGGTTGGCTGCGTATCCATTGCCCTGTGAAGTAGCCAGCCAAGACACTCACAATGGCAGGGATGGTGCTGAATAGTCCCTCTGGATCTCCCAGGTTTTTGTAACTATCGCCTGCATACAGATGGGCTTTGGGTATAATCAGGCGGTCAATATAAGCGCCTAAGTTGCCATCCCGTGTCAGCACTCCCGCGCCATAACCGGGAACTGGTATGTACATCAGTGCCAACCAGTAGCCGATGAGTAACACTGCTGCTAGTATCCATTGCCCTTTGCGTGGCAGGTTAAGAACTGCCAGGGAAGCCAGTAGGTAAGTTAGGCTGATGCGCTGCAACACCCCCATAAACCGGATGTTACTTAAGTCAAAAGTCCACACACCCTTATTCCAAAATCCATTCAACAGTAAGCCCAAGGCAAAGAGAATGGCGGCGCGGCGTAAAATTCGCCAATAAACAGCTTTAGTGGGTTTGTTGGCTTCGGTGTACTTCGACAGGGAGAAAGTCATGGCTACACCGACAATGAACAGAAAGAAGGGAAATACCAAATCAGTTGGTGTGCAGCCATGCCACTCGGCATGGGCTAAGGGTGGATATACATCATCTGCGACTCCCACCATATTGACGAGAATCATACCGACGATGGTTATGCCACGGAAAACATCCAGTGAAGTCAGGCGCATGGGCAGAATTTGGTCTTGAATGACTATCTAAACTAGCCTGCCTGATGCATGTTATCAAGCAAAGTTTATATACTCTAATACAAGGTAAAATTTGGTTAAGTATTTTTGACAAAAGGCTATTGAGATTTTTATCGATTAGTTATTGTAATGTTTCTTCTATGTTAACCGTTGATGGCATGAAGACTCTAATTGGTTTGTTGAGTATAATTGCTGTAGAACTGTTGGAATTAACTTTTCTACACCGCACCCAGCCCTCAGCCCCTGCAATTGAAATTCTTCATCCCCAGCCGTATCAAATTAAGCGTAAATGACAACTGACAACTAACAACTGACCACTGGCTCATAACTCCTATATGATAAAGTGACATTCTATAAGTTAAAAAGTTTTAAATCCCGTGACTGTGAGCTTGTCTGTTGCTAAATCTCATCGCCAACCTTGGCCCGGGCTGATAGAAGCCTATCGTGAGTACCTGCCTGTTAGTGAAAAAACACCTGTTGTCACCTTGTTAGAAGGTAACACTCCGCTGATTCCGGTGCCGGCGATCGCAGAGCGAATTGGCAGACAAGTACGTGTGTTTGTAAAATACGACGGTCTGAACCCCACTGGTAGCTTTAAAGACCGGGGTATGACAATGGCAATTTCTAAAGCGAAGGAAAGCGGGGCAAAGGCTGTAATCTGTGCTAGCACAGGTAATACCTCCGCAGCCGCAGCGGCTTATGCCAGACGTGGAGGTATGAGTGCTTTTGTACTGATTCCCGATGGCTATGTGGCGCTAGGGAAGTTGGCACAGGCGTTGCTTTATGGGGCTGAAGTACTGGCAATTAAGGGTAATTTTGACCAAGCACTGGAAATTGTCCGGGAGATGGCAGAAAGCTATCCCATCACTTTGGTAAATTCGGTCAATCCCTACCGCTTGGAAGGACAGAAAACAGCAGCCTTTGAAATTGTCGATGTGCTGGGTGATGCCCCAGATTGGCTGTGTATCCCTGTAGGAAATGCGGGGAATATCACAGCATATTGGATGGGTTTTTGTCAATATCACCAAGCTGGAAAATGCGATCGCCTGCCCAAGATGATGGGATTCCAAGCAGCAGGTGCAGCGCCTTTAGTCACTGGTAAACCAGTAGATCATCCCGAAACTCTAGCCACAGCAATTCGCATTGGCAAACCTGCCAGTTGGGAAAAAGCGATCGCAGCACAATCAGCAAGTCAGGGAAATTTCCACGCTGTGACTGATGCAGAAATTCTAGACGCGTATCGACTTTTAGCTTCATCGGAAGGTATTTTCTGCGAACCTGCTAGTGCTGCTTCCGTAGCAGGGTTGTTGCAAGTCAAAGACCAAGTTCCCACTGGCGCCACAGTGGTTTGTGTACTGACAGGCAATGGTTTGAAAGACCCAGATACAGCCATTAAGCACAGTCAAAGTCAGTTTAAACAGGGTATTGAGGCTGAATTAGGGGCAGTAGCTAAGGCAATGGGATTTTGAAACTGTTGAATAAGCTAATTGCGTCCAAATTGTAAATTATCTGGTTAAGGACTGTCATTAGTCATTAGTCCTTAGTCCTTTGTAATTACAAAGGACTAAGAGGATGTTTGAAAAGTATTATTACTAACAACAAAAGCTTCCAAAGCTAACCCCCTACTCTCCCTTCCCTATGAGGAAATGGGGGTTTCAAAGCCTCTCTCCGCTTCGGGGAGAGGTTTGGAGAGGGGTTTTGAGTAGACTTTACGACTTGACAAACATCCTCTAAGGACTAAGAACAACCAGATAAGGCAGTTGACCGATAACCGATGATAGTCATTAGTTATCAGTCAACACCATTAGATATACAATCTTGATGTGGAAAAGCTTAATTTATTGAATTACCTGAAAATTCTCAATTGTGAGATATATTTCTTCATCAGCTATCTGGCTGTCATAATCAATATTAATTTGGGTAGGATAGCCTAGTCTAGCATCATACCGCACATCCAGGCTGTATGCGTTACGGTTAATGCCATCTTGAATGACATTAAAAAGCTTGGGTATTGTATTGTATTGTTGAAAGTATTGTGGGTCAACTGGTTGACCAGTTTCCACAGAAGTAATAGAAGTTGTTTCGCCGTTACGTACTTCAATGATTACTGGGCCTCTAGCATCTGGAATACAAAAGCAGCTGTTGCTAAAGGTGTAACGATAGTTGGAAATATTTTGCTTATTCCACAAATTGCGATTAAATTGTAATCGTCTTGCATCTAATTTATTATTATTTTTTTGCGAATGTGCTATTTCTATGGGAGGTTGGGAGACTACTGGTAGGTTCAGACCTAGAGATACCAACAATGCTGCACTGATAACAATCGGTAAACGCATATCTATTCATTTATTTTCAATAACTATCAATATATTAATTTATTCAGTTGTTTAAATCCACTTTATCTTTTGATTAAAATTCTTATTTGGCAGGCTAATCAGATAAGCAAAGTCAGTACCTGTAAGGTTTTACGCCTTTTTTAAAGAAGTATTAGATTTAGTTAAGAAAGCATTCAAATTAAAAAGTTTGCCAAACTCAGAATCTGACTAACTTTATGGTTGAATGTCTGCTTTGTGAAAGTGCGATCGCCAGGCGCAAAAGTTTTCTCCAGTTTCATTCCGTCTGGGACTCACGGCAAGTTTATTTTTTAATAAAACTCAACAACTATAACCATTAATAAATTGATTCACAGGCTTAGTTTCTGGTAATTGAATAAATTTTTATCAACTCAGAGGTACTATTGTTGTCATCATAAATAATCACAACTTGTTTTTTCACGTAATTTTAGCAGTTGCGATCGCACTAGTAATTGTATTCAGTCGTAGGGACAGTTTTGTACTGTTGCTCGTCAGTCAAAAAACATCATCATATACAGGTGACATTTTGAATCTCAAAATCTTGTTAAGAAATAATAACTATTTTGAAAATAATTGATTAGCGATCGCTAATAACTATACTTTCCAAAACCTATATGGTAGATAATTTATAAAGGCTCTATTTTTCCTTGAATAGAAACAAGGCTTGATTTTTTTGTTTCACTGCGTAAATCCTATTTCTGCCAGAGCCTGACACAGCAGGTATTCCCTAGGGAAGCCAGTGAGCAAGAAATTAGGAGCATGAAACAGTGTTTTGGAAATTGGTAATCAGTATTTTATTATTGCCCAGTTGCCTCGGATTTGAGATAGCCACAGCATCTGAAAAAAATAGCTTGCAGACGCTACCAACTCCTGAGAATTATTTAGACTTACGAGTTGTTCAGACAAAGGCAAATCAAGATGAAGTGAATTACTTTGTAAATTCAGTTGAGGAAGATTGGCAAGCTGATACGGAAAAATTAAAAGATCGAAAACACCGCCACCATTATAGAAGGCATCGTCGTTATTATCGTTATCGTAGGCAATATCATCAAAGGTACAGAAATTATAACCGTCATCAGCGATACTATCCCGAAAATATTTATTACCGTAGGCGGTATCACAATCGGTACAATAATTACTATCAAGGAGTTTCCGATCCCTTGTACTGCCATTATCTAAGACACTACGACTATCGGCACAGTAATTACCGTCGCGGTTGCTAAGCTAAAACACATTTACAGCGATTTTCAGGTTAATGAACCACATCATTTTGTGCCTCACGCAAAGGCGAGGCAGTGCGTTGGGCGGCTTTGCCGACTTGAAGCAACTGCCGTTGCAAAAGCGCAAAGAAGAAGGCAAATTTGTGGTCTAAATAAATGAAAACTGCTGTAATTTGCAACAACCCCTCTTTGATGCAAAGAAGGGTTGAGACATTCTTTACATTACTTTAAGTCAAAATCCGCCAAACGATTGCTAACATTGCCAATACAGCAACCAAGTACGCCAATGAACGGATACCGATGATCCCAAAAATGTAGACAAGACCATGCAATATTCTAGACACGACAATCACAATTGATGCGATCGCAGTGATTTTATCGCTTTGCCCTGTTATTTGTGCAGTGAAAATCACCACTGCAATCATGGCTAAATTGTCATGATGATTTCGCTGGGCCCGGTCTGCACGTTCCACCCACGGTGGTACATCAGGCATTTTTTCTCGGTTTCCCATTCCCCAACTGATATCTGAGTAGGCTACACGAGCGAGTGCAGGAATGTGATTGAGTGGAATTGACCACAGTGCTAGAATTAACAGACAAATAAGATCAGGTGTCATTCAACTTAAAAGGCGATATTAAGCTGATTTTAGGACAATACGGTTCGGATAAGCTGGGGAGGAAAGAGGGTTATTTTTTTCACTTCTTCACTCCCCCCGCTCGCCTCAACAGATAATACCAATTTCAATAATCTTTGCGACACATGGTTTGACTCTCCGGGGCGTACAGCTGTACGCCCCGGAGAGGTATCTTTCTCAACCAAACCGTATTGGTCTATAGCCTCCCGCTCATGTGCATTGATGATTTTTTCTAGCTGCTTGCTTTTTCGTCAACCACATTCCTAGTAAGCCTGCAACTGTTACTCCTCCAAGGCTTAATGGTTCAGGTACAGGTGTTGGTGATTGGAAAGTAACTTTGAATGCAGTGTCGCCCAAGCCTAGGCCAACAAAAGTTTCCCACGGGGTTGTTGTTAAGAGACTAAAGTCTGAACCATTATTCAAGAAGACAAAGCTTCCTCCAGAATAAACATCGCCTGCGCCACTATAGATATCATCAATACCGGCAATGTAGCCCAACTTTCCTGTGCCTTCTTCTCCGTCAAAAAAGTTTGAAGCACTTAGGAAAGCCACATACTGTTCTCCTGGATTTAGGCTAATTTCACCTGTATTAAAGGTAAATTCCTGAAATCCTGGTACATTATCAATTGATTGAGCCTTGCTCTCGTACAGTATAGAACCTGTTGCTTTAGTACCATCCCATTTCGCTAAATAGGCAGCAAAGTCTACAACGTCTAATCCATCGTACTCATCTAGGAAGAAAGTAAAAGAAGTAATAACATTGTCGGTTTCAGGTACAGTAAATGTTTGCCCATATGTACCAGTATTAAATTCACCGAAAGGCCAAATATAGTTGACTCCGTTCCAGCTACTGGTTGTATCAATGGTAGCTGCTTGTGTTGTTTCTCCTATTCCTAAAGTTATCAAGGTTGTTCCAGCAGCAGCCATCAATAAATTTTTGATAGCGGTCGAAGCAGCATTTAATGGGTTAAAAGCAGGTAAAAACATGTTAAACAGCGGTTTTGTTTCCACTTAGAAGCTATTATATTTACGCGCTTAAAAGCGCAACTTTACTTGATTTTGTTGATAAATTTACACTAAATATATAAAGTAGGACTTACGCATCGTACATAAGTACTATCCACAATTTGGTTATTTCAGCCATTTCTAGCATCCAGCGATCGCAAATATGCGAATAAATTACGGGTATACGAAGCGCTTGAAACGACTAAGTACTGTAATACACATTATGGTTAATTTGTACAGTGCGTAAGTTATATAAAGATAATTTAATTAGTTTTATAACTAAAAAACTATATAGTTTATCAATTGTGTTTAATGATGTCTACTGCAATACTGTGCTTCACTGGGCTGTCACTTTGTTGGGCATGATATTTTTAACTTAAGAGACATCCTCTGACTGACTTGAATTAATTAGTCCAGCAAAGTAATTTAATGTTACTGGATGGGTAAAAATTAATTCTTGTGTTTTGAGTTCTTTCTCAGATAATTGATTTTGAAAATTTATATTTTTGTCTAAATTTTCTTGCCAAGTTAATTTCTCAACTCCTAAGAATTTAGCAAAAGCGTTTGTAGATGCTGGTGAATTAAACAGTAATTCTCTGATTTTCACCTCATTTTCGTTGAGTGCAGGTTTAGCCTCAACTTGTTGCAAATTTTCTGCAATCTCAGGTTGCTGCTTTGACCAAGCAGGAACCCAGTTTTCAAAACCAGCTAACTTATTTGGGAAATTACTTGCTGCTTCTTTGATTAAGACTTGCAAAATTTGGGCATGAGGTCGTAATCTAAGAATTAGACTCGGCAACCAAGGTAATAAAATCTTGTCGGGAACTGTGGCAAATAATTTACTTAGCAACTCCACAACAAAACGGCTGATTCGGGGTGCAAATGTTAGAGATAAGATAAAACCGTTTAAGTATTCTGGAAAAGAACTAATTAACATTTCATTGCTAATTACTTCATCAAAGAATTCGCGGATTTCTTCTAGCTTTCGCAGTGTCAGCAACCATTCAGTTGTCCACAATAAACCAAGTTTGGCGGGGTCTTCTAAACCTTGGCTAGATTGTTTGACACCTATCAATAATTGACTGCGGTTGCAACCTAAAGATAATGCTAAACTTTCGAGAGTGAAAATAAAACCCAACATGCCGGCAATTTGTTCAGGAGTTGTGCCTCTATCGGCAAAGGCTTGGGGTAGTAATGTTGCGTAATGACCGTAGCCTGTGGTGACAAAATGCTCTATCCACTCAGGTAAACCTGATGGTGTGGTGCGATAATAATGTACTAGCCGCCGCACTCGCTCAAATACTTGTGGTGCATCGCTGACACCAGTTTCTTGTTTGAGGAGAAAGATTGCATGTTCGCCGAGTTCTTGGGTTAATCGGAAGCTACAAGCGTATAAAATGCTATCTTCAGTGGCTTTGAGAACATCGCTGGTTTGTGCTTGGGGGGAAAAGGCTGCTTTCTTGAGACGCTGTTCGAGAACCTGTTCGAGACTTACACCCTCGTAACCAAGCATAATAATATCGCGCTGGTATTTCCCGATGCGAATTTCCCAAGATTCCTGAATTGGTTTAGAACCGAGACTCCGATCGCCCATAATTGGTTTTACAATGCGATCGCTTAACAAATAATGCAATCGCCATAATACATCCGAACATGGTAGAAGTTCGGGTTGTTGTTTAAAATCCATTAAAGCGCGTTGGTTAGTTTGCGCTAACAAGTTGACTGACAAAGGTTGCAGCCTGTCGTAAACATCTTGTGCTAAAGGAGGTAAAGAAGCATAACCAACCGTACCAATGCGATCGCCACCGAGTAAAATTTGGCAAAGCTGGTAAATGTTGCGTTTTTTGGGAGTGCGGTCTTTTTCTAAACAAGTTATGGCTGCATCTTGAAAATCGTAGGGTGTGGGGTGCATCCGGTTCCGCATTCCAGCCAGCAACATCGAAGTTTGGTAAATAGCGATGGAATCTGCGGTACTTGCCAAATAGCCATTTTTTCGCGCCAATCCCACAATATCAGCACACCACTGCAAAAGTTGTTCTGTGTCTGCGGCGGCGAGTTCTGGCGGACGAGTTAAAAAGGCTGTCAGGCTAGAATTAGTTGATTTAGCTGCAATTGATTTTTGCTGAACCTTACCAACTTTATCTTCTTTATTTAACGAAAAACCCTTTAAACCTGTAACTTTAAGATTCTTTTTCCAACTTGTTTCCGCCAGCGACACCGTACCCGCCGGATGACGGAATTGATATTCGATAGCAGCAAAACTCGAAGGAATCAAACCGTACAGCCATTTAGTTGTTGTGCGTTGAGGAATTTCCCAAACATTATTATTAGTGACGCTATATTCTGGCACATCGCTAGCTGCATGTGCTGCACCGCAGATATATATCGCTGCTTCCGGTTTAATTTTATTTGCTTGCATATGTTTTTTCATGCAAGTCCACATATAGCTTTCCCGTTGACGGTCGATTTCGATATCGCGTTTGCGACTTCCCAAACGCCGCATCAAGCTACCGATGAGAAACATGATTTGGCGGTAAGTTTCATAATCTGCGTTAATAATAGCTGTCTCCACATATTCATCCCACCATTCCGAAAAATGGCGTGTATTGGAGTTTTGCAGCAAAAAGCTTAAAAATTCCTCAAAAGTCGGTACAAGGCTACCCACCTCCACCCCAACCGCCGATCCGTGCATTTTTGCTTCCTCACTGGTGGCTTCCTCTGACTCCACAGCTTTGACATCGGGAGGTTCCCATTGGAAAACAAAATCCACAGCTCTATCAACAAATACTAACTGAGTTTCGGGATGTTGTAGCGCAAATGCGATCGCTTGATATTCCGCCGAAGCTTCGGTAATCGGTGCAACCACACTCAACGGCATAATTTTAGGTGAAAAACTTTCCGACTCAGCCGCAAAAGCTTGCAAAGCCACAGGTAATTTACAATCACGCAAATTCTCCACAGCGTTTTGCAAATCTTCGCAAAGTTCCAAATAAATCACTTGCGGCGGCTTCTCCCGCAACCGCCGCACCATCTGCAAAGCCGAAGATGGTGAATGATGACACACCGGGAAAATTTCCAAAGGTTCATTGCTAGCCTTTTCCACATCTGCCATCAAAGCCGTCAGCATCTCGCTTAAAGGTTGAGCATCAGTAGCAAATTTTTCGGCAGCGTTCAGTAATTGTTCTTGGAGTACGTTGAATGCAGTTGGCAACTTAACCATAATTCACCAGATTTCCAAATATCTTGCGTTCTTCTTTGCGCCTTTGCGCCTTTGCGTGAGATAAAGAAAAACGAACCGCCAAGACGCAGAGGACGCAGAGAAATAAGAGTTTAAGAGGGTTTTTGCGTAATGTTTAAAATAACCCCATCGCTTGTTTTCCGCCTTGGAGAAAGGCTTCCCATTCACCTTTATTTTCTTTAGTGCGCTTTTCCACAACCGCGTGCCAAAACTTATTCATCACGGAAATATCCTCTGGTTGACGACGTACTAAAGTGCCAACTAAGGACTTTGCTAATACACCGGCTTCTAAATTAGCGACACCAAAATAACGGCTGTGTAAAATTGCATCTTCCAAAACACCGATTTGTTCAGCAGTGGAAAGGGAAGACTCTAAACGCTGGTCATCGGAACTTGCTGCTGCACTGGTTTCGCGTAAATCTGCAAAGGTTTGTAATAATACATCTAATAAAGTTGGTGGAACATCGACTTCAAAGCCGTGACGGTTCATCAACTCCTTGGTGCGGAAGAGGATAATTTCTTTTTCTTGCTTCTTATTCGTCACTACAGGCATATGTACAAAATTAAACCGTCGTTTCAATGCCGAAGAAAGTTCATTGACACCCCTATCCCGACTATTAGCAGTAGCAATTACATTAAACCCAGGTTGAGCAAAAGCCACATTATCATCTTTGAGTTCAGGAATGGAAATATACTTTTCACTCAGTATAGATATCAGTGCGTCTTGAACATCGGAAGTACAGCGAGTTAATTCCTCAAACCTTCCCATTGCACCGCTTTGCATCGCCGTCATAATTGGTGAAGGAATCAAAGAATCACGAGATTGACCCGCAGCAATCACCATCGCCACGTTCCAAGAATACTTGATTTGGTCTTCCGTAGTTCCCGCAGTTCCCTGCACTACATAAGTCGAATTCCCAGAAATTGCCGCCGCTAGTAACTCAGCCAGCCAACTTTTACCAGTCCCAGGATCGCCAATTAACAGTAAACCACGGTCAGAAGCTAAAGTGACAATAGCACGTTCAGCGATCGCGCTATCTCCATACCATTTCTGTTCAATTTGGCGGTCTAATTTTTGCGATGGCGTACTTCCCAACACAAAAGTCCGTACCATTTGCGGCGAAAGTCGCCAAGAAAACGGTTTCGCACTCTTATCAACAGAAGCTAAATATTCCAACTCCTCTGCATACTTCAACTCCGCAGGTTGGCGTAACATCACTTCATTCTTAACATTTGTACTATTACTCTTACTTCTTGGCATATTTATCTCCTAATGATTTCAAAATCTCTCTTAAACTCTTTCTTGGCGTCCTTGGCGTCTTGGCGGTTCGTTTTCTCACGCAGAGACGCAGAGTATTTAACTAACAATCACCTTCTTTAACTCCTCAATCAACTTCTTCGGACTCCCAGTTAAAATTGGCATACCCAACTCCTTCAACTTGTCGCGGAACCATTGATTAACACTGAAATATCCCGAACTTGTCACCGCACCCACCGGAATAAAATGTAATCCCGACTCTTTCAACGACTTAATATAGTCGAATAAAACTTGGTCGCTACCACCTTCGTAAAAGTCAGAAATCAACACCATCACCGTATTTTGTGGTTCTAAAATCTTTTGTGCTGCTTCTTGTAATGCTGCATAAATATACGTTCCTCCTCCTAAGTTAGTCCGCAACAACACTTCAAAGGGATCATGTACCCAAGCTGTTAAATCAATGACTTGAGTATCAAACGCTAATAAATGCACGTCAACATTAGGAAGTCCCGCAAAAATTGAGGCGAGGATAGTACATTGCACCATTGCATCCACCATTGAACCAGACTGATCAACCACTACAATCATTCTGGTTGGTGTTTTCTTCTTGGCTGTGTGGTGGTAATACAACCTATCGACAAATAATCTTTGTTCTTCTGGGTTCCAGTTTGTCAGATTTTTCCAAATTGTCCGCTTTAAATCTAAGTTGCGAAACACCCGCTTTGGTGGAACTGAGTAATCAATTTTGCCTGCAACAGCCTGCGCTACTTGCAACCGTAGCACTTCTGCTAGTTCGTTGACATATTCCTGAATTAACCGTTTGGCGTTTTTGAGGGAATTTCCTGATAAATTCGCCTTTTCACGTAAAAGCTGTTCTACCAAAGCCATTGATGGAGTTAGTTGACTGGCTAACCTGTCGTCTTTGAGGACTTCTTGCAAAGCCATCCGTTGAATTAACTCGCCTTCCAATGCTTTGAGGGTGGCGCGTAGTTGTTCTTCGGTGACGGTGAAACCTCCACCACTACCAGCACCCGCACCCATACCCGCGCCGTTACCAGAACCCTGATTTTGATTACCTGCGTTTGTCCCGCTTCCTGGTGCTTGTCCTCGCAAACTTCCCGGTTGACATCCCAAGGCTTTTTCTAAAAATCCCACATCTTTAAGCCACTGCGCGTATTGTTGCGCGGTGACAACTCCGCTTTGAGTGTTGGGGCCGAAAGCATTTAGTAGTAATTTGGAAATAACAAGTGCGCGGCGTAAGGTTGCTTCGGTTGCGTCTGCTGTTTCGTCTTCGGGAATAATGGGATTGTTAAAATCTGGTTCTAATTCTGGGTAGCGGTGGAGTAAGTTTTCAATACTAATATTAGGGTCGAGGATCAATTGCGGTAAATTCAACTCGCTGACAACTTCAGTCGCCATGTTTTCAAAGTTGGCACCTTGTTCGCTAAAACCAAACATACTGGTTAGCAAGCGCCAGTATACAACTTGACGGCGTTGGGAAATTTGCTCTGTATCCATATGCTGGTGATTGGGGACTGGGGACTGGGTGAAAAGTCTTTTTGTGTCTAAGTTGTGTAGCTGTGGTTACATAGGTTAGGATAATGGTGATGGCTCAAAGCATTAGACCTCTTGCAAAAGTCGTTCTTAGCGTTCTTTTCTTTGCGTCTTTGCGCCTTTGCGTGAGACAAAAAAAAGATTTATGCAAGAAGTCTATTGAAATAACTGCGTTTATACTCAGCACTCAGCACTTTGCTAATATTTGCCTCAACCCTTACGTAGTAGACGGCTAGATCGTTCTTGCAGAATTCCGACGACGCTACCTTTCAAGGAATCTTTACGTGAAATTACTTGTGCGGCTGTTTGACCTGTATATATTAATTTACCTTTAATTGTGGCAGTTAGTGGATGAATTGCCCATTTCCCCGCATTGAAACGTAAAAGTCCAAATATTTGGTTAGATTTGGCAATTGTTTCTAAGTCTAGTTCTGCTAAGGCGCTGATGCGATCGCTAGCAATGCTGATTTCGCCTCCATCACCCCAAGTTAAAATTAGATTTTCGTCTTTTTTGACAACTTTATAGTTACTGATAAATATCGGTTCGGCAAGTTGGATGGGATGGCGATCGCTCGGTGCAACTGTACAATAAGTTAAGCTATCTCCTGCATTTTCACCAAAAAATTTTGATGCCCGCTCCATCAAATTATAATCCTGACCAAGCTCGCCTTGACCTTGCCACAGCAAATCACCAGTGGGTAGTAAGGGTATATCTTTGAGAATTAATACGCGATTTTGTGCAAAAGCATCAAGTAAATCAGCCGCTTTGGGAAATAATAACCAAATTTGCTCATTATTAATTGCATCTACTTTGTAAGCTGACTGGGTAACTCTTACTAACTGAGTTTGATTATTTGCATTTAATAAACCATAAGCTGTAAAGCTAACTAAATTGGCATGTTGTCGCAAATCTAAACCTAAAATTTCTAAATTTCCAGTTATTTGCTGTGACTTCGGCAAAATAGGCAAACGCACAGTCCCTAACATCGCCTGTATCCACAAATCAACCCAACGATATGCAGGAATCACTTGACTATCTACAGCGGGAATATTACGCATTAATTCATTAAAATATCCCGTTAATAAAGCAGCTTGTCTTACTAATAAAGGTTCTGCTTGAATTTGTTCGAGTGTTCCCAAAAAAGGCACTAAAGTAGCTGTGTCGAGACGCGCATATCCTACCAAAGCAATTTCCATTAGCCAGTGACGCACACTTGCTAAAAGAACTTTGATATTGCTTGGTACTTCCTTTGTTTCATATGCAAACTCTACCTCAGCTATTGGCGTTCTTCCCAACAAATTTTTAACTTGAGATTGCAATGTATCAAATAGTGAGCCTTGAATCGATGCACGCACAGTCGCCAAAACTGCAAAATGTTGATCTACAAATTCATTCGCTGTAATTGCTGCGATCGCATCAGCCAGTGACTGAGCTAATGGTGTGCCATCAAATATACGTTCCCAAGCCTTCAAAGTCTGTAGATGTTGATGATCTAAATTGGCAAAGCCAGTAATAAAACACTCATCTAAATCTGCAATCAACTCAAATGCGACTTGATTACTTTCGCTTAATTGATTCAACGCGCTTGTGAAAGCCATGATTGTACCATTTTAGATTTTGGATTTTAGATTTTGGATTAAAAAGGTTTTTACCTTCTGCCTCCTGCCTTCTGCCTCCTGCATCCTGCCTCCTACTTAAACGAACCAACTCATTTCAGGTAGCGGAGAATTTGACGTTTCCAACTCTAGATAACGCAGGTAATTTAAAAAGCGGCTAAAAACTTCACTTGTAGGTTCCTTTTTGACTGTACCTCGCCGATTGAGAATGTCAACCAACGAATTAATTTGACTTGCATCACCGGAAACCTTAAGATAATTGCTAACTTGGTCAATACCATAAGCTGCGATCGCTTCTTTCATCACCGCTTCCAAATGCTTGCAGGGATAGCCGCGTAAACCCCCACAAGGACGGTTATTATTTGTACTGCAATAAAAATCCAGCGTTCCCGCTTCAAAAAAAGAAACATAAACGCGTTCAATATCCGAACCGCTAGAAACAACTCCCTGCAAACGATGATTGAAAAGCTCAACAAACGGAACCTGTTTAATATCCCGCTTCATTGCAGCATTTTTCTGGCTGGAACATACAAATGATGAATAAGTCATAATACTAATTTTTAATTCACGCCTAATGTGAATTAGGAAAAAAGGCGGGAGAAGTAAGAAGATGAAAGTTAGCAGCTTTTCAACTCAGACTTCCCCCATGACTAGCATAGACTTGGGAACGGTAATTACAACAATCTTTGTAGTGGTCGATGATTGGTGTCAAAAGCAAGTAAAAAGTATAACACTATTAAAACCAGGGGTGAAAGCAAGTATGAGCGATAGTGAAATCATGACACTGGCGCTATTGATGGATTATCTGCCATTTCCTGGAGAAACACAATTTCTTGGTTTCATCAGGGGAAATTACTTTGAATGGTTTCCTAATTTACTTGACCAAAGTCAATTTAATCGTCGGCTACGCAAATGAGATGGGATGTTAGAGAATTGACGCCGCAGTTGGGTGGAGGAATTGGTTGGAGAAAGTGAAAAATATTTTCTTCTCGACACCAAACCGTTACCAGTACTGGGACTCAAACGAGACAAGCGATGTAGTGATTTCGCTGGAAATGCTGCTCCTGGTCGGTGTGCTGCTAGGGAAATGAGCTATTTTGGGTACAACA
>NZ_JAECZC010000062.1:0-109100 GCF_016056305.1 Amazonocrinis nigriterrae CENA67 | reverse complement strand
GTCCGCCAACCCATAGAAGGTGTTTTTCACGAAATTCACCCATACTGGGCGTAATCCTGAACGCTTACTCAACAAAACTGTTGATGGTTTTTGTGTCCATATTGCTGCAAAAATTGCATCTCACACTCTACGTCTATTACTTCGTCGCCGTTTTGGCATTAATGTTCTCACTTTCCAGTCTCTACCTCTTTAATTCACATTAGGCGTAATTCGTAATTCGTAATTAACGTGAGTCTCCAACAAAGACCCATGTTTAAGTCTGTTTTGAAAAGTTTGTTATGGTGGGAAACCCTCCTGACAAATTTTCGCAAAATCCAAAATTTAAAATCCTATCAGTCTACTTACTATGGTCATCTGCAAATTTTGAATATAGCAACCTGAAAAATACATAAATTCCTACCTCCTCACAAAAGATCTCCCTATCCCCCCATCTCTCCTGCTAAAGACGCGGTGTTACCCCTCATCCCATTTTTCGATTGCAGAGCTTAAAATGAGAAAAACAATCACAGTAATAACTGCGATCGCGACGAATTAACTATAAGCTCAATAATACTACGGATAAATACTGATTACCCTATCCTCCCACAGGGGGTTTTTTATGTAGCTGAAATATGCGTATTGAGGTGTTGATAGCTCAATCAGGTGAATCAGGATGTATTTGGGGTAATCAGGACTTACGCAACTGGCACACATATTTTCTGCGATCGCAGTCAATAGTCAACAATCAAGGTTTTTGGACTATTGACCATTGACTATTGACAACCCACGCGAAAAAAATATGACAATGCGCGTCAGTCCTAGTAATGTTATTTTTAAGTTGAAATTAAGAAAAACTGCAACTTAGTATTTTGTTTTACCAAGTTGCAGTCAAGCAAATTTCAAAATCCGGCTAGGGTTCTGCCCTTAAAGTACACGCACTGTAGTAATGCGTCTAGCCCTTATGCAACTACACTTCAAAAAACTACACAATGCACATTTTGCAGGTAGCGTCAACAGCTAGTAACATTGGTTCCATAAAGGCAGAACGATAGCGAGAAACGTTGACTGCTGACCGTCATCAGTCAACAGTCATCAGTCAACACAAATATATGCAACTTTGATTTAGACTGCTTCTGTGTTCTTTTCTCCAGTACGAATCCGCACAACTTGCTCAACAGGTGAAATGAAAATTTTGCCGTCGCCAATTTCGCCTGTGCGGGCAGCAGCAATAATTTTGTCCACTACCATATCAACTTGGCTGTCCTCAACAACGATTTCCACTTTCAGCTTTTGCAGAAACTCAACGGTATACTCAGAACCACGATAGCGTTCAGTTTGACCTTTCTGCCGTCCGAACCCCCGGACTTCAGAAACTGTCATGCCTACAATACCAGCGTTCACCAAAGCAATTTTTACCTCATCAAGTTTAAATGGGCGGATAATTGCTTCTACTTTCTTCATCTTCTCGACTCCTTAGTTCTAATAGGTTCGTTTATCTATCTAACCAGATCCACTGTCTGACACTTTCACCATTTGCACTATTTCAAATAGATATGTAAGAATTGCAACTTTTTTTTAAACTGTATACACCCTCAACAAGCAATTCTGACATTAGCAGTGGCCAGGATTGATCAATCCTTGAGATTCTGATTATGAGACATTGTTGTGTAGTGAACGTTTTTGTATGTAGTTTTGTAACTTAAAAGACAAATTTCATTTATTGAAACAGTGATTTTGGATCAATTACACCAAAAATGCATGTATCAACTAACGACTCTGATATTCAAATAGTGGACGCACAATCAAATAACCAGCAGCAAAAGCAGTAAGCATAATTAACAGGATAGTGAAGGCTAACCACCAACCATTGAATTCCTTTGCCTCTGCCTGTGTGGTAGGATAATAGCCGACTTCCTGCTCTTCAATGAGGACTGTTTGTGGCATTGGGGCATTTATGTCCATTGTGGGCACAGAGAAGTCAGAACGATGACTTTTGCTGTTCGACACTTGAGAAACCGTAGGTTGACGCGAACGAGAAAACTGCTGACGTGGATGTGTATCAGCCGCTGGATGGTTATTTAGACTTTTCCCATCAAAAGAAGAATTTTGAGCTTGGTGAGAACCAGGTGTAGCATCAAAACCTACCAATTTTTGCAGGTGTAAAAAAGACTGAACCACTTTGCTAACCTCGTGGCGGAGTAGTTGATTTTCTTGCACCAGTTGTTGGTTTTTGGCAGTCAGTGCATCTAACTTTGCCTGTGTTGCTTGTAACTCTACTGCCAATTCCCGGTAAACGTACATTGGTACAGAGGGGGGGTAGGTTTGAGATGTTGGTTTTGCAGGATTGCTGTGAACAGAACCTGTGGTTGTTCGCATTGTTGATTTGGTATAAAAAATAGAGGTAATCAGGTCATCCAGAGAGACTATCAAATTCTAGTCATCCCTGAAACTATGCCCAAGAATAATAGAAAAATGCCGAGAGAGCAAAGATTTTTTCTTTACATTTGGAATAAAGTTAGTGGTGAGCCAGCGCGGTCTTGGGGGTTTCCACGCCACTTCCTTCAACGGGGGGAACCCCCGCAACGGAGTGGCTCCCCATGAGCGACTGGCGATCTCAAGAGCGTTAGCGACGGAAAGCGTAGCGTCTCCCCTTGGGAGAAGGAGCGTCACCCCGAAGGGGTAAGTGGTTAGTGGTCAGTGGTCAGTGGTTAGTGGTGACTAGCAACTGACAACTGACCAAAAAGTTAATTTTGTAACAATGAAAAAAAGTGTCCCACAGGGCCTTGCCCTTTGCCAATATCTAAGGCGTAAGAAAGTGCAGTGGTGACATATTCCTTTGCCTGTTGTACTGCTGGCCACAAGTCATTTCCCATTGCCAGATTAGCAGCGATCGCAGCTGATAATGTACAACCAGTACCGTGGGTATTTTTGCTTTCCACTAGCCTTGTGGTCAAGATTTCCAGCTTTTCGCCATCAAACCAGACATCAACACCACGTAAATTTCCTTGCATTCCTCCACCTTTAACTAAAACAGCCTTCGCCCCCAAATTTTCATGAATAGTTTGAGCAGCTTTGCCCATATCATCTAAAGAATTAATTTGTAAGCCGCTCAAAATCTGTGCTTCATAACGATTTGGCGTCACAATAGCCGCCTTGGGAATCAAATTTTCGCGCAGAGTCTTCACAGCGTTATCATCAATCAATTGTGCCCCGGTGCGTGATACCATCACCGGGTCAACCACTAAGTTATCGATTTGTAAAGCTTCTACTTGCTGGGCAACAGCAGAGATAATTTCTTGGTTGAGTAACATTCCGGTTTTTGCAGCTTGTACGCCGATATCCTCAACCACTGCTTGAATTTGCGCCACAACTGCCTCCACTGGCATAGCATCAACCCGCGCCACCCCCAAAGTGTTCTGTGCCGTGACACAGGTGATAGCGCTAGTACCGTGAACACAATGAAAGGCAAAAGTGCGTAAATCAGCTTGAATTCCCGCACCACCACCACTATCTGAACCAGCAATGGTTAAAGCAACAGGTACACTGGATATTGTTTCAGCGTTCATAAATTTGGAGGAAGTAGGGAGTGGGGAACAGAGTTATTTTCATTTCGTAGAGACGTTGCATTGCAAAGTTTCTACTTCAATTCGTTGACTTTTGCTGCCAAAGGATTTGTTTGTGGGTTTTGTGGTCGTTCTTGTGGCACAACCGTGAGATAAGGTTGAAGCTTGGCTGCATCAACCCAACCAGAGTAATATTTTACACTAGTTGATTTTGCCGAAAGCTGAAGTAATTCTAAATCGCCACGCATACTATTCCAATCAATAGGCGCATCCGGTGAGATTTGACCAGAACCAATGCCGCGCGGGCCGCCGCCGACTAAATTAAGGGAGACTTCATCCAATCCTCGCACAAAGCGCTTACCATTCCAATGCCACTCAAAACCAGGCCAATAAACAGGTGGTTTTCCTGGTGATAAAGACCGCTTAAACTCATAAATACTTCCACCTTCATTCACCTCCACCTTAAACCCTTGAGGATATCTCACCTCATAGCGTCCTTGGAGAGTTTGGAAATTTGTAGGACTCCACCACAACACCTCTACATCTTCACTGTTATTACCAGACAAAGAGACAGCAGGAGTTTTATTAGTCAATGCACTGTAAAGTGGTAATTTATCTGATGGCAGTTTAGCCATTGCTGTAAATCGCCAGCAAGACCAATCACGATTATCAGCAGTTTGCCACTTCACTCGACAAACGCCGTTACCAGTACCGATCCATAGTTGGTCATTTTCCAACTTGAGTTTATCAGGAATTGCCCCCACCAAAGGACTATTATCAATAGTGTAAGCAGTCAAAGAACCCGAATTCGGATTTTGGGAATTAGGACGGTAAGCAACTAATCCTTTAGCAGGAATATAAAGATTGCCTTCTCCACTCACATTAGTACCCATCCACAAAGTAGGATTCTTGCCATCACCAGCGATCGTTAAATCAGTAATTTGGGTAGACCAGAGTTCCTCTGGTTGAATGAGGGTAAATTTATCGGTCTGCGGGTCATAACTGACAATAGTGGCAATACCGTTATTACCTTCTCCTTGTTCAAAAGCAACCGACCACCAGATACGATTATCAAAAATCACAGCAGAAGTAATGCGGGGAAAACCTAATTGACTTCCTATTGCTGAATAACCAGCTTTTACCGCTGCATTTTGCAAATTTTTGAGAGTATATAAAGTTTTTTGCTGAGTTTTTTTACTATTAGGATTAACTAACTCAAAGACAACTTTATCTTTTGCAGGTTCCGGTTGATTTTGTCTTGATATATTACCATTCTCACCTAAAGAAAACTTCGGTTCTCTCAAGACTCGATACTGATAAATTTTTCCTTGAAAAACGATATTTTTGAACTTAGGATTAACCGTTTCTTGTGCGAATGCTGCATAGTTACTTTGTGGCTGTAACTCCTTGGGTAGAGTGCCTGGTTGCACCGTCCAAGAATTGTTACTACGACAGAAAACAAAATCATACTTTAAACTCTGAAACCGAACCGTATCTGCATCAGTTACAATATTACGAATGTGGAAATCAAACCTATCATAAAAGCTTTCATTCTTCTTCACAGCAGGTAAGGAAACAACCGTAGCCTTTGGACAATTTTTAGCTTGAGGTTTAGGATTAATATTTGCTTGCGAAGAATCATTAAAACCAGAAACACAAGCATTGAGCAGTAAAGCAATCCCAAAAAAGGGAATAATTTTTTTCATCACCAACTACACTCTTAAAAAAGAGCCTCAACATTTTTAATTCATAAAAATCACTACAAACTCTTTAAAGTGAATTCCTAAATTTATTAAATTTATTGCATAAATATTTTTTAATTCACGCAGAGGCGCAAAGGCGCAGAGAAAGAGTTAAAAATCGAGCCTTTTACAAGAGGCCTATTGAAATAACTTTATAAAACTCTTTCTTCTCTTGGCGTCCTTGGCGTCCTTAGCGGTTCGATAAAAAAATACTTATCACAACACCAACAGGATTGCTATATCTAACAAAAACTTAAGCATAATTAATAAAACTTGCCCATAGTAGAGCTAGCACACACCACACTCTAACTCTACTAACCATTCATCCTTAATGATAACTAATGACTACTGCTTACTGATTTTGTTCCAACTGTAAATTTTGCAATGCTCCCTGCAAATACTTACCCCATTCTGCCGCCAAAGGTATTTCTGTAAACGGAACCCGCACAGAATTAGCACCTTTACTAAACAAAAACTCTAACTCAATAGTCCGACCTTTTTCTGGCAACCTTTCCAATTCTATTGATTTACCATCTATTAACAGCCTGACTTCTTGAACATCAACTAGAGAAAATGTTTCTAGTTTTATCGGCCCTTTTGGTGTGGGTTTACCCCAAGTTATATTGTTACCTTTTTGACCCAATACAGCATAAATATCATACTTAGCTCTTTCAAATTGTTCTGCCCAAGCACGATAAGCCTCGACTTTTTGATACTCCTTCGAGCCTTGCCAAGCCAACCAGAAAAACATTGCTAACAAAGGCAACCACAAAAGACCACGTTCCATTGTTTAAACTATCCTGAATGTGAGTAAAAGTTGTGTAACTAAAGTGCAAAATACATCCACATAGGGACGGATATAAGTTATCGTAGTGAGCAAACTGGCAAATAGCGGTGATGAGTTAATATGAGAAGACTTATATTATTGTGCTTGTTTGTCATTGGGTTAGTAACTGCTGTGTTTGGCTACCTAAATTTTCAGGGGCTAGCAGCTAAAGGTGAGTTTGACACGATTTTGCTTGATTTTCGGGAAGATATTCCAAGAGAATTAGTAAAGCAGGATTTACAAGCGATCGCAGCGCAATACAACGTTATACCCCAATTAGACAACAAATTTTCAGCCCAGGACAATGTTTATATTATCAAAGGCGATCGCCAGCGACTGAAAGAATTACAAAAATCTCAATTTGCCAAAGCGACAGAATTCATCGAACCAAATTACATCTACAGAATAATCCCCCAACCAAGTGAAGCCGTTGGGCTAGCAACAGTTTTAAAATCTTCAGATGGTGAGCAAGTAACCCCCTCGTTAACTGGCCCTAATGACCAGTATTACAGCAAACAGTGGAACTTGCACCAAATTGGTGTTGAAGGCGCGTGGAGTCAAACTAAAGGTAGCGGCATCACCGTTGCTGTAATTGATTCAGGTATCACTCGTGTACGCGACTTGGAACAGACGAAATTCGTCAAAGGCTATGATTTTGTTAACGACCGTGAAGAAGCCACAGATGACAACGGACACGGTACTCATGTCGCCGGTACTGTTGCTCAATCTACCAATAATAACTATGGTGTAGCTGGCATTGCTTACGAAGCCAGTCTCATGCCGCTAAAAGTACTCAGTGCGAACGGTGGTGGTACCGTAGCTGATATTGCCGAAGCCATTAAATTTGCTGCTGATAACGGTGCAGATGTGATTAATATGAGCTTGGGTGGTGGCGGTGACAGCCAGTTAATCAAGCAAGCAATAGAACATGCCCATAGAAAAGGTGTAGTCATAATTGCCGCCGCCGGCAATCAAAACGCCAATGGTGCAAGCTATCCAGCACGTTATCCCCACGTTATCGGCGTTTCTGCACTCGGCCCAGATGGCGAAAAAGCAAGCTATTCTAACTTTGGTGCTGGGGTTGATATATCCGCCCCTGGTGGTAGTAAAGCTGGTACAATTCTGCAAGAAAGCATCGACGAAAACGGCGAAGTTGCATTTGTGGGGCTTGAAGGTACTAGCATGGCTTCGCCTCACGTTGCTGGTGTGGCAGCATTAATTAAAGCCAGTGGTATCAAAGATCCAGATGAAGTATTAAAAGTCCTTAAGCAGTCAGCAAGAGTTATCCAAGATGATAGTTTGAACTATTATGGTGCTGGACAACTCAATGCCGAAGCAGCAGTTAAACTTGCCACTCAAGGGCAAATTACTTTCCAAGATTTCTTCCAGTGGTTACGCGATAATGGCTATCTTAACCCAGGTTTTTGGATTGACGGCGGCGCGATCGCACTTTTACCCAAACTTCTCATGGTATTGGGTTCCTATTTGTTAGCTTGGTTTTTACGAGTTTACTTTCCCTTCACTTGGAGTTGGTCTTTATCCAGTGGCTTAATAGCTGGCAGTTCTGGGTTATTCTTCCTCAAAGGAATTTATATCTTTGACCTTCCCCAGTGGCCTATGAGAGTTTTGGGCAGTTCCATTCCCGAACTCGGCAACACCATACAGGGCACAAATGCTTTTAATCCTTTATTTGCCAGTGTCTTGATTCCCCTTGTTTTAATAGCATTATTACTAGGACATCCTAGTTGGAAATGGTTTGCCATTGGTTCCACCTTGGGTGTTGCAGCTTGCTTGACAGTCAGTGCAATTTACGACCCAGCAGTTTGGGGTTTAGGAAGTGGTAACTTAGCTAGGTTCTTCCTCATCATCAACGCCCTACTTTGTTATGGTTTGGCTAGATTAGCATTAAAAAACGAAAATAAACCAGCATAGAAGGGGACTGGGGACTGGGTACTGGGGAATTAGGAATTTCTACTCCTAACTCCTAACTCCTAACTCCTAACTCCCTACTCCCTACTCCCCACTCCCCACTCCCTACTCCCCACTTAATTATGAGCATCACAGTTACAGGCACTATCGAACGTCGTCAAATTGGCACTGGCGCTTGGGCGTTAGTCACAGATGAGGGTGTTACCTACGAAATTCTCAAAGGTGCAGACAAAAGCTTACTCAAAGCTGGACAAAAAGCAAAAGTTGAAGGACAGGTGCGCGAAGATATCATGACAATTGCCATGATAGGCCCTGTCCTAGAAGTCAAATCTTTCCAGGTGATTAATTCTGACTAGAGTTCAGTTGTCAGTTGTCAGTTGTCAGTTGTCAGTGGTCAGTTGTCAGTTGTCAGTTGTCAGTTGTCAGTTGTCAGTTGTCAGTTGTCAGTTGTCAGTTGTCAGTTGTCAGTTGTCAGTTGTCAGTTGTCAGTTGTCAGTTGTCAGTTGTCAGTTGTCAGTTGTTGTTCTCCCCTGCACCCCTGCTCTTTTGACCCAAGCATCAAGCACTAGCCGTTGAATTCAGAACCTCTTGCAAACGGCTTCTAAACTCTCCTTTGGGATGACCTCCTTTGACTTCACCGATAATTTGGAATTCTCCCTCTGGAGAATCACAGAGAATATAAGTTGGCCATCCCATGTCTGATTTATCAGGATATTGAGTTAACAAAATTTTACGATACCTGCGGTAAGTAGCTGTATCTTGCATTTTCACATCAATAAATTGCAAACCCAGCTCTTCAGCCACCTTTTGGTCATAAAAAGACATTTTGTGGCAGATGCCGCACTCTTCCGAAGAGAACTTAATGACAGCTAAACTCATCTGGTTCTGTGCCTCTCTGCATATTTAGCGGTATATCCTAGCATAGCTTCACGGAGCCTACCATATTATCTAGAAGACTAACAATTTACATAAAGCATTTAAACCTATAAACCTCAAACCCATAGAAAAAAATTAAGAATTTCAGCAAATAAGTACCTGGCTGCAATTCAAAATCAAGTGTGTTCTTGGTTTGCCAAAGAGCGTAAAGAGCTTTAAATTCAAGGACTAGAGCTATTATTGATTTGGAGTCAGAACTTCTGGATGGACTATCTAGTTCATCAGGAAATGAAAATTATCTGGAAACCAACATAGAAAGTTAAACAATATTAATGATATGATGTGCTAACTTCCAACTTTTAGGCGGTAGAAGTCTTACAGGGTGTCTAGCGATCGCAAAAAAAGCAATATCCTTAAATAATTCGTTATTTGGCTAATGCTGCGAGTTAAAGCATCTAAACTGATTCATAAGCACCAAGAGTAACCTGAAAACCCTATAGGGATAAGGATGCTTGCTACGATTCAAAGTAATGGGTCAACAAGCGGTGACAGAAAAAGAAATGGCACACTATACACGCTAGAATATTTTACCAAACTTGCGCTAGAATATTGCCCTAAGCCAATATCCGCAGTTACAGCAGACAAATAACAGATTTTCCACAAAAATCCCCCAGTGGGTGTTAGCCAGCTAGGGGAGTTAGTTATCAGGGTGCATCTACCAATTAATTGTTCTAACTTGAAACACAATCCTCCGGATTAATTTGTACCAATTGAAGTGGTTTTTTTCTTCAAATAGAAAAATCCCCCAGCGGTGGCAGCCAACCAGAGGAGTTAATTATCAGGGTGCATTTACTAACAATCTGTTCTAGGATTAAACAGTATGTTCTGGATAAAATTGTCACAAATAAACTTGCTGTTTTCTCAGCACAAAAAAATCCCCCGGTGGTGGCAACCGACTAGGAGAGTTAATTATTAGGGTAAGTTTATCAGTAATTGATTTGTTTGAGACTGAATGAGTAACTTTCGGGTAAGATTGTTGTAAACAGGGTTGCTGTTTACCCAGCATCAAAAATCTGTTAGTGAGTGTCAAGTAACCAGAGAAGTCATTATCAGGTACATCTACCAATCAATATTCGCTATTTCACCAGCAGCCTCCGGATAAATCTTTTATAATCGTGGTTGTCAGTGATACCGAAAAAAATCCCCCAGCCAGTGTTAGCCAGCCAGGGGAGTTAATTATCAGGGTGCATCTACCAATTAATTGTTCGCATCTCAAACAGCATCTTCCGGACAAATTTCTAATCGTGATACCAAAAAAAATCCCCCAGCCAGTGTTAGCCAGCCAGGGGAGTTAATTATCAGGGTGCATCTACCAATTAATTGTTCGCATCTCAAACAGCATCTTCCGGATAAATTTCGATATCACGTTTGCTTGATTATTTATACCTGAAACAGATATCTTGTAGGGGCGTACAGCTGTACGCCCCTACAGTTAATCCATGTGTCGCAAAGATTATTTCAAATATCATGTCCTTTGGTTATTACTTGCGATATGTCCGCAGCGATCGCAACGAAGTGAAGCAATTACAAAATTTCCGCGATCGCTTCCCTACTCTGTATTCCTCGCAACCTGAAACGTTTAAGAGCGCAGTTGAGCTACCATCAAAGCAGGATTCCAATATGCGCGAGTCGTTTGAATCTTGTTAGCTTCGTTAATCTCGAAAATAGTGATTCCCTCGAAGGTTACTGATTTGCCACTCTTGCTGAGTCCGTGCATTGTCCACTTGACTGCTGCTTCATTACCAGCAACGAAGGTATGCTCAGTTATTGGTTCCAGTTTTTCAAAGACTGCTTGCAATTGCCCGATAAACTGACGGAATCCTTCATGAATTTTTGTTGGTGGTTCACCAACCGGATCATAACTAACAGCATCTTCAGCAAAATTCTCTACCCAGCCTTCTGGATTCATGGCTGCAATGTTGGCAAAGTAGGCGGCGACTATTGTTTCAATAGCTTCTGGATGGTTGGTCAAAATAATTCGTAATTGATAATTCTTAATTCGTAATTATACCCCATACCTCAAGGTAGTTGCTCTGAACAATGAATAACTTTTGTATTTTACATTAATAAATTAAGTTGCACTACATCCTCAATTTATTAAATATTAATTCATGATTATTAAATTATTAATTACGAATTACGAATTACGAATTAGTAATTATTTGGTCACAGGCTTTTTTGCTCACTAACTATGCATGGTCTAGGATTATACAGCCAATCATCAAACTCTGATTGGCTCACCTGTGCCAAACTTAACGATTCGTGCAGAAAGACTTCATTTTTAATATCTAAAGCGCGGTTGCCTTCTATGGCACTGCGAGCTTGAATTACTTGGGTACGTTGTATGCGTTGATTGTCGTAGTTAGTAAGGGCGTCTTCCAGGCTAGAGCTATGGGCTAGGTACTGGGAGAGTTCCCAGGCATCCTCCAAGGCTGTATTGGCTCCCTGTCCGATCGCTGGTATCATTGGATGAGCAGCATCACCTAAAAGCGTTACCCTCCCTTGACTCCATTTTTGCAAAGGTGGTCTGTCACATATCAGTCGTTCTACAATTTCTTCGGCATCCGTTGCTTCAATAATTGCCTGTACTGGTTCTGCAAAGTCTGCAAACAGTTGTTCAACTCTTGACTTCACCTCAGCAGCATTTGAGGAGAGAGTTTTCTCAGGTGATACCACTCCAGCACTCCAAAATATGTCTCCTTGACTCTGGTCAATAACTAAGAAATATTTGCCTGTAAATGTGCTAATTAATGTTGTTTCGTCAGCAGCTAATAGTTCATGGCTGAATTTGATTGCAGCACGCCAAGACAGGCGTCCAGCATAACGAGGCTCACCCTCACCAGTTAGTTGCTGTCTGACCTGGGAATTTAACCCATCAGCCCCGATGAGTAAGTCTGCTTCTACTGTCTTGCCATCTGCAAAATATACTTTGATTTTGCTGTCACTTTGCTCAAAGCTGGTGTAGTAATGATTGAGGTGGATAACATCGCTTGGCAATCTTGAGGCAAGAATTTCTTGCAAGCGTGACCATCCAATTTGTAACAATGGTTGACCGTATTTATCCGTAAAAGTGATGGAATTTTCTCCAATCATTTCTCCGGTAGTTTTCTTCAAGTTGATTTTGCGGATCTGGCTACCCGAACGTTTCAAAGCGTCAGTTATACCTGGGGCGATCGCTTCTAAACTATTCAAGCCGTTGGGATGTAGTGACAACCCAGCCCCCACTGGTCGCAAAGCATGGGCTTTTTCATAAACTTGGGCATCAATACCATGTTTTCGCAAAGCGATCGCCGCTGCTAACCCGCCAGGCCCAGCACCAACAATAGCAACTTTCTTGACAACGGGAGTAAATTGACTTTGATAGTTTTCAAGCATAAATTATCAAGTTCAAAGTTAGTTTATAATTTTTGATACCAAATTTAGATAACTCCTCCCCACTTCCTATTTATTCTCAAATTGCCGATGAAATACTTCATAAACCAATAGTTCAAAATTACCCAAAACGTTATATTTTGCTGTTAGTCGCTTAAAAATAGTTGGAGATACAAATCTTCCGGCTACAATTTTAAATGCCTGACCAGTTTCTAATCTTTCAGGAGTATTTACAACCACACCATCAGGTAAGAAAACAGTTTTATTTATACCTTTTGTCGGGTCTAAGATGAGTTCTGGAATAGGTTCAGTATCGGAGACTCTTAAATCAGGAGTCATGTACTGTTTTTTCCCTATCCACTGACCATCTATTTCTTTCACCTCAGAACTAGGAGGTTCTAAAGTAAAGCTACCTAAATGTTCACGAATGTGAGTAATCCTTTCTATATCGTGATTTTCTGCATAAATAATCCCAACACTAGTTCGCCAATCATTGTGTCGGAAAAATAACTCTAGTGCGAATTTTTTTTCTGCTTCCAAGGTTTTACTTAACCAAACAGTTGCACCTTGACCAAAAGATAACGTCCTCATAGAAGGGACGGCTGTATGAACTAAACCATCAGGCTGGTTACAAGTTTGCTTTTCCAGTTGCCAGCTTTTTTCTGCTGTACTTCCATCAGAGTAAGTGTAATTATTTGTGTGATAAATCAATGTTTTATCTTCATTAGCATGAAAACTTCTCACACATTGAAAGGTATTGATAACTTCTTGAGTTGGGGAATATTGAGTCCAAGTTCCATGCCAAGCAGTTTCTTCAAGAGTGTGATTACCAAATAAATTTGTCCAGTTTTGCTCTTGTAGATTCATAATATTCAATTCTTAAATTCGATAGTTTGCTTGAATTAGATAAAATTAGTGGCGTGTGTAGGAACGCTCAAACTGAATTTTGAGTTTCTGGGCACCAAATGCCAAACCAACAGACGCAATAGCAGCTAAAATTATGCCTATTTTCAACTGTGGATTATCTATTAATATGCCTAAAGATGCTAGGGCGATCGCTACTCCTATAAAGATTTGTTTGAACTGATTTGTCACCTGATAAGCTCGGTTGCAAGAATGACAAATTTGTGTATGTTGTAAGAATCGGTCTAGGGATGTCGAATTTTGATTAGATTCGCTCGTGTCTATATTTTTGGCAGAAGTATAACCTTGATAAAAAGGCAAAAATTTACCATATTTATCTAACCATTTGCGGTATTCAAGTACCAAAGTATCAGACGTTTTCAGCGGTAAATAGACTTCTTTTAAACTTGTTCCCAAACGTTCAATTTGTGCCTTTTGTTCCACAACAAGTTGCAAATCTCCTTCCAAGACTTGGTTTCGCGTCATGATGTGATCTACCCAACTAGGCAAATATTTGAGTTTCCAATTGAAAAAATTACCATAATTTCTGACGAGAATTCGGCATCTATTCTTACCGAGAGGGATAGAATACAAACCTGTTCCACCTTGCCAACCTCGTTGTACAAAGTTAATTTTATAAGCAATTAAGTTGGGAGCAATGAAATCTAAATCATTCCAAGGCTGATTAGGTGTTCGTAATCTCCTATACCGTCCCCGAATACCTGCAATTGAGCTTTCGATGACTTCCATTTCCAGCGGTTGGGCGTCGTTTCGATTGCCCATAATGCCATCATGGCTAATGGGAATGTGTGCAGGGTCGATCACATTTTCTATGAAATAGCTTTGGTCATAAGGTAGATCACGCATGTAATCTGTGCTGAAAAATCCTGGTGTTTCTAAATCCGTTAAAGTAGGAATTAATTCAACAGCAGCAGTGTCATTTTCTCCCGCCCAAACCCAAACGATACCTTGGTGTTCTACAACTTTAAAAGACGATACACAAGCATTGACAGGAATTTTGGCATCAGCAGGTAACTGAGGAATGTGCAGACATTGGCCATCTGTACCGAACTGCCAACCGTGGTACAAGCACTCAATTTGACCATCAATTAGTTGTCCATCGGAGAGTCTAGCAGCACGATGAGGACAACGATCTGTTAGACAAATAAGTTTTCCTTCTTGATTTTTGAATAATACAAAAGGTTCTTCATACAAAGAAAAAGTGTAAGGTCGGTCTTTTGGCAAGTCTTGGATAAAACACACAGGATACCAACATTGTCGCCAGTTAAATTCTTGCTTTGCTTCAGATGTTTCAAAAGTAGAAGTTGATAGCCTGTTGATTTCTAATGTCATAATTGAATTTGAGTTTTTATCTAGAAAAATTAAAAAATTTACTTATTAAGATGATACACAACTAATAAATAGATAATATTATTACCTATTCCCCATTCCCAATTCCCAATTCCCCATTCCCAATTCCCAATTCCCAATTCCCAATTTCCAATTCCCAATTCCCAATTTCCAATTCCCCATTCCCAATTCCCCATTATCCAGTGTAGCGATCGCATCAGTTACTAATTTTCAATCAAAACGGTCACAGCAGCGATCGCTATCAACATTTCGTCATTTTTGTCGTTCAGAGATTCAATAGCTCGCCCTTGCACCACCATTCCCCCAAATTCTACGGTGAGAGTTTTTTTGCCAAAAGGTAGTACAGCTAGTACTTCCTCTTCTCTAACTTGTTCTGGATAAGGTACTGCTACTTGGACTTGGACAATCATCTCATTGGGGTCACTCAAACCAGCGATTTCCCAAACACCAGGTAAAGCATTGTGAGCGATAGCATTACGTACAGCTCTTGCTGCTGCTACCGTTGGTTCTTGTCCATGTTGATCTATTCCCATCCCCATTTCAATAATTAAGCGTTTGCGCTCCACTGCTACCTCCCGGAAATCTTTCTTTTTCACTTTATCTTTCAATACAGCAACAGCATACTCTCTTTAAGAAGGATTATTAACTCTTTGGGTAGATTCTGAAAACAAGGGATACGGAATCTATGAGGTGTAGAGTAGCCAATATATTTTTCTTGGTGTCTTAGTGACGCCAGTTGCTTCAAGTCTGGCGACCGAACGCACTGGCTCGACTTAGTGGTTAAAAAATTGACTTGTGAACCACTAAGACACAAAGACACAAAGGTGAAAAGCCCAAAATTCGGTAAATTTTTTGAATATGATTACTTTGCGCTTGTGTAGCATTAGATATTGCCTTTCTCATGCCTTATAAATTGTCTTATGGTGTTATATCTTTGGGGTGAACACCAGTAATTTCTAAATAACGGGCAAAATCACTATCATTAAACGTCAGGATATGGGTTAACCCATGCACTAACATTGCTGCAACCAACCTTGTATCATGTACCTTGACCCCTGACACCCTATAATCCACAACTAAACGCCGCCATTGCGTATGAACGGCGGCACTATCAGGCAAAAAATTGAAGTAACGTTTTATCACTTGCGCTCTCTGGTCTGTCTCCTCAATTGATAAGCCAAAACCGCTTCGTGCCGTTGTAGGTCGCGTACATACGTTCCAAAATTCTCCCAGAATTTGTGATGTGTAACAGATTTCTTCTCCCCTTTGCAGTAAAGAATAGATGGCATCACGAACCAAAATATGATTTGGATCTGAAGGAGAAACGAACCGTAATAGGATGTTTGTATCTGCCATGAACAGCATCAGTCATGATTCCCATAAATGCTTTCACGGGTAAATGCTTCTGGCGGTAAAACTGGTATTTTTTCCGCACCTTGAGCTAATAATTTCATATCGGCTGACCATTGTTGTGGGTCAAAAGTACGCTTTGTACCCAGATCGGCACTTTGTTGTTTCTGTCCGTGTGATGTGCCGAATATATCCCTTTCAATCAAATCACGGATATATGCTGCTCTGTCGCCTCCAAAGTGCCTCACTCGCTCATCAATCAGCCAAAGGAGAGGTTCACTGATTCCAGTCACTTCAATTTTGTTATTGTCCATGTTGTTTTTCACTTCCATACTTAAATTATGGATCTATGCCAAAAGCAAAAAAATTGTTCTAATACACTTAAGGACAAAATTACTAACTTAAATGTATTAATCAATAAAAACCTTTATGCTAAATTATCCAGAAATACTAGCATCTATGAAGCAATTATCTTTATCCATTGTGATCAGAATACAATGTCCAAAAAATAGATTTCCATCGTTATAGTAGAACTCCACTTCACCATCTGGAGAAAAGACTAATCCTTCAAGTATGATTCGGTTTTTGAACTCTTCAGATGTTAAAAATGTCTCGTCTTCATATAGCCATGTTTTATTCTTAAGTTCTAACAACTTTTTTACAGCATATTCTTCTGCATTTTTAGCATAATTTTTCAGATGTCTTACAACACTACTAGCTCTAGTCAATATTGATTCGATTTTATCGTTATCTTCTATTGAAAGGCTGATTGAAAGTTGTGTTTCATAAAAAACAACTTGACTTTCATACCAATCAAATTTGGTGTCATACCGTAGCTCTCCTAAAATTTCGTGCTTGATATTGGGTAAATTCATGTATTAAGCAATAATAAAATATACTAATAAAATAATAAGGCAGTAATTGGAGAGGGAAAAAGTATGAATGAGAGCAGAGAATGTGAGGGTAAACTTCTATCATGAATATCCAGCGCCGCCAATTTCTCGCAACCTGTGGACTAGCTACTTTATCCACTCAGATTCCAATACTGGCTGCTCAAGGCAAGTTGTCTTTGAATACCATTATAAAACCGCCGCGTTTGCAAGTTGGTGATACTGTAGGATTAATTGCTCCTGCGGGTATTGTTGAACCCAAAGATATCGAAGTAGTTAAGCAATATTTGACAGAGTTAGGATTAAAAGTCAAGCTTGGGGCGCATATTTTAGACCGTTATGGTTATTTAGCGGGTAAAGATGCCGATCGCGCTCTTGATATAAATACCATGTTTGGCGATCGCTCGGTGAAAGCAATTATTACTATGCGTGGTGGTTGGGGCTGTAATCGAATTTTACCGCTACTCGATTATCCTCTCATTCGCTCCCATCCAAAAATTTTAATGGGATATAGCGATATTACTTCTCTATTATTAGCAATTAATGCCCGCAGTCGGATTATCACTTTTCACGGCCCCGTCGCCATATCTACTTGGAGTCCATTTGTATTGGATTACCTCAAGCGCATCTTATTTAATAAAGAAGCGATGACAATGGAAAATATTAAGACTGGTGAAGTGCGAGTAGAAGCGATCGCACCGGGAAAGGCAAAAGGTAAACTTGTGGGTGGTAACTTATCGGTACTATCAGCAATGGTAGGTTCACCTTACTTACCTTCCTGGTACCAAAGTATTTTATTTGTAGAAGATACTAATGAAGATGTTTATCGAGTAGATAGGATGCTGACTCAGTTAAAAAATACTGGCATACTTAATCAAATTGCCGGTTTTATTTTTGGGCAATGCACTGATTGTAGCCTTGGTGATGAACCATCATTTACCTTAATGCAAGTATTGCAAGACCACATTCTACCTTTGGGTATTCCCGCTTGGTACGGTTCCATGATAGGTCATCTAAAAGATAAATTTATCTTGCCAATTGGTCTAGAAGTGGAAATAGATGCCGAAGCTGGGACAATTAAGTTGTTAGAAGCCGCTGTGAGTTGAAATAAACACTCACTAATTTACCTTCCCCTTCACCTTCTCCTTAAATTCAGTGCTTATACCGAGTTATAACTACTGAGATGAGGAGTAGAAATATATGCAATCTTATAATTTTAACGCAGATGTTAATTAAAATAGGCGGTATGGTGGGAGCGATCGCTATTTTGTTGAGCAGTAATGTAGCGATCGCCCAAGACACAGACAGATACATCACAGTAGGGCATGATAAGTTAGGAAACAGTATAGCTTTAGACAAGGAAACTATTACCGGCACCACATACAAGCTTTATGGCATGTATAAAGATGGCATATTCGAGACGACATTCCATGCTTTGTGCAAAGAATCGCGGCTATTTCTCAATCACATAGCTATTTACGGGTCAGAGGGACAGCTACTTCAAGAAGATAATAAAAAAGGAGAAATACCTTTTGTCGCCACTTCTTCACCAGGTAAAGCAATGCAAATTGTTTGTCAACAAATTGGTGCGCCTAGTAGGTAGATGCTATATAGCAGTCGAAGCATAGTTTAGGTAAGTCGGCACTAAATACAGCAGTTTGCAAGTAAATGAAGTACACAACGCAGAATTCATTCATCAGATGGAAAGCTTCTAACTCCTGCCTCCTGCCTCAAAGCCTGTAATTTTTGTACCTCATACCAATGAAAAATGCTGTATTTAACCCACATTCTGCACCCAGAACCTGAATTCTGGCTTCTGAATTCTTCTTCAAAACAGGACTTCCGCACGGACTACGATTTTACGTCCGCAGCGAGCGTACTCCTTCAAAGAACCCGCTTTCAATGTGAAGTAATCGCAAAAGCTTAGTTTTTCGTCACGAGTGCGTAATTCCTACAAAATCTCTGTTTACGGACATATGTCAGAACACGAATTTGTTAGTTAATTTAAAGCTGGAAACTAAAATAGGTCAGAAAAGATGAATAAGACGCTTCTATCAATTTTAATGTTTGCATTTTTACTGTTGTTTATTGTCTCTCCCTTTGCTGCCCTTTCTGGTTTAATGCTTGTTTCAGTAATTGCAGGGTTTTTATTTGTATTAAGTAATTTGCTTCAAGTGGTTATTCATCATAATACGGATTCCAATGCACCATAAAATCTATTGAACTTTCAAGTATTAATACGTAAGAATTGTGAAAAATCCTTACCTCTCACTCTGTCTTTGCACCACTTTAGCAGGAACTTTTGACTGATTACATATCATCAATGGTTGAGCCGATCGCAACACCGCATCTAATAACCCTGGAAACAGTGCCTCTAAATCTTCACGCCGCAACTGATTAATGTGTTGTGTCCCTTCTTTATGAGTCAAGACTACCCCCGACTCCCGTAAAATCTTGAAATGATTGGACATGGTAGACTTGGCGATCGCAAAATCAAACTCAGCACAGCATTGCTCACCCTTAGTCGCCAGCAAGCGCACTATCTCTAGCCTGACTGGATCGCCTAACGCATATAGCACTCCCGGTAAAGAAATGTTTTTTCGGTCTGGATGATATAAGAATCTCATATTTGCATTATCTCTTAAAATCGACTATATTTTAATTATTCGATATTACCGAACAATAGAATTAAATCAAAAAGGCAATTATGTCATCCGTTACAAATGTCACAGAAGCCACATTTAAACCAGAAGTCCTAGAAAGTGAAATTCCAGTATTAGTAGACTTTTGGGCACCTTGGTGTGGCCCTTGTCGGATGGTGGCTCCGGTTGTAGATGAAGTTGCTGCTGAATACGAAGGACAGGTGAAAGTGGTGAAGCTGAACACAGATCAAAACCCCACAATTGCCAGCCATTATGGAATTCGCAGCATTCCCACGCTGATGATCTTTAAAGGAGGGAGACAAGTCGATACAGTCGTGGGTGCAGTACCGAAAACCACCTTGACTAAGACTCTAGCACAGCATATTCAAGAAAGTTAGTAGAAGGCGGGGGAGATGGGGGGATGAGGGAGATGAGGGAGAATACCCCATTCCCAATTCCCAATTCCCAATTCCCAATTCCATATACTCTATTTAAAAATGTAACCATGAGTACTGATATCAACTTATTTTCTCCCTATCAACTGGGGAACCTGGAACTACCCAACCGTATAGTAATGGCCCCCTTAACCCGAAACAGGGCAGGGCAGGGAAATGTGCCACACCAACTGAATGCCACCTACTATGCTCAACGGGCTTCCGCTGGACTAATCATTTCTGAAGCAACTCAGGTTGCTCCTACTGGACAGGGATATCCTCATACACCAGGAATTCATTCACAAGAACAGGTAGCAGGTTGGAAGTTGGTGACTGATGCCGTGCATCAACAGGGAGGGCGAATCTTTCTACAACTATGGCATGTAGGCAGAATTTCTCACCCGGATTTGCAACCTGATGGAGAATTACCTGTAGCACCTTCTGCCATTACTCCCAAAGGTGAGGCTTTAACCTATGAAGGGCCAAAACCCTTTGTGACTCCCCGTGCATTAGAAACTTCGGAAATACCAGGAATTGTAGAACAGTACCGTCAAGGCGCAGCCAATGCCCTAGCGGCTGGCTTTGACGGTGTGGAAATTCACAGTGCCAATGGTTATTTACTTGACCAATTTCTCCGGGATGGCACTAATCAACGCACAGATAAGTATGGAGGCAGTATTGAGAATCGTGCCCGACTGCTATTAGAGGTGACAGAGGCAGTAACTAGTGTGTGGGGTGCTAAACAAGTGGGAGTACGCCTTTCTCCTAGTGGGACGTTTAACGACATACGTGACTCCAACCCATTAGAAACCTTTGGTTATGTAGCCCAAGCACTGAACCAGTTTGATTTAGCCTACCTACATATTTTTGAGGCTATAGACGCAGACATCAGACATGGTACAACAGTCGTGCCAACCAGTCATTTGCGCGATCGCTATACAGGTACAATTATAGTCAATGGCGGCTATACCCGTGAAAAGGCTAATACTGTACTAGCAAACAACGCAGCAGATTTAGTTGCCTTTGGTACTCTATTTATATCCAATCCTGATTTACCCCAGCGCTTAGCTATCAATGCACCCCTAAATCAGCCAGACCAATCAACTTTTTATGGTGGTGGGGAAAAAGGATATACAGACTATCCATTTTGGTCAACTGCTAGCCAAAAAGTAGGGATTTCCTAATACCAATTTTGGATTTTGGGTTGCACCAAAAAAGTGCTGTCAGCGTAAATTGGATTTTGGCTTTACAATCTTTAGTGAAAGGCTGTTTGAGGAATTTCAAGCAATACTAAGCTGTTCTACATAAAGATTGCATATCTATTTGTGTTGACTGATGATTGTCATCGGTAATCGGTCAAAGACCTTCTTTTTTCAAAGACGCTACCTGAACACGAATAATTATGCAATGAATATGTGTTTTAGCTGAATTGTCCCAGTTTGATAGAATTCCTGGCTCGTCAAATTAAAATTAAATTAGGAGAATCTCATGAGTGCTATCACCCAAACTCAACCTTTAGATGTACCCAGTGCGATCGCTCAGCGACGTTCCATCAAAACTTTTAAAACAGACCCCATCGCTCCAGAACTCCTGAAGCAATTGGTAGAGTTGACCGTGGCTGCACCTAGCAGTTTTAACATCCAAGACTGGCAAATCATCCTCGTTCAAGATGAAGCCCAAAAAGCAGCACTGTCAGCAGCATCTTTTAATCAACAGCAAATTGTCCAAGCACCAGTTACATTTGTCTTCGCCGCCGATCCCACAGTAGGCGAAAAAGACTTAACCCCAATTCTAGAGCAAGGATTTCAGACAGGGGCATGGAATGAAGGCACTGTAAATTACTTTAAAACTGCCGTTCCCCAATTTCAATCAACCCTAGGAGATAAACGACGGGAATATGCCATCAAAGATGCGATCATTGCAGCCACCCATTTAGTATTAGCAGCAGAAAGTTTAGGATTGTCTACTTGCTTCATGAACGGTTGGATAGAGGAAAAAGTTAAAGAAGTGATTGGTGCAGCAGATAATCCAGATTTAGCGATCGCCGTTCTGGTTCCCGTTGGCTATGCAGCAGAACCCCGCTTGAATCCTGGTCGCTTACCATTTTCCTACAACGTCTCTGTTGACAGAATCGGTAATCCATATCAGGGTTAGTTCTGAGTTGAGGGGATAGGGAGATGGGTAATGGGTAATGGGTAATGGGTGATGGGTAGTGGGTGAGATGTGATGACTAATAGTAGAATCCAATTCTCTTTTTCCCAATTACCAATTACCAATTACCAATTACCAATTACCAATTACCAATTCCCCATTGCCCCTTATCCCCAGAAGGGGCCCCGAGTTCCCCATTCCCTATGTAGGAATTAAATCCATGCCAACAACAGCTTTAATTGTCGGAGCAGGTAGTGGACTTAGTGCTTCTTTAGCTCGCTTGTTTGTGAAAGAGGGAATTAGTGTAGCTTTAGCAGCTCGCCAAATTGAAAAACTCACTCAACTCAGTAGTGAAATTGGAGCGGTCAGTTTTGCAGCTGATGTCTCAAAACCAGACCAAGTACAGCAGTTATTTAATGATGTTGACAATAAACTGGGTTCAGTGAATATTGTCGTTTACAATCCCAGCTATCGAGTGCGGGGGCACCTTGTGGATTTAGACCCAATCGAGGTAGCAAAAACTCTAAGTATAACTGCTTACGGTGGCTTTTTGGTTGCTCAAGCTGCTGCAAAAAGGATGTTGCAGCAGGGGAATGGTGCTATCTTTTTTACCGGAGCCTCAGCCAGTGTGAAAGGTTATCCTCAGTCTGCACCCTTTGCTATGGGTAAGTTTGCACTGCGTGGTTTGGCTCAAAGTATTGCCCGTGAACTAGCACCAAAGAATATTCATGTAGCGCATTTCGTAATTGATGGTGCTATCCGCTCAGCATTACGACCAGATCCAGCAGACAAACCTGATAGTACTCTTGATCCGGATGCGATCGCTCAAACTTACCTGAGCATACTACGCCAACCCCGTAGTGCTTGGACATGGGAAGTTGAATTACGGCCTTGGGTTGAGCATTTCTAGGCAGGGGAGTAGGGGAGATGAGGGGCTATAAATAGCGATCGCACTTTTGCTCCCGTATCTACCTAAATTTTATCAATAGTTCGGAAACCTTTAGCGATCGCCTGAACTTATATTACCGCCTTAACCGTGTTTCCACTGCATTAAACACTGTAGGAAAAATAAACTATGATTGACCTTTACTATTGGACAACTCCAAACGGTCATAAAATCACCATATTCCTAGAAGAAGTCGGCTTACCTTACAAAATTATTCCTGTAAATATTGGCGCTGGAGAGCAGTTTCAGCCGGAATTTCTCCAGATTTCTCCTAATAATCGCATCCCGGCAATTGTTGACCATGAACCAGCTACTGGTGGTACGCCAATTTCTGTTTTTGAGTCTGGTGCAATTTTATTATATTTGGCAGAAAAAACCGGAAAATTGATACCGGAAGATTTGCGCTTACGCGTTGAAGTTCTTCAGTGGTTATTCTGGCAAATGGCAGGTTTGGGGCCAATGGCAGGACAAAACCACCACTTTAGCAACTATGCACCCGAAAAAATTGACTATGCGATTAACCGCTATGTGAATGAAACAGGACGCTTATACGCGGTGCTAGATAAGCGACTAGCAGATAGAGAGTTTGTCGCTGGTGATTATTCCATTGCGGACATTGCTGCTTATCCCTGGATTGTCCCCTATGAACGCCAAAGCCAAAAGCTAGAGGATTTTCCCAACCTGAAGCGCTGGTTTGAGACAATTAAAGCGCGTCCAGCAACAATTCGCGCCTACGAGAAGGCAGAGGCATTCAAAAATCAGACGCTAGATATCGAAAAGTCGCGGGAGTTATTATTTAACCAATCTGCAAAAACGATTCAGCGTTGACTGAAAACGGGGTATGGGGTATTGGGTGTGGGGTGTAGGGGAAGAGATTAAAACTCTCACATCCGCGCATGGTATAGAGCAAACGAATGTAGGTTGTGGAGAAAAAGAAATAATTTGTTTCGAGGAGAGTGTCTCAAGAAACAAAGCGTCCCTGAAACGAAACCTGTAAAAGAGCAAGCATGGGGTTAACCACACCCCACACCTTAACCCCTACACCCTTTTCATCTTTCAACATTAGATGCTATCTGTGATGTACCCGTTGATAGTTGCCATAAAATCGTTGAAGTGTGAAAAAATGTAAAGACTTCAACAACAGGAGAACTTGGTGGGTAAGTTCACAACGGTTCAACCTGGCAAAACGCCTGCTTCATTAGGACTTTTAGGCGCTGCTGCCTTTATGGTAATTGCTGATGCACGGGTAATTGACCCACTGCTGTACATCATTGCTAAAGAGTTCCACGTCAGTGTTGGCAGTGCTGCGGTGATTATCTCAGCCTATACAATTCCCTATGGACTGTTTCAACTAGTGTACGGCCCACTAGGCGATCGCATCGGCAAACTGAAGGTAATTACAGCAGCACTAGCAGCATTTGCTATAGGTACAGCGATTTGTGCTTTTGTCTCAAATATCCTTTTACTAACCTTACTACGCTTTTTGACAGGAGTTGCTGCTGCTGGTATAATACCAGTCACCCTAGCTTATATTGGTGATAACTTTCCTTACGAAGAACGTCAAGCGGCGATTGGAAAGTATTTAAGTGCCTTGATGCTTGGTCAAATCCTTGGCGGCAGTTTGGGAGGCATTTTTGGGGAATATATTAGTTGGCGCGACATCTTTTTAGTATTTGGGATAACTTCCTTAGCCGTTGCTGGCTTGTTGTGGCGCTTAACGCGCCATCACAGAGATGGAAATCGTCAAAGAGGTCGGCTGAGTTGGCAAATGTTTCAGCCTTACTACCAACTCATCACCCAGCCTACTGCTCGTATCGTAATTTTAGGGGTATTTATTGAAGGCTTTTGTGCTTTTGGAGGATATGCTTACGTCGGTGCATTTCTTCGAGACCAATATAGCCTACCCTATTTAGCGATCGGCTTTATGCTTAGTGGTTTTGGATTTGGTGGACTAATTTACACTTACTCCGTGAAATGGTTGGTGCGGAGGCTGGGTGAGATTGGTTTGATTGGGGTTGGAGGGTGGTTGTTGTGTTTTGGTTTTTTAGCGATCGCATTATTTCAGAACTGGGTATTATTTATTCCCTTGACCATTTTAATGGGATTGAGCTTTTATATGATTCATAGTACCCTCCAGACCCAAGCCACCGAGTTAGCACCTGAGGCTAGAGGTGTTGCAGTCTCGCTATTTGCCTTCAGCTTTTTTATGGGCCAGGGAATTGGCGCTGCGGTCTTCGGTCTAATTGTGGATAATTACGGCTATGCTCCTTGTTTTATTTTGACAGGAGTAGCGATCGCTTTGCTCTCCACCTGGCTTGTCAAAACCAAAAGAAACCACAGTGAAAGCTAGCTGTTAAGTTATTTACCCGTGCCCAATTTTCAATTCCCAACCCCAAAAGGGTTTATTGGAATCTGTCTATTGACCGATAATCACGAATATAAATGTTGAGAATTTTGGCATAGATTTTACCCATTTTTTACTAGTCATAATTATTCTCTCTGGTTTGGATACTTCTGTCTTCAGTAAGGTTAAACACCGAAGATACGTTTGTTACGTTTGTTATTGAAATTCAATTAATAGCAACAAACCTTTTTATGACTTATACCCAAACCAACGATCCAACTATTCGCGAATGTGTCCAAGCTTGGCAACAATTGGATGTAGACCAACAGCTGGCTTTGTTCTGGTTTATTTACGAAGAAATGGGGGAATCCATTACACCAGCAGCCCCAGGTGCTAGCACTGTTTCACCAGATATTGCAGAAGGTTTGTTCAATCAAGTTCAAGAACTATCTCACGAACAACAATTACAAGTTCAGCGTGACTTAATTAATAAAGTTGATTCTCAAATTAGCCGTGAATATGGCTCTTTGAGTGATACCACCAAGTTACTATTTTGGTATCGTTTAGCTCAAGGTATGGATAGCGGTAGTGTTATTCCTGTGCCTGATGATTATCAGCTTTCAAAACAAGCTGACACCTTGTTAGAGAAAATCAAGCAATTACCTTTTGAGAAACAAATGAATCTTTTCCGAGATTATGTTTCACCATTAGGCGCTCAACCAAAAGCGGGTGCAGAAATCTAAAGTTTCGTACTTTGCTAATCAACTCAGGACTTACGCAGGGACTAAGATTTTACGTCATTACGAACTGAGGGTTGTAATTGCAAAAGCTTAGTTTATCGGGAGTTCGATGACCTCTCCCTCTGCTAAAAGGCGCTATCGTCTACACATAAGTGATTTAATCACCTAAAATCTCCTTTTGTAGGGTGCGTTATGGACTCTTGTCCTAACGCACCGTCAGAGATTTGTGGTGCGTTATGCTTGCGCGATAACGCACCTACCAGACTCTAAATTATTGCAATTATGGCGATGGCTAGGTTGGGCTACGCCAACGCAATTGTTATTTTGGCGAACGCATTTGTTATTTTGGCGAACGCATTTGTTATTTCGGCGTGTCCATAACGCACCCTCAGCCATCTTCAAAAACATATTTCTCAGCTACTTTCCAATAACGCGAGAACCGTTTCAGGTCAATATAGCCGTCGTAGTCAAAAAATGGTTCTACTTCCAGCACTTCCACTGCTAAAGAAGACTCAATCTGATTGCAGATATCATCAAATCGGGGACTGGGACTATCTGCTGTGACAACTAAGTTAGCATTATGCTCTTTGGCAAAGGCTAAAATTTCCTGAGCGACATCTCCACGCCGGATCTCAACAGGTAACTCTAGCAAGCATTCATAGATAAAAGTGAGGCGTTTGAGACCCAGTTGCCATTCTTCTATTAAAGCATCGTCCCAAACCCAGATAGCTGGTGTGTTTGGATATGCTTGCAGTGCGGGGTTATATGGACTTAAACAGTCTCCATGTACCCAAATGATTGGTTTAGTCATTTGTCAGTTGTTAGTTGTTAGTTGTCAGTTGTCAGTTGTCAGTGGTCAGTTGTCAGTTGTCAGTGGTCAGTTGTTCCTTATCTCCCCTGCTCCCCTGCTCCCCTGCTCCCCATCTCCCCTGCTCCCCTGCTCCCCATCTCCCTATCTCCCCTTCCCTCTCTTGCCACGTTGCCAGCTTTGGCTGTTAGATTGTTTGGTAAATTCTCCTTTGGGAAAAAGTTGCTGTTCTATTTGTTCATAGCTGCCTTCAAAGTCACAATGTCCGTAAAGTGGGCATTTTTGACAATAAACTCCTTTGGTATAGCGTTCTAAGTTTTCACGGTTGAAAAAGTAGGGTTTGTGGCTAAAAGTGCTGGCTACCCACTGCCATGACATATTATTACTAGCAGGATCGCCATCTAGCAAATGTTCGAGAAACCATTTAGCCCCTGCTTGCCAACGAATCCGTCGCCAATGCACTATGTAAGCAGCTAACCACATACGGGCGTGGTTGTGTAGGTAGCCAGTTTCTTGCAATTCACGGCTAAGGCTGTCAATGCAAACTCGCTCTGTACTGCCTTGTTTGATATCCTCTGGTAAATCGGGTGCGTAGTCTTTTTGGGTGTAACCTGTTTTGTATTCTTCTTGGTTTTCCCAGATACCGTTACCCAGTTTGACATAAAGCCGTTGCCAATAGTCACGCCAGCCTAATTCATTAATTAGTTTCGTGGCGTCGTCTGGGTGCTTTACGTTGTCAAGCACATGATCCCGAATTTCTCGCAAACTTAAAACCCCGTAGCGAATATAAGGCGAAAGTCGCGTGACTGCACCTGTTAAAAAGTTGCGGGTTTTGGCGTAAGTTGCAGGGTCTACTTTTTGCAATGCTTTCTTAGCAGCTTTGCGTCCCCCCACGATATCACTGATGTGGCGATCGCGTTCTGCCGCTTTGGGGAATTGTTCCTGGAGATAAGCTATCAATTCATCACGGTTAGAGAATTTTTTTAACATAAAGCGGTAAAAATAACAAGAATCTTGAGTGATATAATTGGCGATCGCTAACTAGCTAACTATATTTAAGCTTATGCTGAAAGTGACTGCATAGGTATTTGTGGTACTAACATGACAATTGGGATTTGGATATTGGGCGACCAACTGTGGCCAGAACAAGCAGCTTTGCAAAGTTGTACTCATCAGGATAATCTGCCTGTAATTTTGATTGAGTCGCTACATCATGTTCAAGTAAGACCTTACCATCAACAAAAGCTAATTTTGGTTTGGTCAGCAATGCGACATTTTGCACAGGAGTTGCAGCAACTAAAATATTCAGTCACCTACAAAATAGCTGAAGATTTTGAAACACCACTAACTGAATGGATCAAGGCAAATGGAATTACTCAGTTGCGGGTGATGATGCCAAATGACCGACCATTTAGCAAGATGATTCAAAATTTAGAACTCCCTTGTCAAATAACTCTGATTCCTAATAACCAGTTTTTGTGGAGTACAGAAGAATTCAATAATTGGGCTTCATCTCGTAAGCGTCTACTGATGGAAGATTTTTATAGAGAAGGAAGGCGGCGTTTTCAAATTTTGATGGATAAAGATAAACCAGTAGCAGGACAGTGGAATTTAGATAAAGAAAACCGTCAACCGCCCAAAGGTAAGTTAAATACACCTGGGGCGAAATGGTTTGAGCCAGATGAGATTACACTTGATGTCATAGCTAAAGTGAATTCTCTATGTTTGACTACTTATGGAGAAGTAGAAACATTTCGGTGGGGGGTAAATCGCCAACAAGCACTCTTAGTATTAGACTGGTTTATTCAACATCGTTTAACAGATTTTGGCCCCTATCAAGATGCAATGGTAACAGGAGAAGAAACCATGTGGCACGCACTGCTTTCTCCTTACTTGAATATTGGGTTACTCCAACCAATGGATGTAATTCAAGCAGCCCAACAAGCTTACTTTCAATACCAATTGCCTTTAAATAGTGTAGAAGGTTTCATTCGTCAGGTGTTGGGTTGGCGAGAATATATGCATGGTATTTATCATTTTGTAGATGCCGATTACTCAAACAAAAATTGGTTTAACCACACACAACCGCTCCCGGAATTTTTCTGGACTGGTAAAACCAAAATGAATTGTTTACACCAGATATTAACACAAGTGCAACGTACTGGTTACGCTCATCATATTCAGCGGTTAATGGTGTTGAGTAATTTTGCATTAATTGCTGGACTTGAGCCACAAGCAGTGGAAAACTGGTTTCACGCAGCGTTCATTGATGCTTATGACTGGGTAATGCAGACAAATGTGATTGGTATGGGTTTATTTGCTGATGGAGGATTATTGGCATCTAAGCCTTATGCTGCTTCCGCTAACTATATCAATAAAATGAGTGACTATTGCAAAAGTTGTGTTTATAACCACAAAGAACGGACAGGTAAAAATGCTTGTCCGTTCAACTTCTTTTATTGGGATTTTCTTGACCGACACCGTAATAAATTACAGTCTCAAGGACGGATGAGCTTTATCTTGAACAATCTTGATAAAATGTCTCCTGAAGAATTACAGTCTATTCGCCAACTAGCTCAAGATTGGCACGCTCAAGAAATATCCTCGCCAACGGTGGATCAACCGTAAGGCTGTAGTTATAACGTGCGATCGCTAATAAAATTCTGTTTCCGTCTTCACTGAAGTTTTGGATACAAAAAGTTATATTCTAACACCCAAAGTAAATACCAAAATGTGCTAAATTATTGACTTATTTATATTAAAATATCAAATGAACGTTGAAGGTATTCGCCTGAAAAATATCAAACTGCAACAAAATAATATATTGCAGAAAGTTTTTAATTTAGCTTCTGAAGCTAATTATGAATCAACTCAAATACAACAATTAAATCAAAATTTAATTATAACAGCAACAACAATTGAAAAAATATGTTATAACCAACAAGCAACCCCAGCAAGTCTGACTCCTCCATCCCGTAGAATCTACTCATGGATCAAGTTTTTGACAAATGAACATTATTTGGAACTTCACCTAAGAGCTAGTAGCTATGTGTTGTCAACTGCCAAAGAAATCCTGAATCAACGTGGTCAAAAGTCGCTCCAACTAATGATAGGCATAACTAATTTAGCTGGGCTATATCAGGGAAAAAGAAATAATAGCACAGCTAATATCATGATTAGTGAAGGGTTTATCAATGCACCAAAAGTAGTATTGCAAGCATTAGTGGAGTCTGCTCTTTTTGGCAAGAATCAACAGAATACGCAACTAATCAGATCATTTGTCAATACAGAAGGATACACTAATGTAGTGTCAGAGCTTGATTTGATTATCGAAGTAGTGGCAGAAAACCCACAAGGAAAGTTTTATAACCTAGATGAGTTATTTAATAAAATTAACCATGAATATTTCGCGGCAAGTCTTGCCAAACCGCGTCTAGCATGGAGCCGAATTAACACTTACCGTAAATTTGGACACTATGAGACAGCTAGAGATAGGGTAGTGATGAGTTTAACCCTTGATAATCCTAAAGTACCTGAATTTGTAGTTAAGTTTGTGTTGTATCACGAATTGTTGCATAAGTATTACGGCACGAAGTTAGTTCACGGCAAAAAAATGGTTCATACAAAAGAGTTCCGTGCCAGTGAAAGCCAGTTCAAATCGTATGACGAAGCATCAAGATGGTTGACAAAATTGGCATCTAGTCGCTTTTTATAAGTAATTAAGCGAACTTGATATTACTCGATTATATGGCGATCGCTTTCACGGTTGCAAAATGCGTTAACAGCTTCGGCAAATTGATGATTTTGCTCCATCAACGCCATGTGTCCACCTGGTTTGATAGTAACTTTTTGAGCATGAGGTAATTCTGCTACCATGCGATCGCTTGCAACAGGTTTAGTGGCTATATCTGAAGCACCAGAGACAACCAAAACAGGAACGTTAATTTTTGCTAATGTCTGTGTTTCATCGAACTTGAACATTGCCAGGGTACCACGAGCCAAAACACCAGGCGAACCCAACGCTGATAACAAACTTGCAAAATTGAGTTGACCGCGTGTTTCAGTACCAGTGAAACCAGACAATTCTACACTGATATACAGTAAACCATTGAAATAGGAAAGCCAAGTCATCAACCACAAAATGGGTGATAGCAAGATAGTGAGGTATAACAAAGGTTCGAGCAGGGGTTTTTGCAATTTGCGTACCCAACTACTAAATATACAAGTTTTGACTGGATTAGTGTAAGTAGTATCCACTAAGATTAAACTTGCCACCCGTCGCCGCAACTGCTCTGGAAACAGTCGACAAAATGTCAGGTTAATCATTCCACCCATACTGTGCCCTAGCAGAATAACAGGTTTATCTCCAGCAATGCTAATAACAGCTTCTAAATCGCGAGCATATTTTTCCAAAGAGTAATCGTTATTTTTTGGTCTAGAGGATTTTCCCAACCCTGGTAGATCCCAAACAATCACTCGAAAGCGATCGCTTAGTTGTCGTTTGGCATAGTACCATACTGTACTGTTGGGCCCCCAGCCGTGTGACATGATAATTGGTTGGGCATCTGATGGCCCAAAAAACTCTACTTGCAATACGCTACCATCTGGTTGTGATAAGCGCTTGACAGTTTTACTACGCATGAATTTAGGTTCTTCTACTCCAGGACGACGTAGCAGAGGTAAACTGATAAAGCGACCAGCAAAAGTCCACAAAACCATTACCAGTCCGCCTACTAAATATGCTGTTCCTACCAATTCCCGTTCATACCACTCATAAATAAGATAGATTCCAGTACCAAGTACCCCAACTGACAGTAGTTGAGCCAACCAGACGAGCAGAAAATTATGAGGCATGAACAGCATGAGCCTGAACCTTTTTAACTGCGTTGTTCTTTAGCTTCATACCATACTTGCACTTCTGAATTTTTCAACCTCAAGGATGATTTATACCTATTGTCCTCACTTGGTAATTTGTTAACCTCAGCATGGGAACCACCCTCCATACTCGGCTTGAAAACCATGTGTACGATGGAAGAGATATTGGCGAATTGAGTGTGAGTATACCTTGGAATATACTCATAAATGAATATATTTTATGATTCTCATTTCAGCAATTAGATGCTTGGTAAGTATATTGTTTTAATGTTTTAATAACATTTAGTAACTTACATTTAAATGTAAGCATATTGTCAATCACCCACTTGGTATATTTCGTAAATTGCCAATTTTAACTGACTAGGAAATAAAAGCTATGGAAAGTACACTCTTTGATAAAACCTTTCGTGACAGCGAGGGCAAAATTGTTGTAGCTCAAATGCCAAATCTACCCCTGATTGTTTGGGCAGTAACCACTATACTGACTTTAATTTTTACGACTGGCAAAATTAATACAGTGTTAGAAGTACTGTCAAATGGCTCCCTGTTTACTTGGGCTTGGCTGGAATTATTTGAGGGGGTTAATTATTTTCGCAGAGCGTTAGGTCTTGCCGTATTAATTGCTATTTTGGCATCAAAAATTTTAACTTAAGTGTTCAGCCAAGGGTAGAGAAATAAATCAATTTAACATATCAGAAAACAGGGAGTACGTTTCAAGCCGATTATTGCTCATGTTTGATGATTAGTCCTTGTCCTCAAATATAGCAGTCCTAAATCACTCGTGAAAATTATATCTCTCTTTCTTCTTTCCTTTGCGTCCTTGGCGTCCTTGGCGGTTCGTTTCCTAATCTATATTTTTCACAACTCAAATAGGATTGCTACATATAGCAGTCGAAGCATAGTTTAGGAAACTGCTAATTGCTCAAAGCCGTAAAAAAAAACTTGTTTTCTAACGCTAGGTGCGCGGCTGTCGGGAAACCGCGCTCTTTACACTGGCTTCTCAGCACTTTGCCATACTTCAAATGCTATAACTTTGTTAAACATTAGATTTAACAAAGTCATTAATTTATTATTGGCTGAATTTAGCAATTATTAGGAATGAAAGCACTTTGGAATAATAACTTAATTCTTTTGGAATAAAGCATTTGCATCTTCAGATAGAAAGTTTTGTTTTTCTATCAAGTTATTATCTGTTACATGTGGATGTCTAGTTGCTCTTTGGAAATTGCATGTATTCAACAATTTTCTTGTGTCTAAACATCTGTATTTATAGCTAATAGATATTAGCTGAACCTAAAATATTCAGGTTTTAAACTTATTGAAAAGATGACAATAAGCTTTCAAATCTGCACAGATGGTTAAAGTTTTGTGTAGTAGAGCCAGTATATTTGGCAGATTCTCTGTTTATTATTAGCAAATGCCAAAGCGTCCAAGAGTAAACAAATAAACCATAGGAATTTAGAACATCTAAGGGGCCATAATCATGAGATCTTCTCACTTATCCAAATCTGTTTTCGCGGGTCTGTTCGCTTTAAGTTTTATAGCTGTACCGTTATCTATGTCAGTTTCTGCTCAAAGTGGTGGAACTGGTTCTAGTTCTGGCACCAGCTCCAGCACTGGTACAACAGGTTCTGGCACAACTTCTGGCACTGGCACTACAGGCTCTGGTACTACAACAAATACAGCTCCTGGCACTGGTACTACAGGTACTGGCACTACAGGCTCTGGTACTACAATAAATACGGCTCCTGGCACTGGTACTACAGGTTCTGGCACAACTTCTGGTACTGACGGTACATTTGGTACTGGTACAACAGGTTCTGGTACTACAACAAATACGGCTCCTGGTACTGGTACTACAGGTTCTGGCACAACTTCTGGTACTGACGGTACATTTGGTACTGGTACAACAGGTTCTGGTACTACAACAAATACGGCTCCTGGTACTGGTGCTGACGGTACATTTGGTACTGGTACAACAGGTTCTGGTACTACAACAAATACGGCTCCTGGCACTGGTACTACAGGTACTGGTACTACGACAAATACGGCTCCTGGCACTGGTACTACAGGCAATGAAACAAATACAGATACAACACGCTATCAAACAGATAGTGAGCAGAGGAACGAAGACGGCTCTGATTGGGGTTGGTTAGGTTTACTTGGCTTAGCAGGTTTAGCAGGTTTAGCTCGTAATCGACAACAACCTAAAGTTTATCGCGATCCTGCTGATAGAGTAAATTCTGGTACTAAATATTAATTGGTCGTGGCGTTAGCGTAGCTAAGCTAGCTGTGTCTTCTGCCCTGGGGAGCCACTGCGGTGAAGTAGCGCCCCAGGGCAAACGCCACATCCTCAAGTTGGGGTAAAATTGGCGATCGCAATGTTATCTAGTCCCCAAAAGTCGCAGATTTTGCGTCAATTGTCAATAAACCTTCCTCAGTTAAGGGTTTTCACCTTTGCTATGATTCGTGGCTTTATGCCGTTAGGCGTTGCTCAAATATCGAGGTCAAATTACTGACTACGATCGCACAAGTGATTCGTAGCTTGATAAGGTTGGGTTATTCCTTCAGCAACTTCCGCTAACCTTTGATGATACGGTTAAGGATGCAGAACCGGGGCGTAGCGTAACTTTTACTAAGGGAACGAAAAGTAACTTTGGTAAAGCAGAAGGTGAAATTCGACAATGAGCATAGAAGAGTTAGAGTCAACTTGATTAGCAAATATCAAAAATGCGATCGCAAAGTTGAGGTTTTGATTCCTGGTAAGCAATTAGTATCTTTAGCGGCGTTTTGTCACGCGGGTCAATCACTATAAACTTGCCATGCTCATCTAGCACAATATTAGGACTTACGCACTGTACCAACGAATCATCTTGTGTGTTAGTCTATACGTTGCTCAGATACCACTTCTTGGCGGTGCTAGCGATCGCCCAGTACGAGAGATAAATGACGAACGGACTGAACGGACAAAACGGACACAAGAAAAAACTAGAAACCCAGCTTTGGAATATTGCCGACTCGCTTCGGGGCAAGATGAATGCTGATGAGTTTCGGGATTATTGCTTAGGATTTATTTTCTATAAGTACCTCTCTGAGCGGCAGCATCTTTATGCCAATGAAGTTTTAGCCGAAGATGGCATTGACTTTCTGAAGATTGATGAATCTTCGGAGGAGGGGCAAGAATATATAGAGGCGATTCGGGACGAGTCGATCGCCACGCTGGGATATTTTCTGAAGCCGTCGGAATTGTTCAGTTCTTTAGCGGAGCGGGCGTTAGGGGCGAAAAAAGCCCATGAAGAAAATTTGAGGGATGAGGATTTTGAGTCGTCAAATTTTATTTTGGATGATCTCGCCCAGGTGCTTAACAGTATTGAACGCTCCACAATGGGCAAGGAAAGTGAGGAAGATTTTGATCATTTGTTTGAGGATCTGGATCTGAATTCGACGAAGTTGGGGCGGACTCCGAAGGCGAAAAATGCTTTGATTGCCAAAATTTTAGTGCATCTAAATAAGATTGATTTTCGGCTAGAGGAAACCGAGAGCGACGTGCTGGGAGATGCCTATGAATATTTGATTGGGCAGTTTGCCAGTGGTGCAGGTAAAAAGGCAGGGGAGTTTTACACGCCGCAGCAGGTGTCTAAGGTGTTGGCGAAGATTGTGACGACGGGGAAGAGTCGTCTGAAGTCGGTGTATGACCCCACTTGTGGATCGGGTTCTTTGTTGCTGCGGGTGGCGAGGGAGGTGGAATCAGTCGGGGATTTCTATGGGCAAGAAATGAACCGCACAACTTACAACCTGGCGCGAATGAACATGATTTTGCATGGGGTGCATTATCGCAATTTTGATCTGCGCCAGGAGGATACGTTAGAGAACCCCCAGCATGAGGGAATGCGGTTTGAGGCGGTGGTGGCAAATCCGCCATTTTCGGCGAATTGGAGTGCGAATAAGTTATTTGAGTCGGATGATCGCTTTAGTCAGTATGGGAAGTTAGCCCCTGCTTCTAAGGCTGATTTTGCGTTTGTACAACACATGATCCATCACCTAGATGATAATGGCATTATGGCGGTGGTGTTGCCCCACGGGGTTTTGTTTCGTGGTGCGGCAGAGGGGCAGATTCGCAAGTATGTAATCAAGGAAAGGAATTGGTTAGATGCAGTGATTGGGTTGCCTGCGAATATTTTTTATGGGACGAGTATCCCGACTTGTATTTTGGTGTTTAAGAAGTGTCGGGAAAATCCTGAAGATATTTTATTTATTGATGCCAGTGCCTATTTTGAAAAAGCGAAGAATCAGAATTATTTGCGGGATGAGGATGTTGACAAAATTGTCTCTACCTATCGGCAACGGTTGGCGGAGGAGAAGTATAGTTATCGCGCCCCGTTAACGGAAATTGAGGAGAATGATTTTAATTTAAATATTCCCCGTTATGTGGATACCTTTGAGGAGGAGGAGGAGATTGATTTAGACGCGGTGGCGCGGGAAATTCGAGAAATTGATCTGGAGATGGTGGAGACAGATCGGCTGATTCGTGGGTTTTGTGAGGAATTGGGGATTGAGGCACCTTTATGAGTAAGAAGTTAAACAAAAATTTGCCTCAGTTGCGGTTTCCTGAGTTTGAAGGAGATTGGCAACCCAAAACTTTAGGAGAATTGGCTGAATGGAGTTCAGGTGGAACACCATCTAAAGATAATTCAGATTATTGGGGTGGTGCTATTCCTTGGATTAGTGCCTCGTCAATGTATGACGATATCTTGCTTAGTTCCGATCAGAGAATAACACAACTTGGCTTAGAGAATGGCTCAAAATTAGCCACCAAAGGTTCAATTTTAATTCTTGTACGTGGAATGATGCTTTATAAGCGTATTCCCATCGGTATAGCAGGTAGAGATTTGGCATTTAATCAGGATATTAAATGTTTAAATATCCGAAACAAGAGAGAACTACCTTTTTTGTTCTACTGGTTTAAGTCTAAAGAAAATCTCATAAAATCTTTGGTATCTAGTACAAATGTTGGAACTGGCAAATTAGATATTTCCCAATTGAAAAGATTAGTTGTTGTCAGACCTTTGATCGCCGAACAAGAAAAGATTGCTAGTTTGTTGGGGGCAGTCGATCGCCGTCTAACCCAACTCCGCCGCAAGCAGGAACTCTTGCAGACCTACAAACGCGGCGTAATGCAAAAAATCTTTTCTCAGAAAATTCGGTTTAAAGATGCGATCGGTTCCCCCTTCCCTGATTGGAAAAGGAAAAAGTTAAGTGATATTGCAAAACCTATAAAAAGAACTCTTGAGTTTGAAAAAGAACTTCCAGTAATGTCTATTTCTGCTGGTTTTGGGTTTTTAGACCAGAAAGAAAGATTTAATCAAGTTATAGCTGGTTCAAGCTTAGATAAATACACTTTGATACACAAGGGTGAATTTTCTTATAACAGAGGTGCATCTAAAGCTTTTCCTTATGGTTGTATTTATCTAATGAAAGAATATGAAGAGGCTTTAATTCCATTTGTTTATAGAACTTTTCAATTAACTCATGGCGTTAAGTCTTTTTTTGCTCAATATTTTTTAACAGGCATTCTAGATAGACAACTTCGCAAACTTATTTCTTCTTCTGCGAGAATGGATGGACTATTAAACATTGGAGAAAAAGATTTTTATACTTTATCTGTTCCATTCCCAGTTGAAAACGAACAAGAGAAAATAACTAATTTTATAGCCGCCATCGATCACAAAATCGAAACCCTCTCCCGCCAAATCGAGCAAACCGAAAAATTCAAAAAAGGCTCACTGCAAAAACTGTTTATTTGAAAAAAGAAAACAAGGAATAAAATAAAGGTATTACCCATTACCTAATATAAAATATGGAGATTTAAGCAATGCTGAACTTGCAAATTACCAAAGAACAAGTATTTAGTTTAATTGAACAATTATCTTTGACAGAGCAACAGGAGATTTTGCAATATCTGAGTCAAAAACTCCATAGTCAACCAATTGATAGTCAATCTAATCCTGATCATACTTCAGAGCATCCCATTAACCAACTCTCAGGGAAAATTACAGCTTTTCAAGGGGTTAATGCTTTAGCTTGGCAAGAGCAAATTCGGAGTGAGTGGGATGAAACTGGATTATCTCATTGATACTAATATTTTGATCTCATTGTTCAATCAAGAATTAACCCAACCCATACCCAACGGTAACATAGGTTATTCTGTCATCACAAGTATTGAGATTTTATCTTTTAAGGGTTTATCTTCGCAGGAAGATAATTTAATTCGCTCAACTCTAAAAACTCTTATCGAAGTATCTCTAGATACGACTATTGCCGAAAAAACAATTCAATTAAGGCGAAAATATAGCTTAAAGATGCCTGATGCTGTTATTCTTGCGAGTGCTTGGGAGTGTGCAGCAGTGTTAATTACCAATGATAAGCAACTGTCCAAAATCAGCGAAGTACAGGTTCTTTCTTTGCCAACGAAAAGTTAGTTAGGGGATAGCGAATAAAATCAAAGTATTACCAATTACCCAAAAATGATCGATGCTAAAGACAAACCCACAAACTTAACCCCCGAAGAATACTTTGCTTGGGAAGAACAGCAACTAGAAAAACACGAACTGATCAACGGTCAAGTTTATCCTATGGGTATCTATGCCATGACCGATGGTAGCAAAAACCATAGCTTACTTGCTGCCAGATTGATCACATTTTTTAGTAATCATTTAGAAGGGAGTGGCTGCGAAACTGCAACTTCAGACCTACGAATTAATATTGTCGGCACAAATAACTACACCTACCCAGATGTCAGCGTCACCTGCGATGATCGCGACAAAACCACAACCCAATATATTACCTACCCCTGCTTAATCGTCGAAGTCCTCTCCGCCAGCACCGAAGCCTACGACAGAGGCGGCAAATTCCGAATGTACCGCCAAAACCCAGCCTTAATTGATTACCTACTAGTCAGTTCTACCAGCATTGAAATCGACCTGTATCACAAAAACGACGCAGGCGACTGGTTGATTATCAACTACAAACCAGGCGACACTATCGAACTCAAAAGCATTAACCTCAATTTCCCCATTGAACAAGTCTATCGCGGTTTAACCCTCACCCCAGAAACCCCAACAGACATCATTAGGGAATAGGTAGTATTTTATAGGTAGTAGGCAATAAATAATACCTTTATTATATTCCCCATTCCCCTATGCCCCAAACCGAAGCCGAACTAGAACAAAAACTGATTGAACGTCTAACAGGACTAGGCTACGAACCTGTCACCCTTCGCAACGCTGAAGACTTCAAAGCCAACCTCAAAACCCAACTGGAAAAACATAACCACATCAAACTCAGCGACACAGAGTTTAAAAGCATCCTCAACCACCTCGATAAAGGTAACGTCTTTGACCGCGCCAAACGCCTGCGCGACAAAATGGAACTCAGGCGCGACGATGGCACCACCTTTTACCTAGAATTCCTCAACACCGAACATTGGTGTCAAAACCAATATCAAGTCACGAACCAAATTACCCAGGAAGGCAAATACAAAAACCGGTACGACGTAACCCTGCTGATTAACGGCTTGCCCCTCGTCCAAATTGAATTGAAACGCCGAGGGCTGGAACTCAAAGAAGCCTTTAACCAAATCAACCGCTACCAACGCCATTCCTACGGCGCAGACAATGGACTATTTCAATATGTCCAAATTTTCGTCATCTCCAACGGAGTTAATACCCGCTACTACGCCAACAACCGTAAACAAGAATTTAAACAAACCTTCTACTGGGCAGACCAAGAAAACAACCTCATAACCCAACTAGAGAACTTTGCCGATAGCTTTCTGGAGAAATGCCACGTCTCCAAAATGATCTGCAAATACATTGTCCTGCACGAATCCGACAAAGTGCTGATGGTGCTGCGCCCCTATCAATACTACGCAGTAGAAGCCATTATTGAGCGAGTAAGGGATACCAATAACAATGGCTATATCTGGCATACCACTGGATCAGGCAAGACCCTCACCAGTTTCAAGGCTGCCCAAATCCTCACCCAATTCCCCAAAGTACATAAAGTGCTGTTTGTCGTCGATCGCGCTGACCTCGACTACCAAACCAGCAAAGAATTTAATTATTTTAGTCCTGACTGTGTAGACACCACCGACAACACCAGACAACTGGTAACACAAATGGCTGGAGATAGTAGCCTGATCGTCACCACGATTCAGAAACTCAACCGTGCGATAAAATCCCAACGCCATGAAGTCGCAATGGAGAGCTTGAAAGATAAGCGCATTGTGTTTATCTTTGACGAATGCCACCGTTCCCAATTTGGCGAAACTCATAAAAATATCGTCAAATTCTTTACCCAAGCCCAGATGTTCGGCTTTACTGGGACTCCCATCTTTGCCGATAACGCCGCCAGTAATCAACACGGTAGACGCACCACTAGAGACCTATTCCAAGAATGTCTGCATAAATATGTGATTACTAATGCGATCGCTGATGAAAATGTTCTTAAATTTTCCGTCGAGTATTGGGGCGCTGTCAAAGATTCGGGCAAACGCAAAGATGGCACACTCATTACAGAACCAAAATTAGATCCCGAATTCTTTGAAAATCCCGACCGAATTTCTCTGATTGTTGATTGGATTATTGCCAACCATAACCGTAAAACCCACGGCAGAAAATTCTCTGCTATGCTCTGCGTCAGTAACGTAGATACCCTAATTACTTATTACGAAACATTTAAAAATAAACAGAAACAGGCATTACATGACCTACGAGTTATTACTATTTTTACCCCCAGTGATAACGAAGAAGACGAAGACGCAAATGGCTTAATTGGAGAACCTGATTTCAATATCAGCACAGATACGAGCAGCAGCCATAGCCGCGACAAATTGAATAAATTTATCGCGGACTATAACCAGATGTACCAAACCCAACATTCAGCCAGAGATAGTCAGGCATTCTATGCCTACTACAAAGATATTTCCAAACGAATGAAGGATAGGGATCGGGAAAACTTTCAGGATCAGGAACGGGCTGATATTCTGTTAGTGGTTAATATGTTTCTTACGGGTTTTGATGTTAAGAAACTCAATACACTTTACGTTGATAAAAATTTGAAGTACCACGGGTTAATTCAAGCATACTCACGTACTAACCGCATTTTGGGCGAACTTAAATCTCAAGGAAATATTGTTTGCTTTCGCAATCTTAAGGAAAATACCGATCAAGCCGTTGCCCTCTTTTCCGATCCCGACGCTAATGAAGAAATTTTCATTGAACCCTACGATTACTACATTGAGAAATTTAATGAAGGTGTGCAAGAACTGAGAGCGATCGCCACTATCCCTAACGATGTCAATAAGCTGATTAGTGAAGACGACCAAGTTAAGTTTGTTAAAGCCTTTCGTAATCTTATCCGTTTACAGAATGTAAGTAAATCATTTACTGAATTTAGTTTTTCTGACTTGAATCTGGATGAACAAACCTTTGAAGATTATAAAAGCAAATATCTGGACATCTATGATAGAACGCGATCCAAACCCGATGACGAGAAAGAATCTTTGGTTGAGGAAGTTGATTTTGAACTGGAACTGATCCAGCGAGACGAAATCAATGTCGCCTATATTCTCAAGCTGGTAGCTAACCTTCAGCGCGATCGGCAAGCAGATGTCACGCCAGAAGAGTACCAGAGCCAAAAAGCTTCTATCCTTGAACTCATTGGTAAGGAAGCCCAATTACGAAGTAAACGGGATCTGCTGGAGAAATTTATCGAAGAGCGACTACCCACCCTTGAACCCGAAGAAAAAGTTGAAACTGTCTTTCAAGACTTCTGGACTCAAGAACGTGTTGAAGCAATTCAGCAACTTTGTATAGAGGAAAATCTCAAGGTCGAAGTTGTTAATCAAATGATTGCCGACTACAAATTTTCTGGGAAAGAGCCATTAAGAGAAACTGTGCTGAGTGCTTGTAGCGAAAAACCCAAATTATTAGATCGTAAAAAAATCTTTGCGCGAGTCGTATCAAAATTACTCGACATCATCAACAAATTTGATGACGCTCTTGGTGAGCTTGGCGAGGAAGAATAAAACGGTCTGAGACGAATGTGATTGTTACAGAACTATCAGAGGAAGCCCAACTCAAGCTAGAAGTGATACAAAGTTTGCTCGAACCATGCGATCGCACAACTTATGGGCAGAAATTGAAGGAGGCTGCGGAAAAACTGGGTGTGACAGTCCGAACGGTGCAGCGTTTAGTAAAAAAATGGGAGGAGAATGGTTTAGTCGGATTCACTCAGACAGGTAGGGCTGATAAAGGAAAACTTAGTCATCGGTGCTTTCAAGACACTAATTTGTCACAACGACAATTAAAAAGTCATTACGACAATAATCTGTCACTGATGACAAACAATTAGTCACTGTACAATAAAGTCACGAAAGCCGCCAAAATAGCGACTTTTCTTTCATGGGTAGTACTGGACTCGAACCAGTGACATCCTGCTTGTAAGGCAGGCGCTCTACCAACTGAGCTAACCACCCGCTGCACCACACAATAAATAAGATTAGCACAATTTTTTTAAAAGTGCAAGTACTTGGGGAAAAATTTTTTCTCTTAGGTATTCATATGTTTGTAGTCATCTGGCTTAACCCCTATCTGTTCAAGGTATTCTTGAGAAAAGCAGCGCAGTCAGTCGGTGCGTTCGTCGTTCGCGCCCTTCGTCTTTGAAGGAGAAGACGTTGCCCTTGGCATCGCTCTACCACCCAAGTCAAGTTATTGAACTACAAGACTCCCAATATATGAAAGCTTACGAGATTCAAAGCAATGCTGGCGTTGATGCTTTGACGTTAGTTGATCGCCCCCAACCCCAACCCGCAGCGGGGCAAGTTTTGATCAAAGTTCGAGCCACATCGCTAAATTACCGCGATTTACTAGTGACTGAGGGAGCCTATGGTTCAGGGGTGAAATATCCGGTGATTCCTCTGTCTGATGGTGCAGGGGATGTAGTAGCGGTGGGAGAAGGTGTCACACGGGTGAAGATAGGCGATCGCGTGGCTGGTATTTTCTTCCAAAACTGGATTTATGGCTCTTTGACCAGAGAGAAAATGAAATCGGATTTGGGAGGTGGTATCGATGGGATGCTCGCTGAGTATGTCGTTTTACACCAAGATGGTTTAGTTTTATTACCTGACCACCTATCCTATTGTGAAGGTGCAACTTTGCCCTGTGCTGCTCTCACAGCTTGGCACGCTTTGGTCACAAAGGGCAATATTGGTGCAGGTGACAGTGTTTTGTTACTCGGTACTGGCGGCGTTTCGATTTTTGCTCTTCAGTTTGCTAAGATACATGGCACTAGGGTGATTGTGACTTCTAGCAGTGATGAAAAATTAGCACGAGCCAAACAACTTGGTGCTGACGAGACTATCAACTACAAGATCACACCAGACTGGGAAAAGCAAGTTTATACACTGACTAACCGCACAGGTGTAGATCATGTGGTGGAAGTAGGCGGTGCTGGGACTCTACCAAAATCCTTACAAGCAGTCTGCATTGGGGGACGTGTCAGCTTGATTGGCGTATTGTCCGGTAGAGGAAATGAAATTGACCCCATGCCAATTTTGTTTAAGAGTTTAGCAGTTCAGGGGATCTATGTGGGTAGCCGGGAAATGTTTGAAGCGATGAATCAGGCGATCGCTCAACATCAACTTCACCCAATTATTGATCAAGTTTTCCCTTTCAGTGAAGCAAGACAAGCTTATCTTTACCTTAAAAGTGCTGCTCACTTCGGTAAAGTTGTAATTGAGCTGGGTAATGGGTAATGGGTAATGGGTAATGGGTAATGGGTAATGGGCCAGATGTGATGACTAATAGTAGAATCCAATTCTCTTTTTCCCAATTCCCAATTCCCAATTCCCAATTCCCAATCCCCAATCCCTTTTAAATTAAAACTGCCAATTGAGTTGTAACCCTAGAACATCCACTTCGCTTTCAAATTCACCTCTTAATGTAGCCCCTGTGGAATTGGTTTCGTTAATGGGGCTATCCTCAGAGAAAATATGGGTGTAACCAATGTCAAAACTCAGTGACTTAGAGGGTCGGTAACTAGCGCCAAACCCTAGCAGAGTGCGATCGCCACCAGGTAATCTGGCTGTGACATCTTCATCACTAATAGGGCTAGGATCATAGGTAACACCAGTCCGCAGTGTTAATTGATCATTCACAGCGTAGTTAACCCCCACCCCAAAACGGTAGGTATCATTCCAGTTCTCTGGCTGTACGATAGCTGGTTGATTGGGGTTGGCAAACTTAATTCGTAATTCCTGAAAACGGCTCCAGTGTGTCCAGGTAACATCACCAACAATGGCAACACGGGGATTAAGCTCTTGGTAAATAGCAAGTGACACGGTATCGGGCAGTTTTAAAACGGTGCTAGCACCTGTGTCTGTGAACCCTCCCGTTGCCGCGACAAATCTTGATACACTGGCCGGAACTGTAAAGTCGGCATCTCCCCGGATATCTTGGGTAATGGGAGAACGGTAACTTAGACCGATGCGCGTGCTTTTACTCGGTTCGTACATGACTCCCAAGTTGTAACCCACACTCCAATCAGAACCAGTAATTTTAACTAAACCGTCTGCTTGTTGTGGTTGGATAGGTAAGCCTCGACTCCGAACGATTGAACCAAAGTCAATGGCGTTAGATAGTTTTGCTTCGGCATATTGTACATTCAGACCCGCACCTACAGAAAAGTTATTAGTTAATTTAGCTGCAATGGTGGGATTGATATTGATGGTAGCGAGTTTAGACTCTATTGCTTGGTAACGCCCAACCCAATCTTTGTTATATGTGGTAGCCAGTCCAAAAGGAACATTGATACCAATACCCGCTTTCACAGTATCAGAAAGGCTCCAAGCAGCATATAAGTTGGGCACAGCAATATCAACACCTGCATCACCGCCATTGTTACCAGTCAATGCTGCACCTGATCTGAGAGTAGAGTTTTGGTTTTTAAATTTGACTGTGGGGAAAATTACAAAGGAACCCCCAACAACAGAATTGCCTGTGAGACGAGTCAACCCAGCGGGATTAGAAAAAATCGTACTAGCATCCTCAGCGCTGGCTGCACTTCCAGCGAAAGCAGTTCCCAGATCCTTAACGCTCTGTTCATTTAAAGCAAATCCTCCAGCAAATGCTAAGCTTGCTGTACTACTTACTGTCAGTGTCGTCAGTATTGGTACTAGCGACAACTTTATCCGTAACTGCTGCATCTTCAGTTTTTATAACCTTGTCTTATGTTTGTTTTTTAAGTGGTTACACTTAATTTTCACTGAAGATGAGTTAATTACATGAATTCGTAATTAAGAATTACATAAAAAAACTCCACCCACAAGGGGATGGAGTTTCCCGCCAACTTCCATAAAAGCCCCGTAAATTTGATACGGGGCTAATTGCTAGATAATTAGGATTTCAGTTGGCAGTGCGATCGCAAATGTTCTGGCGCTATCTTAAGCAGGAATAAACTTGAGTGAGACACCGTTCATACAGTAGCGTTTGCCAGTGGGTGCAGGGCCGTCATCAAACACATGACCCAAGTGTCCGCCACAGCGATGGCAATGCACTTCAATTCTAGTCATAAATAACGACCGATCTACAGTAGTAGCGATCGCGCCTTCAATTGGTTGAAAGAAACTAGGCCAGCCTGTACCACTGTTAAATTTGCTGTCAGATGTAAACAACGGCAGTTCACAACCAGCGCACACATAAGTGCCTTCAGCATATTGCTTATCAAGTGGGCTGGTGAAAGCCCGTTCAGTTCCATGTTTCCGCAATACACGAAACTGTTCTGGCGATAAAATTGTCTGCCACTCTTGTTCAGGTTTGTTAATTTCAAACTCAGTATTAGAAGTTGTCATGTTTTCCGACCTCTGATTGATATTGATAGAACGTGATAAAAAGGCAGCACCAACTAATACAGCGCTAGCCTCTAAAAAATAGCGTTTGTTCATACATCTATTATTTTCCAATTCAGCGCCAATCTACTCTAGTAGTCTGCCAACCCAAAAATGCGCTTGTGGAGCTTGGGTAAAGGTTAAAGGGAAAAGGGTAAGGGACAAAAACCTTTCCCCTTTCCCCTTTACCCCGCCAAGGCAACTTGGCGTACTACTAGTAGAGATATCACCTGACAGCAGGCATTTTTGTAACTAGCAACTTGAGCCAAAAAAATCCCCCAGCCAGTGTTAGCCAGCCAGGGGAGTTAGTTATCAGGGTGCATCTACCAATTAATTGTTCGCATCTAAAACAGCATCTTCCGGACAAATCTCTAATTGTGATACCAAAAAAAAATCCCCTAGCCAGTGTTAGCCAGCCAGGGGAGTTAATTATCAGGGTGCATCTACCAATTAATTGTTCGCATCTAAAACAGCATCTTCCGGACAAATCTCTAATTGTGATACCAAAAAAAATCCCCCAGCCAGTGTTAACCAGCCAGGGGAGTTAATTATCAGGGTGCATCTACCAATTAATTGTTCGCATCTCCAACAGCATCTTCCGGACAAATCTCTAATGGTGATACCAAAAAAAATCCCCCAGCCAGTGTTAACCAGCCAGGGGAGTTAATTATCAGGGTGCATCTACCAATTAATTGTTCACAGCTCAAACAGCGCCTTCCGGATAAATATCTCATAATATGGTTGTTGGTGATGCCCTTTAAAAAAATCCCCCAGCCAGTGTTAGCTAGCTAGGGGAGTTAGTTATCAGGGTGCATCTACCAATTAGTTGTTCGCACCCCAAACAGCGCTTTCCGGATAAATGTTTCATAATCATGGTTGTAACTGCTATTAAGTATAAAAAAAAACATTTAATGTTAATCAATTTGGCAACTTAATTCTTAAGGAGCAATTTTTTGTTCAGTTGTATTCTTTGGTAAAGAATCCTTGTATTGGTGGTTGTGACTGTTTGCCAAAATTAAAAAAACCCCTAATAGGCATGAGCCGACTAGGGGAGTTGAAGATCAAGGTGCATCTACCAATAAAGTGTTCTATGCCGATGCCAACTAATCCGGATAAAGTTGTAGAAGTACAAAAAGCAAAACAACTGAGTTGAGAAACATTAAGTAGCAGGATGCATCTAAGGTATCAGAAGGAGCGAAAAATCGACTTGAAACTTTCGCGTTTCCAATTAAATTTAGGAGGCGGACAGGAGAAGCTGTGACTCAGGAATTCCACATTTCGGTAACTCCTGTAGGGCAAAATGACTACTTGGTGCGGACTGAACGAGTCGCGCCTGGAGTGCCATTGGCAGAAGAACTTGTGACTTGGCCTGTGGGTGAGTGGTTGGCGGCGGCTGGGTATCTGATGAATGACCCATTAAAGTCGGTATTGCAAGGTGATGTGTTACCTTTTGGCGGGCGCGAAAGTGACATAGCTAGGAACTCTGTCAACTTGGTGGCATTGGGTCAGCAGTTTTATAACGCACTGTTTCAAGGTACTCTCAGAGATAGTTGGATTACTGCCCAAGGTATTGCCCAAAACCACCAACAAGTACTGCGTCTGCGCTTGGGGTTAAAGGATACAAGGTTAGCACGTCTGCCTTGGGAAGTTATGCACGCAGGCGATCGCCCCGTCGCAACTGGCCCTTATATTGCTTTTTCTCGCTACCAAAGCGGTATTCTGGCGTCAGCATCTCGCTTTCCATCGAGAAACATACCAAAGTTAGCACAAGAAGATGGTGTAAAAGTCTTGATGGTACTTGCGTCTCCCCCAGATCAAGTACGGCTTGATCTTCTCAAACAAGAAGCTATTAGACTGCAAGCAGAATTAAGTAGGAGTATACCACGAACTGCCGAAAATGGCAATCATTTACCCGAAATTGAACTCACCCTGCTAGACCAGCCAGGGCGGGAAGAATTGACGCAAGCTTTAGAGCAAGGAAGATACCATGTTCTGCATTACTCCGGCCACAGTAGCTTAGGGCCGAACGGCGGAGAAATTTATCTAGTTAGTAGTAGAACTGGTTTAACAGAAACCCTCAGTGGTGATGACTTAGCAGGTTTGCTTGTTAACAATAACATTCAAATGGCAGTGTTTAACTCCTGCTGGGGAGCATACACCGCTACATCTGAGATTGTTGGGGAAACAGGTGAACGTAACCTCACAGAAAGTTTAGTCAAGCGCGGGATCAGAAGCGTCTTGGCTATGTCAGAACGTATTCCTGATGAAGTCGCGCTCACGCTGACACAATTGTTTTACCGCAACCTCAGTCAGGGATATCCTGTAGATTTGTGTGTCAGTCGGGTGCGTCAGGGATTAATTTCTGCTTATGGTTCTCACCAGACTTACTGGGCGTTACCGATTTTGTATCTCCAGCCAGAGTTTGATGGTTTTCTCTCCCCGGAAACTTCTTTTAACGCCAATGCGGAATCACTGAACGATTATAGACCGCCTTTCAAGTCAACTCCCCCAGCGATGTACTCTGGGATGGTGGATGATATTGAGGACATGCATTTACCAATCGACGACATGATCCCCTCTGGTTTGGTTCATGATTCTTCTGAGCTAGACTGGTTAGGTGAGGATACTTGGGGCGATCTCGTTGATGAAATTGAGTATGATGACCCAACCTATGCAGAAGATTCGGCTTTGGTTTCAGATTTATTTCGTCAGCTAGATCACCAAAAAGCAGGAAATGAGCAACCTGCTATAACTGAGGAAACTACACCACAAATTAGAGAAAATAATCTTCCACAAGCACAGGCTTCTGAAGAAATTGTTGGTTTTAATAGGCAATTAGGAACTAGAGGAGAAATTCCCGAAGCGATAACTGAAGCTAGCCGGGATTTTGCAGCACATAGGGATAATTCTTTGCTGACCTCATCACCAAAAGTTTCATTGAAATCTCGTGTTCGTCGTCAACTGCGACCGATTTTAGGCATTGTCGGAGTAAGTGCGATCGCAGCTGCTTTTGGTTTAGGTTGGTGGTGGCAAAATCGACAACCACAACTGCTTAATATACCAGTAGTTGCTCCCAAGTCTTCGTCTGCTGCGGGCGACCCTCAACTTGATTTAAAGACCGCTGCTACCGGAGTTGTGACTGCTACTGCTACGGAAAAATTAAGCCAAGGCGACTTACAAGCCGGACTGGCTGCTGTGGAAGAATTACTGAATCGTGGGGCATTTGCTGCTGCTGAAACTGCCCTAAATTTGATACCGTCAAAGCAAGCTGACGATGCAGCCGTCAACTTCCTCAAGGGGCGATTAGCGTGGCAGTTTGTCCAAATTGGTGACAAGAAATATAGTATTGATGATGCCCGCCGTTACTGGGAGAGTGCTGTCAAGGCTCAACCAGAATCGCTGGTGTATAATAATGCTTTAGGTTTTGCCTACTACGCTGAAAGCAATCTCAACCGAGCCAATGATGCTTGGTTTAAAGCTTTAAATTTAGCTCTCAAACAGCAAAATACAGCTTCTGCTGCACAAGTATCTTTGAAAGCAGCAGTACCTCCAGATGGTTTAACTTCTTATGCTGGTTTAGCTATTGGATTGTATAAAGCTGCACTGAATCAAAGTGGTAGTAAACAAACACAATATTTGAACGAAGCTATCAAGTTACGACAAACGGTAATTACAGGTGATCCAGTAAATTTTCAAGTAAATAAATTAAGTAACAATTGGTTATGGACAGAAAAGGCGATCGCAGACTGGCGATCGCTTCTTCAAGAAAAGAGTCAGTAGTCAGTTGTCAGTTGTCAGTTGTCATTTGTCAGTTGTGATTCGTTTGATACTGGAGAATTTGCAGAGCATTGGGAAGACTTCAGATATTACGAGGATGGCAATATTCTTACTTATGAAGAAGTTGAATCATTGTTAATAAAAACAAATATTTAAAAGAGGAGTTACTCCTTTAATTGATGAATTTAGATGTAATTATATAACGGTGCGTTAGGCTAAAGCCATAACACACCCTACTTCAAATTTACTTAATTACGAATTACGAATTACGAATTAGTATCGTATTTATTGAATACTCCTACTCTGCCTTTGGGAGCAAAAGAGAATACAGTAAATGGGTCTTTTTGATTTCCTATTTCCATTCCTGGTGTTCCTACAGGCATTTGAGGTACAGTTAAGCCTGCAACATTCGGCTTTTCTGCAAGCAGACGTTTAATATCGTCTGCTGGTACATGTCCTTCTATGACATATCCATTGACAATTGCTGTGTGACAAGAGGTCAAGTTATTGGGGATGTTGTACTTTTGTTTAACTTGTTCGATGTCAGTTGTGGGTATATTTTTAATTGCGAAACCTTGCTCTTTTAAGTGGTTCATCCACTTGCCACAACAGGTACATTCAGGACTGTTATATACAGTGGCATTTGGTACAACAGTTTGAGCATAACTGATAGGCGCATTGCTGGCAAAAATACTCAATATGCCTGCTGTTATACAAATAGTTATTATGACTCTGGCAGTCATATGCCGCCAGTTAATGAGATGTGAAAATAATTTGGCAAATTTAGACATAAATTATCATTAAATTACAAGTTTTACGGGCACACAGCTGTGTGCCCCTATTGTTGACTAATGACTGTTATCAGTAATAAATCAAAACCGGACTTTGTACAAGTCAAATAATTCTCCTGATTGACGTGTCACTACTTTAGCACCAGCAGCTTTTATTGTTTTTTCCCACTCAACTACAGGTTCTAAAAACACCTCAGCACCTAAATAGGTTTCTAGAACTGCCCAATCTTCTGCCAAAGGCTGTTGTGAATTGAGGATATCAAATACAAATTGTCCATTGGGTTTTAATACTCGTTTGACCTCATCCAATACACTACTCCAATATTCCAGGGGATAATAACAACTAAATCCTGTGGCGATCGCTAAATCAAACTGGTCTGATGAGTAGTTTAATTGATACGCTGGGCCTAACTCAACTCCTTTGAATAGCTTTGAGTTTAACTGCGAACCACGGGAATTTAAAGTCTCCTGTGCTACAGTGCTGATTTCTTGACCATAAAAATATGCTTGCCAATCTCGCCAAGGATAGATTAAAAAGCTGACACCGCAGCCTATATCTAAACAATGTTGATTCTTTTGAGGTTGAGCAATTTCCCAAAAAGGAGATACAATTCTCCCTGTCAATATACCAGAAATCCATTCTTGATATATTGGCATTTCCTTGACTTCTGGTGGTAGTTCAAAGGTTTTATTTTGATACTGCTGGTTAAAGCGATATGCTACTTGCGCTTCCCTTTTTTGCCATTTTTCTGAAAGTGTGTAAGGTGTGTTTGAGGCAAACAGACGACTTTGAAACGGCTTTTTAGACATGAGGTCTGTATAGTAGGGGACTGGGGACTAGGTACTGGGTAATGGGTGAAAAGTCTTTTTGTGTCTAAGTTTTATCATCTGTTGATGTTCTAACGACCTTGGCTGTTGCTATATATAGTGTAGACAAACTAGCACAAATAAATGAAAAGTCTTGAAGGAAAAGTAACATTAGTTACGGGTGCGACGCGGGGAATTGGTAGGGGAATTGCTATTGGTTTGGGTGAAGCAGGTGCAACTGTGTATATTACAGGACGCAGCCTCAACAAGTCTGATGCTAGCGATCGCATTTTTGGTACTCTTGGTGAAACACAATTAGCTGTTGAAGAAGCTGGTGGTGTATGCATTCCCGTACAGGTAGACCACAGTGACGATGAACAAGTGCGGTTGCTGTTTGAACGTATCCAAGATGAACAACAAGGACAACTTGATTTACTAGTGAATAATGCTTACGCAGGTGTGCAGGCTTTAGCAAATGCTAATGGACAACCTTTTTGGGATTGTAACCCCAGTCTTTGGGATGCTTGTAACAATGTTGGTTTGCGTAGCCATTATGTTGCGAGTGTTTTTGCTGCGAGGATGATGACCAAGCGTAAATCTGGACTGATTTGCACTATTTCCTCCTGGGGTGGGTTGTTTTATATCTTTGGTACTGCCTATGGTGCTGGGAAAGCAGGATGCGATCGCTTGGCTAGTGATATGGCTGTTGAACTCAAGCCGCATAATGTCGCTTCTGTTTCCCTTTGGCCGGGTATTGTGGGGACTGAACTGTTTTCTCAGTTTGCGTCTGAAATGCAACAACAAAATCAGACTGACCCAAAAAGCTTATTGATTAGCGATCGCTATAATTGGGAAACTCCTTTATTAACAGGACGAGTGATTGCTGCACTTGCTAATGAACCAAATGTAATCAGTCGTACAGGACGTGTGCATATTGTTGCGGAATTGGCTAAACAATATAATCTTGTAGATCAAGACGGTTCTCGCCCAGCATCGTTACGTTCTCTTCGTTTTGTGCTACCCGCAGCCTTACCCATACTCAGAAATTACTCTTGGCTTGTACCTGATATTAAAGTACCGTGGTCACTGCTACTACTAAGTGCCCTCGCTTCGCCTAAAGTTTGATAAAAAGGCTGGCAGTTGGAGTTGATGATCAGCCTAGATTGTATGCGATAGCATCAGTGTAGAAGCTTATCACTAATTGGATTAATTTACCATGAGTAATAAACGTATAGTTTTTAGCAACATAAAACCCATGAGTCACTACCAAAAAGTATTACTCACAGGGGTATTGTCTATTGCTATGACAGGTTGTGAAATATCTATTGCTCGACAAAACATACAACAACCTTCTTTAGAAGTTAAGACTGTTGCCGATGCGAGTACCGAAGACCAGCAAAAACAGGCGGTGCAAGTTATTCGCCATTATTATAATGCCATTAACCGTCGAGACTACAAAAGTGCTTATGAAGATTGGTCTGGTGATGGTGCTGCTAGCCAAGCTACTTTTGAGCAATTCAAGCAAGGCTTTAGAAATACACTTTCTTCTCAAGTTAAGATTGGAAAACCTGGAAGGCTTGATGGTGCAGCAGGCTCATTGTATATAGAAATTCCTGTTAGTATCACTGCCAAAAGTGTTAATGGAACCATCAAGCACTTTAAAGGTAGTTATGTCTTACGACGTGTGAATGATGTTCCTGGTTCAACCCCCAAGCAAAGGATGTGGCATATCTACTCGGCAAAGATTGTTAGGGTGAATTAATCTTTGATCCCAGGAATTTTAGTATAATACATCACATGCTTTTACCAAGCATCGTTTGGAAATATGCGATCGCTGTTGCATGTCAACAATAGGATGACAAAATTTGTTTTGCAATCAGTTGGAAATTTTTGTTGGTTGGGCCGATTTCATTGGTGGTTCAGCAACTTCTGCTTTGGCTTCGGCGATGATGTCTTGCCAAGTTTCACCTAATTCTGTCAAAGCTGCTTTATTTTTTTGATAAAAAAGGATTCCTCTTTTGACAGCGGCTTTAGCTATGGGTCTGCCAACACTACCGATAACTGGCAGGAACACAGGTATAAGAATTATTCCTAGAATCCCTGTAAATCCTAGTCCTTCAGCTAATTCTTCAAGGTCGGGTAACAGTTTAACTGACATGATATTTTCACCTTCCTTGTTTGACTTAATTACATTTTAATTTTCTCACTCTTTATACAGAAAAGCTTGATTTGCAAGCATTCAGCAATCTAATGTAATCTTTTGTGAGGTGGTATCTCAATAAGGTTCAAATAAGCAGGGGAGGCTGGGCTTTTTGCAGAGTAGAGCCGCCAGTGGGTTGCTGTTAGCGTTAGCGCAAGCCCTGAGTTTTTACCCTAAATTAGCTAGTGAATGCTTACATATTGCCTGTGCCGCTATTGAAAGGTTACTCACAATATAATCAGCAATTTCTAAACAAGATATTTGGGACTCAGACTGATTACCCTTATCTATCAAGATCGTTTTACAGCCTGCACTATGGCCAGCTTCCACGTCACAGAGACTATCACCAATAAACCAAGAATTTGATAAATCTATATTTTGCTGGGCAGCTGCACGTAAAATTAAGCCTGGTTTAGGTTTGCGGCACTCGCAAGCAATTGCATATTCAGACACTACACCATTTGGATGGTGGGGACAGTAGTAGAAACCATCTAGCAATATACCAGCTTCAGCTAATATTTCACGCGATCGCGCTTCCACCGCCACCAAGGCAGATTCTGGAAAATAACCTCGTGCTACTCCCGACTGGTTGGTAATTACAATTAATTTATATCCAGCTTTGCTAAGTAGCTGTAATCCCTCAATGGCACCCGTTGTTAACTGCATTAATTGCGGGTCAACATTGTTTGGTACATCCTCAATCAAAGTGCCATCTTTATCTATAAATACCGCTGGGATTTTAGATTGCGAATTGAAATTGTTAGTTGGATGCAAAATTTTTTGGTTTTCCAAAGGATATATCTCCTCATCTAAAATCTAATTCATGATTGTTGCTATTAGATTTTTGTATTCTTCGGTATTATCCCCTACTTTTTTTCAAAAATCAAATCTAATTTATCTGAAGATATGATAAGGGAGTAGAAACCAGTAAAATAGTCCATTGTGACCATTTTGATATAAAAAAATAAAGCTCAGGTCTTGTTAACAAGACCTATCAAATGATATTTTTAGCTAAACTCTATCAAAGTGAGTAAAAAATACACTGGCATCAGTGCAGTATCACTCTTTCAGCAATTATTTATCAAACCACAGGGGCACAAAGAGTTTTAAAGAGTTTTTATAATGATTGTTTATACAAACTTGATATCACAATCCAAAACTTAAAACCTAAAATTTAAAATCGTGTCTCATAGTTAAGTATCAATTGACTGTCATCACTTAAATTAGTTGAGCCTCGCACCAGAATTTCATCATTGAGGCGATAGAGGAGATTGTAATTGAAAGGCTCATTGTTAGAAAAAGCCCGCGATAATGAGACAGATAAATTGTTATTGATGTTAAATACACCTTCTGCTGATAAATTGAGAACTGAAGCTCTCGATGCTCGATTGGTATTAGGGGTAGGATATATGCGAAATTCGCTAAAACCTATTGCTTGTCCGATCGCTGTGATAGTACCTTGTAAACTACCTAAAACGGTGGTACTAGCAAAATTAGTCAAGCCTTGGGTTGCATCTCCTGTTTGAGCAAAATTATTGATAATGGAACCACCCAATAAAGCTACAATTTCTCCTCGACTACGGCGTGGTTCACTTGTCAATTCTAAGTTGTTGCTGAGTTCACTGGCTGGGCCTGTGGCCGTTGCATGGACGCGAACGGTACGCAATGTACCAAAGGTGTTTGCGGAAACATCGCTGATTTCCGCAGATAATGGTGATTCTAAAATGCGATCGCTTGTTCCTGATGTTTCAGGTACAATTGCCAAAAGTCTCACATCTAAGGTGGGGTCGAGTCCTTGGCTGGGGGTAAAGGTTGCTGTTTGTTCGTAGCCGCGCTCTAAGGTAAACTCTGTTGAGAATAAGCTAATTCTTCCTCCTGTCAAACTAATGACTCCTTCGGGGAGGGGGTCGGCTAAGGTACCGTTAATGGTTAAGTCGCCTTTGGCGTTAAAGCTGAGTATGGGTTGACTCAGTGCGGCTCCTCCTGGTATGAAGTCAAATAGCGGCTGACTGGTGACACGAACGTCATTGCCCAAAACTAACCGTAAATCTGTAAACTCTACTGGTAAGTTGGGTCTAGTTGTGGGGTTGGTGTTAGTCTGTGTTGTAGTTGTGGCGTTAATGCTATTCTCGGCTGTAGTTAAGTTGTTAATAGTGTTAGTTTGTGTTGTAGTTGCAGCGTTAATGCTATTCTCGGCTGTAGTTAAATTGTTATTGTTATCGTTTGGTGTAGTTGTTGTGTTTGAGGTAGAAGTGGCGGTTTTGCCAATAATTACTTGACCATTACTCAGTTCAATTTCTCCACCAATTTGAGGTCTGAGTGCTGTACCACGAATGACAGCATCGCCGCTGACACCACCTTCATACAACCCAGGAACTTGAAAATCTAATTGTTTTTCTATTGTTACTGTCAAGGGGTTGGATATAGTTTGCTCAGCAGTAAATATCGGCAAAATTCCGGAAGCTGCGACTAATCCTTGATTATAATTGCCTTGAATACCTTGTACATTTACCGTATTACCATTGAATAGCACTGTCCCTGTAACATTTGTTAAGGGTTCTGATAAAGCTTGAGCGCGGAGGGTAGCATTGTTAACGGTGGCATTGCCGTTGATAAAAGGCTTGTTTAATGTACCTTGGACGTTAACATTGACTTGTCCTTGACCATCTATCCAACTAACTTGATTGTTGGTAAATAAGTTTAACAGTGCCAAACCTTCATTTTTCACATTGGCGTTGACGTTAATTTGATTGCTTGGTTGTACCGCGACGAAAGGCAAGGGAACGGGTACGCTACCTGTAGCTGTGACTGGTTGTGTTCCTTGCAGAAGTAAGGTACTATCAAAATTTAAGCGGGCATCGTTATAGTTAAAGTTGACTTGCCCTGTTTGTACAGGTTGCTGGTTTAAAGTCGCATTGAAGAGTGAAAGTTGCCCACCTACTGTAGGATCTTGTAGGGTGCCTTGCAAATTAGCAACAGCATTGACTTCACCTGTGACATCTATAGGATATCTTTCTATAAAAGGCTGAAAAAGTGATAGCGGCAGACTTGCTACACGCAACTGTCCTGAAAGTTCGCTTCCTAATTGTCCTGAAAAGGCGACTTGTCCTTGGTTTATCCCGATACTCAAAGGCGAAAGTGTGACAACTCCATCTGCAAAATTGCCTTTAGCAATGACTTCATCAATGGAATAGTCACCCCATTTCCAGTTAGCACCTTGAACATTAAAGCCGACATTTAACCCAGTTCTCAAGGAACCATTGGCGGTAATTCCACCACTGATAGCACCGCTTAGTTCTGCAAGGGTAGGTAAAGGTGGTGCATTTCGCCTTTCTTGCTGCTGTTGTTTTGCGACTGATGTTTGTATTTTGGAGAAATATTCTAACTGTGTTTGTAAATCTGCGTTTGGTAAACTCACAGGTGTAGTGTTGAGTGCTTCTGCACCTGCTAAGGTGGGAGACTCGAAGCCACCAAGGTCTTTAAAGTCAAAGATTTTAAAAGCTTGTAAAACTCTTTCGATTCTAGTTTGGTCAAAATTCGCTTGTACTTGAAATTGCGGGTTGTTTCCTGCTTGCAAACTCCCACTAAGGGCAATGTTGCTGTCTCCTAACCGCAATAGACCATTATTTAAGCTAGCGACACCATTGGCATAATTGATGTTAGCTTGAAATGCATCGGCTGAGACTCTGCCAACACGAGGCGCTGCGATCGCTACGTCCCCAGCAATGGCATAATTATTCAAGTTGACAACTAAGTTACCAGATAATTGTCCTCCCAAAGGTTTCAATCTACTATCAGGTAGGAAACCGCCAATTAAAGCGATGGGAAACTGTTGGGCGTTGACAATTAAGTTATCTCCCTCGGTTCTACCTGTGGTAACTGCTTCACCGCGCTTGACTAAAAATGAGGTGGGGCGATAATTTGCACCAAGGTTAAGTGCTATCCTATCTTGCCTACCGGCAAGTTGGAGACTTCCCCCTTGTCCGCCTCGAAAATTCACGTTTCCAGTTAAAACAGGGTCAAAGGCTAAGTTACTAACATTGAAATTCCGCAGTTGGATATCACCTGAAGCTTGGGGAGTTTCTAAAGTACCTGTAACTCGCCCGTTAAAATCAAGAAACCCTGCTAGTGCTAAGTCACCAGGAACTTGCAAACCTGTATTATTCAGGTTGAAATTCTGGGCTACTATATTTAAGTTAAATCCGGCAATTCTAGGTGTACCATTGTCTGGTAGTTGAACTGCGATCGCGCCATTGGCACTTAATCCTGGTGTGGTTGCCCGTGGTATTATGATTTGGTTACCATTCCATTGAAATTGCGCTGTCAGTGGTTGTGCTAACGGCCCTAAACCTTGGGAAGCGCGAATTTGTCCAGCAGCGCGAATATCTGCAAGTTGAAAAGATGCTGTTGTGCCTGCCAATTCTACGTTACTATTTAGTCGTCCTCGTAGTTGTGGTGAAAAACGGTTGAGTTGAACTTGGGAAACATTGGCGACGGCTTGCCAGCGTCCAGCATTCAAGTTAGCATTGGTGACATTGACAGTACCTCCCGCCACACTCAAGTTGGCGCGTCCGCTAGCTTGAATATTTGCAGGTTGGAATGAAGCGGTAGTTCCCGACAAATTCAACGCCGCATTATTGACGACTCCCTGAAACTGCGGCGGAACTTGCTGAAAACGGCTTAATTGTAATTGTTGGGCGTTGACAGCAGCTTGCCAACGTCCATTATTCAAGTTAGCATTGGTGACATTGACAGTACCACCCGCCACAGTCAAGTTGGCGCGTCCGCTAGCTTGAATATTGTTAGGTTGGAATGAAGCGGTAGTTCCTGACAAATTCACCGCCGCATTACTTACCACTCCCTCAAACTGAGTTGGAATTTCTTTAAAACGGTTTAATTGTACTTGTTGAGCGTTGACAGCAGCTTGCCAGCGTTGGTCTACAATTCGACCAGTAGCCCTGATTGTACTGCCTGCCACATTGAAAACAGCATTTGGGAAAAGTATATTATTGCCTTGTTGAGTAATTGCAACTTGTCCGCTGGTGGGATAGGTGGCAGCAGGTGCTTGGATTTGTGCTACTGTTTGTATGTTGCCTAAAGTGCCAAAAATCCTGGCATTTGCTGAGACAGTGCCAAGTTTAATAGAGGATGAAGCGTTTGTTTTAGCGATCGCATCCCCTGGTAAATTTTCTGCTTTAACATTAAATAATACCTTACCTTGGGATGCTAGTTGAAGTTGACCGTTCCCGGTAATTTGTCCTCCTGCTGGCGGTTTCACCTGCACACTAGAAATGTTCAAAGCCAAAGGCTGTTTCCCAAGTGAACCAGAAATTAACGCCCTTGCAGAGACATTACCAACGTTGATAGGAGGAGTAACGCCGTAGCTACGTGCTAGTATATCTCCTGACACTCCATCAGCTGCAACGTTGAATTTTACCTGTCCGCCCAGTGTAGCTTGACCACTGCCTCTAATTTCACCACCCGCCGCTGGGACTAATTCAAGATTATTAACAGCAATTTGAGATGCAGTTTGAGATACACTCAAACGAAAGTCGGTATTAACAGCTTTAAATAAAACGCGGTCAACTTGAATAGGTTTTGTATTACTAGCGGTACCGCTGAGAATTGGCTGTTGCAGAGAACCTTGGACTTTAATATTTGCTTGCATTTCTCCAGCAGCTAAAACTGGCGATGTCACCTTGAAGGTGTCTAAAAGATTTTTCGCAGTAACTGATTTGATTTGCGCTGAAAGATTAAAACCTTTTTTAGTATCAACTGTTCCATTTGCCAACAATGGAACCTTGCCAAAGCTAGTACTTAAATTATCTAGAGTAATTGTCTGTCCCTGAAATACCAATCTGCCAGTAGAGTTAGCAAATTGTTGGGGAATATTTTGAATTTGGGCAGTTACTTTATTTGCTATAGCTGTCCCATTCAGAGCTATTTCTGTAGATTTATTAGATAGAATTTGAGCTTCTAAATCAGCATCAACTTGTCCAGATTGTAAGGCTATAGGTAACTGAATTAAACGGGTTATATCAGATGCTTTTAACTTGTCTGCTAAAACTTTAATATTAGTGTTTTGTGTTTTAAATTGTGTGTTTCCAGAGATTTTTACAGCACCGCCTCTAGTCAGTTGAGCATTGATTTGATAATCAGCCCCTTGATTATCAGGTAAAAAATGAGCAACACCACCAACTTGATCTAATACTACTGAACCTTTGGGTTTAGTTGGTGCTGGTGCAGGTAATAACTCTATATCTCCATCTTGAATTTCAAGGCTTTGTAACTCAGTTTGAATAGTACCTTTGCCTTCCCCAGACTTCACTTCGGCCCTAACCCAGCTACCATCTTTATCTTGTTGGATAAAGACATTAGGCTGAACTAAAGTTACATTTAATCCTAGTTTTCGAGTTAAAATAACTTGCAACAGCGAGAACTGCACATCCACAGCTTTTGCTGATACTTGGTCAGGATCTGTAGAAGTTGCTGGTATCGATAAAGAACTAAATCTTAAACTTGAAAGCGAAAAACGTTCAACTTTCCCAACTTTTATCGGACGACCAAGCAATTGTTCTAAATTTTGTTCAACTAACGGTGCTAATTCTGTATATATATAATTTCTAGCCCACAAAGCACCAACTGCAATTCCAGCGAGCAAAATGACAAATAGAACCAAGCTGGTACGTCCTAAAAGCACAAGCCAAAGACGACGGTTAGATGGTTCAATATCATTTCCTGAATTGGGAGAGCGCGTCATTATTTTTACCAGTACTGTGATTCAGAATCAGCTGAAGACAAGCTAGTTGTATCAGCAAACAAAAATCTATGGCTGCACAATATTTTTTAAAATTGAGAGATTATTGTTCACCTAATATTAGTTTTTGTCGTTTTTCAAAATTTAGTCTGGAATTTAGTAATTAATTTAAACCTGATGTTTAATTTATGTCTAATGCGAAGCTGTGAGGCTCGCATCCTTTGTAACAGGTAAATTACTGAGTTGAATATTTTTTCTCACAATAGATGTATTTCTAACAACTACCTTTTGTCAAAAAAAATTATATCTTGAGATAGATATACGTTCTATTGAAGCATAATATGGCATACAAAATGCAAGAGCCAGCTTTTGTGGTTGGCATTTTACATTTCATCATGTCCACCTGAGTTAAAAATTCTTTGTGTCTTCGTGTCTTTGTGGTAAAAATTGAACCACAAAGGCACGAAGATGCGATCGCTATACACCCAAATGTCTTAACCTTGATCACTGGGTAGATTATCAGGATCTATACCCAAGGAACGTAAATACTGTGCTAACTGTTCAGCGCGTGTTCGTTCTTGCTGTGCCTGTTCTTCTGGCATCAAATAGCGATCGCCTTGCTGATTATACCAAGCTAATAACTCTTGTTGAATGCCTGCAACTATACCCTGATATCGCCCAATGCCTAAACCCACTTCGCTCATCCAATAGGGTTCACCAATTTGTAATTGATAGCTACCATTTACCAACTTATACACTTCAAAAGGTTGATGTTGGTCGCGTCGCCAATATTCAGGATTATAAATCACATAGTACAATACTCCGAGCTTGGCGTATATTGCCATTTTCTCGTCGTATTCGCCCCCTGGTGTGTGGGATACCATTTCTAATGTGAGTATGGGAACTACATCATTTTCTTCCCAAACTGCATAACTTTTGCGAGACTTGCCACCTTTTTTGCGTTCTACTCCCACACTCAAAAATGCATCTGGTACTACAGGTACTCTGGGATTGACCCCTGTAGTATGATAGACTGCCATGTCTACGGCGAAAAACCAATCTATGCGATTTGCCCAAATGGAGTTGAGTAAAAATAGTAAAACATTGGGCAATAAATTTTGGTCTTCGTTATCCACTGGTGTATCGTCTGAACAAGGAAGTTCATCAGTGCTAGGTAACGCATTTTTGAGATCGGGTGATAGCATGACCTTTATCTCGGTGGCGTTGGAGTTCTTAAATTATATATTGGCAAATGATAAATGACAGATGACAAATAACTCTGTCTTCTCTGTGCTTCAGTGGTTTTTACTTCAATAGGCCTCTTGCAAAAGTCCTTCTTTGCGATCTTTTCTTTGCGCCTTTGCGACTTTGCGTGAGACAAAAAAAGATTTATACAAGAGGTCTAATTTAATACATAAAAACCCAGCTTTTTCTAAAAAAACTGGGTTTTTAACTGACGCACAGTCTGCTAGTTTTGCGTTAGCCCTAATGAAATCTGAATTGTCTCAACACTCTACAGCCAGTCTTTATAAGCTGAGATTTCATTCACAGCGATTTCAAACGGCCCACCTTTGCCAAATGGAGGATAAACTCTAATTTTGGCATTACTAGTAAACCGCTCTAATCGATTTCCTAATTGAGGAATATTGCTGACTATATGCCAGTAAGATACTATGTCAGGACAGTCAATTACTAGCATGAGAATATTACCATCACTGGTGAGATACCATTGACAATTAGACAATAGTACTTGTGTGATGCGATCGCAAGCCTGATAAAAGCATCTGCCAATAGACTGTTCTAGTTCCAGATGCAGCATTCCATCCTGTTTTGTCACCTCAACTGGTGGCAAATCATCGGGAGGAAGCAACGGTAGTTTGGACATAATTTCGTACCTCTTGGTTATAGCGCTGCAAACTTTCTAGGTTTTTTTGCAGAGTCAAAGCTGAGGGTTTGAGCGCTAGTGTCCCTAAATTTAATTCATCTTGGAATCTTTTGATTTTGTCTCGACAAGTGACTACATCACCAATGATTGAATTTTCAATCAAATAGTCTTCGTCGAAACAAATATTTGTACGGTCAAATGGCTTATGACCATTGGAACTTTTCTGCATAACTTCAGCGGAGTTAGCTTTCATTTTTTGGCTAAATTTACGAATGAAAGGTAACGCTTCGTTCACAGCCTCATCGTATGTTTTACCTACATAAAAAAAGCGTGCTAACACCAACTTTTCTGAACCACTAGAATTTAAGGCTCGATACTTCGCTAGAGTATTCTTTAACCTTTCTAAAGAAAACGGTGGCCCCCCCATCAAAGCAAAGGAATGTTTAGCAGCAAATTCGATGCCATCATCCCCACCAGTAGCTACATATACTGGAATCTGTCGCTGTAACGGTTTTGGGTAAATTGTCAGGCGATCGCATTGATAAAACTGCCCATTAAATGATACATCAGTTTCATATAAAAGCTTCTGAATCAATGCCATAGCCTCTAGCATCCTGGCACGAGATTCACCCATTGCTGTGGCAAAATGCTTATTCTGTTGGGGAAATGGCCCCCCTTTGGCAACCCCAAATAACAATCGTCCATTGCACAAATGATCCAAGGTGGCAATATCCTCCGCTACCCGAATTGGGTTATGGAAAGGTAATAACACCGCAGCTGTGCCTAATTGGATATCTGTAGTCAATCCTGCCAAGTGTGCCATCAACAATAACATGGATGGACTCAAATTGGATTCACTAAAATGATGCTCACTTACCCAAGCTTCCTCAAAGCCTAAGCTTTCCGCCTCTTTTACCAGTGCAACTTGCTCAAAAATGGCGCGGTGGTAATCTTGGTGATGATTGTCGTAATTGCAGAAAAGTCCGGTTTTCATGGTTAAGGAGTTAGAAGTTAGGAGTTAGGAGTTAAGAGTTAAGAGTTAGGAGTTAAGAATTCTCCCTCATCTTCCTCATCTCCCCCGCTCCGAAAGCTCCCCTGCTCCCCCGCTCCCCTGCTAAGTAACTACCCATTGCAACTCTAACCATAAGCGTGGATCGTTGTGCTTGAGCTTTGACATCGGATCGCGTAGCAAGCGTTTTGCGTTTATACAAACTACTTGAACTAGCCCCATATTATCTGCTAATTCTCTGAGTATTTCTTTTTGAGCTTGCACGTAGGGAAGCATTTCTTCAGAACAATAAATGCCTATATATTGCAAGCGTCTGGCAGGCCGTCCCCAAAAACAGGTGATGACTTTCACATAACACCCGTCTAACAATTCCCCAACTTGTGGGTAATAGTGACTGACGACTCTAGTGAATTCTTTAGCTAGGATATCTTCAGCAATCATTATCAACTGATATTTCTGTAGCGTTCATCACTATGTTAAATATAGCATATATTTGTCATTTAAACATGACATAACGCCAGAATTTTTATTAATTAAATATTAAGCATCAAAAAAATGAGGTATGCTTTGATTTAGCAGTACCTCATATAAATGATTTTTCTTTTAATTTATCATCATGATTATCAACTCTTGATGATAATCATGATGATAATTGCTATCCATACTGATTATTTTCAACAATACCAATAAAAAAGATTTGAATCCATGAATCATCTGTAGGGGCGCACAGCTGTGCGCCCCGACACAATTTGTTGTATTGTTTTTTTACTCGTATAACGAATCCTATAGAGACTTTTCAAAAGCAAGTCTCTAAATTTGATGAAATTCAAAATTTGAATTTTAATTAACATGCATTTAAATTGCACGTTTTAATCTGGTATTTTCAATTTTGAATTTGAATTGTTATTATCGAGACTTCCGCTCGGCAACCAAGACTTCAGCTATCATTTCTGGCACGTCTTGGAAGTCTACATACCCTTGTGAACCACTGATGGGTGAAAAAAATGTATAGTTGGGGTCACACATTGCTGTGTCGTAGACTTGAATAAACCAGCGATCGGGAAAACCTTCTACGCCGAGTTCTACAATGTACCAACTTTCACCAATCAGACGAGAGTTAAAGATTGTGAACCACTCTCTTTTATCGTCTGAAATGTTCCAGTCTGCCATAAGAAATTCTAACGCTATTTGTCCAGCGTCGGTTGCAGTCAGCAGCATTTTTACTCCTTATTTGCAACTTCAGGATTTGAAACTTCAGGGTTTACATCTTCAGAATTTGGAACTTCAGGATACAATCCCAATTGCTTAGCTAATTCACGAGCCACAAAGAATAAAAACTGGGCACCATCTTGATTGCCTTGATGTGCAAATGCAGTTGCTACTTGCAGCATGGTCTCTACAAAACCAGCATCAATCAATTCTGGTTGAGCTTCTAAAACTTCTGGTTCTTGACCATTAGGACATTTGAGTAACTGGTCAATTAGCTCGAAATACAGGAGGTGGCGTTCTTCTGTCATGGTTAATTTGTTGTTTTTGAATTAGCGAAGTTTTAGTTGCCTATTGCTCGATACTTTGCTGCCACAATCTTTCTAACATTTCAATTTGTTCTTTTAAAACAGCAGCACGATAAACAAGATACCTATCGTAAACAATGATTCCTAAACCAATAAAAATTGGGGTTAGTAAGATAAACCATTGAAGGATAGCAGCAAGTTTATATTGTTCGGTAGCAGTCAGCACTTGGTTCACGGCATTGCAGTCAGAAAATTGTCTACTACCCCGATATTGAGCCAAAAAATTTGTATTAGTTGTCTGGGTAGATAAAGCAGTTTTGTCTGAATTATTATTATTCAATTCACAGGCTAAATTCTGTGTCTTAACTAACTCTATGTGTCGTCCCCAAACCACACTAAATACTACTAGCCCTGGAGAAAGCACCACTAATGTAACTAGGCAAACTGTGAGAACATGTAGAAGTTTAGCTTTCATCTTTGCTCTCCCTTGCTAGGTAGTATTCACCCAGAAAAGAGTTTTAGGTGTTAGTTGTTAGTTGTTAGTTGTCAGTTGTCAGTTGTTAGTTGTCTTTCTAATTGTCACTGTTCACTGACTAATGACCACTGACCACTGACCAAATTTTCCACAAATGCTATAATTATCAATTCAGAATTAACGCACTCAAACCCTGAAAACTTTTTCACCCTGTTAGCAACACAAAAAAGGAGGGTTAAGAAGTCCCCCCTTGTTCACCTGGCAAAAACCAAGGAATTTCGGGGGGTAGAGGGGAATCTCTGCGTAAATCCTATATGTTTTATATCAGCTGCCCTTCTTCATCTGAGTTTAGCTTAGCTGGATCAAAATTATTAAAATTATTAAAGTTGTACTCAAAGCCTAGAACTCTTAGCTGACAATGCTCTCAAAAATCATTTAGGGTATGGGTGCTAGTATTTTTCAGCCAAGGTACTAGTATTTATGGAGAGGGGTTCTAGTATTTCTGCACTCAACATCAAAGCCATACAGACTGGTAGTTAAGGACTGTTTTAGCTTGAGATTATTGACTATTCAACCTTGTACTCAAGCAAACATATGATTACATGGCGATGAGTATACACTAACAATATAGAAAAAACCATTAAGAGTTTTTCTAAAAGTAAATTTTTCTATAATAAATAGAAGAAACGTAAAAACAAGGTTAAAAATTTTGCACACTAATAATGTTGATTTCTAAGATCCTTAGTGAGTAACTAGTAGCTTCAAAAACCGAGTTTTACCAAAACAGGCGAAATTCAGCGATTGAAAATTATCAAATGCCATTATGGTAAATAAAAGACATTCTAGGACAAGAATTAATGGGAAAATTTGACTAAATTGCCTCCTAAAGTTAGCAAATTCATGCTTTAGTGAGAAGATATAGTTTAGGTATTCACTCACACTCAACTGCAAGTTAAATACATACAAGTTGATTGTTATAGGTAAATAATCTGGCTGAAATCTAGATCCTAGGAGTTAATAATGCGGATTGCTCAAGATGTAACAGAACTTATTGGAAAAACTCCTTTAGTTCAGCTGAATAAGATTCCCAAAGCTGAGGGAGTAGGAGCGAGAATAGTTGTCAAGTTAGAAGGGATGAACCCAGCGGCTTCAGTCAAAGACCGTATTGGCTTAAGTATGGTACTTTCGGCAGAAGCAGAAGGTTTGATAGAACCAGGAAAAACAACTTTAGTCGAGCCAACTTCAGGAAATACTGGTATTGCTCTAGCGATGGTAGCAGCTGCGCGTGGCTATAAGTTGATTTTGACAATGCCGGAGACAATGAGCCAAGAAAGACGAGCTATGCTCAAAGCATATGGTGCAACGCTACAATTGACACCTGGTACTGAAGGAATGCGGGGGGCAATTCGCAAAGCTGAAGAAATTGTGGCTAGTACCCCCAATGCTTTGATGTTGCAACAGTTCCGTAACCCAGCCAATCCTAAAATTCACCGCGAAACCACCGCCGAGGAAATTTGGGCAGATACGGATGGACAAGTAGATATTGTGATTGCTGGTGTAGGTACTGGTGGTACAATTACGGGTGTTGCCGAAGTCCTGAAAAGTCGTAAACAAAGTATTCAGGCGATCGCAGTGGAACCCAGCAACAGTCCAGTACTCTCTGGCGGTGAAGCTGGGCCCCATAAAATTCAAGGTATTGGCGCGGGATTTGTCCCTGATGTTTTGCGCCTAGAATTAGTTGACGAAGTAATTAGAGTCAGCGACGAACAGGCGATGATATATGGGCGACGCTTAGCAAAAGAAGAAGGCTTATTATCTGGGATATCCTCCGGTGCTGCTTTGTGTGCTGCACTTCAAGTGGGTAAACGTCCAGAAAATGCCGGTAAGTTAATTGTGATGATTCAGCCTTCCTTCGGCGAACGTTATCTCAGCACACCCATGTTCCAGGATTTGACGCTAGAAACTGCTGGTGCGCGGTGATCTTGGAAGATGGGGGGAAGGCTTCGCCTGGGAAAAGGGGGAAAGGGTAAAGGGAAAAGGAAAAATCCAAACCTTTCCCCTTTACCCTTTAACCTTTTCCCAAGCGAGGCGTTTCACTTTGCGCCTCAGCACTTTGATCTAATGATGGTTACAGCCACCTTGCTTTTGGTGGTGTTCATGATTATGATGACCGTGAGCGCATCCTTGTAAATCTTGACTCATGAGGTTTTCGCTCATTTGTTGGAAGGATTCATCTACAGGTTTTAAGCCAATCCAAGCATCGAGCTTTTCTACATCAAAGCCGACTTCGCGCCGATCGCCTACTTCTATTAATGGACGACGAATTAATAAAGGCTCTTTCAACATTAACAATAAAGCGGTTTCTGCATCGATATTTTCTGGCACTATCTCACCAGATTTTACCTTTGGAGCAGAACGATTAAACCATTCGGCTACGGGGCGATCGCCAAAAAATGAGCGCAAACGTTCCACTGTCCAAGGTTCTGTTAACAGGCTGTATGCTACCACTTCATGTCCCGCAGCTGTTAATAATACTTTTTGTCTAGTACCATTTTTACAGCCTGGTTTTTCATAGAAAATGACTCTTGCCATTCAACTGTCTCCTAATAAAATAATTACTAATTCGTAATTCGTAATTCGTAATTAAAGAGGTGGACAGCAAATTGATTTATCTATATAAAGATAAACTTTCTTTGCAATCATTATTTGAGAGCAAGCACCTGAAGTCGTGGGTTAATAATTACGAATTACGAGTTATCAATTACGAATTATTTGGACTGTTGCTAAAACTTTTTAGCACTCTGTTTAATTGGGTCAAACTCGAATCTTTCTTTGGGATCAGTTTCCCCATAAACGTTAAAAGTTACAGTTGGTTCGTCACCTACTGCTTCTACACTATGAATTGCCCCAGGAGTGAAACTAATAATATCTCCAGGAGAGAGAATTATTTCACCCGTGGGTTCAATTTTGTCTTCAGATTTGGGGCTGCGATCGCGTCGCCAAAAAGTGTTTTTTTCCTGACCTTTTAACACCGCTACTACTCCCCAAGTCCCATGATTATGAATTGTAGATAGGGTTCCTGGTACAAAGGTAACTGTTTGCACCGTCAGCGGAAAACCCAATTCATCGTATAGGAGTAAAACAGAGGTTCCCGTTTTGGCAGAAGGTTCTAAATATTGACTTCTTACCCAGTAGGAATTCACAATCAAGCGTCTTACTAGCATTCGGATTTCTGGGAGTCGAGTAGATTCATCATCTACATCATTGAGAACATCTTCCACTTCAGTGAGAAACCGATAAAGACGATAATTCTCTCTTAATAAATCCCATGCTCTGACAGATTTACAAGCTTGATACTGACCGTCTTCAGTTACTAGCCAATCCCTACCTTTCATAGATTTTAAATTGTCAGTTGTGAAGATTGCGGCAAGAGAAATACTGGTGCAGGATAAAGAATGCCAGGATTTTCTTTGGGAATGCTTATAGGAGATAGGGGAATAGTAGCAGGAAGAGGGTTACTAGGAAGAGTAGATGATGCGGATAGGGGATGGTAGAAATTATTCATGATTGATGATTGATGACTGATGACTGATGTACGGGCGCACAGCTGTGTGCCCCTACGTTGACTTATTCGTCTTCTTCTGCTGGACGTGTCAAAATATCCAGGAGAATACCTGAACCAAAATCATTCTTGTTGTCAATATTTTTGACTCTAGTACTTATTTCCTTTGCTTGCTCTAGTTTTCCTAACTTTGCTAAGACCAATCCAGAAGCAGCATAAGCATTTAAGTACAATCTGATTTTGGGTTCTTCTCGGCGATTAACTAATATTGGCTCAAGTTGCAGCCAATTATCTGGAAATTGCTCTTCTTCTTTAATTTTATCTAAAACTTTGCCTGCTGTTTGTAGCGCAAGTAAATAATTATTTTTATAGTAGAAAAATCTATATGCTGCTACCAAAACCTCAGTATTTCCTTCAGCTTGTTCTAAAGCTTGTTGAATATACTTTTCTGATTCTGAAGTGTTTTCCCAAGTTTGTGCTGCTAATATCAATAATTTTTTGATATCTTCTGGCACATCAAACCATGAAAATCGATTGGTATCAACTTGCATAAAGTTTTGGGGGAGTAGGGAATGGGGGAGCGGAGAGTAGGGAGTAGGGAGTAGGGAGTAGGAAAGAATTTTTATAGTACCCAATTCCCAATTCCCAATCCCCAATTCCCAATCCCTAATTCCCTAAAACAAAGTGAGAATGTACACTAAGGTGAACAGAACAATCCAAATGATGTCTACGAAGTGCCAGTAAATTTCTGCCATTTCGATGCCGGTGTGTTTGGTAGCAGAATAGTGACCGGGACGGCGCGATCGCTGCAATACTCCTAAAATCAATAACAGTCCCACAAAAACGTGCAAACCGTGGAACCCTGTCATGATATAAAAGCAGTTGGCGAAGACGTTGGTTGTTAAACCATATCCCAAGGTCATGTATTCATAAGCCTGACCAAGCAAGAAAATTGCACCCATAATGGCAGTGATAATATACCACCGTTGCATTCCCTTGACATCATTCTTCTTAATCGCCTTATCACCAAAGTGAATGACAAAACTGCTAGACACCAGAATGATGGTGTTAATTGTGGGTAATAATAGTTCTACTTCAGTTCCTTCCGGAGGCCAAACTTCGCTGCTACCTCTAAAGAACAAATAAGTAGCAAAAAATCCTCCAAACATTAACGATTCAGAGACGAGGAATGTCAACAGACCCCAGACTCGCAAATCTTGATGGTGTTCTTCGTGATGTTCGCTTGTAGTCGCTATGGTCATATTGTTGACGTTCTGAGTAAATATCCAACAAGGGTGAAGCGTTCGATAAGGGCGGGCAACATGCCCACCCCACAAGACTTATCTTTTGCGTCTTTGCGCCTTTGCGCCTTTGCGTGAGCTTTTCACCCCACAAATCAGCAATGCCAATTTACTTCTAAAACTAACGAACCACAAAGTACACAAAGTACACAAAGGAATAAGAGTTAAGAGAGTTTTTACGTAAGTCCTGATTTCCTAACTAAGCACTAACTTCTGGTGTCGCTGTTGGCTGTACTTCAGTACTGTGACCGTAGTCGTAAGGGCCATGAGTCACAACAGGTAACACTTCCCAGTTCTCAATGATTGGTGGTGAACTGGTTGTCCATTCTAATGTCAAAGCTTGCCAAGGATTATCACCCGCTAAGGTTCCTTTGCTCCAACTGTAGATGATGTTGATGGTGAAAGGAATTACCGATAGCCCCAAGATCATCGCACCAACGGTACAAATTTGATTGAGGTCGATAAATTGGGGGTCATACATGGCAACGCGTCGGGGCATTCCTTGCAAACCCAACTCGTGCATGGGTAGGAAGGTGAGGTTGGTGCCGATGAAGGTAAGGGCAAAGTGAATCTGACCCCAAGTTTCATTCAGCTTGCGTCCGGTCATTTTGGGGAACCAGTGATAGATACCGGCGTAGATACCAAACACGGAACCGCCAAATAAGACGTAGTGGAAGTGTGCCACTACATAATAGGTGTCGTGGACATGCACATCAAAGGGGGCTGTTCCCATGGTGACACCGCTTAAGCCGCCCATGACAAACATAGACAACAAGCCAATGGCAAACAGCATGGCGGTTGTGAACCGAATTTTACCACCCCACAAAGTCGCAACCCAACCGAAAATCTTTACACCAGTGGGAACGGCAACAATGAGGGTAGAGATAGTGAAGAACATCCGCATCCAGCCAGGGGTGCCGCTGGTAAACATGTGGTGTACCCAGACGAACAAACCCACAACACAGATGGCTAAACTCGAATAAGCGATCGCTTTATAACCGAAAATCGGTTTGCGTGCATGAACTGGAATCACCTCCGACATGATGCCGAAGATGGGTAGAATCATCAAATATACTGCTGGGTGAGAATAGAACCAGAACAAGTGTTGGTAGATAACGACGTTACCACCTGCATCTGGTTTAAAGAAGGAAGTGCCAAAGTTGAGGTCAAACAATAGCAGGATTAAACCTGCTGCTAACACAGGTGTGGATAGCAGCGCCAAAACTGAAGTTGCGAGGATTGCCCAACAAAATAAAGGCAACTGATCCCATTTCATGCTAGGAACTTTCATCATCAAAATGGTGATCACAAAGTTGAGTGAACCCAAAATTGATGAAGTTCCCACCAAAACGATCGCTAATATCCACATAGTTTGAGCAATTGGCGCTGTCACCAAACTCAAAGGTGGGTAAGCTGTCCAACCTGATTGCGAACCGCCGAAGATGAAACTAGCTAATAGCAAAGCACCAGCTGGCGGGTTTAACCAAAAAGCGATCGCGTTCAGTTTCGGGAAAGCCATATCCCTAGCACCGACCATTAACGGTACTAGAAAATTGCCAAATCCCCCGATGGCACTGGGAACGATCCATAAGAAAATCATGATCGTTCCGTGATTAGTCATGAAAGCGTTGTACAGATTGGGGTCTAGCAAATCTGCCTCTGGCGTTGCTAGTTCGGCACGGATAGCGATCGCCATCAGTCCACCAATCAGATAAAATACAAACGCTGTCACTAGGTATTGAATACCAATTACCTTGTGGTCAATATTAAACGTGAAGTAGTCGTACCATTTCCACGCTTGCGGATGGGAACTATGGGCAACCACCTGAATTTCGGGTTTCTTTTTTTCTGGTGGTGTATTTGGTGGAAATTCTACCTGTGTCATATTTTTGTCGGTTGTTGGTTGTCAGTTGTCAGTTGTCAGTTGCATTAACTATTGACCATTGACTATTGACTCTTGACTAATGACTTGAGAGTTGCTGCATCAATTCCCATGTTGTGGGTGTGGGGTGCAAGAAACTCTGATGGTGATAAGTCGGCTGGATTTGCCCTTCGGGTTCGCGAGTTCTCCATCGCCGGAAACCGCCAAGACGGAGACTCGCTCACTGCAACAGCTTGATGTAAATCTTGCTTTTGGGCAATTTGGTTTTCTGTCAACCAGCTATCAAACTCTTCTGGTGTGTGGACTACTACTTGTGTCCGCATTGAACCGTGATAACCACCGCACAATTCTGCACAAACTACGGGATATGTACCTGGTCTAGTGGCGACAAATCGTAGCTGGGTGGGGATACCGGGAAGCGCATCTTGTTTGAGCCGGAAATTTGGCACCCAAAATGAGTGAATTACATCTTGTGCTGAAAGATTCAGTTGCACGTCAGCACCCACGGGGATGTGCAATTCACCAGAACTAATGCCAGTTTCAGGATAGTTAAATAGCCAAGCGTACTGTATCCCTTGGACATTGACAACTAAATCGGCTGGTTTATCTAGGGTTTTGGGAGACGCACCAATACCAATTTCAGGGGCTGCTGTCGGTTCTGAGGTATTATTCAAAGTAGCTGCGATCGCTGTTCCTGGCATTTGGGCAACATGAGCCACAGAATGAGGATGACTTCCTGGCTCAAACCCTCCCATGCGATTAAAAACATCTACGCTGTAAATGCCCAAACCGAGGACAATTAGTGATGGAATTGCCGTCCAAAAAATCTCTAAAGGCACATTTCCTTCTACTCGCACACCATCGGTATCATCTCCCCGACGACGACGATACTTAATCAAAAAAATCAGAATGGTGCCTTCTACAACCAGAAACAGAGCAATGGCAATGGTAAACATGATATTAAAAAATCCGTCTACCAAAGGCGCTTGTTGCGATGCTTGTATCGGCAGTAGACTGTGGTTATGACCAATCCAAATACTGATAGCTGTAACTACTATTCCAGCTACCAGAGTCCATAGTGAAACAGGAATTTGTTCCATAAATCCTACCTGCTCAGTAAGCCATCGTTAAAGGTATTAGGTATTGGGTACTAGGTACTGGGTATTGGGTATTAGGAATAAAAATGCTCTTTAGTTAACTAAATACTTTCCTAGTCCCCAGTTCCCAGTCACCAGTCCCCAGTCCCCATTTCCCATTCCCTTTATTTCACTTATTATTTTTCTATCTCACACCTATAAAAAATGGGGGATTTTTCCAGATTTTTTTCACATCCTTCCCCCAAAAATTAATATTATCTTTTAACTTCTTCCCTATTTCCTACTTACCACTCCCCACTTCCTATTTTCAAGAGGACACCGTTAGTCCTAATATTTTTCAGTCCAGATTAGTAGCAAGTATAAATTTGTTAATAACTAACAATTTGCGATTTACGCTTTTGTTTACTGTGAACTTTGTGTAGCGTTCCGAAAACTATCTTTTATACCAATTCTCCAAAATTCGGTAACAGATTCAATCTGAATTGCGAATTGGTATTATTCCCCTCTAATTACCTTGCTTGACGTATTCACGCTTTTTTCTAACAGTGCCCCCTTGTAACAACAACAACTTTGAGAAATTGCCAAAAGACTTAATTGTTCAATGCAGCATGGGTGTAGCAGTTTTTCGGACAAATCCGCGCACAGGCTTCACAACCAATACAATTTTCTGGAGTCGCCACTGTCATGACTTTCCGTTCAATTTCTTCGTCGTCTTCATCCTCTACAAATTCGCCTTCTTCATTGAGTGCTTTCAAATTCAGCACATTATAACCACATACTTTAATACATCTGCCACAACCGATACATTTGTCTTTGTCAATTTCTTGGGCAAATTTAGGTGTCCAAGTCTTACCACCATATGTCAATCCTGTTAGTGTTGCCATGAATAGCTCCTCGGCGATTTTGCCTAATTATTGTTGGTGCTTTAATCATCATCCTAGCCTAATCTGATTGTCTTGTTTTGTTGTTAAATAACTAATTTATCACTCATCAAAATTTGATGACTTTTTCAAAAAAAGTGTTATTTTTAATATTAAATCTGTTAAATGCAAGTTTTTCCCAATAATTGTTTAGCAATCTTTATGAGTTAAATGCTTATTTAACAGGCGTGAGATTTTGCACAGTTTAATAACCTTATATAAATAAACGTGAGTTCGACAAGCACTATTTTGACCTCTCCCCCGGCCCCTCTCCTACGAGGATAGGGGAGTAAAACCGTGATTTTTTCGTTTCTCCTCCCTCTCCTTACGGAGACGCTTCGCGTAGCTTGCTTCTCCGAAGGAGTACGCCTTTTAGGAGAAGGAGGCCGGGAGGGAGAGGTTCATCGAACTCACGTTAATTAACCATATTATACTGAATAACTCGTCAATCTAAGTGTCGGATAATACAAATTATTTGTTTTTACCACTAGCAATAGCATTTATATAAATAATGAAATTAATTTTCATGTTTTAAGTGCATAAAAAATGCCATTAAAACAGTATTTAGATATACAAGTCATGGGTTTATCTATTAAATTGCCAAATTTTTAGCATAATTATATGAGGCAATAATACTCAATTTATCTATAATTATTTTGTTTTTGTAATTTCCAATAATGTATGAGTAATGTTTTGACGTTGCTACGAATCATCAACCTGAGTTAACTTATCAAATAAATGTAACGTTTATAGCAGAATATTCATTTATACTAAATATTAAAATTATTAATAAATCAGCTAAATGTCACGTTACATAGACACAAACATACGCCAAAAAGCTTTAGGGTAATATTTTTAAGTCAAATAAAAAAAGTTCGTAAGCTAAGTATTTATTGAAATCTTAAGAAAGAATCCTAAGCTCATTGTGAACAAACTTATCTAAATCTTTATGAAATGTATAGTTAATAAAGAAGTAATTAGGCTCGGTTTAAAAGCCTGAAATAGCTTCCAATTGGATGCGAAGTCTGAATACGGATGTGAGTAATTATTACAGCTAGAAAAAATTATTCTCGCTGTAATAATTTGGTAGCGAGTGATGAATTAAAGAGGACACATCCAGGGGAAACCTGAGCCAGACATCTCAACGATTAAATTGGGAAAAGAGCCATTATGCCTTATACAATTCCTAACAACAGTTGCGTTGGATGTGACAACTGCCGTCCCCAATGTCCTACGGGTGCAATCCAACTAGAGAATGATGAATACTGGATCGATCCTTGTCTTTGTAATAACTGCGAGGGCTATTATTCTGAACCGCAATGTGTAATTGCTTGTCCTACTAATTCTCCCATGCCGTGGCAGGCGAAAAAGGGGAGATGTAAAGTTGAACCGAGAGACGCTACCAGCCCGGATTTATTTTCTAATGGGAAGAATAACCCATTTGCAAGTGCAATAGTGATTTGGGAAGCTTGCAACGTATTAGCACAGCGCACATCTTTAAATTGGGAAATCGATGAACAAGGTTATTTATGTTACAGCCGACAAGTCAAGCAAGGTAGGGGTGCGATCGCTTTTCACATCCAAGATCCATTGAAAGTGAGCGATCGCGTCAGTGATTTAGCAGCAATTGAGCAACTTGACATTAGAGCCGCTTGTATGCATTTGATATTTGCCGCCCATGCGACAGCTTCAGATCAACCTTGGGAACAAGAGTTTTCCATTGATGAACGGCAAATTGAAAAATATTTAGGCTTGGAGAAACGCAAAGACCTGAGCAAAAATGCCAAACTAGCTCTAATGAAAAACATTGTACAGCAAGTTTGCTCACTCATTGTTTCCATTGAATGGCCGCAACAAGGACGAGTCAACGGCTTCTCAGTAAAAAATAGCCGCCTGTGGCACTTGGTAGATATTCAGCACCACTTTCAAGAAGATGATTTGGGGTGTAAATATTTAGTTGGGCTAACTTTTAAAGTCAAAGCAGGCATGTGGGCCCAGTATTTCCTCAATAAACAAGCATGTAAAGAGCGAACAGCATTTTATCAATATGGTAATCTACCTAAGACACTGTTAACTACAGTGATGAGTATTTGGCAGCAACATGAAGGAGCAGTTAGACTCATGCTGTGGTTGCTGTTTAAAACCAAAATGGGTAAAGAACAACGCATCACTGTTCCTACCTTACTACGCATCGCTTACGGAGAAGAAAAAGTCAACGTTGCTTGTAGACAACGGGAAGAACGTAAACGTTTACTGCGAACATTTGAAAACGACTTAGAAGTTCTCAATCATCATGGCATCAAACCAATTTTTGACCCAGTAACTTACCCAATAGAAATACAACCTTTGTGGGCAAAGTTAATGGGAATTCCTGAAGATCCCGATGAAGCATTGGAATTTTGGATTAATGACGGTGGTGGCGAAATTCGTTTGACAGATACAGGCCCTCGTGGTAAGTGGAATCTACTGATGAATGCGCGGATTTTATCCTTTGAACTCCCGCCAGAATGGGAACAACAAAACTCTGACTCACCCAAAAAGCAGCGACGGACTGTTAAAACCAGAAGAAAGATTAAAACTACAGGTGATTTGCTTGGCGAACAGATTTTGCAAGCGCGAAAAAGTTTAAAACTTTCGCAGCGGGAATTGGCAAAGTTAACAGGTAAAAGCCAAAGCTGGATTCGAGATGTAGAAAACGGCCGCTTAAAAGCTAAGTCAGAAGACCAAGTACTGTTACGCAAAGTGTTAAATATTGCGTAAAAGGGACTGGGGACGGTAGGGTGTTGGGGGTAGGGTGTGGGGTGTAGGGAAAAATCAAGAAAAGTGAATATGAGTGCGGACACAAATAAATTTCTTTGTCACTACACCCAATCAGCCACCCCTACCCCCAGTCTTGATGAGGGTTTCAGTACTTCCCGTAAAAAGTCAGCTAAATGTAGATCGAGCCATTGTAATTTTTAATCCTAAATCTGAGCCAAAGCGATCGCTCAATTAAAGTTAAGCTAATAGAGAAAAGAAGCTGCATAAATACGGTCTTAACTACAGCTTCAATGTTGGTAACGAAAACCGTAACAGAAATAAAGACAAGCGCGACGTAAATAACTACAGCTTCAACTTTCTTTACAAAACCGCAACGTTAATAAGATGAAATGGTGGGCGATAACAAGTAAACAAGTGCGATCGCTATTCCATCAATTTTACCGATAACTAACTACACTTGCTCTGTGTCCTACCACTTTTGGCGCATCAACCCATAACTTCATCTGTTCATAACGTATAGTGAAAATTGGCTGACCTAAACCTAGACCAGAGAAGGGACTTTCAGCAGGTATTTCTAACTGAGAACCAATCAAACCCAACATAGATTCACATGCAGAAGGAAATATCACCAAATCAGAATTCTTTGCACTAAAACTAGATACACTTAACCTTTGTCGCCACGCCAAGCTTTGCTCATTGTAATTAAGGCTACACAACTTTTGATTTCCCTGACGGACAGTAATACGCTTTCCTTCTTCCCAACTAAATTGCGCTAGTTCCTTGGGTAATCCCCAAATTTCTCGACCACCAGCCACAGAATCAGGATGATCCACATATATGTGGGAAACCCAAGTGCCTATCTTACCTCGATAACTAACCACAGCAGGAGCAACAATTAACTCACTGTACTCCAGCACGGAACCTGACCCGTAATAGGATAAATAAACACTAGCAAGAGTTTTACCTGGCCATACCGGAAAAATTTTTAACTCAGCAGGGATCAGAGGGCGCGATCGCTCTATATTTACCAAATGCAGAGTTTGAATACCGTATCCTTGAAGCGTCCAAGGTGCTGATGGGTAAGGCATAACAAAAATTGAACTGGGCCCTAGGGACTGGGGACTGGGGATTCAAACCGCGCCCAAACCTTTGGTGAACATCGCGCATCATACCCAATACCTAGTCTTCATCATTTCAAATTATAAGTTTTTCACCCCAATTGCACCTGTCGTTGGGGATAACCAAGGGTGATTTATGCGCGATCGCACATCGAATTTAAAAAATCCGAAAAACGTCAACTGCAATTTGTAGCCCAGTGTATTCAGACATCCGACTACAATCATGAAAAGCTTAAATCAAAGACAAATGAAGTCCTGTTGGGCAATCTTAGCCACAGCAACAGCTTCTATATTAACTGCAACAGTGGGGATACCTTCATCTGCTCTCGCTTCTGGACTAGTTTTTGCCTGTAGTGCTAAAGACGTAATTGTTGAAGTTTCCCGTCTAGATAATAAGAAGCTTCGTTATGAAGCCTACAACATTCCTACTAATCATCAACGTCCCGATCTTGCAATCAATGGGGGTACAGTAGAACGTAAGCCCAATGGCGATACATTGTACAGGTTTAGAAACAAAAATTACCTTTATGTTGCTATTAAGGATAACGCTTATGGCAGAGTCCTAGTATACAAAAACAATAAACTGATTGCTACAAAGTATTGTGGAGATGTTTAAGCAGGAGGTAGGAGGGAAAAGCCTTGTGATGAGTGGGTTTTTCTGATTGATATTTTATTGAAAGTGGCGGGAAACTCCAGGAGCGCAAGTGGCGTGGGGAGGGATAGTTAGTTGCCCCGTCGCTTGTGGCAAGTGGGCATAAAACATTGGTAGCTTCTTCCCCATGCCCAATTCCTAATGCCCAAAACATCCCTTTGTGGGTGGAGTTTTTCATATTTAATTATGTCCAGCGACTTAATAGTAATTTGTAATTCGTGAGGAGTTACCGACAAAAGCGCCACTTCTTCCACTTGGGGAAACTCCAAGTAGAGGAAGTGGCTTTGCTTTGGGTTGTTATACCAATTCGTAATTCGTAATTCGTAATTCGTAATTGTACAGACGATTCGCCGAATCGTCTGTACTCAAATATGGTCTGGGTTTTGGGGTTTGGATGTGTTGCTGGATTTTAGAGAATTGGTATTAGTGCAGCTTTAACGTGAGTTCGACAAGTACTGTTTTAACCTCTCCCCCGGCCCCTCTCCTACAAGGAGAGGGGAGTAAAACCGTGATTTTTTCGTTTCTCCTCCCTCTCCTAAAAGGCGAGGGAGGTCGGGAGGGATAGGTCATCGAACTCACGTCAGCTTTAGGAGTGAAATGACAGATGAGGGAACCACTGCAAACATAGAGCTTTGCTCGACTTGAGCAAGTGGCGTCTTGGAAAAGAATACTAATGCCCAATACCCCATACCCAATGCTATGTTCCTCTGACCACCAAAGTAAGAAAAGTAAGAAAAGTAGGAAAAGTTATCTAAATTATAAAAAAAACCGTAATCTTACTGAAGAAAGCTTGCTTGATCAAGTCAGGGAATGTATTTTAAGATGTATCGTTAACAAAAGCGCTAACAAAAAAAATACCAGCATAATGGAAAAGCGTTGCTCTAGTGAATTGTTACCAGATAACAAGGGTACTCCCATATTTGGCGTCGTTGACGGTAGGGATAGCTCCAGAGACAAAAAGTCAAAGGTTTCCTCAGTGAAATTAGGTAGCGAGATGAAACAAGCAAAAACCACGCGTAAACGGGGCGTTTTGTTGACTTCTGTGGGACTGAAGCGCTTACAGAGGGCAATTCGGGCGGTGGAGATTAAGCAGAACAACGGCGCTCGCTTCAGCTTAGATGAGTTAAGCGATCGCATCAAAGTATCCACAAAAACTTTGAATCGGTTATGGTATTCGAGTACAACCGTGGATCGGCGAACACTCACACTGTGCTTTAAGGCTTTTGGTCTGGAATTATGTGAGCAAGACTATAGCATGGAGCCTGAACTAGAAGAGAATGAAACCACTGAAGCATTCTATTCAAGTTTGGACTTGGACGATAAACCAATATATCCTTTGACATCAATAGTTAAAGGCTCTTTTATTAAGTTACAGCCTCAGAACTTGGAATTTTCTTGCTCATACCCAGATGGCCCTGTTCCCCTCAATTCTTGCCTTTATATCAAACGCTCACCCATTGAAGAACTTGTCTATCAAGAAATAACTCAACCCGGTTCTGTAGTTCGCATTCATGCTCCCAGAGAAATGGGTAAAAGTTCTCTGGTGCTGCGGGTGTTAGCTTTTGCTCACCGACAGGAATATTACACGATCAAATTAGATTGCCACCAAATCGATGCTTTCTGTCTGAGTAATTTAGACCAATTTTTCCGTAGTTTTTGCTGGCGACTAGCCACAGAATTAGGCATTGATCCTCAACTAGATACCCACTGGGATGAAGAAATTGGTAGCAAGTTAAGCTGTAGTTTCTACTTGAAAAACTACTTGCTCAAACAAATCCAACGTCCAATAGTGCTTGTGTTGGAGCGAATTGACCGCCTTTTTGAATATCCCAAAATTGCTCAAGAGTTTTTTCCTTTGTTGCGATCCTGGCACGAGGAAGCACATCAGGATAGTAATTGGCAGAAACTCAGACTAGTGATTGTTTATTCCACAGAAGTCCATGTTTCTTTAGACATCAACCGCTCTCCGTTCAACATTGGATTACCATTGCGCCTGAGCGAGTTCAGTTACGAACAGGTAGAAGAATTAGCTCGTCGGCATGGACTAGAATGGAACTCTCGTAAAGAGGCTAGTCAATTGATGTCTCTTGTGGGTGGACATCCAGCGCTGATTCGGATTGCTCTGTATTATCTAGCCTGTCAAGGGATGACCCTAGAACAACTCTTACAGGAAGCGATCGCTAACGGTGGAATCTATAGACAGCATCTATGGCGATACTGGACACAACTCCAAGAAAACCTCAGTTTGTTGGAGGCATATACTCAGGTTGTCACAGCAAACCAGAGTATTTATCTTGATCCCATTGAAGTCTATAAGCTCGACAGCCTGGGATTGATAGCCTATGAAGGCGATCGCATCAAACCACGGTGCGAACTCTACCGCGTTTATTTTGCAAAACAATTAAGTAGGAGGCAGGATGCAAAACGCAGAAGAAAGGAGGAAAAAGCCTTCTGATGAGCAGGTTTTTCTAGTCTTCATCTGACATTTAACTATGTCCACCTACTTATCAATTAAATAGCCATTAATCAATAGAAGTTTGAAACCTCTCTCATCTGCTTTTTTACTCCCCTATAGTCTGTTTCTTTACTGAGCGCTATATTAGCTATGCTCAAATATGCTGGAAATTAATTCCTCTGTTTTTTCTCTCATAGAAATTAATTTCCTTAATTTGTCATTCAAACTAGCCTCTATCCAGAGTTTTTTTGAAGCTCTATTTTCAGAACGCTACTTCTGAAAATTACAATCTTCATTTCTGGATATTGGTTATTTTTTATTGATTTTCACAGATGCATATACTCTATCAAAAGATATATATAAAAAGCAATACCTAATCAGATATCTAATCAGAAAAAATTCTAAAAAAATCAGACAGTTAAGACAGTTAAGACAGTTAAGCTCATCAGCTTGGTTGATCTGATATCTTGCACTTTGCCTAAACGACTGCAAGTCACAGACCATTTGTCCTCAATCAAGGAAACCCTGACGGGAGCAACTGTTGAAAGCAACGGACTATCCCCTAAACAAACTCTTTACGCCCAGGGGCACTAATATAAAATTAAGGATTTTGCAGCCTGATTCGGCAGACTTTTTTCTTGTGCAAGATGAACCGCAAGTTTAATCGCCAACTGCAATCTAGAGACATTATATTTAAAAAATATGGTTAAACTCAACCGCAAAAAATTAAAATTTGTATGATTTTTCTTAAATTTACAATTGTTTATATAATCTATTTTTTAATTTTTTTTTAAAGGAAAAATAATTAAATATTACCGAAAAATAATATTTATATGCCAAAATATAACTTGGAAAAATTCCGCCATTTTTAATCAGACATTTTCATATGAGATATCAAGTTGGCGGCAGCCTTGGAGGTGATGATCCTAACTACGTCGTCCGTCAAGCAGACGAACAACTTTATGCTGGACTAAAAGCTGGGAATTTTTGTTACGTATTAAACAGCCGCCAAATGGGCAAGTCATCCCTACTACAGCGAACAAGGCATCGCCTAGAAAAAGAAGGTTACGCCTGTGTTTACTTAGATATGACGCGATTGGGCAGTGAGTCAACTACACCTGTGCAATGGTACAAGGGTATCATTGTGAGTTTGTTTTACGAGTTCAATTTAGAAGAGCGAGTCAACTTTAAACAATGGTGGGAGCAACAAGCAGAACTCGCTCCTGTACAACGACTGCATCAATTCGTGGAACAGGTATTGCTCAAAGAAGTAGAGAGCGATCGCATATTTATCTTTATTGATGAGATAGATAGCTTACTGAGTTTAAACTTTCCCGTCAACGACTTTTTTGCCTGGATTCGTCATTGCTATAACCAGCAAGCATACAACCCAGATTTCAACCGTCTGGGTTTTGCACTATTTGGCGTAGTCAGTCCATCTGATTTAATCGCAGATAAACGTCGCACACCTTTTAATATAGGGCAAGCCATTGAATTATATGGCTTTCAACTCCATGAAGCCACACCCTTGCTCAAAGGCATAAAGCAAATAATCAGCCAACCAACAGTAGTCTTGCAAGAAATTATTCGCTGGACAGGAGGACAACCGTTTCTCACACAGAAACTCTGCCAGTTAGTTGTGCGGGTTGCGCTAGAAAGTTCTACGGAAATGATTACCATACCCCCTGGTGCTGAGGGGTTTTGGGTAGAGCAATTAATCAAGTCCCGCATTATCCAACATTGGGAATCTCAAGATGAACCCGAACACCTCCGCACCATCAGAGATCGCCTACTTTTCCACGAACACCGAGCCGGACGCTTGCTAGGACTTTATCAACAAATACTGCAAGCACAGTCAAATCAAACATCTGGTGTACCTACTGATGATAGTCGAGAACAGACAGAACTATTGTTATCTGGTTTAGTCGAGAAACATAACGGCTATCTCAAAATTAAAAATCCCATCTATGAGAGTGTTTTCAATGCTGAATGGGTAATCAGGCAGTTAGATAATCTCCGCCCTTACTCGCAAACATTCAATGCATGGGTAGCATCAGGCTATCAAGACGAATCGCGTCTATTGCGGGGAAAGGCTCTTAAAGATACTCAAAACTGGGCACAGGGCAAAAGTCTCAGCAATTTGGATTATCAATTTTTAGCCGCTTGTCAAGAATGCGAACAGCGCCAAGTACAAACGGCATTAGAGGCAGCACGGGCACTAGAAATAGAAGCACGACTAGCACAAGAAAAACAAACTGCTAAATTCCAAAGATTTCTCTTAATTGCAGTATGTATCGGATTGCTCGTTTCTACAACGTTGGGCATAGGGGCTTTCATTCTCTACCGCCAAGCCAACAAAAGCGAAAGTCAAGCCAAAAGCAGCGAAATAAAAGCGCTGGTATCTTCATCAGAGGGATTGTTGACCTCAAATCGCAGATTAGATGCCCTCATTGAAGCAATTAAAGCCAAACATAAACTGCAAAAACTACGTAAACCAGACACCAATATTCAGCATCAGGTGGAGAATGTCCTACAGCAAGCAGTTTATGGAGCAGATGAGTACAATCGTTTTTCTGGTCATACAGCAGCCGTTTTGGCAGTAGATGTCAGTCCTGACAGTTCTTTAATTGCCTCAGCAAGTATGGATCAAACAATCAAGCTGTGGCGGGGTGATGGTACAGAGGTTGCAACTCTCAAAGGTCATCAAGGAGCAGTCAGGGCAGTCCATTTTAGCCCTGACGGTCAAATACTCGCCTCAGCAAGTGAAGATGGCACAATTAAACTCTGGAGGCGAGATGGCACTCTGCTCAATACCTTTAAAGGTCACACTGCTTCGGTGTGGGGAGTCGCCTTTAGTCCCGATGGTCAATTCCTTGCCTCTGCCAGTGGGGATGAAACGGTGAAAATCTGGAAGCGAGACGGTACTTTACTCAACACGTTTCCAAGTTATAGCAAGGGATTTTGGGGAGTAGCCTTTAGTCCTGATGGTCAAATCGTTGCTGCTACAAATTTAGACAAAACAGTAAAACTCTGGAAACGAGACACTTCAGGCTGGCAAAACGCCAAGTTACTACAAACTCTCAAAGGTCACAGCGCTTGGGTTATGGGAGTAGCTTTCAGTCCTGACGGTCAGATGATTGCTTCATCGAGTGAAGACACAACCGTCAAACTTTGGCAGCGAGACAGCACAGGTAAATACAGCCAGTATAAAACTCTTAAAGGTCACAGCGCCGGGATTCAAGGAGTCACCTTTAGTCCCGATGGTCAAACTATTGCCTCGGCGAGTCAGGACAAAACGATAAAAATTTGGCACATTGATGGTACAGAACAGAGGACGCTTAAAGGACATACTGCATCTGTTTGGGGAGTGAGTTGGAGCAAAGACAGCAGTTTTATTGCTTCGGCAGGTGCAGAAAACGTTGTCAGACTCTGGCAAAGTCAAAACCCATTTCAAAAGTCAATCGTTGCCCATAAAGCGGGGATTTGGTCAATCGCTATCACCGACCAAAGTTCCACCATCGCCACAGCCAGCCACGAAAACACCGCTAAACTTTGGAATCGCCAAGGCAAATTGCTCAAAACTTTGACTGGTGGGGGCACAGTCTTCGAGGTTTCATTCAGTAAAGATGGCAAGTTAATTGCTCTTGCCAGCTACGATGATACGGTAAAAATTAGGCGACGAGACGGCACCAATGTTGCCAGTTACAAAGATGCTTACGGCAAAATCACAGCAGCTGCATTGAGTCCAGACGGTCAAACGATCGCGATCGCCAATGTTGACAAAATCGTTCAGATATGGAAGCGTAGCCAACCTGCACCCCAGATTCTCAAAGGACATACAGCCCAAGTCTGGCAAGTGGCATTTAGTCCAGATGGTCGGCTCGTTGCCTCAGCCAGTGGTGATGGTACCGTTAAGCTGTGGACGCTTGAAGGAAAATTGTTGAGAACTCTTGTAGGACACTCGGCGACAGTGTGGAGAGTTGCCTTTAGCCAAGACAGTAAAATGGTGGCTTCTGGAAGTGCCGACAACACCGTTAAGCTGTGGACAGTTGAAGGGAAGTTGCTGAAAACACTCACTGGTCATACAGCTGGCATTTGGGGAGTGGCATTTAGTCCCGATGGCAAAATAGTTGCTTCTGGCAGCATGGATACTACTATCAAACTTTGGAAACTGGATGGTACAGAACTAACCACCCTTAGAGGACATACCGCAGCCATCAGGAAAATTGCCATTAGCCGCGACGGCACTTTACTAGTTTCAGGAGGTGATGACAACACATTGATTATATGGAATTTGCAGCGAATTCTTCACCTAGATGCACTCACTTATGGTTGCACTCTTGTCCAAGATTATTTGAAAACCAATGCAGCATTAGAAAAAAGCGATCGCTCAATTTGTAAGGAAAAGGGAATGGGGAGCGCATGGGGAATCGGGAATGGTGCATGGGGCATGGGGGAGCCACTGCGGTCTTGGGCTTTGCCCCTTCGGGTGACGCTCGTTCCTCGCTACCGCTGCGCTAACGCTACCGCTTCGCTAACGGGAGTTTGCCAGACGCTCGTTCGCCTTTGGCGTCTCCCCTTGGGAGAAGACTCGCTACCGCTGCGCTAACGACGCAAGGCGGAGCCACTGCGGTCTTGGGATCTCCCCAAGTGGAGCATGTGGCGTCCAAGACGGCAACTCCCTCACCAAGTGGAGCATGTGGCGTCATGGGGCATAGGGAGAAGAATTTCTCCTTCATCTCCCTCATCCCCCGCCTAGTCCCACAATCCGCAGATAAGCGCTACACTGAAGAAAATTTTTGAGGAAGCGTTGATGGCACGGTCAAACGGGGTGAAAACTGAAACTTCTGCACAAGAATTGCCTACGGCTTCAGATATTGAAGAAACAGCAACAATCAAAGATGGATCTGAACCCGTGGAAGATGCCCAGGATATTGACGACATCTTGAACTCACTTAAAACTTTACTGAGTTCTGTAGAAAAACTCCAAAAAGTCCGGCAAGAAGTCGGCGACATCAAACCTTTAATCGGGCGGATGCTTGATGGGGAACTGGCTAGTGGTGAAGACCTTGAGCAACTCAAGTCAGGCGTGAGTGGTCTTTCTCGTCTTGTTCGTGCTTATAGTGACCATCAAGCAGCCTTGACTAAAGCACAACCTGCTAGAAAGCTGCTAGATCAAATGCTCAAATAAGGTAAAACTAATTGAAACTTTCTGCGAAATTCTTGAAAAAGGTATCATCATACTACCAATTTTCTAAAACAGTAGGGGCGGGTTAAGAGACTATTTATAAAGTAAATCTTAAGTAGGGTGTGTTATGGCGGAACGCCTAACGCACCGTATTGGCGTGGTGGTGCGTTAGGCGCTTTGATAATTTTTCCTCGCAATCATATTGAAAATATGCGCCTAACACACCCTACAGGAATTTTATTTGTACTTTACAAATAACCTCTAATGAACATTATCACTTGATTAGTGTGATATATTTGTGAACCCGCCCCCAATACGGTTCGGTTAAAGGGGAAAGGGGAAAGGGAAAAGGGGAAGAAAAATTTTTAACCCAAGCCCAGTAACCTTTTCCCCAAACCCTATTATGAGTTTAAAATGCTTATCCGAACCGTATTGAACCCGCCCCTACTAAATTTATTGTGGCCTCATGTTTCAAAGTTGCCACCTTGAGGTTTTGATAGTGCCTTTAGTTCTTCCCAACTGTAATGAGGGGGTAGTTCAATTGGTTTGTGATCGGCTCCTAATCCCAATCCAACTGTCGGCTGGAGTTCTTCAACGAACTCTTCAGTGTAAACAGCCAGTTCATTGGCTGCAACTCCACCAGCAATAGCTCCTGCAACTCCACCAATTACACCACCAACTTTACCACCAATCGAGCGACCTAGTGCGGCTCCAGCAATTCCACCTCCGGCTACTCCCAATCCTGTCACTATAGGATGAGCATTTGGGGTGGTTTGATTTTCATTTTCTAAGTTAGAAGTAGAGTGTTCTTCGTTGTTCATTTGTCTCTCCTTGAATTAGATTCTTAAGTATTTGCATAGATCAACATAAAACTACTTCTGGCTCAGGTATACCAGAAGCCACAGAGCAAACCGTTCTAGTCCAACCAACAGGGCAGTGATGCCTACAGCCAGACCAAACATAACTAAGTTGTTTTCATTGCCAGCTTTTAAGGCAAAGCTTAAGGATGTGGCAACGGCTGGAGGATGCATTACATCTAACAGGATCATCAGCACGATTGTGATGATCATTGCAGTTGCTCCAGATAGATAACCCGAACCTAACAGCATGTATGTTACAAAACCGATACCAGCTGCCATCATTTGGGAAATAACTAGAGTTCGCACCGTATTTGTACCGTGCTGGGGATCGAGATAAATTAGAAAGGCACTAGAAGCCAGGGACGCAAACAACAAACGCTGACGGGTTAATACCTCCACTAGGGCAAACACGGACAATATGACTAATGTCGGAGCAGTAGCTAATGCCAACTCACCTTTCCAATTGAGGCGGTTGCGGAGCGATCGCTCTACACCTTTCAAAGGCTTTAAGCTGGAACGATGGCCTTTCATCGTATACTCCTATCAAGTTCCGGCTCTGGCAAACGGCGTTGTTCTCCCTGCTGAATCTCGCGCTCTAAGAAATAATTCAGCAAGGTTCGCAGCAGCACGATCGCTCCTAAATTTAAAATATCCTGGCGAGTTGGTGCTACTGCTGTCCGTAAAATATCACTGGCGACAGTAAATTCCAACCCCAATGCTAGAACTCGCCCTAATTGCAGACGAACTCCTTCTGTAGCATCAAAATGTTGTTTAGAGCGAGAGAACAACAACCGCAAATAGGCTGCAATACCTCGGATCACTGCTCCGCCAATTACAACTGCTGCGGCAATTTCTGTCCCTGCTGCTAAATAACCAACAATCACTTTCAGCCATGTCTCTAAAGGAGTAGTTTCTTTAGCCTCCCCTGTGCCTTCTATATTCAAACTCAACAGCAGAACTAACCCTAAAATCAGTGCAAGGGGCAATAGCAAATTAATCAATGAATCCCGTGATGCCTGTGGTTTCATAGCTTTTTACTTTAATCGTTCAGCTATGCGTTAGCGAAGCTCTGCTGCAAGCAGCTCGCCTACACGCAAGGCATTGGCCATAATCGTTAACGTGGGATTAACGCCAGAGTTTGATGGAAAGAAACTACTATCTACCACGTAAAGATTATCGACATCATGGGTACGACAATTGAGGTCAAGGACTGAGGTTTTGGGGTCTGTGCCAAATCGACAACTACCGCATTGATGGGCTACTGCTTGTTCTGGTATGTGAGTGCGGGGATAAATGCTAAATGGCAAGACGTGTTGAGCAGAATGCGGGATTGACTTGAGTACAGATGTCCAACGATGGATTAAGCGATCGCTTGCTTCAATATTATTAGATGTATAGTCAACATGAATCTTTTCACCTACTACACGAATCCGATTATTTGGGTCTGGTAAATCTTCTGTCTGCAACCACCAACCAACTGAACGTTCAGCAAGCAAATGGCGCTCATAATGAGGAATTAGCTTAATTAACGGAGCCATCAGTGGCGGCGCTTCGGCGGGAATCATATCAGCTAGGACATTACCTGTATTCTGCACCATACCCATCGGATAAGGAAAATCCGGCTCTCCCCAGTAAAAATCGTTAAGGGCGATGGTTTTTTGAAAGTTAGCTTGATTCACCTCTAAATGTATGGAAACTATAGCCGTTTCCAACTGTCTCATAAAATTCCGTCCCACTTGATCGGAACTGTTTGCCAATCCATTGGGATGTTTATCGTTAGCAGAACGTAACAACAAAGCAGCCGAGTTAACAGAACCACAAGCAACCACCACAATATTGCCTGTAAACCAATGCTTCTTTTCAGCGATTTCAGTTTCTACCTTCGTTACCTCTCGTCCTGACTCACTGGTATGCAACCGCAAGACTTTGGCATTAGTCAGGAGAGTGAAATTGCTATACTTTTCACGAGTAGGACGAATGGCATTCACATCAGCATCAGCTTTGGCGTGTACCAGACATGGGTATCCGTCAAAGGTATCGCAGCGAATGCAGGGACTATTTGTGCGATCGCTTTCATTGAGTTTTAATGCTAGCGGTAGATGAAATGGGTAATAACCCAGTTCGCGGATACCATCAACAACAGACTGCATATCCGGCTCATGGCTGACTGGCGGATATGGATATGGCTCGCTGCGAGGTGGTTCGGTTGGGTCTTCTCCTTCTTTACCATGCACATCATACAGCTTTTCTGCTTGGGTGTAGTACGGCTCAAAGTCTGGATATTTCAAAGGCCATTCTGGAGAAATCCCGTCTTTATGAATTACCTTTTCAAAATCTCGCTCTCGTAATCTAACCAAGGCTGCACCATAAAGTTTAGTATTGCCACCAACCCAGTAACCTGTTTGAGGTTTAAAGGCTTTGCCTTCTTTGTCATACCATTCTTCATCAGTATGATAACGATGTTTTTGATAGACTTCCTGTGGACTCCAATTAGCTTTTTCTCTCGGCAAAAAGTCGCCTCTTTCTAATACCAAAATTCTCTTACCTGTGGGTGCAAGACGGTGAGCTAGTGTACCTCCACCTGCTCCCGTACCGATAATGATGATGTCGTAATGTTCCGTGATGCTCGTCATAATTTCATACTTATTACGAGTGATTAAGTCTCACTCTGACGTTTTTCTGCAAAGTAATTTGGCAATAGTTGGAGCCAGTTTTTAAGTTTTTGAAATGACTAAATAGCTCTCAAGATAGATTCCTCTACTTAGAGTAAAACTTTAATTACAATATTGCTTCCACCCAATGGATTAGTATTTAATATGCCATAAGAGAGGTAAAAATTTCATCTTAATTTCATTTTTGATAAATATAATTTTTAAGGGATATTTAAAATAGTTAAAAATGAAATTGATTTGATATTTATAAATTTATTAATGCCAACAAAATTGATCAAAGCTGAAAAGTTTAAACTATTAGTATAACCTATATCTAAGGTTTGATGTTAATAGAAATCAAGAAAATAACAATTAACTGTATAAGAGTTACAGGTTTTGATAAAAGAATTAGTATAGTATTCTAGCGATTTGGTATTAATTGAAACTTGCTATTTTTTTATCAACCACTAAGTTAAATAATAGGAGGTTCTGATGGCCTCAGCCATTGAGATTTATGACGATCGCATGTGTGTATTAGTACCTCTAGGGGCTTTAGTCCAAAAGCTTGCCAACGGCGCAGTTCATAGCGAAGGGCCTGTTTACATCCACGAAGACGACAGTGTTATCTGGAGTGATGCTCATGGCAACCGCCTGTTACGTTGGAATTTCACTGACAACGTGACCGTCCTACGTGACCCATCTGATTATCAAAATGGTAATTACCGAGACTTGGAGGGTCGTCTGGTTGCGTGTTCATCGGGTTTGCGTGCCATCATCCGCCGCGAACACAATGGTGAATGGCAGGTTTTAGTCGATCGCTACCAAGGCAAACGCCTTAACAGTCCCAACGATTTGGTAGTTAAAAGCGACGGTACGATTTGGTTTACTGATCCGCCCTATGGTATCACCGAGCCAAATCAAGGTTACGGTGGCGAACAAGAACAACCGGGAAGTTATGTGTATCGCTTTGACCCAGCAACAGATGAGATTTATCCTGTAGTAACGGACATGGTACGGCCTAACGGACTGGCTTTCAGTCCAGACGAAAGTCTGCTTTATGTTTCAGATACAGCTGCATTTAATATTCCAGGTGGGCCTCATCATATTCGCGTCTATGAGGTCGTAGATGGTCGATGGGCAAAAAATGGGCGTGTGTTTGCAGTCATCGAACCAGGACAACCAGACGGATTGCGGGTTGATGAACAGGGCAATATTTTTACTAGTTCTGAAGACAGCGTGCAGGTATACACCCCAGATGGGACTCGCTTAGGAAAAATTTTCGTACCGGAAACATGCGCCAATCTTACTTTCGGTGGGAAGGAACGCGATCGCCTGTTGATCACAGCAGGCAAATCCTTATATGGTATCGACCTTAATACTCGTGGTGTGCAGCTATGATTTATCAATTCGTGTTAGGTGTAGCGATCGCTATATGGGTACTACCGAAGGTAATTACTTTTGGATTAGCTTCAGTTCATGATCCATTCCTCGGCCCATATCTATTAAGTTCTCTTACTCATACATATCCTGACGGACTCACAGGATTAGCACTTTTACTGCTGAGAGTTAGCGTTGGCGGTTTGTTCATGATCCACGGCTATCCCAAAGTCATGCATCTACGCCGCTGGGCTGAGTCTGTCAAAGCACCAGTCTTTCTTTGTTTTATATCTGCATGGACAATGTTGGGTGGTGGATTTTTCCTGATCCTGGGATTTCTCACACTTTTGGCAACTTTACCAATTTTGGCTTCTATGTTGTTTGCAATATTGTTGCATTTGATTGAAGGTAAGCCTTTTGTGGCCACAGACCCTTACTTAATTCCCGAAGACCAGTACAAAGGCCCTTTAGGAAAAGGCGAACCGCCAAGTTGGGAAAAAGCTTTAATGTACTGCGTGATGCTGATTGCGATCGCTGTTTTTGGCCCTGGTGCTTATTCACTGGATGCCTTAATTTTTGGATGGTAAATTATTAATTATTGCTATCAAATATTGAGAGCCTATTTAGCACAACTGGACTAAATATAGTGCATTAATAAACCACAGAGGCACAAAGACACAAAGATATTAGTAGAAATTTATGCACAGAATTAATCCGGTTGCGCTACTACAATTTAAGGTTTACTGTACTGCACCAGACGGGCAATTGAGTTATATCAAGTCCGGTTAATTAGTTATGATTTCCACAGTCATTGTACCCCACCCCTAACCCCTCCCCGTTCACGGGGAGGGGAAACAAAGCGTAGCTTTGGTCGGGTTCTTACGGTTGAATAAGTAATCAAGCGGACATGATATTAGAGATATTATTCCATAATCAATAATATTGCGTGTCCGTCAGGGTCTTTAACCAGACAACCTTGCCTATAAGGAAATGAGCTATCAGTAAACTGCACAATCTGCGATGACACAAACTCAACACCGTTCTGTTGGAGTATTTCTACCACCTGCTGAATGTGATTAACAACAAGTTCAATTTGCATGTGTGCAATATCACAACTTTTCCAATCACTCGGTATTGGGCGACCTTTCCCAGGCAAAATATAATCTAGCAGTTCAATTCCTACACCATCTTGAACTGGTCGTAGTGCTGTAATATTAACTTTGGCACCTGGCAAATTATCCAAGCGAGTTTGGGTTGCACGCCAGTTGAGGCTACGGCTATGGACTTGCATTCCTAGAAGGTCGTGGTAAAAGTGTAAACTCTGCTCGGTGTTGGAAACTGCGATCGCACTATGATCAATTCCTAAGAATAAGCGATTTCTGTCCTGATGCCACTTATCTTGTCCTTTATCAGGCGGAAACCAAATTAACTCTAAATCATGACCGTCAGGGTCTTTAAACTTGAAGGCGCGGACACCAGCAGATGCTTCATTATCAGGTGGTATTGTCTGGGGAGTCTCAGAAATAAATTCAATAGGAAATGAACTCAGGTGAGCAAAAGCACGATCCATATCACTTACCACAATTACCAGATGTTGAAACCACAAATCATTACTTTGTGAATCACTGGGGATGGGTTGAGAGTGAATGTTGAGATATTCCATCAACTCGATGATTTCATCACCTAGCCGTAAAGTGACAATACGAATTTTTCCCTGAGTCACACCTTCTAGGTTGCTGTAATCTTCTCCTGCAAAAGTGATGTCAGAAACCAGTTCAAAATTCAGGGCTTGTGTATAGAAATCTGCCGAGCGATCGCAGTTTGTTACTGTTAAGCCAATAGTTCTAATTCTTTGTACCTGTACCTCGGTTTGACTAGACATATTTAACAGCCTCTGTAATTACAATTTCAGACTGCTATATTTTTTTATTAGCATCAATTAATAACAATTTATCCTTTTAGGATTTCATACAATCATGAAACTAGAATGAAATTTTTCTAACTCTTTAGTTAGATATCTGCATTCATCCGGCAGTTAGAAGCGATCGCTACTGCAAATGTCTAAAATGATGCCAGAATCAAAATAATTGTTTTCAAAAATTAAGTATATAAAGGTGATATTTAGCACAAATTAGTTATAAGTTTGTTTGGTTAAGGAAACACTATGAGCTATTCCCCTTATCTGCTCAAAGGTCAAAAAGCACTTGTAACGGGTGCTAGTTCTGGCATTGGTGAAGCTATAGCTCGTCAGTTAGCTTTATCAGGTGCAGCTGTAGCTATTAACTATCATTCCCAAGCCGAAGAAGCTCAAAAAATTGTTGATGATATTAAGGCTGCAAACGGTGAAGCTTTTTCAATACAAGCTGATGTCAGTGACGAAGACCAAGTAAAGGCGATGTTTAGCCAGATACTTAAACACTTCGGAACCATTGATATTTTAGTGAACAACGCAGGTCTACAAAAAGATGCACCTTTTGTAGACATGAGCCTCCATCAGTGGAATACAGTAATTGGAGTAAACTTGACAGGACAATTCTTATGTGCTAGAGAAGCTGCAAAGGAATTTTTACGTCGGGGTGTACAGCCACAAATTTCATCTGCCGCAGGTAAGATTATTTGCATTAGTTCAGTGCATGAAGTCATTCCTTGGGCGGGTCATGTTAATTATGCCGCTAGTAAAGGCGGTATTCATATGATGATGCAAAGTATTGCCCAAGAACTTGCTCCCCATAAAATTCGCGTTAATAGCATTGCTCCTGGTGCAATCAAAACACCAATTAATAAATCAGCTTGGGATACTCCACAAGCAGAGGCGAAATTACTGCAACTGATTCCAGCCAAACGAGTGGGTGATGTCGAAGATGTTGCCAAAGCAGCAGTTTGGTTGGCTTCTGATGACTCTGATTATGTTAACGGAACAACACTGTTTGTAGATGGTGGCATGACTTTGTATCCAGGGTTTACAGAGAATGGTTAAAAAAGGGATTAGGACAAATTACGAGCGTGGCAACTGATTCATCTAAAAAAACTATTTTCGCGGCGATGGGTGCTAACTTAGCGATCGCTATTACTAAATTTATCGCCGCCGCCATTACTGGCAGTTCTGCCATGATATCTGAAGGTATTCATTCGGTTGTAGATACTGGCGACCAATTATTACTTTTATTGGGAATTCGGATGAGCCAAAGGCCAGCGGATGATAGGCATCCCTTTGGCTATGGTCAAGAACTTTACTTTTGGACTTTAATCGTTGCTATCCTCATTTTTGCCATTGGTGGTGGCATGTCAATTTATGAAGGAATTATTCATTTAATTAACCCCAGCCCTTTAGAAGACCCGATGTGGAATTATATTGTATTGGCTACAGCAATAATATTTGAGGGTTTTTCTTGGACTGTAGCTTTAAAAGAATTTTTACCAACCAAGGGTAAACAAAGTTTCTGGCAAGCAATCAAAAATAGTAAAGATCCTACAGTATTTACAGTATTATTTGAAGATTCAGCTGCAATTTTAGGCTTATTCGTTGCTTTTATAGGAATTTTCTTAGGACATTTATTTAATAATGTTTATTTTGATGGTATCGCCTCGATTATTATTGGTGTTATCTTAGCTATAGTAGCTGTATTACTAGCAAGAGAAAGTAAAGGCTTATTAGTTGGTGAAAGTGCTAATCCTCAAACTATAGCCAATATCCGTTATTTATGTAAAACAGAGCCAAAGGTTCAAGAAGTCATACGTGTATTAACAATGCAGCTTGCTCCCCAAGAAGTATTACTTAATTTAGAAATTCAATTTGCTAAAAATCTCACAGGTGAAGAAATAGCAACAACTGTAGAGAATTTAGAAGCCAAAATTCGCCAAAAACATCCTGAAATTAAACTAATTTTTATTGAAGCTAAATCTTTAGCAGCCACACGCAAATCTTCTCCAGATTCTCAATAAAATTTGCTTGCAAACTACTCCTTTCCCGCTCAAAGAGTACCTAAATGTTTTTCACAAACCGCAAAGTAACCAAAGTACACAAAGGAAGAGATAGGTAATCTGATAGCGGGAAGGGAGTCAATAGAAAAAAGTTACTCAGAATTGGTCAGCGTATGAACTTTCTTAGTCAACGACAGGCTTTTGGCTCACCAGGCATTGCTCCTCGATGGACTCATGCCAATAAAGATGGAGTAGGAACAGCTTACTCTACCTCTAGTCGCGTTTGGTTTACTATCTGGAATGGTGTTGTCACTGAAATCTACCATCCCACAGTAGACAAACCCCAAATTCGGGATTTGCAATACTTAATTTCTGATGGCAAAAGTTTTTTTCACGAAGAGAAACGCCATCTGAGATCAAAAGTAGAACCGATGTGGACTCATGGTTTAGGATACCGCATCACTAATTTTGATCCACAAGGGCGTTATGCCGTGATTAAAGAAGTGATTGCTGACCCGCATTTATCCTGTATTTTACAGCGCACGAAATTAACAGGAGAACGCGAGTTTATCTCTCAACTCCAGTTATACGCTTTGTGTGCGCCGCATTTGGAAGTTGGAGGTAGAGGTAATAATGGTTACGCGGTAGAAGTTGCTGGGCATGATATTCTTGTGGCAGAAAAAGGAGGAACTTGGCTAGCACTAGGCGCAACAGTTCCGTTTGTCCGTCTTTCCTGTGGCTATGTTGGTCAAAGTGATGGCTGGACAGATTTAGCTGATAATTTTCAGATGGATTGGGAGTTTGGCCGTGCTTTGAATGGCAACCTGGCTTTGACTGGAAAACTAAATCTAGATGGTAGTGATGAATTGACATTGGGACTGGCATTTGGCACTAGCTTACACAATGCAATTTCTACATTGTTTCAATCACTGAATCTTCCTTTTGAACAGCAAAAGCAGCAATACAACGAACAGTGGAAGCGATCGCGCAATGGCATCCGCCCATTAGAAAATGTTTCTTATGATGATGGCAAGTTGTATCACAACAGCGTTAGTTTGTTGTTGGCACATGAAGATAAAACTTATCCCGGTGCTTTAATCGCATCTATGGCTATTCCTTGGGGTGAAGCCAAAGACGACCAAGACCAAGGAGGATATCACCTTGTATGGACAAGGGATTTGGTTAGTAGTGTAGCAGGTTTGGTGGCTGCTGGGGAAACTGATACAGCAGTGCGATCGCTAATTTATTTGGCAACCAGCCAGCAGAAAGACGGTGGTTTCGCCCAAAATTTTTGGGTTAATGGCAAACCCTATTGGAAAGGTATTCAACTGGATGAAGTGTCATTTCCTATTCTTTTAGCATGGCTTTTACACCAGGAAAATGCTTGCTTAAATTTCGATATCTATCCCATGATTCTCAACGCAGCGGGTTATTTAATTCGCCATGGCCCAGCTACCCAACAAGAACGTTGGGAAGAAAATAGCGGTTATTCACCATCAACACTAGCATCCAATATTGCCGCCTTAATCTGTGCTGCTCAATTTGTGCGTGAACGTGGGGATGAAGCAACAGCACAATTTATCGAAGAATACGCAGATTTTTTAGAATCTCACATTGAAGCTTGGACAGTTACTACTGAAGGAACTTTAGTTCCTGGCATCAAACGGCACTATATCCGAATTACTCCTTCAGATATTCATAATCCTCAACCCAACGAAAATCCCAACCAAGGAACTCTTTTGATCACCAGTCAGCCACCTGGTAAACGAGCAGAATTTCCAGCCAAAGAAATTGTCGATGGCGGATTTCTACAATTAGTACGCTATGGAATTCGCAAACCTGATGACCCAATTATTGTTGATTCTGTGAAAGTAATTGATGCAATCTTGAAAGTAGATACACCCGTTGGGCCTTGTTGGCATCGTTACAACCACGACGGCTACGGTCAGCGAGAAGACGGAAGTCCTTATATCGGTTGGGGTAAAGGACGTGCTTGGCCTCTTTTGACAGCAGAGAGAGGACATTATGAATTAGCTGCTGGCGGCGATGTCAAAACATATATCAAGGCCATGGAAGGATTTGCTTCAGACACTTGTTTACTACCAGAACAGGTTTGGGATGAAGCAGATAAACCTCATGTCCATATGTACTTAGGAAAAGCAACAGGTTCTGCCATGCCTTTAATGTGGGCGCACGCAGAATATATCAAGCTACTAAGGTCAAATCATGATGGAAAAGTGTTTGATTTTATTCCAGAGGTGGCAAATCGCTATCTAGGCGAAAGAAAGCAGTGTAAATCATTGGAAGTTTGGAAGTTTAACCGACAAATCAGCCAAGTTAAAAAAGGTCAAACATTACGAATTCACGCTTTAGCATCTTTTCGCTTGCACTGGTCAGATGATAATTGGCAAACTATACAAGATACACCTTCAACTTCTACAAAGGTAGGAATTTATTTTGTCGATATCTCTGTTGCTGATAGCCAACAGCAGCCCATAAACTTTACCTTTTTCTGGATTGAAAGCAGCAAATGGGAACAACGGAATTACACTGTTACAGTTTCATAATTTAACGTGAGTTCGACAAGCGCTGTTTTGACCTCTCCCCCCACCCCTCTCCTACGAGGAGAGGGGAGTAAAACCGTGATTTTTTCGTTTCTCCTCCCTCGCCTTTTAGGAGAGGGAGGTCGGGAGGGAGAGGTTCATCGAACTCACGTTAATTTGAAATTCAGAAATGCTGCTCGAAAATACATTAATTAAATCATTTCACCAATTCAAAAGAGGCATTTTTATGCAGAATAATTCCTCACATCAGCCAACAATTGACTATTGGCATGTCTGGACTGACCACAACGGTATAAGTCACCAGTCTCGTTGTCAAATTGAGGACTTTATCGAAAAAGGTATAGCCCCCGATACGTCGCCGCAGTGGCTTTCTAAATTGAAGCAGTCTGGTGCGACAATCACTTTCACTGTACTACCAGTGGGATGGGTTGGAAACTGGCATGAGAACCCGAAACCCCAGTGGATCATTCCTCTGTCTGGACGCTGGTTTGTGGAGACTATGGACGGACAGCGAGTAGAAATGGGCCCTGGCGAAATTTCATTTGGAGAAGACCAAGGTACGAAAGCCGACGCACAAGGGCATAAAGGCCACTTATCTGGAACAGTAGGCGATACCCCAGCTGTTCTCATAATGGTTCAACTCGAAGAGACTCCGACTATGGAACAATCTTGTCGATTTAGTTGACATCCTCCCCACACGTCGCTTCGCTGTGTGTGGGGATTCCGTACTTTTGTGTATTTGTTTAAATCGTAATCAGTCTGTAAATCAAGCTTTTTGGTAATTTTTGCGTAAGTCCTGACAAATTCAAACCTTGAAACCTAGATACAATCTGGATTTATTAATTACGAATTACGAATTACGAATTGGTATAAGCTAGACTTGATGACCAATCAGCTAGTTTAACCCCGATATTCATGGCAAAGTCCTCTAATAGGCTTGCGTCTGAAGCTAGCCCAGTCACAAATAGAATTATTTCAAAATTAATAACTTGGGCTGCTACACCCAAAGGAATGTCAACGATTCTGCTAGGCAAGATGGCATTGAAAATGGCGATCGCATCAGCCATTTCTCTGATTATTGCTCAGTGGTTGCAATGGGAATATCCATTTTATGCGGTTATAGCAGCAATCATTGTGATGTCATCTACCCACGGTAGTACACTCAAGCTAGGTATTCAGCGGTTAATTGGGACAGCTATTGGTGCTATGGGTGGAGCAATTTTTGCGATCGCATTAGGTAGCAATTCATGGTCACTGGCCTTGTGTGTTTTCCTGACCATATTTCTTGCTTCCTACTGGAAATTCAATGAAGCGGCTAAGCTAGCAGGGTATGTTGCAGCGATCGTGATTTTAAGCCACAGCGAGTCACCCTGGCTTTATGCTTGGCATAGGTATTTAGAAACCTTTTTGGGTATTGGTGTAGCTTTGTTGGTGAACAACTTGATTTTTCCGGCTCGTGCTGGTACAGAATTGAGGCGTTACCTATCTCAAACGCTAGTTTATTTAGAGCAATTTTACAGGTTGGTTGTAGATTGTGCGTTGACAGGCAACTACGATCGCCCTAGCGTGGATGTATTGAAACTAAATATTATTAATTCACTATTGGCAGAACGAGAGTTATGGCAAGAAGTCAGACAAGGGCAAACAAACGAACCAATAGAAACGCGGGTGAATGAAGCTTGGGAGTTTCTGATTCGGAGAATTTGGGAACATATCCTGACTATGGAACATACCGTACTTGCTAGGCAGCAGGATACTTTCTGGCAGATTCTCTCACCTCAAATTACTCAACTAGCACAGGAGACTCAAAAGGCCATGCTGAGTTTGGCAACAGCGGTTAAGTCTCGCCAATCTCATTTATCTTTGCCAGAGATGGAAATTGCGATCGCAAATGCCACAGAACAATTGAATCAGCTGCAACAAATTCAGCAAGTAGATTATTCAATTGATGAATTACTGCGGTTTTTCACCTTCTTTTACACTATGGAAGAAGTAAGCAGAAAATTGCAAAGAATGGCAGCAATGTTAACTTATAAGTAGCCTCTCAAGAAACACTTTTTTCCCCTACTCCCCACTCCCTACTCCCTGTGTTTCTTGAGAGTATCTGTGTTTGCTCGTAGACACTGACTTGATGTCCATCCCGTTCAAGCGCCCAGGCTACTGACATACCCATGATACCAGCACCCACAACCGTAACCTTCATGAACACACCCTGAGAAACTTTTTACATTCTATTTTGCCAATGGTTTGGTGAGTCTGCCGTAACTTTGATGATGTTGGTTTTGGTAATCAATGGTTCCTCAACAATTGCTTTTTACGTGGAAGACAAGCAACCCAATGTTGGCAGCCACCGCAAAGTCTGATTCACTAGAAGAGGGGTTTTCTTCTAGTAGTTCACCACGCAAATTTTGACTCTTGGAGACCGGGGAAAGGGAAAAGGGGAAAGGGAAAGAAATTAAAAACATGCGCCCCTTTTCCCCTTACCCAATCCCTGTGCCTGTCAAAATCTTTTTGGCAGGCTTCTAGTGCGATCGCAATTACTTTGTGCTAATTTAGCCACCAAACAACAGCTTAATGAAACTTGAATCTCTTCTGAAACTCAATCGTACTATTCGCGTTATTGGCTTCGATGATGCCCCTTTTATTCGGGGTGCTGGTGGCAATGTATCTATAGCTGGGGTGGTGTGTGCAGGAACCAGATTTGAAGGTATGGTGTGGGGTCAAGTACAACAAGATGGTTTTGATGCGACAGAAGTCATCTGCAAGTTGTTGATTGGAAGGAAGTTTTTGCCACAACTACATATCTTACTATTAGATGGAATTGGATTTGGCGGATTTAACCTCGTAAATCTTCCACAATTAGCTGACCGCTTGCAATTACCCTGCGTTACCGTGATGCGCCGCCAACCTGATTTAGTTGCTGTTGAGGAAGCGATGAGTCGTCTGCCAAACTTCCAAAAGCGACAGCAACTTTTACACCAAGCTGGCCAGATTTATGATTATTCGCCCTTTTTCTTCCAAGTTAGTGGTTCTGAACCTGCTGTAGTAGCTAGAGTGCTTCAACGTTTAACTGACTGTGGCAAAGTGCCAGAAGCTTTACGTTTGGCACATTTAATTACATCTGCTGTTATGAGTGGAGAAAGCTCAAGCTCAGCTTAAGGCAAAAGATGCGCTTGAGGGCGATCGCGCACTATCATAGCAAAGTGCTGAGTGCTGAGGAGCCAGCCGCGTGGGCGGGTTTCCCGACTTGAGCGGACTGGCGTTGCTGAGGAGCCACTGCGGCAATCATTAGGGTTCATTTACCCAAAAGGTGATGCTGCCTCATTAATATTCCGTACGAGTCTAAAGCCTCAATCTTGGAAGATAGCGAGGTGAGTTGAAGAAGGCAGCTATGCTGAGGGCAGAGGGCTTTTATGTTTTGTTCAGAAGGGGATTGCGACCCCTCCTGAACAAGAGCCACCTTTGTTGAAATTTGGTGGGGGTCTTAAACCCTTACTCACAATGAGAGTGCAGAGGCTCCGAATCAGATCCCTTCTGCCAACTGAGCCTCCTGCCCTCTGCCTTTCCCGATAAATCACTTTTATCCTGAATTGCATACATGGCAGCATATCTACCATTGAGTCGCATAAGTTCTGTATGAGTACCCTGTTCAATAATTTGACCATTTTCTATGTAGAGAATCAGGTCTGCTGATTGGGTTGTTTTCAAATTGTGTGAGATCAAAAAAGTCGTGCGTTTGTAGGTAAGCCTTTGTAATGCTTCGCTGACAGCGCGTTCATTTTCGTTGTCCAAACCTGTAGTCGGCTCATCGAGAATGACAATAGGAGCGTGACGGATAGCAGCACGAGCGATCGCAATTCTTTGGCGTTGTCCTCCAGAAAGATTAGCGCCGCGTTCGCCTAAAATCGTTGCATAGCCTTGGGGCAGTGCCATAATAAAATCGTGAGCGTTTGCCAGTCGGGCAGCCCATTCGATTTCTTTAAATCTGGCACCTAGACGACCATAGCTGATGTTATCTTGAACAGTACCACTAAATAAAATACTGTCTTGTAAAACTATACTAATTTGCCGACGCAGAGATTGTAATTTGTATTCCCGTAAATCGTGACCATCAATTAAAATCCTTCCGGTAATTGGATCGTACAATCTTAGTAACAAACTAACTAATGTAGATTTACCACCACCAGATGGGCCGACTAAAGCCACTTGCTGGCCTGGTTGGACTTCAAAGCTAATATTTTTTAAGATAAGTTGTTCTGGATTGTAAGCAAAGCTAACATTCTCAAAGCGAATAGCTCCCAAAAAGGGAGGTGCTTCTAATGCTCCCTTGGAATCTTGAATGTCTGGCACTGTATTCAAGATATCTAAGACACGCTCACCAGATGCGGTGGCTTTCGCAATTTGACCAGTGTATTTGGCAAGCTGACGCATTGGTTTAAAGGCAATTCGTAGATAGTTGACAAATACTAATAAATCTCCTGGTGTAACGATTTTAGCCAGTACCAGATATACGCCCCTCCATAACACCAAAGCAGTTGCGACTCCTACTAGCAATTCCACCATTCGTTCCAAAGCCGCAGAGAGTTGTTGTGCTTTGTTACTAGCTCGTAGGCTTTTGCGATTGTAGTGAAAAAATACGCGCTCCAACATTTCATGCAGAGAAAGAGCTTTAACCACCTTAATTGCACTGATAGATTCGGCGGCGGTGGCTGCCATTGCTCCCTCGCCTTGACGTTGCATTTTAACAACGCGACGAATTTTATGTGTCAGCCGCACTGTTGAAAATAGGAACCAGGGAAAGATAGCGATCGCAATCAACGCTAGTTCCCAATTCATCCAAAACATCACCAAAATCATGCCTACCAAAGTTAGAGAATTTGCCAGTAAGGGCAACACAGCCATTACCGACACTTCTCGCAGGCGTTCAATATCAGAGGTGACACGGGTAATTAGATCGCCCGTCTTGGCTTGGTTGTGGAAGGCTAATGATAAACGTTGGAGATGGCTGTATAAATCAGTACGAATCTCTGTGAGCATATTAGTAGCTGCTAATGCCATGCCAACAATACTAAAGTAGGCAGCCGCAGCCCCTAACAGGGCGATCGCAACAATACTAGCAACTAAACTGGTCAACAACACAGATGGACTCAGTTGTGAAAGTGCCGCCGCAATAGGTAGATGATGTGATTTATGGCTGGCATTGGGCAGTAAGATGTAATCGAAAATGAATTTGAGAGGCCAAGGTTCTAGTAGATGCAGAACAATTTCTGCGAGCAAAGACCCAAAGGATAAAATTAACAGCCATTTTTGCTTGCGAAGTTGAGGAGCAAAATGTTTCAAGATGCGCCCCAGCCCTGGTAAGGCTGCTCGAATACTTTTGGAATCTGAACGTCTCATGGACTTTGCTCTAGGTTGATTCTGGTTACTTTTTGCTTTGTTGCGCTAATTCCCGTTCAGAGACGAGTGGCAATCTCGTAAAATCTTTGATTTGCGGTGATATTTTACCTTGAGCATGAGCTTTTGCATAACGACTTGTCAACAGACGATTGAAACGGCGTTCCATAGCGATCGCTTGTTGTTCCAACCAAGGCGAATCTCCAAAGGGAAGACGACGCAATAGAGGTTTAAGAAAGGCATGATGTCTGCGATGACCAAGACGTTTATACCGCTTCTTAAAATACTTATCTTGTTTTGTCAGATTCCACTTTTGCGAAAAGTGTTCTAGACTTGCCAATTCCCACTCATCACTCCAACGTAATAAGAAAAAGGAAATATCTGCCCAATTGAAGGGCAATTCTGGCACATAAGTAACAACAGATTTAGGTTCGCAATAAACTGTCCCACCTGCATTAGTTACGCTCATGCAAAAGTCAATGTGTTCGCGGGTATTAAGCAAACCTTCATCTAATAAACCAATTTGGTCAAAGATGCTAGTGCGAACTAACATACAATGAAACTCAGCAAATTCACACTGCTGGCGATGTAACTGTTCGTGTACATCTGCAACGGGACGATTAACAAAATAATGTTTTTCGTGAACTTTGCGCTTGATGCCTGTCTTGGTTTCTTCTGACAAAATCCTAGCTTCTCCGCCTGCTAGGTGAATTATTTCATGAATTGGTTTACCAATACAAGTTAAAGGACAAACAATGGTTGCTCTTGTTTGTTGGGCGCATTCTAGTAAATGATCCAACCAGTTGGGGCTGACAATCACATCGTTATCAATAAATACTAGATACTCTGTTTGTACATGAGGAATAGCTAAATTTCTAGCTTGATTGGGAGATAAATATTGCTCCGTGCGAATTATTTTAAATCCTTTTTCCTGTGCTTTAGTTTCTAAATACTTTTGCACTTGAGGGGGAGAAGCACCATCAACGTAAATTAATGAAAATGGCAAATCTGTGTATTGATAAATGCTTTCTAGACTTTGGCTACTCAAGCTAAACTGTTCACGAGGTGATACAACAATAGTAATTTTTGGTTGCTTCATAATCTAAAGCCTTTTAATGAATTTCAGACAGGTTTCAAGTTAAAGTTTTAAATTTAAGTAGTAATCAATTGAAAAAGTTTAGCTTAAACAAAGCTTATGCCTGTTAGGTGTGATAAGGAAGTTACAGGTAAAACTTGCTGATAAACATTGCGCCAGTTTTCGCTTTCAATTACAGGTGTTAATTCTTGTAATACTTTCTGTTTTGCACCTTTACCTAACTGTTGCCTTAGTTGTGGGTTGGTTGCTAGTTTTCTGAGGGCATCTGCCAAATCCTCACTATTGCCTGGTTCCACTAATAAACCTGCTGTACCGTCTGCGAGAATTTCAGCGATCGCATCTACTTTTGTACCGACAATAGCACAACCTGCTAACATAGCTTCGAGTAGGGCATTAGGACAACCATCATGTAGTGAAGGAATGGCAAAAATATCTAGGTGCGGTAGATATGCTAAGACTTCTTCTCGGCTGAGAATCCCCGTAATATGTAAGCGATCGCCCAATCCACAATTGCTAATTTCTTGTTCCCAATATGTTCGTTCCCGTTCAATAAAATCACCGATTAGTAATAGCGTTAGGTTGATTTCTTGACTGATTTCTGCACAAGCATCTAAGAGATATTCAATTCCTTTCTTATCTCGAAATCTACTTGTAGAGCCAATAACAATTCCTGATAATTCTTGAATTTTTGGTGGGGTTGTAAATTTTGCAAAATCAATGGGATTGATAGAGTTCCAAAAAGCCGATGATTTGAGTTGAATACTAGGAGCGATCGCGATCGCTCTTTGTTGTAAATCTTGGCTAACAAATGTTACCCATGTTGAGTTCTCTAAAATCCAAACTGCTTGTCCGTGAGTTTTAGGATTGAAAATATGTTTATGTAAATCGCTACCGCGAATGCTGTTAATTACACGAAGATTATTTTCTTTAGCTAATAAAGTTGTGACATACCCTGTTTCATTCATAAAGAAGGCATGAAACAAGCTAAATTTATGCTCCTGATGTAACTTTTTCAAATAAAAATACACATCAGTGAAAAAGTCTTGAATTTCTGGTACAGCCTCTCTTACTGCTGATTTAATTCGATGAACAAAAACGCCATCTTGGTAAGTTGTTTTACAACTAGCTCGTCTGCGACTGCCATCTGATACGAGCCGTTGCTTTGAGCGAAAAACAACTACATGAACTTCATAACCACTTTCAAGTAATATCTGAGCAATACGATACACAGATTCTCCCACGCCACCGATATCTGGGGGATATTCTAACGTTGTCATGCAAATTTTTGGTTTAGTCATAGTCTTTTTGCTAATTATTTATCGTTTTGCTTAAGCTACTTTTTGCTGCATAACTAACTTATTCAGTAATACAGCCGTTTTTTCAACACCGTTAAAGTCAAACTTTATAGTATTTGGTTGTTTTTGAAGACAACGCTTGAGCTTTTCTAAAAAAGTATCTGGTTCTAACTCTTTCGGACGAATCATATCAACAACACCAAGTTTTTCTAACTTTGTAGCTCTTAGTTTCTGCTCTCGATCGTCATTCCCTGTGAAGGGCAGAATCATAGCTCTTACCCCACTGGTAAGTATATTCATTGTTGTGTTATAGCCTGACATACTAATAGAAATGTCTGCCTGACACATATATTGCAGTAAGTTAGGGGTGTAACGTTTGATATTGAGATTGCAAATATCTTTTGCCATTGTCTGAAGTTGGTTAAACTTGGAATCTGGCATGAAGGGGCCAGTAAACATCTGGATGGTATGAGGCAATGTTTTCTCGATACTGGGAGCCGCTTTAATGACACATTCCAGTAGTTCATGCCCAAATCTGCCGCCACCAATGCTGACAAGAATTAATGGCTGATGGGCAATTACAATTTCTTTTGGTTGTGGCTGTACTACATAGCCTGTGTAGTGTATTTCACACTCAATATCTGCAACTCTAGAGAACGTTTCTTCTAAAGATATAAATTTAGGGTCGCCATGAATTAATAACAGGTCAAAATATTGATTAATTAAGTTACAAACTTTTTCTTCATGCCGTGCTTGATTTTTGCTGTTAACAATGATGTCTCGCAGGCTACAGACAATTTTAGTTGTCGGGTATTGGTGGCGAACTCGTTCTAAAAGAGGTATTAATTCAAAAGAAAATCTCCGTCTACCAAAGGGAAATAGTTCAATCATTAACACATCTGGCTGAAATTCATCTAAAATTTGTAGCAATTTTCGTTGACGAATTTCTTTCACTTCTTCAAGACTATAGGAATTATCTACCACCTGGAGGTTTTTAAATTCACTATCAGTTTTAATCGCAGGTAAATTAACTACATCCACACTCGATGGAATGTTAAAACCTTGTACTACTTCTCCACCATTGATAAAACAAACGTGGAAATCTTTCACTAGTCCCCGCACAATTTCCATGCTGCGAACTAGATGCCCCATGCCGAGAATATGCTGGCAGTAGAACATAAGACGTTTCATGATTGGTGTGCCTCTGTAAATTGCATTGACTAAACTTGTTTAAGAATAGCTAAATCCCGTAATTTGTTTGATGATTGATGGCTTTGGCGAGATGGAACTACGCCCTTTTTGTTTGTTATTAGGGTCTTGATATATTGGCTAATATTGGGCAAGCCATTGAGATCGATTGCTGGATGAGAAATCTGACTTTGTGGAGTATCGAGTTGTTCTAGAAGCGATCGCAACAAGCTTTCTGGAGTTAAATTGTCGGGATGAATAGCTTTCAAGACTCCTCTTTTGGCCAGTTGTTCGGCTCGAATCCATTGTTCTTGAGATGGTTTATGTCTAGGTACTACGACTGCTGGTTTCCCGACTGATAGAATTTCACAGGTTGTATTGTAGCCACCCATTGTCACTAGAGCATCTGCGGCGGCTATGTAGCTCATCAGATCGTCTGTAAACTCTCCTATCTGTACGCTTGGATATAAAGCTGCCTTATGTTGCAGTGCAGCTTGCTCTATTAAAGGCATTTCGGGGCCGCAAATAATCAAAGAGCGTAGTTGATAAGTAGCTGGTAACAATGCCAAACTTGACAGATAAGTGTCGATTAATCTGTAGCCGTCTTCACCACCTCCTGGTGACACTAAAATTAGTTTTTCTTCTGGACTCAGTTGCAACTCATTCAGAACCAGGTTAGGCTTTTTACGCCCTAGTTCTTTACGGATATAGCCGCAAAATTGCACTTTATTAGCAACCTTTGGGGGCATTTGATATTCGTGGCAAATATTAAATATTTCTGGAGTACCCAGGACAAGCACACGCTCATAAAATTTATCAATCGCTTCGTAATAACCGTGCTTCCTCCATTCTTTTACCGTTATATCTGGATGATCTAGAATATCCCGTAGCAGCAAAATTATGGGAGTTTCTGGTAATTTAGCTTTGAGATATTCAATAGTTGCTTTTAATTCATCACGAATGCCGTAGGGTTTTTTATCTACTAAAAATATATCTGGTTTAAAATTAGCGATCGCAGATAGAATTAGTTCGGAACGCAGTTTCACTGTCTCATCAACTGCGATGCCAAGATATTTAGCTGAAAACTTCCCAGAAATTCCTCGATTCAAGCAAGGTAACTTAATATAATCAAGTCTTTTTGGTAGACGAAAGCTGTGCAACATCGGAGAACCGGAAACGACTAAAATAGACAGTTCTCCAATTGAATCTAATAAATGAGTGCAGATTGCCAACATCCTTAAAATGTTACCAAGACCGAACCCATCATGAGAATATATCATTAATCTCATGGCTCAATATTCCTAGGAAATAATTTATCTTACTCTCTAGAGGTAAGTTTTTCTACATGGTTGTAATTAAGATAGATAATATAATTAAAAGCGTGTCTCGCTAAGTTTATATATTTACTGTTTATCATAAAAATACGCATGTAAAATTAATTTTTTGAAAATACTTGATTAAATAATCTAGTTTGCTCTTTAATAGTTAATTTTATTTTTTAATGAAAATACGCAAAAATTTTTAACTAAAAAATTAAGATTTATATATATTAGCTGAAAACTCTTTCTACCTCTCTGAAATATTAATTCAACAGCAACTAAACCCCTAGCATGAAGTCTAAACTTGCATATTACTACTAGTAATTTACGTGGAGACTATGAGCTTGGACGTGGTTCTTAAGGCATTAAAGTATGTAAACTTTATCACCACAGGACAGAATATATCAAAAAAAATTGTCAGATAAACTTACCTATTGGCTGATTTTTTTTTAATAAAAATAACCTTGTAGAAGGAAGATAACTATACATTTTTAATACTACGTAAGTAGACTGCTTTCCGTACTAAAAGTGACGTGAGTTCGATGAACCTCTCCCCAACCCCTCTTTACGTCCAAGAGGGGCTTTAGCAAGTATGCTAAAGAACGAAAAATCAAGCTTTTAAAGCCTCTGACGCCACTTGCTACAACAGGGAGGCAGCTGTGTGGTGATACCATTTCACGAAAAATCTGATACAAATTTTTTCACCCCTGTGCCCCTAATCCCCAACGCCACTTGCGCGGCTGCCGGGGAACCCGTCCAACGCAGTGGCTCCTCCCTTTCGGTCGTGGGGGCCCCGAGTTCCCCTGCTCCCTTGCTCCCTATTTGTATCAAAATTAAAGTGAAACGGTATGAGGCAGTGGCTCCTCCTTTCAGAGGCTACCGTGTACACACAAATGATCTAATCACCCCAAATCTCGTTTTGTAGTGGCGTGGCAAGGCTAAAATGATGCAATAGATTTTTAAGAAAAGTGATAAAAATCAATGTTTTTCAGTTTTTCCTAATGCACTATTTTAAGCTTGCCACGCCAGTAGTAGCGCGACCGGGCTAAAATAGTGCATTAGATGTAGCAGAAACAGACAAAGAAAATGGGACGTGGACGAACAAACAAGATTCGCTTAAGTGCAGAACAAAGACAACACTTGGAAGCGCTCAGCCGTAATGGTCATGCACCAGTGAAAAAAATTCTGCACGCACGTGTACTGATCATGTCGGATGAGGGTGAATATGGGCAGCAACGCTGGAATGACCAGCAGATAGGGGCAGCACTAGGATTACATCGTAATAGCGTTGCCCGCATCCGCTCATCATTTTTAGAGCAAGGAGAACAAGCAGCCCTCAACCGCAAGCCGCGTCAGACACCACCCGTGCCACAGAAATTAGATGGAGAAAAACAGGCGCATCTGATAGCTATATGCTGTTCACCACCGCCGGATGGTAGGACTCGTTGGACGATGAAGTTATTAGTAGACGAACTCAAAGCGCGAAGTATCGTCACGCAAATAGGTCGTGAGACTGTGCGATGTACACTCAAAAAAACG
>NZ_JAECZC010000061.1 GCF_016056305.1 Amazonocrinis nigriterrae CENA67 | reverse complement strand
GCTTCGGGGCCCCTGGAGGGGTTGGGGGGCAATGGAGAGATGAGGGAGACAAAAAGAATAACTTTTAACTAACTCCAGCCTCCTGCCTTGCAACAACTGACAACTGACCACTGACAACTAACTATCTCTTTTTTTGAAAGGTTTTAGTTCAAAGATTTCTCAAGAAATAACTTTCAGGAGTTTTACAATGTTTGTAGTGAAATTTATGATTTTTAAAATGATTATCTATTTTTTCAAGTAAATATCACTAATAATTAACTGTGAATAGAATAGCTTAAATAAAAATATTTCTTAACAAGCTAATTGCCAATAATTTTTATTATTGATTTTGTTATGAATATTACATATTGTGAGGTTTTGTATACTTAGATAAAGAATGGCAGAGAGCGTATGATCTCTCTGCCATTCTTTATCTTTTTTTAAGACTTAGTGCTGTCAATTTTTTTCAGTCTACTCAAGTTTAACCGAAATCAGAAGGTATTAGTTCTGAGCAGGTTGAACAAAGCCCAAGGTTAAACTATCCTTAGCTAGGAAGTGAGCCAAATGGTAGGCTCTTTCTTCAGTCTTTAACAGAATTTTTTCGTACAAATAGCGTGTGCCACGGTCGCCCAAACTTTCTGCCTGAGCAGCTTGGCGACGAATCACGTTAATAATAGCTTGTTCTGCTGCTAGGTCATTTTCTACCATCTTGCGGGCAGAAAATACACCATCGGGTTCTGGCTCAAAACAGGTTAATTCCGCTAATTTACTAAAGCTAGCGGCTGGCACACCGCCTAGTCCGTTCAAGCGTTCGCCAATTTCATGCACGTGGTCTTGAACTTCTTCGTAGCTTTCGTTAAAAAATTGATGTAGTGAGTAAAACTCTGCACCCTCAACTACAAAATGGTGTTTTTGGTACTGCAAGTACAGTGCTTGAAAACTAGCTAAGACTACGTTAAATCCTTCTGTCACTGGAGCAGTAACACTGCGATCCAGTAATACAGGATTGTCATAAACCTGACCAAAATTTTGTAACAAAGTGTGTGTATCAGCCATGTTCTCCTCGCTTTTTAGCAGTTATACTTTTTAACTGCTTAGTCTCTACATATTAACATTTTAAAAATAAATGCAAGCCCCATCAGTATCATAAAAATTTGAAAATTTTTGTCGTTAAAAGTGCAAACATTTATTCTTGAGAAATTTTTGTTATATCCATCACTTAGTAGATGACAATTATTTTCCTAGAAAAAGGAAAGACAAAAGGATAGGATTTTTGTTTTCCTATATACAGAAGCTACTTTTGCCAAAACAGGACTCACGTTTGTTTACGTGAGTTCGACAAGTGCTGTTTTGACCTCTCCCCCAGCCCCTCTCCTTGCAGGAGAGGGGAGTAAAACCCTTATTTTTCGTTACTCCTCCCTTGCCTTTTAGGCGAGGGAGGTCGGGAGGGAGAGGTTCATCGAACTCACGTAAACAATAGGCGAAACTCTTATTTTCAGGTAGCAGTGATTAATGAATCGTCGCTACAAGCTGTAGTGTCGCGTGAGTCCTGAGAGTATTGCTCTAACCCCTGTTTCTCTCAAAGCTCTTTGAAAACAGGGAATTGTTACAAATTTTTTATGTTTTTTTGGTGTAGTAACTGAGAATTGTTTGCACTTAAGGTATCCTAATAAGAGAGGCTGTATTCCCAAAAGGGCTAAATATCAGGGAGTAAAAGCACGGTAGTTAATGCAAGTTTGTTGCACTTTGGGGGCTAGTTTCTTGAAATCGTTCAGTTCACAAATAGAAAGCAAGCACACTGTAGAGGTCAATTGGGCAGATCGTTGGCAAGTATATCAACGCCTACAGGAACTAGACATTCCTTGTTGGTGTGAGACTAACCAACCATTGCAAGTTGAAATTGGCAATCCCACGGCAGTTGTTCAATTTTGGAACGTGATGCGGCGATTGACAGCCTCTCGTCAAGACTTGATTGGGAATCTTGAACATTGTTGGCGTAGTCGTAACTAACAGTTTCCAAAGGTCGCTGTTTCAAACTTCTCAGTTAATGTCTTAGGGATACTTACTTAAAAAAATTAGGTTAAACAACATGAGTGCATACTACAGTACAGAAATCTCGGAATTTTGCCTTGAAGGAAGGTTTATCGATTTCGTGATTAAAGATGGCTATAAGCTAAAAGGCTTGTTGTTAGCGACTGCTGAGGGTGAATGCTACGTTAAACTAGCTAAACATTTAAGGGCGACTTTTGACTGGAGGTTACCACGAGGTACTTGGTTACAAGTTGTTGGTGAAAAAAAGCACGAACTGAAAAACGATAAGATTACATTTAAAGCTGAGCGTGTGATGGCAGCGCGAAGCGAGATGGCGAGAGTTCAGGCTGCCACTGCATTACAAGAGCCTCCAGCTGTTGATAGCGCCAAGACAAAACCAGTCAAGACCAAAGCCACAATTTTGGTGTGTCAAAAGTCTGATTGTATGAAACGTGGTGGTAACGGCCTTTGTCAGGCATTGGAGGCAAGTTTAAGCGATCGCGGTTTGGAAGACCAAGTTACTATCAAAGGTACTGGCTGCATGAAAAACTGCAAAGCTGGCCCTAATTTGGTAATGCCAGATAAAACCCGCTACAGCCGTATTAGTGCGGCACAAGTCCCTGCACTCATGGATAAGCATTTTGCACAGAAGAATCAGGAACAACTTCCACAAAATACTAGTCAAGTAGAAATATCTATACCAAGCTTTGCTGATGCTGCTGGCTGAGTCTCAATTATATTAATGAGAAAGTTTAATAATAAATGTTTTTGTTCTCCTCAAGAGCTATTAGACCTTTTGCAAATTTTTAGCAAAAGGTCTGTTCTTTAAGAAGATGTCTTTTAAGTCTAATTTAACCTGAGTTCGGGTTAAGCAGTTTGAGATAAAAGCCAGTCCATTTGAAGACTGGGTTTCTTAGGTTGATGGCAATAAGCAATTAATCCGCACAGAACATTAACGCAAAAATTTACGGGGCTTCGGTGTCTAGAATGCTCAATCTGAGAAATATTTTGAAGTTGGTCGTTAATGGTTTCAATAATGGAGCGTTTACGAGATAAAAGCTTGTCATGAAGAAGCATTAACTTGTTTTTCATGTTGCGACGGGGCTTGGCAAAAAATTGAATGCCGAAGTCTTCTAAAAGTTGATCAGCTAGTTTCTGAGAAACATAACCGCGATCGCCGAAAATTTTGCCAAACAACTCACTCAGCAAATTAGGTACTGGTTGACGGTCATCAATGTTACCAGGAGTCAGGGTCACATTTAACAGTTGCCCAAGCTCATTGACGACTATATGAAGTTTAAAACCAAAAAACCAATCCACAGAAGTTTTACCACGTGCAGCTAAACCCTGAAACACCTGATGCTGAGAAATCCGACGATTATGGCAAACTTTGAGACTCGTTGAATCCATAAAACCGATACCAGTACACTTGCCTAAGCAATGCTTGAGATAGACGCATAAAGGTATTAAAGTTGATGGTATCCATTCAATAAATCGTTGATAACTTGGTAGCTCGGGAAACGCATTACTCCATTGTTGTTTGACTTGATTCAAATAAAAATATTTGAAATTGCGGTAGTGTGTCTGATGGAAGGCCACGAGAATCGTGATTATCTCGCTCAAACATAGACTTCTTTTGCGGTTACGTCTGATTCCTCCATTACTCAACAGCTTTTTGCGCCATTGCACCTCAAATAGCTGACAGAAATCGTCTACATGGCAGAATAATGCTTCTAAACTAAACATAGGGCAGGTTGCTGGATTTGTCGTTATTTTCAGCTTACTACCTGCTCCTTTCCTTATCCCGAACTCAGGTTAATTTAATACTGACCCTAGCGACTAGAAGTCGCACGCCACATGCTACCCTGCTGCAAGCTACTCTGATGCTGGTTGCTCATTGGAGTCTGAAGGCGAATTTTGTTCTGAGTCTGCTAAATCTTCACTCCCAAAATTTGTGGGTAAAAGTTTTGGCCATTCAAGATGCGCTCCTTTAAGACTTGCCCGTTCAAGACGCGCCCCTTCAAGATCTGCTCCCTCAAAATGTGCCCCTTGAAGATCCGCTCTATCAAAATTCACCCATCTAAGATTGGCTCCTTCAAGATGTACTCCTTTAAGATTTGCCCCTTGAAGATGCGCTCCTTGAAGATGCGCTCCTTGAAGATGCGCTCCTTCAAGATACACCCATTTGAGATTTGCTCCTTTAAGATTTGCCCCTTCAAGATGCGCTCTTTCAAGATGCGCTCCTTCAAGATATGCAAATCCAAGATCCGCCCCTTCAAGATGCGCTCCTTCAAGATGTACTCCTTCAAGATATGCAAGTTTAAGATCTGCCTTTTGAAGATGCGCTCCTTCAAGATTTGCCCTTCGGAAATTCTGCTTTTCTAGATGTGCTTCTTTAAGATGCGTCCATTTAAGATTCGCACTTTCAAAAATTGCGCCTTTGAGATTCACGCCCTCAAGATTTGCACCCTCAAGATTTGCGCCTTCAAAATGTGCCCATTCAAGATTCGCTCCTTCAAAATGTGCCCATTCAAGAATGGTTCTTTGAAGCTTTGCATCTTGAAGATTCGTCCCTTCAAAATGCGCTCCCAAAAGATCTTGAGATATAAGAATGCAGTTTTTTAAATCTAAAAAACTTAAGTAATCTAAGCAAGAAACATCACTATAAACTGTTGTTCTTTGCCCACGTAGCCAATAAATCCAATCTCCGAAATCTTTAGAAGGTTTATCTTCAGAAGAATTACCTTGAATATTTGAAACAGACTTTGTGACTCTAGCGCAAGTATTTAAGACAGCTAATAATGCTTCTTCTGCATTACGTGATTGCCGTTTTTCTTCTTGAAAAGAATCCCGTTTTAATTCTTCCATGGGCATTCCATATCGCAACACAATACTAATAAGATTAGATATACTTTGCTGCCCATTGATTACATCCTCTGACTTTTGTAAACGTATTTCATCAACAATATAGTTAAAAAGGTATTTGTCAATAGCAGACTTACCACACAGCATTGCCCAATACTTTAAGGCTTCTTTTTTATCCCATCCTTCACGTTCATATGGGTTATTTTCACGCTTGTACAACTGTTTATGAATAAAATCTACTTCTCGCACAATGCGCCTTGCTGTCAAATACTCACCAAAACTCTTGTGAGTAAATTCAAAGGTTTTTTCCTGGTTTTTAACTCCATCACTTTCACGGAAATAAAAGGCAGTCAAAAGACGAGTTGCGCCTAATTCTGCACCTTCTTGAAACTTCTCTAGTAGTCTTGTTAGTCCACTATTATCGCAATAAGCTTTAATCTCTTTAACTGTTGTCGTTCGTCCATCTCCGTGCCAGGAAGCTAAAGCAATTTCTTCGAGGATGCGAACAAAGTCTTCTTTTTTAACTTCTCGAATCGCCTGATGTTGATAACCAGCCCAATCCCGCTCATAAACTGCGGTGAGTAAATTTGCATAAATTGCATTCAGATTCCCGTCTTTAGGAAATGTTTTATGCTTGTCAATACTCAATGCTACTAAGTAATTCAGCAGGGGTTGGGCAGTAATTTCTGTAAGATTATCTTTATCTAGATCTGGTGGTAAAGAATCATAACCTCGTCCACTAACATTACCGTACTTCTGCCACCAAATCTGCCGTTGATCTTGCTGCAAAAAGTTTTGTTGGTCGATGTAATTCTTCCTATCACGCTCAACTACAAAATAAGGCAGGATATGCAAGATTTGCTGTGGTTTGCGAAAGTCACTACTATTAGCCTGTACTACTAGTTCTCTACCACTGATTAATACTTGTAATCGAGTTTGATGTAGATTAAAACGATTAACTTCATCTTTGACTAAACGGACAAAATTTTGAGCAGCTTCTGCGGCAATTTTACCTTGCATAGTCAGCTCGTCCAAGCCATCAAAGATAATTAGTAAAGGTGAATCAGTCTCTTGTTCTTTTAAAGGATTGTGGCTAACAAAACCATCAAATCGAACAAACTCACCAATTGCATCAACGAAATCAGCTGAGAGTTTAAAGTGATGCAAAGGAATAAATAAAACAGTAATTTTACCTTTTTCTGCTTGGTTAGCTGCAAAGATTTTGGCAAAGGAGGATTTACCACTTCCTGGCCCACCACTAATTACTCGAATGGCATCATTGCGATCGCCTTTCTCTAACCAAGCTTCCAGTTCAGTTTCTAAGTCAACAACAATTTTCTGATATTCTTTATTTTCTCCTTGCCGGGGTTTAGATTCTTCTTCTTTTCCATCATCATTTTTTTGCTGATAGTAAGCTTTTAAAGGAACATAAACCTGTTTGAGACCAAAGGCTTCTAAAAACATTGGTTCTTCTACTTGTTTTTGCAGCCAAGCTGAATATCGTTGCCATGATAGTTGTCGTTTAATTTCTCGTTCAGCAGCTTCATTAACAGGATTATCTAGCTGTTTTTTTAAACGGACATATTTATCTGGATGTTTTGCTAACTCTGTATATAAAGCATATGTAAACTCGATAGGAAGCTGATTACTAATAGCTTCTGCGTTTGATTTATCAAGATTAAGAGCTTGCAACCACTCAGCAAAGGGGGTTTTGATTTCTTGAATAATAGGAAAGTCTTTAGGACGTTTAAAAAAATCGCTGTAAATAGTTATGTCTGGTTCTTCCAGTTTTTCTAAAGACTGGTTGAGGCGATGTTTAGAAATTATCTCAAGTTCATTTTCGTCTACATTCTTATCTTTGTTTGCTTGCCGCAGTAATTTTTTGTTTTTTTCTACCAAGCTACGCATTGCCAGAGTCAGAGAATTAAAAATTAGCCCATAGGCTATTTGACCAGGTTCTTCTCCTAACCCAATTGCTGCACTGATATCTACAATATTTTCTGGTATGTTCCCTAAATTACCAGTAGCGGCATTAGCAGCAGCTTTTGCTATTCCTATGACTGCGTTTCGTGTATCAATATCAGGTTTTTTAGTTAATTTTTTTTCTGAGTTAGTAATAACGATTCCTGGTCTGCTGCTCATAGGTGTTGACATACGCTAGTATATATACGGTGTTACTTTATTTAAACAACACGCAATTCTGTTATTTGAGAAAGTCACCAGTAAATTTAATAACTTCTAAGAAAGAAAATTTTAATTGAGCCTTTAAGGTTCAACATTGAGTGCTTTGGTGATTAGAAATGGAAGCTACACAGGCAAAACCTGCCTCCGCAGGTGACAAAGATTTTCTCATTGTGAATGAGAAAGGTGTATAAAATTGTTATACCACTATAAAAAATGTGCGTATTAACGAGTTGATGACTGATGCGATCAGCTATTATAAACTTTTTTTTCAAGGCAGGCTATCACCAAGACACTAATACCATTTCTTTGTGAGGCTGCGCCAAACCCTTTTAACTTCTTCTTTCTTTGTGTTCTTTGCGGACTTTGCGGTTCGTTTTTCTTTCTTGTACTTAAATATGGTTTAGCAAATCTTCATGCAGAATAGATATAAGAATTCGTTACATGGAATCGAGTCGGCGGCGTAATTGGCTGCTGAAGCTATCGATGACGGTAACTACTACTAACAGCACTAACATCATCGTTGTTGCTTTGCTGTACTCGAACCCGTCGATGTAAGTTTTTAATTGAAAGCCAATACCGCCTGCACCAACTACACCCAACACTGAAGCAGCACGGATATTGTATTCAAACATCCATAAGGTGTAACCTAATCCCAAAGGCAATACTTGAGGAAGAATACCGTATTGGGCAATTTGTAATCTTGAGGCTCTGATCACTTGCAAAGATTCTAAAGAACGAGGATTAACGGCTTCAATTGCTTGTTGATAGAACTTTGCTAGGTAGCCTATGGTGTATATTCCTAAGGCTAATGTACCAGCTGGTGCGCCTAATCCGGTGGCAGCAACAAAAATTAGTCCCAGAATAATTGAGGGAACTGAACGTACAATATTTTGCAGTAAATTAGCTAGCGATCGCAACCAACTAGGAGCAACATTGCTAGCGCTAGCTACAGCTATCGGTACAGAAATAATTGCACCAATGGTAGTTCCCCATAAAGACATCTGTACGGTTTCAATTAGTGCCTTAATTGCTATATCTACAACTTTAAAATCGGGAGGAAATAATCTAGAAATAAAGTTTGTAATGTGCGGCCAGCTGGATTTCAGCAATTGAAAATCTACTTTCAGTCCTTGCAAAGCCCAAGCATAAACTACAACGATAATTAATAGGATGAATAGAGGACTCATCCAAAGGTAACGACGTATAAATTTTAAATTCAAGAAATAATTCACTGAGAAAGATGACTGATCTATTCAACTAGAAATTTCAGCAAATTGAGCTTGCAAGTTATCACAAAGCCCTTCATAAACGACGCGTCCAGCATTTAAGACAATGGCTCGCTGGGCATATTTTGCTGCTATGCCTAAATCGTGTAAAACCGCTACAATGGTCATACCTTGTTCTGTGTGTAACTTAGATAAAGTCTGCATCACTTGCTGAGATGCCATAATATCCAAACCTGTGATGGGTTCATCTGCTAAGAGAATTTGTGGAGATTGAATTAAAGCACGAGCGATGGCTACTCGTTGTTGCTGTCCTCCACTAAGTAAACTAGTTTTTTGATCGGCTAGCTGTCTTAAACCCAACTGTTCTAGTAACTCTAGCGCCAAAAGGCGATCGCGTTTGGGAAATCCTAAAAATGTCTGCCAAGTCGTCCTTGCACCCAACCGCCCACACAAAACATTTTCCAGTGCCGATAGTTGCCGAATTAATCCGCCTCCTTGAAACAACATGCTTACGTCGCGGCGAATTTGTGGCAATGTTTGGGGAGTCATGACCAAATCATTAATGCGAATTTCTCCTTTTACTGGTGGCACTAACCCAACTAGCGATCGCAACAGTGTAGACTTTCCTGCACCATTAAGTCCTAACAAAACGACAAACTCGCCGCGCTTGATTTGGCAATTAATCCCGTTGAGTATAGGACGATTCAGAGAAGCAGCGTAAGCCGTCTCTAAGTTGTGACACTCAATTACATAATCACTCATCCTACACCTCGGCTAATTTACTGATGGGCTAAGTCAGTTGTCAGTTGTCAGTTGTTAGTTGTTAGTTGTTTTTATCCCCCATCTCCCCTGCACCCCTGCACCCCTATGGTTCAATGCCAACACGCTGGAGGGCTTCACGAATTGGTGCTAGGTGACTATTATGATCAACTTTCACTAATTCGGTGGAGTTATACAAGTTACTTAGCAGTTGGTTATTTTCTGACTCATTTAACTTGAGAAGGGCGTTAACAATTCTTTGTTTTTCAGTATCTGGAACATCATCATCAATGGCGATACCGTGGGCAGGTACACCGGAGATTCTATGCAGTACGCGCAATTTACTTTTTTCTTCTGCGGTAATATACGGAGAATTTAAAGCATATTCAGATACGGCAGCTACATCAGCTTGGCCGCGTACTACTGCTTGGAGTGCTTTGCCATAATTACCACCGTAGGTGACTTGTGCGAAGAATCCATCCAAGCGATCGCGATCGGGTACAAATCCCTCTTTGACCAACTCACTGACAGGGAAAATGAACCCTGAACCAGAAGTAGGGGAAGTAAAGGCCATTTTTTTGCCCCGCAGTTGTTCTAAGGTTACTTTGGCTGAATCTTTGGTTGTCAGGGGGCTATTATTAGGAACGACAAATACTGAGTCGTATGTGTATCTTCCCGAATAGTTGGGACGTACTTCGGCTAAATACAGCTTTGCATTGGCTAGTTGTTCGGCTTTCAAAGCTGGACGGCTACTTAAGAAAGACACATCAGCCTGATTTACTTTCAAGGCTTCTACAGCAGCCGTATCATCACCAATCTTTGCTTGCACTGGAATTCCCAACTCTTTCGATAAAAAAGTTCCTACGGCATTTGCCTTATTTTGCAAGTCTGTGGAATCAGAACGACTGGGAAATACAACTGTCAATGTCTCCAGCTTTTGGGCAACTGAGGGTGATGCTTGTTGATTATTAGTGGAGTTAGTATTTGTTTCCTCGGTACATCCTGTGGTGCTGACCATTAAACCTGTCAGCGCTACTAATGCCCCTCTAGCAGCCAACAAGCCCTTTTTGCTCACACTCATTTGCAACTCTCCATTAAAAATTATTAGCAGCGTTTTTGCAAATTACTTTCAACTATGTCTTAAAAATATTTATAACTTTTGAGAATAAAAGTCAATCCAGTTGACAATTTGCCTTATCTGTTGATATGGCTGTCGCCAGTAGTGTTAGGACAATATTGATTGCTCAAATACCTGAAATAACTGGGTTTTGACTCAGCACTCAGCACTCAGCACTTTGCTATAACTAAGGCAAGTGTCGGTAGCAGAGAGGGAAATTTCTGCAAATTTGTCTTTGCCTCTCTCTGTGTACCTTTGTTCTACTCCCCTACCCTATGTGTATCAACCCTAAAGTCAAAAGGTATCATTCCTGCTCTTTTCTCAAAATTCGCCTGTAGAAGCTTCACTCTCACAAAAGGCTTTTAACAATTCGATGCAATTAGCGATCGCTCCCAAATGGGCAATTTCATAGCCGTGGGTGTTTTCTGTGGGAAATGCTAAACAAGCAGCACGACCAACATGTCCAAATTTCATGGCGATGGAAGCATCACTGCCAAATCCACTTAAAGTTGTTAGCTGCACTGGCATCTCCAACTGTTTAGCACAGTGGCGTAGCTGTGCATTCAAAGTTTCATCATAGATACCATAGGCATCCTGAGACAGAATTACTGGACTTTTTCCGTCTTCGATGGGGTATTCTTTCGATAGCGGACAAATTTCTAAAGCAATTAAGGCATCTAAACGCTGGTTTTGTGTAAAAAATAATGCCCCAATAGCCCCTACTTCTTCTTTGGCTGAGGCTACCAGATAAACATCAACTGCTGGCTGTTTCAAGGTTTCAGCCAAACCTAGGAGAATTGCTACGGAAGCTTTATTATCCAAGGTGTAACTGGCAATATGATCCTTTAACCGGATTGGATGTTTGCGGTGTTTGCCAATTACCATTCTCGTTCCGGGTCGAATGCCGGCAGCTTCTAGTTCAGCAGTGGTGAGTTTGGTTTCAATCCAGGCATTTTCCCATTTGAGGGCAGTATCTTCTTGCTGCACTTTTTGCGGTGATTCGTGGGAGACATGACGAGAACCAAAGCTGAGAATGCCGCTGATAGTTTCGTTATCTCCCAATAAATCTACAACGCCTTCACCGTAAATCCACGGGTAGGAACCGCCGAGTCTACGAACTTCTATACGACCTTCATCACCCACAGACTTAACAATTGCACCAATTTCATCTTTGTGGGCGGTGATAGCGATCGCTCTGTCTGGATTTTTTCCGGGAATTTTGGCAATGATATTATCAGCGCGATCGCTCCAGACTTCTACACTCAGCGCTGCAAATCGCTGCATCAGAAATTCATTGATTTCAGCTTCTACACCACTAGGGGAATGGTGCATTACCAATTCTGTGATGCTTTGAAATAGGTGATCGTAATCCCACATGGATAGGTTCAGTCTCACAAGAAATATCAGGTTTCTAACTGAAACAATCCTATCGTTGAGGATGTACTTCCATCTAATTTAATATGAGTTCGCTACTACCTCGCCCTCCCAACCTCCCTCTCCTAAGAAACACATTTGAAAACGCTTACCCACAAAGACTTTGAGATAATTACGAAAAATGTGTTTCTTTCATATTTTGCTAGTGGCGATCGCCGCTAGTTGGAGGCTTTCAAGAAACACTCTTAGTGGGGAGTAGGGAGTGGGGGAAGAAAGTGTTTCTTTCATTCGTAGCGGGTGGTGTGCCGCCAATGCGCCTGCTCCTACAAGGAACAAAAAACTACGGTTTTACTCCCCTCTCCTAGTAGGAGCTACGGTGTACACACAAGTGATTAAATCACCCATTATCTCGTTTTGTAGTGGCGTGGCAAGGTTAAAATGGTGCATTAACGAACCGCAGAGGCGCAGAGAACACAGAGATATTAGAGGAAATTTATGCACTATTTTAGCTGTGTCGCGCCAGTAGGGTGCGTTATGCTGGCGCAATAACGCACCGCCAGAGATTTTCGGTGCGTTAGGACAAGAGTCCATAACGCACCCTACTGGCTGAAATCTTTTATGGACAAGGTTTTTTGACTTGTGTGTACACCGTAGCCGAGTAGGAGAGGGGCTGGGGGAGAGATCACAACAGTACTCATCCAACTCACGTTAATTTACACTGTAGGATTCCTACTCCCTATTTTCTATGGTTACTGTTGATTTTTTCTGCCTGCGCTTTAGCACTCCAGCAGCCCCTAAAGCACCAAGTGCTATCATTCCCAATGCTGGTGAGGGTTCAGGAATAGCTGCCAATGCTGCTCCTGCAAATATTTTATGAGCGCGTGCTGTAGGATGAATCTCATCCCAGTATAAATACTTATCTGGATTAGCACAGATTGTCAGGGTAATTTTATTGAAGCAAGGTTCAGTAGTATTTGTGAACCCTAACTTTGTGATGTTATCCAATATAGGATTGACATCAAGGGAGATAATATTTAAATCTAATGCTGGATTTGCGTTTAACTCTTTGATGATTTGAGATAATCCGTTGTTATGCTCTTGGGTTAAGGTATTAAGACCGCTAGAGGTTCCAGGAATTGATTTATCTAAGCTCAAACCCAGTGGCGTATTACCCAAATTTGGCAAATTTACTACCAGAAGATTTTTAGCCCCAAGACCCGCAATGGTTTGGAGTGCATTTGATATATTTGCGAGGGTTTGGTTGGGGGTAGTAAAAGGTACAAAGTCTTTTGAGTCGGTAGGCAAGTAATCATTAGCGCCCAACCAAAATATATAAAGTGCATCAGGATCTGCAACTTGCTGAGTTTGATTCAGATAAGATTGAAATGCACTAATCTCCTGTGGTAAGCCAAAGAAGGCATTGGTGACTGTGTTTGCTGGTGTGGTGGTGGCTCCACCAAATGCAAAGTTAATGCCATTGTTTGGTGTAACGCCATTAGCGACATTAAAATATGGAGTAGGAGAATCGATGTTTAACCTCTTGGCAAACTCATCTATCCAGTTATAGCCGTTGGTAAAGCGCCCATTAAAGTAGTATGGGTAAGGAGGGAAGGTGTTTCCTGAAGCTGCAAATGCGTTACCAGTATCTGAAATACTATCACCGAATACATAAATATCCCCATAATTGGCAGCCGAAGCTTTTAGCGGCAACATGAAGGAAAAAAGAACGAATCCTGCTGCCATTAATGTTTTTTTCATACTTATTTGAAATGTGGTGTTATTTGCTAGATTTTTGAGAAAAGATAAATTTACAGGTTTTCTTGGTGAATTATTGTCAAGCTAAGCAATCTGAGTGAATGTTATTTGCGTAATTCTATTGAATAGATGTGGCAATAATAATCTCTAAATATACAGGTTAAGATTCCTTCAACCTCAAGATTTACCTGATTTTCATTTTTCGATGGGTTTATTGCAAAGAAACTATGAAGTTGATAGGTAAAAATAAGTAGGGCAGGCTATTTGCCTACCCTACTACTAGCTATCAATACAGATGTATTTAACGTGACACCCTCTTCATCACAGAATTTAGTTTGGCGATCGCTTTAACTTCAAAGCTTCAGCAGCCGATACACCTTCACCCTGCGAACCAAAATACCACAAAGCCGCTGCGGCTTCGGCGCGAGTCACTGGTTTTTTCGGTTGAAACAGTGTTGTATAGCTAAACACCCGCCGAATATTCGATTTTTCTCCATTTTGGAAGTCAGCCAAAACTGCGCGTAAAGCTTTGGGGTCAATTTTGCCTACATCTTGAAAACCCCAACTTTGCTTAACTGCATCTAAGCTGGCTGTGGGTAAACCTTGGCGCGTATCTAAAGGTACTTTCCACAGTATTAACTGTTCTCGCGTCAATGGTGCATCTGGACGAAACAAAACCGCTGTAGAATCGCCAGACAAATTACTGGGAATTAACCCAGCTTCAGCCAACCCCTGAATTTGGGCAAAATCCGGGTCTGTTTTCGAGACATCGCTAAAAGCTGGTTGAGTAGTTTCCGCAGCTAAGCGAATCTGCTTGGCTGGATCGTTAGCATACATGGCATTATTAGCAGCAACTAACCAACGGGCGTATTCTCTGCGAGTAATGATTTTGTTGGGTTCAAATTGAGCGATCGCAGCATTAGAATTACTCTTAATTTGAGATTCTCCAGAGAAAATACCCAAGGCTGCTAAGTCTTGGACATATTGCCGCAGTTCTGGCGGTACTTTGTTGAGGTCTTTGAATTCCTGAGATGTAGCTGTAGCCGTTGTTTGACCATCAGACGTATTTTGAGGCTGTGTTGCTGTTGCCAAGTTTGTAGGCGGTACGGGCCCAATAAACTCAGGATCACCTGGTTGGGGAATGTTGTCAGTAGTTTCGTTAGGACTAGCAGTTGGGTTAGGTTGTGCCGTTGCTGTGCTATCAGGTGTGTACTCAATCAGTAATGTAGTAGCTGTTTGTGGTTGATTGGGTGTGGGGTTAGTAACTGATTGAGCTTGAATGGATACCTTCACCAGCAAATCGTTACGACGTGCTTCAAAAGCACCCCCCACCTCATCTGTGGGTTGTTGTAAAATCTGCCAGTTATTTGCTTGAAACTGGCTGCGATAAAAACTGATGATAAAATTGCTGGGGTCAGAACTCAGCCAGCGCGTGGATACTTTATTTTCTGACCCGCTCACAGGTGTAACTTCCTGGAGTTTAGCGTTGGTATATAAGGGAATATCTTTGGGAAAATCTGCTGGTAACTGAACACTGGCTTCATTTTGCCCTGCTTGTAATTCAGCCCCCTTAGCTTCCCCAAAGACAACAGGCTTATTTTGCAACTGAGGATCAGCCGCCAAAGACTGTTCAAGGTTTTTGGCGGTTGGACTGTTAGCACAAGCTGTTAAAGAAGTGAGTAAAACAGCCAAACTCACAAATACAGCTGGACGTTTATAAGGAAGCACAGGCAGTCAAAAATGCGTGTCTATTCCTACCCTAACGCAGACTGTCAAGATTGAATCGAACTATATATATGTAAATTTTGGAATCAGTTGAGTACAAATGTCTAGTAGTTGAGTTGCAGCACGAGTTGAAGAAAAATTTTCTGCCGCGTAATGGCTTGACAGAAAACCTCGATTAATTGCTTCATCGGGATGATCTAGGCAAAATCTCATACAACTGGCTAATTCTTGAGCATTTTCATTTTCAAAGAAAAAGCTGTGTGGCCCAGCCACTTCTGGCAATCCCCCCATTTTTGAGACAATGGAACAGGTTTGAGCGCTAGAGGCTTCTAGTACTACATAAGGTGCCGGATCTTGCCAACGAGAGGGAGCAACTAAAGCTAGAGCATCTTGTAATTTGACAATCACTTCTTGATTGGGAAGTTTACCTAAAAAACTCACACAATTTAAAATATCTAAATCGGATGCTAGCTGCTTAAATTCACCAGCTTTTGGCCCATCACCAATTATTGAAACCTGGAAATTCCTCTTTTCCTTATGTAGAATTAGCGCTGCTTTTAATAAAATATCGACTCCTTTATCTTTATCTAATCTGCCCACAAACACAAATTTATATGGATGAGATAAATTATCTAGATGCTTATGCTGCTTTTTATATTTAATTTCAATAGGATTATATAAAGTAGCTACTTTCCAAGGAAAAGCACAAGACTCACTGAGAAAATTACTACAAGCTGTGTGGCAGTTAGCTATCAATGCAGTAGCTAGCCTAGTACCCAGCCTTAACCATTTTACGGCTGTGTACAATTTCCACTTTAAGGGATAATTTGCTTTTGGTAAGGTATATTTAATTTCAGTTGTTAGCCGTTCTAGAAAATTCATCTGTTCATATTTATGATGCAGAGATTGATAAAAACAATAATGATATTTAATGATTATTTTTTTCCTCAAAGCCTTACATAACAAAGCAAAAGTTAAATCATTGGAATTCATATGGACAACATCTGCCCATGAAATAAGTTGCCACCAATCTAGAATACTTCCTTCTCTAGTCGAGACAGTTTTAATTTCAACTCCTCTACTTTCGAGTTCTGGAATAATTGCAGAGATATATGTTAAAACCCCAGCAATTTCCCCTTGCAAATGTCTGTGTTGAATCAGAAGTTTCATATTGAGGTAATTATTTAAGTAGGTCGGTGTCAAGATTGATCATTGGGAGGAAACAGAAGTTAACTATCAAAAGAAAAGAAGGTTTGAGCTTAGTTGATTTTTCTTTACATACTTTGTTTGTTTCTACCGACTTACTTAAGTGCTTGATTTACAGGACTTACGTTACTGTCACATATCTTTGTGTCAAAAGTTATAGCAATCGAAGCATAGTTGAGGACAGTGCTGATTGCTACTAGCCTTGAAATAACTGGTTTATAATTAGCACTTAGCACTTTGCTATCAAAGTCAAGATTTTGGACTTTTGACTTTGGACGCTTTTTCCTAAAAAGGATGACAATGCGCCTAAGTCTTAATCAAGTGACATTTAATAGGTTCATATATTTGGTAACTGTTGGTTTCCAAGTAAATTGTTCAAGCCAGTTTGATGGAACTGAAGGAAATTTGCCAGATAATATGTTTAAAATTGCTTCTGCCATAGCTTGACTATCTCCCACTGGAACTAGTAATCCATATTTGCCATGATCTAAAATCTCCGCAGGCCCACTTTGACAGTTTGTAGAAACTACTGCTGTTCCTGTCGCCATTGCTTCAACAAGGACATTGCCAAAACCTTCCCATGCTGAAGATAAAGCAAACACAGTAGCTCGTGCCATGTAAGCATAAGGGTTATTCTGAAAGCCCAGCATTGCTACATGATTTTCCAAACCTAATTCACGCACTAATGCATCTAAGTGCGATCGCTCCCTCCCACTACCTAAAATCACTAGTCTAGCTGGCTGCACCTGTATCACTTGTGCAAAAGCACAGATCAGGGTAGAAAAGTCCTTTTGAGGCATTAAACGTCCCACACCCAAAATGACGGGTAATTCTCCAGTTTGAAACCAGGGATGTTCTACCGGTTCTTTGGCCTTTTCTAAGATTTCAGGAGTAATTATCGGGTTGTAGATTACCTGAATCCGTTCTAGGGGTAGTTTTGTAATTTGGGCTAGATCCTCTGCTACCCCCATTGAAACTGCTACAATTTCATCTGCCCACGGGTAAAATAACCGCGTTGCTAAAGGTGTCAGACGTGCTGTTAATTGTGGTAAGCGCTTTGCTTCTAGGGAAAGTGTATTGTGTTCAGATACAATAACTCGTGTCTGCACTTTAGAAAGATACTTGGCCCATATGGCAATTTCACAAGGATAGTGTAGGGCTGAGAGCAAGTTAACAGGTTGCTTTTGCCGCAAGTACTTTACAAGTTTAGGCAAGCTAGTCGGCAACTTTGGAGCTTGCAAATCCACGATACTCACTTGTGGCGATACTTGTGACAGGTAAGGGCCACTTATCTGAGTGAGTACTAAATCGACACTTAAACCTTCAGCTGCAAACCTATTGGCTAAGTTAACCATAACCCGCTCTACTCCACCACCCATGAGGGAGCGCAGAAATATAGCAACATGAGGTGAATCTTTCAGCACAGTTATCCTGAATCAGGGTTGACTTTTACCTTTATTAAGGTTCGCTCAAATGTTGACGAAGTAATATTTTTTACGCAAAAATATCGAGACGGAAGGAGAAAGTCTTAGCTTTGCCTTCAAAAAGAGAAAAGGAAGAACATAAAGATTTTAGATTGTAAAAAATAATTTTTTTCAGGTTCTTCATAACTTTATTTTTTGCCGCAGGCAAGCTTTTTACTTTCGCTTTTCTCTAGCATGAATGTAATTAATTGTGCTAAATCACTTATAAAAACGTAACTTACTACAGAATACAGCAAATATAGGCGATCGCCAATGACCTGAAATGCTAAACTGAGATTAAATCACCCTAGCATCAGCCAAAAAGGGGAAAAAATAGCGCTCACCAACGCTGGGTTGTAATCGATTCTGGACAATATTCAGCCGAGATTCATCAGCTGAATATGCTAGTACACGAAAAGTGCCCGTCGTGCGTGGCAATTCCAGAAACTCGGCGTAAGTTCGCGATTGTTAGAGTTAAAGTTCGTAGGTAAAACGGTTGAGTATTACTAGTTTTACTATTAACTGTAAGCTATGAGTTTTTACGGTTGACAATTAACAGCAGTCAGTGATTTGCAAAGGACACTGTGTTAGCTGACTTTGCCGAAAGCCGCGCAAGTGGCGTTCAACAGTCAACGACTTCCAACATGGTAATTTATTTTTTGGAGTTCCCTAGCAATTCATCTTTAATGATGACGTTTTCATGTAACCGTAGATATACTTGATTGATGTGTAACAAAAACTGTAGCTAGCTTTTTGAGATGGGAATTCTGGGTGGGCAAAATAGAAACTACAGAATCTAATTAGCGATCGCCACTAAATTATTTCTGGCTATCTGACTCAGGAGACATCATCTCATTGACATCACAGTCTTTGCTATCACCAAGGTAAGTTTGAATAACTACTAGCTATAAGTATACAAATAGCAGTAAATTTGTGCTTATGACTCAATTCATTGGTGAGGTAAGGGGTAAGTTAATAAATCCACTCTTAGGCTACACAAATTAGTACATTAATACTAATTAAAGAAAAATTTTCTCCAGTCTTGGTGTGGAAAGTTAATTGGTTCTAGACAAAGTGCAAATAAGTTGAATCTGGGTTAGTGAGGACTTTCTCCAATGGTCACAACCAAGGGGGTTTGTTCGCCTCCCAGTCCTAGTACTTAGTAGCTAGTCCCTTTACTGCACAAATCGAGTTACCCTAGTATAAAAACTTTCATCTGTTGAGTTGAGCATCAAGTCCTAATTCCAAGGAAAGAGAGCTGATGTTGACGAGGAAGGGTGCTATTTGAAAATAGAGGTCACCAAAAAGCAAGCAAAAGGCTAGAAAATATGTATATCATGCCAAAAACCCAGATCGGATAAGAGTACGAAAAATCTAAAATAGATATTAAATTGAAAAAAAAGAACGACCACCGACAATCGTCAGTCTATTTTACTTTCTGCAAAGCGTCGCCAGGTTGTTACCAGTGCTGAAACACGATTACATGCAAGTTTCCCAGGATCAGCCTATTTATTCTGAGGCTCCACTCCAACTGTTGCTGTTTGTCGATGGACGCCCCAAGTCCCGACAACAGGTACAGCGAATACGCACTTACTTAAAAGCATTGCAGGCTGAGTATAAATTTGAACTTCAAATTATAGATGTTGGGCAACAACCTTATTTGGCAGAACACTTTAAGTTAGTAGCAACACCAGCTTTAATTAAAATCCACCCGGAGCCTAGACAAATTTTAGCTGGAAGTAACATTATTGCCCAATTGAAAACTTGGTGGCCCCGCTGGCAAACTGCTGTAGACACTTACTTAAAATTACAGGAAGACATCACTGAACGTATCGATGAGAATGGGCGGGTGTCTTCCTCCAAATCAACCATCAATTCTATTGCTGTTTCTGCCGAACTCATGCGCCTCTCAGACGAAATTTTTCGCTTGAAACAGGAACAAGATAAACTTCAAGAGCAGATACAGTTTAAAGATCGGGTAATTGCTATCTTGGCACACGACCTCCGCAATCCTCTAACGGCTGTCGCGATCGCTATTGAAACTCTTCAATCTAATTACAATCCAGAAACTGGAGACTTTGAGCGCCTCAAACCAGCAATGACAGCGCATTTACTAAAACAAGCCCGCAGTCAAACAAAAATAATTGACCGGATGATCGCCGATCTTTTGCAGGTAGGAAGAAGCAACGATATAGAACTTCCAATTATACCACAAAAAACTGACCTTGGTCAACTATGCTTGAGTGTACTTGAGGAATTGCGCGATCGCTACACAGCCAAATTATTAGAAATAGAAACAGATATCCCCAAAGATTTACCAAGTGTATATGCTGATCCAGAACGTATACGCCAAGTGCTAGTAAATCTGTTAGACAATGCAATTAAATATACTCCCAAAGGCGGTAAGATTAGCCTTGCCGGATTGCATCGTACAACCCAGAAAGTTCAGTTTAGCGTTGGTGATAATGGCCCTGGTATTCCTGTAGAAAATCGCGATCGCATCTTTGAAAACCACTATCGCCTGCAACGGGATGAAGGTACAGAAGGCTACGGTATTGGTCTTTGTTTGTGTCAACGCATTATCCGAGCGCATTACGGTCAAATTTGGGTGGACTCTGCTCCCAATGGCGGAGCCTGGTTCCACTTCACGTTGCCAGTATATCCTTCTTAGTTAATGGTTAATAGTCAGTAGTCATTGGTAAATAAAATAACAACTGACAACTGACAACTAACAACTAACAAACACTCACTTGAAAATAATACGATTCCGTCCCTCTGCCTTTGCTTGATAAAGTGCCTTGTCTGCTGCCACAATCAAATTAGAAGGTGAAGATTCCCAGGTAGGAATAAGAGTAGCTACCCCCATACTCAGGGTGACATACTGACTCACTGCCGAACCCCTATGAGCAATTTGTAAATTTCTGACTCCAGTTTGTATCGTTTTAGCAACGTAAACAGCACCAGATGAAGGAGTGTATGGCATAATCACAGCGAATTCTTCGCCACCATAACGCGCCACTAAATCTTGATGCTTCTGGGCTTTACGGCTTAAAATAGCCCCAACTTTTTGTATACATTCATCCCCAGCCGGATGACCATATTGATCGTTATAAAATTTAAAGAAATCTATATCACATAAAATCAACGATAGGGGAGATCCCTCTTGTGCTAGATTAATCCATTGGGTATTTAAATAATCGTCAAAGCGGCGACGATTAGCCAGCCCAGTTAAAGCATCGACATTAGCTAGGTGCTGTAAAGCCAAGTTGGCTGCTTCTAGCTGTTTGTATATTTGTGCTTGCTGCAACAGCCTTCGCAACCGCTGGCGCAACACTGGCCAGTGAATTGGCTTGGTGACATAATCAGTTGCTCCTGCTTCAAAAGCACGATCTACTGATTCCTTATCATTTAAACTTGTGATCATTAATATGGGAGTACGTTCCCAAATCTTTGAAATTACGGTATTGCCTAAAGCAGAATCAGTATCAAGGTTTGCCAGTGCTGAGATTAAATTATTCTTGGCAATTTGGAGTAATTGCTTACAGCAGGTAAACCCATCCATGACAGGCATGACAGCATCTAGTAAAACTATATCTGGTTTGACAGTTTCATAAGCATCTAAGCACTGCTTACCATCAGTGACTTCAACCACTCGATAGCCTTCTTGTTCCATAGCATCGCGCAACAGTACTCGGATAGTCTTGTCATCATCAGCAACCAGAATCACTGGGGGTTGCTTGGAAAGAGAAAATGGGCTTATGCCTGACATGAGTTGCGTTCCACAGAAGATGAAAGTATCGGGAGGGTAAACCAGGAAAAACCTGGTTCTCATAACCAAATCACCTATGAGCAAGAGTAGTTTTACAGTAATCAAAATCTTACTAGCAGATCTATTTGGTGTAAGGTCAATTACCAGAACATTTGTGGGTGAAACAGTAGCTTGGTTGTTACTACATTGAACGAAACAGGCAAGGTATTCCTCCCCAAGTCACCTATTTGTTGAATGTCTGACGGTACTAATCTCTGTTTGGCTGATTTCTCTGGCCAGGGATGTACAAAAATAACTTGCAAACAGTGTATGGTGCGATCGCACAGGAGTAATTGCCACTGCATCAGGGTTATAACTTGTAATAAAGTTGTGTCTGCCTTCACAAACAACTTTTTTGGCAAAATAGATTGCTCAATGGTTTTCAGCCAACAAAAAGATAGATAACTAGGTTGCATAGACAATTTCTTTGGAACCCAAAGGTAATTGTTACCTTTTTGTCCTAATGTAGTTTTGTTAGGAATTATTACTTTTATATTGCCCTAGTGATAAAGTGTAATTACAATTATGAGCAAAAATTCAAATGCTCACTTGACATCTGTAGTTACTGTAAATCTCGCTCTCATAAAAGTTCAGTAATTGCAAAACTGTACTATGAATCTAGCTATATTACCTCTTGCTATCACTAAACTTTGAACCATCACAGTATTAAGCAGGCTTTAGCAGACTTAAATTTTGTTTGGGCCAATTACATAAACTACATAAGGTTAAAATCAAGCAAGATACAAAACTTTATTTTATAGTTACTTTTCTGTGATTGATTTAAGTAAGATTCCCTATTTAAACTTGATATAAATATCTGTGCTAATAACTAACATATATGTAATTTTTGATCAAAAAAACCAATATATTTCCTCAAATCCTATGAGAATGGGAAGTCTACACATTGTAACGATAATTTAAACTGCCACATGAAAATAAGATTTTTTTTGGTTGTTGTTTACATAACTCCTGAATTTAGTTAGCAAGTTGAAGTAAATTTCTGCTGGTTATAGCAAAAGCAGCTAAAAGTTGACTTCAAACAAACATTTAAAAATTACAATTAATTTAGATCAACCAAATTCTTCCATGCCAGACCCATTAATGTATCAAAACGATACTTTTGTCGTCCTAGAAACAAACCAGCCAGAACAATTCCTGACGGCATCAGAGTTATTAGAGAAGCTAAAAATTGTGATACAAAAAATTAATTTTGAGGATTTGCCGCCAGAGTTGCATAGGTTTAATTCTGTGGAAACTCAAGCCCAATATTTAATCGACACAAGTTGCGAATTAGATATTGGGCCTGGAGAATATTTGCAGTGGTATGCAGTGCGCTTAGAAAAATAAATGTGATTAGTCCAGAGTCAACAGTCCATAGTCTACAGTATTTTGACTATTGACCAGTAGCAATCAAAGCTAATTCAATTTGATTTTCATCTGGCTGTGTGATTTTAACTTCTACTCCAGGGCCGAAATAACTGGTCATTTTTTCCTGTTTTTCCTGCCAGTCGTGAATAGATATAAACGGCGAATCGAATTCTAAAATCAGGGTATAAGCGCCATTAATTTCAGTTTCTCGTAAACCTGTAACTATTGGGCGTTCCTTATCTGTAGGACTCAGACCAAGGTAAGAAAGCGCCCCATCTAAATGGGCATTTTGACCATAGCAATATCGGGTGATATCTTTACGGATTTTATTTTGAGTTACAGTTGCTTGCTGTTCTCGCAGGAGTAAAACAGAAGAACTCGTAGCTTGACTAAAGGGTATAGGCTTGAGTTCATTGGCTTTGAGTGCCAATCCTCCCAGCAGTAGAGGAAACCCGTAAAAAAATCCTACAAGATTTAGTGTGGCGTTATTAGCAGCATAAGCAACGAAGCCCATAATGGTTAATATGCTGCCGACGGTTAAACCGAGTGTTCCCAAGGAAATTTGGCGTAACATGAGTTTAGGATAGTATAAATTCTTTACACATCAGTTTTATTATCATCGGCTATGAGTAACAAATTAGGGAAGAGCGGGGCTGAAGTGATTGGGGGATGGGGAAATGGAGATGCAAAGATGGGAGTGTTGACAATTGACCACTGACCACTGACAACTGACACCCCTTACGAGTTAACTTTAAAGTAAAGGATATTAAAGGACTGAAATAGAACAATGGATCTACAGACTATCAAAGAACGAATCGCTGCGGTTCAAGGTAAACGTGAGTACTTGCTAGGTCTTTTAGAAAAACCTGACCTGGGAATTTTAAGGGTTGATGTCAATCAGGCTTTAGAAGAACTGGATGAGTTAATTGATGAATTTGAACGTACTATCCCAAAAACTGACAATAATTAAGCTGAACTAAGCAGCAACTGAAATCTAAACAGTGTCGGTGTAACTGTTAATTAACAGTTACACCGACCCTGTTAAGTATATCTAATATTCTGACAATCACTTAATTGTAGAACTTACGCACTGTACAAATTAACCATACTGTGTATTACAGTACTTGGTCGTTTCCAGCGCTTCGTATACCCGTGATTTATTCGCATATTTGCGATCGCTGAATGCTAGAAATGGCTGAAATAACCAAATTGTGGATAGTACTTATGTACAATGCGTAAGTCCTAAATTGAACTAAGGCTCGGTTAATCAACAGCAACTAAGCAGCATAAATCATCCTGTAACTGAAGCGTTTCCTGCACGCTGTCCTAGCTGTCTAACTAAAGCAATAAGTTCGGTTGTTGGTACATCTTTCTTGCAAACATCGTCAAACTTGGGTGTTAGCTTCGTCTGTGGAAAGTTTGCTTCTTCGACTGAGGAATAAGCCAATATCTGAGTATTCGGAGAGATAGCTTTAATATGGCTTGAAGCACTCCAACCATCCATGACGGGCATCTGTAAATCCAGAACAATCACATCAGGATGACAGTGTTGAACCATGTCTATAGCTTCTTGACCATTACTAGCTAACCCTACTACTTGAATATTTTCCTGGCAAGAAAAGGCTAATTGCAAGGTTAAACGAGTTAATTCGTGATCGTCAACCACTAGAACGCGCAAGGTAGAAGACTCACAAGGGAACATCAACATTCAAGGGGAAGAAAAAATAAGTTACCATAGCTTTTATAGTTTATGGTAACTAGTGCCAGCTATTACTCTATCCTATGGTTGAATAAGTTGTCTTTATTCACGGCAATTAATTAAAGAAATTGTGAAAAAACTTCAATTTGCTCAAAAATCAAGTTGACTTAGCTGTCAGTATAGAAAGAACTTTTTTTGGAATCAATCAAGTTGGAGCCTATACCAGTTGAACGTAATGCCATATTCAAGAGAGTTAATTGTGAGTTAGCTTCTGGACAATCTTCACAAGGACGGCGTTGGATATAACTGCCGTCCGGTTGTAAATCCCAAGCTTGACGATTGTCTGCCAGCATAATTCCCAGGATTTCTTGCAAATCTTTAGCAATATCTGGGTCTTTTACAGGAGTAATGACTTCCACTCGACGATCTAAATTACGGCGCATCCAGTCAGCACTGCCAATATAAATTTCTTCCTGTCCATTGTTGTGGAAGTAATAAATGCGAGAGTGTTCTAAGAAGCGGCCGACAATGCTGATGATGCGGATATTTTCACTAATGTCTTTGAGTCCGGGACGTAAACAACAAATGCCCCGAACGATAAGGTCGATTTGCACTCCGGCGCGAGAAGCTTCATACAAAGTGGCGATAATTTGGGGATCGACCAGGGAATTCATTTTGGCAACGATGCGCCCAGAAAATCCATTTTTAACATTTTCGATTTCACGATAAATTAAACCAAGAAAGCGATCGCGCATATTCACAGGTGCAACCAGTAATTCTCTATAAGATTTTTGGCGAGAATAGCCTGTTAAAAAGTTAAATAAATCTGTAATATCGGCACCTAATTCTTCGCGGCAACTGAACAATCCCAAATCTGTGTAAAGTCGTGCTGTTTTTGGGTTATAATTACCGGTGCCAATATGCACGTAGCGACGCATAGAGTCTTTTTCTCGCCGCACCACTAAAACAGTTTTACAATGAGTTTTTAACCCGACTAAACCGTAGACAACATGCACTCCCACTCTTTCTAGTCGTCTTGCCCAGTAAATATTATTCTCTTCATCAAACCGCGCCTTTAATTCCACTAATACAGATACCTGTTTGCCATTTTCGGCAGCGGCAATTAAGGCATTAACGATGGGCGAGTCTCCAGAAGTCCGATAAAGAGTCATCTTAATTGCTAGCACATTCGGGTCATGGGCGGCATGGGTAATAAAGCGCACCACCGTTGCCGAAAAAGATTGATAGGGATGGTGTACTAACAAATCTTTTTCCCGAATCACAGCAAAAAAGTCTTTGCCTTCCTCAATATCCAGCACATCTGGATCTAAACTTGGTTCTCGCAACCTTTGCAGACGTTGAGGCACTACAGACTGGCGTGGCGGGTCTTTGAATTCTGGCAATGGTAATGCCATAAAATACATCAAGTCCCGCAGCCCCAAAAGACCGTCTAATTGATAAACATCGCTTTCTGTCAAGTCCAAATCTTGCAACAAGCGTGTACGTACTGGTTCGGGAGTCTGGGATTGAATTTCTAGCCGTACAGGAGATCCACCGATGCGACGTTTTCGCAGTTCTTGCTCGATGGCTAATAGCAAGTCATCTGCTTCATCTTCTTCTAATGCCAAGTCAGCATTGCGGGTAATGCGGAAGGGATGATACTCTTGGATATTCATGCCTGGAAATAGAGACTCCAGGTTATGGGCGATCGCTTGTTCTAAAGGTACTCCTGTCCAATAGGCTGGTTGGTCGTTGTGTTGAATTCCCAACTCCGGTGGTAAAGGTAAAAATCGGGGGAGAACGTTAGGAACTTTAACTCTGGCAAAAAATTCTTCATCCGTATCTGGGTTTTTGACCACAACTGCTAAATTCAAGCTGAGATTGGAAATGTAGGGAAACGGATGACTAGGGTCAACTGCCAGAGGAGTTAAAACCGGAAAAATTTGTTCTTCGTAATAACTGTCTAAATAAGTCCGCTGTTTTTGAGACAAATTGATGTAATCGAGGATATGAATCCCGTGATTTGCTAACAGCGGTTGTAAAACTTGCTCAAAATGTTGATGCTGTTTTGTTACCTGGGGAACAAGGGCAGCCCAAATATCATTTAGCTGTTGTTGTGGCGTCCGACCATCGGGAGTTAACTGGCTAACTTTCGCTTCTACCTGCTGTTTTAAAGCCGCAACGCGCACCATGAAAAACTCATCTAAGTTAGAGCTGAATATTGCTAAAAACTTCAGCCTTTCTAGTAATGGTGTTCTTGGGTCGCAAGCTTCATGTAATACCCTGTTGTTAAATTCTAACCAGCTTAACTCACGGTTAAGATAATATTGCGGATCGTTTAAATTGATGGGATTAGCACTCTTCTTAGATTTCGGCATAACGATCTCAAGGTAGCCAGATGTAGCCCATACAGCTGGAGAACAATAAATATAGTAAATGAAATGGGGTGTAGATGTAAGTGGGGAGATGGGGAGATGGGGAGAGAATTGATTAAGAGTCATGAAGATTTGGAAGTGTATCAATTGGCGTTTGATACTGCTATGCAAATCTTTGAAGTCTCGAAAAGATTTCCTGTAGAAGAAAAATATGCGTTAACGATCAGATTCGTCGATCATCTCGGCCAGTCTTTCCAAATCTAGCTGAGGCTTGGCGAAGAAGGCGTTATCAAGCAGCTTTTGTGGCAAAGTTAAACGATTGTGAGGCTGAAGCCGCTGAAACTCAAACTTGGCTGAAATTTGCTGTTAAATGTAAATATTTAGATGTTGAATTGGGTAGAGAAATTTATGACACATACAATCGAGTGCTAGGCAGTTTAGTAAGCATGATTAACAACTCTTCTTGTTGGGTAATTGAAAAATAAAAATGCCTATCCTATACAATTTTGAATTTTAGATTTTGGATTTTGGATTGTTAAAGAATCACTGATAATGCTTTTTTTGATAAAATTGTAGCAATAATTATTCAAATCATATTAATAAACTTATAATCCAAAACTCACAGGTATAGACTTACATATCTTTATAGTTAATACATATTCGTGTAGTATATTATCCCCCCCCCATCTCCTCACCTCCCCAT
>NZ_JAECZC010000060.1:28582-34576 GCF_016056305.1 Amazonocrinis nigriterrae CENA67 | reverse complement strand
ATCCCCCTCATCTCCCTCATCCCCCCCATCTCCCCATCTTCCCGTCACTATCGAAGTAGCTCACGAAATCCTGATTCGCTACTGGTCAACACTACGCTGGTGGCTGGAGGAAAATCGTGCTAGGTTGCGATCGCATCGTCAAATTGAACAAGCAGCAGCTTTGTGGAAACACAACGATGAGCAACCTGATTTTTTATTGCGGGGGGTTCGCCTGGCAGAGGCAGAAGAAATTTATATTAATTACGTTGATGAATTATCTACTGATGTCCAAAGTTTTATTGAAGCTTGTTTACAAGAAAGAAGACTACAAAAACAAAAAGAAGAAAGTAGACTTAGACAAGCCCAAAGAACTGTAGGAATTATGAGTATTTTGGGATTGACTGCTTTTTCTTTAGCTGTTTTGGCTTACCAGCAAACCCAAAAAGCTCAGTTACAAGAATTACAAGCTCTCAATTCTTTATCTGAAAACTTCCTCCTCTCAAATCAGCAGCTAGAAGCATTACTAACTAGCGTCCGGGCGGGGAAGGAATTACAAAAAATTACACCGATAATCCCCGTCGATATCCAAACTCAAACGGCAACTATCCTACAACAGGCAGTTTATGGAACTCAAGAACGTAATCGCTTGGATAATAATTCTTGGGTAACTAGCGTTAGTTTCTCACCTGATGGGCAAATACTTGCCTCTGCTAGCGCTGACAACACAATTAAACTCTGGAGTCCTGATGGCAAGTTACTGAAAACTCTCACAGGGCATAGTGATGCAGTGAATAGTGTCACTTTTTCACCAGATAGTCAGACACTTGCTTCTGCTAGCACTGACAATACAATCAAACTCTGGAGTCGCAACGGCGACTTAATCTCTACTCTTGTCGGACATAGGGATGGGGTGAATAGTGTGAGTTTTTCACCTAATGGCAAGCTCATAGCCTCTGGTAGCAATGACAACACTGTCAAACTCTGGAGTGTTGACGGCAAGTTACTTGCAACTTTCAGCGGACATAGCCAAGGTGTGAACAGCGTCAGCTTTTCGCCGTCAGGTGATACCATTGCCTCTGCTAGTGATGAGGGTAAAGTTAAGCTTTGGAGTTTAGATGGTCGGCTACTGACAACTATACCAGCACACACGAGAGAAGTTTTGAGTGTTAGTTTTAGCCCCGATGGTCAAACAATTGCCTCCGCTAGTGCTGACCATACCGTTAAACTTTGGAGTTGTAACGGTACTTTGCTGAGAACTATCGAGGGTCATAGTGCTGGTGTCTGGAATGTGATTTTTTCCCATGACGGTAATACAATTGCTACTGCTAGCGCTGATAAAACTGTTAAACTCTGGACTCGTGCAGGTAATTTACTGGGTACACTCCAAGCACATAGCCATGAAGTTAATAGTGTGAGTTTTAGTCCAGATAACAAAACACTCGCCTCCGCAAGTGACGACAACACCATCAGACTGTGGAACCTAGACACAACGCAACCAAAAACTTTTTATGGTCACACAGGTAATGTGAGTTATGTCAACTTCATTTCTGATGGTAATGCCATCGCCTCACTCAGTGCTGATAACACCATGAAAATCTGGAGCTTGGATGGTCAGTTACTCAAAACATTGCCTTCGCCGATTAACAATGTCACTAGCGTGAGCTTTTCTTCGGATAATAAAATTGTTGCCCTAGCAAGTACAGACCAGACTATCCAAATTCGCAAACCAGATGGAACTTTGCTGCACACCTTTGGGGGTCATGGCAATTGGATAATGAGCATGAGTTTTAGCCCTGATAATCAAATATTAGCCTCCGCTAGTGCAGATAAAACTATTAAACTCTGGAGTTTAGACGGTCGTCTGCTCAAAACCCTTACCGGGCATAATGGTTGGGTAACTAATGTGAAATTTAGCCCAGACGGTAAGACTATTGCCTCTGCCAGTGCAGATAAAACTATCAAACTCTGGAGTCTAGACGGTCGTCTGCTCAAAACTTTGCAAGGCCATAGCGCTAGTGTATGGGGTATTAGCTTTGCTCCCGATGGCAAAACTATAGCCTCAGCTAGTCAGGATAAAACTGTTAAACTTTGGAACCTGGACGGTGTGCTGCTCAAAACCTTGCAAGGTCATCTTGATTTAGTTGCCAATGTCAGTTTTTCACCCGACAGCAAGATGATTGCCTCGGCTAGCGATGACGGTACAATCAAACTCTGGAGTGTTGCCAATGGTGTTTTGCTCAAAACTTTGCAAGGACATAGCGGTGGTGTGAGAAGCGTTAGTTTTAGTCCCAATGGCAAAATGCTGGTTTCGGGTGGTGAGGATGCAACAGTTAAACTGTGGAATTTGGAGAAGATAGAATTGCAAACCTTGGATCTCGATCAGTTAGTCACCCATGCTTGCGATCGCCTGCATGATTATCTCACAACCAACCCTAATATTACTCCACAGGATTATCAACTTTGTTTTGGCGACTGATGACAGATAACCCTCTCCACTACACCCCTGCTCCCTTAATGAGAAGTCTTTAACCAAACGCGATATTATTGTGCAGTATACCCTCCATCTACCATGAGTGGTGTTCCTGTAATGAAGGAGGCTTTATCAGAAGCGAGGAAGAGAATAGCGTTTGCCACTTCTCGCGGTTCTCCTGTACGCTTTAATAACGTCAAAGATGCTAGTTGCTCAAGAACATCTTTTTTAGCCAAGCCTTGAAAATCAGCAAAGTATTCTACAGCAGGAGTATCAATGGGGCCTGGGCAAACGCAATTGACTCGGATGTTATCAGATGCCAAATCATAGGCTAGGCATCGAGTTAATTGCAAAATTGCGCCTTTAGTGGTGTTATATGGCACAAATGCAGGTTGGGCAATAAAAGAACTGACAGAAGCGAGATTGATGATCGCCCCACCACCACGTTTACGCATTTGAACAGCTGCATACTTGGCGCAAAAAGCGTAACCTTTAACATTAACCGCGAAAACCCGATCCCAATCTGATTCTGTTACCTCTTCTACAGTGCCTGTAACCAATACAGCAGCATTGGCAACTAGGATATCCAAACCGCCCCATTGATTAACTACTGCCGCTACCAAATCTTGCACTTCAGTTTCTATTGAAACATCTACTTGGTAAAACTCAGCAATTCCACTGTCTGCTTTGATTTGTGCAATCAGTGTTTGTCCGCCCACAGCATCTACATCTGCCATCGCTACTTTGGCCCCCTGTTCAGCAAAAAGCTTAGCAGTTTCTCGACCAATACCAGAACTGGCTCCTGTAATTAGAGCTATTTTGTTAGTTAACTCCATTATTAAAGTTTTTCCATAAAAATTTGCTGTTTGATAAATTCATTGAAACTTGTTGATGACCAAGTTCATAAGCGAAAATCTACGGTTTAATATGGTTCAGTTAAAATAATTACCGAAATTAAGGTGTATTGAAGTATGAAATTTCAAAATTCGATATCTCAAACTCTCACTCTCTGCGCGACGGACACTTTGCTCAAGTCGGCAGAGCCTTCCTGTGCAAGTGTCCTCCTCTGCGTGAGTTAAATTCACATCAGAATTCAGCAATACCTAATTAGTATTAGGAAGATAGCAAACACTAATTACCCCACACCCTTCTTTTTGACTAATTTAGGCGCGTACTGTTCCATATAAGAGAACCAGGGAGCTTGAGGTAATATTAAATAAGTTACCCAAAACCTCGAACCAGTACCAAAAGGAAGGCTAACATATACAGTTTTAAATATAGTGCGATCGCACAAATGCCAATTAGAAAAACCCGCTCATCACAAGGCTTTTCCCTCCTGGCTCCTGCTTTCTACTTAGTAATTAATGAAAACACCTACTGGAAGCAAAATTAAAGCGCAAGTCTGGGTGGTCGAAAATGGCAAAAAGCGTTTTCGACAAGACCATCTCACCACTGAGGAACCTTTAGAAATTCGCCTTGTACCTCAAAATAAAACAGTAGCTGTGACTATGCGGACACCAGGAGCAGATTTTGAACTAGCTGCTGGTTTCCTTTACAGCGAAGGAATAATTAGCTGTAGAGAAGATATCAGACGCATCAGCTATTGTGTAGACGAATTGATTGACGGTGAACAACGCTACAACATCGTTAACGTAGAATTACGGCAAGGGTTAATTCTAGATTTACAACCCTTGGAACGTCACTTTTACACTAACAGCGCCTGCGGAGTTTGTGGTAAAGCCAGTCTTGAAGCTTTGCGTCTGCGGGGTTGTCCAGTGATTCCTCATGGGCCAGTGGTTACACCTGAGATCATCTACAGCCTACCTGATAAACTCCGGTCTGCTCAAGGTATCTTTACCGCTACAGGAGGTTTGCACGCTGCGGCTGTATTCGATACTCAAGCAAAACTGTTGAACCTGCAAGAAGATATTGGACGCCACAATGCTTTAGATAAATTAATCGGTTCAGCATTGCTTGCTGACGAGTTGCCTTTAAATAATCATATTGTCATGGTGAGCGGACGTTCTAGCTTTGAGATTTTGCAAAAATCTACCGCTGCTGGAGTTCCTATTGTCTGTTCTGTTTCTGCTCCTAGTAGTTTGGCGGTGTCTGTAGCTCAAGAATTTGGCATTACTTTAATTGGCTTTCTGCGTGGGCAAAGGTTTAATATTTACTCTGGAGTAGAGAGAATTAGTATTGGGTAAAAAGGACTGGGGACTGGGTACTGGGGATACTTAACAGGAAAAATAGACCTTTAATCTCCAAGCTTCAAGCTTAGAAGTCAAACTTTCGAGATACCCAGTTGAAACTTCGAGATCAAAACTCGGAATTTAGAGATTGCAACTTGAAACTTTTAGCTTTTTACTGCTGCTTTCGCTTTCAGAACTCGAAATTTCTAGCTTTTAAGTCGAAACTCCAACCTTTGAGGTACAACATTGGTGATCGAAGGTTCAATGATGGTGAGTGAAAGGCGATCGCTTGACTATATCGTGATCAAGTGACTGTAATCTATATACCAAACATCAAACTGGAATTTTAATATGAGGCACTTATTCTTAATTTGGGTACTCATACTATCTTTATTCTTTCCCAGTCAAGCACTTGCTCAAGCAAAACAGCCCTATACCTTAATCGCTGGACTCGGAAGCCACCATCATCTAGTTTCTACCCAAAACCCAGAAGCACAAAAGTTTTTTGATCAGGGATTGAATTTAATTTACGCTTTCAATCATGATGAAGCGGTGCGATCGTTTCAACACGCTGCTGAACTAGATCCGCAACTGGCAATGGCATATTGGGGGATTGCCCTTGGTTTGGGAGCAAACATCAATTTGGATATAGACCCCGATCGCGAAAGAGTTGCTTATCAAACTATACAGCAAGCTTTGGCACTTTTTCACCAAGCATCAGTCCCAGAACAAGCATACATCGCCGCCTTAGCAAAGCGCTACTCCAATGATCCCCATGCAGATTTGCATCAACTGGCGCTTGACTATGCTTTAGCAATGGCAGCTTTAGCCAAGCGCTATCCTGATGACTTGGATGCAGCCACACTTTATGCTGAAAGTCTCATGGATTTACATCCTTGGCAACTCTGGAGTCATGACGGCAAACCACAAGCTCATACAGAAGAGATTGTAGCTGTTTTAGAATCAGTACTTCAACATGACCCAGACCACCCCGGAGCTAATCACTATTATATTCATGCGGTAGAAGCGTCACAGGCGCCAGAACGTGCCCTCAAGAGTGCCCAACGACTAGAAACTTTAGTCCCAGCAGCAGGACATCTGGTACATATGCCTTCCCATATTTATTTCCGTGTGGGAAATTATGAGCGGGCAATGCTGGCAAACCAACGAGCGATCGCCCAAGATGATATCTACATTCAAAATAATAAAGTCCAGGGAATTTATTCCCTGATGTACTACAACCACAACATTTATTTCCTCATGGTAGCCAGTAGCATGGCAGGCAGATATCAAGATGCTCTACAAGCTGCTGATAAATTGGTCACAAATGCTGCTTCCATCAACCCATATTTACCA
>NZ_JAECZC010000060.1:0-27093 GCF_016056305.1 Amazonocrinis nigriterrae CENA67 | reverse complement strand
CTTCTACCCCCTGGTACAACATTCCTTCTAGTTGCATTTGCTGGTACGCTTTTTCTCGCTCAGTACCGCTATCTACCAAGCGGTGTGATAAAGATTCTAGGGGATTTACACCAGGGCGAAAGCTTCTCAGCCACCAATCTTGGCTACCTGGTAGCTGTTTACCCTGTCGTAGTTGAGCCATTAAACCCGCCTGCACCACGGAAGATTTACCACTCCCGGAGGCTCCCACCACAGCAATAAATGACTTGACAGCCAAGTCGCTAATTAGTTGCTGCGTTACAGTTTCTCTACCGTAGAAATACTGAGCTTCTGCTTCACCAAAAGCTTGCAATCCTTGATAAGGGCAAATTCCTAAATCGATCGCTTTTCTATGTTGAATGCTCCTATTGCTAGTGCTGGCAGGTATAACTTCAATTACACCTTGCGTACCAGATAGCCAGATATTTAGAGGTAATTTATTTGCACAGAACAATTGTAGTTGCGTAATCCAAGCGGCTGCTGAGAAGCCAGGTTGTTGCTGGGCTGCTTGTAGTGTAGAATACAACGCATGAGCGAATTGTTCAGGATTATCTTTAGATGAGTGGGCAGCAATTATACATTGTCCCTGCTCAGCACCAAGTTGCAAGTCTTCTACCCATTCCTGTAGGGGCGGACAGCTGTTTGCCCCTACTTGCGCTCCCACAGTACAATCTAAAATAATGATTTGTTGAGCATAAGGAGAATGCCGCAACTGTTGCCTTAACCAGGAACGGCTGAGACGGATATCTTCTGCTAATACTAATGCGGGTTCGTCAGCTTCTTGTTCCTCAAGTCGCCCACGCAGATATAAAAGTACTGTGGCAAAAGTTTCAAGGTTGCGTTGAGTAGGGGCGTACATCTGTACGCCCCTACTGTGTAAACACTGTTGAATAGCTGCGCGTACATCTTTAACAGTATTGTTCTGCCGCGGCCAATACTCTAACTCGAAACCACCAACAGCGCTTAGTAATTTGCTCAAAGCAAGGGTAGTCTGATTGATGTTAAGTCCCTCTATGATTAGCGCCTGTCGCGGATGTGATGATTTCACAACCGCTGGTTTTAATCCTAGAATAACTTCTCCGACTCCTTCAACAATTCGCTTGGGAGTTTGCTGGGGATATTCAAAGTAAACCTTGGTGTCGCCTCTAGTTTTATTTTGTTGATTAATCAGCCGTAATTGCTGGTTAGTTTGCTCAATGTATTGCCGCGTCTGGTGATAAACATAACGGTAAAGTCCATCAGCATCAATGATGCCTTGTGCGTCAGCTGCTTCACCCCGCAACCCGCGCATCAAATAATAAGTAAAGACTCCATGTCCTAGTTCGGGAAATTCCCAGGATTGTTGATTAGTATCACAGGAAAGCAAGGCATAAAATCCCTTACTTTGTTTTGCCCGTTGGCGTAATAATTCCACCATCTGGGGTGTAGGGTTGGGCAAGGATTTTACTGTTGTGTCACTTCTAGCTCCTCGGAATGTCATGCTACCACTATGACAAGCATCCAGCCACACTAACTGAGTTTGTACTCCACTATTTCCTAAAAATTGTAAAAGCTCTTGTAACCCTAAACTTGTGTGAAGTAAGTTGTCTGTTTGAGTATCTGTTAGACACAAAACTGCTTGCTGGGAATTTGGCTCTAGCATTCCGTGTCCAGAAAAATAAAATAAAATCGTGTCTTCTGGTTGAGCAGCAGCACTAATTTTGTCTAAACTAGCACGCACATTGGCAAGCGTGGGTAAATGAACGGCAAAATCGTGGTGAACCCACTTTTGGGTTTGAGGAAATCCTGGAGTTGCATCTGCTAAAGCTGTTGCTAAACCCTGACAATCAACAGCTGAGTATAACAATGAGGGTAGCCTCTCATCTTGGTATTGATTGACTCCCACTAGCAACAGCCAAAGTTTTGTTTCCCCTATTTCTAGAACATGAGTTGAGTGACTGGTAGCAACACCAAGTGGAGACATACCGATTTAGGATTAAGAAATGGTAACTGAATGATACTAAAATTTCCTCACGATAACTTCTTTCTTGCTCCTGAATTATTAAATACAGAATGAAATTAACGTAAGTTTAATAAATGTTGTAATACTTTTCTGACAAGGAGAGGAGGTAAAAATCAAGTTTTTACCTCATTTCATCTTTACTTTAGCGTAGTTCTACTATTTCTATGTGTGGTTGCAGTTTATTTACGTAGGATGAATTCATGAATTGCCTCTACAGGGTGTAGTTTTGCGTAAGTTCTAGAGGCAGATTTTCATACAGGATTGGTATCCCAGTATTTTGTTCATATTAATACCTTGCTAATGTAGTTAATTGAGTGTTATTCATTTTCTCCATAGGTTTGCTGCCATTGTTTTATGCACTTTTACGCTTAGTAGTTCACTCCAAATTGCTGCTTGAGGTAGGAAGCAGGGGAACTCGGGGCCCCCACGACCGCTCGTGAGGAGCCACTGCGCTATCGCGCTCTGCCGACTTGAAGCATGTGGCGTTGGGGATTAGGGGCAACAGGGGAGAAGAGGGAGATAATTCTTAATTTTCCATGCTCAATGACGGCAGTTGCTACAACGGGAAACTTCGGGGCCCCCGCGACCGTAGGGAGGAGCCACTGCGTTGGACGGGTTTCCCGACTTGAAGCAAGTGGCGTTGGGGATTAGGGGCAAGGGGGGAGACCTCTGCAACGCACTGCCTCCCTAATGCCCAATTCCCAATTCTGATAAAAAACAGCCAATTTGGCTACATTCATGAGATTGTCTCTGCTACAGTAATAACTGTAAATGAATTGCGGGCTTAATTGTCCAAGATTGATTATAGCTAGAGCATTTAAAGCAATTTTCACACAGTGAATTGTGCTTGGTCTGCTCTCTTGAGAGTTTGCTGCTGCTCTTGTGGTAGCAATAGTCATAACTCCTCCTTCCCTCAAAAGTAACGACTAGTATAAGTCCTTGTTGGTTTACATGTTTTTTACCTTGTCTATTTTGATGTAGACAAGGTATTTTTTATTTGAGGCGATCGCTGCTATTATTTTCAGCCTCAGCTAGGCAAGCATTGTTAAAAAATCTCAAACAAAGGGAACAATAAGATTTAAAGTTTAAGAATGGTATCAACAGTAAGTGAGTAACTCTACAATTAAGTTTGGCAAAACAGTTTCACTACGTTTGGTTTTGGTAGTACCGTTCATACTGCAAGTATTTGCTGCTGTTGGGGTGATAGGATGGCTCTCTATATGCAACGGGCAACAAGCTGTTAATGACGTTGCAACTCAATTACAGAGTGAGACAAGCGATCGCATTAAACAGCAAATTGAGAGTTATTTGAACGAACCTCGGCGCATTAATGAAGTGACTGCGGCTAGTATCAAGAGCGGTGGAATCAGTTTAACTGATTATTTAGTCTTGGAGCGTTACTTTTGGCGTTTGGTACAACAAAATACAGTACAATTCATTCAATTTACTAACCCTCAAGGAGATTCTGTAGGGATTGAACGTGAGGTCAATGGTAGAATTGTTCTCAAATATCGAGATAAAACTACAGCACCAAAATTAAATATTTATAGCCTTGATAGTCAAGGCAGAAGAATCAAGTTAATTGAGACAAAACAATTCGATGCCCGGACTCGGCCGTGGTATAAAGCTGTGATGCAAGCGAAGAAACCTGTCTGGTCTCCTTTGTTTAAGCGTGTTACTAATTCATCCATAGCAAATTCTTTGAGCCATCCTATCTACAGTGAAACAGGTCAACTTATAGGAGTTATCAACAATTTATTTGATATTCAAAAAATTCATCAATTCCTCAAACAACTAAAAATTGGTCGCACCGGACAGACATTTATCATCGAACGTTCTGGAAATTTAATAGCTAGTTCAATTATTCAAAAATCATTTGCAAGCAAAGGTGATGATTTAGAACTCATCAATGCTTCAAAAGCCAATAATCTGATAATTAGCTCTACAGCCCAATACTTGCAGCGTTCTATCAATCTCAGCACCATTGATCACAGCCAACAACTAGAATTTCAGTTAAATGGTGAACGACAATTTGTACAAGTATTACCTTTACAAGATGGTAAAGGTATTGATTGGCTGATTGTTGTGGTAGTGCCAGAATCAGATTTTATGGAACACATTTATGCCAATACCCACAGTACAATTTTGTTATGTCTAGGAGCTTTAGGACTGACTTGTATTGTTGGTATCTTTACTTCTCGCTGGATTAGCCATCCTATTCTACGTTTAAATGCAGCTTCGGCTGCGATCGCCAATGGAGAATTAGACCAAACGGTTGAAATCGGGCAAATCACAGAACTGGGAGTATTAGCAAAGTCTTTCAACCAAATGGCACAGCAGTTGCGTCAATCCTTTAGTGACTTAGCAAAGACTAATCAAGAACTAGAACAGCGTGTTGAACAACGCACACTAGAACTCAAAGCAGCCAAAGAAGCAGCAGATGCTGCTAGTAATGCCAAAAGTGAATTTTTGGCAAATATGAGTCACGAACTACGCACGCCCATGAATGGTATTTTAGGATATTCCCAAATTCTCCGCCGTTCAGAACCTTTAACAGAAAAAGGTCGCAGGGGAGTTGAAGTCATATATCAATGTGGTTCTCATTTACTAACTTTAATTAACGATATTTTAGACCTTTCAAAAATTGAAGCCCGGAAAATGGAACTCTATCCTCAAGATTTTCATTTTCTCGCTTTTCTACAAGGAGTTGCAGAAATTTGTCGCATTCGCGCTGAACAAAAACGTATTGGATTTATTTACCAAGCAGATTCTCAACTTCCGCAGGGTGTCTGTGCAGATGAAAAACGATTGCGCCAGGTTTTAATTAACTTACTCAGTAATGCCATTAAGTTTACGGATGCTGGTAAAGTAACTTTTAGTGTCAAGGTACTTGAAAAGCAAGCAATTCAACAACAAAAAACCTCTACTACCCCAACTTGGATAATTCGCTTTCAAATCCAAGATACAGGTGTGGGCATGACTAAAGAGCAATCACAGACAATATTTGTTCCCTTTGAACAAGTAGGTGATATCAAAAAGCAAGCTGAAGGAACTGGTTTAGGATTAGCAATTAGCCACAAAATTATCTCACTCTTTGATAGTAAGTTAGAAGTAGAAAGCGAACCTCACAGAGGAAGTACTTTCTGGTTTGATATCCCATTAAAGGAAGCACAAGAGTGGGCAGAAACATCAAGAGTTTCCCTCTACGGTACTATTGTTGGGTATCAGGGAGCCAAACGAAGAGTGTTAGTAGTTGATGATAAATGGGAAAATCGCTCTGTGATTGTCAATCTACTTGAACCAATTGGTTTTACAGTTGCTGAAGCCAGTAATGGGCAAGAAGGTTTAGAACAAGCTAAGACATTTAAACCCGATATAATTATCACCGATTTGGTAATGCCTGTAATGCACGGTTTTGAGCTAATTAAACAGTTACATCAGTCTGCTGAACTCCAAAAAATAATAGCCATTGCATCTTCTGCTAGTGTATTTGATGCTGACCAGTTTAAGAGTTTAGAAGCTGGTGCTAATGAGTTTTTGCCAAAGCCGGTGCAGGCTGATAGCTTACTAAAAATTCTCCAAAAATATCTACAACTACAATGGATTTATGAGGATAGATCAGAAAGTATTTTCAAAAATGAGGAAACACAAATAAATTCCCCAGTTGGCTCTTCTGAAATTATACCTCCTCCAATAGAAATACTTGCTCAACTCAATGACCTTGCTCAAAAAGGTGATTTAGACGAAGTTACAGCAATAGCAGAACAGCTAAAAGAGCAAGATATCAACTTGATCAAGTTTGTAGAGAAATTAATTCAAATGTCCGATGCTTGTCAGGTCAAACAAGTTCAAGATTTCATTTCCAAATATATCAAAAATTGCTAGCTTATATTTACTTTTTGGCTGATTTTTTAACAAATTTCATTTTGAAGGTTTAAAAGCATGAATTTCACATCGACCACAGAATTTATCTTAATTGTGGACGACAATCTTACCAATTTATCTGTTCTTAAAGAATCATTAAAAAGTGCAGGTTTTAAAGTGCGGCTAGCTGTTGATGGTGAAAGTGCTATCAAGCAAATAAAACAAGAACATCCTGCCCTGATCCTCTTAGATGTGGAAATGCCAGGAATGAATGGATTTGAAACCTGTAATTTGTTAAAAGCAGACCCTTTAACTCAAGATATTCCAATCATTTTTATGACTGCTTTGACCGACACAGATAGCAAAGTCAAAGGGCTATCTTTGGGAGCCTTAGATTATATTACTAAACCTTTTGAGCAAGAAGAAGTAATAGCACGAGTCAAAGTACATTTACAACTACGAGAACTCACAAAAATCCTTGAAGAAAAAAATGCTCAATTAGTGCAGCTAACTGAAGATTTGGAGGAGCGAGTTATAGAACGTACCGCAGCTTTACAAAAGGCTCAAGTACAGCTTGTACAACAAGAAAAGTTATCTATGCTTGGTCAGTTAATTGCAGGAGTAGCACATGAAGTAAATAATCCTCTTGGATGCATTATTAGTAATCTTGCTCCTGCTTATGAATATGTGGATTCTCTGTCCCAAGCTGTGAAACTTTATCAAAAATATTGTCCAGAAATACCGATAATTCAACAAGAACTGGAAAAACTTGATCTTGAATTTGTACTTGAAGATTTACCGAAACTCCTCGATTCCATGAAGTTAAGTACTCAGCGAATTAAAGAGATTTCTATATCGCTGAGAAACTTTTCACGCCTGGATGCTGATACAAAAATTTTTGCTGATTTACATTTGGGGCTTGATAGTACTCTGGTTATTTTACAGCATCGGCTCAAAGCTATAGGAACTCGTCCAGAAATTGAAATCATTAGACAATATGGCAACTTGCCAGAAGTAGAGTGCTATCCTGGGCAAATTAATCAGGTATTTATGAACTTGCTGGCTAATGCCATTGATGCAGTTGAAGAAGATCTAGAAAAATCGGATCATCAATTTCAGCCTTGGATCAAAATTACAACTGAACAGTCTGATGATAAAAGTGTAATTATTCGTATTGCTGATAATGGCACAGGTATGACAGAAGATGTAAAACAGCGGCTTTTTCAACCTTTATTTACTACTAAACCAGTGAATAAAGGAACAGGATTAGGTTTATCAATTGCTCATCAAATTATTGTAGATAAGCATGGTGGTCAGCTCAGCTTTGTTTCTTCTTCTGAGGAAGGTACTGAATTTATCATTGAACTACCTTATCAGTAACTAGCAAAGTAAGCGCTGTAGGGGCAATTCATAGGGTATTGCCCCTGTGTACATCAAGCACGATATCACATAGAACCAGTCTTACTATTAATCATCAATCAAATTTATTTTCCTGAATTTAAACCAATTACCCCTATGATGATTAAACTCATAGATACAAATTTGCTCAGTGTCATAGATTCACGAAATAAAATAATACCAATGCTAGCAATTAGGGTAGCTCCTAACCCTGACCAAACAGAATAAGCAACACTCACTTCAAATCTTTTGAGAGAAAGAGTTAATAAACTAAAAGAAATTCCATAACATACAAATATTAATATTGAAGGAATTATTTTAGTGAATCCTTCTGATAACTTCATGCAAGTTGTGCCAGACACTTCAAAAACAATTGCTAGGATGAGATAAATCCAGCTAGTTAACATATTTGTTATGGATACTTGATTAGTATGTAGTGAAAGCAGTGATATTTCATCATCTCTGCTAAATCAAATCTACAGGTAACAAACTAATTATTTCTGCTATTTCTACAACAACTAGATTTTATTTTGCTGACCTGGTGGGCTTTGATCACCCTATCTGTATTTCAAAAATCAAATATGAGTCTTGTAGTGGTTTACTTAATACCAGTACCTGATCATCTGCAACTTTAGTTTTGTAGAGTTTACCGAACCATCAAGATGTTATTTACTCTACCTGAGATTTTGTGAATACTCTTGTTCGGCAATCATCATAATTGGGTTGAAAAAACCGAATTTACACCACTTGGATTTTTGAATACTATAAAAACAAATCAAAGATTAATAACCTGAACTGCTGAAGAATACTACTTATAAGAGGAATAGATATGGCACTAGTACGTTGGAATTCCTGGCAATAAATCAATACGCTGCAACGCCAACTTAATCGTTTATTTGATGAGGATATGTTACTATCTGCGTTTGTTGAAAGAGGCTTATCTAGAGTCCCGGCTGCTGAATTAGAAGAAACTGAAAACGCAATTCATCTCAAACTAGAGCTTCCAGGAATCGAAGTCAAAGACTTAGATATACAAGTTACAGACAAAGCAGTCTACGTCAGTGGTGAACGGAAGTCTGAAACTAAAACTGAAGAAAAAGGTGTAATTAAGAGCGAATTCCAATATGGTAAATTCGAGCGCGTTATTCCTTTACAGACTCGAATTCAAAATACCAAAGTTAGTGCAGAATATAAAGATGGAATTTTACATCTAACACTGCCTAAAGTCGAAGGAAAAAAGAACAAAGTTGTGAAAGTTAATCTAGCATCAGCTGGCTAGTTTCTGCTTGTATCTGACAGTCATGTTGTTTAGCTAAACAAAAAGCGCTCTCTCAAAAGGGGAGTGCTTTTTATTGTCAACTTATTGTCAACTACTGATGCTTCTTACATTTTTCTTAGGCAACTGGTAGTCTAGAGTTTCGCCTGGGTTACTACTGCACATTGTACAGTGGTTAGTGATTGTAGTTACTTATACCTGATCTTTAGCACCAAAATCACAGAAGCTAGAATTAAAGTAACGATGTTAGCTGCAAGGATAGGTAAATCATGAACAGAAACGCCATAAATTAACCACAAAATAATACCTATACACAAAATAATCAGCATACTCCAAGAAAGGTCTTCAGCCGATTTAGATTTCCAAGTTTTAATAAGTTGAGGTAAATAGGCAATTGTAGTTAATACTCCTGCCATTAGCCCTAAAGTAGTTGTAAAATCAAATTCCATTTGTTTCGCTACCTCCAAGTTTTCAGAAAATTAGTATTATGTCGGCAGATAGATACAGCAGTTTTGGTTGGTTGTATTCCAGCCAATTTAGCATTTTGCTGCTGTATATGTTTAATTGAAAATGCTGTATTTGATTGAACGCTACCACACTTTCATAGCTCACTAATTCTCTCTAAAGGTGCTTTTTTGCTTGTTCGGTAGTAATTCCAGAAACTGATTTTTTGAAGAATGGGAAATTGAGGAGCCAGTGCGTTCCTTCGCCAGACAGCGGCGCAAATGGCGTTATTGGGAATAGGGAATAGAATTTCTTATTTTGATGGCAGAGTAAAAAATTCAGCGATCGCGTCTGCAAATCCTTCAAATGAGCTATAATCTTTTGACATAATAGAGACATTTATGCCCAATTTCTGAGCATTAGCAGCTGTATAAGGGCCAAAGCAAGCAATAAGACAGTCTTGATAATCGCTTGGTGAGTTGACCATTCTCAAAAAGCTTTCGATTTCTGCTGTACTACTAAAAGCAATTATATCTATCATCCCTTGACGAATTAGATTTAATTCAACTGCATAAATATTTTTGTCTAAACACTGTGTGAGATAGGTAGGAACGCGAGTTACTTCCATACCTAACTTCTGCAAATCTGAAACTAAGTTTGGGATAACATTAGGTTCAGGTATACCAACAAATTCTGGTGCAGGTATCAGCACTTTTTGCTGAGAAATGTGAGGTATTTTCGCTAATTCTGATACAATTCCTCTGGGGCTAGATTCTGCTGGTATTAAATCTATTTTATTGCAAAAAGACAATAAGCTTTCTGAGTCTTTTCCCAAAGCAGACAATTGGCAATTTTGTAGCACGGATGTGGGAATACCCAAATCATGCATACGATGAAAAAATGCAGTGATGCCATTTCTACTTGTAAAGGCAATCCAATCAAATGTGTCTATTTTGCTGAGGGCAGTATCTAACTCAGTGTAATTTGCTAGATAGCAGGTTTCAATAGCAGGCAATAAAATTGGTAAACCACCTTTTTGAATGATTTTTTCAGACAATCTCAAAGCATAGTTTCTTGGTGCTGTCACTAGAATTCTCTTACCATATAAAGGCAATTTACTAGATAAACTTAGGACATTTGTTTCTAATTCTCTGGAATTGAGGTACATTATTATTTAGTATAGTTTTGATTTGAATATTTTGATTCTATAAGTGATACCCGATTGTTCTCAACTGCTTTTATCAACTTTATTCTGAAAATTCATTTCAGTAAAAATGTCAATCAAAAATTCGGTAGACATACAGATATAAACGATGCTCACAATAACTTATAATTGTTACATATTATACACAAAAACAATTAACAGCGTTAATTGTTAAATAAAACACTGATGGCAAATTAGAAAGTATGTATTTTTCACGAATATGATAAGAGATTGGATACTGCTGTTAATAAAATTTTTGAAGTAGTTTGAATTAGGAATTACTAATTATTATGAGTGTATCACCAGTGATACGAGCCGCAATTTTTGACATGGATGGTTTGCTTTTTGATACAGAAAGCATTGCTCGTTGGGCTTGGAAGCAAGCTCTAGAAAGTCATGGCTATGTGATGGGCAATGATTTATACAATGAATTTATTGGTCGAGATTTGTCATGGCGAGAAAAAATGTTGAAAAAAAGATATGGAGAAGACTTTCCTTTTGAGTCTGTGACAGCACAACGTATTAAAATTGGAGATGAGCGAGAAATAAGAGAAGGTTTACCAACAAAAGCAGGTGTATTAGATTTGCTAGATAGGCTAAGCAACTTAGGTGTGATTATAGGGTTGGCAACCGGAACATCTCGCGTTAGAACAATCCGACGCTTAACTGATGCTGCTATTCACCAATACTTTACAACAATTGTAACTAGTGAAGATGTTGCTTTTGGCAAGCCTGCTCCAGATATTTTTCTAGAAGTTAGCCGTAGAATTAATGTGATGCCTTCGCAGTGCGTGGTTTTTGAAGATTCATCTGTAGGTGTGGAAGCAGCTTTTATAGCTGGGATGTGTCCTATTATGGTTCCGGATATAGAACAGCCATCTCCTAAAATCACAAGTTTAGCTTACCGAGTTTTGAATTCTTTAGAGCAAGTAAGTGAATTAATAGAAGAATTATTTGACGGAAGAATCAAAAAAAATAGATAAGCTACTAAAAATTATAAATGCAAAAACCAATTCTAGCCAGACTTTTAGCGGTAAAAATGCGCTTGTGCTGAGTAAAAACTTTCAAGTAAATACATTTTTAGTACTTACGCAAGTGTCATATTTTTTTCGTTTGGGTTGTCAAAAGTCAAAAGTCAAAAGTCAACAAAACCTGAACTTTGACCCTTGACTCTTGACTATTGATTGCCATCGCAGAAAATATTTGTGCCAGTTGCGTAAGTCCTGATTTTTATTCGTATTGGCACATTCATATCTTTCACCTCCCCCTGAGTATGCCTGTTCAAGGCTTATAGTTAAAGTCCGTTAAAACGGATTGAAATTTATATTTAGTAAGCTTTAGCTTACTTGTGCTTTTAGCCTCGGAAATTTATTTATTGGGAGAGGATAAATCTGGTGCAATATCTGAGCTAACTATTCGTAAATTGACCAAGGTATTGTAACTTAATATAAGCTTGACAAACTCTGCTATGGCACTAATTGGCTATTTTTAGTCAATAAGCATACTATCCAGAAATACCTCAAGTCGAGATGAAACAGATTGTTAATTTTAACAAACGAGAAGTTTACAATTTATTTAGGATTACTGTAAGTGTTTTTGGCTGTAATTTCTTTTGGTTCTAACTATGAAGCAAAGTTCAATTTGATTGAGGGGTTAAAAGCTCTGAGTCAACAGGTACAAATATTAACTGTATCTCCAGTATACGAAAACCCAGCCGTTGGGAAAGCTACTAGCTTACCGTATCTTAATGGCGTTTGCCTTATAGAGACAAATTTACCACCACTAGACCTACACGAGCAAGTGTTGCGCTCCATAGAAGATAGTTTAGGGCGAATTCGGGGAGAGGAAGGTAAAGTTAAATGTAGTCTTGACTTAGACCTTGTACTTTACGACCAAGAGATTCTGTCAACGCAAGAGCTAGAATTACCAGCCGCAGATATCCTGCGCTACGCTTACGTAGCCGTACCTTTAGCGCTGTTGGTGCCTGATTGGATTCATCCGGTAACAAAACAGACAATGGCTCAAATTGCCAAGAGATTCTCTCAACACAAGGCTAGTTTTCACCACCGAGTAGATGTAAATATTGCGATCGCAAACATTCTGCACCCCAAGCAGTGGGATGAAACACCAGTTTCAGTAAGGTGTTGTGAGAATACGCAAGCGATGTCTGGCGACAAGCCGCTTTGCGTCTACGCTCTACGAAAATTTAGCCAGGTATCAATGATGAAACGGATACAACCTTGGCATTGGCGCAAGTTACCTCTGGCTCAACGCAGTGGTTCACAAGTTTTTGCAGCGCTATTTCTCAATCGCAGTAAAAATACTGAATCATTGTCTGGTGATTGTCGTCAAAACATTGCCACCCTCTTAGAAAGTCCAGGGACATCAAACACCTCGCTGGCTCGATATTCCATTTGTGCAGGTTCTCCTCGCTACATCAATGGTCAACCGCAGCTGTGGACACCGCCTGTAGGAGAAATTTTACCTTTTCTTCGCCGTCTGCTCAACACTCAACCCCAACAAGCAGCAGACTCGACTATACCTTTTGAACTTCCCTTTACAGGTGGTTGGCTGGGATGGCTGGGATATGATTTAGCATGGGAAATCGAGCAACTTCCCCAACTGAAAGCTGATCCGCTTCCTTTCCCAATCGCTTACTGGTATGAACCAGAATCATTTGCAGTGCTGGATCATCAACAACAAATTCTCTGGTTAGCTACAACAAATGCTGCTCAACTCGATGCGATGGAATGTCAGCTAAAGCAAGGAGATGGAGATAGAAAAATCCAGAATTTCCCACCAACTGATAAAAATCAACCTGTGACTCCCACTTTGCAAATGTCTCAGGAAGAGTATATCAAGGCGGTGCAGCAAGCTAAGAAATATATTCAAGCTGGCGATATCTTTCAAGCTAATTTATCATTGCGATTTGAAGCGCATACTCCTGTTGATAGCTGGTCAATTTATCGAGCTTTGCAGCAAATTAATCCTTCCCCGTTTGCAAGTTATTGGCGAACACCTTGGGGAGCAATTATCAGTTGTTCGCCAGAACGGTTAATTGAGTTGTCAGGAAGGAAAGTTCAGACTAGACCAATTGCGGGAACGCGATCGCGTGGTGTCACCCCTACCCAAGATGAACAGTTAGCGCAAGAATTAATCGCTAACACCAAGGAAAGAGCCGAACATATTATGCTTGTTGACTTAGAGCGTAATGATATCGGTAGAGTTTGCGAGTGGGGAACTGTAAAGGTTGATGAACTTCTCACCATTGAACGTTACAGCCATGTTATGCATCTTGTTAGCAACGTTATTGGTACGCTAAAGCCAAACTATAACGCGGTAGATTTGATTCGAGCAGTATCTCCTGGGGGTACGATTACGGGTTGTCCTAAAGTTCGTTGTCTGGAAATTATTGAAGAACTCGAACCCGTAAAACGCAATTTATTTTATGGTTCTTGCGGTTATTTAGATTGGCGGGGAAACCTCGATTTAAATATTTTGATTCGCACGCTTTTATATACTAATATCAGTGATTCTACATCAGATGCTATTGTTTGGGGGCAAGTTGGTGCTGGCATTGTTGCAGATAGCGATCCACAAAAAGAATGGCACGAGTCTCTCAATAAAGCACAAGCACAACTCAAAGCGCTAGAGTTAGCTTTTAAGAATTTAACCTGAGTTCGGGATAAGCCCAAACCATGATTCTATCGTTGGCTGAAACTCCTAAAACTTACGCAAAACATCTCTCAAACTCTCATAACTCTGTGATCTCTGTGCCTCTGTGAGTCCAGTCCCCGTCTTGGCTTCTGCCGAGATGGGGAACTGGCGTTAGCGCAGCGGTAGCGAGCTTGCGAGCGTCACCCGAAGGGCGGTTCGATAAAATCTTCTTAACCCGAACTGAGGTTAATTTAATCAAATCAACATGAGCAATCACAATTTTCTTAATTATCAACTTAAATTTTGCAATATTGTTTTAAACATTTCTACAATAATTCGTTCATTGTTATCCCTAATGAAAATATCAAAATTAGGGTGAGAGTTGATTTCAATTAACCAATATTTACCATTTTTATCTAGAGCTATATCAAACCCAGCATAATCTATGGGAAAATCTGGAAAAATTGGTTTAATAAAGTTTTCAATTGCAGAAACTACCCTTGTCTCTGTGATATGTATAGCTTTTGCACCTTCCCAGTGTAATGGAGAGAGGTTGCCAATAAATTGAGCTTCAGCTTTACTTTTTTCATACAATAGCAGCAATTTGTTTTTAAAAACAATTGCTCGATATTCATGAACGATATCAATATATTCTTGAGCAAGTGCAACGTAATCATATTCTTTACTGTTAACATCAAAAATTTTTTCTAGAGAAAATCTAACTTGTTCTATATTTTGGCACAAAAATACATTAGTTCCACTACTACCCGAATTTCTTTTGATGATTACAGGTAACACAAATGTTTTTTGTATTGCTTCTAAAATCGAGTCAATATCCTGATGTTCCAAATATATTTTATACTTATCTTCACAGAAAGGTGATAGAAAAGCCTTGGTTTTAGGGACATTAACTTTATCCTTGAAAAGGTGATAAGTGTAGTCCTTGTCTTTAAATATTTGACTAATTGATTGAGGAAGAAAAGGAGTAGAAAAATTAGTAAAATAATACGGTTTTTGATTAATGACTACTCTAACCAAATTATCATTAGTATGCAAACATTTAAATTCTATATTTAAATGTTTGCAAGCTTCTAACAAGAGTCTAATATTTGTAAGCATCAATTAATAAATTTATTTTATTGGTTAAATAGTGAAATTAGCCTAATTTTATATCAAGGTCAATAATTTACTTTAATTTTTTTAACATTGTTTTTAAAATTTCTAGTATAATTGCTTCGTTGTTGTCTCTGATAAAAATATCAAATTTAGGGCAAGAATTGATTTCAATTAACCAATATTTACCATTTTTATCTTGAGCTATATCAAAACCGCCATAAGTAACTGGAATTTCTTTGAATATTGGTTTGATAAAGTTTTCAATAGCATAAATTACATTTTGATCTGTTATGTGTACAGCTTTGGCACCTTCCCAGTGCAAGGGAGATAGATTACCGACAAATTTAGCTTCAGCTTTACTTTTTTCATACAGTAGCAGTAGTTCGTTATGGAAAATAATAGCTCTATATTCATGAGCTATATCAATATATTCTTGAGCCAGAGCAATATAATCATAATCTTTACTATTCATATCAAAAATTTGCTTGAGAGATAATTCAATTTCCTCTTCGTTGTGACATAAAAATACATTAGTTCCACCACTACCTGAATTTCTTTTGATGATTAGCGGCATAATGAAATCTTTTTGTATTGCTTGTAAAATAGAAGTTATATCTTCAAATAACAAATATTTTTTGAATCTGGCTTCGCTAAAAGGAGATAAAAATCCCTTAGTCTTAGGGACATTGATTGTATTTTTTAATAAAAAATAAGTATATTCTTTATCTTTAAAGAGTTTACCAATTGAAGAATCAGTTATAAAAGGTGTACAAGAGTTATAAAAATAAAAGTATTTATCACCGATTATGAGTCTCAGCAAATTCTGAGTAGGATGGATAATTTCAAAATAGATATCTAATTCTTTACAAGCTTCAATCACAAGTCTAATATTATTATTCATAAAGCATTAAGTTAAGAATATTTTTACTAATTGATAAATTTAGCTTAATTTTTTATGAGAGTCAATACTCTAGTGAAAGCAGCATTTATAGCTGAGTATAGCGTTTTATAAATGCGCTAAACCTGTACTTGATCTTCGCTTTCTTTACTAAGGTCAGGTGTTGAGATGTATTTCACGCTTATTAATAAATAATATGATTTATTATTTATTGTCACATCCTAAATTTAAATTTACATTTAATAAAAGTAGATATTATTCACTACCTAAACTAATTAGCATTCTCTTAAACATATCTACTATAATTTGTTCACTATTATTCTTGATGAAGCTATCAAAATTAGGATGAGGAATTATCTCAGTTAACCAATATTCACCGTTTTTGTCCAAAGCAATATTAAACTGACCATAACTGATGGGAATTTTTTTGAAAATTGGTTGAATAAAATTATTAATATTATCAATTAAATTTTCATTGTTTATATATACATATTTTGATACTTTACAGTCTGTTGGAGATAGATCACTGCTCAAGTGAGGCTCTAGTCTACTTTTTTCATATACTAAAAACAATTCGTTATTAAAAATAATAGCCCTATACTCATGGTTAATATCAATATATTCGCTAGCAAGGGCAAAGTTATTATATTTGTCACTATTAAATTGATAAATTTTTTCTAGTGATATTCTCAAATTATCCCTATCATGGCATATAAACACATTATTAACCGAAGATTTAGCAGTTTTCTTAATAATTACTGGTAGAGAAAAGGTTTGATTGATTTCTTCTACAAGAAAGTCAATATCTCTGTATTCAGAATATGCCCAATCTTTATATAGTGGGTCTTGGCAAAAAGGGGATAAAAAAGCCTTTGTTTTAGGGACATTGACTATACCCTTTAAAAGGTGATAAGTATAGTCCCTGTATTGAAACATCTCACTAATTATTTTAGATACAAAAGGTGTATCATAATTAGCAAAATAATAATTTTTATTATTTATTATTAATTTAATTAGGTTTTGATTAGGATGAATAAATTCAAAATTAATTTCTAGCTCTTTACAAGCTTCAATCCAAAGTCTAATGTTATTAATCATAAACCAGTAAATTAATTATTTTTTAATTAAAAAATAAAATTAGCCTAGTACAAAGTGGTCGTCATGAACTGTGTAGCCCAGAACGAATAGAAACGTTTTATGTCTTAGAGTCTTGTGTGGTTCTTTAATTGTTTACCACCAAGGCACTAAAATCAAACATCACTTAGTATGCCACAGAATGGTTATTTTACTTCTGCAACCTCAGTACTAGCCATTTTTCTAGGGTGAATTCTCCCCGTTTTTCTGATGCCGTATATCAGCATAAAACGGCACGATATGAGCATCCAGAAACGTTTGCGGAGAATTTTTATGTCCTCATTACTGGCTTTGTCCAACAGTTTAGCTGACACCGTAGAACAAGCTGGCAGTTCTGTAGTTGCAGTTAACGCTGGTACACGAATTTCCCCAAGTGGCATTCACTGGCGTCAAGGTATCATTGTTACCTCTGACGAATCGCTTCAGCGTTATGACGAAATCTCTATCACTCTAGGAGATGGACGCACGTTACCTGTAACGCTTGTAGGTCATGACTCTAGCACTGATATAGCTGTGTTCCAACTGCAAAACGCAGATATACCTGTGGCGAAAATTGGTGATGCTACTACACTCAAAGTCGGTCATCTAGTATTGGGACTGGCAAGAAGTAGCGAAGGCGACTTGCGGGCGGCTATGGGTGCGGTGAGTGTGGTGAGTGGCGCTTGGCGGAGTATGAGTGGCGGGAATATCGACCAATTCATCCGTCCAGACATCTCTCTTTACCCTGGCTTTGCAGGTGGGCCACTGGTAGATGCTGCGGGTAATGTGGTAGGTATGAATACATCGGGGCGGCGCGGTACGGCTTTAACTATCCCTGCGGCTACAGTCGATCGCGTGGTTAATCAATTACAATCCAAAGGACGCATTACACGGGGCTATCTGGGTGTAGGTATGCAACCTGTGCGTTTGCCCAAAAACCTGAAAACAGCCCTGAATTTACCTGCTGCTACTGGGGTGATTGTGGTCAATGTGGAACCTTCAGGGCCTGCTGAAAATGCTGGTGTGTTGCTGGGTGATGTTTTAGTGACATTTGATAGCATTGCCGTGAGTGATACAGGTGATGTGCTAGCACTACTCAATAATAGCGATCGCATTGGTAAAAGCGTACCTGTACAGATTATCCGAGGTGGGACATTAATTGAGTTAGCGATCGCAGTTGGCGAAAGACCTGCTGAGTAATTTGTAATTCGTAATTCGTAATTCGTAATTCGTAATTCCAAAAATATGACTAGCATAACTACCAACATAGCTGATGAATTGGCAGTGTTAGCTGCTAAGCTACGCCATCACACTGTGAAAGTGAAAAACGGTTCTTTGGAAGTCGGTTCTGGTGTGATTTGGCAAGCTGATGGGTTAATTATCACTAACGCCCATGTGGTAACTAGCAATCAAGCAACTGTGGAATTGTCTGATGGACGCGTATTTGCAGCTGTACGCACTCGCTTTGACCCACAACAGGATTTGGCAGCCCTGAAAATTGCCGCCACAGACCTCAACACTGCAAGCATCGGTGATTCTGATAGGCTGCGAGTGGGTGAGTTAGTCTTAGCTGTGGGTAATCCTTTGGCTGACACTGGCGCTGTGACTACCGGGATTATCTCTGCAAATAATCCGCGTGTAGTCATGGCTGATATTAGACTTTATCCTGGCAATTCTGGGGGGCCGCTGGCTGACTGTCTCGGCCGAGTCGTGGGAATTAACACGATGATTGCCAACAATTTGGCTGTGGCTATACCTAGCAAAACTGTAGTCCGCTTTTTAAGTGGTTATCAGCGTCCGCAACTGGGGGTGTCACTGCAACCTGTGCTGTTAAGCAGACGCAGTTTAGGTTTATTGGTGTTGTCTGTGCTATCTAACAGTGCGGCAGAAACTGCTGGTTTGCAAGTTGGTGATGTGCTGGTGGGAGTTTCACGGCGGTTATTCACTAAACCTGATGACTTAGCCAGATATCTCCACAGTAACGCTAACAAATCAATAGCACTACAAGTTCTGCGGGGTAAGCGGCAATTTGTTGTTGATGTTTTCTTGCGAAGTGAGAAACCTGCTGTGGAGGCGAGATGATTCGGGTGATGGTAGTTGCTACTTCCCCTGTAGTCAGGGCTGGGTTATCAGCTGTGGTGAGTAGTAATCCTCAGTTGACGGTTGTGGGGAGTGCATCCAACTTGGATGAACTTGCAAGGGAAGTTCAGCAATTACAACCTGATGTGGTGTTGTTAGATTTAAGCAATAATTCTCAGTCAGTATGGGAAAAATTGCTACTCATCCAAGAACAGCAATATCCATTAGGAATCATCGTGATTGTTGAAGAACTCGATAATATTGACTTGGAAGCGGCGTTACGTTCTGGTGTGCGGGGTATATTGCCTAGTACCAGCACAGAATCAGAAATTGTCGCGGCTGTGGAGGCGATCGCTTTTGGTTTGGTGGTGCTACATCCGGATATGATCGAATTGCTACCTATGCGGGAAAAAGTTGTCGCTAACCCTGTGCAAACTTTGACACCAAGGGAGATAGAAGTTTTAGGTATGCTTGGTTTCGGCTTGGGGAATAAAGCGATCGCCAAACGCCTCCACATCTCAGAACATACAGTTAAATTTCACGTTTCCTCTATTTTTCAGAAACTCGGTGTCTCCACCCGCACCGAGGCTGTAACTGTTGGTGTGCGGCTGGGTTTGATTATGCTTTAGCGCCATCGAATTTTATCTGGTCAACCAATTTTGGATTGACGATTTTGGATTTGTTCCATAGTTGAAACCGTGGTGGTTATGAAACCTTTTTTTAAATTTGAGATTTTGACTTGAATCCAAAATCTCAAATTTAAAATCTCAAATTGTCTTGGTCAGTAGGAGACAGACCATCCGAAGTAGTTAAATCACAGAGAAAAATTACTTTTGGATGTATCTGCAAATTTAGGGTTTGCTCCCAATTGTCCTACTGCCAATACCCCTATATTTTGTGGAGTTAAAAACTAAGTTGTTGCTATAGGTGGTTTGAGTTGCACCAGCGACGTTATTCACTAATCCGTTAGGCTTAGCTTGCATTATATTGTTAAAAACCTTGATGTTAGAACTGCCAATAGCATCTATCTCACCCGCTGTTTTAGTATATTCAGGACTTTGCCCATTCTGGTAAGTTGTGTTATTAACAATATCAACATTCGCACTCCGAAGAGCAACAATTCCAGAGCCTCCATTATTATAGACAATGTTATTTGAGATTAAAGTTTTTCCTGTATAAGGAATATTAACAGAGCCTACTTTAGTTTGCTTGGAGGAGTCTATCATAATACCATGACCCTCGGTGATTACTGCTCTACCATCCCAAGGAATAAAACTGCGGTTATTATAAACTACGTTTCCCTTGATAATATTTCTATAATCAGTTGTATTATTATCAAAGTTTAAATTATGCAGCATGGAAATAGCTTGAGTACCTTGTGATGTGTACCAAGAAGTTTCTGAAACTATATTATCTTCAATAGTAATGTAGTCACTGAGATTTGTGACTATGCCTGCTGCGCTAAATTTAGAAATGTTGTTATTACGTATGGCTATGTGATGGGCACGTCTTTCTATTTCCTTGGTTCCTTTCACAACAGTAGACGCAATTGTAATACCTGAGCTTCCAGTAAGAGGGTCATAAAACACCTTTTTTTTCTGCTGTGCGTACTTTAAATTAATGCTATCTTTAGGGCCTATAAGTGTGAGTCCTTCTATATTAATGTAGGAACAACCACTTATCAGAATAGCCCAGATATTATTTGACTTGAGAACTGGCTTGTGGCCAGGGTAAGCCTTAAGGGTGATAGGTGCTTGAGGAGTGCCATCTTTATGGTGAAAGAAAACAATTCTATTAGATCCCGTTACTTGTGTGTATGTACCATTCATCACATACACAGTGTCGCCTGCTTTAGCAGCATCTACTCCTTTTTGTATAGTTTTAAATGGTTTATCTGTTGTTAGACCGTTATTGCTGTCATTACCAGTTACAGCGGACACATAATAGGTCTTTCCAATAGTATTAGTAGTCTGAGCCAGCAATGTAGAGTTTTTACTATAAGTTTCTAAGCCAGTTTCATAGAATAAATCAGCGCTTGGCGCTGCATTAAACAGTACACCTACCATCAAAGAAATAACAACCATTTTAGAAGACATGATTGACTCCAGATTCTGTGAAAACTGTGTATAAATGTGCAACCTACTTCCAATTGATCAACCTGGGCTGTTCTTTGTTCCCTTACTTTATTTCTTTAAAATACTCACGACCGGAGGGTGCATTTGGATCTTTACTAGCAAAGGCACAATATGCTTTTGGATTATTTATTCCATAAGTTTTTAGAAAATCAATACAACTAGGACGATCTTTAAATGTAACAACATAAACGACAAATAAAGGTTTATCTGAAAAATTGGGATAATCTGGTATCCAAAACACCCCTGATTTAGCATAACCTTCTGCTTGTAAACTTTGAAATCGCTCTAGAGCAGTTTGCAGATTTGGGACGGTCGAATCAGGGATGAAATAAAAAGAATTAGGCAGATTAGCACTATTGGCAATTGGTGATTTAGCAGTTGTACTTGTTTGAGAACGTGGTGTTATAGATGGAGGAGATAATAAAAAAGGATTTCCTGAAATTTGTTGTTTCGGGAGTAGGGAAGATGTAACTTCTTTATATGAACCTAATTGATAAGAATTTGCCAACAAAAGACCAATAATCACACAACCACCGATTAATCCACCTGTGACTAGAGTACTACCAAGAAAAATTGCGTTTTGTTTACTACTTTGTACAGCAGGTTCTTGGATAGCAGAATTAGTCAAACTGGACAGTTGGTTAAAAGCAGATACTTGTGGTGCAGCGGAATTTGCAATGCTCTTTAAAGCATCAAGCATAGCTTTTGCACTAGGATAGCGTTCCCTAACATCAGATCGAATTGCTTTTTTTAGTATTGCTGCCAAATTTGGGCTTATGGCATTCCGCTCCCAAATAGTTTCCCCACTATAGGCATCTGTAGCCAATTCGTGCGGCAATTTACCTGTCAATAGGTAAATTGCTGTTAACCCTAAACTATACAAGTCGCTAGCAAAAACTGGGCGTCCTGCTGCTTGTTCATTCGCCATAAACCCCGGTGTACCAATGACAATTGAACTGGTGATATTCCCTTCATAATTTATCACTGTTGCCATGGTTTCTCGCACAGCGCCAAAATCAATTAACACTGGTTTGCTATCCGATACACGCAGAATAATATTGTCTGGCTTAATGTCGCGGTGGATCATGCCTTTGCTATGGACAAAATCCAGCACTTTTAGCAAATTTATTAAGATGGGGATAACCTCACGTTCGCCTAAGCAACCGTTTTGTTTGACTATTTGGCTGAGGGTTTGCCCGAAAATCCATTCTTGTACTAAATAAAATTGCCCAGATGCCTGAAAGTAGGCATATAGGTTAGGAATTTGAGGACAAGCTCCTCCAAGTTCTTCTAAAATGGCGGCTTCTCTTTGAAATCGCCTTTGTACCAGATGGTGAACCTGATGGTTATCATTAATAGGTTTTAGTTGCTTAATTACACAACGTCGTCCCGAAGGCATTTGTGTATCTTCGGCTAAGAATGTTTCACAAAATCCACCAGTTCCAAGTACGCTAATAATGCGATAGCGATCGCTCAAAAGTGTTGAATTCATTCCTTGTTCTTTACTGAGGTTTATTTGAAAGCACTCTTTACCAAAGAAGGACAAGGGGAAAAGGAACAAGCAGCTACTTCAGCACTATCCCTCTCATCTTTACCCTTCTTATTCATCATTGACACGCTACAAACGCCTGTTTGCACAAAATTGGCAGCGGCTATCTTTAAGTATAAATTAATACTCTGTTATTAACATAAATGTTTAAACAGGTAGCCTCATACTGTTTTTTTAGTATACCAGTAGGAGGATATCATAATTTGCTATTTTTAGTAACATCATAAAGTATATATAAAGGAAAAAAAATTAGTTCCTCTTCAAGAATCAGTTGAATTTATTAAAAAATTTTAAGTATGAAAAGTAAGAAAAGTGGGAAAATTAGAAAAATCAATTAAAAAAGCAAGAAAATTTTCTGGACAAAGAGCTAGAGCCGTTTCCCCAAGCGACTTGGGCAACTAAAAAAGTCATATTATATAACTACCATTATTGAAACTACTACTGATTGAAACTGAATTGAACTCAAATAATTGGTGAGGACTTGGTTATCTCATCATGCCTATTTCAAATTCAGGAAGATACTGCTGTAATAGCAATAAATAAAATAATCTCTAAATGCTTGCTAATAACCCGCTAAATCAATTTAGCCCTTATTTGTTAAGATATTACGCCATTGACTTTTAAAGATGACATAGGAAAATTTCAAATACAAATGCAAATTGATAGAATATCAGCCATGTCGGTTAAAAAATAAGACTTAACAAAGGTTAGGAGTAATTTTATTCCTCTTGCCAATTCCCAATTCCCAATTCCCCAAGCTATGAGTAGCACATATGACCCGCGCCTGATAGCGCTTTCGATTGTGATTGCAGTTCTGTCCGCATACACTGCTCTTGATTTGGCTTTTCGGGTGACAGCAGCCAAATCATGGGCTAAAGTCGCTTGGTGGATTGGCGGTGCCATCGTCATGGGTATTGGTATCTGGTCAATGCATTTTGTAGCCATGCTAGCCTTTAGTCTGCCGATGCAGATGGCTTATAACATGTTGACTGTGCTAATCTCTATGCTGCCTGCCGTCTTCGCTTCAGCAGGCACATTTTACTTTGCCAGTCGTCCAACCTTAAGTACTTGGCAATTGCTGATTGGTGGAACATTAATAGGTATCGGTATCGCGTTCATACACTACATTCAATTGCTGGCGATACGGATAGAAGCAACGATTCAATATAATATTCTACTGTTTGTGCTTGCTTTTGCGATCGCCATCGCAGGCTCAATTGCAACCCTATGGATTTCATTCCAACTACGGATGCAGACTGGCAAAACTTTGCGGCGGTCTAAAATTGTCAGTGGGCTTTTGATAGGAGTAGCCATTGCTGGAATGCACTACACAGGGATGGCTAGCGTCATGTTTACGCCAACCAACCCTAAAGCATTATCTGCAAGTGAGACAACTAACAATTCTCTAACTTGGCTGGCTGTGTCCATCGGTATTGCCACCTTGTTCATTCTCGGTTTTGCACTGATGACTTCGTTTGTAGATCGGCGTTTGACTACTCAAATCAAGCTTTTAGAACAGCAAGACACTCAAGTTAAAGGCTCACATCTATTTACACAGATTACCTTGCAAATTCGGCGATCGCTACAGTTAGATGATGTACTCAACACAACTGTCCACGAAATTCGGCAAGCATTGAAAGCTGATCGTGTGGTTATATATCGTTTCAATGCTGATTGGAGTGGTACTATTATCGCCGAGTCAGTAGGAGCAGGTTGGATCAAAACCTTGGGGAAAATAGTCAATGACCCCTTCCGAGAAAATTACATTGAAATGTATAAAAATGGTAGAGTTCGAGCTACTAACAATATTCACAAAGCTGGTTTTACAGATTGCCATAAGAAAATTCTTGAAGGTTTTCAAATCAAGGCTAATTTAATTGCACCGCTCATCACTAATAATCAACTTGTGGGCTTATTGTGTGTTCATCAATGCTCTCAACCTCGATATTGGCAAAACTTTGAAATTGATTTATTGAGACAATTAGCAATTCAAGTTAGTACTGCCTTACAACAAGCGGGTCTACTGCATGAACTAGAGCAGTCCCAAAAAGTTTTACGAATGCGCGATCGCGCCATTGCCGCAACCAGTAAGGCTATTTTTATTACTGACCCACGTCAACCAGAAAACCCAATTATATATTGCAATGCTGCTTTTGAAAAAATTACAGGCTACCCACTACAAGAGGTAATAGGACGCAACTACCAATTTCTGCAAGGAAGCGATACAGAAAAAGCGACACTTGAAAAATTAGATAATGCAGTGCGCGATTTGAGCGAATGCCAAGTTATATTCAAAAGTTACCGCAAGGATGAGAGCCAGTTCTGGTGTGAATTAACAATTTCTCCAGTACGAGACACATTTGGGCAAGTCATAAATTTTATTGGGGTACTAGATGAAATTGCTTCACCCCAGCCAGGAGAAGAAGAATTAAAGCGTGCTAAAGAAGACCTGCAAAGCCAGATACTACAACTTCTGGGTGAAGTTGAAGAAGCAATTAAAGGAGATTTAACTGTTCATCTGACAAACAGTGAAATTAACTTAGTGGCTGATGCTTTTAATAGCATTATCGACAACTTACGACAAATTATTATTCAAGTTAGAAAAACAGCCCAACAGTTAAATGTTTCCCTTGGCAACAACTCTGATGCCATGCAGCAATTGGCAGATGAAACGCTCAAACAAGCCGAAGAGATAAGCTACGCTATTGAAGAAGTAGATAATATGCATCACTCGATTCAAGTAGTAGCAAATAGTGTCCATCAAGCAGAGGAACTAATCAGCACCACCTCTGATACAGCACAAGCAGCCAAAGCTGCGATCGCTTCTACTGTTGAAAGTATCTTGAATTTGCAACAAATAAATGCACAAATAGCTAAAAAAGTCAAATATCTCAGTCAATCTTCTCAAAAAATTGCCCTTCTTGCCTCCTTGATTCAAGAAATTGCCGTGCAAACCAACTTGTTAGCTAACGATGCTAATGTTGAAATCGCGTGGATGGGTAATCAAGGTCGAGGTTTTGCTGCCCTAGTGGAACAAATCGCTCAATTGGCTGTGCAGTCTGGGGAAGCAACAAAAGAAATTCAGCACATCTTAAAGAACATCGAATCGGAAACTACAGAAGTTGTCAAAATTGTAGAATTGGAAACTACCGAAGTGGTGGAAAAAGCTAATGTTGTGCAAAATACCAAGCTCAGCTTAGAAAATATTATAGATGCGTCCGAGCAAATTAATCATTTAGTGCAGTCAATTTCTACAGCCACAGCATCTCAGACAGAAACATCCCAAGCGATCGCATCATTGCTCAAACAATTTGCTAAAGTTTCAAAATCCACCGCAGATTCATCTAGCATTGTATCTGACTCTATACAACAAACATTAGAATTAGCACAGCAACTACAAGCATCTGTCGATAAATTTAAAATTGGGGAATAGGGAATAGGGAATGGGGCATAGGGCATTGGGCATTGGTTACTAATTTAGGACTTACGCACACTCTAAGAGGTTGTTTGAAAAGTATCATTGCTAACATCAAAATCTTAAAAACCTAACCCCCCAAGCCCCCCTTCCCTACGAGGGAATGGGGGTTTCAAAGCCTCTCTCCGTTTCGGGGAGAGGTTTGGAGAGGGGTTCTTAGTATACTTTTCGACTTTGCAAACATCCTCTAAGAATTCTTGGCGTTCTTGGCGTCTTGGTGAGTCCAGTCCCCGTCTTGGCTTCTGCCGAGATGGGGAACTGGCGAACCCGAAGGGCGGTTCGATAAATTAACCTTTTTGGCAATTTTTGCGTAAGTCCTGTAATTATTTCCCCACCACAAGTTGTGGAACCATTACACTAAGTCGTGTAACCATTACACCAAGTTGTGGAACCATTACACTAAGTCGTGTAACCATTACACCAAGTTGTGGAACCATTACACTAAGTCGTGTAACCGTTACACTAACTTGTGGAACCGCTACACTAACTTGTGGAACCGCTACACTAAGTCGTGTAACCGTTACACTAAGTTGTGGAACCATTACACTAAGTCGTGTAACCGTTACACTAACTTGTGGAACCGTTACACTAAGTTGTGTAATCGTTACACTAAGTTGTGTAATCGTTACCGCATTGTGAATTGCGTTCTTGCAATTGCAAATTGGTATTAGGCGATCGCAGATTATTGTATCAGGGCGATTCTACTTAAAGTAGAACAGACTGAGAATCAATTGGCAAATACTTCTAAAACAGTGCTTGAGCAAACTTTTTTACTTGTGTCATGATTATATTTGATATCATGTACGGTAAATTGACCATGATAAAAACACCCCACCCCCAACCCCTCCCACCCCCCTTAATCCCA
>NZ_JAECZC010000006.1:52015-68148 GCF_016056305.1 Amazonocrinis nigriterrae CENA67 | reverse complement strand
TGCCCCCCTGCTCCCCTGCCCCCCTGCCTTATACTGTTAACTATGCGACAAAATAACCAAATCGCGGTCGAATTCCGCGATGTCACCTTTAGCCGCAACCGTCGCCCTCTGGTGTCGAATCTTAATTTCTCCATCTATCAGGGAGAAGCACTAGTATTACTCGGACGTAGTGGTAGCGGCAAAACCACGACAATGAAATTAATTAATCGCCTTTTCACACCTACCCAAGGCGAGGTGTTATTTAATGGCATTCCTACAACTCAATGGGATGAAATTAAACTGCGACGCAAAATTGGTTATGTAATTCAAGAAACTGGTTTGTTTCCCCACTTCAGTGTGGAACGCAATGTAGGTTTAGTTCCTACTCTGGAAGGTTGGCAGCCTAAACAAATTAAAAGCCGAGTTTATGAATTGTTGCACTTGGTAGGTTTAGACCCGGCACAATTTGCTGGGCGTTACCCTCATGAACTTTCGGGAGGACAAAGACAGCGGGTTGGTGTAGCGAGGGCATTGGCAGCCGATCCGCCTGTGTTGTTGATGGATGAACCGTTTGGGGCACTCGATCCGATTACACGGTTGGAAATTCAACAAGAGTTGAGGCAACTGCAACGAGAATTAGGTAAGACAGTAGTTTTTGTCACCCACGATATTCAAGAAGCTTTTGTTTTGGCATCGAGAATTGGTTTAATGTATGGAGGAGAACTGATAGTATTGGGAACGAAGGATGAATTTATGCGATCGCAACATCCAGAAAGCCTTGCTTTTCTCCAATGTCTGCGTTCAGTGCAAGACACATTATGAAAGATTTTTTCTTGATTAAGTATGGCCCAGAAATTCTTCAGCACACCCTAGAACATTTATTTTTGGTGGGCATTGCCATTGGAATTGCTATACTTGTAGGCATTCCATTAGGTATTTTGATTACACGCAAAACTAAGCTTCGTCAAATAATTCTGGGGATAGCTAATGTTCTCCAAACTATTCCTAGTTTGGCATTATTTGGTTTACTTATCCCTGTACCCATCATTGGCGGCATTGGTGTTGTCCCAGCAATTGTTGCTTTGACTTTATATTCTTTTTTACCTGTAATTCGCAACACTTACACAGGTATCATCGGTGTCGATCCAGCTATTCGGGAAGCTGGCAAAGGCATGGGAATGACAGATAGACAATTGTTGTTTCAGGTAGAAATTCCCTTGGCAATGGGAGTGATTTTGGCAGGGGTAAGGGTAGCCACAGTGATTGCCATTGGAATTGCAACTATTGCAGCAGCAATTGGTGCTGGTGGTTTAGGAGTGTTTATTTTTCGCGGGATTGCTACAGTTAATAATCAATTGATTCTTGCAGGGGCAGTACCCTCCGCTTTCATAGCGTTAGGGGCAGATTTTGCTTTGGGATGGCTAGAAAAGCAACTGACGCAGCAAGGAGAAAAAAAGAGTGTAATTAATCGCACATTCGCCATTATTTTGAGTATATTTACATTACTGTTTGCGGGATTAATTGCCTTTAATTATTGGCAAACACCGCCAACCATTGTGATTGGTTCCAAAAATTTTACAGAACAAGTAATTTTAGGAGAATTACTAGCTCAACAAATTGAATCCCATACTAAATTAAAGGTTGATAGACGCTTAAATTTAGGGGGAACTTTTATCTGTCACGAAGCTTTAAAAGCAGGACAAATAGCTGGCTATGTGGAATATACGGGAACTTCTTTTACAGCTATTTTGAAACAAAAACCGATTAGTAATGCTCAGATTGTCTATGACAAAGTTAAACAGGAGTATGGCCAAAAATTTAAATTAGAAGTCATGCAGCCTTTGGGATTTGAAAGTACCTTTGCAATGATTGTCCGGGGTGAAGATGCTCAACGTTTGCAAATCAAAACTCTTTCCGAAGCAGCTAAATATACTCCCCAATGGCAAGCTGGATTTGGACAAGAATTTCTGGAACGAGCAGATGGCTATTCTGGGTTAGCTAAAACTTATGGTCTAAAGTTTGCAAATATAAAACAAATGGAATTAACATTAATATATCAGGCTTTAAAAGAAAAGAAAGTAGATTTTATAGCAGCTAGTTCTACAGATGGTTTAATTCCTGTTTTAAACTTAGTCATTTTAGCAGATGACAAGCAATATTTCCCCCCCTATGAAGCGTTTCCCGTCTTCAATCAAGCAATCCTGAAAAAATATCCAGAGTTACGCACAGCAATCAATCAATTAACTGGGTTAATTTCTACTAAAGAAATGCAACAAATGAATTATCAAGTCGATAATCAATCTCGTCCTGTTGAAGAAGTTGTGCGTGAATTTATCAAGTCTAAACCTCAATTATCCTAGCTTTTGGGGAGTAGGGAGTAGGGAGTAGGGGTAAAATTAATTTTCTCTCTGTGTTCTCTGCACTTGTGTGGTTTTCTAATTGTTGGTGATTCGTTGTCGCTGCGCGACAACACACCCTACGTTAAAATTTATTAACAGATGACAGTGGTTATCAGTCATCAATCATCGGTTTAAACATGCTTTAGCTTACTCAATTTCGTCTTGAATGTCGTCAATCACCTTTAAAATCGATTCCCGAATTATTCCTTCCAGAACATCGATAAACGAACCTTCAGCTGTTTCAGTTGTCCAGGGGTCTTGAACTACGGTACGGATGACAGTAATCGGTTCATTTGGTTCTCCAGTCACCCCTTCAGCGCTTCTTATAATGTTCAATAAAATAAGAGCCATAAGCTTCTGCGTTGAAATCTGTGGTACTAACAATCATCGGATAATTGTTAATATCATCCCCCTGATCAATACTCAGGATTTCATAATACCGTGTCAGATAAAACAGATTCAGTCTTAGAGGCTGTTTCTCAAGAAATGTAAAAAGTTGGAATGTGGCGATATCTAACGACAAGACGCTTTGCGTCTATAGCAGTCCGCTTTGATTTTTGAACTTACTTGCACAAGGCGGGGAGTGGGGAGTAGGGAACAGGTAATAGGGAATAGGAAAGAACCCTTTTTGAGTTGTACTGAACTTCTTCAAAAATCAAATAGGAGTCCTATATACATTATTTTCAGTATATTTATTTTCTTCTAAGCCCGCACTTTGGAGAATAAGTTAAAAGCAGTATTAAATGCTATATTCTTGGCTGCTTTTTCAGAGAGAACATCTAAAAAGACATCATATTTCTGAATGGTTGCAGGTAAGAACTCAAACTTATTTACAATGTCTGTACCAATGCAGATGCGATGGGAATACTTCTCGCACAGTTGCACCCAATCTGGATCAGGTACACCTTTGGGACAAACATAATCGTCGAACACAATCCAGGCAATATCAACCCAGAGATGATCGTAATGCTCTAGAACACGCTGCACAATCTGATAATAAACCGGTGAATAAACTCGGCGAGAAATGCCACAGTGACACCAAACAAACCTCACCTTGGGATGCTTTTGTAACATCTCTTCCAACTCGTGCAACCACATTGGATAAGTATTGGTGCCCACCGAAGTGATGTTTTGGTGAATACAAACCGGCATGTCAAGATCCGCACATAGCTCAAACACGCTGTCCATGGCCGGATGGTTGCTGCGGGGTGGTTCTCCGTAGGTGAGGTTTGTTAAGTCGTCATGGCGGAAGAGGATTTCACCTACTCCACTCCACATATTAGGAAAATATTTAATCGTTCGTTCTATATGCTTATAGGCATACTTGTCACAAGGATTGAAGCCGCCGATGAATAGGAAAAAGCGTTGTTGATCTTCTGGAGGTAAGTCTTTATACTCGCAAGCAATGAACGGATCAACGGCACTGTAGTAGTAACACTTCGAGTTGTCTCCCAAATAATATCCTGGGGAACTCCTCTCCCAACTTGCCCAGAGCTTGGTTACGGGTAAACCAAACACACAGGCGTGGGAAATATTCGCTTTATCCATGTACTTTAAGCACTTTTGCAGCCCACCTGTGTCTTGCAGAAAATCTACCACATGTAAATGAGCATCAATACATCTGTATTTTGAACCGTTTAGTGGTCTGAGAACTCCCATAATTTTTACTCCTGATGCAGTGATTCAGAACATGGTATGGAGGGAAAAATTTTGGCGAATAGAAGCATAGCTACATTCAACGAAAATCCATACAAGGCTTCAAAAAATTGGCTATTAATTAGCCCAAAAGCGTCTGTTAAACCGCAAGCAATTTCTGATAGATTTCCCGCAGGTAGATGATATCCTCTGCACCTAAGCCTCGCCTACAGACTCGCTCCAACTCAGCTACAGATGGAATCACTACTTGCAACTTATTAAACTCAACTAATTTGTCAATTAAAAGGCGATCGCTTTGTTGTTCCAAGCCAATAAATGCTGCGATCAGATCATCCACATCTTGAATACAATCGATCACCGCAGACCATCCCATCCGCTCCAGCAACTCTTTTTCTTCCTCTTGGGAGAGAACCTTCATTAAGGCACCCAAGGATCGACCAGAACTGACAAATCGCAGCACAAAATCCCAGCCAATTAGGTCGATAAACAGTAAATCCATCTTGCCATAAAGCCAGGTCAGCGCTTCGACCAAATCGTTAATATTAAAAATACACTTCTGAATCACCTCTTGCCCCAAGCAGCGCAGAAAGTATTCTTGATCTGGTTCATTAGCCAATAGAGATAATGCTTTGCACAAGGTAGTTCCCTTGGTAACTACTCGGTATAATTGGGTGCCAAAACACTCAAGATAGGGCTTTTTACTAGCTCCTCGCGTATCTAACACCTTCTCCAGAATGAGCAGAAACTGTTCATCAGTTGTCACCAGTTCTAACATTCCCTCGCCAATTTGGGCCAAAATCTCCTGATCGGCTTCTATGGGAGTGAGTTCTAGAGCAACAAACAATTCCTCTGCGGTTTCCAATTCAACAGTGTCATCTTCATAGGAAATTTGGCACGGCATTGTCAACTCCTTTCGTAGAAGATAAAATCTCTAAATAAGCAATCTATTGAGTAAATATTGTTTGTGGATATTAAGTGCCTAAAGCCACCCACATTATCTAGCTTCATTCATGATGAAGTTATACTAATCAGATTTTGCTCATTACATACCTTTTTTCACCTGGTAATTAAAATAGAAATGCAGTTTTCACTAATCCAACCCAAACTGTATCATTTGCTGCGTTATGTTCGGGATTGGTAATCATTAAAAATCCCGGTGTAATAAAAATTCTGTTAGTCAGGGGATAGCGATAAGATAATTCAAAATGTAAGGAAGTATCTTGATCACGGCGTTCGGTCACATCATTGTTTGTCACTTTGGGAGGCATCCCAAAGACAAAACTGAATTGACTGCCTAATTTGCCCACATCTACTAAGGATGCAGTAACCGCCCAACTCCAGATGTCTGCATCAGCGCCAGGGGAGCCATTGACACGACTAACACTGGGTGAACCCTCAGCATGAGCATTAAAGTAGCTAGTCCAACCGCCTAAAATCAATTTATCGGTCAATTTGTAAGTAAATTGTAAACCAAAAGCGTCAGAGGAAGTCGCTGTATTTGCACCAAATGGTAATTGAGCAAATTGACTACCCTTGCTCCCGGTAACATTAATAATAGTTGCACCAGGTTCCGGGGCATAATAATGACCGTAGGTAAAAGCAATCCCAATTTTATTTGATGGAGTATAAGTTACTTGAGTCAAAGCAGTATATTGACCATTAAATAGTCCCTGACTGGGAAAGCTACCAGAACTACTTAAATAGGTTATCCCTGCGGCTATGGTGTCGCTGAATTGATAGTAAGCTATTGCACCAGTACCAAAAGCAAAGGAGTAGATAGGACTTTCTGCACCAAAATTGGAGATTGAACTGATAGGATTAAGAGGTGGAAAGATGCGAGTAGGAAAGTCTGCGGCTGGAGCAATGGCTACTATGCCACGATCGCCTATGGGAAATTCATAAAATAGCGAACCTAATACGGCATAATTGCCAGTGTCTACTGCACCTGTCAAACGAGTCATTTCTGTCCCAGTGACACTAGTGCCATAGTTGTTCACATTTCCTATTAAAAATTGGGTTCGTAATCTGTCTTTACCTGTAAAACTGGTATCAAGGGTCAAAGCTGATAGTGCTGATACAGTAGTATTTGCATCTAACTTTTCTGTTGAATTATTACCAGGAGAGACTGCTTTTTTGTCACCAAATCCACTCACTAAATTAAAGACTATTGCACCCCTTAAAACTGTAGTAGTGCTAAATTGATTTTCTTGAAGTAAGGCTGTTTTGTCTTCTAATTGGTCTATTTTGGCAGTAATACTTTGCAGTTCTTGTGAAAATTCTGCTTGCAATCTTTGAAACACTGCTAAGTCTTCTTGGCTAGTAAATTTATTGTCTAAACTAGAAATTGAACGCCCAACTTTCAGCAAACAATTGTTTAAAGCCGCTGCAAACTCATAACGAGTCATAGCCCGATTACCATTAAAATTCCCCTCACCATCACTACTAATACACTGGTATTTTTCTACTAAATTACGCAGCGCTTCATAAGCCCAATCATTGGGAGTAACATCTTCTAATTGATTGACATTGACGATTTCATCTAAATCAGAAGGAGCATTAATATCTAGTTGTTGGCTTTGCGCTTGTAGTGTTTCATTTGTCGGTAGTTCTTCAAGAGAATTTACTGAAGTTAATTGATTCTGAGATGATAATTGGAAATCCTGTGCATTAGTTAGATATTCTTCCCCAGGAGAATTTGGGTCTAAATCTGTTTGTGCCAATACTGGCCATGAAGTTAGCAAATTAACACTCAGAATTACTGACGTAAGAGTAAAAGGTACATCCAATTTTTTCATATTTTTACCTGATTAATCCTCACACAAATAAATGCTATGAGTAAGAGACTTACTCAATAAAAGATATTCTTTTTTTAGGGGATGTCAGCAGTCTTCATATCTTGATATTCTAAGTTTATGACTGATGCAACCTAGAATTTATAAAGAGTAATTTTTAAGCTTCTATTAATATTAAACAGGAGCTTATACAGTTTAATAAGGACGTATTCTCATTTCTTTATTAACCGTTTCAATTGCTTTTGTTGTCACATCTTCAGGAACTTTTGTATATCCTAATTTTTCATTGAATTGTTGCCCTTTCGCCAAAATCCATGTCAACATGTTTTGAGTTTGTTGCAGGATATCTTGATTGGGATACTGTTGATACACTAGCAGCCAAGTTAAACTGACTAAAGGATAGCCATTTTCTGGATCGCTGATATCTTCTGTTGTAAAGTCATCTTTAAATTGAATATTTGCTAGGGCTTTTTTGGTTTCTTCTAGAGTTGGTTTAACATAATTACCACTTTGATTTTCAATACTTGCAATGGATAGATTGTTTGCAAGAGCAACGTTTGTTTGCACATAGCCAATAGCACCATCAATTCTTCGCACTTCTCCAGCAATTTCACTATCTTGGCCAAGAGCAGCAAATACCCTAAATCCCCAATCTGGGTTTCTACTGGCTAGTATTTTGCCTTTGGTAATTTTCTGCAAGTATTTCGTGAGAATAAAATTAGTAGCACAGTTATCAGCACAAACTACAACTTCAATTTTTTTATTAGGGAATCGGGAATTAACCTGTTGCCAATTGCTAATTTTACCTGTGAATATTTTTGCCAATTGGTCACGAGATAGTTTGACATCGCTAGTCTCTTCTTTGAGGTGATAAACAATAGCTAATGCACCTCCACCTGTTGGCATCATCAACAACCCATCTTTCATTTGATTGATTTCAATAGGGGTGGGAATTAAAGTAGTAGCACTAAAGTCTACTGAGTTATTCATAAATAATCGAATACCACCTCCACTGCCAATGGCACTATATTTAAATTTTTGACCTGTTTCTTGTTCGTATTCTTTGCTATAACGTTCTATCAGAGGTTGAGCAAAAGAATCACCAACTCCTCTCAATAGTTGGGCAGAAGCAGCATTACTAGTGAAAGTAATTGTTGTTGCAGCTACTAATGTGGTAGTTAAAATTTTTTGGCAGTGACTAATTTTTAAAGTTTTCACGAGTATTTTGGTTCCAAAAACATCAAGTTTTAGTATTAAATTACGTGAATTCGGCAAGTGCTGTTTTAACCTCTCCCCCGGCCCCTCTCCTACAAGGAGAGGGGAGTAAAACCCTTATTTTTTCGTTCCTCCTTCCTCTACTCACCCAGACGCAACGCGATCGCTTGCTTCTTGGAAGGAGTACGCCTTTTAGGAGAGGGAGACCGGGAGGGAGAGGTCATCGAACTCACGTTAAATTGAGCAATATTTGAGATTTTAGATTTGGGAGTTTCCCAATTAAAATTCTAAAATCTCAAATTATATTACTTTTTCAATAGTCTCTAAGTAATATTAATTTTTTTGCGGTAAATTATAACTTTATTGCCATCAGCAGCAACTTCTAACCAAAAATCTTGAATGGCAAATTGATAGTAAAATTCTCCCAGACGGGTACTCCGCCAAATACTGATTAGTTGGTCATTTGGTGCCCATCGTTTGAAAGCTTTTACAGCAATTTCAGGAACTCCGCTGGGGTCTATTTGCTCATCAACTTGCGTAATAGTGCCACTAGGAGTCACTTGTACTTCAACTTCAAAGCCTTGTTGATTTTTTCCTCTCATGATGTATATTAAAGAACCATCTGACTTTAGTTCAATTCGGGCTTGGTTGAATTGAGCATTTGTCACTGTTTTAGCAGCAGACATGGCCGGAGTTGGTACTTCTTCTAGAGGGATTTTTCGTACTATTCCCCCTAGATTTTGGGCTATTAATATATTTCCTTTCTCAGTGAAAGATTGAGCTTGAGCATGACAGGGATAAATGGAGGAGGTACAAACCGTCATTCCTGTAACTATGAGTATTCTCCACAAATTATTAGTGCTAAACATCATGATCCTGTTAATCCTTAATATTTTGGACAGTTCTAAAACCAGCATGTTGATATGAATTTGGACGGAACCAAATAGTGAAAATTTTGTTGGAGCTGAAATCAATTGTTGATTTCTGCACGAGTCCGTTTATATTTTTCCATATCTACTTCTAGATTGATGGATAGAAAATCTATGCCCTGATTTTCTAGTAATTCTAAAATGGCTAAATTGAAGTTTCTTTCAGCATCATAGTAGAGATTTTCATCATTAACAAATCCTAGAATTTCAATGACGCGCGCATTTCCTTCTATTCTGCTAAATCGCACTATACATGATGGAGAAAAACCAGAAATTGATTTTGGCATTTCTTGAATGGTATCACAAATTAGAGCTGTTTGCTGTGCTGAAATACCATCAATTTTTAAGGTTAAAGCTATGCCCCATCTTAATTCTTTCCCAGCATTTTGTGACCAATTTTCCACAATTCCAGTAATCATTCTGGAATTGGGCATTTTGATGATCGAACCCCACTTAAATACATGCAGAGTTGTGGTTCTGAATCCAATATGGAGTATCTGTACAAAACCATCTACTCCTGATACTCCTACCCAGTCACCTTCTCGATAGATCTTATCGGAGTAGATAATAAGTGTACAAAACCAGTCATACACAATATCTTTTAATAGCAAACCTAAAGTGATACCAGCACCACCCAATAGACCAACTAATGCAGCTGCTGATTGTCCTAAAAATATTTCACTGACTTTGATTGTAAGGACAATAATTGCTGCTGCTTGAAAAACCTTTGGCATCAAGGGCCTGAGCAATTCATCAAGCTCAGTCTCCGTATGTAGTACCATGTTAGCAATTATCTGCCCTAGGATAGAGGAGGCTCGGTAAACAACATAAGCTACAATAAAAATGACTGTAAAGTTGAGGGTCTTTCCTATTGCTTCATTCAATTGAGGCCCTAAAATATCTGCCAAAATGGTTTTTGACAACCATACTCCGCCAACAAAAATCAGCCAGCCTAAGGAAGGTTTGATAACTGCAACCAACTCATCATCAAGTGTACTTTTGGTTTTCCCAGTTAGATGCTCGACGCTTTTAATGATGACGGCAATAAACAACCTTCTCAACGCCTGTGTCAGCGTGAGAATAACTATCACTGCTACAATTTTGGCAACGGGTATGCCAGAATAATTGATATTTTTTAGAGCGTTCCAAACTGCTTCCATAGTTATTAGTAATTATTCAGATTTTTGTCAGGTGGGTAGTACATACCCTTAGCTCAAACTCTGAATTTGGAGTTATTGGTACTACCCACCCTACAGTTATTGAGCTTGGCAAAGAATTAACCCAAACCAGTGTCGGGGGTCTGTCCAAGTTTGCAAGGTTTTAAGTCCTTGTGCTGCAAGTTGTTTTTGCATGATTGCTAAATCGAATTTGCGAGAAATTTCGGTGAGTATGCTTTCTCCTGCTTGAAACGAAACTTTGAAATTGAGGATATCTAGAGATACCAAATGATTTTCTTGGCAATGGAGATACATTTCAATCTGAGCATCAGCTTGATTATAAATTGCTTGATGAGTGAAGAAATTGGGATTAAAGTTGCCTTGAAAACGCCAATTTAAATGAGAGAGCATATTTAAATTAAAAGCAGCGGTTACTCCCTGACTATCGTTGTAAGCTGGTTCCAGAATTTCTTTTGGTTTTTGTAAATCAATGCCGAGTAGAAAGTAATCTCCTGGTTTTAAAGCGTGAGCAATTTGACCCAAAAAATTGTCACATTCCTGGGGTGTAAAATTACCTATTGAACTTCCCAAGAAAAAAATCAGCCGCGATCGCAAAGAATTCGATCTCAGATGCTCTAAGGCTTGTTCGTATGTTCCAAGTAATCCCTGAATAGAAAAATCAGGATATTGTTGTTGTAGCTGTAGTACGCTACTTTTGAGAATTCCCCCACTGATATCAATGGGTAGATATCTACAGTCATCTGTATTTTGTTGATATGCATCTAACAACAAACGAGTCTTTGTAGAACTACCGCTACCTAATTCTACTAGTTCACAACTACCTGTAAGTTGAGCAATTTCATTGGCATATTGACTCAATATCCAGGCTTCTGTGCGTGTGGGATAATATTCGCTTAATTGACAAATTTCCTCAAAAAGTTGAGAACCACGGTCATCATAAAAATATTTGGGTGGTAAACTTTTTGGGGTTTTGGTTAATCCTTGAATGACATCTCCACCATCATTGTTTAATTCTTGATAGTGGGTATCAAGAATTATTAAAGGTTGTGTTAGCATGTTCTCATTTCTTCTGTTTATGCTTCAAAAAACAGGTCTAAATTTCATGACAAAGGTGATAAATCTTGAGCGATTCTAAAACCGGCGTGTTGATAAAAGTAAGGACGAAACCAATTGCGATAGGTTGGCAATGCCATTGAACCATTAGTAGCCCAAGAACCACCTAACATTATCTGATGTTTGCCATCAAAAAAAGGTGCTGCTTGGTCTTCGTAAAGCGGATGGGGTTGAAATCCTGGTAGGGAGTTGAAGGTGTCCCCCAGCCATTCCCAGACATTTCCTCTGAGGTCATAAAGACCACAAGCACTATTGGCTAGTTCATACATTCCCACTGGACTGGGGGAAATGAATTGTAAGTTAAGATTATAGCTGGTTGATAAGCGCTTATCAACAGAGGTAAGTAAAGCTTGATTCCATTCGGCTTCGCTCATTAAGCGTATTTCTGACCCTTTGTAGCGACAAAATGCGATCGCTTCGTAATAGTTAACTTCTACAGGCCAGTCTAGGGGTAAGTCTATTTCGTCAAATGTGGCTCGATAGCGGTAGCCGTCTTGACAGGGTATCCAAAATTTGGGATGTTCTACGTTGTGGAGTTGCTTCCAATTCCAAGATTCAGCATTCCAATATTCTGAATTTTTGTAACCACCAGCTTGCACAAATTCTAAAAATTCTGCGTTAGTAATCAGATACTTACTGGCTAAAAATGGTTTGACTTCAACTGTGCGATCGCCATATTCGCTATCCCAACCGTAGGTAAAATCATCCTGGGGTTTTCCCAGTTTCACCATACCACCTGGAATTAAGCGCATTTCATTGTTAGGAATCTTACCATTACTAGGTGCGTAATTCCACCCTTGGGGGCGTTTTAAGCGATCAACCGGCAATTGACGCAGCAGCATCGAAGAGGTTTCAAAGTGAATGCGACTATGTTCTATTCCCATCAGCAAAGCCCAGAAAGGATGCTGTTGATTAATTGGGAGATGTAGGCGAGTGTCTTGAATAACTTTTGTAATTGCTTCGCGGGCCTTGTCTCGATATTGCCAAACTTTTTCTACATCGGGCCAGCTAACCCCTTGCATAGCTGCATTCAGTTCTGTCGGTGTTTCTGGATCAACTCCAATTTCAAATAAAGTTTCATATTGTGAATTAATCCGATTTTTGATTAAACCAACGCGAATTAACTTGTTGATGTAAAAAACAGCTGAGTGACCAAGATAAAAAATGAGCGGATTTCTTAAAGGATCTGGTTTGAGATAGAAAGTGTCTTCCCCAACCAAACTTTTCATCAGTTTTTCTTCGATTTCCCAGGAGTTTGCAAAGTAGTTGAGCAGACTTTGAGAACTGCAATCATCAAGCCTGGGGACTTGATATGATGTCACTTTATTGAGCGTTGTAACTATACCCATGACATTAATTAAGTAACTCCTTGCATAAATTTATGAAAATTGCTATTTCACACCAAGTTATGGGGTGTGAATTGCCTTGATAGGCTTCACCCCATTTCTTAAAATTACTACACAATTTTGATAACTACCAAAAGTTCGTGTTGACAGTGATGTCACTTTTGGTCTTTCTTGAGTATTAGCCTCAATAATATGTATAAAAAAAGGCTTCTTAGATACGCTTTTTGTTATGTTGTGATGTGATTTAACTTACCATAGTCATGTAGGAGTAAAAAATTACATTTTATAAAATTTTAGTAACAGTATTTGAAGCAAATCACCTCTTTACATTTTGACAATTTATGTTCTGTTTTTATCCACATACAAAATGTCTAACCATTGCGATCGCTGCAATAGTAGTGTTGATATTACAGGCATATATGGTTGTTAATAGATTTTTTTAATACTCTCACACTTATGTAATGTATGCAAGGACAGTTAAGACAGTTAAGCAAATAATTGACAATGTAATCAAATCTTAAGCTTTGACATAAGTGAATAAATATGTATATGGATTGTCAGGCATTTAAGTTTAACGTTTTCGCTATTAACCAGCGATCGCTCTTTGATTTAAAAGTAGTCGCCAATAGGCTGAAACAACAGATTTGATAATACACATAATCATCTTTTTGTAAAGAGTAGTCTGATTAATTAATTCAAATACTTAACATAAGACTCATTACGAATTGAAAAGACAGAAATATTCTATATAGAAATAAAAAATCTGCAATGCGATTGGGCGATCGCGTGGATTATTACACAGAAAAATTAACGGGAGGGCAAAAGCAACAAGTGGCGATTGCTCGTGGTTTGATGGCTCAACCTCAGTTAGTATTAGCTGATGAACCTATGCCTTCACTTGATAGCAAAACTGGTCGATATGTATTTGATATTATTCAACGTTTAGCTAAAATTTTTGGGATAATAATCATTTTATGAGAAAACATAATATGTATAAAATACTCTTCTAGGCTGTAGCCTCAGAAGTATTAAATAAAAATTAACAAAAATGCGTATTATTGCTAAATCTCAGCGGACAGCGATCGCTATCTTTTCCCTTAGCGTTGTTTGTTACACTCAAGTTGCATCAGCTACTTTTACTTTACCTCTACGCAGCAAAAAGGGGATGGTAGTTTCAGCCCATCCTTTAGCAAGTGAAGCGGGACTTGCAATGTTACGCAAGGGTGGTAATGCAGTTGATGCAGCTGTCGCAACAACGTTTGCTATTTCTGTAGTTGAGCCTTTTTCGGCGGGAATTGGCGGCGGTGGATTTCTATTGATGTATTCACAAAAAACAGGTGAAATTAAAGCGTTAGATTTCCGCGAACGCGCACCTTTAAAAGCTACGAGAAATATGTATTTGGATGCACAAGGTAAAGTGCGTCCAAATGCAAGTTTGAATGGTTATTTAGCAGTGGCGACACCAGGAACAGTGGCGGGAATGTATGAAGTGCATCGTCGCTATGGTAAACTGCCTTGGCAAGAGGTGCTGAAACCTGCGATCGCATTGGCTAAGGATGGCTTTATCATCGCCAATGTCCCCACTTGGCGGTCTCTGCAAGAGTATCAAGCGCGTCAGCAGGTAGTTCTCAACAATCCAGCGGCGCGAGATATTTTTACTCGCAATGGAGAATTTTACGGCCCTGGTGAAAGGTTAGTGCAACGTGACTTGGCACGCACATTACAAACAATAGCCGAAAATCCTCAAAGTTTTTATACCGGAAAGATTGCCCAAGCGATCGCAGCTGATATGGCAAAAAACGGTGGCTTAATTACTCTGGCAGATTTGCAAGCTTACAAACCTATCTGGCGGACTCCGGTTTGTGGCAATTTTCGCGTTTACAAAGTTTGTTCGATGCCGCCACCTTCATCGGGAGGTATTCATCTATTGCAGATTTTAAACATAATTGGGGACACAGATTTAAAATCTTGGGGATGGCATGATCCCAGGGCTTTACATTTGATGGTGGAAGCGATGAAAATTGCTTACGCAGATCGCTCACAATATTTAGGTGATCCAGATTTTGTCAAAGTTCCTGTACAACAGTTGCTCAGCACTGCCTATGCCAAAAAACGCCGCCAAGAAATTAATATGGATGTGGCAAAGCCTGCAACTGAAGTCAAGCCAGGGATAATTCCCAATTCCCAATTCCCACTTCCCAATCTTCGCAACGAATCTACCCAAACCAGTCATCTTAACGTTGTGGATGAACAACGCAACGCTGTGAGTTTAACTTTCACAGTTAACCTTGGCTTTGGTGCTGGGGTGGTGACACCGGGAACTGGGATTGTACTCAACAACGAGATGGATGATTTTGCTGCTGCGCCAGGAGTACCCAATGCTTTTGGTTTAATTGGCAATGAAGCTAATGCGATCGCACCTCGCAAAACTCCATTATCGAGCATGACTCCGACAATTATCACCGAGAGTAATCGCTTGCGGATGGCAGTAGGCACACCTGGTGGTAGCACCATCATCACTCAGGTATTGCAAATTATCCTAAATGTGTTGGAATACAACATGGATGTTGGTGCAGCAGTTTCTGCGCCACGCATACATCATCAGTGGCTTCCCGATGAGTTGCGTGTGGAACGTTGGGGTTTAGATGCTTTAACTTTGCAAGGCTTACAAAATCGCGGACACAAGATAAAACAAACCAATCCTTGGGGTAATGCTAACGCGATCGCAGTGACAGCAGATGACAACTTAGAAGGTGCAACCGATCCTCGTGGTGAAGGTTCCCCCAGAGGTTTTTGAACAGTTAGTCACAAAGCAGGGGGAGATGAGGGAGATGAGGGAGATGAGGGAGATGAGGGAGATATAAACTCCTAACTTTTAACTCCTAACTCCTAACTTTTAACTATTGACCATTAACTCTTGACTCTGAGTATTGATTGCTAAACTCGTTTGCTCGTGCGCTATGTACTAATGTCCAGCCTGCTTTCAGAAGTTTTTGATAAGTTGCCCAGCCTTTGGAACCACCTGGTATTTTATAATCTGGGACTGCATATTGTGGAAAAGCCGTGTAGGGACGCCAAGGTTGATTTGGCCCGGCTTGCAAATGCAAAATTTTCTCTTCATCGTCGCTGCCAGATTTAGATAACCAGCACATTTGTCCATGCATAGCAAACTCCTTTGCGTTTAGCTTATTGTGCATAATGGCAGAATTTTGTCAAGCCCTGCCTCGCCCTTTGGGGTAATTTTTTATCTCCCAAGTATGTGTCCTCTTATGTACAAACCTAAATAGTAGAATTACTTAAATAACAAAAGGTCATCTGGACGATTTACCGTAGACTACAGAGATTAAAAGTCAAAAACATCTGTTCTTTGCCTTACCCCTAGGGCAAGATTTTCTTAATGGTATCTGCGGTCTTTGTTCATGTATGTATCGATAGCTACTATTTTAGGAGATTTATGGAATTAGGACAGTTTGTCTAGATCGCTACAAGGAGGGATGGGGGGATGAGGAGATGAGGGGGATGAGGA
>NZ_JAECZC010000006.1:24292-51988 GCF_016056305.1 Amazonocrinis nigriterrae CENA67 | reverse complement strand
AGGGGGATGAGGGGGATGAGGGAGAAATAACTAACTCCAAACTCCAAACTCCTAACTCCTAACTCCAAACTCCTAACTCCAAACTCCTAACTCCTAACTCATGCTAAATTTCTTTCACAGGGATGGAGCATATAGCTTGTCACCAACAATGCCGCGAATTTCTTCTACTAGTTGAGTGTAGACAGAATCAGACAACACTGGTTTTGCTCCTTGTAGCCCAATAGGCTGTGCTAAATCAATCCATGATTTGCAACCACCGTATTCTTGGCGATAAGGAATTTCCCGCTGTTGGGGTAATTTGTAAGTCCTCAGAAGGAGAATATACAGTGGTTGACGTGGTTTCCACTTGAGGCGATCGCTAATAAAATACTCGTTCCAAATATGATAGGGAAGCAAGGCGTTGACAATTGACTCGTCGCTAATCGGCAAAATATCGGTAATTTGAGCCACACTGCCGATAGGAATTGTTTCTGGATGCCAACCAGGAGTTACAGGGTAGACAAGATTGGCATATTCAGCCTTAAGTAGGAAAGGCTGTTGATGTTCATAGGTAGGAAAGAGCAAAACCTGCTCATGGGCAACTTGGAAACGCCCACCTCTTTCATGAATACCGCCTTTACGCAACAACATAATTGTTTTGCCGCTTTCCAAGGCATTTATGGCAACTGCCCATTCTTTGAGCGCGTGCAAAGTACTAGTCAATTCCATCAGCACCTACTGTAATTCTGATTTAAGTTCTAACTAAGATCGTTAAAGTATGTAACTATCCAGGGAGATGAACTAGGAAAACATTATGGAAAAGCGAACGTTGGGTACATCTGATGTACAAATCACACCCATCCTCATGGGAACTTGGCAAGCCGGTAAAAGGATGTGGGTGGGAATCGAAGATGCTGACTCGATTAAAGCAATCCGAGCCGCATTTGAAGCCGGTATTACTACAATTGATACTGCCGAAGTCTATGGCGAAGGACATTCTGAGCGCATTGTAGCCGAAGCTTTATCTGATGTCCGCGAACGCGTGGAGTATGCCACAAAAGTTTTCGCCAATCATCTTAAGTATGACCAAGTAATTGCAGCTTGCGATCGCTCTTTGAAAAACCTCAAAACGGACTATATCGACCTTTATCAAATTCATTGGCCCTCCGGAGCTTTCAACAGTGAAATAGTACCGATTGAGGAAACTATGAGCGCTCTTAATCTGTTAAAAGAGCAAGGAAAAATTCGAGCGATTGGTGTTTCCAACTTTTCTGGCGCTCAATTAGCCCAAGCCGCACAATATGGACGTATTGATAGTTTACAACCGCCTTATAGTTTATTTTGGCGGCAGGTGGACAAGGATGCAAAACCTTATTGTATCGAAAACAATATTTCTATCCTGGCTTATTCTCCTTTAGCACAGGGATTGCTCACTGGGAAGTTTACTCCCGGTCAAAAATTTGCCCCTGAAGATAACCGTTCTAAGAATAAGCTATTTCAAGGCGAAAATTTTGAACGTGCCCAACAAGCTTTAGATAAATTGCGTCCTATAGCTGAGCGTCACAATTCTACCCTTGCTCAGTTGGCACTGGCTTGGGTAATTGCCCAACCCCAAACAAATGCGATCGCTGGCGCACGTTATCCCGAACAAGCAACAGACAACGCACAAGCTGCTGATATTAAACTTTATCCTGACGAAATTGCCCAAATCGATGCTATTGGACGTATTGTCACCGACCACCTTGATGACAGCTCAGTTATGTGGAATTGGTAAAGATTATCTCTAAAATATCCCTAACTACCTTTTAAAGATAGTTAGGGATCAAAGCCTTGTTATTTTATAGAATATCAACATGTGTATTGCAAAGTTCTACAAAACATCAAGTTTAGTAAACATAGGTTTGATAATTTCCAATTGAGTGATAACTTAAATAGTAGGACACCAAACAAACCACAACCAAACTAAACGGGCAAATGACTAGGTGTCTCCCGTCAGCAGCCCAAGCAAGTTTCAGCATATCAATAGTTAAGTGGTAAAAAGCCAAGTATACAAAAGCCAATCATACAAGGCAAAGCCAAATCCCAAAGCGGAAAAACAGAAAATGCTGAAGTTGCTAGTTGTTATGTCCACCTTAGCTGTCGAACTCCTGAATTAACAAGTTAACCAATTTGAAACCTGTAAATTTAAAAAAACCTGGTCAATCTGCACCAGGTTTTTGAGTTTTGTAGCACTGACTTACTTAATTCTTGCTGATTTTCCAGCAGTGAATAAAATAGGACAGCAACCTATCCTGCTGGGATGAATTAATGAAGAATGATAGATTTTGGAAGAGAATATCTACAGCTATAATCATAGCTGGGCTTTGTTTGTCTTGTGAATCGTCTACTATCAAAAAGACAGAGCAAGTAAAGGCTGCTGAAAACCAGAATACAGAACTGAATGTAGACTATGGTGAATTAATCATCAAAGAAAAATCAGATTATTTGATGATACCAGTTTATGTTACAGTTCATGATCAAAATCAAGAAGATAAATTGAATTTTTCGCGTTCTTACGAAAGAGCGAATAAACCATTATACAATATTATTTTTTATCATAAACAAGATGGTATAAGTCACCTTTTATTAAATCAAAAAGCAATTATTAATTCTTTTGACTTCTTAGAAACAAAAACATCAAATAAACCGCCTACAAGATTTTGGGTGTATAAAATCCTTGAGCAAGATACAAACCAAGACAAAAAACTCAACTCAGAAGATGCTGTTATTGGCTATCTTTCTGATTTGTCAGGTAAGAATCTCCAACAAATTACTCCAAACAATAGCCAAATCATCAATTGGGTAGTTGTTGCCAGTCAAAATGCACTTTTTATCAAAATTCTCAAAGATTCTAATAATGACAAAAAATTTACAGAAAAAGACAAGACTAATTTTATTAGGGTTAATCTTGATCAACCAGGTATGGGAACTGAGATTATCAGTGACCAAATAGAACAACAAATTAAGTCATATCATACCCCCTAATCTGTAGGTACTGAAAGGATACCCACTAATACCCTGACTAAATCTTCTAAACCTTCAGGAACCCGATAAAGTTTAATATCTTCTGTAACTAGCTTCTGTTCTCTATGCAGTGTGCCAAATTTCCAATCATCGCCATTAGTAACTGCACCATATAAAATAGGTGATTGATTATCTAGGAATTTATCCAAAGCTATTAATTCTACTGCAAGCTGTGTAAATCCCCTTCTGATATCTGATTGTTTAGCTTCAATGACTAATAGTGAGTTAGAGTTATGCAAGTAATAATCTAAAGTACCTTTGAGCTTATCATCTATATTCAGGGGATACTCACTATATAGAAGAGCCTTTGTTTGATCACATATTTCAGTCAGAATAGGAGCAATCAGAAATTTTCTGATTGATATTTCTGCTACAGGATTAAAAAGCCTAAGATTACGTTGTAAATATCCTTGCAAAAACTCCAAGTATTTTATTTCATCAGGATACCTAGACAAATCCAAACTTGTACGCTCATAGCTATACTCAAACTCAGCCAGAATCTCTGGTGTTGGGTTAGTTAGGGAAAAATACTGGCTGAAAGTATAGCTTTGGTCAGGTTTTAAGATTTTATATTTGCTCATAAATCATCGCAAATAATGCTAAAAATGCAAAGCTAGTTATGCCATAGGAATCGCGCACCTTTAATTATTGGCGGTGCGTTGTCGCGCAGCGCAACGCACCCTACATTGAAATTTGTTAACAACGAATTTTAGATCACTGGGAAATAGACAAAACCCAATCACGCAAAAGTGGATTTACTTGTTCTGGTACTTCGTCATGGGGACAATGACCCGCCCTGAGAAAATATTCTGTAAGTTCAGGATAATATTGACGAAACTTTTGGGAACGTTCTCTAGCATTAATCCAAGGATCAGCTTCTCCCCATAACAGTAATAAAGGACAAGTTAATTGCTTGAGTAGTACATCATTTTTTTCCCCTTGAGGATTACTAAAGATTGATAAAAACACATCCAATGCACCAGGATCATAAGCAGGACGAGCAATTTCTTCTACTAATTGGTCGGTGACTGCACTTTTATCAAGGTAAACCTTTTCTAAAGTTTGGCGAATTACCCAACCTTGGCGTAAGTATTGAAATAATAAAAACTGAGCTAAAGGTTGTTGAAAAATCCACTTAGCACCATAACCCAATAGTTTTTCTAAAGCAGAGGGTTGTTTAGGAGGCTGAATTTGTGACTTTAAAGTTTCTGGTTCTGAGATAGATTGAGTTTCACTAAATGGCCCGGCGCTATTAAGTAACACTACACCAGCCACACTATCAGGACTTTGTGCTGCAACAGACAAGCAAGCATAACCACCAAGGGAATTACCTGCTACTACAGCTTTTTGACCAATGACTTCACTGATAAAATCATCAAGTTGGTCACGCCACAAGTCGCCACAATACTGCAATTTGGGTTTTGCTGAACGTCCAAACCCCAAAAGGTCGATCGCAAAGACTTCAAAATCTTGACACAATCCTGTGATATTCTTGCGCCAGTGGTCTGTGGAAGCACCAAAGCCATGCACCAAAAGCAAGGGTGAACGTTGTGGTTGTTTCTCTCCCGCACGCACATAGTAAATGTTATGCCCTCGCCACTGCCAATATTTACCAGGAATTGGGGTTGTAGAGGAGGCTGTTGTTGCCTGCATAATTCTAAGAAATGTTAAGTAGCCTTTAATAATTGTAGGCTAGGTGAGGGGATGAGGGGATAGGGTGCAGGGGTGCAGGGGTGATGGGGAGATGAGGGGATGAGGGGGATGAGGGAGACAAAGAAAATGACAACTGACAACTGACAACTGACAAATGACTAAATTAATTACAGGTAAGACGAAATTACTAGGGGTAATTGGACATCCAGTAGAACATTCGCTGTCGCCGGTGATGCATAATGCTGCGATCGCTCAATTGGGGTTAGATTATGTTTATCTTCCCTTTCCCATAGAACCAGAAAATTTAGAAGTCGCGATCGCAGGTTTTGCGGCTGTTGGGGTTGTGGGGTTTAGTGTTACAATTCCTCACAAACAGGCAATTATGCCGTTGCTATCAGAAATTACTCCCATTGCTCAAGCCATAGGCGCAGTTAATACTGTTAGCCGCCAAAATCATCAATGGGTAGGTACAAACACGGATATCGAAGGATTTATTGCTCCTTTGCAAACAACATATCACCAAGATTGGAGTCAGAAGGCTGCTGTAATTTTAGGTAATGGCGGTGCAGCTAGGGCTGTTGTCGCAGGTTGTCACCAACTTGGCTTTGCAGAAATTCATGTTGTGGGGCGGAATTTGCAGAAGTTAGAAGAATTTCGCCGTAGTTGGGACAATTCACCCATTGCTGTTAATTTGCAAGTCCATACATGGGATAAACTCGCAAAACTAATACCCCAAGCGAATTTGCTGGTCAATACAACTCCTATCGGTATGTATCCCAAGGTGGATGAGTCACCTTTGAGTGCAGAGTCTATCAAGAATTTGCCTGATGGTGCGATCGCCTACGATTTAATATACATTCCTAAACCGACGCAATTTCTCCAACTTGCCCAAAAACAAGGCGCAATTGCCATTGATGGCTTAGAAATGCTAGTCCAACAAGGAGTAGCAGCCCTCAAAATCTGGTTGCAGCAGGAAACAGTGCCTCAAGATGTAATGCGCCAAGCATTGCTAAATCATTTAGGTTTAGATTGAATTGTCAGTTGTTAGTTGTCAGTGGTCAGTGGTCAGTTGTCAGTTGTGAGGCAGTGCGTTGGGGAGACACTGCGTTGCGCGGGTTAAGAGCGTTGAAGCAAGTGTCGTCGGCTTTGCCGACTTGAAGCAACTGCCGTTAGCGCAGCGGTAGCGAGGTACGAGCGTCACCCGAAGGGTCAGTTTTCAGTTATCTGTGTTCACCAAAGTGAATGGCAACTCAACTGTGAATCTTGTCCAACCCTGACTGCTGCTAAGTGCGATTTTGCCTTGGAGATATTCTACTAACTTCTTCACCAAGGCTAACCCTAATCCTACACTACTACTTTGTCCTAGTTCGCTGACAGAAATATCGTCAAACAAGTCTAAAATGAGACTTTGTTCTTTGATAATGGTTTCAGGAATTCGATAAAACAAGTCAAAGATGCGAGTTTGTTCTTCTATGGGGATTTCTACCCCAGAATTACTAATCGTAATTTGCACAGATGAAATTTCAGGATTAGGAGATACATCAAAGCTTTGACTGTTTGTAGTTGAGGCGAGTTGGGCTGTGACTGTAATATTTTCTCCAGGCGCTGTGTATTTACAAGCATTGTTAAGTAATTCTGAGATAATGCGAGTTAAAATTGCTAAATCGGTGACTATAGGTGGTAAATTTGGCTCAACAACTTCTAAAATTTGCCGTCGAGCTTGCAGGCGTTGTTGAAAACTTTCAATGATGTGAGGTAGCCAAAATTGCAATTGAATTGAAGTGTATTCTAATGGATAGACACCTGCATCAATGAATCGCATATTTAGTAAATCGTCTACTAAGTCTAGTTCGCGCTCACATTCATTACGTAAGATGTTGAGGTAAAACGATACGGTTGAAGAGGTATCAGGTAGCTGAGATGGCAAAATTCTCCCTTGATTCAGAATAGTTTCCAGCACAGTAATTGCCATTTTGATATTTGATAAAGGCGTTCGCATTTCATGAGAAGTAGCTCTTAAAAAGTCCTCTTTCAATTGGTTTAGGCGTTGGATTTCCGCCATTTGAATTTCTAGTTGTTGGGCACGTTCTGCTGCAAAATTGCGTTCTTCTATTAACCTGCGTTGGGTGTCATCTCGAAAAACCATGACAGCACCAGTAACTTCACCGTCATAGTTTCTCAAGGGAGTAGCGCTATCAGCTACAGGAATGGTTGTGCCGTTTTTGTTAATTAATAAAACACGATTGCCTAAATAAATAGTGCTTTGTTCTACTAAAGCTGAGATCAGAGGATTGTTAGTAGGTGACAAAGTTTTTTCGTCAACAAGTTTCATAACTTGATCTAACATTTGGTTTTTTGCCTCATCGAGTCGCCACCCTGTGAGGGCTTCCGCCATCGGATTCAGGTACTTGACACGCAACTGCGAATCTATGACAATTACCCCGTCGCCCATACCTCGAAGCACACTACTTAAAAATTGCTCGCGTTCATAGCGAGTGAGTGTTGTTTGAATGGCAACGTAGAGTTCTTGTTCTCTAACAGGTTTGAGGATGTAACCAAAAGGAGATGTCAGCGTTGCCCGCTCTACAGTACTTTTGTCAGAGTGTCCGGTAACGTAAATGACGGGAATTTGCAGACGATTCCAAATTTGTTCTGCTGCTTGGATACCGTCCATTTCTCCCCGCAATCGGATATCCATCAAAATCAAGTTTGGGCGCAACTGTGTTGCTTTCTCAATTGCTGCTTCTGCCGTATCTACAATATCTACACTAGAATAACCAAGGGATTGTAAACTTTCTTGTAAATTGATAGCAAGAATAAACTCATCTTCAACAATCAGAATTTTAACTATATTTGTTGTCTGTGTTTCTGATATCATATTCATGATGGTCAACCCTTGCCTTTTGGAAAAATAATTTTAAATTCTGTTCCTTGTTCGCAGTTGATCTCAAGGTTTCCTCTTAACTGCTTGATTAATCCTTGGATCAGACTAATACCCAGTGTTTTAGCTTTTCTGCTATCAAAGTCCGCAGGTAGACCGACGCCATTATCTCGAACAATCAGCGTTAAATAGCGATCGCCCCCACAAGAAAGCTTCACCAATATTTCACCTGCACGACCATCAACAAAGGCGTATTTCAAAGCATTAGAAACTAGTTCATTAATAATCAAACCACAAGGAATAGCCGTTTCAATGTCCAAACTTGCCCCGTCAACTTGAATATTCAGCTTGATTTGGCTAGAACTAACATTGTAAGAATCAAATAAATGAGTGGTTAAATCTGGAATATATTGAGCAAAATCTATATTAGCTAAATCTTCAGAGCGGTAGAGTTTTTCATGAACCAAGGAAATCGAGGCAATGCGGTTTTGGCTATCACGGAGAATTGCTGTGGCTTGAGCATCTTTTGTACGTCTGCACTGCATTTGCAGTAAGCTGCTGACAATTCCTAAATTATTCTTGACGCGATGATGAATTTCTTTAAGTAATACTTCTTTTTCTTTCAGAGATGCTTTAATTTGTTCTTGAGCTTGTTTTTGTTCGGTGATGTCTTGTTGGACAGCGACAAGCACTTTGCCATATTCAGGATGATCAAAAACACATGTGGTGGCGCTAGACCAAAAAGGAGTGCCATCTTTTTTCACATTGTGGACTTCATAGGTCGCTTCACCCTGTTGCAGAACAGCAGTTCTAATTGCCTGATTCACATCTTCAGGGGAAATATTTTCATCTCCATAGTTGACAATTGACACATGTTGCCGTGTTAGCTCATCAGGAGCATAGCCAAACATTTGCTCGAATTTGGGATTGGCGTAGACAATGCTGCCATCAGCAGCGCTAACCAAACAAATTCCCTCCGCCATATTACGGGTAATTACTGCTTGCAGTTCTAGCATTTGTTCAGCGCGTTTGCGATCGCTAATTTCCAAAACCACAATGCCAACTCCCACGGGTTTAGCGTCAACAGAGCAAATCGGAAAGTAGGAAGCCAGCCAAGTCCGAATCACACCGGGAAGCTTTGCAGTTTCTCCACTCAGTTCAAAATCCAAAATTGGTTCACCTGTGGTCAAAACATGGCGCAAAACCTCTTCCTGTTTTGGTGCTAGATCCGGAACAATCTCCCACTGGGTCTTGCCAATATGTGCCTTTGCGGGAATACCATTGATTTGTGCCAATGCTTCATTAATCAACGAGTAACGCAGTTCTTGATCGAGGACGGTCATCCCCACAGGGGCACTGGTAATGAAAGCATCCAATAACTGTTGCTTGTGAGCCAGTTCTCGCTCCAGAGTCTTGCGTTCTGTAATATCAATAGCCACCCTACCTACTAACTTTTGTGCAGACAATCCGGGAATGGGGAATTTGTATACCAAGAATTCACCAAGGGTACCATCTGGTCGGGGAGAGATTTCAATCACCTCAAGTACCTGATTTGTCTGTATGACTGTTTGAATGTTATCGAAATGCTGCTGAGCAATTTCAGTCGAGTAGAGGTCAAAGATGGATCGCCCAATCACCTGGTTTGATAGTAATTTAAATGTACGTAGGTAGGTTTGGTTTAAGTAAAGCACACGCCCAGCCGCATCTGTGATCCAAGCTAGTACTGGGCTGTTGTCCATAAATGCCTGGAATCGTGCCTCACTTGAGCGCAAGGCTTCTTCTGCGAAAGCGCGATCGCTAATGTCAATCAAGACCCCCAACATGCGTACAGGTTTACCTACTTGGTTGTAAATAGTACGTCCTTTGCCAGTTACCCAGCGCACCTTGCCATTAGGATGAATTACTCGATATTCAGCTTCATAACCGATATGCTTGGCCAGTGCGTTGGCAATCATCTGTTCAACTCGGTCGATATCCTCTGGATGAATAGCATCGTGCCATAGTTGATAACTCGCTGTTGATGTTTCTGGTTCTAACCCTAGCAAGCGAAAGTGATTGTCGTTCCAAATTACAGCTCCTGTTTGCACATCCCAATCCCAGGTTCCGATTTGGTTAAATTCCAGCGTCAGCCTCAGTTGTTCTTCACTTTTGGCTAAGGCTGCTTCTACCTGTTGGCGTTCTGCTTCCACGCGCTTGCGGGCGCTGATATCAGTAACCCGCACCAAATTCATCACTTGACCGACAACCTGGATTCGTTTAACTGCGATGTTTCCCCAAAAACAATTGCCCTGCTTGGTGACGTATTCAATTTCTCGACTCCACACACCTTGCTGGTTAACTTCTTCTGTAACGCTGGTTATCTCATCAGGGGTAAACTGCACCTTTTGCAGAGTGTGGCCTGCAATCCCAATCAGTTCAGCTTTGCTCGCGGCTTTGAATAACTCTACTGCCCGATTGTTACAATCAGTTGTGAGTCCTGTTTCTGGATCTACCAAAAACAGCGCATCAGCGGATTCGTTATAGACAGCTTCTAGCAAATCGCGGCTTTTGGTGATTTCTAACTCGGTTTGTTTACGTTCTGTAATGTCTAGAATCGCTCCATGCAACCTAACTGTTCGTTCTTGAGGATCATAAACTACCTCTGCTCTCGACTCAAGGTAGCGCAATGAACCATCAAGACGGAAAATGCGATATTCAACATTGAAAGGAGTTCCTTGAGCGATCGCCCCTACAAAATGAGTCTGTAAAGCTGGGCGGTCATCTGGGTGAACCAACTGCATAAATTCCGCCTGTGTTGGCGCTGATTGAGTGGGATTTAGACCAAAAATACGGAAGGTTTCCGTTGACCAAATTTGCTTTTGCGGCTCTAAGTGCCATTCCCAACTGCCTATGTGGGCAATATGTTGAGCAGAAGCAAGCAGGGTTTCACTGCGTCGCAGTTTTTCTTGGGCTTGTTGCAGTTCGTTGAGTACTGCTTGGCGTTCAGTAACGTCTTGGGCGGTGCCATAAAGGCGAATCACTTCTCCATTGGCGTTCAATTCAGCATGTCCAATGCCCTCGGTATACATAGTAGACCCGTCAGATTGAGACACACGCAAAATCAGCTTGTAGGATTCGCCAGTTGCAATTGCCCGTTCAATGGCTTGGGCTAATTTTCCGGCATCTTCTGGGTAATACAGTTGCAGATTTTCCTGATAAGTTGGTTCTGATTGACCTGGATCTCTGTTGAAAAGCTCAAAAAGTTGCTTTGACCAAGTAATTTTTTGACTAGCAAGATCAAATTCCCAATTACCAAGACGGGCAACTCGCTGAGATTCTTCTAATAAGGATTTACTCTTACGTAGCCTTTCTTCTGTACGTTTGAGGGCGGTGACATCCACCACCAGCCCATCCCAAACCACGCGACTATCCTGCAAGCGGCGTGGGGTGGAACGAAAATGAAACCATTTCAACTTACCACTGGGCGTTTGGATTCGCAGTTGAATATCAAATATTGACATTTTTTGTCGGGATTGTTCAACTGCTGTTTGTAGGTGTGGCACGTCCTCTGGGATAAACTGGCGATACAGCAAACTTGCATCTAGGAGTGCATCTTCTGCCTTGACTTCCATTAGTCTCTCAATACCTGCACTCAAGTAGGAAAAGTGATCGCTCCCATCCAATTCGCGAACTACCTGATAAACTGCGCCATTGGGCAGATTATCCCCAATCCGCCGCAACATTGCTTCCCGTTCTTGTAGTGCCAGTTCTGCTTGTTTGCGATCGCTCACGTCCGCCAGTGAACCAACCAATCGCACTGGATTTCCTTGCTCATCCCAAACAGCTTGTGCCCGCGATCTAAACCATCTGTAGTTACCATCTTTGCACAAAAGCCGATACTCTGTGTTGTAATCGCTGACTTTGCGTAGTAAATAAGCCGTTTGAGCAGCATTTACTCGTTCATAATCCTCAGGATGAATGCGTTTATCCCATTCATCATCGCTATTGCTCAGTTCGTGGCGATCGTATCCCAACATTTTGAACCAACGATCAGACCGGAAGGTTTCATTAGTAGGTATGTCCCAATCCCAAATCGCCTCATTAGTACCTGCTATGGCTAATTGCCAGCGTTGTTCGCTATGACGCAAGGCTTCTTCTGCTCGTTTGCGTTCCCTGATTTCACACTCCAGTTTTTGGTTGGCTACCTCCAGTTGTGCAGAACTAGGCAAAGCAAGGAGTTTTGGTATCAACTGTATTAAAGAAAATAACGTGTAAATTGATACTAAAGCTGTGATAGCTTTGATGCAACCACTTAGCCAATAGGTAGGATACCACAGTGTCCAAATTTCCATCAGGTGAGTGGTACCACAAGTGACAATAAATGTAGCAAACAGCCGAAATATCCAGTTGAATGGCAAATCTTGACGCTTGCGAACCAAATAAAGTAGCGTCACCGGAATTGAATAATAAGCAAGTGCAATTAAAAAGTCGGATGCAATATGCAGCCCTACTAAATCTGGTTTCCAAAGATAGCAATGACCGTGGGGCACAAACTGTTTATAAGCAAGAAGGACTTTCCAAAGTTCCAGCATCAAGTTGTCGCCAACACAAGTTGAATTAAATATTTAGTAGCTAATTATACTTATTTTTTGGCTGATTATTGAAATTAGACGTAGAGTACCATCAATAACCTTAAGCTTGAATGTAACATGTATTAACCTGAGGCAAAAAGAAACAGAGTTTTGACTGAAAATGAGTAATATCAAGGATTTACCCTGAATAAGAAAGAGTGCCATTACCTTTAGACCCCCTGACCATGCCCTATTGGGGTGGGGTGTAGGGTGTAGGGTGTGGGGTGTGGGGGAAAGAACCTAGCCCCGAATAATGGATACAGAGCAACTATTCTTAAATATCGAAGAAAAAGAAAAATGCATTTCTCGCACTATGTGTCTCAAAATACGAGTGTCCTTGGAGCGAAAACCCCTGATTTTAATTATGGGGTTTCCTACCTCCTACCCCCTACACCCTCTTCATGACTTGGTATTAATTAATAATTTATAATAGTCAAAAATGTTACGTGAATGGTAGAATAATGGACTAATATCAAATGAAAAATTAATCCATTTTACTATTTTTATAGTTTAATATTTGCTTTGTTTATGAAGCCGCTTGGTAAAGTTTTACAACAGGCTGACCTGATTTCATCTGAACAGATAGAAATTGCTCTCAAAGAGCAAACACTATTTCATGGGTTGCGATTCGGTGAAATTCTAGCCTCCCATGGATGGCTGAAACAAAAAACAGCTGATTTTTTCTCTCAGCAGTGGACGGTTCTACTGAATCAGAAACCAAAACAGCCATTGGGTAAATATTTAGAAGAAGCTGGGCTGTTAAATGAACACCAAATCAGAACTATCCTCGCTGAACAATCACAGAATAATCTTCGCTTTGGCGAATTAGCTGTACTGAAAGGTTGGTTGAAACCTACTACAATTAAATTTTTTTTGGAGCATCTTGCTTTGCCATGTCAATTGCAGCAGCACATCTGGCAGCAGGAAAAAGCCTCAAACCATGAAAGTTTAATGCAGTTAGAACAATTACACTTGGGAATGGTAGTGCCACAGCAGAACAATTTGGAAACCTCCAACTCCATTGAACAATCGCTTTTAGCTCCCAAGTTGGTAGAGCAAGAATCATCCAACTTCAGACTGTTTAGCCGCAGCACCATCAAACTATTCAAGTTAGATGAAAAAGCTAATTGTCCGGAAGTCGTGCTGGCAGAAGTGTTGTTCTGGACAGATGGACAACCGATACTCACCCAAAAGCTTTGTCAATTGATTGCAGAATCAGAAGGTATAATTGCCCCAGGGAAAGAAGCAGCAACAGTGCAACAGTTAGTACAAACCCGCTTAATTAATGATTGGGAAAATCAACTGGCGGCTGAGCATTTACAAGAAATTAGAGAAAGTATTATTCATCATCAGCAATGCGACCCATTATTATTGCTGGAACTATACAAGCTTGTTTGGCAACAAGGTGAAGTTGCAATTGATCACAGTCCACAACAGACACAACTATTGCATTTAGGATTGGTAGTGCAACAACAAGACTTGTTGAAATTGGGAAACCGCATTTACCAATCAGTATTTAATCTCAATTGGGTAGAGTTAGAACTATCCCAGTTCAGATTGTTTAGCTACAACACCATCAAACTATTCAAATTAGATGAAAAAGCTAATTGTCCGGAAGTCGTGCTGGCAGAAGTGTTGTTCTGGACAGATGGTCAACCAATTCTCACCCAAAAGCTTTGTCAATTGCTAGCAGAATCAGAAAGCATAATTGCCCCAGGGAAAGAAGCAGCAACAGTGCAACAGTTAGTACAAACCCGCTTGATTAATGATTGGGAAAATCAACTGGCGGCTGAGCATTTACAAGAAATTAGAGAAAGTATTATCCACAATCAGCAATGCGACCCATTATTATTGTTGGAACTGTATAAACTTGTTTGGCAACAAGGTGAAATTGCAAGAGATCACAGTCCACAACAGACACAACTATTGCATTTAGGATTGGTAGTGCAACAACAAGACTTGTTGAAATTGGGAAACCGCATTTACCAATCAGTGTTCAATCTCAATTGGGTAGAGTTAGAACTATCCCAGTTCAGATTGTTTAGCTACAACACCATCAAATTATTCAAATTAGATGAAAAAGCTAATTGTCCGGAAGTCGTGCTGGCAGAAGTGTTGTTCTGGACAGATGGACAACCGATACTCACCCAAAAGCTTTGTCAATTGATTGCAGAATCAGAAGGTATAATTGCCCCAGGGAAAGAAGCAGCAACAGTGCAACAGCTAGTACAAACCCGCTTGATTAATGATGGGGAAAATCAACTGGCGGCTGAGCATTTACAAGAACTTAGAGAAAGTATTATTCACAATCAGCAATGCGACCCATTATTACTGCTGGAACTATACAAGCTTGTTTGGCAACAAGGTGAAGTTGCAATTGATCACAGTCCACAACAGACACAACTATTGCATTTAGGATTGGTAGTACAACAACAAGACTCGTTGAAATTGGGAAACCGCATTTACCAATCAGTATTTAATCTCAATTGGGTAGAGCAGGAATTAGATAAAATACTTGATCCCTCATTTGCAGAAACAACTATATATAACAATCCGATTACATCATCTAATACTTGGAATTACGGCGCTACCGCTCCACCTGAATCTAGAGTAACTCAACGATTTTGGGTGTTAGTTGCAATAGCTGGTTTGATGCTGTGTGGTTCTGGGTTGATGGTCTTAGGGTTTAGTGTATTTAAATGGTTACAAATAGAAATAATTTTTAAAAGAGGCAATGAGTTATTGTACCAAGGAGAATATCAACAGGCGATCGCACAATACAACAATATTCTAAAAATCGACAGCAACTACTACCAATCTTGGACTAACCGGGGCTATGCACTAGCTCGCATGAAAGACTACAAGCAAATGCTACAGTCTTGCTCCACAGCGACTCTAATTAACCCAGAAGCTGTTTATGCTTGGAATTGCCGAGGAGAAGCCCTATACAATCTCAAACAATATAATGAAGCGATCGCGGCCTTTGAGCAAGCGATTATGCTCAACTCGAAAGATCCTGTATTCTGGATTAATAAAACCGAAGTACTAATAGCATCGAAACAACAAGACAAAGCGCTCGGTGCCGTTAATCAAGCAATTAAGCTTTTAAAAGTTGAACCTCAAAATGGAAGCGCCCAAGAGTTAGCCATTGCTTTTAGCTATCAAGCGAAGGTGTTATTGCAAAAACAACAGTACCAAGCCGCTCTAGAAGCCTATGAGCAGTCATTAAAATACAATCCCAAGTACTTTGCGGCTTTGCGGGGTAAAGGCATCGCACTGCAAGGCTTAAATCGAGACGATCAAGCGATCGCTCAATTTTATCAGCTTTTAGATCGTCCCCAGCTTACTAATAATCAAAAAGCTGAAACCTGGTATTATCTGGGACTAAGCCTGTGTAAATTTCGCCAAACTACTAGAGCGATGGCGGCTTTCGATCAAGCTCTGAAGCTAAAACCTGATTACCAGGCTGCTGTACTAGCTAAGCAAGTTTGTTCCAATTAAAAAGGCCACCAAAAAGGTTTAGTATCCGTATAAGTACGGCTAATAGTCCGTACATCAGGAGGCTGGGCTTGCTTAAAATCGCTACCCAACATTTCGTATAAAGCTTGGGAAGGGTTATCAGTTGACTTCAAACTAAATAAAACCTGAGCGCTGTAATGATTGCAGCCGATACCCCTACGGGCTATAGCACAGACAACAGGTTGATTGCCAAGCTTGTCACTTGTCAAATATTGAGAACTACCCGTATCATAGGCAACTTGCAAACTTTTAGCTGCATTCTGACAGTTTTGCACAGCATCGGTGGCTGAGAAATATTCCGGGATAAACTTCAAAATTGGGTAATCTTTGGTAATTCCATCTTTAACCAAAGTCACAATTACCGTTGGAATACTGGCGTTAGTCTTGCAGGTGACTTGCACGTTGTTACTAGCTCTGCTGGGCATAGAAAGGGCTGCTACAGCACCCAGAGTTAATATTGGCATCGTCCCTACAGTTACCCAAGACTGCCACTTGTTCATATTACTTAACTCCTTTTCTTGACCAAAATTGACGCTGGAATATAGACTCAGTATTATTATTACTTTTAGTTGAATTTACTTATATTAAACTAAAAAAAACTTAAGTAATTTTCCAGTGGGATTAATTGTTCCCGATTTCAAATGAAACAAGTCCCTGGCCGAATTTTAATTAGTCTCGCTGCATCGATTTGCTGTGTAACTGCTACTTCATCAGCCTTAGCACAGATTTCACCAGATAATACACTACCTAGCAATGTTAGTCAATCTGGTAACAACTTTGAAATTACTGGAGGGACACAAGTTGGTAACAACCTTTTCCATAGCTTTCGAGAATTTTCTGTCCCCACTGGTGGCCAGGCTTTTTTCAACAACACCAGCAACTTAAACAATATTACTAACATCATCAACCGGATAACAGGTGGTTCAATTTCTAATATTGATGGCTTAATCAAAGAAAACTACGGTGCGAATTTCATCTTAATCAATCCCAGCGGCATTAACTTTGGTGCTAATGCCCGACTCGATATTGGAGGCTCGTTTTTGGCGAGTACAGCCAATAGCCTCAAATTTGCTGATGGTGTAGAATTTAGTGCCACTGACACTTCAGTTTCCCCTCTACTAACAATTAGTGTGCCAATTGGCTTGCAATTTGGGCAGAATCCGCAAGCGATTCGTATCCAAGGTCAGGGACACAACCTCAGTTTGCAAAGTCCCATATTCTCGCCTTTTACTAGGGGAAACACCACCGGACTGGAAGTGAAGCCAGGTAATACCCTAGCCTTGGTAGGAGGAGGGATTATCTCAGAAGGTGGAACACTAAAAGCCGAGGGTGGACGCATTGATTTAGGTAGTGTGGCAGGAGGTTTAGTCAGTCTCAATCCCAATGCCCAAGGGTGGAATTTAAGTTATGAGAACGTGACAAACTTCCAGGATATTGCCCTATCTCAAAAAGCCCTAGCAGATACCAGTGGCCCTGGTAGTGGCTCAATTCAGTTGCAAGGGCGAAACATCTCCATTGCCGATGGCTCAGTCGTGTTAATTCAAACCCAAGGAGCGCAATCAGCAGGCAATATTAACGTCAATGCCTCCGAGTCCTTGTCCTTAGTGGGAACCACAGCAGATGGGCAAATTTCCAGCAACTTATTTACAGAAACTATCGGCGGTGGCAAAAGCGGAGATATTACTGTTACTACTCCCCGCTTAGTGGTTCAGGATGGAGCAGCCATATCTACGGCAACTTATACCGCTGCTCCTGGTGGAAATATTGATATCAAAGCTGCTGATTCTTTGCAAATGTCGGGATATTCACCATTTAACCCCAGTCAATTCAGCAACATCACAGCGGCAACTTTTGGTGCGGGAGCAGGTGGCAACTTGACGATTGAGGCTGGTAAGTTGATGGTCAGCGATCGCGCATACTTATCTGCAACCACTTTGGGTGATGGTACAGGAGGAAATATTGATATCAAAGCTGCCAACTCAGTACAAATATCAGGAACTGGATATGAGGAGTTTCAACGGACTTTTCCAATAGGAGCGCTGTTGGGGATAATCAAACCCACTGACCGGGGAACGGGTATATTCACTGAAACTGTAGGTGCGGGTACTTCAGGCAACCTCAATCTTGAGACTCCCTCCCTGATCATGAACAACGGCGCAATCATATTTAACGCCACATTTACTCAGGGGGTAGGAGGAAATGTTAACATCAATACCTCCGATTTCCAAGTGAACGGCTCTGGCATTCTTGCAGGCAGTACTCGTGGCAGTACTGGTACAGGTGGTAATATCACAATTAATACTAAGCAATTGGGTTTGCAAGATGGCGGCATCATTATTAGTGCTACCTTGGGTAATGGCGCGGGCGGGAATGTGGACATTAATGCTGCCGACACTATACAAGTGCAGAGAACCCCACCTGGAGCCGTTCTTTTAAGTGGCATCTACACCAATACTACCTACGGTACGGGTAAGGGCGGCGACATCAGCATTAACACAGGCAAAGTGTCTATACGACAAGGGGTAATTGCCAGCAATACAGGAGCTTCTCTACCGAATGGCGCCATCCCCCTTGGGGGGCCAGGGGGCAATGTAGTCCTCAATGCCCGCGAATCTGTAGAAATAGCTGGCGTGCAACCCGATCCCAGGTTTCCCAGTGGTTTAGGCACCTCAGGTTTTAGCCCATCTCGCTCAGGGAACTTGACAGTTTCCACAAAGAAGCTGATTCTTCGCGATGGGGCAGATGCATCAACAGCAACTTTAAATGCTGGCCAAGGCGGAACCTTAACCGTCAACGCCTCCGAATCAGTAGAACTAAGTGGTACCTCAATCGGAAACTTAACTCTAGGTGGCTTATCGGCTGCTGCTGGACGTGCTAACTTGCCAGAACTGAAAGCAACGGGTGCTTCCGGCGACATCAACGTTTTTACGGACAAATTGATTATTCGGGATGGGGCAAGAATTGACGTGGAAAGTCTAGGCCCAGGAAATGCTGGGAATCTGCGAGTCGTAGCTAACTCCATTCTGTTAGATAATCAAGGAATCATTTCTGCTGCTACCACTTCTGGTGAAGGTGGCAACATCTTCCTACAAACAAATTCCTTACTCATGCGCCATAACAGTCAGATATCTGCCACCGCAGATGGTAGTGGAAACGGCGGCAACATCGATATTACTGGTTTTAGTCCCGCCAACTTCGTCACGCTGTTAGAAGGCAGTAAGATTACTGCCGATGCTGTCGAAGGAAGGGGAGGAAATATCAGCATCAACACCAGAGGATTCTTTGTGTGTCCGACTTGTGAGATTACTGCTAGTTCGCAACTCGGAATCGCTGGACAAATCAGGATTATTACACCAGAGGCAGAAAATAACTTTGAAATTGTCGATTTACCCCAAGAGGTAGCGAAACCTGAACAAGTGGTAGCTCAAGCTTGTCGAGCAACAACAACACAAAATAGAAGCGAATTTACCATCACCGGACGTGGAGGATTGCCACCTCGGCCGAGTGAACAGCTAACTAGTGGAGCTTTGATTAGTTTTGATTCTGCTGTTCCCACTGCTGCAACAGAGCCGCAGAATAACTCGCAACTACCACCTGCTGCACGAGGTTGGTATGTGAACGCTCAAGGGGTGGTGGTTCTCGCCAGCCAAACACCTAATCCTACTCCCTATAGTTCTGGGTTAACCTCATCTAACTGTCATGGGAATTAGATAAAGTTGGGGATGGGGTGGGATGAGTTGGTGATGAACCAGATTTTTTTATGGCACGCAGAGTCGCAGAGTCGCAGAGGAGAATGCAAGAGTGTAGTCTAAAAACTGCTGTACAGGAGATTTTAGGGGGGAGGTTGAATGTTTGGCGACAGAGATTTTTTTTATCTTCTTGTTTTACTCTCATGCTGCTCCTGCATCTGTTATATGGTGCAAACTCTGCTTGGGGACAGTCGATTGATCCTGTCACCCCAGAACAACCTCTACCTATTCCTTTACCTCCAACAAAGCCACCCATCCAAATACCACCGACAGCACCACCAACCCCACAAGAAACTTTGGACATTCCCGGAAGTATTACTGTGCAAAAGTTCGAGTTTGTCGGCAATACTGCATTCAGCCAAAAAGAGTTAAACTCTGCGATCGCAGATTATACAGGCAAACCCATTACTTTTTCTGAACTTCTCAAAGCCGCCAATCAAATCACCCAATTCTACGTCAAGAAAGGCTACATTACTTCTGGTGCCTACATCCCAACTCAAGAGTTCCGCTCAGATATCATTAAAATTCAGGTAGTAGAAGGCAGCTTGGAAGATATCCAGGTCAACGTTATCCAAGGACGGTTGAATCCAAATTATGTCCGCAGTCGCATTGCGATCGCTACTGCCAAACCATTGAATATTAATCGTTTGCAAGAAGCTTTGCAATTGCTGCAACTTAATCCCCTGATTGCAAGTTTAGATGCTGAACTCACCGCTGGCACTAGACCAGGTGTCAATTCCCTAGCAGTCACGATTAAGGCAGCGGACACTTTCACTACCAAACTAAGTATTAATAATAACCGCAACCCCAGTGTTGGTAGTTTTGAGCGCGGCATCGCATTATCAGAAGCTAGCCTCTCTGGAATCGGTGATCAGTTGAGTTTTGCCTACAAAAATACCGATGGTAGTAATAGCTTTGAGGGTGGTTATAGTTTGCCAGTGAATCCGCGCAATGGCAGTATTAACTTTAACTTTCGCATTGTCAACAACAAAATTATTGAACCTCCTTTTAATGGTTTAGATATCGGGGTAAATTCTCGTGAGTTTGAACTATCCTTTCGTCAGCCAGTTTTGCAAAGAGCCACCCCAGAGTTCAGCCAAGAACTCACGTTAAGTTTAACGGCAGCTAGACGCTTAAGTAATTCTTCCATTAAAGGAGTTGATTTTCCTCTGTTTCCTGGTGCTGATAATCAAGGAAAAACTCGCATATCTGAGTTGAGTTTTGCTCAAGAATGGCTACAGCGGAGTCGTCAAGAAGTATTAGCTGCTCGTTCCGAGTTGAATCTGGGGATTGGAGCCTTTGACGCCACGGTTAATAACAACGAACCAGATAGCCGGTATTTTCTCTGGCGGGGACAAGTGATTTATTTGCGCCGCCTGGGTCAGACAAAAGGACAAAATGCGTTCGTCGAAGACGTTGCCGAAGGCATCGGCCCAACATTATTATTGCGTTCTAATGTGCAATTAGCAGCTAACTCTTTGCTTTCCATCGAACAGTTTAGTTTGGGAGGTCAAGGAACAGTGCGGGGTTATCGCCAAGATGCCTTACTTGCGGATAATGGCATTTTCGCTTCCGCAGAATTGCGATTACCCATCGTCCGCTTCAAAGAAGTACAAGGAACTTTGCAGGTTGCACCCTTTATCGATGTTGGTACTGTCTGGAATACAGGTAGAGAAAATCCCCAGTCAAATACATTGGTAGGCTCAGGATTAGGTTTACTTTGGCAAATGGGGGATAGATTCACAGCACGGCTAGATTGGGGTATTCCTTTAGTGAATATTGATACGAACAAGCGCACATGGCAAGAAAACGGCCTGTATTTTCAATTGCAGTACAAAGCGTTTTGATATTGGGGATTGGGGAACTCGGGGCCCCCTCTGGGGATAAGGGGCGATGGGGACTGGGGACTGACAACTGACAACTGACAACTGACAAAAATGATTTATAAAAAATACCGTCGTTTATTAATCTTCATCCTTTCAGCCTTATTCGGACTGTTATCTAGTTTCACTATCCCCGCTTGGTCAAATTCTCCCAATCCCCAGTCCCTAGCAAGGGAAGGTCAACAAAGCTATAATATAGGCGACTTAGAAGCAGCTGCAAAGTTATGGCAAGCAGCGGCTGAAGCTTATCAAAAAATAGGCGATCGCGAGAGGATGAGCAAGAGCCTAATCAATAAATCCCAAGCTTTGCAAGATTTAGGACTTTATCCCAAAGCTTGTAAGACTTTACTCGAAGCTTTTGATATCAAAAATCCTGACTGTAGTCAAACCCAAATCGAGCAACTCTATAAAACCCTTGCTCAACAGCGCGGTTCTCTGACTTTGACTCAAGCTATTGGCTTGCATAGCCTCGGTGATGTCCTACGCAGACAAGGGTTATTGGCAAAGTCTCAAGAAATCTTGCAGTTAAGTCTGTCCTCAATTCCCGAATCGCCCCAAAAAAGTGCTGTATTACTCAGTTTAGGCAATACCGAACGCGTTTTAGGTAACCAAATCCGCGATCGCTGGGATTATGATGTGGTCACGGAAATTATTGATCGCCAATCTCTCACCGATGCTCTAGCACCTTACCAACAAGCTTTCAACTACTATATCCAAGCTGCAAATATAGCATCAGCGCCACCAATTCCCAAAATTCAAGCGCAACTCAATCACTTCCAGCTATTACTAGAGATGCAAAGATGGTGGCGTGACCAAACCAATCGCCGGATTGTTTCTTGGTCACGATTTTCTGAATCTCAATTAATCCAACGGGCAAAAGATTTTGTCTCTCGGCTAGACTTGCAGTTAAACCAAGATGCACTAACATTGCAAAATCAAATTACACCCAATTTAGCTACTCTTGCTCCCAGTCGTGCGGCAATTTATGCCCAGATTAACTTTGCAGAATCTTTGATACAAAACGCCCAAATCAACAAAGTTGAACCTTTATTAGAGAATGCACTACAACAGGCGCGTATCCTACAGGATAAACGAGCCGAAACCTACACTCTCGGCTACTTGGGTAAACTTTACCTCAAGCAGGGACAATTCAGTCAGGCAACTAAACTGACTCAGCAAGCATTGATTTTAGCCCAGGAAGAAAATATCAATGGTGATGCTAGGGAAATTACTTATCTTTGGCAATCTCAGTTAGGAACTTTACTGCGGAAACAGGCAGATTTTAAAGGCGCGATCGCAGCTTATACTGCCGCCTTCAACACTCTCCAATCCCTACGCAGTGATTTAAACGCCAACAATCAAGATGTCCAATTTGACTTTCTCCAAGAGGTTAAACCTGTTTATTTAGAATTAGCAGATTTGCTCTTGCAATCAAATCTCAGCGATGATGAATTAAATTCCCTAATAGTGCCAAATCCCAGCATTAAACAGGAAAAGTCAAACACAAACAAACCTCAAAAACGTTTAGAGTTAGCCCGTCAAGTGATAGAGTCTCTGCAATTAGCAGAACTAGATAACTTTTTTCAAGACCCCTGTTCCGAAGCCGCAAATGTGGCAGTGCAAATTGATAGTATTGATTCCACCGCAGCTGTAATTTATCCTATTGTATTCCCAGATCGCTTAGAAGTGATTCTTTCCTTGTCGGGAAAATCTTTGCAAGAAATTGTAATTCCTATTAATGAGCAAGAAATAAATGACACTTTAGATAGGCTTTACGATTATTTAGACAACGTAACTATCAATGACTCTGCACGAAATATCCTATCTACTTCTAATCCCAACCCAAGAGAATTAAAGGAAAACCTCCAAACGCTTTTACCAACTTTTGAACAAATTTATAACTGGTTAATTAGACCTTTCGAGACTCAGCTAAATAGCAACCAAATCAAAAATTTAGTATTTGTATTAAATGGTAGATTGCAAAGAGTGCCAATAGCTGCACTCTACGATGGACAAAATTATCTGATCGAAAAATATAGTGTGGCACTGGTTCCTAGTCTACAACTGATCAATCCTCAACGATTGGAAAAGCAACAGATTAAAGTCTTAGCAGCTGGAGTCAGTGAGCAAATTCAGGTACAAGGAGAATTTTTTGCCGCACTGGTTAATGTGCCAAAGGAATTAGACCAGATTAAACAAACTTTTCCTGCTTCCGAGAAGTTACTCAATCGAGACTTTACAGCAAAGACGATTCAAAAACAGTTGAAATTAAATTTCCCTGTTGTCCACTTAGCAACTCACGGGCTATTTAGTTCTAATCCCCAGAAGAATTTTATTATTACAGGGGATGGTCAAAGTATCAGCATTAATGAGTTAAGTACTTTGTTAAAAGAACCAGGAAAAGCTGTAGAACTATTGGTACTGAGTGCCTGCGAAACCGCAACAGGAGATGAAAGGGCTGTCTTAGGCTTAGCAGGAATGGCTGTTCGTTCAGGCGCACGTAGTACCCTTGCTAGTCTTTGGCCTGTTGGAGATGCTTCCACCGCCAAATTCATGGGTGAATTTTACCAAAATCTGAAAAAACCAGGAGGCAAACAAGCAGATGCTCTGAGAAACGCTCAACTATCACTGTTAGAATCTTTAAAGCTAAATCCGCCTTTTCCAGAATTAAAGAATCTACCGCCACATCCTTATTATTGGGCACCTTATGTTTTGGTAGGAAATTGGCAATAGGCAGAATTATAAAAGTGCTGAGTGCTAAGTGCTGAGTGCTGAGTGCTAAGTGCTGAGTGCTGAGTGAAAATCCAGTTTCTCCTTACGAATTACGAATTATTCGGCCAGCGCCAATTGTAGCGATTCCATTCGTAGACGCCTTGAATTTCATACTCAGCACCGTTGTAAAAGCGGATGAGGCAATTGGTAGAGGAGTCATCGCCATCGCTAATTTCATTCACCTCAAGAACCATGCAGGGGAACCATTCCCGCTTACAGGGGCCATCCTCTTGTACCCATTCCCACAGTGCATTAGAAACTTCAATGCGATCGCCTACTCTGAGTTTGAGTGCATCCTCCAAGTAAGAATACTTATCAAAGTGATATGATTCTACACGATTGAGCCATTGTAAACCATAGCGATCGCGGATAAACTGCACTTCTTTAGAGTCGTTGTTGTGTAGCCAGTCGTTGAGTAATTGTACTTTCCAAGTGCGGTTTTGTTGTTCCTCTGTCTTGACGAACTGTAAAAATATTTCCAATTCCTCTGGCGTGAGTTCGTCTAAGGGATTAGGAACATCTGACATTCTATATCTAGAGTTTCCCTGAAATTGGTCGAATAGTTGCAGTAATATCTGTTTTTGCGTCTCAGTGAGAGGACAGCTGGCTGCATCACAACTATTAAAGGCTGCTTGCAATGCTGCTTCAATCTCATCTGGTGTCATAAGTTAATAGCAACTGAGAGTAAGTAGTTAACCTAATTATTACAAAAGTGTCAGTTGTCAGTTGTCAGTTGTCATCAGTCAACAGTCATCATATTTTTTCAATTGTCAGTCCCTTAGTCCTGAAATTCAGGTAAGCTGAGGTTACAAGTTGCGTCATTGTTAGATTAAAGTCACGGAATCTTTTATGCGGTTGCGCTCACTCACAGTCATCTTAATTTCCTTACTTATCGCGTGTCTGTCGTGGGTGTTTACTCCCCCAGCTGTAGCGCTGACACAGATTAAGCTATTTGATCTTTCCTATCAAGATTGTCCGCCAGAATTGGCACAAGGAGCTGTCACCAGTGGCGGTAGTGCGGCAGCTGCCAATTGTTTTATTGTCACTGGTAAAGCGGAAAATGGCACTTATAAAACAGTTTATGATGCAGATATCTTTGGGCGTATCTATGATGCCAACAACGACTCGGTGATGCAAAATCGCACCCGTCTTGGTTCCATTGCCGAAGTTCCACCAGGAATCAGTGATTTTGAGTTGCGAATTTCTGTACCTGCGAATCAGCCGTTACCTTTGAAACTGAAACAATTTAAAGCCGCAGGATTTAGCGGTCAAGTCCGTAAGTAATCTCACTAGCCGAATTTTGGGCTTTCTACCTTCGTGTCTTAGTGTCTTTGTGGTTAAAAAATTGACTTTGAACCACCCTCCGGGTTCAGTAGTTCCTCTGGGGGAAACCCCCAAGACCGGACTACCTCACCAAGACACTAAGACACTAAGAAAAATATATTATCTTTTTTACAAATTTTACATCAAGACCTTTAATCCAAAATCTAAAATAGAAAGATTGTAGTAAATCTTAAGTAGGGTGTGTTGTGGCGGAACGCCTAACGCACCGTATTGGCGTGGTGGTGCGTTAGGCGCTTTGATAATTTTTCCTCGCAATCATATCGAAAATATGCGCCTAACACACCCTACAGGAATTTTATTTTTACTTTATAAATAACCTCTTAATCCAAAATCCAAAATCCCTTCGGGTTCGGCAGTTACTCCACTTGGGGAGACCCCAAGACCGTACTGCCTCACCAAAATCTAAAATAGAAAGATTGTAGAGACGCTGTTGAAGTCAACGTCTCTATAGCGTTCGTAACTAAAATCCCTGTGCAAACGTCAAGGTAGCCAAGGTACCTAGAAATTGACCAGCTAAAGAAAGCACTAAGAAAGCTAGGATAGGAGAAAAATCCATACCGCCCAAGGGTGGGATAATTGAGCGGAAAAGATTCAAATAGGGGTCAGTTATCTGGCTCAAAGCGGTAAATGGTTGGTTATACCAGTTAATAGTGGGGAACCAGGTCAACAAAACCCGAATAATTAGCAAATAGCTATAAATGGTTAAGAAGGTCGCTAGGGTGTTGAACAGTAAATTCATGGATAGTTTGGTTTCCTGCTAAGTGTCAAAATGGGCCTTATCTTTGATTTTAATTTAGTCTACGCTATGACGTTTGCAGATTGTTGCCGTATTAACCACCCTTAGCACTTCTGCTATTTTGTGAAAGACCTTAAGAATCTTTGGTGAGGGAGCGATCGCCAACAGACTGGGTTGAACTACCATTGACATTACCCAAATGCTTCCGCACTTCATCAATTGTCGCATTCAGCTGGGCAATTTTATCTTCTAGCGATCGCCGCGCCGTTTCCATTTGTAGACCCTCACCATCTGGGGCTATCATCTGACGGCGTTTGGCTGATACTTTTTTCGGACTTGCTGTGGTGTTATTTTGTTCTACATCCTCCTCGACCGGCAATTCTGCATTTTGTCGAGAAGCAAGCACAGCGCCTAGAATACCACCAACTATACCGCCTACAAAAGCTCCTGCTATAAAACCACTGGCAAAACCATCGCGTTGACTCATAACTTTACCGCCTTGAAGAAACCTTGCAACCTTTACTTGTATTTAAGCTATTTCTTTCCCTAGCTGCATACTAGCTTAAGTCCCAAAGATGCGATCGCCTGCATCTCCCAATCCTGGTACTATATAACCTTTGCTGTTGACTGTCTCATCGATGGTAGCACTGTAAATTATTAAACCAGGATAAGCAGCACCCAATTTTTGTAATGCCGGTGGAGCTGCCACTACACAAACAATTCGCGTCAAACTTGGATCAACACCCCGTTGTGTCAATTCTGACATAGCCGTCATGATCGACCCTCCAGTTGCCAACATTGGATCGGTAATTAACACCCGTGTTTCGGGGTGAAATTTTTCTGGCAATTTGTTTAAGTAACATGAAGTTGAGAGCGTTTCTTCATCTCGTACTAAACCAAGATGATAAATCGAAGCCAAGGGTAGCAAGGTTTGTGCCCCCTCTAGTAATCCTAGCCCGGCTCGTAAAATCGGTACAACTGCCACAGGTATCTCTGGATTAATCAAAGTTGCTGGACAGGAATCTAAGGGACTTTGTACTGTTGTCTCGAAAGTCGGCAACCAATCCCGCGCAGCTTCGTAAGTTAGCCATCGCCCCAATTCAGTTATGGCACTACGAAATAAAACTGAAGGTGTGGCAGCATCACGGGCAACTGCCAGCCAGTGCTTGATTAGGGGATGGGGTGGAACGTAAATACGCAGTTGTGCCGTCATAGCCAGAAATAAGCACTTTTGATTGTACTAGAACTGAAACATCATAATACTCTTTAGCGCCTACAGCTGACAGCGAAAATCTACAACGATTTTTTTATTGAAAAATATTTGCATTAACAGTTGACATCTATTCTCAATCAAAGTTATATTATTAATCAGTGTTCTCCTCTCTTTAAGGATCGGCAGACGGGATTAGCCAGCGGTAGCAGGCTTGTCCCTCTTTTTTGTGATTAGTCATTGGTCATTAGTCATAGGTCATTGGTCATTAGAAAATAAACAACGGACAAAGGACAA
>NZ_JAECZC010000006.1:15924-21183 GCF_016056305.1 Amazonocrinis nigriterrae CENA67 | reverse complement strand
TGCGGTAAAACCCACCAAAATCAGCATCCGAATTAAGGGTACGAATGCAGCAGAAAGTTTAATTGCTTTGGCGTTACTTTGCCTGTAAGCTTCGCTATCTTCTGTCAAGCGTGCAGTTTCATAATTTTCTGCGGTAAAGCTTTTAATAGTAGTAATACCGCTCAAATTATTGACTAGCCGTGCATTTAAGTATCCTACCTTTTCCCGCACACTGGCGTAACGAGGTGCCAACAAACGTTGAAAAGCAAAAGAACCCCAAAGGATAAATGGCATCGGCGACATGGCCATCCACGCTACACTAGGAGCCAGAACAAAGAAGGCACCACCTATAATGACTACTGTTGTAGCAACTTGGATGATGTCATTGGCTCCCACATCCAGAAAACGCTCTAGTTGGTTGATATCATCACTGAGGATGGACATCAACCCGCCAGTGCTGCGTTCTTCAAAATAAGCTAATTCCAACTCTTGCAGATGGTTGTATGCATCCAGACGGAGGTTGTGCTGAATGTTTTGTGCCAAATTGCGCCACAGTTGAGCGTATGCGTACTCAAAAACCGATTCTAGTATCCAAATGATGACAGTGAGCAGGGAAATAATTAAAAATTGCCCAAAGATATCGCGTATACCCAACTGAGCAATGATAGAATCCTGCTGTTTTACCACCACATCCACCGCAATGCCAATTAATGCGGGTGGTGCCAAATCAAAGAGTTTATTTAAGATGGAACAAGCGATCGCCAGCCAAATTTGTTTACGATACTGATGTCCATACTCAAGCAGACGCTGGAGGGGATGCGCCGAATGTTTACGCCTTCTTGACAAGCGATGAGATTTTAATACTGTAGCCACAGCCTTTTGCAGTTGCGTGCAATTGATATTACCACGAGAACAGGGAACACCGCACTCTTGTCACCTTGAGTTTACCGCAGCTAGGCGGACGACATGCCAACATATTACAGGAGTTGCTTACAAATCAAAAAGGAGAGAGAAACTTGAAAAATCAGCAATTGGCAAATTGGCAAAGCACTGTTTTAGGAATTGTGTTGGCAGTAATTGTAGTTTTGAGTCTCAATTCCTTTATTATTATCAATCCAGGGCAAGCAGGAGTGATCAGTATTTTAGGCAAAGCGAGAGATGGTGCTTTATTGGAGGGTTTTCACTTGAAACCTCCTTTCATCTCAGTGATAGATGTGTATGATTTGACAGTACAAAAATTTGAAGTTCCAGCAGAGAGTTCTACAAAAGATTTGCAAAATTTATCCGCTAGATTTGCGATTAATTTTCGCATTGACCCGACACAAGTAGTTGAGGTGAGAAGAAAACAAGGAACTTTAGAAAATATCGTCTCGAAAATTATTGCACCTCAAACCCAAGAAGCATTCAAAATCGCAGCTGCGAAAAGAACGGTAGAAGAAGCAATTACTAAAAGAAGTGAATTAAAAGAAGACTTTGATAATGCTTTAGGCGATCGCTTAGACAAATATGGGATAATAGTGTTAGATACTAGCGTAGTTGACTTAACTTTCTCACCAGAGTTTGCCAGAGCAGTAGAAGAAAAACAAATCGCTGAACAACGGGCGCAAAGAGCCGTTTACATAGCACGAGAAGCAGAACAAGAAGCCCAAGCAGAAATTAATCGTGCTAAAGGTAAAGCCGAAGCTCAAAGACTCTTAGCCGAAACTCTCAAAGCTCAAGGCGGACAATTAGTTCTGCAAAAAGAAGCAATTGAAGCTTGGAAACTTGGCGGCGCACAAATGCCAAAAGTTCTTGTCATGGGTGGTGAATCACAAGGCAGTGTACCCTTTATTTTCAACCTAGGAAATATCCAAAACCAACCATGATTTGAGTAAATTATTATAACAAGTATAGTGGGCTGTGCCTACCCCAAACAAAAAACTAAAACTCAAAAAAAGGAAATAATAAACCAAATTTATGTCAACTCCCAATCATCCCAACCTCACAACCGCAGAAGCAAAAAAAATTCTGAATAAATTTAATTGTTTGGATATTGCCCCTATTCTCAAGTCATCAGAAAAAGCTTTAACCCGTCGTGCTTTAGTTTTGATGGCTAGTCTTTCTGATTACCAAATATTAGGAATTTGTGCCGATACAGCCGAAGAAGGCATCCTAGCAATGAAGACATATTCCCATGCTTTTGGTTATGAAGCCCCAAGCAATTTACCTACAGTTGAAGGGCCAGTTTATATTAAGTTAAACGGCAAAAACGGTTTATGTTATCTCGATTCCTATTCAGGACATCATCGTGGCGTATTAGTATCTTGCCAGTCTTACAATGAAGGAGGAATCAACGAACTTTATGGGCATTTACCCCTGGACTTATTTGTCTAGAATTTGGCAGTCTCTGTAGGTAAGGTAATACCATTTTGGATGAGCGGATTTTGGATTTTGGATTGTAACTTGCCTTGGTGCATCTAGTAGTTCTTTTGAAATAATTTGTCGCAATCATTTGTCCAATTGGTATAAATACCTTACCTACTGACAACTGACAACTGACCAATAGACCTTTTGCAAAAGTCATTCTTAGCGTTCTTTTCTTTGCGTCTACCCTGCGGGAACGCCTGACGGCGAATGCGACTTTGCGCGAGACAAAAAAGATTTATGCAAGAAGTCTAATGACTAATGACAAATGACCAATGACCAATGACCAAAAATTATGAGTATTATTACACTACAGTCAGTCAAAAAAGACTTTGGTATTAAGGAGATTTTAAAAGATGCTAGCTTTAGCCTCGATGCAACTGATAAAGTTGGTTTAATTGGTACAAATGGTTCTGGTAAATCAACCTTATTAAAAATGATTGCTGGGCTGGAACCAATTGATAGCGGTCAAATTCTCGTCAACTCCGGTGCTAAAATAATTTACTTACCACAGCAGCCAGAATTAGATGAAAATCGCACAGTTTTAGAGCAAGTTTTTGCAGATAGTGGCGACCATATGACTTTGGTTCGTGAGTATGAAGAACTATCTGAGAAACTGGCTCATTACCCAGATGATAGTCAGCTGATGTCCCGACTTTCTGTGGTCATGCAACGTATGGATGCGACTGGCGCTTGGGAATTGGAAACCAATGCCAAAATCATCCTCAGCAAGTTAGGAATTTCTGATTTTAATGCACTCGTAGGTACTTTATCAGGAGGCTATCGTAAGCGTATTGCTTTAGCAACAGCTTTGCTATCAGACCCAGATGTGTTACTCATGGATGAGCCAACAAACCATCTTGATGCTCTTTCTGTAGAATGGTTACAAAGTTATTTGAATCGCTATCGTGGCGCACTTTTACTCATAACTCATGACCGCTACTTTTTAGATAAAGTTACCAATCGTATTATTGAAATTGACCGTGGCGACATCTTTACTTACACAGGTAATTATTCATATTTTCTGGAAAAGAAAGCTTTAGCAGAAGAATCTGCTATTAGCAGTCAACGCAAACATCAAGGTGTATTGCGGCGGGAATTGGAATGGTTAAAACGCGGGCCGAAAGCTAGAAGTACGAAGCAGAAAGCTAGAATTGAGCGCATTCAAGCGATGCGAGAAACTGAGTTTAAACAAGCTCAGGGTAAAGTTGATATTTCCACAGTTAGCCGTCGTATTGGTAAAAAAGTTATTGAACTGAGTAATATTTCCAAAGCATATAACGGACGTACCCTCATTAATAATTTTACCTACGAATTTAGCCCAGAAGACCGCATTGGTATTATTGGTGGTAACGGTGCAGGTAAATCCACTTTAATGGATATTATTACCCAGCGCGTTCAACCAGATTCTGGCAATGTAGAAATCGGTGCTACAATTCACATCGGTTATTTTGACCAACATTCTGAAGAATTACTCACAGCCTTAGATGAAAATCAGCGTGTAATCGACTATATCAAAGAAGAAGGAGAATTTGTCAAAATTGCCGACGGTACTAAAATTACCGCTTCCCAAATGTTAGAGCGGTTTTTGTTTCCTGGTAATCAACAATATGCACCAATACATAAACTTTCTGGGGGAGAAAAACGACGTTTATTTTTATTGCGTATTCTAATTAGTGCGCCCAATGTTTTGATTTTAGATGAACCAACAAATGATTTAGATGTACAGACTTTAGCAGTTCTAGAAGAATATTTAGAAGATTTTACTGGGTGTGTAATTGCAGTTTCCCATGACCGCTACTTTCTTGACCGTACTGTAGATACAATTTTTGCCTTGGAAGAAGGCGGGAATTTGCGGCAATATCCAGGTAATTACTCAGTTTATCTAGACTACAAAAAGGCAGAAGAAGAACAGCAGCAAGCTGTTAATAATAAGGAGAAAACAAAAAATCCAGCCGAACAAAAAGCTGCGCCTCAAACCCAAGATACAGAAAATAAAAAGCGGCGTCGGCTATCAAATTGGGAAAAGCGGGAATTTGAACAATTAGAGGCTAAAATTGCCCAGTTAGAAGAAGAGAAAGCACAAGCTGAAAAAGCAATGACAAATGTTTATCCAGGAAATTATACCCAGGTGCAAAAACTCTACGAACAAGTGGAAGCACTCAAGCAAGCAATTGATGTAGCAACTGAACGCTGGTTAGAATTAGCTGAAATGGAATCGTAAAAGGGACTGGGGATTAGTGATTGGGGATTGGGAATTGGGTTAGAAATTGTAAAAATTAATGTTTTCCCAGTACCCAATACTCAGTTCCAAAGTGGTGTTACTCTTATCCCGGTGCGTTGCGCTTTGCTATAACGCACCCTACAAAGTTAAGGTTTACAAGAGGCTATTTATAAAGTAAATATTAAGTAGGGTGTGTTACGGCGTTTGCAAGAATTTGGGAGTTTGAGAGAGTTAGGATTAGCCGTAACGCACCGTCTTTCTCGGTGCGTTATAGCAACGCTTAACGCACCCTACAATTTAAGGTTTACTTTATAAATCATCTCTAAAGTAAAATGATAAATTCTTCTACTGAAAATCTCCGCTACACAGCTATTCAATTTTTAGAACAAAACCCCGTAGAACGTCTGCAAATTCTTCAATCATTGGGAATGGGTCGTTATGAATTTTTAAATAAAATGTGTCTCAATGAGGCAAATATAACTTGTATCATACGGTTTTTTCAAAATCCAAGTCAGCTAAAGTTTCCGAATTTAGTCGGAGCAGATTTATCTGGTTTAATTTTAGATGAAGGAAACTTTATTAGAGGAAATTTATCTGACGCTAACTTGCAAAGAACTAGTTTACTTAATGCAGATTTGCTCTTTGCCAATTTT
>NZ_JAECZC010000006.1:0-12813 GCF_016056305.1 Amazonocrinis nigriterrae CENA67 | reverse complement strand
ACCACAACAGTATCAGCCGCGCGTACAGGAGTCTTGCTGGCAAAAAACTGTGTTAGAGCGATCGCGCAAAAGCAACTACCAACTAGCTTGAGATTTTTCCATCTGCTACTCATCAAAATTTTCCCCTATTAGTGATTAGGGGAATATAGCAGATAATTGTGTCTTTTAATACTTTATATAAGTTACACCCAAAAGTAGTATCTCACTCCCCTGCACCCCTGCACCCCTGCACCCTCAATGATAAGTCAACTGAGCTTCTCTAGTATTCCCGCTGAAACTAAGATGTTTTTGTTCAGCCTCCTTAGCTGCTTGAAAAATACTCAAAGCATTAATTACATGAGTACTTTCCTCTAAAGCACCGTTCAACTCTTCTCCAACAAAGCTATGGCTGGCTTTGAACTCGCAAATCAAGGTATCGCGATCGTTTTGGATAACTAATTTCGCCAACCGCTCATAAGTTTTTGCTAATCTGCAAATAGCTTCACGGCGCTCTGGAGTAGCTAACATAATGTCTACAATCAAAGGTGCAGATTGAGCCAGCAAGCGGCTAACTATACCAATTTCCAAACGGAAAATTGGGCTAGAGAAATCTAAACTACGATGGATATTAATCTCTTCTTCTTTTAAGAAAACACCAAAGCTAAAGGTCTTAAAATTCCTAATTGCTTGAACAGCCATCATCATCTGGTCATGTTCTTCTGGAGTGGACAAAATTAGTTTGCCACCTTCATTTTCAATTAAATCCAGTAGCCATTGAAAAGCAAAATCTTCACGACCAGGGCAGACCACAACTTTTTGAGACAAGAACGATTGGATACCTTGCCCAAACATCGGATGCAAACCCATAACGGGCCCTTTGTGATGTTCTAACATGGCTTGTAAAATAGGAGTTTTAATACTAGCAATATCAGCCAAAGCAGTATTAGGCTCAAGGTAGTTAGCTAATTTATGAATTACCTCTATTGTGTATTCAATCGGAACACAAATTAAAACTAAATCTGCTCTTGCTAACAGAAATTCAGCATCATCCCAGTCACTTTGTTCGAGAATACAGACTTGATGACCTGCGGCTGATAACCTTTCCCTAAAGAAGCGTCCCATCATACCGTTTCCACCAACTAAGGTAACCCGTCGGGGTTGAACACTATTAACAGGTAAAGATGCAGTGGTGACAGCAGCACAATCCATGACAATGTTTTTCCAAATCGACTCTGGAACACCACATTGGGCAAGGTAAAATGCAAAATTAGCAATTTGTGCCTCTAAAGAAATTGGTGCTGATTCTGCCAAAACTGCTATTCTTTTGCTTAATAAATCAATAATTTGTTGGTCAATTTCTTGAAGCTTTGCTGGGAGCATAATATTTCTCTAACTACTATAAATAGCGTCAGCTTAACTTAACAGTGCCAAATCTGGGCGTAGCTTGGCAGCGTGGCGCAAATAAACATGATGTAATGCATTTTGCGGTAAAGGCGTGTTGAGGTGAATTAGCACGCGAATGCAGAATTGTAAGCTACCAACAACCTGCATTTGTTGCACATCCAACAAAGGAACTTCATCCCAGCCTGGACGACGACGCGCCACCGCCGCCGGAAATATTGCATCTAAATCGGAAGTTACAGAAAAGGTGACACTAACAATTTCGCTAGGATCTAAAGAATTGTTTGCCTCTAGCGCATCCAATAATTCATCTACAGCCGCAGTAATTGCTGCTACTGAATTTTGGCTTGTAGTTGCGCCTCTGAGTCCCCTTACCCGCCATTCTCCAGACTGTCTTGACATACTCAGGTGTTTATATGTATGTTTTGAAAGTGATAAGTTATCCATAAAATTCCTGTAAGTTAATTTAATAGTTAAAGATTTTTTGCATACAAACAATATATTTGCAGTTTGCCAAATAAGATAAATTCTGCAAAAAGAACAAAATGAAGAAGGGGAACGGAGAAAGGGGGAGGGAACCCCACAATTGAGATAGGGGTTTCAAGTATGGACGCTGATTTTTATAGCACTACGTCTCTGGTAAAATCTGATTTGAATATTCTGGGCAATTAAGATAGGGGGCTTTATACCATGTGGGGAAAAGTTTTAACTTTAATTCCCTTCCCCTTCCCCTTTTTCTTTTCCCCTTTTTGGTAAAAATTAATTTTGAAATAACTAATTTTTGGCTTTTTGCAGAGGTAAATATCAGGTGAAATTACCAAGCAAAAATTAGTTTATATTATCCACCGCAAAAAGCCTGAGATTAATTTGTCAATTTACTAACAAATTTTCTAATCCCTAGTTGCCGTCAATGGCTGAGCAATCAAAGCTTTATTTTTGCGGGATAATTGCTGACGTTGCCACAAGGAAGCTCCACCCAAAACACCTAAAGCTAACAGACCTAATGTAGAACTACCTTCTGGTATGGTGTCATAAGTGTAACCGTAATCTCTGATGGACAGAGTGTCTTTGGGTGTGACAATATCATCAGGGCTGAGAATAGGTAAGTAAGATTTTATGTCTCCTGGGCCAATTGTTCCTGGTTGAGACTGACCTCCATCCCAAGGCCACATAGGATCATTGAGGTTGTGTCCGTATGGCTGTCCTGTAGAGGGATAAAAATCGCTGCCTGCATGACCGTTTGCTTGCCATTCCGCCCACAGACGATCTACGTTGGCATGATGAATCCAGAATACAGGATCGTTGGGAGAACTAGGAACACTGCTGAAAGTCCCTAAAGGTTGGATAGCAGGTACGCCTGTAACTGGATCAATTCCGGTAATTTGGACTCCACCTACCAAGCCATGAATATAGTTATGTAAAAAAGCTCCACCGGTGATTTGACCATTCTGCCCGACTGAAATAAATCCTTCTAGCGCTGGGCGAAACAAATCGTAGTTGTCAATAGCAAGAAGTTGATCTATTTCTTGCTGAGGTATGGGATAAGCATCACCAGGAGGTAATTGCAGAAAACGTATGAGTGATGTACCTAGAGTTTGATTTGTAGTTGGGTCAAAATGTAAATCCGGATTGAGTACCCAACCATCAGCTTCTGAGAAATTACCAGACTGAACAGGCCCTCCCTCAAAATCTCCTCGACCTGGGACGTTCACTACTACTCCTGAGCCATTTGATCCTAAAAAGTCAGGTTGAAAAATAACGTCAATAGCTTTTGGATCTGTCCAATCCCAATAGGGAATAGTAACGTTGGGGTTGACTGATTGCAAAGCTTTTTCAAATCGGTCTAAATATTCACGATGCCAAGGCAAAAAACCAGCATTGGTATGGGCAGCATCAATCATACCTCCTGGGCCTGTTGCATCTTCTGACATCATGGCCATGGCACCTACATGGGTAGCGGTAAATTGGTCATAAATGCTCAGGGTGCTACCTTCGGGAATTGTAGTTTTTAAAGCTTTGATGGCATTAACAAAGTCTGTCTTTTCCTGTGGGGTCAAGTCAACAACATTCTTTCTCACCAAAGAGCCAGCTATTGCTGGGTTTCCCAACATGCTCAATGCAACAGTTATGCCAATACTGAACGTTGTAACAGTTTTGCAGACAAGTTGTGTACCTTTTTTAGAGAGTTGTAAATTTTGCTTCTGCATATAACCTTTCGTAGTGTCAGCGTTTACGAAAATTTGAGATTGAGTAGTCTCTAAATGTTTATCCCATATTTCGCTACTGAATTAATAGACAAGGAGTCTTTTTAATTAGAAAATTTATACAAATTTTATACTTAAGTATTGTTGTAAACAAGCATCTAACATTATTGACAACCCTACACTTTTGTTACTCACTGTCAATTAAGTAAGGGAACTATAATGCTTCAACTCTTGCTCTAAATTCAGTGGAGCCACAAAAACTTGATTCTCTAACTGACCCCATACTTCCTTCGGAACTTGCCACAGAATCTCAAATTGATGACCATCTGGATCTTGAGCATATAGTGATTTGGAAGCACCATGATCACTAGCACCACGTAAAAGACCTAGCTTTTGTAGTAACTGAGCAGCTGTTGATAACTCTTCAATTGTTTCCACTTCCCATCCCAAATGATAAAGACCAATTGCCCCTAATGGTGGGGATGGAGCTTGAGAACCCAGTGAAATTAACCCTAGATCATGATGATTATTGGAGTTAATTGCCCGAAGGAAGGCCATTCTTCCTGGTACAGCAGCAACCTCTGTAAAACCAAAAATTGACTGGTAGAACTGAGATGAACGTTCTACATCACGTACATAAAGAACTGCATGGTTTAACCGCGTAATCCGAATCATAGAAGTATTTTCTCTCAGCTTGCTGATCAATTTCTCTGATTGTGAACCTAAAGTTACAGGCTACAGCTTGGTTTAGGGTTGTAATATGATGATTACAAAAGAAGTCTAAACTTACATAGCTGCACCCTTGAGGGTGGCAGCTAGCGTTTACTGATTAGGGTAAAGTCACCTAATCTAAAGACAGAACATGTTGCTGGGCACAACGCAAACAGTGATTGAGGAAACCAGCATAAGCATCAAGGGCCTTAGCACCAACTTCAACCATGACATCGACGTGTTCAGGATGCTTGCCCAGAAAGTTCTTCAGCAGTTTGGCATTGAGTTGGGTGTGACCAACATCGACACTGACGTGTTCTTCCATAAACGACAAACCTTGAATAATCGAGTTGCCGAGGACTTGTTGGCATCGTTGAATTAACTGCGAACCATAGCGCACAGACAACATTTCGATTTCGTACTCAATGGCCACCTGAGCAAAAGGAGTCTCACTAGCAATCACATCTTCATGGAGTTGGCGGTAAAGTTGAGTACTTTCACCTCTGGGTTGAGACAGGAACCATTGTGCATCTTGCTGTGGGGTGCGACGATTATTCCAACTGGAAACCAAAGCATGGGTGTCATCAATCATCATCAAATGATGTCCGGCTTCTTGTTGTGCGTGGGTTTTTAACAACTGTCCCAATTCTGTGTATCCTAGTTGCAAGCAGCGATCGCCTGCTCTACTGATCCAGTCTTCTACCACATCGGTCATGGCTACGCCCAAGGCGTTGAAGTAAATCAAGTATAGTTCTAATACTCTTGGGTCTACTTCCCCTGTGAGAATTTCTTCAAATCCTGAGTTTTGCTCAAATCTAATTCTGGCGTTTTCGATTTTGCTTTCGTAGGTTTGATATAGATCCCGTTTGACTGTTGTTTGTACCATGATTTCCTTTTTGTTTTCTACAATTCGATGGTTTTTAGATGAATTTCTGTGTTTGTTTTTAGTGGGAAAATCTTGCTTTTGTATGCAATTTCAATTGTTGGACTTTCCCATCTAAATGTTGAATAATTTTGCTGTTGCTATGTTATTTATCACCAATGTCTGCAATCTTTATGCAGCCTGTTTGATTTAATTTTGCAACCTAATCTAAAGACAGAACATGTTGCTGGGCACAACGTAAACAGTGATTGAGGAAACCAGCATAAGCATCAAGCGCCTTAGCACCAACTTCAACCATGACATCGACGTGTTCAGGATGCTTGCCCAGAAAGTTCTTCAGCAGTTTGGCATTGAGTTGGGTGTGACCAACATCGACACTGACGTGTTCTTCCATAAACGACAAACCTTGAATAATCGAGTTGCCGAGGACTTGTTGGCATCGTTGAATTAACTGCGAACCATAGCGCACAGACAACATTTCGATTTCGTACTCAATGGCCACCTGAGCAAAAGGAGTCTCACTAGCAATCACATCTTCATGGAGTTGGCGGTAAAGTTGAGTACTTTCACCTCTGGGTTGAGACAGGAACCATTGTGCATCTTGCTGTGGGGTGCGACGATTATTCCAACTGGAAACCAAAGCATGGGTGTCATCAATCATCATCAAATGATGTCCGGCTTCTTGTTGTGCGTGGGTTTTTAACAACTGTCCCAATTCTGTGTATCCTAGTTGCAAGCAGCGATCGCCTGCTCTACTGATCCAGTCTTCTACCACATCGGTCATGGCTACGCCCAAGGCGTTGAAGTAAATCAAGTATAGTTCTAATACTCTTGGGTCTACTTCCCCTGTGAGAATTTCTTCAAATCCTGAGTTTTGCTCAAATCTAATTCTGGCGTTTTCGATTTTGCTTTCGTAGGTTTGATATAGATCCCGTTTGACTGTTGTTTGTACCATGATTTCCTTTTTGTTTTCTACAATTCGATGGTTTTTAGATGAATTTCTGTGTTTGTTTTTAGTGGGAAAATCTTGCTTTTGTATGCAATTTCAATTGTTGGACTTTCCCATCTAAATGTTGAATAATTTTGCTGTTGCTATGTTATTTATCACCAATGTCTGCAATCTTTATGCAACCAGTTAGATTTATAGCTGATACTCTCCGGGTATTGTGGCGTTATACCATTTAGCTGGAATATCAATATCTGGAATTGTCAGGCGGCTTTCCATTGCTTCACGATCAGCTCGATAGAATTCATGAATTTTATAGAAGGGAACTGGCTTAATCGTGCGAGTACGAATTTCTAAAGTGTCAGAAAAGTACTGGAAAATTGAGGTATTAGCGCAAGAAACAAGAAGATGTGGTTGCTCTTCATTCATATGAATAAAGTCTCGAGAATGTGCTGCTCCCATCAATAATTTACCCAATCCCTTTTTTCGCCACTCATCCTTGACTACGAATTTGCTCAGTTCTCTTATATGCTTTCCAGAGTATCTATTAGCTGCTCCAGCTTCAATTAATAGTTGATCAATATCTTGTTCAGTTACCTTGCCATATCTTTCAGGATTTGTACTGTGTAAATATAGCCCCATACAGGCAACAATTTCATCATTAACTACTCCCATGAGATAATGGTGGGGATATAGTTCAATTTTTGCTTCAATATCGTATTCTGTTTCTGAAAAACTAATACCGAGTTTTTTATAGTAAACTTCTGAAACCAAAGACTGACATTGACGAGTTTCTGAACGAGATTCAGCTATTTTAAACAATACAGTATACTTTTGTTCCACATGATTTGCTTGGATTAATTCAAGACTCATTATTGACTCCTTAAAATATGTATTTTCTTACCAAAAAATAGTTGTACATTGTCAACAATAAATAATTCAACTTTTTAACAATATCTGGGGTTGATGAACATCTTGTATAGAATTATGTCTTAGCAATCTCCTCAATACTTTTCCAGTTGGATTTTTTGGTAGTGCATCTACAAAGTGAATTACATGAGGAACTTTGTAGGCTGCCATGTTTTGATAACAAAAATCAATGATTTGCTGTGCCGTAATATTGTGCCCAGGTTTCAGCACTATGTTGGTGTTAACTACTTCACCTTTAATTGGATCAGGTACACCATATACAGCAACTTCAGCAACGGCTGGATGTTGATAAATGACGTTTTCAACTTCACTAGGATACACTTTAAATCCCGACAAGTTGATCATGTCTTTTATGCGGTCAACGATGTAGAAATATCCTTCTTCATCCATGCGCCCAATATCACCAGTATGGAACCAACCATTTTGAATTACTTCCGCAGTTTCAAAGGGGCGATTCCAATAACCAAGCATGACATTTGGCCCCCGAACTAGGATTTCACCTAATTCACCTAGTTGTACTTGATGACCGTAATTATCAACAATTTGAATTTCTACATTGTCAATCGGTGTACCAATTGAACCGAGTTTGTATTGCAAATCATTGTTATAGGTGGCAAAGGGAGAAGTTTCTGTTAAACCGTAACCTTCATGGATAAAAATTCCATATTTATCATGCCATTTTTGAGCAATTTCAATAGGCATGGGTGCGGCTGCTGAAAAGAAATAACGTACATTGTTGAATGTCTTTTCAGGAATTTCAGTATTTAATATTTTGATGAATACTGTAGGCACACCAAAGAACATTGTAATTTGTTTTTCAGTGATGGTTTGCAGAACTTTCTCTAAATCAAAACGACGTTGTAGAACGATGGTTGCACAGGCACTAAAACCAGTGTTTAAAATGGCATTTTGACCAAAGCAATGGAATAGTGGCAAATACAACAGCAAGCGATCGCTACTACTAATGCGATAACAACGATTTGCTGCGTAGCTGTTAGCAATCACATTGCCGTGAGCCAGAGTCGCTCCTTTGGGGAAGCCTGTTGTACCTGAAGTATAGAGGATACAAGCTGGCGCATGGCGATCCATTTCGACTGCTGGTGCTTCAGGTGAAGCATTTGCCATCAGTTGGGCTAAGGTAATTCCTTTATGAGCTTGACCTTCTGCAATTAAGATATGTTCTAATTCGGGTAAATCTGCTTCGGAAACCTGCTGACTTTGGGATTCGGTGGTGATGATGGCTTTGGCTGCACAATCGTTAAGGATGTAACTGACTTCGGCTGTTTTCAACATCACATTGATGGAGACAGCAATAGCACCAATTTTGAGAATGCCCAGATAACCAATTACAAACTCAGGAATATTAGGCAGAAATAAAGCTACGCGATCGCCTCTTTTAATTCCCAATCCTCTTAAACCATTTGCAACTCTTCCTGCTAATTCATCAAGCTGTTTGTAAGTGAAAGTTTTATCTTCAAAAATCAAGGCAATTTTATCAGGGAATAAGCGATGTCCCCGCTCTACATGATGTGCGATATTCATAATTGCAAATACTTAATTCAGTTGCAGAAAATATTGTTGACTGTGACGAAACTCTGCTGATCTGTAACGCTTTTGGCAATTGATTCGTCACTCAAATCAATCGATTTTAGTTGGCAAAAAGATTCTTAACTGCGCTGACAATTTGTCCATCAGCAGCGATATCTGCGGCAATGCGAGCAATATGCAAATCAAGTCCTTGTTCGTGGTCGTTCCAGATATAGGGGCGGTCAGCTGAAGGTGGTTGTCCGACTACATCCCGTACTGCAATATATAAATCTCTAGTAGCAGGTGATAAGCAAGCACGAGCATCATAATGTTCCGCAACTGCATAGGTGCGTAAATCAACAGCTTGCACACCAAACATCAGCGCGATCGCCATATACTGTTGGAATATCTCTACTGAGTGTCTGGCTAAATTTGCTGAAGCAAAACCTTGGCTATTAATATTTTGGTTAAATTGTTCAGCATGGGTAGGATATCTGTCTGCTATAGAATTCCCATAAAAGGTCAATAGCGGCATAATCGAGTTACCAGCTATTTGCAAACCCTTTAACCCCATATTCACACTACGTTCACGGTTTCCTACTAAAGATGCTGATAGTCCGTTGTTAAATTCTGGCGCTACAAGAGATGCTATTTGTACATCTAAATGTTTAGCCAACAAGCCAATATAGTAACGCAGTTGATCCATTCCTGTGCTGATGTACTGTCCCAAGAAATTACCGCCATGATAACTAGCTTGGTTTTGGACATCAATCAGTGGGTTATCTGTTGCTGAGTTAATTTCTACTTCAATCTGTTTTTGAATTTGTTCAATACCATCAACAATGGGCCCCATATATTGAGGTAAACAGCGCAGTGAATAACGGTCTTGAATTAAATGCGTACCGCGATAATCATGGGAACCATCCAACTCATCACGAATTAACCGGGAACCTGCAAGCAAGTTGAGCATTTGGGAAGCAGTCCATTTTTGCCCTGGGTGCGGTTTGAGTTGATGAATAAATGGGTGGAAGGATTGATTTGTACCATTCAAACCCTGGATAGCTAAAGCATGGGCCCCCATCGCTATTGCTAACAAAGTTTTGGTATCGTAAACACAGTTAGCAGCTATGGCTGTCATCACAGAAGTTCCATTCATCATTGCTAACCCTTCTTTAGCAAGTAGTTGCAATGGCTCTAAACCGAGCTTTTTCAATGCTGTTGGTGCATCCATTTCTTTACCGTTAAAGTCAACGGTATAGCTTGGATCTAAACCAATCAGCGCCCCAGTAATGTAGGACAGTGGAACTAAATCACCACTTGCACCGATGGAACCAAATTCATAAACATGGGGTGTCACGCCAGCATTCAAGAACTTCTCCATACGTTGAATAAGTTCTAGGCGAATACCAGATGCACCATACAAATGTGAGTTAATCCGCAACAACATAGCGGCGCGGACATCAGCCAGTGGTAATCTCTTTCCTGCACCTGATTTGAGAAACCAAACTAAGTTGTTTTGCAGCAAAGATGCACATTCAGGAGAAATCACCACATTTGCCATACCACCAAAGCCACTAGTCACGCCATAGATTGGCTGGCCAGTTTCCACGGCATTATTAATATAGTCACGGGAAGCTTGAACACCTTGTAATACTTGCTGATTCTCGGTCAGGCGTACCAAACTACCATGACGTGCGACGCTAACAACTTCATCGATTGTGAGGTTTTGATCACCAACAATAACTGTCTTGTCTGAATTTCCTAAGAAGGAAGGTGAATAGTTAGAAGTTTGATGTGTGTTTAAAGATACTGTATTCATTGCAGGTTATTTTATATTTAAATTGCAGCTAGTTGTAGAGATAATTGGCTGACCAATTTTATTAGGTGTTGTTGTCGTTAACAGTGTTTGCTCACATGCTCTTAAGTCTGAATTTGTGATTGATTTTGGGTTTTACACAGCCATCAAGTAGTTCTTTGTTCTAGATAAATTTGCTGTTTGAACCCACATATATCAATCAATCCGTTTACCAAGTTTTATGCAGAGTGACTGAAAATTTACATTCTTGATATTTTCAGGGAACTAGAAACGGGTACTACTACGGACACGATATAGAAAGCTGAATATGCAACTCATACAGAAATTACTTTTTTAGTTTGCTGACTCAAACGAGCCAGCAATGCCATACATTCAAACCCGTGCGGTAACTTGTGTCGCCAACGCCGCAGAGGTGTAAGTGTTGTTGGGTTTAGCCCAACGACCGAAGAATTTACCCAAAGCACCCAACTCCAGCATTAATTCCTCAAAAGCAGGCAGTGTCAATGATTGCGGCCCATCTGAAAGAGCTTTAGCAGGGTCAGGATGAACTTCAATCATCAAAGAATCAGTACCAGATGCGATCGCTGCCATGGCCATGGGTTGGACAAACTCAGATTTACCAGTAGCATGGCTGGGATCAATCATAATCGGCAAGTGAGTCAGAGTCCGTAACACCGGAATTGCAGAGATATCTAAGGTATTACGTGTATACTGTTTGTCAAAGGTGCGAATACCTCGCTCACACAAAATCACATTAGGATTACCTGCGGCAAGAATATATTCAGCAGACATCAACCAATCTTCAATAGTTGCAGCCAAACCACGCTTGAGCAGCACAGGCTTACCAGTCGCACCGACTTTCTTCAGCAAGGAGAAATTCTGCATGTTGCGGGCACCAATTTGGATAACATCGGCAACACTAGCTACCAATTCCAACTCCGCAGCATCCATGACTTCTGTAATAATCCCTAAACCTGTAGCTTCACGAGCTTTCGCTAACAATTCTAGAGCGCTTTCACCATGACCTTGGAAAGCATAAGGAGAAGTCCGGGGTTTGTATGCTCCACCGCGGAGAAACTGTGCGCCTGTAGCTTTGACGACCTGGGCTGTTTCCACAATCATTTGTTCGTTTTCTACAGAACAAGGCCCAGCCACCACAACTACTGGATGGTTTTGACCAAAGGTAACAGCACCGTTAGGTGTGGGAACAACTACTTCACTGTGTTCGCCATTACGATATTCCAAGGAAGCGCGTTTAAATGGCTTTTTAATACGTACAACTTGCTCAATAAACGGGCTAATATTTTGAATTTGTTTGGTGTCAATTTCGGCAGTATCACCGATTAATCCAATTACTGCTTTTTGCTGACCAAGACTTACTTCTGGGGCGATTCCATAACGGCTAATTTCCAATGTGATGCGTTCAATTTCTACTACTGGTGTGCCGGCTTTAATGACAATAATCATTGGTCTGTTTCCTGTTTAAATATTCTCTGTAATCTTTAGGTATGGGTTGTTAATTTCGAGAATGTTGTTTATTGAACCCACAAATAATCATCACGCTCGTTTTCGGCTTTTACGCAAAAAATGCTAAGTTTTACATTTCTTTACAATCACTTGATAACATCACTTGTTATATATCAACAATCAAGCTTTAACCTGGACTACTAATCAAGGTCGAAGCTGGGAAACAGGTCAGAGCCTGAAGTTTGCTTTTGATGATTAAGTTTTTGCTATACTATTCTGTTTTAAACTGATTTTGCTAAAAAGCGCTGAAGAATAAAAAGATGAGTTTAAGTGAGATTTCTTGAATTGTGCAGAGGGAAGAAATAGCTTTTTGCTCTTTCACGTTTATTCCTCACCCTTCAAATGTTTCCTAGACCATCAGGAAAATCAAGAGGGCTTATCCCAAAAATATTGTCAATAGCCGCATCAACGCTTTTTCTAGACTTTATGCGTCGCAAACTTTTCTATATTTTAATTGTGCTGCTTTCATTGAGCATTATTACTCTATGCTGGCCTATAAATGATTCTGAATGTAATTCAGAAGCTTTCCTCAAATCAAAAATCAAAAAATTTCAAGTACAGGCTACTAAAGTTGTTGTGCAGCCGTGGCGTGGTGAACACCAAGTGTATGGAATTTTTGTAGTCCCCAACGAATACAAGCAAGCACCGTTTTTTATATTAACAGTTAAAGGTGTCGGTAGTGAATGTTCAAGGCCATCTGGTTACAGGCAAAACTTTGATGACGTTTTTGCTGAGACAGGAACTCATCTAGTGAGGAACTACATCAGAACTCGCATCGCCTGGCGGCTGATTCTCCAAGGATTATACTTCCAACTCAACGATAAACAAAACTGGACACTGACTTTTCGTGAGCCTATAGGGAGATAGGGGGATGGGGGAGATGGGGGGA
>NZ_JAECZC010000059.1:114797-119168 GCF_016056305.1 Amazonocrinis nigriterrae CENA67 | reverse complement strand
GGGGGAGCAGGGGAGATGAGGGAGATGAGGGAGATGGGGGGCTTTGGGGCCCTCTCTGGGCTTGAGGGGCAATGAGGGGGAGAATAAGTAAACCAATTACCAATTACCAATTCCCACTTCCTGCAATTTAGTCATTCAAGTATACGTTTTAAATCTTGTAAAGCTGCGGCGGCTGATTGGTAGCGATCGCTAAAATGATAACGTACCATCTTATCTAAAATTCCTGCTAATTCTTCACTAATTTGTGTTGTTTGTCGCCATATAATATTACCTGTTTCTGGGTCTGGCTGGAGTTCTTGGGGTGGTATTCCAGTAATCGCTTGAATACTCATCATTCCCAACGCGTAAATATCACTAGACAAGCGGGGATGACCAGCCATTTGTTCTGGAGGTGCATAACCACGCGTTCCGATGGCTACTGTTGCCAATTCTGTCTGTTCGCTACTGGCTGGTTGCATTAACTTGACTGCTCCAAAATCAATTAATACTAGTCGATTATCCAGAACAGATCTAATAATATTAGTTGGTTTGATATCCCTATGAATTACACTATGCTCATGCACAAATGCGAGAACTTCTAAAACTCCTTTGAGCATGTTAATCACAAAAGATTCACTCTGGACACCATGTGTAGATGATAATTCTTCATCTAAAGTGTGTCCAAAAATATATTCTTGAACTAAATAAAATTCTTGATGATCTTCAAAATAAGCCAGCAAGGCTGGAATTTGATGATGTCTACCTAAAGTTTGTAAAATCTCCGCTTCGGTCTGAAATAATCTTCTAGCAACTTGCAAAAATCTTGTATCCCGACGTGCTGGCATTAATTGTTTAACTACACAGTTAGGATTCCCTGGACGCTGAGTATCTTTAGCTAAATAAGTGCGACCAAATCCACCAGCACCAAGAACTTGAGATATTTGGTAGCGTCCACCTAAAAGTAAGTCGCCAGTTGTTTTTTCTGGTATCTTTGGTGTAGATTCAGGGTGAAAATGTATATCACTAACTGTAGTTTTGTCTGTAGTAATTATAGATTCTTTTAAAAGAATATTTAACTGGGCGATCGCTTCTTTTTGTTGTTCGACTTGTACTATAATTAATTGAGTTTGCTGCTGAGTCTTGTATGTGGTGTAAAGCATGACAGCAGCACTACTTGTAACTAAAGCGATCGCTGAAGGAATTAACGGCACCCACCCAGCTTGCAGAAACAAAGCAGCGCATATTCCCGCCAAGCTAGCTATGGTCGTACCTCCAACCACTAGCAGCAGCAAAGGGTGTCGCAACTGCCATGCTAAAATACCACCTATCAGCGACCAACTCCACATCCACAAAAGTTCTGCCCAGTCATCCCAGTACCAAATCAAAGGTCGTTGATCCAGTACAGTACTGAGGAGTTGACTTGTGATCTGTGCATGTAAAAACACAGCAGGCATTCTCGCTGGTTGCTGTGGTGAAGCACTGTAAGGTGTGTAGAAACCCGGATGTAAGCTAGCGGCTGTTGTACCGATAATTACAAGTTTGTCTCTTACCCAATTCGGGTTGAGTTGATTGTTGAGAACTTGTGTAAGAGTTACTTGCTGAGCTAAGTATCCTGGATGACGATAATTTAAGAGTAATTGATACCCAGCCGTATCGAGATTTTGGTAACTACCAGAATTCGGTTTGAGCGTTTGGAAATAAGTTTTACCCAGACGGAAATTATATTGGTCAGGAAAATCTATTTCCAAACCTTGTTTTTCTAGATAAGTAATTGCCAATAGAGCAGCAAATGAAAATTTAGTTGTACATTTTTTGTCTGTAGATTCGGAAAATAACAAACTGCGGCGGACAATTTGGTCTTCTTGGTTATCTGGAATTAAATCAGCATAACCTATATTCTCTGGAGATAAATTAGGTGGCGGTGGAATTTCCGCTCTGTCCATACTGCTATAAGAGCAAGTGCCAATGATATTGTTTGGATTCTTCAATCCAGCCGCAGAATTTTTTTGTTCTGGTCTATATATATTTAAACCAATGACACGCGGTTGATAAGACTCTAATTTTGCTAATAACTGATTAATTTTAGTATCCGACAGTGGCCATTTTTCTCGCGCTATATCTTCTTCAGTAATTGTAACCAGTAAAATCCGCGGATCTGGTGGCTCCACTGGACGCGATCGCAGCATTTGATCATAAACTTTTAATTCCCAAGACTGCAACCATTTCAGTTCGCGAACGCCCCATACTGAAGCAGTGACACCCAAACTAGTAACTAAAATAATTGGCAACCAATTTTTATTACCAGAAGTGGCACGATAAGCCTTATCTTTTGTCAACGCGCCTCGGAGTTTTTCTAATATTCCATTAATCACAGCGTTGCAGCAGTAGCTTAAATTGAATAAATGTTGCTGTTTTCAAACAAAAGTGAATACTGAGCGTTAACGGTTATTCCACTAAGCTCTATATTAATTTAGCAATTTACTTGCTACTTTGAGGCGATCGTATTGGGGAATAGGGAATAGGGAATTGGGAATAGGGAATTGGGCATTAGAAATATTCTCCCTCATCTCCCCTGCTCCCCTGCCCCCCTACTCCCCATCCCCTCATTTAACTTGATTAGTTATATATTTGAGTTTAGAGTGAAAAGTGGAGATAAGAGCGATGAAACAAGATACTGTTGTGATCACTAATTTTCACGCTCACATTTACTACGATACCGCCAGTCGTGATGTAGCCGCGCGTATACGCGAAGAATTAGGCGCAGGCTTTGACGTACAACTGGGGCGCTGGCATGACAACCCCATCGGCCCACACCCAAAAGGAATGTATCAAGTTGCATTTTTACCAGATCAGTTTGCCAAGGTCGTTCCTTGGTTAATGCTCAATCATCAGGGGTTGGATATTTTAATTCACCCTTCAACAGGCGATGATGTCGCAGACCACACAGAACATGCCCTATGGTTAGGAGAAAAACTAGAACTTAATATTGGGTTCCTTCGGCGCATTCAAACAACCTAGTACTCTGTCTCATTAATTTTGCTCGCTGCGAGATCCCCGACTTCTTCAAGAAGTCGGGGATCTGACCACCCTGACTTATCAAAATTAATGCGATGAACCACTAGCAAAACGCAATACAGTTCAGTTAAGCATTTCTCCTTCTGTCTGTGGACTCTGCCCCTCTGTGGTAGCGTGCGGCAAGCTGCTTACGCATCTACGTAAAAAAATCGACTTTCACAAAGAGTTTTAGTTTTAACTAAACCTTAATCGTAACGTGAGTTCGATGAACCTCTCCCTCCCCTGACTCTTCACGTCATCGACACTGTTGGCGAATTAGGAAAACGCTTATACAGCAAGCACTTTAACTCGCTTGTCGCCCCCTGAAGTCTTCGCTAGTTCCATGCCAAGTATGAACTTGCTCTGTTTTCTTGATTCGTAAAATAGGTATAATATATACATAAGTATGATTGAAATTCATTTAAACTACAAAATAAGTTTACTGTTTAAATATATACATGATGTTAATATCATCTTCAGTAAATCTGAAATAGTGGACTACAGCAGGCCAAAATGAGCAAAAAGATCTTTACTGTCTTAACATCAAGCATAGTAGCCGTAACTGTGATCGGCGTTTCACCTCTCAAATCACAAGCACTAACCTTTGATTTTCAATTTGATAATACGCCTGATGCCACTGTAACTTCTCCCTTCGTAGGAACAGGAACGTTTAGCTTTGACGGAGACCCTGGAAATGGAACATTCGCACTTACGTCTTTAGCAAACTTTAACTTTTCCTTTAATGTTAATGGAAATAGCTTTACCAACACGGCTCTTGCAACGCCAGTGGCTAATATTCTTGCAAGAATCGGAACTAATGGTAGCGATCGTTTCATCAACTTCGGTGGTTCGGGTGGAGGCCCCTTCAATGGGTCTGTCGATTTTGTAAATGCTAGTTATTTAAGTCTCCAACCCGGTTTCGGATCGCTTTATTTTTCAGCAGCTGGCTTTGGAACTTACCAGGGGATAATACGGCCAAATGTTACCCCTGTCCCTGAACCAGGTAGCATCTTAGGTTTATTAGGTTTATCCTTGGGAGTGTTGCTTGCTAAGAATAAAAAACAAGCTCAAGAGCATGTTTAAAAAGTATTATTGTTAACATCAAAATCTTAGAAACCTAACCCCCTTAGCCCCCATTCCCTTGTAGGGAATGGGGTTTTTAGTAGGGTGGCCGTCCAGGGCGAACGCATCTAAATGTAGTACATGTTTACTAAAAAAAGCCTAGTCGCTTGTGTCAGGGAGGTTAAGCGATCGGGTATTGATGGTAAAGTCATAGTGAAAGTAGAGTAAAGCCGTAAGAAAGCGTGAAGCTGAAGCCCAAAATTACCATTGCTGACC
>NZ_JAECZC010000059.1:82798-114737 GCF_016056305.1 Amazonocrinis nigriterrae CENA67 | reverse complement strand
ATAACTTCGAGTGAAGTAGTTGCAATTGATGGGAAAACTTTATGTGGTTCATATGATAAGAGTAATGATTCTTGTGCAATCCAAATGGTAAGTGCTTGGGCAACTACAAATAAATTAGTATTGGGACAGGTAAAGGTAAATTCTAAATCAAATGAAATTACAGCAATTCCGGAATTATTAAAAGTATTAGAATTGTCTGGATGTATCGTGACAATTGATGCCATTGGTTGCCAGAAAGAGATTGTGAAGTTAATCACGGAGAAATCAGCAGATTATGTAATCACATTAAAAAAGAATCAAGGCAATCTTGATGATGAAGTTGAAAAATTATTTAAAACAGGGATAAGCACGAGGTTTGAAGGAATAGAACACAGTACATATAAAACAGAAGAAACAGGGCATGGTCGTCATGAAATCCGCAATTATATAATGTTAACTAGAATTGGATCACAACTTGATTCAGATTCAGTTTGGTCAAAGTTTAGCAGTGTTGGAATGGTAGAGTCCGTCCGCTCGTTAAATGATGAGACAACAGTTGAGACTCGTTATTTTATTAGTAGCCTTGAAGAAAATATTGAACAGTTTGCTAATGCTATTCGTAGTCATTGGGGAATTGAGAATTCATTGCATTGGATATTGGATGTTGCTTTTAAAGAAGATGAGTCCCGCATTAGGAAAGATAACGCTCCACAAAATTTTGCAATTATAAGGCAGATTGCGGTCAATCTTTGAGGTAAAGAGAAGCGTGTAAAACGAGGAATTAAAAATAAACAGTTCCTCGCGGCGATGGATAACAACTATTTACTAAATATTTTAGCGTTAGCTTAAAATAGTACATCAAAACTTAAGTCGAATATTTCACATGAAGAATTTATCAATTTTCTAGGTAAATATACTTTTATTTACCTCCTAATTAAATTGTTTTCTGATTAATGAATTGTTCATTCAGATGAAGATGAACTCATTGATATTTCAGAACAAGTTTGATTTACTTTGCTTATCGTTTCATCAATTTTTACAATTATCTATGTCATTTTGTAGTCTTGCTTAGTTTTTGTTAGTAAATAAGATGCGTTTGCCCTGGGTGGCCGTCGGTCATCTGGAAAAAGGGACAGGGTGTGGGGTGTGGTAAAACTTTCATGATTTCCCCTATACCCGTTGCGCCACCCCCTACACCCAGCATCGACGAGCGTTTTAAGACTTACTGTGAAAAGTCAGCTCCTTCCCGGTCTCCCTCTCCTCAAAGGCGAGGGAGGAGGAACAAAAAAATCACGGTTTTACTCCCCTCTCCTTGTAGGAGAGGGGCCGGGGGAGAGGTCAAAACAGCACCTGTCGAACTCACGTTAATCCTATTATTTGCTCTCGGCTCAAAACATAGAAAACATCAGAAGACAGTCAAACGATATGTACCACGTTCCCGTGGATTATTGGAAGTAACAATTAGATAATAAGTGTCATCTTCAGGTAACCTCGCTCGGTCAATCAAAGCAGTATACAAACCATCTTTGCCATTATTAGCAGCGATTCTCTCTCCTTTAGAATTGAGCAAAACTATATAAGGTGAAAACTCTTCATTGATACTATCTACACGAATACTAACTAGCTGATTTTTTTTGCCTTCAAACTTAGAAACATTGTAAGGACTGCCATTTCGTTTAATAACTGAACTTCGGGCAGTCAATTCCCCTGATTCATCTAAAGCATAACTTGCTCTGTCATCCCTCAGAGCCAAACTATAACGACCTGTATCTCCAGGATTTTGGCTAGTAACTGCAATGGTATATGTACCTTTCACAGGTAATCTGGCAAATATAAATGCATCCCCAGCAGCACTTGTTGTTCCCGCGCTACCTCTTTTTAAAATCACATTGTTATTAGGGTCAAGCAAAAACAAGAACGGACTCAACCGCAAATTATTTGAACGGCGTTGGTCAGCACTGCCAATCAATCTAATTTGAATCAATTGATTTTCTCGGCCCTCAAACTGGTAAAAATGAAAATATCTGCCTTGAGATTTAAAATCATTTTTAGACAAAATGCCGAAAGCAATATCAACAAAGTTAATTTTCTTGTAGGGTGGTGTTACGAATGAATAAACAGGCGTACGTTTGGGAATTTGATTGCGAACTCTACCTTGGTTAGGAATTGGTTTGAGATTTCTGCCTGAACTTGGAGTGGTCTGGGGTGTTGGGTTAGAGTATCTCCGTCTAGTGGGTGCGGGAGTAGAAACACCTTCTGAAGGCTGGGGTGTTGGGTTAGAGTATCTCCGTCTAGTGGGTGCGGGAGTAGAAACACCTTCTGAAGGCTGGGGTGTCGGGTTAGAGTATCTGCGTCTAGTGGGTGCGGGAGTAGAGACACCTTCTGAAGGCTGGGGTGTTGGGTTGGTATTTCCTGTTCCAGAGGGTGCGGGAGTAGAAACACCTTCTGAAGGCTGGGGTGTTGGGTTAGTATTTCCTGTTCCAGAGGGTGCGGGAGTAGAAACACCTTCTGAAGGCTGGGGTGTTGGGTTGGTAACTTGAGGCGATACACGAGCAGGTATAGGAGAATCAATTGGTTGGCTGCGCTGTGCTGGAGTTACAGGTGGTTCAGAAGTAGGAATTTGCTCAATTCCTTGTTGTACCGCTTCTGGTTCTCTTTCATCTGGAGTTTTAGCAATTCTAAATTCTTCAGACCTGTGTGGAATTTCTAAAGCACTTATGGGCAGGATATTACTTGCTGCGATCGCTAAACTACTTGTTATAGAAAAAATTAAAGCCAAGTCAAATCTAAACTGATATTTTTTATTGTTTTGTCCTGCCATAATTTCACTCCTCACTTTTGTAGTTTAAAACTAGTTTTATTCCCTTAGAGAGATAGTTCTATCTGCCTTTTAATGCTAAAAGCCAGCAAAATAACTTGCAATATTGTTATATGGAATCCTCTCAAACAACCTATGCATAGCGACGATAACAGTCATCTTTCATCAGTCAACACAATTAGATATACAACTTTTATCTGGCACAGATGAGAAAACAATACCGTTTTTAATTTTAAATTGCTTAGTTACCTTTAAATTACGTCTTTAAAGTAAAATCATAATTCTGGCAACTTCATAGCAAAATCATATGTAATGAATTAATATATACTCAAACTGCAAATGGATTCCCAGGATGCTCTGCTGTTTAAATCCCGATTGTCTTAATCCTCAGAATCCCGATGGCAACCAGTATTGCCATAGTTGCAGTACACCATTAATACCCCTGTTGAGAGGTCATTATCGCGTCATCAAGGTGCTATCTGATGAAGGTGGATTTGGCAGAACATATCTATCAGAAGATATGGATAAGCTCAATGAATGGTGCGTAGTCAAGCAATTCGCACCAAAAGTTCGCGAAACTTCAGCATTGAAGAAAGCAGTTGAGTTATTTCAAGAAGAAGCTCAAAGATTGCAACATTTAGGAGAACATCACCAAATACCTGCACTTTTAGCTTACTTTGAGCAAGATAATTATCTGTTTTTGGTGCAACAGTTTATTGATGGACAAAATTTACTACAAGAATTGCAACAAGGAATAACGTATAGTGAAAGCCAAATTTTAGAACTTTTACTGGATTTATTGCCTGTTCTCAAGTTTATTCACGATCGCGGCATAATTCACCGAGATATTAAGCCACAAAATATTATTCGCCGCCGCAGTGATGGGCGATTAGTACTAATTGATTTTGGTTCTGCCAAGCAACTAACAGCAACAGTACACACTCAATTAGGAACAACCATTGGTTCACATGGTTATACCCCAATTGAACAAATGCAGGATGGAAAAGCCTATCCAGCCAGTGATTTATTCAGTTTGGGTGTAACTTGCTTTCATTTACTTACTGGCATTCGTCCATCAAAGCTGTGGCTGCAACAAGGCTATGGTTGGGTTAATTCTTGGCAGCAATATTTGCATAATTCAGCTAGGAACGGAACAGCTTTAGGTGACAAGTTGGCTGATATTCTGGATAAATTGTTGCAAATAGATATCAAAAAGCGTTATCAATCTGCTGACCAAGTAATGCGGGACTTGAAAAATCAGCCATCACAACTACCAGAACCCTCAACCCTCCTTACAGACTCAACAACAATTTACAGTCCAGTTCCACTAAAATTAGTAAATCAAAAGCTAAAAAAACGGTTGCTAATCAATGCTGTCATTGTACTGTTGGCATTAGGGGGAACCTGGTATTTACAGTACATCCCCCAACTAATTACCAAGTCTTCAAAAAGTTCTTACCAACCCAAAACTCTCAAAGGTCATGCCAGCGATGTAAATTCCGTCGCCTTCAGTCCAGATGGCAAAACCCTAGCTAGTGGTAGCGATGACAAGACCATCAAACTATGGAATCCTGTAACTGGACAAGAAATCCACACACTCAAAGGACACTTTGAATGGATTTGGACTGTTGCCTTCAGTCCAGATGGCAAAATCCTTGCTAGTGGCAGTAAAGATAAGACCATTAAATTGTGGAATCCGACAACCGCAGAAGAAATTCGCACTCTCAAGGGACATACTGAGGGAATTACTGCCGTTGCCTTCAGTCCAGATAGCAAGACCCTTGCCAGCAGCAGCTTGGACAAGACAATTAAACTGTGGGATTTAGCCACAGGAAAGCAAATCCGCACCCTAGAGGGACACTCGCAACCAGTTGCAGCCGTTGCCTTCAGTCCAGACGGCAAAACCCTAGCTACTGGCAGTTGGGATAAGACAATTAAATTGTGGGATTTAGCAACAGGAAAGCAAATCCGCACCCTAGAAGGACATACCAAATTAGTGCTTTGTGTTGCTTTCAGTCCAGATGGCAAAACCCTTGCCAGTGGTAGCAAGGACAAGACAATTAAACTATGGAATCTGGCGACTGGAGAGACAATTCGTACCTTAAAGCAACATTCTGATAAAGTGAATTCCGTTGCCTACAGCAAAACTCTAAATAATGTCATCCTTGCTAGTGGCAGTAATGACAATACTATTAAGTTATGGAATCCAACAACCGGACAAGAAATTCGCACCTTAAAACAAGATTCTGGCTACATTTACTCTCTAGCCATCAGCCCCGATGCACAGACTCTTGCCAGTGGTGGTAGTGCTGATAATATTATCAAGATTTGGCCCTTGTCTTACTTCTAATAGAATACCAAAAACGTGAGTCTCCAACAACGCACATGTTATTTTAATACATTAATATGAGGAATTTTGACAGTAAATGTTGTTCCCACTCCTACATCACTTTCTACAATAATTTCTCCTTGATGGCGTTCTACACATTTCTTGACAACTGCTAATCCTAGCCCAGTACCTACAATGTTTTCAACATTTTGGCATCGATAGAAAGGCTCATAAATTTTTGGCTGTTCTCCTCTTGGAATACCTATTCCTTTATCTATAACTTGAAATAAAATAGCTTCAGGTTCAGAGTTTAAAATTAAGTATATTTTTTCTGTATCTGTTGAATATTTAATAGCATTCAATAGCAAATTACTGAGAATAGAGTACAGTAATTTTTCGTCTATATTCGCACGAAAACACTTACCATTATTCAGAAATTCAATCGGGTATGGGGTTATACCAAAAAGCTGTAAATCTTCTACCAAATTTAAACAAAAATTTTCTATATTGATCAAATGAGGTTTATAATCTAATTTACCAGCTTCTGCTCTGGTTAAAGTCAATATATCTGTCAACAGATGATTCATTAATTTTGCTGAAGATTGAATGCGGTAGAGATTTTTTAATTGCTTCTCATCTACTAACTCTGTAAGAATCTCTTTTAATAACTGAGATGAAAGTAAAATTACACTCAAAGGTGTACGAAATTCATGAGAAATCATAGAAAATAAATGCACTTTGAGTTCTCCAAGTTTTTTTTCTTGAGCAAGAGAAGATTTTAAAGATTCAATTTGTTCACGTTTGATCCATTGGCGCTCCAGAATGATACCTAAAATAAAAATTACTACGATACTTAAACAAGTTCCTAGTATTTCTATTAAAATTCGCAAATTTATATTATACTGCGATTGCTCTAGAGAACTTTGTAGATAACGTTTTTCTTCAACTGTAATATTTGCGATCGCAGCCATAATTTCTCCTCGAAGTTGAATGCTGCGATCGGTAATATCAGTTTGTGTTTGTAATGCTGTTTTATCTTTTTGATAAAGTTGTATTGATTGTTCTAAAAGAGCTAATCTTTGATTTACCAACAAATTCAACTGTGCCACTCGCTGTTGCTGAATCGAGCTAGTAGGATGTATTTGTCTTTTTAACAGTCTGAGTTCAGACTGCATATTTATCACTTCATTTTGATAACGCTGTAAATCTTGTCTATTACCCAAAAAAATATACCCCCGCCTTGCTGATTCTGCACTAGTCATTGCCGCAGAAAAATTTGTCAAAGTATTGAGTGTTTGATAAGTATCTTGTACTTGATTAGCACCTTGTTTGATTTCATTTGTGCTGTTAAATGAAGCGAAGATAACTAGTCCCATAAATAACAAGGTTAAACCAAACCCTGCTGCAATCCATTTTCCTTGGAAAGGCCATTTCATCAATTGCCTAGTCATAACGTTGGTTGAACAAAAGCTTGCTTGATGCTTACTGATTCTATAAAACAGTCAAGAAATGGTCAGTACAGTAGAACTGCTTACATGATAAAGTTAACCTCATGTTTACCTGCTCACGTCTTGCTAAACAAGAGTTAATTATCGGATAAATTATGAAAATTCTTGTAGTTGAAGATGATATTCAACTGGCGGAGGTATTAACAGAAGCTTTGAGCAGACGCCAGTATGTAGTAGATGTTGCTAAAGATGGAGAAGCAGCTTGGAATTGGGCGGAGTCAATGAAATATGACTTGGTAGTGCTAGATGTGACGCTGCCAAAACTAGACGGTATCAGGTTTTGCCAACGTTTACGTACAAGTAGCGCAAATAATCCAGCACATCAGAACTCTAGCGTACCAGTGTTAATGTTAACAGCCCGTGATACCGTAGCTGACAAAATTGCTGGGTTAGATGCAGGAGCAGATGATTATGTGGCAAAGCCATTTGATTTAGAAGAGTTAATGGCTCGTATACGTGCTTTACTCAGACGTGGTAGTTCTGCAAGCACAGTCAATCTTTCTTGGGGAAAACTATACCTGAATTCAAGTACCTATGAGGTTTACTACGATGGTTCTCCTTTATCTTTAACCCCAAAAGAATATGCCATTTTAGAATTACTAGTTGCCAATGGCAGAAGAGTATTAAGCCGTTCTAGCATTATTGAGCAGGTTTGGTCAATGGACGACTCTCCAGTAGAAGAAACTGTTAGATCCCACATTAGATGTCTTCGGCAAAAGCTGAGAAATTTAGGTGCGCCGGAAAATTTTATTGAAACAGTTCATGGACTCGGTTATCGCCTTCAATAAGGAGCAGGGGAGCAAGGGAACAGGGGAGATGGGGGGATGAGGGGGATGAGGGAGAGAATAAGTAAACCAATTACCAATTACCAATTACCAATACCCAATGCCCAATGCCCAATTCCCAATTACCTTATGAGTAAAGTTTTTTATCTACACAAATTCTGCACAAATTCTGCACATTGATTGCATGTATTGGTTGTATCATCGTCGTTCAGACGTGAGTAGGTAAAGCACAAGCCTTCAATCACTGCATCAGGAGGATAATTGTGGATGAAGTGCAAAGATTCATATCATGGTTGGTTGATTGAATTAATACCAATGCCTGAAGGTTACATGTTTAAGTGTTGGATGTCAGATGGGCAAATAGGGATTAGCAACTATCATATTTATCCCAGCTTATATCAAGCTATTAAGGCAGGTAGAAAGAGAGCAAAACTGGAGTCTACAAGTTTAGCGCTCATTGGTTTCTTAAATGAATCATTCAAAAATTGCAATCTTCATCTTGCAGAACATGTGGCTCTAGTAAGTTCTATTTTGGATTTTACTAATTCAGCCAGTAAACCTCAAATTATAGACTCGATAGACTTAGCAGATGGATAAGCAAATTCTTTGTTTTTACAAAAACACAACTAGTCAAATCCAAATTGCTCACATTCCAAACATAGTTACTAATTTGCGCTTAGAGCAAGTAGTGTTTCCAGGAGAAGAGATTCTATTTGAAGCTGATACTGATGCTGAACTGAAAATCGATACTGATACTAAAACAGGTGTAATTGAAACAAATAAAATTCCTTGTTTTTCACTGCAAGTATTAGGTGAAAGTTAGATTATTCAAGATCTAACTCATTAGATAGTCTGCTTGAGATTATAGATATTTCATCAAAAGGGCAGGTAACTTTTTGTGGTTATTAAAAAAGATGGTCGCGGCAGTGGTAGATATTACAGCGTTTCACGATAATAAGAATGAGGTGTTGCTGAATCAAAATATGAATCCAGCGATCGCTTTCAGTTTGCGGGCGCTACGTGGCGACAGTACCACACAGCCATAGAGGCTATTTAGCAAAGTATAAATAAAATTTTTATAGGGTGTGTTAGGCGCATATTTCAGTATGATCTATCACGATAAAGATGATATTAGCGCCTAACGCACGATATTATTAAGTGGTGCGTTAAGCTACTTTAATGTATTACTAACCAAAGAGAGTATTTCAGTATTTCGTTGATTTTAGTCTACTGAAGCAGGGCCAAAACGATAGCCTTTGCCATAAACAGTATGAATTAATGTAGTTTCTCTACCTACCTCAATCTTACGACGCAGCAGGCGGATCAACGCCGCAATCACATTACTACTTGGTTGTTCACTATCTTGCCAGAGACTTTGCAAAATCTGGCTGTGAGTTAAAAGCTGTCCGGCGTGTTCCATAAAGTATTGTAGTAGCTGGCTTTCCTTTTGCGATAGTTCAATAATTCTTCCTTGACGATAGGCTATTTGATTTTCGTAATCGAGTTCTAAGTCACCTACCGTTAGCCGTCCAGTAGTAATTTCATAGCTTTGAGAACCGGAACGACGCAATAGGGCGCGGACTCGTGCTAGCAATTCCCGCAACTCAAAGGGTTTGACCAAATAGTCATCTGCACCAGCATCTAAACCTTCTACACGGTCATCTAAAGTATCTTTAGCGGTAAGAAACAGCACCGGCGTAGTTTTGCCTTGGCGGCGCAATTCTTGACAAATTTCTAATCCCGTTTTTCCTGGCAGCATCCAATCTAAAATCAATAGGTCATAACTGCCTGTTTGTGCAAGTTCACTACCACCCGTCCCATCATAGGCGGTGTCTACAGTGTAACCTTCACGAGTCAACAAACGGCTCAAAGGGTCAGTTAGTTCAATTTCATCATCAACTAGTAAAATTCTCATGCTGCTTATGGTAAGCAATAGAGATATCCTCAATATTAATGAATCGGCAAGCTGCCAAGGACACCAAGAAAAAAGAATGCTGACTGTTGCGTTGCCAAAAGGGGAACTACTTAAAAATAGCATCCGTTTGCTACAATCTGTAGGATTGGACTTTAGTGCTTTTTTAGATTCTGGAAACCGCCAACTTCAAATTACTGATGCTAGTGGACAAGCAACAGGACTACTAGTGCGGGGGCAAGATGTCCCTGTATATGTAGAATACGGTCAAGCACAACTGGGTATTATCGGCTACGATGTGCTGCGGGAGAAAAAGCCCCAAGTTGCACATTTGGTTGATTTGCAGTTTGGGTATTGTCGCATGTCAGTGGCTGTGAAAGCATCAAGCCCTTATAAATCACCTTTAGATTTACCGCCTCATGGTCGAGTTGCTTCTAAGTACGTCAATTGCGCTCGCGAATATTTCCATAGTTTAGATTTACCTGTGGAAATAGTACCGCTGTATGGTTCAGTAGAACTCGGCCCAATTACGGGGATGTCGGAAGCAATAGTTGATTTAGTGTCTAGTGGGCGGACTTTACGCGAAAATGGCTTAATTGAGATTACTACTTTGTATGAAAGTACAGCACGATTAATTGCCCATCCCTTAAGTTATCGCCTCAATACAAGTAATCTCAGCCATTTGATTGAAAAGCTACGCCAAGCAGCTTTGGCAAACATCTAGAGCATCGATTCAGTGATCAAAAACCTAACCCCCCAGCCCCCCTGACCCTAATCCCCATTAAATTAGGGCTAAGCCCTAATTTAATGGGGGCCCCGAGTTCCCTTGCAGGGAAGAGGGTAGCTCAACTCCCCTCTCAAGGTAGGCTACGGTGTACACACAAGTTGAAAATTTTCATACTGAACCCATATCCCGCCTAGAACTTTAGTTCTAGGCTAATAGCTAAAGTCCACTTAAGTGGACTGGAATGAATTTTTTTTAAGTCCTCTAAAGAGGACTTGCGCTATTAGACTCGGAATTTATTCCGAGGCGGGACAGATACACTGCGCCAAGACTTGTGTGTACACGGTAGCTCAAGGTAAAAGAGGGGTAGGGGGAGAGGTTCTTCCAGGATTACTGAATTGGTGTTCTAGGGAAATTCCCAAGTCATTATTCAGTAGTCAACAGCCCCAGCACCGTACTGGGGCAAATTATTTTGTTTACACTAAAATTGTTCCAGAAGTAAAAGTGTAGAACAAAAGCTTTCTACATTTTGCGTACAGTTAATTAAGTAATCTAAATCAAGATTAAGCTAGCAATAAGCATTTTGAATGCTAACTATGCCTGATTTTACAACTTTTTAATAAAAATTGAATTGATGAAAGCTGAATTTAATAATGACGAAGCGGCGAGACTTGAAGCTCTACGCCAGTATCAGATTTTAGACACAGAACCTGAGGAAGCTTATGACAATCTTGCCAAGTTAGCTGCTTTTATTTGTGGTACTTCCATAGCGTTGGTAAATTTCATTGATGAAAACCGTCAGTGGTTTAAGGCAAAACTCGGTATAGATGTACCAGAAATGCCGCGTAATGTCGGCTTTTCTTACCTTTGCCAAGAGAAACAGGGCTTTGTGGTAGTTCCAGATACCTTAGCAGACGAAAAGTTTGCGAAAAATCCGGTAGTAACTTCCTATCCTTATGTGCGTTTTTATGCAGGTGTACCTTTGATTACTCCTGAGGGAGATATGGTGGGGACTCTGTGCGTACTTGACCAAGTTCCACGGCAATTAAACCAAAAACAGGTGGAAGCACTTGTGGCTTTAAGTCGCCAAGTGATCAGCCAACTAGAACTGAGGCGTAATTTAGCTCAAGTATCCCGCTTTGCCGAGGAGCTTACACAAGCAGAAGCGGAATTGAAACGGCAAAATCTGCGATCGCAATTATTTTCAGAAATCAGTCTCAAAATTCGTGAATCTTTACACTTGCCGGAAGTTCTCAAAACTACAGTTACTGAAGTACAAAAACTACTACAAGCTGACCGAGTTCTGGTTTTTCGGCTTTGCGCTGATGGTTCGGGAATAGTAGTAGAAGAAGCTGTACTACCTGGTTGGCCCATAGTTTTAGGGCAAAATATTCTCGATTCCTGCTTTCACCAAGATTATGTGGAGCAATATCGCCGAGGCCGGGTAAGTGCAATTGTAGACATTGAACAGGCTAATATCCAAGCTTGCCACAGAGAATTTCTTCAGCAGTTTGGTGTCAAAGCTAACCTCGTAGTGCCGATTCTCATTAGAGATAACATTTGGGGCTTGCTAATTGCTCATCAATGTGGTTCACCTAGACAATGGACTAGCTTTGAATTAGAGTTATTGCAACAGCTAGCCAACCAAATTGGTATTGCCCTTTCCCAGGCGCAACTGCTGGAGCAAGAAACCCGCCAACGTCACGAACTAACTCGTTCCAATGCGGAATTAGAACAGTTTGCTTATGTAGCGTCCCATGATTTGCAAGAGCCGTTGCGGATGGTAACTAGTTATTTACAGTTATTAGAGAAAAAATACAACAATCAGCTAGACAGCAACGCCGAACAGTTCATCGCCTACGCTGTAGACGGCGCACGTCGGATGCAAACCCTAATCAACGATTTATTGAACTACTCCCGTGTTAGCAGCCGTGGACAGCCTTTTGAGCAAGTTGATTGTAAAGTGATTTTTGAGCGAGCGATCGCTAATCTCAAAGTTGCCATTGAAGAATGTGGTGGAGAAATCACTCATGACCCTTTACCCTTAGTAATGGCAGATCGTACACAACTAGCACAAGTGTTTCAAAATCTCATAGGTAATGCCATCAAATTCCGAAAAGAAGTGCCACCGCGAATTCATATTGGAGTAGTGAGGAGAGATAGGGAAGATGGGGAGCAGGGGAGCAGGAAAACAGAGGAGCAGGAAAACAGAGGAGCAGGAAAGCAGGGGAGCAGAGGAGCAGGGGAGCAAGGGAGAGTAGGGAAAAACAATTTAATTTCTTCATCCCCCTCATCCTCCTCATACCCCCACTCCCCACTCCCTACTCAAAACTCAGAATGGCTATTTTCAGTGCAAGACAATGGAATTGGTTTGGAAAGTCAATATGCTGAACGGATTTTTGTAATTTTTCAACGCTTGCACGGTCGAAGTAAGTACTCTGGTACTGGAATTGGTTTGGCAATTTGTAAGAAAATTATAGAACGCCACGGTGGTCGTATCTGGGTTGAGTCGGAACCGGGTCAAGGCTCGACTTTTTACTTCACAATTCCAGATAGAGCAAGTCAAAGCAATTCACACGGGATTGGGGATTAGGTATCGGTTATTGGGGATTGGGGATTAGGTATCAGGTATTGGGGATTAGGAATAAAAATGTAAATTTTTCATTGTAATCCCCAGTCCCTAGTAACCAGTGCCCATTGCCCCTAATCCCCAACGCCACTTGCGCGACTGTCGGGCATTGCCCGCCCAACGCAGTGGCTCCTCCCTCCGGTCGCGGGGGCCCCGAGTTCCCCAGTCCCTAGTACCCAGTCCCTAGTACCCAGTCCCCAACCCCCAGTCCGGTCAACAATAGTGAATCAGATAGCAAATATTATGCCTATTGAGGTTTTGTTAGTAGAAGACAATCCTGGTGATGCCCAATTAACGCGCATTGCTTTGGAAGATAGCAAAATCTCAATTCACCTGAATGTAGTCGAAGATGGTGTAGAGGCGATGGCATTTTTGCGAAAACAGGAAAAATACGCTCACGTTCCCCACCCCGATATTGTACTGCTGGATTTAAACCTACCCAGAAAAGACGGGCGAGAAGTACTGGCAGAAATCAAAACTGATGACAATCTCAAGCGAATTCCGGTAGTTGTGCTGACAACTTCCCAAGCAGAAGAAGATGTTCTTAGGGCATATGAACTGGCCGCTAACTGTTACATAACTAAGCCAGTTGACTTCGATCAGTTCGTTAAAATTGTACAATCCATAGAACATTTCTGGTTTGCAATTGTAAAACTGCCACCGGAGTAATGGCAATGGCAGGTGAAATTATTAAAGTTTTACTAGTTGAAGACAACCCTGGTGATGTCTTTTTATTGCAAGAGTTTTTAAAGGAGGTAACTACAGCTAGGGTAGAATTACAGCCAGTTGAAAGGCTGAGTGAAGCCCTGGAATGCCTAGTTAACGATAGCTTTGATGTGATGCTGTTAGACCTTTCATTGCCTGATAGCCAGGGAATGGAAACTTTTGTCAGAGCAACTCATCAAGCTAAAGCAACTCCCATCATCGTGCTGACGGGTATAGATGATGAAACTTTGGCTTTGCGAGCAATGCAGGAAGGAGCGCAGGATTATTTAGTCAAAGGACAAGTGACTGGAGACTTGCTAGTGCGTTCTATGCGTTATGCCATTGAGCGTCAACAGGTAGAAAATGCACTACGACAAAGTGAAGAACGATTTCGAGTTGCCTTCAAAAACTCTCCGATTTTTGTCTTCAACCAGGATAAAGAGTTACGTTATACCTGGGTTTATAATTCGATTTCTGGTTGGACATCTGAAGACATGTTAGGTAAACATGACTTTGATCTAATGCCAGCCAAAGATGCCGAGCGCCTGACTGCCATTAAGCATAGTGTACTCACTAGCGGTATTGGCACTAGAGAGGAAATATGTATCACTACTTCTTATGGAACTCGATATTATGATTTGACTGTTGAGCCATTGCGGAATGAATTAGAAGAAATTGTTGGTATCACCTGCGCTAGTATTGATATTAGCGAACGGCAAGCAGCATTGCGCGATCGCCAGCTGGCTCAAGAAAAAATCAGTGAACAAGCCGCATTATTAGACATCACCACTGATGCAATTTACGTGCGCGATTTAGAAAATAAAATTTTATATTGGAATAAAGGCGCAGAAAATCTTTACGGTTGGAAGGCTCATGAGGCTTGGGGCAAAAATGCCAGCGAGTTGTTATATAATGAACCCTCCCCAGAAATTGAAGCAGCTCTGTTGAATGTCATCACTAAAGGTAAGTGGCAAGGCGAGTTAACTAAAACTACTAAAACTGGCAAGGAAGTTTTAGTTTCTAGCCGTTGGAGTTTGGTAAAAAATTCATGGAGTAAGCCTAAGTCAATTCTGACTGTTGATACAGACATTACCGATAAAAAACACTTAGAAGCACAACTATTTCGTGCCCAACGGCTGGAAAGTATAGGTACATTAGCTAGTGGCATCGCCCACGACCTCAACAATATCCTGACACCAATTTTGGCAGGAGCGCAACTCTTACCACTGAAATTTCCTGATGCTGATGAACGGACTCTGCATCTATTAGAAATTTTGGAAATTAATGCTAAACGCGGAGCTGATTTGGTAAAGCAGGTGTTGTCATTTGCACGGGGTGTAGAAGGTAAGCACATCACTTTGCAAATCAAACACTTAATCGTAGAAGTTGCCAAAATTCTTAGAGAAACCTTTCCCAAATCTATTGAAGTTTGCATAGATATTCCACACGAATTATGGATGGTTTCTGGTGATAGTACACAACTTCATCAAGTATTGATGAATCTATGTGTTAATGCCCGTGATGCCATGCCTAATGGCGGTAAATTAATTATTGCTGCCCAAAATCTGTTTATTGATGAAAATTATGCCCGGATGAACGTGGAGTCCAACGTCGGCCCATATGTAGTTATAAGTGTTTCAGATACAGGAGTTGGTATTTCAGGAGAAATTTTAGATAGAATTTTTGAGCCATTTTTTACCACAAAACCAGTAGGACAAGGTACAGGATTGGGACTTTCTACCGTTATTGGGATTATCAAAAGCCATCAGGGTTTTGTGGATGTGCTGAGTGAGGTAGGCCGTGGCACCTGCTTTAAGGTATATTTGCCAGCGGTGGGGGGAATAGAAAAACATGATATAGAAGATTTATTACCACATACAGGACATGGTGAATTAATTTTGGTTGTGGAAGATGAACCCTCAATTCAGGAGATTACTAAAACATCGCTCTTAACTCACCAATACCAAACTTTGATAGCTGGCGATGGCATTGAAGCGATCGCGCTATACGCTAAACATGCAGATGAAATCAGTGCTGTATTAATCGATTTAATGCTGCCTTCATTGGATGGTTTAACTGCTATCCGTACTTTGAAAAAAATTAACCCAGAGGTAAAAATTGTTGCTACCAGTGGACTTGCATCTAGAGAAAAACTAGGGGCAGTGGAGGAGATTGGTGTCACTACCTTTTTACCAAAACCCTACACTATTAATGAATTATTGCTAGCTTTACAGAAAATACTCAACTAGTTAGTATAAAAAAACTAAGCATTGCAGCGATCGCATAAACCCTGAATAGTTACTTCATAGGATTCGCCACGCAAACCAGGACGCAGGCTGTTAAGCTGTATACACTCAAAAGTATCCCAGGCGATATCTTCAATTGCACCGCATTGGCGACAATAGAAGTGATGATGGGGTTCAATATGGGCGTCATAGCGAGAAACCCCTTGCTCTAACAGTACCTCTCGCACAAGACCCACTTCTCTTAAGGCTTGTAAAGAACTATAAATTGTCGCCTGGGATGAAAGTGGAAAATCTTTGTTGAGATCCGTCAAGATTTGCTCAACTGTAGGGTGATCCGCACGAGATAACAAATTTGCATAGACTGCAAACCGCTGAGGAGTCACCCGCAAACCCTTAGACTTTAAGGTCTGAACAATTGCGCTTGCTTCTTGCTGCATAATTGCTGATACATTTAATAGTTCGTGTGGTTCATTATAATGCTTTATATAAATGTATCTATCTAAAGTTGGAATGGGTAACTATTTTAAGCAAATATAACTATTGAATATTTACTAAATCAGAATAATTCTGATTTTTGCCCACCCGATGTTATTAATCGTCCATCAATTTATTAGAATGTCAATTATGGCTGTGATCCAGAGAGTTCTGGACGTTGTATTCAAAATCTAAAAGATTTTCATTGAGCCAGGTTTTGATGACAACTGTCCCAGCGATCCTCTTGAAGTCTTGGATGCAGATACCATGTTAGGTTACTTGAAAGGAGTTAAAACTGCGATCGCGGTGTAAGTTTGGGCACAATTCCATCATTGGCACATCCACATCATAGTAGGATTGCACAGTTAGCTGAGCGCTCCTATCAGAAATTTCAACCTTGGGGGACACATGAAGCTCGATTTCGACCTATTTGTAATTGGTGCAGGTTCCGGTGGTATTGCAACTGCTAGACGAGCAGCAGAATATGGTGCAAAGGTAGGGATTGTTGAGTTTGACCGATTAGGTGGAACTTGCGTCAATCGTGGCTGTGTCCCTAAAAAGTTAATGCTTTACGCCTCCCAATTTCCTGATTTGTTTGAGGATGCTCAAGCATACGGTTGGAGTCCTGTCCAAAGTTCTTTGGATTGGGAAAAGATGATTACAGCAGTCAACAATGAGGTGAATCGTCTGAATGGGATTTATCAAAAAATGCTGGATAATTCCAAGGTGGAAGTTTTGCAGGGATACGGCAAATTTGTTGATGCCCATACAATTTTAATAGGCGATGCCTCCGGCGGGCTACGCCAACGCCAAGTTACAGCAGACAAAGTTTTGATTGCCGTAGGTGGACATCCTGTCATACCAAAGATTTTGGGAATTGAACATGCCATTACCTCCGATGATATTTTCCACCTCAAGGAACAACCCCAGCGCATGGTGATTTTTGGTGGAGGTTATATCGGTGTAGAATTTGCCTCCATCTTGAACGGAATGGGAACTGAAGTTACCTTAGTTCTGCGCGGTGACAAGATTTTGCGCGGTTTTGATGAAGATTTGCGAACTGAAGTGCAACAGGGAATGGTGAATCATGGGATTCGTATTCTCAACAACATTCAACTGATTGCCATCGATAAAACTGCGGATGGCGTGAAGGTCATACTTGGTAGAGATGATCAATCTGAAGAGACAATAGTTACTGATGCTGTCAGTTTAGCTGCGGTTGGTCGCAAACCAAATACCAAGAATCTCGGTTTAGAAAATACTAAAGTTAAACTGCGTGATGGGGCAGTTGTAGTTGATAAATACAGCCGCACCACAGAAGAAAATATCTATGCAGTGGGAGATTGTACAAACAAGATTAACCTGACTCCAGTAGCAATTAATGAAGGTCGGGCCTTTGCAGACACTGTATTTGGTGGCAAGTCTCGCACCATGAGTTATGAAAATGTGCCATCAGCCGTCTTCTCAACACCAGAAGCTGCAACTGTAGGGCTGACTGAGGCAGAAGCCAGAGAAAAATATGGTGATGCGGTAAAAATATATCGCAGTCGTTTCCGACCAATGTATTATACATTACCTGGAAAAGATGAAAAAACCATGATGAAATTAGTGGTGCATGAAAAAACCGATAAGGTGTTGGGGGCACATATGGTGGGCAACCATGCCGCAGAAATTATTCAGGGAGTAGCGATCGCTGTTAAGATGGGTGCTACTAAAGCTAACTTTGACGCTACCGTAGGGATTCATCCTACTTCTGCTGAAGAATTTGTCACTATGCGCTAATACCAATTCGATATCAAGTTACAGTTTATTGATGTAGGAGCAATTGATGAATTGCTCCTACAAACGCAAAATATACAAAGAATCGTCTGGTTGCCAATCTGGACGTGCTACAGCGTAGTACACGACATCGAAGTTGTAAAAGTGGCCATCTTTCTCATACTTCATGCCGATTTTCTCAAATATACGTATTGAAGCAATGTTTTGAGGTTGAGCGATCGCGACTATGCGATCCAGGTTTACCTGCCAAAACCCATACTTCAAAGTAGCCACAGAAGCTTCTGTCCCTAATCCCATTCTCCAATAAGATTTGTTAAACACATAGCCAAGTTCAACCTCTGGGGTGTTTTCCAAAAAACCCAATCCACAGCGGCCAATGATTTTACCGCTATCTTTGTGTATAACTGCCCACATCCCAAAGTTGTGTTCTTGCCAATGTTGAATATGTTTGTGTAAACTTGCCTGTGTCTGTTCTCTGTTTCTAGGCGACAGATACCTCATAACTTCTGCATCGCTGTAGAGGCTATACAGGTCATCTAAGTCATCTAAAGTAAAGTGTCTGAGTCGCAGTCTTGCGGTTTCTATCTCAGGCATAGTATTAATGCTAGGTGCGAATGTTACATTAATTAAAAGTCTTTTTTCTATTGTAAAAATTAATATAATGCTCTTACTATGAGCATCTACCAATCTGTCAAAAAATCTTACAAAAAAAACCGTTGGCGTCATAATGACTGGCGGTTATTCCTGCGTTTATTACCCTATGCCCGTAAAAATGGAGGACTATTAGCCCTAGCACTGTTTCTAATTGTGCTGATTGCTGTTGCCGTTGCCGTACAACCATTGTTAATTGGACAGATTATCTCTTTAATTCGCAAAGAACCTAGCACATACGAGTTTTTCAGAAATCGCCCTTTGTGGCAAGGGTTAAATATCCTGCAAGGATTATTGCTAGGTATGATTCTGATTAGGCTGATATTAACAGGTTTTCAGGGTTATCTCTTACAGAAAATTGGGCAACAAATTACAGCGGCAATTCGCCAAGACTTATTTAATCATGTAACATCCTTGGCAGTGCGTTTTTTTGACCGCACACCCGTAGGTAAAATAATTACTAGGCTTACCAGCGATGTGGAAGTCTTAGGAGATGTCTTCTCTACTGGGGCCATCGGCATTATATCTAATTTGTTCACCATGCTAGCGATCGCTGGCTTGATGTTCTCTATCCAATGGCAACTTGCTTGCTTGCTACTGTTAATGTTGTTGCCGATTACTGTGATAGTTAATTACTTACAACAGCAGTATCGCCAAGCCAACTATAAAGTACGTGAAGAACTTTCTGTCCTGAACTCTCAGCTACAAGAAAATATAGTCGGCATTAATGTAGTGCAGTTGTTCCAACGAGAAAAATTTAATGCCGAAATGTTTCGGAATACTAACAAACGCTACACCCAACAATCAGATAAAACCATTTTTTATGATTCAGCTGTTTCAGCAACCTTAGAATGGATCGCCTTGATTGCTATTGCAGGGGTTTTGTGGATAGGTGGTTGGTTACTTTTGGGCAAAAATCTGACTTTCGGTACATTGTCTGCATTCATTTTATATGCACAGCGGTTATTTGACCCTCTGAGGGAGTTTGCTGAACAATTTACTGTAATTCAATCTGGGTTTACCGCTATTGAACGAGTAACTGATATATTGGATGAACCGATAGAAATACGCGATCGCGGCAATCCTCGGTTTTCAATCTTTGATGCTCAATTTGGCTACATAGATGAAATAGAAGCCAATCTGGAAGCACAAGAACTCAATACCACGCCAGAGTTGGGAGAAATTCGCTTTGAACATGTCTGGTTTGCTTACAAAGATGATGATTATGTAATCAAGGATTTAGATTTCACGATTCATCCTGGTGAAAAAGTTGCATTAGTAGGGCCTACTGGTGCCGGTAAAAGTTCAATTATTCGTCTTTTGTGTCGCCTCTACGAACCCACTCAAGGACGGATTTTAGTAGATGGCGTTGATATTAGGGAATTACCACAAGCGGAATTGCGACGCTATATGGCTGTGATTTTGCAAGAAGGTTTTTTGTTTGCTGGAGATGTCAAAGGTAATATTACACTAGGCGATCGCTACAGTTTTGAAGAAATTCAAGACGCTGCACAAAAAACAAACATTGCCAGTTTTATTGAACAATTGCCTTTGGGATATGATACCCAACTGCGACAACGGGGCACAAATCTTTCTAGTGGACAAAAGCAACTTTTAGCCTTTGCGCGTGCAGCTATTCGTAATCCCCAAATTTTGATATTGGATGAAGCAACCGCAAGCCTGGATGTCGGAACAGAAGCTTTAATTCAATCAGCATTAAACGAGCTTTTAGCGCAACGCACTGCTATAATCATAGCCCACCGTTTATCTACAATTCGCAATGTGGATCGAATTTTTGTGTTGAAGCGAGGCGAACTAATAGAACAGGGAAGCCATGAAGAATTATTGCAACAAGGCGGAATGTATGCCACATTACATAATTTACAAATGTTAGGAACTTAGAAATACGCAAACAATAGCTAAAGCTATTATTTACCTGTAAAGTATATACTTGAGGCTTTATCTGTTGCCCAATTTTAACGAATTGGTATTATTACAACCTAACTGTGAAGGAATAAGCAACACATTAAAAACAAAATACTCATAGCTAATATCATATCCTTTGCTTATTACTTATTAAACCCGAAAACCCCGCCTCACCAAAGCTATGCTTTATTCCCCTTCCCCGTGAACGGGGAGGGGTTAGGGGTGGGGTGCTTCACGTTTATAAAATAATCAAGCGTATATGCTATTATAGCAAAGTGCTGAGTACTGAGTATAAACCTAGTTATTTCAAGGCTTTGAGCCATCAGCATTGTCCTAACAGATGTGACCACGGCTATAGTCGTAAACTCGTAAATATTTTTTTGGTTGTTAACAGTTAGCAGTTATCAGTTAACAACCTCTACAAATTGATTACAATTCATAGCATAATTGCCATATTTTTATGTACTATAAGCAACAACTTTGCTAGAAGCTAGCCAGAGGCTATCCACAGCATATTTCACATAAATTAAATTTTTAGTTGCATTACAAGAACTTTTCACTTGTAATGTTTTTGTTTCATCTTTAACAAGTTTAACCTGGTACGTATATTGAGAACCAGAACTTTGTTCAAAAGTTAGTTCTCCCAAAATAGTATTGTTGTCTAAACTTTGTTCAATGATTTTACCTACCACTTTATAATTAAACCAATCCCATCCATATTGCAAAATTAATTCTCTTTCTAAAATCTGCATCGCAGTTGGGAGAATTCCCCAGCCTCTATAAACTTTATTTAGGCATTGAATGTCACCACTGCGGGTCAAAATCGACTGAAAAGAATCTTGATCTAGAACACCATAATATCTTCCTTCTGGTAAATCTATCGCTGTTGGTGCAAATCGATGTCCACCAAAGTGGCTAGATTTCCATAGGCGAATATTGTTGAAGTCTAAATTAGAAATAGTAGCGTTAGCATAGAAATAAAAAGGATTACCATATCTAGCACAACACCGATCATGGCTACCATGTGTACAGACTAAAATATCTCTGGTTACATTTGTTTCTATTACATATCCAGAATTTTTACCTGATAACCATTTTCTCACTGCTACTGCTACTTGTTCAATATTTGGCAGTTTAAATTCGTGCTTACTATATCCTTGGCTTAGTCCCTCAAGTCTATGATAAATCAACAAAGTTGTATGATCTACTTTGTGTGATGAATCATTAGCAATTAACAGAAACCTGATCGGCAGTCTAGCACGCTGTACCTCTTCTACTAAAACCTGTAAATTATTTGGCACCCATTTGGAGTTAAAAGCTTCTGATGTCCAAGGTGGTGGACACTCCACTAGAATATAAGTTTGGTAATTAGTTGCACTACCAATAACATCTTCTCCTACTTGTCTTGTATAGTCAGAACAGAAAAAGGTATTCATTGCTCGTACTCATTCGGTTTATCTTATGGGCAAACGGTATAATTCGATGAAATTGTGTCCTTGCTTACAATATCTTTGGCTTAGAAAGATAAAAAACAATCATCTTGGATTTACTAGTAAAAACAAGGTAGCCACTTTATAACATCATTTTTAATAAACGTCTTTCCGGTTAATCAAATCTCTAAAATTGAGTCAGGCAATTTTTTTTAAGATACACCTCCATAACTACAATAATACTTTTTCCAGCTTATTGCTAATTATTAGCAATAAGCTGATAAAATTGGGTACAACTAGTTCAAGGGTGATTGTTTTTATACCCTAGATTCACAATATCTGGGTTTCATAAAAAAACCAGTTAATCAATATCATGATAGCAATGAAGCACCAATACCAACAAATTTGGTGTTAACTTTGTGACTTCATTTGAGCGACTGTAGCAAGGATCATAGTTGTTGAGGTCTATGCATTGAATCTAACTGAAGTCTATAAGGAATGCAAGTATTTGATAATTTTTATAACTTTTGCTAATATATATGCTCCCTAAATGCTAGCTAAATTAAAGTTTACAAGCAGGCAATCGCTAACAGACCTGATGGCAATAAGTATTATTACTTTCTATATAATAGATAAAATTTCTCAATTATATAGAATTGTTGCATATAGTTGAGTATTACTTATGTTGTTCCTATCTATAAGGAGAAGCGGATATTAATACATCGAGATTATTAACTCAGGACTTACGCAAAAATCGCCACAAAGCTTAATTTATCGAACCGCCAAGACGCCAAGAACGCCGAGAATTCATAGAGCGTGCGTAAGTCCTATAACTATTGAAATACATACAATTATGGCTGTTGCTTATTTCCACTTTTCTAGAGAGTTGAATGATTTTCTACCACGGCATAAAAGGCATACTAAAATAGTATATTCTTTCACAGAAAGAGCTTCAATTAAGGATATGATTGAGTCTTTGGGTGTGCCACATACAGAAGTTGATTCTATTGAAGTGAATGCAAAAAGTGTAGATTTTTGTTATATCGTCCAAGATGCAGATAACATCAATATCTATCCGATTTCTGCTAGAAATTCTATTTATCCAAAAATAGAACTACGACCAGAACCACTGAGTAGTATTCGCTTTGTTTTAGATATTCATTTAGGAAAGCTAGCGACATCTTTAAGATTGTTAGGTTTTGATACTTTATACCGCAATGACTATAAAGATGAGGAATTAGCACTCATATCACACAATGAATCACGAGTACTTTTAACTCGTGATAAAGGTCTACTGATGCGTAGTTTAGTAATTTATGGTTATTATGTTAGAAATACTAATCCACAGCAGCAAATAGTAGAAGTACTGCAACGCTTCGATTTATTTAATGTAGTCTCACCTTTTCAAAGATGTTTGCGTTGCAACGGAATTTTAGAAGCTATAGCTAAAGAATCCATTGTTGACCAACTACCAGAAACTGTACAATTGCAAATTGATGAATTTCATCGTTGTCAAAACTGTGGTCAAATTTATTGGAAAGGCTCCCATTATGAACGGTTACAACAATTTGTTCAATCGTTAATGGCTAATGGTAATTAGTTAAATTCAACTCTTTATTTATATCTTTTTATTAGTCAAAAACTATGACATTAATCTTAGCATTAGATTTTGGTGGGACTAAATTGGCAGCAGGTATCGCACATCTTGGTTCTAGGGAGTGGTTGCGTTATGAACGTCGCCTTTCACCAGCAAGTGCAGATGCTAAAACGGACTTAGAAATTATGCGATCGCTCATTTATTCTTTATTAGAAGGAGTAACTCCCTCTGTAATTGGTGTCAGCTTTGGCGGCCCGGTAGACGCCACTACAGGGACAGTGCGCCTATCCCATCATGTAGCTGGATGGGAAAATATTCCTCTCAAAGATTTGCTAGAGGCAGAGTTTGGTGTTCCTGCTAGTGTAGACAACGATGCCAATGTTGCTGCTTTGGGTGAATATCGTTTTGGTGCAGGTCAAGGATGCCATAGCCTGTTTTACATTACCGTCAGCACTGGTGTAGGTGGTGGTTGGATACTCAATGGCAAGCCTTGGCGAGGTATGTCAGGAATGGCTGGCGAAATTGGACATATGGTTGTAGACCCCAATGGCCCGGTGTGTTTGTGTGGCAAGCGGGGATGTGTGGAACGTTTGGCATCGGGGCCTTACATGGCGCAAAATGTGAGGGAAATTTTGGAAAACGAACAACAGAGGCACAGAGAAGCCAGTGTGTTGCGGGGGTTCCCACGGCAGTCCGCTCAAGTCGGGAAACCCGCCCACGCGGCTGCCTCCCCGTTGAAGCAACTGGCGCGACGGAGAGGGGGAGAGGTACTGAGGGCTTTGGTGGGGGATAATTTACAGTTGTTAACGGGGCAGTTGGTAAGTCAAGCTGCCGCAGATGGGGATGATGTGGCTAAGGAGGTTTTGTATCAGGCAGCTTGGGCGCTAGGTTTAGGTATTGGTAATGTGGCGAATTTGATGAACCCACAACGTTTTGTCTTAGGAGGTGGTGTCACAAAGGCAGGTGAGATTTTCTGGCAAGGATTGCGAAAAGTGGCACGGGAGACGGCTTTACCAGAAGTTACTTTTGAAATTGTTCCCGCAGCACTAGGAGATGAAGCACCACTGTGGGGTGCTGTAGCCTTAGCTGAATCACTATTCACAATGAAATAAGCGAAAATCTCTTTCCCAATTCCCAATTCCCCATTCCCTATTTACAACACAGAAGATTTATTTTCCGTCGCTTGCATAAAAGCCTCAAATTGACCATTGGGTGTCCATTGGATAGCGCCATCTCGCCCGGTAAAAAATAGTTTTGTTTGGCTTTGACTCAGTTCAGATAAAGTTTTGGAGTCAAGGTTGTTGGAGGAAGCGATCGCTACCTGTGGTTTTAGTGCTATGACTAAATCTTGCAAAGACTCAGGATTGCACCACAATACTTGTGGGCTTGGCCAACTCCCTGTTTGAACTAGCTTTAACACTTCTTGTGGTTTGACATTTCCCACTATTAGCCAACTTTGTCCTAAAATTTGCAGCTGTAAAATAGGCTGGTCGTTAACTAATTGTGCCAATGTTGAACCAGTATTTACAGTTTGACCGATTAGTGAAGGCTGATAGATTCCTTGCTGTTTTTGCAATAATTGTTGAATTGCTTGGTCGGCAATATTATTTTCGGTTTTAGCTGAATAAGTATAAAAAGTTTTAATCGGTAAATTTTGCAGTATTTCTAACCAAGCATCAGTTTCTTTCGTTTGGAAATCACTAGCGATCGCTGCATCGATTTGATTGACACCCTGTTGTTGTAAAAATGGTACAATTGTGTAGCGTCCTGTACCTTCATCTCCACTATTAATCAAGGTAACTTTTCCTTGGTCTTGAACAACTATAACTGGTTCTGTACCTGTTTCTAATAAGGTTATCTTCAATAATGTGTTGGCAGAATGCCAAGCTGGAACGAGTACAATACCAAAAGCTATTAAACTCGCAAACCACCAGCGTCTTTTCCACCAATCTACCAACCAAGCTAATATAATTATTGTATAGATTGCTAATAACTGCCAAGTTGATATACTGCCCACAGCAACAGAATTTCCCGGCAAATTGGTAAAAAATTCAACTAACTGAATTAGCCAATCAGTAGGGTAATGCAATACTTCTGCTAAAGTACTCCCTGCCGCTGGCCAAATTAATGCTGCTATGGCACTAACAATACCACCAATACTAATAACTGAAATTAGAGCTGTGGTAATAATATTTAGTAATAAACTATAAGTAGGTACAACTCCAAAAACAAAAAATTGTACAGGTAAAGTCCAAATTGTAGCAGCAAGGGGAACAGCAATTAAAGCAGCGATCGTGGTTGGTAACCATGCTAAACCTCGAACAATCGGGGATACAGTGACTATTAATCCCAAAGTTGCTAAAAAGCTTAATTGAAAACCTAAATCCCAAATCCATAAAGGATTAAATATTAGTAACAAAGTTGCTGCTAATAGTAATGAACCAAATTGTTGGACTTTCCGATTTAATAACAGACCAATTAATGCTGCAAAACCCATAATTACGGCTCTGAGAACCGCAGGCTGGAAACCTGTTAAACTCAGAAATATAATTAAAGCTAATAAGCCAAGAGTAAATTGTGTCGCCTTTTTTGTCCGCTTTGTCAACTGTAAGATCACACCTAAAATCAAGGAAGTTTGAAACCCCGAAGCTGCCAAAGCATGAGCTAATCCTGCTTGTACAAATAAATCGCGGATATCGTAGGGTAAATCAACCGCTTTGCTACCCAAAACCATCGCACTGACAAGGGGCCCTTCTGGAATACCTAACCAACGAACTTGCGATCGCACAATTCTCTCCCGAATTTGCCACCATCCCCATTGACGTTTCTCATCTGTATCTAAAATATTGATCTGCCGTCCACTTAAACCAGCAAATGCTCCTTCTTGTTTGAGAAACTTCTGAAAGTCAAAAGCGCCAGGGTTGGATGCTGCTTTTGGTTTGTATAAAATCCCAGTTATGGCGATTTGTTGACCAGGGTATAAGCCAGTGGCCTGAAGTACAGGTACTGTTACGTACAATTTCCCGGTTACACCTTTCGGAATATTTGCTGGCCCTTGATCATTTTTTACCTCATCAAGCTGAGTCGCTTCTAACCAAAATTGTCCTCGCTGGCCGCGAGTCAAGCGAGGATTACTCGCCACTTCACCACGAACAATTACCAATTGTTCTTGAATATTGTTGTTTTCAGGGGGAACAAATGTACTGATATCTTTTGCTCCTGGTTGCGGCACCCGCCATTGAAAATATACAGTTGCCAATAAACCTACTAAACCAGCAGCTACCCATACTCGTGGATGGAGAATAGTTTGCTTGGTATTAGGTATTGTCTTGGTTTTCCTGTCAGTCTTTTCTGGTGGTTTCGGTAGAAGTTGCCGTGATTTGGGATAACGTCTTCTAAATAGAACACCTCCCACTATCCCCAAAATCAAAATCCACACTCCACCCCAAGGAACTGCTGTAAACAGCAATCCTAGAATGTAGCCAAGACAAATAATCACACCACTGGTTTGAATCATAAAACTTCTGGTAAAAGCATCTGGCAAAGATAATTTGCAGCTGAGTTAAGAATAGCCAAAGGAGCAGTCAAGAAAAATTTTGATGCTTGTGGTGAAGTATAGTTCATAGAGTTTATACAAACAAAGCCTGCGAACGCAGGCTTTGTTTGTGTAGCTTCACTTTATTTAAAGTAAAGATATGACAGCATTTAAGAATCGCTGCATCATTGCATTATAAAGATATACCCAACTTTAACCCAAGCGCCGCGTGGAGAAACAGAATCCCAAGTGCTACGCTTCCCAAGTAAGCATGTACTGCACGTAACCCTGGTTTGTTGCCGCCAAATCCACTTAGAGAAATTGCACCATTGACGAGTAACAGTAACAGTACCAGCGAACCAGTCCAAAAATGGGGACTTTCAAAAATTGGTTGACGCTGCATTACTAAGGACAACACCCCACCTGTGTAACCACCCGCTAGGAATAAAAACAGCCACGGTGCTAATAGTCGATGAGCAATCCGACTTTTAATAGCAGCATCTTTATCTTTACCCTCAAGCAGTTTTCCTCGCCAACCTGCCACTCCTACAAAAGTACCGACAACAAAAATAACTATCGCCATCATCGCCGGATGTCCCCAATGTACAATAGGCTCAGGGATTCCCAAAGAACGAAACCAAGCTGCGATCGGTTCTAGAATCTCACTAACATTAACCATATATCTCACACCATCTTTATGGCTTACAGTAATGCACTTCCTTCAATATTAAGTATTGCAAATATTGTTGAATTTTCAAAAAGATTGGCGCTTTTTAGCTATATGGTTCTACATCTAACAATTACTACGGCAGAATAACCTCAAAAACTTGACTTTTGACAAGCAGGACTGTAGTGGCCCCTATTCTTCAACAGACTTTTTGCAAAGTCCTGCTTGAAGTATCTTTCTTTGGCTTTTTGCAACTTTGCACCAGACAAACATTTAAATAGTCAAAGCAGTCAAGATTAAATTGACTGGCACAGGCTGTTGAGGTAATCGTGTTTAGCTGCAAAATACTCAGCAACTTCTGTGGAAGTAAGCACTATCACTTCTGTTCCAGGACGGATTGGTTGTAATAATGCGTTCACGCTGCACTGAAAACTGCTAGCCTTTCTGTACACGCACCTAGCACTTATACCAGGTATCTGAAAGTAATCACCAATGTGTAGTTGTTCAAAAGTCATCATATGATCAACCTCAATAAAGAAGGAGAAGATAAGGAAATAAGAGTAGGTAAATAGAAAACTCCTTATCTTGTTTATTTTCTTTCGTTGTGTTGTCCTTTGCCAACACTACTCAAACCGCTATCTGCTTCAGTAGCGGAAAACCTAACTTTTCTCTTTGCTCAACATATAAATGAGCTATTTTGCGTGCCAAATGACGAATCCTAGCAATGTAACGAGTTCTTTCTGTTACTGAAATAACACCTCTAGCATCCAGCAAATTAAATGTGTGTGAACACTTCATTACATAATCTAGGCTAGGTAAGACCAATCCACGTTCCGTTAATTGGGTAGCTTCCTGCTCATACAAATTAAATAGTGTCAGTAGCAACTCAGGATTTGATGCTTCAAAATTGTAGGTACTCTGCTCAATCTCATTTTGCAGGAAGACATCTCCATAAGTAATCTTGTCTGTCCACTGAATCTTTGTAAATGCTTCCACTTGCTGGAGATACATCGTTAGTCGCTCTAACCCGTATGTAATCTCAATTGACACCGGACGGCAATCGATTCCTCCACACTGTTGGAAGTAGGTAAATTGAGTAATTTCCATCCCATCCAACCATACTTCCCAACCAGTACCCCAAGCTCCAACTGTTGCATCTTCCCAGTTGTCCTCCACAAACCGGATATCGTGGTCTTCTGGGCGAACACCTAAAGCCCTTAAAGAATCAAGATAAATTTCTTGAATATTATCTGGTGAGGGCTTAATCAGGACTTGGTATTGATAGTAGTGTTGGAAGCGATTAGGGTTTTCACCGTAACGTCCATCTGTTGGACGACGGCACGGTTCAACGTAAGCAACAGCCCAAGGTTCTGGCCCCAATGCTCTTAAAAATGTGTGGGGGTTTTTAGTGCCTGCTCCCTTTTCGATGTCATAGGGCTGGGCAATGAGACAACCGCGATCGCCCCAAAATTGATGCAGCGTAGCTATAACCGACTGAAAAATCACGCCAATACCTCCATATTTAGCACAATGCATACACCATTGTTGCTTACAACCCAGTGCTGTGGGGAGTTTTAGCGGACGAAAAAAATGTTTACAAAAAAAGAGGAAAAAGAGTTGACAGTCTTGAGTGGGTTAGTTATATTGGATAAGTGCCGAACAGAGAGCGCACGAAAGAGCGGCTCGGAAGGCATCAGAACCATGAAAATATTATAGTTTGAAAGCCATAATACCACAAGTAGCCTGAGTCAAGAAAATGAGAGCACCAGGCTGAGGTGGATAAATAAGCAGTCAAAAAGAGCTAATAAAAGCTTTCCATTGCAAAACGGAGAGTTTGATCCTGGCTCAGGATGAACGCTGGCGGTATGCTTAACACATGCAAGTCGAACGGTGTCTTCGGACACAGTGGCGGACGGGTGAGTAACGCGTGAGAATCTAGCTTCAGGTCGGGGACAACCACTGGAAACGGTGGCTAATACCGGATGTGCCGGAAGGTGAAAGATTTATTGCCTGAAGATGAGCTCGCGTCTGATTAGCTAGTAGGTGTGGTAAGAGCGCACCTAGGCGACGATCAGTAGCTGGTCTGAGAGGATGATCAGCCACACTGGGACTGAGACACGGCCCAGACTCCTACGGGAGGCAGCAGTGGGGAATTTTCCGCAATGGGCGAAAGCCTGACGGAGCAATACCGCGTGAGGGAGGAAGGCTCTTGGGTTGTAAACCTCTTTTCTCAAGGAAGAACACAATGACGGTACTTGAGGAATCAGCATCGGCTAACTCCGTGCCAGCAGCCGCGGTAATACGGAGGATGCAAGCGTTATCCGGAATGATTGGGCGTAAAGCGTCCGCAGGTGGCTATGTAAGTCTGCTGTCAAAGCGTCTAGCTCAACTAGATACAGGCAGTGGAAACTACATAGCTAGAGTGCGTTCGGGGCAGAGGGAATTCCTGGTGTAGCGGTGAAATGCGTAGATATCAGGAAGAACACCGGTGGCGAAAGCGCTCTGCTAGGCCGCAACTGACACTGAGGGACGAAAGCTAGGGGAGCGAATGGGATTAGATACCCCAGTAGTCCTAGCCGTAAACGATGGATACTAGGCGTGGCTTGTATCGACCCGAGCCGTGCCGTAGCTAACGCGTTAAGTATCCCGCCTGGGGAGTACGCACGCAAGTGTGAAACTCAAAGGAATTGACGGGGGCCCGCACAAGCGGTGGAGTATGTGGTTTAATTCGATGCAACGCGAAGAACCTTACCAAGACTTGACATGTCGCGAACTTTCCTGAAAGGGAGAGGTGCCTTCGGGAGCGCGAACACAGGTGGTGCATGGCTGTCGTCAGCTCGTGTCGTGAGATGTTGGGTTAAGTCCCGCAACGAGCGCAACCCTCGTTTTTAGTTGCCAGCATTAAGTTGGGCACTCTAGAGAGACTGCCGGTGACAAACCGGAGGAAGGTGGGGATGACGTCAAGTCAGCATGCCCCTTACGTCTTGGGCTACACACGTACTACAATGCTACGGACAGAGGGCAGCAAGCCGGCAACGGCAAGCAAATCCCGTAAACCGTAGCTCAGTTCAGATCGCAGGCTGCAACTCGCCTGCGTGAAGGAGGAATCGCTAGTAATTGCAGGTCAGCATACTGCAGTGAATTCGTTCCCGGGCCTTGTACACACCGCCCGTCACACCATGGAAGCTGGCAACGCCCGAAGTCATTACTCCAACGATTCGTCGGGGAGGATGCCTAAGGCAGTGCTGGTGACTGGGGTGAAGTCGTAACAAGGTAGCCGTACCGGAAGGTGTGGCTGGATCACCTCCTTTTGAGGGAGACCTACCCAACTTTGATTATCGAAAGCGATGGTGCAAATAGATACAAAGAAGGTCATTCCTAGGTCGTTCTTGGGACTTGATGGGGCTTTCAAACTATGATTTGGTTCGATTGGGCTATTAGCTCAGGTGGTTAGAGCGCACCCCTGATAAGGGTGAGGTCCCTGGTTCGAGTCCAGGATGGCCCACCTGAAGAAAGTTAGGAGTTAAGAGTTAGAAGTTAGGAGTAGAAAAACTCATAACAAATAACTAAAAACTGATAACTGATGGTCTGGGGGTTTAGCTCAGTTGGTAGAGCGCCTGCTTTGCAAGCAGGATGTCAGCGGTTCGAGTCCGCTAACCTCCACCTGAAAAAGCCAAGAACAGATAAGAGCAAATTCAGCAACATGACACTTGGGTGTCAGACTGCTGAGATTGTCTCAGCCAGAACCTTGAAAACTGCATAGTAACGCGAACATTAGCAGGCAGACACAGACATGAATGAAGTAGTGAAAGTGTTTGCATGGAGAAACACCAATAGTTGAAAGTGGTCAAGCTAATAAGGGCTGATGGTGGATACCTAGGCACACAGAGGCGAAGAAGGACGTGGTTACCGACGAAATGCTCCGGGGAGTTGGAAGCAAACATTGAGCCGGAGATATCCGAATGGGGCAACCCAGATTACAGCCTGTTGAATATATAGACAGGTATGAGCGAACCTGGCGAACTGAAACATCTTAGTAGCCAGAGGAAAAGAAATCAAGCAGAGATTCCCCAAGTAGTGGTGAGCGAACGGGGAAGAGCCTAAACCAAGAGGTTTACTTCTTGGGGTAGTGGGACAGCAATATCGAATCTAGAGGTTAGACGAAGCAGCTAAATACTGCACCAAAGAAGGTGAAAGTCCTGTAGTTGAAAACTGACTAGATAGTAGCTGAATCCCGAGTAGCAT
>NZ_JAECZC010000059.1:17798-77798 GCF_016056305.1 Amazonocrinis nigriterrae CENA67 | reverse complement strand
AAAAATTCCGCGACAGAATATTAACTCTGCCGATGATGATGGCGATCGTGGTGAGTTTAGTATATCGGCAGATTCCGGGCTTAAGAGAAGTAACTAGGGTCTTGTCACAAGAGGGATTGTTATGGGTGGAACAAATAGAAGTAAGTGCAATAGCAGTGTCAAAAAGATTGCGAACATTACCGATAGAATTATTTGCACAGGTTTTTGAACAAGTAATCGTCAGAATTAATTATCAACCCAACAATCAAACAATTCCAGAGAATTGGCAGGCAGTCTGTGGTAGATTCCCAGCGATTTGGATTGCGGATGGTTCAACTTTAGAAGCATTGCGAAGGAAGTTAAAAGCGCTACAAGAAAAAGAAAAAACACTCGCGGGAAAAATTATAATGGTGGTAGAAGCATTTAGCCATCGCCCAGTCGCAACCTGGTATACAACAAATAGCAAAGCCAATGATAAAACTTGGTGCAATCAATTACTCCAACGCTTACTGACTGGTGGCTTACTGATTTTTGATTTAGGATTTTTTAAATTTCCTTGGTTCGATGCATTTACCCAAGCTGATAAGTTTTTTGTGACCAGACTACGAGAAAAAACCTCTTACAAGGTCATTCGTTGTTTGACCTCTGTCCCATTTTACCGTGATGAAATTATTGAGATGGGAGAATATCGCTCTAACCCTTGTCAGTGCTCAGTACGTTTGGTTTCTGTGTTATGGGGTTCAACTTGGTATTACTATCTAACAAATGTAGTTGACCCGCAATTGTTATCAGCACAGCAAGGAGCGTGAATTATATCGCAGACGTTGGCAAGTTGAAGATGCTTTTTTGCTCACCAAACGGCTTTTGGGTCTAGCTTATATTTGGGTGGGTGATAGTAATGGTGTCCAAATCCAAATTTTTGCCACTTGGATTTTTTATGCGGTTCTCAATCAATTATGTATCGATGTAGCGATCGCTCTTAACCAACCTTTAGACCGAATTTCTACAGAAATGCTGTTTCGCAGTTTATACCATTTTTCTCAAGCTTTCCTCCGTGGTGATGCCACTGATGCTGTTCCTTATCTTATAGAACATCAAAAGCTCTTTGGATTAGTCAAAGCTAGGCGTAAGCGTCATCGAGAGATTGACGCTCACACTCAACAAATTTGGGCTTTATCTTCTTAAGTTGACACCAATGTACAGCTGTACGCCCCTACAGATAGATTATTCATGTGTTGCCAAGATTTTGAGAATTGGTATAAGTAAAATACAATTTGTAGAGACGCGATCGCATCTCTACAAAATTGTACAAATCTCACCTAACTACACACTCATCTCTAGCATCCGCTGAATTGGACGCAGGGCAGCAACACGAATATCCTCTGACATAGTAATTTCAGGAGTACGATTTTTCATCGCTAAGTAAAGCTTCTCTAAAGTGTTTAACCTCATAAAAGGACACTCGTTGCAATTGCAATTATTCATCGGTGGGGCGGGTATAAAATGCTTTTCAGGAGCTAGTTTTTGCATTTGGTGAATAATACCAGGCTCCGTAGCAACGATAAATTCCTTTGTCGGACTATTTTGGCAATAATTGAGTAATGCTGCTGTAGAGCCAACAAAGCTGGCGTGGCGCAAAATACTACTTTCACATTCTGGGTGCGCGATCGCTTCTGCTTGGGGGTGGGCAATTTTTAGCTGCACAATCTTCTTTTCCGAAAAGGTTTCATGCACAATACAGCTACCTTGCCACAGCACCAAATCTCGCCCAGTCTGTTCCATCACATACCGCCCCAAATTGCGATCAGGAGCAAAAATAATCGGCTGGTCTTTTGGTATCTGCTGTACAATCTTGACAGCGTTGGAACTAGTGCAGATAATATCGCTCATCGCCTTAATTTCGGCAGAGCAGTTAATATAAGAAACCACCAAATGATCGGGATGCAGTGCTTTGAAAGCTGCAAATGCCTCTCCTGGACAACTGTCTGCTAAAGAACAACCAGCATTCAAATCTGGTAAAAGTACTAATTTGTCAGGATTGAGTATCTTCGCTGTTTCTGCCATGAAGTGAACACCAGCAAAGACGATCACATCTGCATTGGTCTTTTCTGCTGCTTTTGCTAGTTGTAATGAATCCCCAATAAAGTCTGCGATATCCTGAATATCTGGCTCTTGATAGTAATGTGCCAGGATAACCGCGTTGAGTTCTTTTTTAAGACTTTCAATGGCAGCAAACAAATCTAATGGTAGCTCACCCGGTTGGGTTTTATCTCGTTGAACAAGTGCAGTTGTAAACACAGTTAAGGGGTGCTTGAAGTTGCAGATTTTTGTCTTGTGGATTAATTATAGTAGTTTTTACCAAAAATAGATGAGGGATGACAGACCATTATTGGTGTGCAAGGCATTAAGAGTGATGGGGGGATGGGGGGATGGGGGGGACGCGGGGACGCGGAGAGTTTTTTAAGAAGCGATTCGGCGGACATGAGATGACAAGTAAAAAATATCCCATTGGAATTGTTCACAGTCATCAGTCATCAGTCAACAACTTGATAATTTATTTTTGGGAGTTTCCTTAATTGTGTTCAAATCCGGCTGAGTTTCCTATGCTGGAGATAGACGGCAAGGAAAGTCGCATGACCAGTCAAAAAACTCAACCAATAACCTTGAAAATTGCAGTAGTCGGAGATGTTCACGATCAATGGGAAGTAGAAGATGGGATTGCACTCAAGCATCTAGGTGTTGACTTAGTGCTGTTTGTCGGAGATTTTGGTAATGAGTCGGTGGAAGTGGTGAAAGCGATCGCTTCCCTGGACATTCCCAAAGCAGCAGTTATGGGAAACCATGATGCGTGGTACACAGCTACCGAATGGGGGCGAAAAAAGTGTCCCTACGACCGTTCTAAAGAGGATTGGGTACAGGAACAACTCGATTTATTGGGTTCAGCCCATGTTGGTTACGGTAAGTTAGATTTTCCAGATTGGAATTTAACTGTGGTGGGGGGTCGTCCCTTTACCTGGGGTGGCTCGGAGTGGAGATTTGCTGATATCTGTAAAGAACGATATGGTGTTACCAGTCCAGAAGAATCAGCGGCTAAAATTACGGCTGCGGTGAAAAGTGCCGCTACTGATACGATTATTTTTCTCGGTCATAATGGGCCGAGTGGGTTAGGCGATCGCCCAGAAGACCCCTGCGGTAAAGATTGGCATCCCATTGGTGGTGACTTTGGCGATCCAGATTTTGCTGAGGCGATTTCTCAGACCCTCACCGCTGGTAAAACTATACCTTTGGTGACATTTGGTCATATGCACCATAGTCTACGGCACACCAAAAAAGAACTGCGAAAGGCAATCTTTAGAAGCCCAGAGGGGATAATTTACTTGAATGCTGCCAGTGTGCCGAGGATTGTAGAGAATGACAGCCAGAAGCTACGAAACTTTTCCTTGGTGACTTTAGAGGCGGGTGTGGTGACGCAAGCTGCTTTAGTGTGGGTGGGGAATGACTTACAGGTGGTGTCAGAAGAAATTTTGTACGAGCGATCGCATTCAGTAGTGCAACCTGCATAGTGATAGGATATAGTAATATCTGTCAGCTTTAGTGCTAATCTACAAATGTAGGCTGTGCAGTAGCTTGACAGTTTATTGGAGAGGTGGCAGAGTGGTCGATTGCACTCGACTTGAAATCGAGAGACTTGAAAGAGTCCGGGAGTTCGAATCTCCCCTTCTCCGTTTTTTCAAAGCTTGTTAAGGTTGTTGAGCTTCATCCGATTTCAATTGATGGTTTCCACATAGCTAAAGCTAGAAGTTTCCAGGAATTGATTACTCAATTTCCCCTTCACTCAAAAACCTCAGTTTTTGAGGATTCCCAGGCTCAACCGCCAACGCAGCTGATTTTCCTTGTGTTGCAACAGGCTCCTTGGGCGTAGTTTTACCCTGTTTTCGAGGGACTCCCGATACAGCATCTAGATTGATTCCAAGTTCATCCAAACCACGCTTCAAGATAACTTTTGCTGCATCAACGTCTGCATCAGCATGATGAGCGCAATTTTCGCAGATGAACTTTTCTTGATCTCGGTTTGTGGGACTGACATATCCGCACGCGCTGCATTCTTGAGAGCTAAACTTTGGGTTAACTTCATGCACCAGAACGCCAGTCCTTTCAGACAATACTTTGACCTTCTGTTTTAGAGAACCCCAAGCAGCATCCGTGATCGCTTGATTTAGCTTGGATTTTGCAGACTGACCATTGGGCAAATACTTGCCATTTTCATCTTGTTTAGATTTACAGCGTGCCATCATTCCCTGAATGTTGAGATTTTCAAATACAATCAGGTCGAATTGTTTAACTAAGTTATGAGCTATCTTCCATTGATAATCTTCTCTTTGATTAGTAACTTTTTGTTCTAATTTAGCTATGCGGTGATAAGTTTTTTGACGACGATGCGAACCTAACGCTTGACGGCTAGCAGCACGATGAAGACGCGATCGCTTGCGTTCCATCAGTTTGTAAAAGCGAGGATTAGCAATAGTTTCACCATTGCTCAGAGATACAAGTTTTTTAATACCTAAGTCTACACCTAACGCTGTTTCTATTTGCTGGGGTACTGGAGGATTAGGTACTGTATCATCTTGCAAGAGAACAGAGATATAAAAGCCATCTGCTTTTTTTCGCACGGTGGTAGAACGAATTTTAAAACCTGGCGGAAACCGTCGAGATTGAAAAAATCGCATCCAGCCAATACCAGGTAGTCTGACTTTGTTACCTTGAAAACCCACATCTCCTGCTGGGTAAGTAAAAGCGCGAAATTTAGCCCTTCGTTTTATTTTTGGATATTTACCCAAGCCTTTAAAAAAGCGCACAAAAGCAGCATCAACTTGCTTAAGCATTTGTTGCAAGACGTGATAATAAATTTCACTGTACCAAGGTCGCTCTTTTTTCAGGTCTACCAAATTGGCATCTTGTTGAGCCAGAGGAGTACGTTTTTTACCCTTGGTACTCCAAGGATTACCATACAAAGCACCTTTGCTAACTGAGCAAGTGAGTGGACAGCACTCACCTTGGGTTTGAATAATACAATAGTTACCCATCACAGGTGCTTTGGTCTGCTCATAGGCTTCTGTCCTTTCCCGAACTCGAAAGTTGTATTGCAGACGTAGCAGATGCAGCCAACGCTCGATTTTTTCAGCTTGTTTCGCTGATGGCTTCAGTTTGTATACGTAGGACAGAAGCATTATGTGAAATTGAATTTATTGCAATTGTATTCCATTTGAAATACTATGACAAAAGAAAAACACTTAGGAATCAGGTTAAATGATTTGGAAAGATAAAAACTTGAGAAAGAAGCTAATAAAAGACAAATGACTGTTTATGAACTTGTTAAATACTTAATAAAAAAGTACCTGATAATCAATAAATATTTTTTAAGTTAAATTAAAAATAATTGAGATCAGAAAATTGACAAGATGAAAATAGATGTAATATTAGATTTATTAATTATTATTTCAGTTATAATAACTATATAGATATCTTTCTTAAGATTCATGCAGAATTAGTTTAATAATGATAATTACTTCCACAACGGTTGTTGACTTATTTTCTGGTGCAGGCGGTACTGGTTTAGGCTTTAAACAAGAGGGATTTCAAATTTTGGGGGCAGTAGAAAATAATAAACATGCTGCTGAAACTTATGAGAAAAATTTAGATGTAAAAGTCAAAAATATAAATATTAGAGAGCTGGAACCTCAAACTTTTAGAGAGGAATTAAATTTACAACGAAATCAGTTAGATGTTTTAGTTGGATGCCCGCCTTGTCAAGGCTTCTCTCGAATGCAAAAAAATAATAAAGGCATTAATCATCAAGATAATGATCTAGTTATTAAATATTTAGACTTTGTTGAAGAATTTATGCCAAAATTTGCAGTTTTTGAAAATGTTCCAGGATTAATTACTAAGCCATATGGTCATATTTTTTACGAAAAACTTTGTCTAGGTCTTAAAGAATTAGGTTATAAAAGAAATGAAAAGCTTGTAGATGTAGCAGATTACGGTGTGCCGCAGCATCGAAAGCGTATAATTGTTATTGCTGGTAGGAATGGAGAAGAACCACCATTTCCTCAACCTACTCATGGAGAACCAGGAAAAATAGATAAATCTCAAACGCCTTTATACCCTTGGCTTACAGTTTACGATGCTATTGGTAATAATAAATATCCTCAGCTAAAACCTGGAGAGAATGGGGAACATGATGGAAAATATCCGAATCATATTGCTCCAAAAACTACACAAAAAATAGTAGAATTTATCAGTATGGTTCCCAAAAATGGCGGAAGCAGAACAGATATCCCTAAACAATTTTGGCTAAAATGTCACCTTTCTCATAAAGGTCATAGCGATGTTTATGGACGAGCAGCTTGGAACCGTCCATCAAACACTATCACTGCTGGTTGTTTAAATCCTTCAAAAGGACGTTTCATACATCCTGAACAAGATAGAGCTTTTACACCTCGTGAAGTAGCTGCTTTACAAGGATTTCCTGATGATTTTGTTTTCTATGGAAAGTGTTTGCAAGTTCAGATTGGTAATGCTGTACCGCCACCATTAGCGAAAGCGATTGCCCAAGAACTTAGACATCGGCTTATTCAAAGTTGATAGTCGCTTAAGTAAAAATATCCCGTCTTTTAAAGAGACGGGATTAGTCCTTAAATATCAAATTAAGCAGTTAAACAAGACCAGTTTTGCTGAATCAAACTAATTACCTCTTCACTCCACTTAATTTGATTACCACTCCAATTCCTTAAAGTATTTGTCACGGAATACACTCGACCGTATTTTTTACCTACTTGAGTCAGTTGCCATTTCCATTTCCCTTTACTGGACTTAAATTTTCTTTGTAAGCCCAGTTGTTCCAAGAGCTGATTCACTTGTCGGTTAGAGATTGGTTTTTGCTCCAATTCACTCAACTTCATTGCGATTTCGGAGGGAGTGAAATCGACATTTTCCAAATTATTTGTCATAATACTTAAAGATCAAAAAAACAAAACAATTCAGAGCCAGCCACTTAAAATTAAAGGGACTGGCTTTTTCATTACTATGATGTATCGACCGTAGCCAAGTTACTCACAAAAAGCACTTGGTACGGTACAAACACCTCTACAATAAATAATTATTGTATTTTTTAGTGTAGATGTCAAGTTGAGTAGCATCCTAAATCACTACCAGCTTCCTTTTGTCACGCGTCTTTTCAACTCTGCAATCAAGTCTCTAATCTCATCCTGAACTTCTTCACGAAACTTACTACTGGAAAAAGTAGCAGCTTCATGAGCAATGAGTGTAACGCTAGGAACTAGAATAGGAAGGCTATTTTGCTCGTCTCCTGAATTAAAACCTGATTGCGTATGAGCATAATCTAATTCCCAATTTCCCTTCGCAAGCCACGACAGCATTTTATCTAAATTTCTTTCATAGGAATCTTGGTGGTGCAAATCAACAGCAACTTCCAGCCGAGGTATCAAAAAATGTCCTGCTCCTCCATCGTCAGTAACTATTGGTTGATAAGCGGATGTTGGAGCAGCGTAACACATAAAAGCACCTATTCTGGTACATAGGTAAAGGAAAGGTTCATAATCAGTTTCATCAAGGACAGGTTCTTGATATTGTTTTTGCTTATTTTCTAAATGTTGTTCAATAAATTCTTGCCAGTCTTCACGATTGTTTTCTTGTAATAATCTAGGCTGACCCATTTCTGATTCAATAATTACTGGTAATGAAGTTTCAACCAGTGCAATATCAGAAAAGCGCCGTAGCACTCTGCAAGTAGTAAAAAGTATATCCGGTGAGAAATTTTGTAAATGTTTAGCTACACCTAAAAAAAGAAGATGGGAAACAGCAGTATCTGCAAAAGGCGATTTGTAAACATCCTCAGATGTAACTACAATTTTACGATTAACCTGAACTTTTTTATTATATAGATACCAAAAAACTAACGGAGCAAGCCATGACATTTGAGGTATTTTAACTGCTCCACTATATACAATTTCGCCAAAAGGACTAAAGATTGTGTTATGAATAACACTTACAAACTTTTGAATCTGATTACGTACAATTTGCCCATATAAAGTATCGTCTTCGTAATCTCCTAAGCGATGCACCAAGGGAAATACACGACCATCACGGATAATTAAACTAGGATTGGGTTTGTATCCTAATTCTGGAGCATCACCTAATGGTCGCCACCTAGCTTCACCCGTAGCAATGCGAAAGTCAGCTACATATTGGCGTAGTTCCATTGCTGCCATACGGGAATGTTTAAATCTATCTGTGCCTATAGAATTCATTAATGCAGGCGCTAATACTAAACCATTCCTTGCTGCTTGGTAATCATCATACTCTCGCAAGTAATCAGGAGAAATATCAAAATCTTGGTACTCTTGATCTGTTTTGCTTATTAAAGCAGAAGCAGAGGTAGTGACAATAATAGGTTGACGAGGAATAAAACTACCAGGATTTTGAGTTAAAAAAATGTCTGCAACAGAAGCATCAGTTCCTGCTACTCCCTTATCAGGTTTGGTTTTCTTACTCCAGCATTCTATTATTTTGTCACCAAAAATTCTCTTATGTAAGATTTTTCGTGCTTCCGGTTCATCTAAAAAAGCACGTTTACCTCTTTTAAATTGTGTAAATCGAAGCGGTAAATCTAAAGTTCCTTTAATGCCAGCTTTACTACTATCTAGTCGCCAGAATAATTGAAAATATCGCCTTGACCATCCTATTTGATAATCTAGTTGATCTGCTTTACGTTTGGCTTCTTCAAAGACTTCTCTATCTAATAGTTGTTGAATTTCTTCTCCTTTTTGGTTAATGTCATTAACTACCCACTGCGTCATTTTGATTAACAGGTCAATAGGGTTTTCCTGTGCTAAATTATAGGCTGTATCAATAACTGCTCTGGCGTAAGCTTCCTCTTGTAAATGACTAGCTGCTATTCTTTCCAATACAGAACGACCTTGTTCTTGGCTTTGTCGCTCGTCTGGTTCTAGATCATCTTCTTCGACATCTGATTTAGTCTGGATAGTATAATCTTTTATTTCAGGAATAGCACCTAAGACACTATCATAAGGAAATTTACTAGGGTGAAAATAAATATAGGGAGGTTTACCCCGCCCTTCATTTTGAATCTTCTTATTTTTTTTTAGTTTTTCTTCTTTTACAAGTTTGTTTAAAATATTTCGTACACCTCTTGGAGAAATATCACTATCTTCTGCTTGCAAATAGTTGCTTATTTCCTCAACTTCTAAACCTTCTGGTTGTTTTAGTAATAAATCTAAAATTTTCTGAGTTAAAATATCCTCTGCTGCCGCCATTTTTTGACTTCCTCTGCAATGTTGGGTGTTGGCGCACCTTCACGAGTTTCGCGTTTACGAATACGTATCAGGGCTGGGTGACGTATGATATCCATACTTGATGACATGATTGCTGTACCTTTTGGTAATTTAGGTATACGAGAAATCATTTCATCGGAAACACCACCTAAAGTACCAGATACTAATTTCATATCATCTGGATCTAGAGCAAATACCAAGCGTGTATTGCAAGTTAACAAAACTTGCTTGTCCATAGATGCAGGACTTTGAGTTATTAAGGTGACTCCAATTGCATCATGTCGAGCAGTACGAATCATCTCTCGAATAACTTGAGTCGATGGTGTTATCTGTCCTCCTGCTGGTAAGAAAAAGTGTGCCTCATCCAGTACAAAGACAAAGGGAGGAATACGATCGCGCTTACGCAATGCTTGCAATAATCTTACTGATGCGCCAACTATCAAATTTCTTTGCTGTTGGCTCAAATGCCCAACAAAAACATTAGTAATTGGTTGTTGAGCAAATTCCCCCAACCAAGATTCTGTTCCTGTGGTCAATAGTGGATTACGCTTAAATGCTGTTGCAACTTTGCGTGCTGCTCTTCCTCCCACTGCTGCTTGTCCAAATTCACTACCAGCACCTTCGATTTCTTTCAATAATTCGTCAATTTGAATATTAACTTTTCCTTGCGCCTCCAAGCTCTGAAATGCTTCAGTAAATACGGCATCATAAGCCATAGATACGAGTTCTAATTGGTCAGATGTCAAGTTAGGTACGAAACCTAAAAATTCACTGTGTCCAATTACTGAATAGGGAACTCGAAAATTTACCCCGGCTCGAAAATTACGCCCTCCTAAATCTTCCGCAGTATTAATCACATCTCCCAAAACATCAAAAGCAATAACAGGTATACCATGCTTAACTAATTCTTCTATTAAAACCCCTGTGGCATAACTTTTACCTACACCCGTTTTTCCCACAACTGCCAAATGTCGGGCTATGGCTTCCATTGGCAGTACAAAATCTACACTTTTCCCGCCAGATTCTATTTCACCGAGATAAAAACCTTGTTCAGATGAGTCTGGAGTGTTCAGTAGTTGGGGTATTCTCTCAGCAGGTATTTCATACACCCCTTGCCCTGTTTGTGCCAATAAACTTGGTTCTTTAATAATTATTCGCTCATTAACATCAAGGTGTATTTCTCCCAAAACTTCAACAGTCATCACACGGGTGACATGAGGAGAGCGATCGCCTGGTCTGGTTTTATCTGAACCTACCTGATATGCCTGATTCTGTTGCAGTGTCGAAGGGTTAGCACGAGGGTTATCCTCTGTACCCTCGATAATACGTCCATAATGAACTATCTCATCTTTATCTCGTTCGATAACTACGTAAGTTCCCAAAGCTGGCATTCGTCCTTCACGTACATGAAAAGGCACTTCGTCAAAGGTTGGTGAACCTAAAAATGGTGAGGAAGAAGTTGTTCCCAGCCGAACAGCATCAGTCAAGGAAAGGGCTTGTTTAATTTTTTCGCCCATAGTTTCAAAAAAAAAACTACAATAAATAATTATTGTAGCATTTAAGTGAAATATTAAATAGTGATCGCCCCTCTTCCCTCCCTAAAAATTATGCTGGTAATACCATTTCACGAAATACCTGATACAGATACATGAGTAGGGGCGTACAACTGTACGCCCCAAAGAGGCGATTCATGTATTGCAAATATTTTTGGAAATAGTATAAGTCAAGCGATCGCTACCCTTCACTTCCACATAATATCCAAGACTAAAAGCTTTAACCAAAGCCAATAACCTTTCTATTAATTACAAAATATTATCAGTCTTCTGTAACATCCTTGGAATTTTCAAGCTTATTTAGTGCATCCGAAATTGCTTGCCTAATAAACTCTGGGTAATTATCTAGAGTTTTTAATTTTTCCAGCATGGAAGGGGGAAGTCTGAGAGTTATTTTTGCAGTTAATGGTTCTTCCCTATCGGTTTTAAATTGATGTTTTTTTAAATAAGGTTTTTCTTCGTAATTAGGCATAAAAATTTATTCTAAAATAATTTTTATCGCAAGACTTTAGGCGATAGTTAAATGGCAGCTAGCCGAGCCTCGCAAGTTGGTATAGCTGCCAAACCCAATTAGAAAATTAGGCATTACTATGTTGACACGTCCTGAACTTGAAAGCAAAACCCTTAAAGAATTGAAAGATTTGGCTGTACGCTACAAAGTCAAGCCAGTAGGGAATCCAGGGTATAAAACAAGCTGGATTACTCCGTTATTGGCTTTTCCTGTGCTAGCTATTCAGCAGTTCAAAGCTAATAAAAGAGGTTTAAAGAATCTGAGTTTGAGAAGTTTTGAAGCGCTGGGGACAATCCTGAATGAACTGGGAGAACCTACTGATGAACAAGCCGCGCTGATTCGGGCTACGCTAGAAGGTAAGTTACTTCCACTCCCAGAACGTTACGACCAAACTAGGCTGCTAAATCTCCACAAGACTAGACAGTTGATTCAACAAACCATTGAGGTATTAAATCAATAGGCTGTTTTGCATGTGTTGACTGATGACTGATAACTGATGACCGATAACAGTCATCAGTCAACGTCTTTCTGCTGACGGAGACGCTACGCAAACACAGATAAACGTGAGTTCAACAGATTTAAAAGACCCCTCTCCAAACCTCTCCCCTGAAAGGAGAGAGGCTTCAAAACCCGTTCTCTATCAAGAATTTCAAAGCCCCTCTCCGCGTCGGAGAGGGGTTGGGGAGAGGTTCATCGAACTCACGTCAGATAATTATGCAATTGATATGATGTCCGGCAAATTGCCCATAATTCTTGCGTTACTCCTCTCCAACCCTTCCCTTACTAAGGGAAGGGTGCCCGACAGGGCGGGTGGGGTAGTTTTATTACGGGTAATTCAGCAGACTTGATATGAGATATGTGCATACAAAAACTAAAGGGGACTGGGGATTAAGTGCCAAATCGAAAACAAACGCGCGTTTACCTGCGCGGACTAATAATGAATTGGTATAAGCTCTGTCCTCACTGCCCTCGTGCTAGCATTACCAATAAATCTTTTGGGAGGTCAATCAATGGCTACCCTTCATGCGCTAAATATACCTGATGAGTTATACCAACAGCTGCAACAGTTAGCTGAAGCTGAAAACAGTTCAATTGATGCTCAAGTGATTACAATATTGCAGAATGCTTTGCAAAAGCCCAAAACACAGGAAACAGAAGAAGAAAAACGGAAAAATGTCCTCAAACTTTTAGAAGAAAGTAGTCGCCGTCGTCGCTTGAATCCAGCAGACTTTGGATTACCTGATAGTACTGAACTGATTCGAGAAGATCGCAACAGATGACAACCCATCTCCGATGTGTGATAGATACTAGTGCGTGCATCAAGTATTTTATCGCTGACCCACTAACTGCTAAAGTTAATCAACTCTTTACCCATTTTGCCAATCCACAGACTGAAATTTTTGTACCAGACCTTTTTTACATTGAGTGTGCCAACGTTTTATGGAAGTATGTCCGGGCTAGGATGTACACTGCTGGTGAAGTACAGACAGATTTAGCAACTCTGAAAAGCTTTCCTTTGCGTGTTGTCTCAACGGCTGATTTGATGGCGGATGCAGTTACTATAGCTTTGAATTTTGGTATTTCCGCTTACGATGCTTCTTATGTTGCGCTTTCACAGCAGGTTGGTGCTATCTTACTGACTCTTGATGCCAAACTGGTGAGAGCAGTAACCAATTCGTCTTATAATGTTTCTTCGTTCAATGATTTTGAGGTTCCACCGTTGCATTCAAGATAACAGCGATCGCTCCCCAACTTGTGCAAACCTCAACTACTCTTCTACTACTTCCACCAAGTCTTCAATCATCACATCCAAAGCACGGGCCATTTTCAAAATTGATGTAAAGTCTACCATTGCTAGTCCTGGCGCTCGTGCATAAGCCCTCACTGAACTATAGGCTACCCCAGAACGGTCAGCCACATCTTTGAGTGTCCAACCCTTCTCTTCAGCAAATTCTCGAATTCTTAGCTTAATTAGCCCCATTAGTCTATTGACAAGCGATTGAATTCTATCGTTAAATATCATGTATTATATAAAACGATCGCCTTCCGGCCTAGGAAACTGAAAAGCGATCGCGTTACTTACAATACGTATCCCGTAAAACGGATAGCGTTCTTACCCGTATCGACTCACAGGCCAGAAATCTACCCAATTCACAGGCATTTTTATGGTATCATCACTCAAGGCAAAAAGGCTTGTCATCCGCGAATCAAAAATTGTTCACAAATCGTTAACGCCTCACCGACTTGCACGATTTGTTACGGAAGAAGCAGTTTGCTTGATGTTCCAAATTAATTTTGAAGATATATATACAGTGGAATGCTGGCGATATGTAGTTTATGTCCACGCTAAAGGTGTGAGCAAGTTTGTCAGCTACGCCAGTTTTCCCCCAATTGTGGGAGTGCAACTACCAACTGAAAGCGACTTTATCAAATGGCGTAAGCGCTGGCGCAAGCAACACGAAGGTGATTACAGAAAACAAGCACCCAAATGGTGGGCAGACTTTTTTATTCAGGAATTTTGGCAAGCTAATTCTGAGTCTGTATTGTATAGTTGGCGTGAATTAATTGAGTTAATTAATTTTGCTTTTCATGAAGATACTTTACAGCAACTCCGAAATAGCTATCAACAAGAAAAATCCTTTGACTTGGTGTCTTAGTGTCTTTGTGGTTTGATTTTTTCACCACGAAGACACAAAGGCACAAAGAAGACTTAAAAGTTATTCAGCAGCTTTGTTGCTAGCTCGATTGGCACGCGCTTCAGCTGAAGTCATTACTTCGTCGAGATTTTCTAGGACTTCGCCAGGGAAGTTTTCCAAAACTCTGGTAGAAATCGCAACTCGACCTTTACCTTCATCCAAGTCGATAATTACAGCTTTAATAGTTTGACCGACTTGAAAGACTTTTTCTAGAGAATCAATGAATTTTTGGCTGACTTGTTTGATGTGCAATAAGGCACTGATACCATCTAAATCGACAAATACGCCAAAAGGTTTGATACCTGTGACTTTACCTTCCACCAACTGACCTATTTCTAACAAGTTGAAGTTACTAGAACGAGTCGCTAACCGTTGGGAAAGTATGAGTTTGTTAGTGTTGCGGTTAATTTCTAAAAAGCCAACAGTGAGAGTCTGACCTTTGAGTGCTTCTAAGTTATCACGCTCTGCCAAGTGCGATCGCGGAATAAACCCCCGCAATGAATTCAAATCGACAGTGACACCACCTTTATTCACACCGGTAACTCGTACTTGCACAGTCTGGGAATTTTCCTGCATTTGCGCGAGTCGTTCCCAGATGTGCTGAATTTCTAATTGCTTGCGTGAAAGAGTTACTTGACCTTCGGCATCTTGCTCTCGGATAATCAAAAACTCTAATTGCTCTTGCAATGGTAGTACTTCCGATAAATCGGTGACTGTTCTCAAAGAAGCCTCATCGCGGGGGAGAAAAGCCGACGATTTGCCACCAATATCAACATAAGCGCCATCATGGTCAAGTTGGAACACTTTACCATGTACAACCTGACCCTTTTGAAATTGGTAGTCGTGTTTTTCTAGTGCTTTGGCAAAATCGTCCATTGTAAAAGACGAATTGGCTGTTTGAGAAAGTTTCGATTCGGAGTTCATGACAATTAAAGATAAATTGTGATTTGTCAGTTGTCAGTTGTCATTTGTTAGTTGCTACTGACCACTGACCACTGACCACTGACTGCTGCACAGATTTTTAGTTCAGTTGACCAAAAAGTTGCTTTACCTGCTCCCAAGCATCGGCTGCCGCTTGAGGATTATAACTCGCGCGATGGTCACAGAAAAATCCGTGGTCAGCTCCATCGTAGCGAAACACACGATGAGGAATGTTGTATTTTTCTAACTCTGCTTCAATTTTGTCTACCTGTTCAATAGGAATACTGGCATCTTCAGTACCAAAAAATGCATACACTGTACCTTTAATTTCTGGAGTACGGCTAACGGTAGCAGCGCCACCTCCAAAGGTACGGGTGGTAATTCCAGCACCGTAAAAGGAAGCAGTAGCTTTGATATCTGGTAAAGTAGCGGCAAGATATGCTACATGACCGCCAAAACAAAAGCCAATACAGCCAAAGTTATCTTTTTTCACTTGGGGGAGAGTTTTGAGGTAGTCAATTGCTGATTGAATATCGCTCAATAATTGTGATGCTTGTGTTTGCATCGCATAGCCTCTGCCTGTTTCAATATCTTCTGCGGTGTAACCAGTTTCAAAACCAGGGGCTTGACGTTGAAACAGTGCAGGTGCGATCGCTACATACCCAAGTTTGGCAATCCGTTCTGTAACTTCTCGAATGTGAACGTTAACGCCAAAAATCTCTTGTAAAACTACGATTCCTGGGTATGTTCCAGGTGATTTTGGCTGTGCTAGGTAAGCATCCACTTGTAAACCATCTTGGGAAAGTTGAACCGTTGTGCTATCTATTGCCTGCTCTGTCATAATAATTTTTACCAGTGCTGTGTGATTAGCTATGTAAATATTTGATATAACTATGCCAGTATGTCTAGACTTTTTCCAATCAAATTATCAATAACCAAAGTGAATGCATTAGTAATTTCCCTGATAAAAAATTCATGTGTAAATAAAATATTAAACATGTAGCAAATCCAGGTGGTAACTTGCCGCTACTAGTATTTAGGAGGATTGGTAATGATTCAATTCCGTATTCAGCCAGACAGCGAAATTCCCGCATCAGCCCAGCTGTTTAATCAAATACGGTTTGCCATCGCTTCTCGGCAATATCCACCAGGCTATAAATTGCCCAGTACACGGGCATTGGCAATGCAAACTGGGTTACACCGTAATACCATTAGCAAAGTTTACCGTCAGTTGGAAGATGATGGATTTGTAGAAAGTCTGGCTGGTTCAGGAATTTATGTCCGCGCCCAAGGTCATGAAGGTGGTAGCAAGCTGCAATCACCAATCCTCAAAGAATATCCTGATGCCTATAAAATTGTCCAGCAAGCACTTGATGAATTACTTGGTAAAGGATGTTCGCTCAATCAAGCCAGGGAGCTATTTTTAGCGGAAATTGACTGGCGCTTGCGTTGTAGCGCTCAAGTGCTGGTGCCAGTTCCATCTGAGGACATGGGTGCTGGAGAATTGATGGTATATGAATTAGAACAGGCTTTGAAAATCCCCGTACAGTTGGTAGCAATGGAAGAATTAGCCGCTGTGCTAGATAAAACTAGCTCTGCTACGGTGGTGACAAGTCGCTATTTCATTAATGATGTGGAAGCGATCGCAGCCCCCAAAGCTGTACGTGTAATTCCTTTAGATATCTATGACTACAGTAAAGAACTCAATTTGTTAAAAACTCTACCCAAAGAAAATTGTGTAGGGATAGTTAGCTTGAGTTCTGGAATAGCCCGCGGCGCCGAAGTGATCCTCCACGGTTTACGCGGGGATGAACTGCTGGTAATGACTTGTCAACCAAAGGATACTTACAAACTGCAAGCGATCGTGAAACGAGCTGAGGTAATTGTCAGCGATCAAGCTAGTTTCCCGGCTGTGCAAGCAGCAGTGCAAGCTTCTATGGAAGATATTATTCGTCCACCCAAGTTAATTAAAGTTGACAATTACATCGGCGCTAACTCGATTAACTTGTTGAAACGAGAACTGGGTTTGAGTTAACCCAAAGGTAGAAGGAAGAAATAGATAGATAGGGGGAGAATGGCATAGAAAGACACATTTAATAAAATTTATAAAATTATGGTTGTAGAAATGCATCCTTATATTGGTCTGGTGGAAGCAATCAAGCAACGTCGTGCTGCTAGATCTTTCAGTAGCGATCGCATTCCCGAAGCGATTTTACAAGAAATACTCGAATTAGGAATCCAAGCACCATCAGGCTTTAACCTCCAGCCTTGGCGATTTATTGTTGTTAGGGAGCAAGAAAATAAAGACAAACTCCAAGCTTGTGCTTTTAACCAACGCCAAGTAGGCGAAGCCCCAGTTGTCCTGATTTGTTGTAGCGATCGTTGTGCAACCAAAATGGAAAATATTATATCTGTCATCCATCTAGGGGAAGATGTAGTAACTATGACTGATAGTTACGCCAATTATCTCCGTTCCAGCATTCCCGAATTCTTTGTCAATCATCCCAGTTTTGACACAATAGAAGCTTGGACAAACCGCCACGCCATGTTAGCGGTAGGATACATGATGATTGTGGCGAAAAGCTTTGGTATTGATAGCTGCCCAATGGAAGGATTTGTTAGTACTCAAGTTAAAGAAGCCTTCCAAATTCCTGATGAAGTGGATATTTGCTGTCTACTAGCACTGGGCTATGCTAAAGAACCCTTTAAAGGGTATGGCGGACGCTTCCCTATTGAAAAGGTCTGTTTTAATGAAAGCTACAGCAAACCTCTCAAATTAAGTTAAAGGATGAAAATTCCTCTTCCTTACTCGCTACTAAGATTTAAGGTGAGTTCCACAAGTCCAAAAGACCCCGCTTCCATTTTTCTCCCCCACAGCTACGGTGTACACACAAGTCAAAAAAAACGGCGTTGCTGAATTTGAGTATGAATTGAGATTTTTCACTAAAATTAAAGGTAGACTCTTCGCGCCTTTGCGCCTTTGCGCGAAACAAAATTCATACTATTGATCAGCAACGCCAAAAAAACCATTATCACAAAAGCTTTGAGTCTGGTAGGGTGCGCTATCGCGCCAGCATAACGCACCGCAAACCTCTTGTCGTTATTGGGTCAATCGTAAATCGTTTTGTACCCACCAAACCCAAATATGAGTGTCAAGTACAATTATTGCAAAACTTCCCAGGCCTCTAAAGCGACGGGTTCTGTGGGGTCTTCATAACGGTATGGCTGTGTGTTGTGCAAAGGATAATGATTTGTACCTGATTGGGGTAAATTTTGGGCTTGTTGCTGTGAAGTTTTAGTTTCCAGAATAATCACTTCCACAGCATCCCCAGCATGAAAGGGTAAACCCTGTAGCGTCAGAGTTCCATCTTCAGTTAAAACAACTTCTATCTTGTGAGCATTCATATTTCAACACAGTAAGCAGGGTTTTTCAATGGGATTTACAGTTGTAATAATGTAGACGATTTAAACCAATGACGCTAATATATCAAGCAATTTGGCGTATATATAGAGTCGTTATATCTACGCCATTTAAGAGGATGTCTGAGAAGTATTGTTATTAACATCAAAGCTTTAAAAACCTAACCCCCCTAGCCCCCCTGACCCTAATCCCCATGAAATTCGGGTTTAGCCCGAATTTCATGGGGGTCGCGAGTTCCCTACAAGGGAATGGGGGTTTCAAAGCCTATCGACCTTTCGGGGAGAGGTTTGGAGAGGGGTTACTAGTATAATTTTCGACTTTTCAGACATCCTCTAAGAACTCGTTGCGACTCTTGCAACAAAGTTGAATTAACCTTAACTGAACTTTAGGATTCATTCCTATCTCTGTGTCCTCTGCGCCTGGTGCGGTTCAAAATAATTATTCTTCTGGTAGGGAAGCGAGTAATTACGAATTATGAAGCAGTTCTGGTGTGGGAATTTGCAAAAACTCTCGCACCCGTTGTAGATAAGCTGGTGCATCTTCCAACATCGGGAAATGCGCTGTATTGGGAATAACGGCAAACTCTACTTTGTCATTCAGTGCAGCTGCTTGACGACCCATCTCGGCAGGAATAATTTTGTCATATTCCCCCGATATAACCAGAGTCGGCACTGTCAGCTTAGCAAACTCTCCTGGCATCACTTCAGATTGTGCCTTACTTACTGAAGTAAAAATTGTACCAAGGGCTGCATCATAATCTGCTTCCATAAAATCTTGTAAAAAAGCCTGCCTTTCAGATTTGGGGATGGGGCTATGTAAAAATCTAGCCATAAACATCCGGTCAACAAATGGTATTTTCCCTAACCATTTAGGACGGAATTTCACTACATAACCACCGAATTTATGAAAAGCTGCAAAAGCTTTTTCGTCGTATTCAAAAATGCCGCTACAAGTTAAGATTCCTCGTTCTACTCTTTGGGGATAGCGGTTAAAAAATAAAGTAGCAACAGAAGCGCCCATTGAGTGAGCATTTATATAAACGCGTTGGAGGTGCAACTCATCTAACAAAGCTGCCAAGTCTTCAGCGTATTCTTCTAATTCATAAGTTAACTCTTTAATTGCTGTTGATTCTTGTTGCAAAGACTCAGACTCAACAACAGACTCGCTGGCTTGGACTATGGTAGGTTTGCCACCAGAACGCCCAAACCCCCGCATATCGTAGAGTAGACAATCAAATTGGTCTAACAAAGCATTGGCGGTACTTCTCCAATACCTAGCAGAACCCGCCCAACCGTGGACAAAAACCATCACTGGCTTTATTAAAGAACTAGATGGTTCTTTTACCCACTCGTAGTAATGTTCAACGCCACGAACGTTAATAGAAGGCATTTTTGCAAGTTAACAGTTATGAGTTAGGAGTTTAGAATTAATTCTACACTCCTAACTTAACTCAGCACTCAATTACGCTACTTAACTCAGCACTCAGCACTCAGCACTCAATTACGCTGATTCTGGCTTAGGTAATGAAGATGGGTGTACAATCAGTTCAGCTGTAGACCGCTTCTCAACCATCTCCCGCGTGACTGAGCAGCGAGTTACATCCTTCCGGGATGGTAACTCATACATGACATCCAGCATCAGTTCTTCGATAATGCCTCGCAGTGCCCTAGCACCTGTTTTCCGGCGGTAGGCCTCCTGAGCGATCGCTTTTAAGGCATCTGGTTTAAAGTCTAATTGGACGTTATCCATCTTCAGCAGTTTTTGGTACTGCTTGACTAAGGCGCTGCGTGGTTGGGTAAGAATCGCCATTAGCGCTTCTTCATCCAGGGGATCTACCACCGCCACCATTGGTACTCGTCCAATAAATTCGGGAATCATGCCAAACTTCACTAAGTCATCCGGTTCGAGATGGCGGAGAGTATCAGCGGCGCGTTTTTCTTTCGATTGTCCTTCTCCTGGTTGGACAAATCCTATTGACTTTTTACCCGCTCTCTGCTCTACCACTTTTTCTAAACCAACAAAAGCACCACCACAGACGAACAGAATATTGCTGGTGTCAATTTGGATGCAGTCCTGATAAGGATGCTTTCGTCCTCCTTGGGGTGGTACATTAGCGATCGTTCCTTCTAACATTTTCAGCAAAGCTTGCTGCACGCCTTCACCGGAAACATCGCGTGTAATTGAGGGATTCTCACTCTTGCGGGCAATTTTGTCAATTTCGTCAATGTAGATAATTCCGCGTTGTGCTTCCTCTACATCCAAATCTGCCACTTGCAACAGTCGCAGTAAGATATTTTCCACATCTTCTCCTACATACCCTGCTTCTGTCAGCGTAGTGGCGTCGGCTACAGCAAAGGGTACATCTAGGATTTTGGCCAAGGTTTGTGCCAAGAGAGTTTTGCCACAACCTGTCGGGCCAATTAACAGAATATTGGACTTTTGCAGTTCTACAGCATCATCGGCTCCACCTTTGCCATTGCCTTTAGACTGAAGGATTGCTAGCCGCTTGTAGTGATTGTATACTGCGACTGATAGCACCTTCTTAGCTTCGTCTTGACCGATGACATGTTCGTCTAGGTATTTCTTAATCTCTCTGGGTTTGGGTATTTGATTAAACGAGAGATTAGAAGAACGGGCACGGCGTTTTTGGGGTGGTTCTGACTTTGGCGCTGGTTGCGAAGCTGCACCATTTGTGTCGAGTAACTCCTCATCTAGTATTTCATTACACAAGTCTACGCATTCATCGCAGATGTAGACTCCCGGCCCTGCGATCAATTTACGCACCTGCTCTTGAGACTTGCCACAAAACGAACATTTTAAATGGGAGTCGTACTTAGACATACCAGCCTCTTATTTCAGAATGGTGACGTTTTCCCCGGCGGTGGGAAGATTTTGTCTGGAGATGACTTGATCAATCAAACCGTAATTTTTCGCTTCTTCTGCGGACATAAAGAAGTCGCGCTCAGTATCTGCTTCAATTCTTTCTAGGGGTTGACCAGTGTGATTAGCCAATAACTGATTCAACTTTGCCTTAATGTAAAGAATTTCCCTTGCTTGAATTTCTATGTCAATAGCTTGACCTTGAGCGCCGCCCAGTGGTTGGTGAATCATGATCCGGGAGTCAGGTAGAGACATGCGCTTACCTGCTGTTCCTGCTGTGAGCAAAAATGCTCCCATGCTTGCGGCTAATCCAAAGCATATGGTAACAACATCTGGACGGATCTGTTGAATTGTATCATAGATTGCCATCCCTGCGTAGACGGAGCCGCCAGGAGAGTTGATGTACAGTTGAATGTCTTTTTCTGAGTCTTCAGCGTCTAGAAATAGCAACTGAGCAACAATGGAATTGGCGATCGCATCGTCTATGGGCGTTCCTAAAAATATAATCCGCTCTCGCAGTAGGCGGGAGTAGATGTCGAAAGCCCTTTCTCCCATACCAGACTGTTCTACCACCATCGGCACGATGTTGTTAGGGCCACTCATGTGGGAGTAAATTCCGATTCGACTGGAGTTGTTAATAGGGTAATTTCCCGACTGCGATGTCAGCATACAATCACATTTGAGAATAAATAGGACACAGTTTCAGCAGCTAGTGCCGCTTTGTTAAAGAATACGATTGCTCTTGTTGAGGTATGTGTTAACCATTATGCCTCATTCATATTCTTGTCGTGTAACACCGGATTAAGCTCAGGCGGTATAGATGCCACAATTTCTTGAAGATTGCGTAAATATGCCGCCTTAACATTGATGAGTGCTGAGTAAAAATTTGTAAAACTCATGACTCAGCACTCATCATCCAGGATATCTGGCTGCTAAAGTTTTCATTCTCCCTGTGTTGATTCTGTAGTAGCTTCGGTGCTTTGTTCCTCAGTCTGAGGTTCAGTTGTATCTGAAGGTGTGAGTTCTGCTGCTGTTTCTTGTGCAGTATTTAAAGAACCTTCAGCTACAAGTTCAACTGATGAGCGTTCTAGGAGCCAATCAATGATTTTTTCGGATAGCAGTTCATTTTCCACGACTGAGCGCAGTCTTTCTTCATCAACCTCTTGTTCTGTGTACTGCTGTAACAGTTCTGTGACTCTAGCTTGAATTTCTTCGGGTGTGACTTCGATAGACTCGCGTTTACTGACTTCCCTTAATCCCAGTGATCTTTTGAGGCGTTCAACAGCTTCAGGGCGCGATCGCTCCCGTAACTGGGGAATAATATCTTGGGTAAACAACTTTCTCACATCCAATCCCTGCTGAGAAAGCCGCACTGCTGTTTGCGTCAGCATGGAGTCTACTTCTTGCTCAATCAGTGTTTGTGGCAAGTCAACTTCTAGATGCTTGACTAATTCAGCTAACAATGCTTCTTGCTTATTGTTTTTGGTTTTTTCTTCGGCTTCTTTCTGATAGCGCTCTTCTAAAGACGCCTTAAGTTCATCTAAGGTGTTAAAGTCGCTGACTTCCTGAGCAAAGTCGTCATTGAATTCTGGTAGCTCTTTTTCCTTGAGTTCTTTGAGTGTAACTGTGAACAGTGCTGGTTTTCCAGCTAATTCTTCATTGGCATAGGGGTCTGGAAACTGAGCCGAAATTTCTTTGGTTTCTCCAGGATTCATCCCTACCATGCCCAAGACAAAACCAGGAATAAACTTATCTTCCTGCAATTCCAGTTGAAAATCAGTTGCTTCGCCTCCAGGAATTGGTGTAGGTTCGGCTGTTTCATCCTCACCCTCACCTTTGGCAATGACACCTTTAAAATCAACTACAGCAACATCACCAATTTGCGCTGCACGTCCTTCTACAGGAATTAAGGTCGCCATTTGTTGACGTTCCTTGTCTAGGACATTCTCTACTTGAGTTGGGTCGTACTTGACTTCCTCCGCTTTGACTTGCAAACCAGTGTACTGTGTTAAATTTACTTCCGGTTCTACATCAACAGCAGCAGAAAAGGTCAAAGCTTTTCCAGGTTCATAATTATTAATCAATTCCTCAAAAGAAGTCCGCAGCTGTGGTTGACCAATGGCCTGGATAGCTTCCTGTTTGACTGCTTTTTCAATGCCATCTTGAATTAATTCTTCCAGTGCTGCTGCCTTAATGCGAGTTACGCCCAGGCGCTGTAGTAATATCTGCCGAGGTACCTTGCCTTTACGAAACCCAGGAATATTTGTAGTACTAGTTAAGTTTTTAATTACCTGCTCGTAAGTTTGCTTGGTAAGTTCTGGCGTAATCTCTATTTCCAACCCTATTTGGCTGGCGGGAAGTTTCTCCTGGGTGACTTTCATGCTTAGTTTCTATTTTCTGGTATTTTTGACTCCAAGTACACACAAGACGCGATTGACCGCTTTTGTGGGTTAATGTTTCTTGGCGAGGATAAAACGTATCCACAAGGCATACTAAATAATCCCAATTATGGATTCGGTGCCCTTCAGTAGATATCCAGTTTACTGCCAATAGCAAAGGACTGGACACTTTACAGAAATAACTTTACCCATTTGAAGGAATTGTCCATGGGGCATGGGGCATTGGTTATTCTCCCTCATCTCCTCCTGCTCCCCTGCCCCCAGTCCCCAATCTCCAATCCCAATCAACTGGACTTGTGACTCAGAAGGCTAACACCGTGATATCCTGGTTATCATCCCGCATATCTTACTCCAATACTTGAGAGTTGGGTCTGTCTACCTTGTGTGACTCAGCGTATCTATTGCCTGACCGCATAGCTTAGCTTTTTTGCGGTGCTAGTTTCGTTTACATTGGATCATAGTACATCCATCTTCCTAGAAAATCACTTTCTCAGGCGTAATATTTGTTTACTTTAAAAATCGAAGACTTCTACGCAAGTGAAGTATAAATATTTATCTTTTCAACTAAACTGTAGTTTGTTGTATAATGATATGTACTTTTTTAAAGTTGTAGTAAATTCAAACAGTAGTTATTGTAAATTCCGATAGCACTTAACTGGTTTCAGCTCAACAATAAATGTATCTAGATCAGAAAACTCAACTATAGTTAAAAAATCTTTATCTAATGTCTGCTGTAGTTATTTAAATAAATATGGATAGATTGTGAATTACTGTAAAAAGTTGCATACAACCTCTTAAAGGAGGAAGCCCGTTTGACTAAATCTTATCGTGTAGCTATTTTGGGAGCGACTGGTGCTGTTGGCACAGAGTTGCTTGAATTACTGGAACAGCGTAATTTTCCGGTTTCGGATTTGAAGTTGCTAGCTTCAGAAAAAAGTGTAGGGCGGACGCTGCACTTTCAAGGAGAAGATCTGCCCATAGAGTCAGTGAGCGATCGCGCCTTTGAAAATGTAGATTTGGTACTAGCCAGTGCAGGTGGTTCCACATCTAAAACATGGGCAGCAGTTGCAGTAGAAAAAGGTGCAGTAGTCATAGATAACTCCAGTGCCTTTCGGATGAACCCAGAAGTCCCCTTAGTTGTCCCAGAGGTGAACCCACAAGCAGCTGCTAATCACAAAGGCATTATTGCCAATCCCAACTGCACAACAATTTTGATGACCGTAGCAGTCTGGCCCCTGCATCAAAAAAGACCAGTGCAACGCATTGTAGCCTCAACCTATCAATCTGCCAGTGGCGCTGGTGCCAAAGCAATGGCAGAAGTAAAAACTCAAGCCAGTGCCATATTACAAGGACAGTCACCAGTGGCTGAGGTATTGCCTTACCCGTTGGCGTTTAATTTATTTCCACACAACTCCCCATTGAATGATTTGGGATATTGTGAAGAAGAAATGAAAATGGTCAACGAAACTCGAAAGATTTTCGCAACGCCAGAGATCAGAATCACTGCTACTTGTGTACGGGTTCCCGTACTGCGTGCCCATTCAGAAGCAATTAATCTAGAATTTGAGGAACCTTTTAGTCCAGATGAAGCTAGAGCTATTCTCAGTCGTTCCCCTGGTGTGAAATTGTTAGAAGATTGGGGAACCAATCATTTTCCTATGCCAATTGAAGCGACTGGTATTGATGAAGTTTTAGTAGGTAGAATTCGGCAAGACATTTCTCATCCTTACGGTTTGGAACTGTGGCTTTGTGGAGACCAAATTCGTAAAGGTGCAGCCTTGAATGCAGTACAAATTGCTGAATTGCTCGTAGAGAAAAACCTACTCAAGCCGAAAACAGCATACGTTTCAAAGTAGTCAGTGGTCAGTGGTGAGTCAGTGCGGTCTTGGGGAGCCACTGCGAAGAGTGCGCTCTGCCAACAGACGAGCGCATGTGGCGTGGTTTCCCCCATGAGCAACTGACGATCTCAAGAGCGATCTTCGACGCAAGAGCGTCACCCGAAGGGTTAGTAGCAACTAACAACTGACAACTGACAACTAACAAATGTGTGAAATACGCTTGAAAGCAGTTGACGAATAGGTTATTACAATTAAAAACCACCAAGACACATAAAACAATTTGGGTAATCAGGAGTGAAAAGAGGGTGGGAGAATTTGGCACAGTTTTAACCGCTATGATTACGCCGTTCAAAACAGACGGTACTGTAAATTATGATGTAGCGGCAGAACTCGCAGCGTATCTAGTTGAGAACGGCACAGATACATTGGTGGTATGTGGTACAACAGGTGAATCTCCCACACTGAGTTGGGATGAGGAATACGAGTTGTTTGTTTCAGTATTGCAAGCCGTAGGAGGAAAAGCCAAGGTAATAGCAGGATGTGGTTCTAATTCCACCAAAGAAGCGATCGCTGCTACCCAAAAAGCAGCTAAAATAGGAGTACACGGTTCTTTACAAGTTGTTCCCTATTACAACAAACCTCCGCAAGCAGGTCTTTATCAACACTTTCAGGCTATAGCCCAAGCCTGTCCCGACTTCCCGTTATTGTTATATAATGTCCCAGGGCGTACCGGTCAAAATCTCAGTCCCGAAACAGTTGCCCGGTTAGCTGAGATTAAAAATATTGTTGGTATCAAAGAAGCGAGTGGAAATTTAGATCAAGCAAGTGAAATTCGCCGCTTGACACCAAAAGAATTTCACCTTTACGCTGGAGATGATTCTTTAACTTTGCCCTTGTTAGCGATTGGAGCGAAGGGTGTAGTAAGTGTGGCTTCTCATCTGGTAGGCAACCAACTACAGCAGATGATTCAAGCTTTTAGTGCGGGAAAAGTTGAAGTTGCCAGTGAGATTCATCTACAACTCTTCCCCTTGTTTAAAGCCTTATTTTTAACTACAAATCCCATTCCAGTTAAAAAAGCATTGAATCTTCAAGGTTGGGAGGTTGGTTCAACTCGTCCGCCGTTATCCGAAGCAGACTCGGAAGTCAGTCAAAAGTTAGAGGCAGTGCTGAACAAACTTGGTTTAATCTAGGTAGCAATTTGTCAAAGATTTGCTAGCTAATAGCCGATAAAAACCTATATGGAAAAAGGGCATAATCTTTGATAAATTTGCGCTACTGACGCTTATGCTATGACATTTATAGACATAGAATGAATCCTTCAGTCTAAAAAGTATTTTATTGAACAAACAATTGAACATCTGAATTAAAATTTAACTGCTTTCAGATAGAAAGTCGGTATTGTTTTTCATAAAAGCTCGCTAACTTTCAATTTATTAACACTAAACAGCAAAACAACAATCTAAGGAGAAAATGGCTAAAAACGAAGCTAACTCCGCCCTCAAAATTATTCCTTTGGGCGGCTTGCATGAAATTGGTAAAAATACCTGTGTTTTTGAATACGATGACGAAATTGTTTTATTAGATGCAGGTTTAGCATTTCCTACAGAGGCAATGCATGGAGTAAATATTGTTCTCCCAGATACAACTTATCTGCGGGAAAATCGCCACAAAATTAAAGGTATGATCGTTACCCACGGTCATGAAGATCATATAGGTGGCATTGCTTTTCACCTCAAACAATTTGAAATACCTGTAATTTACGGGCCCAGACTAGCAATGGCAATGCTAGAGGGTAAATTAGAAGAAGCAGGAGTACGCGATCGCACAGAATTAAGAAAAGTCCTTCCCCGTGATGTAGTGCGGATTGGTAAATCATTTTTTGTAGAATATATCCGCAACACTCACTCTATAGCTGATAGCTTTACTGTTGCTATTCATACTCCTTTGGGTGTGGTAATTCATACAGGAGACTTCAAAATCGACCATACTCCCGTCGATGGTGAAAGGTTTGACCTGCAACGATTAGCAGAACATGGTGAACAAGGCGTACTTTGCTTATTGAGTGATTCCACTAACTCAGAAGTACCAGGATTTACACCTTCGGAACGTTCAGTTTATCCCAACTTAGATCGGGTATTCAGCCAAGCTACTGGGCGACTGTTCGTCACCACATTTGCTTCTAGCGTGCATCGCATCAACATGATTTTGGATTTGGCGAAGAAGCACAATCGGGTGGTGACAGTTGTAGGGCGTTCAATGTTGAATTTGATAGCTCATGCCCGGAATTTAGGTTACATCAAGTGTGAAGACAACCTGCTGCAACCGTTGCACGCAGTTCGTAACCTACCTGACGAAAATGTGCTGATTCTCACCACAGGTTCTCAAGGTGAGCCAATGTCAGCAATGACCAGAATTGCCAACAAAGAACACCCCCACATCAAAATCCGCGAAGGAGACACAGTAGTATTTTCCGCCAACCCCATTCCTGGAAATACAATTGCTGTGGTGACCATCATCGATAAATTGATGATGCAAGGAGCGAAAGTGGTCTATGGTCGAGACAAAGGAATTCACGTTTCAGGTCACGGCTGTCAGGAAGACCAAAAGCTGATGATTGCCTTAACTAAACCCAAGTTTTTCTTGCCAGTTCATGGTGAACATCGGATGCTGGTGAAGCACTCAGAAACCGCTCAGAGTATGGGTATTCCCGCAGAGAACATGGTGATTATTCAGAATGGTGATATCGTCGAACTGACTGAAGACGCCATTGGTGTAGCTGGTAAAGTGCCATCTGGTATAGAACTGGTGGATACTACTAGTTCTGGCATGGTGAGTGCTAAAGTCTTGCAAGAAAGGCAACGCATGGCTGAAGAAGGTATTGTCACCATCGCTGCTGCTATTGATTGGAATGGCAAACTATTGGCAAAGCCAGAAATTCATTTGCGGGGTGTAGTCACAAGTGTAGAGCGATCGCTGCTGCAAAAGTGGGTACAACAGCGAATTGAAGAAATTCTCAGCGTTCGCTGGTCAGAATTTGCCGCTTTGACTGGTGAGCAACCAGAGGTAGACTGGGGTGGCTTACAAGGCACTCTTGAACGGGAATTGCAGCGTTCCATTCGTCGAGAATTGCAATGTCAACCTTCTGTGACTTTGTTGATGCAGATTCCTGATGAGCCACCTGTGAAAGTTGCTGACGGTAGAAGGCGGCGGACTCGGACTGCTGCTCAAGTGGCATCCTAGGGAAATTAAAATCAAGATTTCACAATCAAAGATTAAAGTAGCGCAATCTTCAGCCTGCTAACGCATAGAAAATCAGCTATACCTGAATCATGAAGCCTCTGATAAAGCCATCAGAGGCTTCATTGTGTCATCATTCGTCTATCCAGGAGAATTCCTTGGAGATAAACCAAAGCGGTTATCACTCTAATATTAGTTCGCTTCTTTTTAGAAATTCAAAAAATGGGACTGCCTTTACAACCCCCTCCTAACGGTCAGAGGTACTGACTAAAAAACAACCAAGGCAACCTGATATTTTTTCTTTGTGTCCTTTGCATCCTTTGCAGTTCGTTTAATAATAAGCATATTCAACTCGGTAAGCCATTACCTTCAGTGAATGAAAAGATAAACTAGAAGTAAAGTACACAAAGTCAAGGGCAACCCAAATCGCAGATGCTCAATTAAGGTAAGCTTTTAGCCTAAATCGGCGGCAGCTTCTACAACTATCAGGTTAGCAGAGGATGTTTTGAGGATTACCGCTCAAAGTTGCTACCGAGCCTATATTAGTGGCACCAGCGATCACTAGTAAATAGGGAATCGGATTTAAACCTAATGTTTGAGTCAAGCTCAAAGTTAAAGGTGTAAAAATCAGTGCTAGAGTGTCATTGAGAAAAAAGCACTAAGGATACCGCTACAAAGGTGAAAGCAATCAACAAGCCCAGAGGACTGCGAGTATAACTCAACAGTAGCGATAGCACTCGACTGAAAAACCCTGCATAGGATAAGTTGGCATTAACTACCATCATGCTCAACAAAAACACGATGGTGTTAGCATCAATGACCTGCCAAGCTTGTTGTAAATTCAGAACACCCAAAGCAATTAAAAAGGCAGATCAAAGCAAGGCAATAGTCGCCCTGTTCATGCGTAACCCAGGAATATAGCCCAATCCTAACCCCAGGTAACTTAGCCCTAAAATACTGTAGGTCGCAAATTGTAAGACAATCACGTAAAAGGGACTGGGGATTAGGGAGTAGGGATTGGGGAACTCGGGGCCCCCACGACCGAAAGGGAGGAGCCACTGCGTTGGACGGGTTCCCCGGCAGCCGCGCAAGTGGCGTTGGGGATTAGGGGGCAATGGGTTAGAACTCATAAAAATTACAGAATTTGTTCTGATCCCTTTCAAATGTTAGCCTTCGACTGCGTTCAGGCTAAGTTGAGCGAAGCCGAAACATGAGAATGCTTTCCCAGTACCCAGTACCCAGTCCTGAATACTTATACCTACCGAAAATATTACAAAAACTTGGTTTGTAACGAATTGTAAATTATAAACTAAAATCCGTCCAATGATAGATGTCTTTATTAAAATTTAAACTGTGTCAAGTTATGAACAAGATCGTATTATTACGCTACCGATCTGCGGGAAATTGCGATTAACTTGACGTAGTAATAAATTAGGTTCTGACTCAAGTGGCCATTCAGACTTCATATTATATCTCAGTCAGAACACGATTCTTCCGGTAAAGGTCGTTGCCACGTCGTACATATTCATCAGCAAGGTGAATAACCTCAATAACACAGAGGCTTAATCATGAAGGTATTCGATAATACCACAAAAAAGATTTTTCTTGCAAGCTGGGTTTTGATACATCAAGCAGAAACTAGCAACACCCATGTAGCCCACCTGCAAGGCCCCGTTTCCGGAACTTATGACATTCTCCAACCACTGCGACGGTGGGTAGACAACATTCAAGTGCGCGATCGCCAACTAGCTCACCGCTTATGTAAACTGATTCCTGCTCAATGTCCCTTTGAGCGTGATGTCAAAATATTTGGCAAAACCTTGTTTCACATTCCGCCCATGTGTAAACTCAACCCTTTATATGAAGAAGTAGTTGGTTTACGCTTTCGAGCGCTGTGCTATCTAGCCGATGAATGCGGCGAGGATGTATCGCAGTACTGCTAATAGCGAGTGCTGAGTGCTGAGTGCTGAGTGCTGAGGAGCCACTGCGGTCTTGGGGTTTCCCCAAGTAGAGCATGTGGCGTTGCTGAGTTAAAAGTTAGGAGTTTTATTTTTAACTCCTAACTTCTCACTCTTAACTCATAACTATTTTGCTACTATTTTTTCTGCCATTTTTGGATTGCTTCTTGAGCATCTTCATAAACGGCAGTTACTTCTGGAATTAAAGTTGCAGTTTCAATAGCCGCCGTGAGGTCTCCTTGATCAGCACGGTTTTTTGCTATGTCTAGAATTTTTTCACTCCAGTTATTAATCGATTTCTGTGCTAGGTCGAAGCCTGGTTGACCTTGTGGTACTTTCTTAGCTACTTCGATGGCACGATTATAAGTAGATGCTTGTCCTGGCTTAATTAAAGCATTAGCGGCATCCAAAAGCGTTCTGTTGGCTAGGTACTGCTTAGCCTCTAAACGCCACTGGTTAATTGCTGCTTGTGCTTTGGGATAAAGGGCTTCGTCTTTGGTGATTAATCGAGCAGCAGCGATCGCATTACTATACTGCCTTTGTTTGGCACGACCCTCTGCCAAATCTAAAATCATCCGGCTCCAAATCTGAATATTTTCTTGAGCTTGTTCGTAAAGAGGTTCACCTGGCTGAATTTCTTGAGCAGTGGCGATCGCTTTGCTCAAATCGCTAGCTTGAGTTTGTTTAAGTGACTTTTTCGCTAGGTCTAGCACTGCTTGGTTACGCTTTTTGGATTCGGAATTAGAGCCTATTTGGGCGGTAGTTTGGTTTTTTGGTGTAATTACTGGGGGTGTCTCGGAAATTGAGCGGACATTTGAGACATTATTAGGTGATGCTGGCGATATCTGTTTAGTTCTTAATAATTGTGCATGATTACGTAGAACCACTACGGAAATTAAAGTTACTACCAGCATAGTGCCCCCACCCCACAATAAGAACTGTTTCCACAATGCAGAGTTTGTCTGATTCTCTTGCAAGCGAGATACGTAAGGTTGAGGAACATTCGGCACAAACCTACCTCCACCCATCTCCTGAGATGGTGAGGCTGGTTGGGATGGCTGGTTAAAGTACTGTGTTGTTGATAAGTCAGTAGACGCAGCAAATTTTTGTTCCTCGAAGTTTTCGATTCCTGATGTCAAGTTCGAGGACTTTGCTGGCGCTGAAGTATCACTGAGGGTAGTTTTAGCCGTTTGGGCTTCTCCCCACATACCCAATTTTGGCAATTTGGCTGAAGTTATCGGGGATTTTGCTTCCAGGGAGGGGGCTGCAACTGCCACAGCAAAGGTTTGTTCTGGAAAAATAATTGGTTCTACTTCAGTGGGTTCGATTGTGCTGGGGATTTCTACACTATTGCTTTGTATTCCCAGATCAGGCAGAATGTCATGCTGGCTTGATGGGATGACCGTGACGGGGTTTTGTGTAGGACGCCAGTAATGTTGACATAATTCTGGAGTGAGAATAATGAGGTAGCTTTCTAAATCCGTCAAGCTATTACCTTTACCAGAACGCAAAGCTGCCAACAATGCTGCTGTAAAGAATCCGTGACCTAGTTCGCTACTTTCGCGGGAAAATTGGTCTGGTCGGCAAGAAATAATTGTGGCAAGTTGTAGTTCTTCAGCTAATTCTAGGGTTTCTTGCCCAGCAGGAGCATCGGCTTGACTACCAGAAGCGCGATTGATATCAAACAGCAGCAACACATTAAGTTCAGCTAGTTGCAGACTTTGCATCAGCGATCGCACTTCTATACCAGTTTCCTGTGCTAGTTTGGGATTTCCTTCCACTGGCATCAAGTAATCTTTGCCATCGTAGTTTACCCCATAACCACTGAAAAATAACCATAAATGGTCTTGCGGTTGCCAACACGCCGCTGTCAAATCCTCAAGTAACAAAAGAATATTTTCTTTAGTTGGATATGTAGATCTATCTCCAATTGGTGGTGAAGTATCTGTCATCAACAGACAGCGTTGGGGTGCAAAACCAGCCTCTTTAACCAAAAAATCTTTTAACGCCTCAGCATCTGCTTGGGCGCAACGTAAGGGTTGAAAGAACTGATATTGATTGATGCCAATAGCGATCGCCCAGTAATTTGCCATCCCGCTCTTTGTAGGTTGTGGTTTGGTTGCCTAAAATTGCGGTTGGCTTTGCTGAAAAAACAAAGCTAACCTATGTCTTATACTCTAGGAGATTCTCATCGAGCCATTAATTTTAAGTATTTTTAATGACAATCTATGCTCGGAAAATACTCGCATTAAATTTCATCAATCAGGAGCCATAAAGTCATGACCAGGAGTGTTGCTCACCAACTATCATGGATCATTCCCTTTCCAGTTATTAGCCAAATTGGCAAGAAGATCCGGATATTTCCGCTAATAGTTTTAACTTTTTCCACAGTGCCCCTCTGGATTTTGACAGAGACGCTCACACCGCAAATTGTGCAAGCTTATACAGCCAGAGTTGACTTGACTATTGACCGACTACCAGGTGAAAACTATGAAACCATACTGCGAAGAGCAGAAGCGACCGCGAGGGCTGCTGCTCAACGTAGCTTCGACCAAGATATTTTAGTAACAGATACTTCAATTATTGTTTCCGTACAAAATTATGGCGCGATCGCACCAGTTTTAGCATTAGAAGTCAGCCGCCAACAATGGCGCACCCGTCCCGATGCCCAACGTTGGGCAACTTACTTCAAAACAGCGCGATCGCTACTTGGGTTTGACACAGATCAGCCAACTACTAACCCAGGTCAGGCAGCTATTGTTATTCCCACAGCACCCACAACACCCACAGCACCCTCAGCAACCACAGCACCCACAGCAACCACAACACCCACAGCACCTACAGCACCCTCAGCAACCACAACACCCTCAGCAACCACAACACCCACAGCACCCACAGCACCCACAGCAACCACAGAACCCATAATCCCCGACATAGATCTAGGAGACCGACCCTGGTGATTGGACTTTTGCTAGTGATCCACACTAGTAGCAGGAAAGATAAGGGGGATGAGGAAGACAACGGGAATAATGACCATGCCCCATTCCCAATTCCCAATTCCCAATTTTGTGAAATTTTAAGTTGGTCGAGTTGATCGCTTAGAATAAAAAGGTTGTCAAGAATTGCGATATCCGCTATCATGGCTGTTCCTAAGAAGAAAACATCCAAATCCAAACGAGATAAACGTCGAGCTACCTGGAGACATAAAGCTGCTGTTGAAGCTCAAAAAGCCATCTCCCTAGGCAAGTCGATTTTGACTGGACGTTCCACATTTGTCTATCCAACTGCTGAAGAAGAGGAAGAAGAATAATTCCTCTTCAGTAAGAGCTAGACCACAAAACCTAATTAAGTCGATAAGAATTTGGTAATGAGTAATTGGGGACAATTACCATTACCTTGTACTTACGACTGATGATCAAATAATCATATAAAGAGTAAACTATCTGAAAATATAGGCTATTTGCTGGTCATTAAAAGGATGAAAAGTCTTTTTTTGCCACTCCCTATTTTTTAGTATTGATTTTTAAAGATAGTATGCCAGGTAAATTTTTTCAGAAACCAAATCAAACAGAAAGCGATCGCGTCCCTCCTGGTCAACATTTGGCTAAAGGCTTCCCCGTCTTAACCTATGGTGCAACACCCCAAGTCAGTACAGAAGATTGGGAATTTCGAGTTTGGGGTTCGGTCAAACCCATTATTTTTACTTGGTCAGATTTCATGACCCTACCTCAACATGAATTCACAGCAGACTTTCACTGTGTAACCCGCTGGTCAAAATTAGATGTTAAGTGGACGGGTATTAAGGTGGTAGATTTCATGGATTTGATTGAGGTAGACTCGGAAGCAGTTCATGTTATGGAACACTGCTACGGCGGCTACACCACCAATATTTCAATGGAAGACTTTGTACGGGAAGAAAATTTCTTTGCTTTCAAATTATTTGGTGAACCTTTACCAGCAGAACATGGTGGCCCGATGCGGTTAGTTGTACCCCATCTCTACGCCTGGAAAAGTGCCAAGTGGATCAATGGTTTGGAGTTTTTCAATCACGAGGAACTTGGTTTTTGGGAGCGCAATGGCTACCACCGCCGTGGTGAACCTTGGGCGGAGGAGCGTTACAGCAGTGCTTTTGGGTTTTAATTTACTTAGTGTCTTGGTGTCTTGGTGGTTAATATTTTGAACCACAAAGGCACTAAGACGCTAAGAAGAATTAACTAACAAGTCGTTTGAGTATGGGCAATATGCTTTTGTAAGGAGCATAACGCCAATTGATGTCTTGCCAAAATGAGTTTTGCAATACACTTTTGTAGTGTGAAAAGGTGTCAAAACTAGCTTTACCATGATAGCTACCAATACCGCTGTCACCGACTCCACCAAAAGGTAAAGATGAGACGGCAAACTGCATTAATGTATCATTAATACACACTCCGCCAGATGAAGTTTCCTGCAAAACTCGCTTTTCAAGAGTTTTATTATTTGTAAATAAGTATAAAGCTAAGGGTTTTGGTTGAGAATTAATTAAGGCGATCGCTTCTGTAATATCGCTGTATTCAATGATGGGCAGAATAGGGCCAAAAATTTCCTCCTGCATCACAGGATCTATTAAAGAAACTTGATCGAGCAGTGTTGGGGCAATATAACGTTCGGAATAATTCGTTTCTCCTCCAATGAGAATTTTACCATTTTGGAGAAAGTTTGTTAATCTATCAAAATGTTTTTGATTGATAATCCTTGCATAATCAGGACTCTTTTCTGGATTTTTTCCAAAAAATTCTTTTACAAATTTTTGCAGGACATTTACTAAATCTTTTTTGATTTTTTGATCAACTAAAAGATAGTCAGGTGCAATACAAGTTTGTCCAGCATTAAAAAATTTACCCCAAATAATGCGTCTGGCGGTATATTCAAGATTAATATCAGTATCTACTAAACAAGGGCTTTTACCACCCAACTCTAAAGTAACTGGTGTGAGATGTTTTGCAGCCGCTTCCATGACAATTTTGCCTACAGCTGTGCTACCAGTAAAAAAGATATAGTCAAATTTTTCGGCTAGGAGTTTTTGAGATGTCTCTACACCTCCTTCTACCACTGCAATATACTCTTGGTCAAAATATTTATTTATGATTTCAGCTATTAAAGCGGAAGTATGGGGTGCAAGTTCTGAAGGTTTGATAACTGCACAATTTCCTGCTGCGATCGCACCGATTAAAGGTGAGATGATTAAATTAAATGGATAATTCCAAGCTCCAATAATTAAAGCAACTCCCAGCGGTTCTGGATAAATTTTCGCTGAGTATAGGAAAAATTCTTTGGCAAGGGGTGCTTTTTTCGGCTTAGTCCAATTATTGATGTATTTAATAGCATTATCAATATCATTGATGACTCTAAATTCTCCAATGGAACTTTCAAATTCTGGTTTCTGTAAATCTGCTTTTAATGCTTGGATAATTGCTTGTTTATTCTCAACTAGTGCTTGTTTAAGAATTTTGAGTTGCTGAATGCGAAAGCTCACATTTTTAGTTTTACTAGTTTGAAAAAGCTCACGCTGTTTTTGGATAATATCAACAATATTTGATGATTTATTAGTAACCATATTTTAACTGTGTTAATAATATCTGGGTTGTGAATTTCGCTAGTGGTAATAGTAGTAAATTGAACTGCATCTACAGCTTTTAACCAAATTTGCTTGCTCAGGGGAAAAATTGCTGTATAACTCGTCAAAACATCTGCTAGGCTGTATTTTTACTGGTATTGAAGGGGGTAGCCATAGAGGATAATGCACTAGCAACTGCCCTCAGCCACGATTCTACCAAAGCATCAGTAATTAAATCTCCGAAAAACACCTGATATAGCTGTAGCAATTATGTCGCTCCTCACAGTTGTGGATAGTACTTAAACGGTGCGCCACCTATAAACTCCTCAAATAGGCGTGGAATTATATCATTAGCTATTTATAATGTCTAGTTTTAATGAAAAAATCAAAACTTTTATTATCTATCTAATACCAAGAACCAATAGGATAATTGGCGATCGCGGATTAATATAGCTTTAATATCAGACAAAATCGCCATTTATGCTTGTATAAATGAGAGGTAGTCTGATTTTTGCCTGTTTTGTACTTTAATGAGTACGATTATAAGCAACTGACACAGCATAGGACAATCACAACCTGAGGATTCCAGTTGATTCACAAAACCAGAACTCAGAAAGCTGATTTTAGCCAATCCTGCTGTCTTCTGACTTCTATTCTCTACTGATTGTCTACCTTGTAGTTGATGCAGTAGAGGTTACAGGGCAATTATGGTTGACATGAACCCTTTTATGCCCTAAACCCAGTTGTGGTGATGCACGAGTGCATTGCCTAATCAACAGCCTTTTGGTTGTAGTTGTCTGGATTAGAGAACCCAACTGTCAAAATTTATGGAAGTGAAAATGCAAGAACCAGAATTCACAGAAACCAAGTCCAAAGAGGCTACAGTGCCAGAGATTAACAGCCAAACCGGAACTATTACCAAACTTCAGCCTCCTGCACAGTCTCAAGATGAGTGGCTAAAATACGGAGAACAAATTTCTGGCTTTTTAGCGACTTTGCCCGAATATGTGGGAAACTTCTTCAATCAGTACAAGCAACCCCTGGTTAGCGTTGGTTTAATTCTGGGAGCAATTGTTGCCGTTAAGGTGCTGTTGGCGGTATTAGATTCTTTGAATGATATTCCTTTGATAGCACCAACTTTTGAATTGATTGGTATTGGTTACTCTGCTTGGTTTGTTTACCGTTATTTACTCAAAGCTTCAACTAGGCGAGAGCTAACTAATGAAATTACAACCCTCAAATCACAAGTTGTAGGTAAACAAGCTCCAGACGCTTAATATTTGAGCAGTTTTATTTTCCAGTAAGCCACCCTATAAGGTGTCTACCTTCCACTTTAAAATCATAACAGCCTGAGCAGTGGCAACCCCCGCTCAGGCTTTTCTCAAAATTCAAAATTTAGTCAACAGTCATCAGTGCTTATTGAGACAATTGCACAATACTTTGAGATGAAATTCTTTCCAATCTCCCAGTTCGTACTAAAGCTTGATGAATCATTGCAGCTACCTCAGCACGGGTAGCTTCTTTATTGGGAGCAAAAATTTTGGAATTGGGATAGTTAACTACAAGACCATTGGTTGTGGCAGCTGCTATCTTACCAGTGGCATACTTAGGAATATCTTGAGCATCTTTGTAAACACTTAAAATCTGAGATGGGGTTGCTGGTTCTTTGAGATTCAACCCACTGACAAGAGCAACCAACACTTGCACTCGTGAAATCTTTTGTTCGGGTTTAAAGGTTTTGTTAGGGTAGCCTTTTAAAAATCCAGTGTTAATAGCTCGGTTAATTGCTGGTGTTGCCCAGAATTTTGTTGAGACATCTTGAAAGGATATGATGGAATTATTACCCTCTTTTTCAAAGGCTTGTTCAAGTATGGCCGCAAATTCGGCACGGTTAACAGGTTGATTGGGTCTAAAAGTATAATCTGGAAAACCTTTTATTATACCACGCGAAGAGAGAGCATCAATAAAACGACCTGCCCAAAAGTCACTAGACACATCGTTAAATGCAATTGGTGGCGGAATGGTTGACTTTTGTTTGGCAGGCGAGACTAAAGGTAAAGGTGATGATTTTATTGATGACTCTAAGCCTTTCGAGAAACTCACAGGCGTTTGCGTCTTGTTTGACTCGATAGGAGCCACATTAGGAGATGGTAAGACCTGTCTAGGAATTACCTGATCAATTGGGGCTTGCATCGTGTCGGGTTCAACAACATCTGCATCTGGAGGCGATGGCAAAGTGTTGATGTTAGAACCTGGGTTTGGTTCTGACTTAGCAGTCGGGAATGGTGACGGCAGATTATTTGGTTGAACGTTAGCAGATGGAATTGGCAACGGTGACAGCACTTTGTTGAAGTTCCAGCCACTATCCTTACGGGAAAATGACCAAAATATAATCCCACCGATAGTAGTGAAGGCAACTAAAATGGCTATGAATTCATCAAAGCCAAGGGCACTTTCCCCAGATGACTCGCGATCGCCAGTAGGTCTGTTTGTCATCGTTTTTACCCTAGTAGCAATAAAGTTTGTGTCTAAACCAATTAAGCCACAAAATCAACTATGAAGTATGAAGTGTAAAGTATGACTGATAAAATATTCATCCTTTATCCTATCCTTTAGGAACGGCAAAGCCGTACATACTTCATATTTCTCATAACACTCGTAGTAAGCTGGGAATGCTATCTATCGCTGGCAAATCACGAATTTCTGCAAGGGCTTGGCGAAAATCGCCTTCTTTCACATCATGGGTGACAACAACAATCTCTGCTAGTTCTCCCTGAAAACCAGTTTGGACAATTGACTCTAAGCTAACGCCATAATTGCCAAAGGAAGTACCCAATTTACCAATCACTCCAGGCTGATCCTTAGTCAGGAACCGCGCATAAAATCGTGTCACCAGTTCGGCAATCGGGGCAATTTCAGAGTAATGTTGATGTCCACACCCTAACAAGGGATTTGGTTTGGCTGTACTAGTTTGGAGGGTAGCAACCAGATTTAAAATGTCAGAAGATACGGCACTAGCAGTTGCACCAGCACCAGCACCAGGCCCGAAAAACATCACTTGTCCGATGGGTTCCCCTTCCACCAAAATGGCGTTATTCACACCGTTAATGCTAGCCAAGGGGTGGGTTTTGGGTACTAAGGTGGGATGGACTCGAACCGAGAGGGGGGATGAGGAAGTTTTTTTAGCGATCGCCAATAATTTAATCACAAATCCCAATTTTTCGGCGTAGGTAATGTCTGTTTTGCTGACTTGCCGAATTCCTTCACAATACACATCTTGCAGATGGATGCGTCCACCAAAACCCAATGATGCCAAAATGGCAATTTTATCTGCTGCATCCAACCCATCTACATCAGCGGTGGGGTCAGCTTCAGCGTAACCTAATCTTTGGGCATCAGCTAAAACATCGCTGAAGTCACTGCCTTCTGTTTGCATCCGGGTGAGGATGTAGTTAGTTGTACCGTTAACTATGCCAGTGATTGCTTGAATGCGGTTAACACTTAAAGATTGCTTCAGGGGTTGAATCACGGGTATACCACCACCGACGGCGGCTTCTAGCATGACATATACGCCGGCTTGATTAGCAGCGGTGAAAATTTCTGCCCCAAAACGAGCGATCACTGCTTTGTTGGCAGTAACTACATGTTTACCATTGTTGATTGCTTGTAGAATCAGCGATCGCGCCGGTTCTAGTCCCCCCATCACTTCAACAACTATATCCACCGCCGGATCGTTGACAATTGCTTCTAAATCTGTTGTGATTGCTCCTGCTGGCAATTCTACAGCACGGGGTTTGGAGAGCGATCGGACTCCCACCCGATATATTTCTATTTCCTTTAATAACGGATGACGCCCAACTACATCTTGTAGTAACTGCACCGTACCCGTACCTACAGTGCCTAATCCCAATATTCCTAGCTTTATACCCACAAACTTTGCACCCAATTTCACCAATAACAATTGTAGGGTAGGCTGTTTGCCTACCCTACTGATTATCCTTTGTCAGTTGTCAGTTGTTAGTTGTTTTGTTCTCTACTACTGACTACTGACCACTGACCACTTACTAATTTAGTATGTTTCTACGTGCCAGCGACCAGCTTTCTTGAGTTGTTTTTGGTAATCACTCCAGGTGACTCCTTCTTTGGCAGCAGCAGCTGTTAAAGCAGCATCAATGCCATCTTCCATACCCCGCAAACCACATATGTAGGTGTGGGTTTTTTCATTCTTAATCAACTGCCACAGTTCATCTGCATGTTCTGCTACGCGGTCTTGAATGTACATTCTGCCACCTTGGGGATTTTTCTGTTCCCGGCTAATGGCGTAAGTGAGGCGGAAGTTGTCAGGATATTTCTGTTGAATTTCTTCCAATTCTTCCTTATATAAGATATTTGGAGTTGTGGGAACACCAAATATTAACCAAGAGAATCCTTTAAATTGGTATTCTGGGTTAGCTGCTCTTTCTGCATCTTTAAACTGACGCCAGAGGTAAGCCCGCATCGGCGCAATACCTGTTCCAGTTGCCATCATAATCACGTTGGCATCTGGGTCATCGGGTAACAACATTTCTTTACCCACTGGGCCAGTGATTTTTACCTCATCCCCAGGTTTGAGGAAACACAGGTGTGTAGAGCATACACCGTAGACTGTTTCGCCGGTTTCGGGATGCTTGTATTCCAACTGGCGGACGCACAGTGATACTGTCTTGTCATCTACATCATCACCGTGACGAGTCGAAGCGATGGAGTAGAGTCTCAGTTTTTCTGGCTTGCCATTTTTATCTAAACCTGGCGGAATAATGCCGATACTTTGACCTTCTATATACTTTAGATTACTGCCTGTCAGGTCAAACTTGATGTGCTGAACAATACCAATGCCGCCTTCTGCCACCAAAGGTTCATTAGAAATCACCTTGCCAATAAATGGTGCGTTAGGGCGGTAAGTGTTGACAGGAACATCAGCGTGTTTGGCTTTCGCTTGAGTCATGGTGTTGCCTTTGTTGTCCTTATTCTTGGGCTGTTCTTCAGCGTTAGCATTCGCAGGTGTGGCTTTACCATTCCCCTCATTGTTAGCACCATTGAGTTGCTGTGAAGCATTAAAAGGTTGGATGCTAACAATTTTGCCGCCTAAGCGAGTGATACGTCGCATTTCTTGATTCATGCGGTTGTAAGGCACTCTGATGAACACACTGCCACTATTACGAATTGGGTAGTTCGTTTGATCAGTTTCTTCGTTCTGACGCAGACCCACCACTTCGTAAACGAAGACGCGGCTACCTGATTCTGTGTTGGCAGCACCCTCAACAGCACCTTGATTGTACATTCGTTCTATCACTCCGATCTTTACTTAACCGTTTCTCAAAAAAAAACTATTCTCATCACGCGCCAGATTTAGTTTATCGGATTTTTGGTTACCAAAACTAGCGCTATGGGAAAGCGGCATAGTAAGTTAATGCCTTGCTAAGTACACTCACCAAAGACATGCAGGCATAGCAAAGAACACACCTGTTCACCTTCTAAGGTAAAGGATAAGTCTGTTGGAGAATGTTAATAATGAGTCAATTTAATGTTTTTTTCCTGAACTACAACTGCCATCAGGGACATAGCTTTTTACTGCCCAAAGGGCTATGCGCTATGGTCTATGACATCAGAAGGCAATTTTGATTGGCAAAAGCCATTACTCACTTTGCCTCCACTAGCTGCCGCCATTTTTGGCTTTTTTGGGGTTTACATTAAGCAAAACCAGTAGAGGAAGATTTCTTCCACTTGGTTTAACTTCCCTAAGTACATGTCTATCAGTAATGTTTTTTGCTGTTTTCAGTTGCCGATGATGGATAATTCCATAACACACTACAATTACAGCACTCAAACATTATTGCGTGATATAAGCAACTATAATAAGTTTTACTTGATGTGAAGCATCTGTCAACCTCATTATCAGTAGACCTCATAAAACGCCTTGGGTTTATTTCCGACTTCACAAGGATCAGCGCTGGTGACAGTCCGAAGAATATGTAGCAATCTAATTTGAGTCGCAAAAATTCTCGTGATGACCATCATTAAGGAGGCAGTAGGGAATCCCCATAAATAAATTCAGGGCTTTTAACAAGGACACTGTATATAGAGACGCGCGTCCTCAAATACGTTTTTGACTTTTGTTCATCAATAAATTTAGTTGCTCTGTATCCTTTGGCAGAGGGGAAATAAATTCTTTTCTCCTGCCTCCTGCCTACTGCTCTGTGCCTTTGTTAGGTTATTTGTCATTACAAAGGATGAAGGAAAAGCCTGACTTTGCTGATTTCATAAATCATTGAGAACTACCATAGTAATCACCCTATGATTTGGGCATTTCTCAAAAATTACCAAAACACCTGCTTGATCATTCTTTAGGTAGATTTTGGCTTTGAATATCTGAAGCGTTGCGATCGCCCAGGTGAAAATTCAGTCACTTTGATTTTTTTTATACCGCAAAAAATATACCAAAGGAAATTGTAGAATAGAGATATAAACAGGAACACGACATTGCTACAGGATCTGTGGGTGATGCTGACAAGTCCTTGAAAATCAACAAATAAATCATCAGTATCATAGGGTAACCACTAGATTCTTGGTGACAGCAAATCTTGTTATGGAATACCCCCTTCTGATAAAATTAAATATATCACTAGGATTAAATACTCACCAGTAGCGAATTCAAGCTAGTCAGACGAGGAGCAACTATAAGTTTAGTTGTACACCCGTCTGATGCATTATGGCGCTGCTGAATACCGAGAATGCAGGATAAACCGATGGGGTAAACTCCTGGCTGCGAAATCTGCTGTGTGAAAAATTATTGATTGACACATTTAGTATCTAGAGGAGATTTATGACAAGTAAGCCGGAACGCGTGGTACTGATTGGAGTAGCCGGAGACTCTGGGTGCGGTAAATCTACGTTTTTGCGTCGTTTAATAGATTTGTTTGGCGAAGAATTAATGACAGTCATCTGTTTGGATGACTATCATTCTCTAGATCGCAAACAGCGTAAAGAAACCGGAATAACTGCACTTGACCCTAGGGCAAACAATTTCGACCTGATGTATGAGCAAATTAAAGCGCTCAAGAGTGGTCAAGCGATTGATAAGCCGATTTACAACCACGAAACCGGCATGATTGATCCGCCAGAACGGATAGAGCCAAATCACATTGTAGTTGTTGAAGGGCTACATCCTTTATATGATGAGCGGGTGCGATCGCTAATCGACTTCAGCGTTTATTTTGACATCAGTGATGAAGTCAAGATTGCCTGGAAAATCCAGCGGGATATGGCAGAAAGGGGCCATCGTTACGAAGATGTCCTAGCGCAAATCAATTCCCGTAAACCAGACTTTGAAAAGTTTATTGAACCACAAAGAGAATTTGCTGATGTAGTTCTCCAAGTACTACCCACAAACTTGATCAAAAACGACACTGAACGCAAAGTTTTGCGCGTACGGATGCTTCAGCGGGAAGGTAAGGAAGGCTTTGAGCCAGCTTACCTCTTTGATGAAGGGTCAACAATCAATTGGACTCCCTGCGGACGCAAGCTCACCTGTTCCTACCCCGGTATGCAACTGTACTATGGTTCAGATGTTTACTACGGTCGCTACGTCTCAGTGTTAGAAGTAGATGGTCAGTTTGACAACTTAGAAGAAGTCATTTACATAGAAAACCATCTCAGCAATACATCGACCAAATATCAAGGTGAATTGACTCACTTGTTACTCCAACACCGTGAGTATCCAGGTTCCAACAATGGTACTGGTTTGTTCCAAGTGCTTACAGGTTTAAAAATGCGTGCTGCTTATGAGCTTCTGACATCAAAGGAAGCAAAGCTAGCAGTTCAGGTTTAAAGCAGCAGTATTTGTGTCAAAGCTTGCAGGGACACTTTTGGGTGTCCCTTTTTTTTGTCATCAGAATTTTCTAGCTAATACCAATTCGTAATTCGTAATTCGTAATTGTAGAGACGATTCGCCGAATCGTCTGTACTCAGATATGGCATGGCTTTCGGGGTTTGAATGTGTTGCCTCATTTTAGAGAATTACTCCTTTCCCGTTCAAAGAATACCTAAATTTTTTTAACGTAGACGCGTTCGGCGAAGCCGTTCTCGCAGAGTAGCGGCTTCCCGAAGGGTACCGCAAAGAACTCAAAGGACACAAAGGAAGAGATACGTAATCTTATGGCGGGAAGGGAGTAGTATTAGAAATTCGGGGGCTGTCAAATCTACCTTCTGAAATACCATAGCTTTAAAGAATACTTATCTATCGTTAGTGGTTTTTTAAAAGAAAATCAAGACACTAACTACTGAATGTGTCAATATTGTTATGATTCCCAAATTTAGCTAAAACTTAAAGTTGCCCCACGTCTCACCCAAAAGGGGAGGGTGGGATGAATTTGAACACTTTTGTATCGTTCAATTCTACAGTAGGGCATTCCGTGGAATTAGAACAAAGCGAGAGTTTGTATCCAGCAGAATACCGGGAGTCACTTGAAAGCATACACTCAACCCTTGCGGGAGTGTAGAAGTATCTCACTGACTGAACTAAATGCCCAATATTTAGTCAACGAAAATACTCTTAAAGGAGGAATTCTCTTTGTCTCGTCGTTATTTATTTACCTCCGAGTCAGTTACCGAAGGTCATCCAGACAAAATCTGCGATCAGATCTCTGATACGATTCTAGATGCCTTGCTGACACAAGATTCTGCTAGCCGTGTTGCTGCCGAAGTTGTAGTCAATACTGGCTTAGTGCTAATTACTGGTGAAATTACTACCAAAGCCAACGTCAATTTCGTCAATCTTGCCCGTAAGAAAATTGCTGAAATTGGCTACGTTGATGCTGATAACGGCTTTTCTGCTAACAGTACCAGTGTGCTTGTAGCTTTAGATGAACAATCACCTGATATTGCTCAAGGTGTTAACACCGCGCAAGAAACCCGCGAACAGGATAGTGATGAACAATTCGACAAAATTGGTGCGGGTGATCAAGGGATTATGTTTGGCTTTGCCTGTAACGAAACACCAGAATTGATGCCCTTACCCATCAGCCTGGCCCACCGCATTGCTCGCCGATTGGCAGCAGTCCGCAAAACAGGCGAATTATCATACCTGCGCCCTGATGGTAAAACACAAGTAACTGTGGTTTACGAAGATGGTCGTCCTGTAGGCATTGATACTATCCTCATTTCCACTCAGCACGACGCTAGTATTGGGGAAATTACTGATGAGGCAGCAGTACAAGCTAAAATCAAAGAAGACCTGTGGACAGCAGTAGTTCAACCTGTTTTTAGCGACATTGACATTAAGCCGACTGATGAGACACGCTTTTTAGTCAACCCCACCGGTAAGTTCGTTGTTGGCGGGCCGCAAGGAGATTCTGGTCTAACAGGACGGAAGATTATTGTTGATACCTATGGTGGGTATTCCCGACATGGCGGTGGTGCTTTTTCGGGTAAAGACCCCACAAAAGTAGACCGTTCTGCTGCTTATGCTGCTCGCTATGTGGCGAAAAATATTGTCGCCGCAGGGTTAGCAGAGAAAGTTGAAATCCAGCTATCCTATGCTATTGGTGTAGCACGACCAACAAGTATTTTGGTGGATACCTTTGGCACTGGCAAAGTGGATGAAGAAACCTTACTGGAATTAATCAAGCAGAACTTTGAACTGCGTCCAGCGGGGATTATCCATACCTTCAATTTACGCAACTTACCAAATGAACGAGGCGGACGTTTTTATCAGGACGTCGCAGCTTACGGCCATTTTGGACGGAACGATCTAGATTTACCCTGGGAGCGTACCGATAAGGCGGAATTGTTGAAACAAGCTCTCAGCCAGACACTAGAAGCTGCGATCGCCTAGAGTTATGAGGAAGCAGGAGAACTTGGGTCACCACGACCGAAAGGTCTTGAGGTTTCCCCAAGGGTACTGCTTCACTTTTTGTCTCATAACTTCTAACTCCTCAGTTAGTACCTTGAAATACAACTTAATATTCATCAGAAAGATCTCTGCCTTTTAATTGCTTTAGCAGGATAAAGGTAGAGTTTTTTTTATACAATTTATGTTCTCAATCTTCAAAATTTATCGTAGACATGTAAGCGTTGAGGATGTGGCGTCCAAGACGAGAGCTGCCTCACGAATTACAAATTGGTATAACTTATTGTAAAAATCGTTTTTCTTTGATAAAAAAACCTCAATAAAAGTGCAGCAAATTTAGGCTAATACTGAGTTATTAAATTAATAATTTATGTAAGAGATTAATCTTTTCTCAAGATTTAGCTCACAATATATAGAGTAAGTTAAGATACAAAGTAAATAATCTTGTATGATTTGTTTGAGCAAATCAATTACTCTAAATCTGTCAAATTTTAAACAAATACCATTTATTTCTGAAGCTAAGCTCAGAAAACTTACCCGAAACTAGCCGCTGTAGTGACAATTCATGAATTGCCACTACGTTAAGAAAGTACAACATGACACAGAATTACTATAAGATGTTTATAAAAAATTGAATTTTCTTATAAACTTAGACAAATAAATGATAAAATTTCCACTGTACAAGCTTACGCAGCGGCTACTTAAATGTTATTTGCTAAATAAAATAGCTGGCTTACCAACCGTCAGACGTAATGGTAAACGTGCAACGGCACTCTTGGTAGAGTTTCGCAGCCCAAGTGAAAACGAAGTGCGAGTACTTAAGCGTCAAAACTAGCCTCACCGTAACTGTAAAGCAAAACCCATAGAGGCGATCGCAGTTAGGCATTGCCGCAGGCTCAGGTAGGGCTTATCGTAGAGTAGGGTAAAGTAGAGTAAGCTAAAATAACAAATTAGCGGATATCTATAATATTGCCGCGATTAACTTAACATCAAAAACAACCGTGAGGAGGGTAGGCTCCTAAAAAATGCCTTGACTTTATGAAACTACTTAGTTATTAAAGAGAGTGATTGTTGTTTGTAGCGACAAAATGGTAAACATTCATATCAAAACTGCTCAAACATAATGAAGTCATGCAAATTATCTATAGATAGAGCTATTATTTGGGCTTGTTATAAAACAAGAAGATAATGTCAGTGTTAATTAGTAATAGAAGTGATTGTCAAAGTGAGACTGATGTAGTGATTTTGGGGAGATGGCAAGGAGAATTGAGCTATGCAAACTCAAAAGCCAATCCTTGTTAACAGCAGTTCAGAAACCAAAAAAGTGCCAGTTCAAGAACCATCAGACGAACTCCCCACTATAGAATTTCCCACACGAGGGAAACTAAAAGCCAGTTCTTGGCGTATACATCAAAAAATTGGTTACGGGTACTTTGTAGCAATTGGGATTGGCTTTTTCGGCTCACTGACTGGGTTAGTAATCGCTAACTATTACCGGGGACGAGAAATTAGGCAATTCAATCAAGCCCAAGAGCAAAGACAACTACTAACTAACTATAAAGATGCGGTAGTGGGGGCACAACTGCATAGTTCTAACTTGGCTGCATTTTTAGAAGATTCACAGCGGCTACCAATTAAAAAAGCCGAATTTCTGAATAATGTTGAAAAGGCTGAGAAACTAGAGAAAGATATCGGGGATTTTATAGACAAAAGGCCTAAAGATTTAGCAGCTACCAGTGCTAATTTACAGGCCTTATTACAGGATTATGCAATTAACCTCAAATCCTATGTTGCTCAAATAGAAGCTGTGTTACAATCAGTCGACTCGCAGCAAGTCAAGGCGCAGCAAATTGACTCAGCACGAGCGCAATTACTCTTAATTATGCGTGGCGAAACGGCTAGGCAGTTAGATCAACTCTCGAAAAAATTGACAAATATTCTACAAACTGCTGAAAGTCAAGAACAGAGAAGGCAACAAGATGTAGAACAAGCCAAAGGAGTAGAGAGATTAATTGTAATGGTGAGTATGCTAGTATCAGTGGCGATCGCTGCCATTGTAGCGTGGCGTACTAGTCGAGCGATCGCTGAACCAGTCATTATCGTAACTCAAGTAGCCGAGCAAGTAGCGAGGAAATCTAATTTCGATTTGCGCGCACCAGTTACTACAGAAGATGAAATTGGCTTACTTGCCAAGTCTCTGAATCGTTTGATTGAACGAGTATCTGAACGGACTAAAGAATTAGAACAAGCCAAAGAATTAGCAGAAGCAGCTAGCAAGGCAAAAAGTATATTTTTAGCAAATGTGAGTCACGAATTACGCACACCTTTGAATGCTGTTATTGGTCTGAGCCAACTTTTACAAGACGACGCTACTGATTTAGATTTATCAGGAGACTTTATTACTGATTTAGAAACTATTAACTCTGCTGGTAGGCATCTCCTGGAACTAATTAACGACATCCTTGATTTGTCAAAAATTGAAGCTGGGAAAATGACCCTTTATCCAGAGACTTTTGAGATTGCCACGCTGATTAATAATCTTGTTCTCACCGTCAAGCCCGCTATAGAAAAAAATGGCAATGTCTTAAAAGTAGATTACGATCAGCAGCTGGGAACGATGTACGCAGACCAAACTAGAATGCGACAAGTACTTTTAAATTTGCTCAGTAACGCTGCTAAGTTTACCACCAATGGTCATGTGACACTAACAGTTAAAACTGAAAAGCAAGGTGTGTTGCGAGATGCTCCTTTTGGCATGATTACTTTTACTGTCGCTGACACAGGTATTGGTATGTCTGTTAGTCAACAGCAACAATTATTTCAACCCTTCATCCAAGGGGATACCTCGACGACAAAAAAATATGGCGGTACAGGATTGGGGTTAGCAATTAGCCGCCATTTCTGCCAAATGATGGGTGGTGAAATTATTGTTAAAAGTCAGCTAGGAGTTGGTTCTGTTTTTACTGTTCACTTGCCACTTACTATGCAAAAGTGAGCAATATATAGTGGTTTTCACTCAAGTTTGGTACGAGGTAATTGTAGAAGCAATTACTAAATTGCTTCTATGGTGTACTAAAATCAAGTGATTCAAGTACTCAACACGAATTTTCAAACATCTACTTAGGAAACACCAACAGATAAATTATTCAAGTTGTGCCTTTTTTTAACAAATGAGTTGGTTAAGGAAAATGGAGACGAATTTACTTTTTCAACCTTTGAACTTTTAGATGAGGAATCAAAGACTTCATTTTCAATGTTTTCACTAGTTACAACAGTGTAGTCTTTTGCGTGTAATTCCAAGTCAAAAGCCCTAAAGCAGAGTACGAGAGTTTTTCGGTCTACACCTTGACTTCGAGACCACAATCGATTCAGAGTTTTAGCAGAAATATTCATGCGATCGCTCAGTTGTTCTATAGTCCAGCGATCGCCTTGATTTTCTGTAACCTCTGCATCAAGAATCGCTTGCTGTAAACGTTTCAATCCTATAGAAGTTAATACAACTCCTCGTCTGCGCTTAGTTTTACTTTGTTGCAGTTCCATATATTATCAGACAATAATTTTTCAGACGATTTTGTTTGAAGATACGCCTATATAACTGACGCAAAATTACATCTTATCGAGGACAATTCATGAATTGCCTCGATGTTAGTAAAGCGCCTGCTCATATAGAATACAATTTCAAACTCTGGAGCTAAATTTATCAGTAAAAAATAAGAAACTTATAGGGATACTAAAAATTTTTATTCGTTGGTATCGCTTAGATAGTAGTAATACCAATTCGTAATTTGTAATTCGTAATTCGTAATTGTAGAGACGATTCGTTGAATCGTCTCTACTCAGGTATAGTCTGGGTTTCGGCGTTTAAATGTGTTGCAGGATTTTAGAGAATTGGTATAAGTACAGAACTACATCCTTTATTTGGCAATTCATGAATTGCTACTATATAAAAATACGAGTTAGGCTATTGTTTCCGTGGATTATAAGCAATATGCCCAACTTTCCTAAAAAGTTGGGCATATGAGACTTGCAATTTTTACAAATCAAATAAGATTACTATAGTAATTGTAACGATGATGTCTTTAGATAGCACTCATCAGTTCTGGATCTTGAGCTTTCTGTTCATTGCTTTCAACTTTTTTAAGTACGATCATCCCTCTTGCTCGATCTGATGCTGAATCTCTATCTATACAAGCTAAGTACATCCGTTCCGCAGGACATTTCCAAAACCTTGTATAACGCTTGGGATTAGTATCAGCAATAGTTATTTCTTGTGTTGTTTTATCATAGTCTGCTAATAGGGAAAAGTGACCACCACCCAACTTTATTTCGTGGGCAATGTCAACATTAAAGTTTAAAATGTGAATATCATTTTCATCGTAGATAGCTCTTTCTATTTCTTGAATAAAGCTTTCAAGTGTCATACTTGCTTTGTCAAAGTGTTCGACGATTACAGAGATAGGTAAATTCTTTTCTTCCACATATTTGACACAAGTATCGTAAGTCTCGGCCAGGGTCATACCATCATCTAGAACAGTGTCGATAGGTAGTCTAGTGACGTAAAATATATCATCAATGTTTGTTGGGTATCCTAATGCTGTCAATCCATAGGCGATCGCTGTGACATTACAACATCTGATCGGTTGTTGGAAAGCCTTAAGTTTGATTGCGTGTAAGTCCGTTTTAGTCATGTTGTGATATCCTCTGTTTACTTTGCTATTTTCGCAAGTTCGCTACGTTAAATTTATACCATTTTGGATTTGAGATTTTGAAGTGCGAAATAGTTATTAAATAACCTTTATGGAAATTTTTTCTGTCGCAACCATTGTGAGAATTAGCTTTTTTATAGTAGGAAGTATTGCATTGACTGACAATACTTTATTTTTTCTGGTGCTGAATATATCATCAACAAATAAGAAACTGATAAAAATACTAGAATTTTTAATGAATTGGTTGTGGCTCAGTCACAAACTCATTTTCATCTTGCAAACCCCAGCCGAGAACACGAGCGATCGCCGAAGCTAAAGTCAATGGATTAAAAGGTTTTGCAATTGCCTCAACCACACCAAGCTGCTGAAGTTTTTGTGGTGTAAAGCAAGCCGCCCTGACACTCAAGAAGATAACGGGAATTTCTTGAGTTAAAGGTTGTTCCTGGAGTCTATGCAGAAAAGTGATGGCATCCATACCTGGCATTAAAACATCTAAGAGGATGGCATCAGGACGTTCTTGTGCTAATTGTTTAAGTCCGGCTTGAGCAGAGGCGACAGTCATCACATTCCACCCTGCTAGGTCGCTTAAACAGGCTTGCACAAGTTCTCGGATAGTTGCTTCATCATCAATCAGCAATATTTTTTTGGTTGTCATTCTTACATTGCTTTAAGAAGCTAAAGGCGATTGATAAATCGAGCTTAAATCAAGAAAATAAGAAACTTATAAGGGAATTGGTCAGTTGTCAGTTGTCATTCTCCCCTATCTCCCCATTTCCCTATCTCCCCTGCTCCCCTGCTCCCCTGCTCCTCATCTCCCCATCACCCCTACTCCGCCCAACCTAGCATTTCGGCTATTTGGTCACAAATCAGGGTGGGGTCGAATGGTTTTGTCATAATTCCGGCTATATCTAATTGAGCAAAGCGGGTGCGATCGCTTGGTAATACTTTGGCTGTTAGCAAAATCACCGGAATCATTTGAGTTGTTGGGTTGGCTTTGATTTGCTCGTAGAATTGCAAGCCATCCATGTCAGGCATAGATACATCGAGGAGAATGACATCAAGTGCATACTCTTGGGCTTTCAGAAGTCCTTCATGACCGGATTCAGCCGCAATTGCTTCCCACCCTCCTAAATCCTCCAAGCAGGTGCAGACAAGCTCTCGCAGCGATTCTTCATCATCGATCACAAGGATGCGTTTAGTCATAAAGAAACCCCAAAAATAAAACAATTATCAAATTTCTTCTCCCCCATCTCCCCCACTCCTAACTATCCTGGTGGTATGGGCAAGGTGAAATAAAATGTGCTGCCTTCACCGAATGTACTCTCTGCCCAAATATTACCATCGTGCTGTTGGACAATACTTTGACAAATTGCCAAGCCAAGACCTGTTCCTCCCTTGGCGCGAGAATCGGAAATATCAACTTGCTGGAAGCGTTCAAAAATACTTTCTAGTTTATCTGCGGGAATGCCTCTGCCTTGGTCTTTGACTTGAAACAGAACTGAGTCAGTCTGAAGTTGAGCAGACAGGATAATAACAGAGTTAGGGGGAGAAAACTTGATGGCGTTGCTCAACAAATTGGTCAGGGTTTGGATGATTAAGTCAGGCGAAGCCCAAACGCTAGCTGTACTAGGGATAATCGAGAGTGTAACGGCGGCTTCCAAAGCAATTGATTGTACTCCTTCAACTGCTCGTTGCATTAAATCTTCTGCATTACAGACTTCCTTTACAAGCTGCACTCGCCCTGAAGATAAGCGTTCTAAATCAAGGATGTCATTAACCAGACGCACCAGGCGATCGCTGTTGGTCAATGCTTGCTGGAGCATCCGTTTGGCTTTTTCTGGTTTGTTGTCGTACATTCCAGTATTAAGCAGTCCTAAAAAGCCCCGAATGGCAGTTAATGGGGTACGAAGTTCATGACTGACAATAGAAATGAATTCATTTTTCATCCGCTCAATGGCTTGCTGTTCGGTGATGTCTTGGATCTGGGCAACATAGTACAAAGGTTCGTTGTGCAAATCTCGTACTAGCGACAAACTCGTCAGTCCCCAAGCAATGCTTCCTCCATTACACAAGTAGCGCAATTCCACTTGAGTATTGCGATTTTCGTTGGTCAGGACTTGCTGTATAGAGTGTTGAAACTTAGTAATATCTTCCGGGTGAATTAGCTTAGATGCGCTCAGGCCTAGAGTCTCTGACTCAGAATAACCAAACATTTCAGCTAGCATAGGATTGATTTGTAGCCAGCGATCATCCAATCCTAGCAGCGCCATGCCAATGGGAGCATCATGAAAGGCATGGCGAAACCGTTCTTCACTTTCGCGCAAAGCTGCTTCGGCTTGTTTGAGATCAGTTATATCTAGCAGTACTCCATACCAAGCAATCTCACCATTCTCCCGACGTTCCGGGCGGGAGTTAGCGCGTATCCACTTAATTTTGCCAGAGGAAGTTACAATCCGCCATTCGTAAGCAAAGGGTTCTAGCGTTTCCATGCTTTGAATAAACAACTCATTGTACAAAGGGCGGTCTTCAACATGTATTTGGTTAAAAGTGAGTGAGGCATCTTCTAAGACTTGTTCAGGTTCCAATTCTTGAATTTCCCGGATTCCTGGACTGATATATTCAAATTTCCTCTTATCTGTATCTGGGTAATAAACCAGGATGTAAATTTGTGCGGGTGAGGCTGTGGCGATTTTTTGGAATCGAGCTTCGCTTTGTCGCAGAGCTTCTTCAATACATTTGCGATCGCTAATATCTAACATCACTCCATGCCAAAGCAACGCCCCGTCCTCTCGGCGTTCCGGTCGAGAATTTGCTTGAACCCACTTGATTTTGCCAGAAGGAGTAATGATCCGCCACTCATGCTTAAACGGTTGCATGGTTTCGATACAGCGGATCAGCGTTTGCTGATGCCCTTCTACATCGTCAGGATGAAAACAATTAAATGCAACTGCTGGATCTTTCAAGGCTTCAGCCAAGGGAATTTCCTGAATTTCCTCAAAAGCTTGGCTGAGATATTCAAACCGTACAGGTCTACCGGGATATTCCTCAATGGTGTAGATGATTCCAGGTGAAGCGGCGGCTAACTGCTGGAATCGAGCTTCGCTTTGCCGCAGAGCTTCTTCAATGCGTTTGCGATCGCTGATATCCAGGCAAACACCATACCAGACAATTTCACCGTTTTCCCGACGTTCCGGTCGAGAACTAGCCTGAAGCCACTTGATTTGTCCTGATGGAGTGATAATCCGCCATTCATGTCTAAATAGCTGCATCTTCTCCAGACTATGCCTCACGGCTTGGTGATAAGCTTGGCGATCATCTGGGTGAATCTGGGTGAGTGTAATGCTAGCATTTGCCAGGGCTTCGGCTACTGGAACCTCATGCAGATCCTCAAAGGCAGGGCTGAGGAACTCGTATCGAGATGGGCCGCTGGGATCTTCGACTACGGTGTAAATCACTCCTGGGGAAGCAGCTGCTAACTGTTGGAATTGAGCTTCTCTTTCCTGCAATGCCTTCTGTGCTAGGACGCGATCGCTAATATCTAAATTCGTCCCTAGCAATTTAATTACTTGCCCTTGTTCATCAACAATCGCTTCTCCTCTGGCTTCAACATATCGAATTGAGCCATTGGGTTGAATGATGCGAAACTCTATTTTGTAAGGGGTTTTAGTGGCAATGGTTTGAGCGATGCTTTGCCGTAGCAATTCTCGCTCTTCGGGATGAATTAGTTCCATGAATTGAGAAAGGGCTGGTTCGCTTTGAGCAATATCCCAACCAAAGATTTGGAAGCTTTCCTCTGACCACTTCACCGCCAGAGTGTTGATATACAGTTCCCAACTGCCCACATGGGCAACCTGCTGGGCGCGACGCAGAGCTGCTTCACTTTCACGCAAGGCTGATTCGGCTCGTTTGCGCTCTGTGATATCTGTCACCCGTACTAGATTGATCGTTTGATTAGCGATCGTCACGCGCTTGGCTGCCAAGTTACCCCAAAACAGATTGCCTTTTCGCGTTACGTATTCAATTTCCTGGCTCCACACACCTGTTTGATTCATTTCGGCGATGATTTCTCCCAGTTCATCTGAGGTGAAGGGATGACACTGAAGCGTGTGGCCTTGGATACCAATTAATTCGGCTTTACTGTCTGCTTCAAACAGTTCTACTGCTCGATCATTACAATCAGCAATCAAGAGTGTTGCGATATCGACTAAAAACAAAGCATCAGCAGATTCGTTGTAAATAGCCTCGCGTAAATCTTTTTGCTGTTGCAGTTCTAATTCTGCTTGTTTACGCTCTGTAATATCTTTAGTAACTGCAATGATGTGGGGTTGTCCCTGAAGTTCAATGATATCGGCTGAAAACAAAACTGTGATAATCCTGCCAGTTTTATGACGCACGGCAAATTCTCTGTTACGAACTGGTTTACCTGCGTGTAAATCCTGTAAATAGCGTTGTCGATCCTCCAGATTCACCCAATATTTGATATTTGTGACTTTGCGATCAACAACTTCTTCCCTGGAGTAGCCATATAACTCCATAAAAGCATCATTCACATCTACACAATGCCCTTCTAGGGTGATAATGCCAATGGCATCAGGACAGGTACGAAACACTTTGGTGAACCGTTCTTCTGACTCTTGGAGGGCAGTTTTGACCCGTTCATAGGACTGATCAAGCTGCTGGGCCATCCAGTTAAACGAGTGAGTCAGGACTTGGAGTTCTGCAATTGGACTATCTTGTTTAATAGTTTTATTAAATTCCCCATCTGCCAAGGCCAAACTGGCTTTACTCAATCGCTTGATGGGTAGGGCAATGAATTGAGTCAGTAAGAATCCAAGGGCGATCGCAAAAGTCAATGCACCAATACTAAACACTATGGTACCGCGTGTATTGGCATTAATTTCTGCCATAAAGTCGGATTCTGGCACCACCGTCACAATCAACCAATCAAGACCCAATTGATTGCTGTAAGGAGTGACGAGTAAAAATTCCTTTTTGCCTTCAATTTTAAATTCAAGTTGCTGTGTTTTCTGAATTTGATTTAAGTTGCCAAAGCGGGAAAGTAGATGCTGTCCTGCAAGGCTAATTAGGGGTTCCTGGCTTGCTGTGACCGAAAGGCGTTTGTTTTCTGTGCCATCAACATTAGTCACAAAAGGTTGTTCGGAGGTTGTAGAAGCAACCATTAGTCCCGAACGTTCAATAATAAATACCTGTCCGTGAGTACCGACCTGCAATTTTTTAAGAAACTCGCTAATGGTGACAAGTCTTAAATCGCTAGCAAAAACGCCCTGGAGTTGTTGTTTCTCGTTATAAAGTGGGTAACTCGCGGCAATTCCTAGACCTGTGGAACTCGGTACATATACATAAATGGGTGTCCAAGTTGGTTTACCTGCTGAAAGTGCCTTTTGATAAAAAGGTCTTTGAGTTCCATCATAGTTTTGCTGTTTAACTAATAATTTTTGTCGCTTTCCCTGACTATCTACGCCATATACATAAAGCGTTCCTTGAGTAAAATTCTCGGTGAAAGAAACACTAAAACCCCGCTCATCGTTACCGGCTCCCACGAGTCCGCCTTGGGGATTGATAAAATGAATTCTCGCTGAATTAAATTCTTGAATTTGACCTAAAAAATAGCGTTGTAAACTTTGAGGATTGGTAATATCTACTTGTCCTAGCTTGCTGGCTCTAGCATTGAGGCGATTAATTAAGTCTGGAGTCTGCAAGTAATCACTAAGATACAAATGGATGCGATCGCTGACCTCGGTCATCAACTGATATGCCAAGTTATTGACTGACTGCTGAGCATTCTGCAAGGACATATAACCCACAAGCCCTGTAGTCCCCACGGTCAACAGCACAAAGCTAACGGTGAGTATCAAGCGTAGAGGAAGTTTCAGCTTTTGTTTGCTAGCTTGCTTTTTGCCAAAAACATTGGATGTCATAATAATTCGTAATTGATAATTCGTAATTCGTAATTATTAGCTGCTACTTTTATGTATAAATTGAATAATGAATAAATTAATTTTTTCATTAGTAAATTAAATTTCTATTTTGTCAATAAATTAATTATTAATTGTAATTAATAAATTCTGAATTACGAATTACGAATTACGAATTACGAATTACGAATTACGAATTACGAATTACGAATTACGAATCCTCCGCTTCAGTGTTGTTAGTTCTTGTTGTAAGCGGGAGCGATCAATGCGACTGATCACACGGGTGACTAACTCCGGCCCCACCACGGGTTTACTGATAAAATCATCGGCTCCCGCCGCAAATACCTGCTGGATAGATTCTATATCTGTATGAGCAGTAACCACTAAAATCGGTAAATTTCCCCATTTGGGATCTTGTCGTACCACACGGCACAAGTCAATACCATTGTAGGTTGGCATTTCTAAATCAATTACCAGTAAGTCTGGTATTGTAGCAATTAGTACTTGCCAAAATTGTCGGGGGTCTTGTAAAGTCTTCACTCCCAGTCCCCAAGGTGAGAGTAAATTGCTCAAGAGTTCCAGGGCGATGGGGTCATCGTCTAAAATCAACACTTTGGCTTGGGAAGCTGGAGATTTGGGCAAAACTTGAGCGATCGCTGCAAATACTTCGGCATTTGCTACAGGCTTGTGCAGATATCGCTGTATTCCTAAACGAGAAACAGCAACTCGTTCTGTGAGATTGTCTTGTTCAGCGATCGCTAAAATTGCTGTATTGGGCAGCTGCTCTTTGAGTTTTTGTAGCAAGGTTAAACTATCTTCCAGCGGCTGTTGCTGATTGATATTGAGTAAAACAGCCTGGGGAGATTGAGAAATCTTTTGTTGTGCGATCGCCCAATTGCCAGCTGCTTCAATCTCCACTCCCCAATTCATAGCCTCGGCTTTTAATTGATTGGCTAAGGATTGATCATTGATCACCAACACCAAGGGATTTTGAGGCGGCTTTTGCTCTTCGATGGTTATTGGTGTGGGAGGTTTACTCAGCGCTTCTTTGAGTTGAATGATGAGTTTTGCAAGTTGGGAGACTTCCTTTGCACCTAAAAGCTTGTCGTCCATCAAAAGATGTTCAATTGCTTTGGCTAGCTTCGATCCTATTTCGTAGCCAAATGAGCCTAATGTTCCTGCTAACTTGTGGGCTTCGTTGCTTGCACGTTGTTGGAGTTCCGGCTGCAATTTCCCTGTTTGCAAAGCTTGTTCTACTTGCTCTAACAAAGTCACCCGTTGGACAAAGGTATCTTTGTAACGTTCTATGACTTTGTTAACTGAAGCAAGAGATGTTTGAGGTTTTTCTTTTCTGGCTTTTCCCAGTTTTTGTGTTTTTGCGCTTTGAACAGACAACACATCCAAAGCTTGTTCAGTCTTGGGTGGAGTCTTGAGTCGATAGCCCAAGCCATAAACAGTTTCAAATAAATCGGCGCACATTCCCGCAGCTTTGAGCTTTTGCCGCAAATCTTTAATTAAATTAGTGACAGTTGCTTCGCTGGGCGTGGCATCAAATGACCAGAGGCGATCTATAATGTCACTGCGGCTAAAAACACGCTGGGGATTACGCAAAAACAACCCTAGCAGGCTGTATTCTTTGGGACTTAAAGATACAAGTTGCTTTTTATAAGTTACTTCTGCCGAAACGGGATTGACGCAAAGATTTTCCCATGTCAGTAAGGTCGGAGCTAGTTCGTTCTGCCCTCGACGCAGCAATGCCCGTATCCTTGCTAACAACTCACTGATCTGGTAAGGTTTGGTGAGATAATCATCTGCACCCGCATCTAATCCCTTCACCACATCCGCACTTTGGTCTTTGGCGGTGAGTAAGAGAATCGGTTTTTGAATTCCCTGAGTCCGAAGTTGACGGCAAAGGCTAATGCCATCGAGTTTAGGAATCAGCAGATCCAACAAGATTAAGTCAAAGTTTGATGAGGTTGCCAAGGCTAACCCAGCTTCACCATCAGTTGCCAGTTCAACTGTGTAGTACTGAGTTGTGAGCAGTTCACACAGTACTGCTGCCATTGGGCGATCGTCCTCTACCAGCAGAATTTTCACAACGTCTACTATCTACTCACCGATAATCAAGATGATCCAGCACAACTCAAGGGCTTCACTTGTGTCCTGGAATTATTTTTTGTTAGGTTTTTGTTTTTTTTAAATAAATTTGTGTAATTGCCCAAGCAAGATTATAACAGTATAGTTACCGCTTTTTACGGTAATTAGCTAAATTACTCTACTTTTCTGACTTTAGTAGCGTTGGGCATCTTGTCCGCCCTGAATACAAAGGACGGGTGGGGACACCCATCCTACAAGAAAATTTGATAGGACTTACGCACACTCTACGAATTCTTGGCGTTCTTGGCGCCTTGGTGAAGCAGTCGCAGTCTTGGCGCCTTGCGTCGATTGCGTTAGCGCAGCGATCTTCGACGCAGGAGCGTCACTGCTGAACCTGAAGGGCGGTTCGATATATTACAGCGTTTTTCAATTGAATAGACACCAAATTTAGTAAACTGAAGGAGCAGCAAAAATACTCATAGTTATGCCGGCTCCCTACTCAACAGATTTACGCCAACGTGTGATAAATGCTTATGAATCCAAACAAGGGTCGCAACGCCAATTGGCTGAACGCTTTCAAGTGAGTGTATCCTTCATTAAAAGGTTAATTCGTCGCTATCGAGACACGGGACAGGTGACATCTTTGCCTCATGGAGGAGGTGCGATCGCTAAAATCAGGAATAGTAGTTTGGCAGTAATTGAGCAGTTAGTTGATGAGCAACCAGATGCAATACTTGAAGAATTATGCTCTGGTTTTGCAGCCAAAAGTGGTGTCGAAGTCAGTGTTACGACTATGCATCGAGCAGTTCAAAGGTTGAAGTTGACCACTAAAAAAAACACTATATGCTAGCGAGCAAGACAGTTCACGAGTCAATCAAATGCGCTTTGATTATCGAGATTGGGTTTTAGGTATAGACCCACATAATTTGGTATTTGTAGATGAATCCGGTTTGAGGTTGGGAATGACACGACTGTACGGTCGTGCAAAAATTGGTGAGCGATTGCATGATTCATG
>NZ_JAECZC010000059.1:14135-17124 GCF_016056305.1 Amazonocrinis nigriterrae CENA67 | reverse complement strand
AAAAGTCCCTGAGTCCATGTTTGCCAATGCCTGGTAAGTTCTAATTCTGAGATCGGTTTACCTGCTTCATCGATAAACATGGCAGTATTACTGTCTTTACGACTTTTCAACCATTTAATTAACGGATTATTGGTGTAAGAACCATAGCGTTTGCCCAAAATCCACTGATTCACGGGTACTTGGCGCACAAACCCCGGTGTTGTAATTTGCAGAAAATGCCCTTGAGTATCGTAAATCTGATGTGATAGCTGTAAGTCAACTATTTCTTTTCGAGATAACCCTGCACCAAACAACACATATGCCAATGCATAATCTTGTACACCCAACTTACTAGCTTGTCTGAGAATTGCGTGAACTAAACTAGTAGGTAAATCAGCTACTTCTTTGGTCATCACACTTCTTGGTAAAGTATCTTTTGTTGATTCCAATGAAGGTGACATGGCTCCATGCAAAAACAACTCCACTAGATTTTCTAGAAAATCATCTCGATTTTCCCAGAGTTCATGAAACTCGCTCGTGAATTCAATCACGGCATATCCCAGGATCATCCCATTGAGGAAACTTGCTAGTTTTTCTGCTGGTAAATAAGTATTTAAGTCTCCTTGCTGAATTACAGTAGCCAAATACTGTGCGACGTAGCGATTCGCCTCTGTTAATCCTCTACCCAAGGCGCGGCGACTTTCTGCTGGATATTGATCAGCTTCACCTACCACAGACCGCACAAACTCTGGTACTCTTTCTAATGCTTGTAAAGTGTCACTTGCATAATCTTTCAGCGCTTGGTAAACATTCCCAGGAGGAGTAGCCTGCCGTATCAGCGACTCGCCCAAATTTTTGAATGCTGCGGATTCTTCCAACACTGCCAAAAGCAATCCATGTTTGTTACCAAAATTTCGGAATAGGGTCACTTCATTAACTTCTGCTTTTTCGGCAATTTGGCGGGTTGTGGTAGCGCTGACTCCTTGAGCAGTAAATAGCTCAAGTGCTGATTGAATCAGACGTTGACGAGCTGAAATAGGTTGCGAAGACATAAATAAAATGCAAGTGTCGCTTGCATATAAATCCGATAGTTGTTAAAATCTCTAATGTAAGTGATACTTGCTCTTCTTTACTGTAACGAACTGCTGTGTAAAGTGCGTAAATGCCTGGTGTGGTTGCGCCCAAGAACAAGCAAATCGCTTCAACATCCGTCAACAGGAGTTTTTATGACCGCAAAACTTTCGGCGATCGCTTCTGAGAGAGGAAATTCTCCTCGGCTCAGTTGGACAAATGTGGCTTTTTTTGCTACATTTCATGCCTTAGTTCTCCTGGCTCCTTGGTTTTTTTCCTGGTCAGCATTGGGATTGCTGCTGTTTCTCCATTGGTTATTCGGCAGCATTGGTATTTGCCTGGGATATCACCGACTGCTGAGCCATAAAAGTTTCCAAGTACCCAAGTGGTTAGAATATGCGATCGCCATAATTGGAGCGCTTGCTCTCCAAGGCGGCCCAATTTTTTGGATTGGTGGACACCGCCAGCATCATGCTCACACCGAAGATATCAATTTAGACCCTTACTCTGCCCAACGCGGGTTTTGGTGGAGTCATATGCTATGGATTTTCTACCCGCGTGCGGAATTTTTTGATTATGAAATCTATCACAAATATGCCCCTGACCTAGCACGACAACCATTTTATCGCTGGCTGGATCGCTACTTTATACTGTTGCAAATTCCTTTGGGGCTGTTGCTGTATGTTTTAGGGGGTTGGTCTTTCGTAATTTACGGCATATTTGTCAGGTCAGTTTTGCTTTGGCATTCGACTTGGTTCGTCAATTCCGCATCACACCTGTGGGGTTATCGTACCTTTGATGCAGATGATGGGGCGCGGAATCTGTGGTGGGTATCTCTTTTGACTTATGGCGAAGGATGGCACAACAACCATCATACCTATCCCCACATGGCAAAATCTGGGTTACGTTGGTGGGAGATTGACGTAACTTGGTGGAGCATCCAAGTTTTGCAGAGTTTGGGTTTAGCGAAAAAAGTCGTGTTACCTCCGCCCCAACGTGTCACTCAAGGATGAATTGCTACACCTTCATGTTTGAGCAAACAACCCTTGCACTCTAAGGTACTTATGATTTTTCACGGTAGGTGAAAAAGGAGCTTTGGTGTGGGGTGTAGTGAGACTTTCTTGTTTTCCCACAAGAGCCACACCCTAAACCCTACCCCCAGTTTTGATGAGGGTTTCAGTACTTCCCGTGAAAAGTCAAAAGGGACTTCCATTTTAAAAAATATCTCAAACAGGACTTAGGCAAAAATCACGAAAAAGCTTACAGCAGTTTTCAGATGAATAGACCACAGTGAGCAAACCAACCCCAAGCATCATCAGAGGAGATGTGTTCATTCACAATCTGAGTTAAAACGTGATTTAGTGCCTCATGGGTTGTAACTTTTGCTGCTCGTAAACACTGCTTCAGTTTTGACCAGCATAATTCAATTGGAGATAAATCAGGTGAGTAAGGAGGCAAAAAGACAAGACGTGCACCAACTGCTTCAATTGAGTCTCGAATCACCGCAGCAGTATGTACTGATAAATTATCCATGACAACAATTGCTCCAGCCCATAACTGTGGTGCTAGAATCTGTTGCACATAAGTTACAAACACATCGGTATTGACACTACCTGAAATACTCATAGTGGCAATCAGCCCATCCAAACTTAAAGCTCCGATGAAAGATATATTTTGTCCTCGATTGCGAGGACATGAATCATGCAATCGCTCACCAATTTTTGCACGACCGTACAGTCGTGTCATTCCCAACCTCAAACCGGATTCATCTACAAATACCAAATTATGTGGGTCTATACCTAAAACCCAATCTCGATAATCAAAGCGCATTTGATTGACTCGTGAACTGTCTTGCTCGCTAGCATATAGTGTTTTTTTTAGTGGTCAACTTCAACCTTTGAACTGCTCGATGCATAGTCGTAACACTGACTTCGACACC
>NZ_JAECZC010000059.1:0-13918 GCF_016056305.1 Amazonocrinis nigriterrae CENA67 | reverse complement strand
AAACATATCTTAATCAAAATCTATCCGGTGGCATCTTTCTATTTTTCGGATAAAAAAAAGTACACAAAGGCTGAATCACAAAGGATCTAAGTCCCATGAGTCGAAAAGTCAGCAAAGCCTTTAAGCAATCCGGGGTAATTCCTTATAGAGTGAACAACGGCAAAATTGAAATATTGCTGATTACAACCCGCGATCGCCAAAACTGGGTAATTCCCAAAGGAGGCATTGCTAATGGCATGAGTGCGCCTGATTCCGCAGCTAAAGAAGCTTGGGAAGAAGCTGGGGTGATTGGACAAGTCAATTTCAATAAACTAGGTTCTTACAAGTATCGCAAACGAGGCAAAATCTACCAAGTTCAGATGTATTTGATGCCAGTACAAATGGTCTGTGAAGAATATCCCGAAGCTGGTAAAAGACAACGCCAGTGGCTAGATGTTAGCAAAGCCATCAGATTAGTGAAAAAACCTTCACTACAACGAATCATCCTCAAAGGGTTTTTCCAGACCAAACTCCGCTCTTGTGCGTTATCTTTACTAAAAACAAACCTTTATCTGACTCTATTAACTAAATATAATCATTGTGGAATAATTCTGGCTTTGTATCCACAATTAGGTAAGTGTAATGAAAACCTATAAAATCTGTTAAAAACTGGACTTCACGCAGATTTGTGCGAAGGATGTCGGATTTGGTGGGTAAACCGATATGAAGAGAAAAATACTACGCCAGAAAAAGATCTGGACTGGATCATTCATGAAATTTTTCCCTGACTCATGCCAGTTTGCACCAGCAACAGCCTAAACCCTTAATTTCTCTCCCATGCGTAAGTCCTAATAATTAATTTCCTTGTGATTTTGTTACCTTCCTCCCCCTCACTTTGTCATTGGGGTAATAGAATGAAGAGCGAAGCCTTTGCCCTGCCTTTAAGTAACTAAAGGTAGTGAGTTAGTAGCAGATTCACAAAATTAGTAAAGCAAAAATCTGTATTCAAAATAGGCTTGTAGCATCTATAACGCTTGTAAATTTTTATGACTTCCCGGATTCGCTTTTTAATGTGTGCGCCTGACCACTACGATGTGGACTATGTAATTAATCCCTGGATGGAAGGGAACATTCACAAGTCATCGCGCGATCGCGCCGTTGATCAGTGGCAGCAACTATATCATGTACTCAAACAACACGCTATTGTCGATTTAGTCAAGCCCCAGCTAGGTTGGCCTGATATGGTTTTTACCGCCAATGCTGGCTTAGTGTTGGGGGACAACGTTGTTCTTAGCCGCTTTTTACACAAAGAACGTCAGGGAGAAGAACCTTACTTCAAACAATGGTTTGAGGAAAATGGTTACACAGTTTATGAACTGCCTAAAGATTTGCCCTTTGAAGGTGCAGGGGATGCACTTTTAGACCGCGAGGGACGTTGGCTATGGGCTGGATACGGTTTCCGTTCAGAATTAGATTCTCACCCTTACCTAGCTAAATGGCTGGATACTGAGGTGCTTTCCCTACGGCTGATAGATGAACGCTTCTATCATTTAGATACTTGTTTCTGTCCGTTAGCTAACGGTTATTTGCTTTACTATCCTGGCGCTTTTGATGCCTACTCCAACCGCTTAATTGAAATGCGAGTAGCAGCCCAAAAGCGTATAGCAATAATCGAAGCTGATGCTGTCAACTTCGCCTGCAATGCGGTGAATGTGGACAGCATCGTGATTATGAATAAGGCAAGTGATGCTTTAAAAACACGCCTAGGAAATGTTGGTTTCCAAGTGATTGAAACGCCGCTGACGGAGTTTCTCAAAGCTGGTGGTGCGGCTAAATGTCTCACCTTGCGGGTAACGGAACCAGTCAGGGCAGAAATTCATGCCAATGTGTCAGTAGAAAGCCGCATCATTCGTATAGAAGGGCACTTGCTTGACTCCGGCTTGATTAACCGTGCTTTGGATTTAATTGTAGATGCAGGCGGTAGCTTCCAAGTGCTGAATTTTGACTTGGGAGAACAGCGTCAAAGTACCTCAGCTGCGGAAGTAAAAGTATCAGCGCCATCCCATGAAGTGATGGAAGAAATCATCTCCCAGTTGATCGATTTAGGTGCTGTCAACTTGCCTGAAGATGAGCGAGATGCCAAACTTGAGCCTGTGGTTTTAGCTGGCGTAGCTCCCGATGATTTTTACGTCAGTACAATTTATCCTACCGAAGTGCGGATTAATGGGCAATGGGTGAAAGTGGAAAATCAGCGCATGGATGGCGCGATCGCTATTACTCAAACCGCCAATGGTTTACTGGCAAGGTGTAAAATACTACGTGATCTTGAAGTTGGCGAACAGGTAGTTGTAGATGTGCTTGGTATCCGCACCATCCGTAAACCAGAATCGCGGGAACAAAGGAATGCTCAAGAGTTCAGCTTTATGTCGGCTGGTGTTTCCAGTGAACGCCGCGTCGAGTTGGTGGTTGAACAAGTGGCTTGGGAATTACGTAAAATTCGTGATGCTGGCGGTAAAGTAGTTGTTACGGCTGGGCCTGTGGTGATTCACACTGGTGGCGGCGAACATCTCTCACGGCTGATCCGTGAAGGCTACGTACAAGCGCTGTTGGGTGGTAATGCGATCGCAGTCCACGACATTGAGCAAAATATCATGGGTACATCCCTCGGTGTGGACATGAAGCGGGGTGTCGCTGTGCGTGGAGGACACCGCCATCACCTGAAGGTGATTAATACTATCCGCCGTTATGGCAGTATTGCCAAAGCAGTTGAGGCGGGAGTGATTAATAGCGGCGTGATGTATGAGTGTGTGCAAAATCACGTACCTTTCGTGCTGGCTGGTTCGATTCGAGATGATGGGCCTTTACCAGATACCCAAATGAATTTGATTCAAGCACAGGAGGAATACGCCAAGTACCTAGAAGGTGCGGAGATGATTTTGATGCTATCTAGTATGCTCCACTCCATTGGTGTAGGGAATATGACTCCTGCGGGGGTGAAGATGGTTTGTGTGGATATTAATCCTGCTGTGGTGACAAAGTTGAGCGATCGCGGTTCTGTAGAATCAGTGGGTGTGGTGACTGATGTGGGATTGTTTTTGAGTTTGTTGGTGCAGCAGCTGGATAAGTTGACAAGTCCCTATGTTGCTAAGGTAGGTTAAGAAAAGTCTCACGCAAAGGCGCAAAGGCGCGAAGAAAGGGAAATGGCAAGGGTAGCTTTTAATGGAGAGTTGCGGGTTAGTTGGGTTAGTTTGATTGCTGATTTTATGCTGGTGGGGATGGTTTTTGGCCCGCCAGTTGCTCCTTTTTTGGCTGCGTCTGGTGTGTCTTTGCTTGATGGTATTGCGGACATCATTTATTTCATGGGTAATCATGTATGTCCGCAACCAGATATGGGGTTAGATTTAGCACCGCCGTTTATCATGGCTGTGTGTATGCGCTGTTACGGCACTGTCACAGGTTTGTTGATTACACGGCTGTTGTATGGTGTGACTGGTGGCAAAGGTTTTTACTGGTTAAGTCAGTATGGTATGAGTGGTGTAGCGCTAGCTAGTGTGTTGATGATGGCTTATCCTTTGGAATTAGCAGCGCAGGTTTTCGGTTTGTGGAGTTTTAATAATTATATAGTTACGCCTTTTGGGTTAATTACGGGTTTGGCGTGGGGTTTGTTTATGATGCCGTTTTTGCATCGATATAGAGATAAAATCAACAACTTCATGAACTAATAAAAACTCACTCAATTTTTTATCAAAAATCTCATAATTTTCCTGTTATCTTCTTTGAAATAGTTAACCTAGTTCTTAGTCAAATCCCAAAAGCCTTACAGTCATAGGATTAGGGCAAAATATACGCAGTCCCAAAAATTGCGTACAAAATCTGCCTCAACAGAGAAATCAGGTTTTTGACTCAGCCTATTGATCATAAAATCAATCAGGTTTAAAACTCATGTGTATATTTTGATATCATTTTCGTATAAAATTCTTAGTGATATCAAGTATTAAATAGTTAAATCAATGGAAACCACAGAAATTCCTGTAACAATCGTCTATTTTGGTGCCAAGCCAAATTACTTAAAATTTGCTTTAAAATCAGCGGCAAACTTTAACGATACAGTAGTGCTTATCGGAGATATAGCCAATAAGGATTTCTGGAAAAATCACTGGGATACTACAATTATAGAATGTAGTAAGTATCAAGCTTTTTTAAAAAATTATATCCACATGTCAACAAATTCTCAAGAATTTGAAATTGCTTGTTTTAAAAGATTTTTCTATTTAGAACAATGGATGGAAAAAAATGATATCAAAAAAGCATTTTTGTTAGATGGCGACATCATGACTTTTGCCAATTATTCAGAACAAGTCGCTTTACTTTTATCTAGTGATTGTATCGCTACTTTAATAACTCCAGAAAATCAACCTAAATTGAGATTTACATCTTCTCCTCATTTCTCATATTGGACTTTTGAAGGATTGAAGGATTTTACAAATTTTTGTACTGAGGCATACACCAACAACATACTAAATAAACTTCAAGAGAAATATCAATGGCATGTTAATAATAAACTTCCAGGAGGAATATGTGATATGACTCTATTATATTTATGGTCTGAGGGAAATTCTCAAGTGGCTAATCTTAATAGAGTCATCAATGATATGACGGTAGATACAAGTATTAATGTATCAGCTAATTACTTTGACAATGAATACCAAATGCAATTCGGTTTAAAAAAGCTGATTTTCAGAAATGGAATTCCTTATGGTTATAATCAAATTTTAAACAAAGAGATCAAGTTTTTGTGTCTACATTGTCAGGGCAAAGCGAAAGCTGTAATGAAATTTTTGTATTATAAACAGTTAAGAAATTTCTATTATCTTCCCAAAATTGTTGCAACAACTAAATTGCACTTGAAGCGCTTTATCAAGAAGATAATAAGCAATAAATAAAAACTTTAAATTCAAAGTGACATCACAAGGGTTGAGTCTTTACAGTTCAGGTGGTTTGGTTGGTTTTCGCACAGTCGTAAACCATTGAGTGATCCCCTCGGCGATCGCTTTTGCCTTTTTCTTCTGTTCTTCTGGGTTGACTACCTCCTCAAATTCATCAGGATTACTCATAAAACCTAATTCCAGCAGTACTGATGGTGCAATCGCCGGACGTGTCAGCGCTAGGTTATCCCAAAAAACACCATAAGAAGGTTTACGTAATTTTTTAACTACATAATTATGCAAAAATATCGCTAAACTGTGGGCTTGAGGCTGATACCAAAAAGCTGCGAATCCCTTGGTTTTTTCAGCATCGCCATCATCGGGTAGAGAGTTGTGATGGATCGAAACAGCGATCGCAGGAACTTCTTTTTTAATAATCTCCTGACGTTCCACCAGGGAAAGATCGCGATCGTCCTCCCGCGTCATTACTACCGTTGCACCTAGTTTTACCAAATCGTCGCGCAGCAACTTCGATACCATCAAGTTGACATCTTTTTCTAAATAACCAGTTGGCCCCTCAGCACCAGATTCTTTACCGCCATGACCGGGATCGAGTACAATCTTGATACCAGATAAAGGCTTTTGTCTATTACGTCCAATTACAGGCGGATGACGCAAAGCCAACACCAGGGTTGTGCCATCGTATCTCAGCTTATATCCCCACTGTTGAGCTTTTTTGAGGTTAAAGGTGTATTGTACTTGTCCTGGAGCTACCTGTTGCCAATCCAGGCGAGAAATTAAGGGGTCATCATCCAATCTAATAATGTCAGTTTGGGCAGTGGTGTTATAGAGTGTCAGGGTAAAATTATCTTTGCCTTGTTGCACACTTACGGGTACAGGAACTTGTAGCGGAAAAGCCATCTCTGTGGCATTAGGGAGTTGACGGTAGCCGACACTGCGAATAATTGTACGTGGCGGAACAGCACCTGGTAGAATGCGGGTCTCCTTACTATTAATCCAAGCTCCATAGTCTAGGCGTAACCATTCACCTTCCCTTCCTGTAACTGCTGCGCGTGTTCCTAATGGTAGTGGGGTGAGTCGAGAATAATCGGTGCTAGGGCCAGTACGTGCTACACCTGAGTCTACTGTCACCTCAGCAACAGGCAACTGTGCAGGTGAGAGGATTTGAATTTTGCCAGTTCCTGGTTGAGTTATCGTCTTGCCATTCAGCGTCAGTTGAAACTGAGGTTTTCCCAAATCTACCTCTTGAGTGACATCTGGGACAACAGCACCAGAAATGATGTTGTTACCGTAAATGAAACTCAAGATATTAGTATCAGGTTGGGGAACCGTAGTGCAACCCTCATACTTTCCTGCGGTAGACTGGGCAGTAGGTTGATTTCGCCCCGTCAGGGCTGCCAAATTAGTTGGTAACTGTGCCTGCTGAGGCTGGGGGAAAAGGGCAACAGTTTGATTAGCCAGTTTGACAGAAACACTGGCATTGGGGGGTGCGACCCCTTCGGGCAGCTTCGCTAACGCGCTAAAACAAATTAGTTCCCCTGGTAGTCTGGCAATGTCAGATGCAGGAGTCAGAGAACCTGTAGCAAAGGCTAACCCTTGTGGTAACTTTGGCTGAGTGTCAAGCCTAATCACCTTAATCTGAAGTTCTTGATTTTGGTAACGTACAGTAAACAGATTCTCTCCCACCTGCAAGGGGAAACTTGGGGAAAAATGACCAGCCTGACTTCGCCCAATTGGCTTACCATTGATGAAAACCTGACCATCTGTTGGTGCTGTGCCCAGGAAAAAAATTTTCTCGGCACTTGTCTGGTAGTTCGTCCGGGGAAAAACAACCACAAGAGATGATTCTGCCAATGCTACAAAAGGGGTGAGAAAATAGCTTAAGACTACTATTCCTAAAAGTTTTTTCACGGCAAAATTACACACAATTTACCACAGTGACTGTGGCACAATGACGGGATGTATTTTGAGAAGTCGCTAAAAATTCAAACTACTATGACTAAGTTTATCTTTGTAACTGGAGGTGTAGTTTCCAGTATAGGCAAAGGCATTGTAGCAGCAAGCCTAGGACGTTTACTCAAGTCACGAGATTATTCGGTGTCGATTCTCAAACTCGACCCCTATATTAACGTTGATCCGGGTACCATGAGTCCCTTTCAGCATGGAGAAGTGTTTGTCACCGAAGATGGCGCCGAAACAGATTTGGACTTGGGGCATTACGAACGCTTTACTGATACCTCCATGTCACGGCTAAATAGTGTCACCACTGGCTCTATTTACCAAGCAGTAATCACAAGAGAGCGACGTGGCGACTATAACGGCGGCACAGTGCAGGTGATTCCCCACATCACCAATGAAATTAAAGAACGGATTCTGTTAGTTGCTAAAGATACGAACCCATCTGTGGTAATTACAGAAATTGGTGGTACGGTGGGAGATATTGAATCACTACCATTTTTGGAAGCTATCCGCCAGTTACGGAAGCAGGTAGGACGGCAGAATGTGCTGTATATGCATGTCACACTCTTACCGTGGATTGCCTCAGCCGGTGAAATGAAAACGAAGCCGACACAGCATTCAGTCAAAGAACTCAGATCTATTGGCATCCAACCAGATATTTTAGTATGTCGGTGCGATCGCCCCATCCCCGTGGGATTAAAACGCAAATTGTCAGAATTTTGTGATGTCCCGGAAGAATGTGTGATTACCTCCCCAGATGCCAGCAGTATTTATGAAGTACCGCTGATTTTGGAACGGGAAGGACTGGCACAGCAAGCCTTGAAGTTGCTGCACATGGAACAACGCCAACCCAATCTCGTGCAGTGGCAAACAATGGTAGAACGCTTGTACAGTCCTAAATACCCAGTGGAAATTGCCATTGTCGGTAAATATGTCAGCTTAGGTGATGCTTATCTTTCTGTAGTGGAAGCACTACGACATGCTGCCATTGCTACTTATGGCAATTTGCGCTTGCGTTGGGTGAACTCAGAAAAGTTGGAGACAGAACCAGCCGAAACTTATCTAGCGGGTGTGGATGGCATAGTTGTGCCTGGAGGTTTTGGTATTCGGGGAGTAGACGGCAAAATCGCCGCCATTAAATATGCCCGCGATCGCCAAATTCCCTTCTTAGGTTTATGCTTGGGAATGCAATGTACCGTCATTGAATGGGCTAGAAACGTCGGAGGCTTAACAGGTGCTAACAGTGCAGAATTCGACCCTGATACTAACTATCCAGTGATTAACCTGCTGCCAGAACAACAAGACGTAGTTGATTTAGGCGGGACAATGCGTTTAGGTTTATATCCTTGTCATATTTTGCCCAATAGTTTAGCTTTCCAGTTGTATCAAGAAAAAATCATTTATGAACGGCATCGTCATCGGTACGAGTTCAATAATACTTACCGCCAGCTGTTGTTAGATTCTGGCTATATCATTAGCGGCACTTCTCCCGATGGACGCTTAGTTGAAATTGTGGAATTTCCCCAACACCCATTTTTTGTATCTTGCCAATTTCATCCAGAGTTTAAATCGCGTCCTAGCGTTCCTCATCCTTTATTTAAAGGATTTATGCAAGCTGCGATCGCCCGTACTCATTCAACCTCTGGTTTACAAACACCTGTAGAGGTGTCTTAATCAATTCAAAATTAAAAAGATGATTTTTGATTTTTGAATTAACGCGCAGCAACATTGACTTGGGATTTCAGGAAATTTTTTAACATTCAGGGTGGCTATCTTTCGTAAACTTTGGACTTGAGGAGATGTTGTGGCGTACTGGGTGAAAATCCTTTACGAGAGGAAAGAATATGTAGTCAATTTCGACCATGTTAATGCTTTTTGTTACGAAAACAATGGCAGGGTTACTTTTTGGTTGCCCGATAGTGCTATTCCTATTGTGATTAACCCACAAAGTAATCCAGAAGACTATCAAAAGGTTCTCGATTATCTAGAACGCGTCACTGGATTAGAAATAGAGAATGCCTACTGGGTAAAAATTATTTATGAAAAAAATGAATATGTAATTAATCTCACCTGCGTTAGTTCCTTTTGTCAGGAATCTAATGGCAGGATAACTTTTTGGTTACCAGATGGGACTATCCCCATTGTCATCAACCCCGTGAGTAATCCCGACTCTTATGAAAAAGTTTTACAATTCATTCAAAAGGAAACTGGATATTCTTTTTCTTGAAAAAATAGCAGAATTAAATTTTGGATTTTGAATTTTGGATTTTGGATTGAATTAATAAAATGTAGGGTGCGTTGTCGCACAGCGCAACGCACCGCCAATAATTAAAGGTGCGCGATTCCTACGGCATAACACACCCTACTGGCCCTCAAAAGCTTTATGGAATAAGAGTCGTTTTTAATTCACATTAGGCATAATTTAAAATCTAAAATCTAAAATCTAAAATTCGCTTAACCTATCAATTCTTGCAAACGTTTCAATACACTAAGTACTTGATCTAGTTCTGAATCACGTTCAATTGATAAAGCATAAGAACGTGCATATCGGGGTTGTTCTTGTTGAATCAATTTGATAAAAACAAACTCTCTACCATTAATCAGGAAACCAAAAATCGGTTGTACAGTATTGGGATTATCAAGCATGTAAGCTAGTGCTTGGGATAAGGCTACCATGACATCGAATTTACTACTTTTAGATTCGATAACCAGTACCCAAAGACGTTTTTGAATGACTAAGACATCAATGTTTCCTCTGACAAGAAAACTTTCGTCTTCAGCAGAAATTTCAATAGAAGTTTCGGTTTCAATCTCAAAAGGTGGTTGATAAAATCCAGCTAAATCGAGTAAAGGAGACAGCACTACCATCTTTACCGCCTCTTCTGACATCAGACGGCGCTGATTCAAATTTAAATAGTTACTTTTCACTCGTTCCAAAGCTTGCTTTTCAGCATCAGTCAGAGTCGGTAAATTTTCTGTCCATTCTGTGAAGAAGTTGCTGTCTGTAGTAAGTTTTAAACCAAATTTTTCTTCTAATTCGTAAAGACTAATGTCTCTAGCTTGGATAATTTGAACCATAATTGAAAATAATTTCAAAATCCCCAATGGTGTTGCCATGCCAATTTCGCTGCACCCACCATTCCCGCAGTGTTACCTAATTCTGCTGGCAAAATTTGTAAACCCAGGCGCGATGTCAACATGACTCGCTTTTCAATTTCTGCCTGCATCGCTGGTAAGAAAAACTTAAAACTAGCGCTGACACCGCCACCAATAACGATCGCTTCCGGTGTCAAAACATAAATTAGACTAGTTAAACCTATACCCAAATCCTTACCATATTCTTCCCAAAAAGTCAAGGCTTGAGCATCTCCAGCTTCAGCAAGAGCGCCTAATTCTGCTGGTTCCTTGCCTGTGCGGCGACGAATAGCGATTACCGAAGCATATTGTTCCAAGGAGCCTTGATTGCCGCTGTTACACATGGGGCCATCGGGGTTGAACGAGATTAAACCCAATTCTCCAGCTGCTCCTTGATGTCCAGTAAACAGTTTACCATCGAGGATAATCGCCCCACCAACACCAGTCCCCAAAGTCAAGAGGATGAAATTTTGAAAGCGGCGACCAGCGCCTAGCCAAGCTTCTCCCAAACCTGCACAGTTAGCATCGTTAGCCACAACGGTAGGTCTGCCAGTTTTGGCTTCTAGCCAGTCAGCCAAAGGCACATCATGCCAACCTGCCAAATTAATAGCGATTTTGGCAATACGTCCTGTTGCGTCAGCTGGGCCGGGAGTACCCACAGCAATGGCAACAGTTTGATTATCCAAGTCAACTTGAGCGATCGCATCTACCATTACAGCCAGGACTGCTTCTGGTGTGGAGGGTTGGGGAGTTGGCACAGTCAAAGATTGCAGGCAAGTACCATCTTGACTGAAACGCCCCAGCTTAATCGCTGTTCCTCCCAAATCGATACCAATTACTTGAGGATTCACCACTGTCAAATTTTCACAACCAGAGGCATATTAGCTTTTTCGGATTTTGGCGCTAAACAATTGCGAGTCTTCTGTATTTTTCGCAGTGATGCGTAAATCAGTCACAACCGCAGAACGAAAACTCGATTGCTCTTGCCAAGCTGTAATTGGTGTACCCCTTAAGATACCAGCAAGGGCAACAGAAAGCATAAACCCGCCAGCTGCGGCGGCAATTAAAGTAAGGTTATCTTTCACACAAATCTCTCAATTACAAATACAAAAAATTTAGACGATGAAACTGTTTAGTTGGTGTCAGTTGTTAGTTGTCAGTTGTCAGTTGTCAGTTGTTAGAGGGACAAAATCTTTTAATGCAGTGTTGGACTAATAGTTGTCTCAATGGTGTACTAGTGCTTATTAGTTGTCAACTTTATAACAGTTCATTACGACTGACCACTAACAACTAACCACTAACAAATAACAACTGACTCTTAACTATTTCCGGATTCCATTTTCTCGCCGTAATCGGGGATTGACAAATTCATTTAGCCCCTCACCAAGTAGTGATAACCCTACCACCATGCATGTCATTGCTAAACCAGGGAAAAGCGTAGTCCACCAAATGCCAGTAGGTAGTGCTTCTAGAGCTTGTTTTAAATCATGTCCCCATTCTGGCACTTCTTCGGGAAGCCCTAACCCCAAAAAGCCCAAGCCGCCTAATACTAAAATTGCATCGGCGGCGTTCAGCGTAAATAATACAGGTACGCTTTGAATGACGTTGAAAAATAAATAGCGAGAAAGTACAATCCAAGTGGAAGCGCCCATTGCTTGAGCCGCTTCAATGAAAACTTCAGTTTTCACGCTCACAGTGTGGTTGCGAACAACACGGTAATATTGGGGAACGTAAGCAATACTAATGGCGATCGCAGCATTCAATATCCCCCGCCCGACTACAAATGCTAACGTCACTGACAACAATAAACCCGGTAAGGTGTAAATGCTATCCATGAGAAACAGCAACACCTTATCCAATCTACCGCCGAGATAGCCACTCACCATCCCCAATGGCACACCAATAACCATACTCAGCGCTGTAGCTAAAATTACTACTTGCAGTGCTGCTTGAGCGCCAAATACCGTGCGGGAGAATACATCATTGCCTAGACGACTTGTACCAAACCAATGTTCGCCTGATGGTGGCTGCTGAGGGAGGTTAGAGAGAAATTCCTTCGGGTTTTGCAGCCATCCCCAAGCCTGAAATACAGGCGCAAAGAAAGCTAGAAATATGAAAAATAAAGTAATAACTAACCCAATCACCATTAATTTCTGGGAAAGATTGGGACTTTTGGCAAAGCGTAGAAATGTTGGTAGCTGACGTTTAGTAATGGTCATTTGCGATCGCCTGCATTAAGCAAGATACGCTGACCATTGTACATAGGGGACTGGGGATTGGGGAGATGAGGGAGAAAATAACTCAACCCATGCCCCATGCACCATTCCCAATGCCCAATTCCCAATTCCCAATTTATTATGCTATATTAAACGTAGTCGTTATGAGTTTGTTTTACTGTCATGACTAACCCGACTGTAGAAAACTTAGTGATTATCGGTTCTGGGCCAGCAGGGTACACAGCCGCTATTTATGCAGGACGAGCTAACCTAAAACCCGTTGTCTTTGAAGGTTTCCAAGCCGGGGGGTTGCCTGGTGGGCAATTGATGACAACGACGGAGGTAGAAAACTTTCCTGGATTTCCCCAAGGCATTACGGGGCCAGAACTGATGGATCAGATGAAGGCGCAAGCTGAGCGCTGGGGGGCTGAACTATATACTGAGGATGTGATATCTGTTGATTTAAGTCAGCGTCCTTTCATAGTGCGATCGCAAGAAAGGGAATTTAAAACCAATAGCATCATCATTGCCACTGGTGCCACAGCCAAGCGTTTAGGTTTACCTAGCGAACATGAATTTTGGAGTCGCGGTATTTCAGCTTGTGCAATTTGCGATGGTGCAACACCAATTTTCCACGGTGCAGAACTAGCTGTCATTGGCGCTGGTGACTCAGCGGCGGAAGAATCAATTTACCTGACTAAGTATGGTTCTAAGGTAAATATGTTAGTTCGCACCGATAAAATGCGGGCTTCTAAAGCGATGCAAGACCGAGTTTTGAGTAACCCGAAAATCCAAGTGCATTGGAACACAGAAGCCGTGGATATTTTCGGTAACGGTCATATGGAAGGGGTGAAAATCCGCAATACCAAAACTGGTGAAGAAAGCAAACTCAACGCCAAAGGACTATTCTACGCCATTGGTCACACTCCCAACACCTCCTTATTTAAGGGGCAATTAGAACTTGATGAAGTGGGTTATATTGTCACCAAAAACGGTTCTGTAGAAACGAGTGTAGAAGGCGTTTATGCTGCTGGCGACGTGCAAGATCATGAATTTCGTCAAGCAATCACAGCTGCTGGTACCGGTTGTATGGCGGCGATGTTGGCAGAACGCTGGTTGTCTTCGAGTGGTTTGATTCAAGAATTCCATCGACAACCAGAAATACTGGATAACGAATTAGAACATCAGCCAGCTGCCAAGAAAACAGAAGCCGAGGAAGAAGCAGGATTTAACTTGCAAGCCACACGCCACCAAGGCGGTTATGCCTTGCGTAAATTGTTCCACGAAAGCGATCGCTTGCTCATTGTCAAATATGTTGCTCCTGGTTGCGGCCCTTGTCATACCCTGAAACCGATACTAAATAAAGTAGTAGATGAATTTGACGGCAAGATTCACTTTGTAGAAATTGACATCGACAAAGACCGAGAAATCGCCGAAAATGCCGCTGTCACAGGCACCCCAACAGTCCAATTCTTCAAAAATAAGGAATTGGTCAAGGAACTCAAAGGTGTTAAACAAAAGAGCGAGTATCGGCAGTTAATTGAAAGTAATCTTTAGGGCATGGGGAATTGGGAATTGGGAATTGGTAATTGGGAATTGATAATTGGTAATTGGTAATTGGTAATTGAGGTAAAAATTTCCCCCTCATCTCCCTCATCCCCCTCATCTCCCCCCACTCCCTAC
>NZ_JAECZC010000058.1:31219-51878 GCF_016056305.1 Amazonocrinis nigriterrae CENA67 | reverse complement strand
GGAGCAGGGGAACTCGGGGCCCCCACGACCGAAAGGGAGTGGGGATTAGGGGCACAGGGGAGCAGGGGAGCTGGGGAGCAGGGCGAGATGAGGGAGATAAGGGAGAAATAACAACTGACAACTGACAACTGACAACTAACAAACGTTACGATACTTAAGAATGAGCTATTAATCAAACAGTTATTGACTTATTATGAACCAACTTGAAAAAGCTCAAGCTGAGTACGAAAGTTTTCCGCAAGAATTAGGCAGTGTAATTATTAGTACCATCAATCAAGAAGGAATACCGGATGCTAGCTACGCTCCTTTTGTGATGGATGATTCTAAGAATATCTACATTTATGTCAGTGGACTTTCGACCCACACCCAAAATATTCAAGTTAATCCTCATGTTAGTGTTTTGTTGATTGAGGATGAAGCTAAGACTGAGCAAATTTTTGCTCGTCGCCGTTTGAGTTTTGATTGTACAGCTACTCTCATAGAACGTGAAACTGCAACTTGGAATCAAATTGTTGAACAATTTCAAGAACGTTTTGGTGAAATCATTGAAGTTTTACGCGGCTTGACTGACTTTCGGATTTTTCGGCTAACTCCTAATGCAGGTCGTTTTGTCATTGGTTTTGGAGCAGCTTATCACATCAGCGGCGATAATCTCGATCAACTTGTTCAAATCACAGGAGACAAGAAAGCAGGGGAGCAGGGAAGATGAGGGGGATGAGGGAGATGAGGGAGATGGGGAGCAGGGGAGCAGGGGAGAAATAACTAATAACAATTCCCCATTCCCAATTCCCAATTCCTAATTCCCAATTCCCAATTCCTAATTCCCAATTCCCAATTCCCAATTCCCAATTCCCAATTCCCAATTCCCAATTCCTAATTCCCAATTAATTATGCTTCAGTTTCAACCTTCTGGCTTTGGGCATAAAGTCATTAATACATCTCTGGGAAAAATGGTTTACTATACCCAGACAGATGCACCCTGGTTAAATGCAGCTACTGAAGGTTTACCGACACTAGTGTTTCTCCACAACTTTGGTGGCGGGGCTTCAGCTTATGAATGGTCTAAGGTTTATCCGGCTTTTGCCTCTACGCACCGGATTTTAGCCCCAGATTTAATCGGTTGGGGAGAATCTGCCCATCCTGTGCGAGATTATACAGTTAAAGACTATCTGAGTGCGATCGCAGAGTTTATCACTCAAACTTGCCGCGAACCTGTAACGGTGGTAGCTTCTTCGTTAACGGCTGCTTTAACTATCCGTCTAGCTATCATTCAACCTGAATTATTCCAAGAACTCTTTTTGGTTTGTCCTTCTGGGTTTGATGATTTTGGCCAAGGTGCTGGGCGCAGACTTCCACTATCGGTAATCAATACCCCTGTGTTGGATAATTTAATTTATGCTCTTGGTGCTGAAAACGAATTGGCAGTAAGAAACTTTTTACAAAGTTTTCTGTTTGCTAAACCAGAACGAGTTTCTCAAGAAATGGTAGAGGCTTATTTAACTTCTGCACAACAGCCAAATGCTAAATTTGCCGCTTTAGCTTTTTTGCGAGGCGATCTTTATTTTGATTTAGCTTTGTACATTCAACAATTGCAAATTTCCACTGTGATATTTTGGGGAGAAAAGGCACAATTTACCAGCGTCAAACTAGGGCGACGCTTGGCTAATTTAAATATAAGTGCAATTCGATATTTTTATGCGATCGCAGATGCCGGAGTCTTGCCTCATCTGGAATTACCGGAAGTAATTGTTGGTTTATTGCAACGGTATTTTTGATGAATTGTCAGTTGTTAGTTGTTAGTTGTTAGTTGTCAGTTGTTATTTATTTTTGATTTAGTCAACCTTCAATTGTAGGGTGCGTTATAGCAACGCTTAACGCACCAAGAGATATGATGCATAACTCTTTAACAAGCCAAAATCTAAAATTTAATACCAATTTGAAAAAAGAATGCAACAGATATCTTATAGGGTCGTACAGCTGTACACCCCTACAGTTAATCCATGTATCACAAAGATTATTTAAATCGGTATAAAACCCAAAATGGTATCAGTTGTTGTTTATTTCTGATTCAGACAAACCCGTGATATCAGCTACTTGTTGTACAGTCATACCTGACTGAAGTAAGTTACGCGCTGTTTGTTTCAATTGCAATTCTGCTCTTTCTGCACGTTGACTTTCTTGTTCTGCACGTTGACTTTCTTGTTCTGCACGTTGACTTTCTTGTTCTGCACGTTGACTTTCTTGTTTGGCAATTTCTTCGGCAGTTGGCAACAATATTCCTTCCAAAGATGCCCAGCGTAACCAAGTTGTTTCAACACCTTTGTAATTACCTTGCCAACGTACCAATGATAATCCTAATACTTGACTTACTAATTGATTCTCAGCGTTTGGTATTATTGGTTGATAAACTAAACCCCCAAGAAAGAAACCAGCCCAATCTTCAGGATTAAAAGGATCAAACCAGAAATATTCTGGTACGCGCATCTTATTTTGATAAATCAGCTTTTTCTCATTTTTATCAGCTTGGGCGGTACTCTCAGATAGCAACTCAATAACTACATCTGGGCTTTTACCTTCTTCCCAAACAACCCAACTGCGCCTTTCTACTTTAGGTACTCCTAAGACTACAAAAAAGTCAGGGCCTCGAAAATCCTGGTTTTTGACTTGCGCCAGACTATAGTAGACAAACATATTACCGCTTACATATCCGTCTTCTCGTTGTTCCAACCAAATACCTAAAGCATCAATCAACAGATCCATTTGCATTTTATGTCGTTGGCTTTCCATTGGGATACCGTCGTCGTATGGTAATTCTGCTTGGGTTGGTGGTAGGGTGACGTATGGTGCAACTACTATTTCTGACATGGCGTTTTAAATGTTGAGTAGCCAGCGCTGATATTTAATATATTACTTGATTGGTAGGAAGAAGTGCGATCGTGCTGACTTGTGCAAATAATACTCCAAGCGATCGCCCTTTTGCAGAGATGATGAATAAATAAAAGAAGTGCGATCGCTGCTGCTTAAATTAGTTTACGCAGTTTTACTGTTTTCATCAGATATTTTTTCTACAGCTGCTTTTAAACGACCTGTTCTGATTCTACGGACACGTTCACTTTTACGAACTCCACCCGCCATTTCATATTCAACGCTGTCTTTGCCGTATTTAAAAGCAACTCCTAACAGCATCTTGTCTGTCAGGTCTGCTAAGGTTTTCTCTAATTTCTCTATCTCGGTTTTAGAAGAGTCTATCACAGATAAAGCAGTGTTATAAGCATCTATTCTTGTGCGTAACTGTTCAATTAGTTGTGTGAGATTTTGCAAATTGCGAGTATCCCCAAAATCCATGTTAGGGTCAACGGCTTTGAGACTGGAGGATCTTAATTGAGCTTTTTCTAGAATCCGAGATGTACGTTTTTGACGTGGCATAAAAGTATTCCTTAAAGGAGTTTCTATAATTAGTTTGTCTGACTAAAGCTGTGTTTTGTCTCAGGGAATACCGCAAAAATTTGTATAGTTATTAACAAGATTGAAAGCGGCGATAAACTCCATCTCCTTGTGGGTGAAGAAGGATAGCCGTCCCGCCGCTTGGGGTATAGGGCATTGGCAACTTCTTTTCCATGCCCTCCTTGGTAAGGCTACGGTGTACACACAAGTAAAAAAACCTTGTCCACAAAAGATTTCAGTTTGGTACGGTGCGTTATGGACTATCGTCCATAACGCACCGTAAATCTTTGGCTCCCATACAAAACGAGATTTAGAGTGATTAGATCATTTGTGTATACACGGTAGCTTGGTAAGGGGGGACGGCGTAGCCGGGGGGTAATTATTAAGCGCATTGTTACAGAGAATTGGTATCAGTACAAAGTTAGAACTAAAACACATACGTGAGGCAGGTAATGGTAGTCCGTAGTATCAGAAAAATAAAAGCAGTTTTAACAAAAAACGCGACGGAAATAATATCAAGGGCGACGGAAGTAATATCAAAGGCGACGGAAATAATATCAAGGCTAACGGAAGTAATATCAAGGGCGACGGAAGTAATATCAAGGGCGACGGAAGTAATATCAAGGGCGACGGAAGTAATATCAAGGGCGATGTTAAGTAACGTGAGTCTCCAACGCAGGCGCACCTACGGGAGGGGGGTGCGTTATCGCGCCAGCGTCAACACCGCAAATTTCTGGAATTTAAAACAACAGCAATTTTTCGTTCTTTACCAAGAATTTCAAAGCTCCTCTCCGCGTCGGAGAGGGGTTGGGGAGAGGTTTATCGAACTCACGTGATTTTAGAACAGGAATAATATTGATGAGCGATCGCTTGTCCCTCATCAACACAAATGCGATCGCTGAAAAATTAAGGGTGGGACTATGCCCACCCTCTCAATTAACCTTGCAACGCCTCAGCTGTTTTCTTCCGATCTAATTTCAGAATCAACACACCCAAAGGTGGTAAACACAAATCCAGGGAATAAGGACGATTATGCAGTGACCATTGGTCTGCCCACTTACCGCCTAAGTTGCCCATATTACTGCCACCATACTGGCGAGCATCGCTATTAAACAACTCGGTATAAAATCCTTGTTCAGGTACACCAATACGGTAGTGAGAATGGGGTTGTGGTGTAAAATTGCAAACCACAACTACAAAATCATCAGAATCCTTATCGCGGCGAATGAACGAAACTACACTATGGCGATTATCGCTACAATCAATCCACTCAAAACCAGCTTGGGCAAAATCTTGAGTATATAAAGCTGGTTCACTACGGTAGAGATGATTCAAATCTTGGAAAAACTTCTTCAACTGTTGATGAGGTTCATGTTGTAATAAATGCCACTCTAAGTCTGCCCAAGCATTCCACTCACTCCACTGCCCAAATTCCATGCTCATAAACATGGTTTTCTTGCCTGGGTGAGCAAACATATAAGTAAACAAACAACGCACATTAGCAAACTTCTGCCATCTATCCCCCGGCATTTTGCCGATAATATGGCTCTTGCCATGCACCACTTCATCGTGAGACAGAGCCAGCATGAAGTTTTCACTGTGGTTATACCACATACTAAAGGTGACATTGTTTTGATGGAACTGGCGGAACCAAGGATCCATGCTGAAGTAGTCGAGCATATCGTGCATCCAGCCCATATTCCACTTCATGTTAAAGCCGAGTCCGCCTGTGTAGGTCGGCCAAGATACCATCGGCCAAGAAGTAGATTCTTCAGCAATTGAGACAACGCCAGGGAAATAGCTGAAAATGAGGTGATTTGTCTGACGTAAGAAATCTGCTGCTTCTAAGTTTTCTCTACCACCGTACTGGTTTGGCAGCCATTCTCCATTTTTGCGGCAATAGTCAAGGTAAAGCATGGAAGCAACAGCATCAACACGCATACCATCAATGTGGTACTTGTCAAACCAGAAAAGCGCATTTGCCACTAGGAAATTGCGAACTTCATGGCGACTATAGTTAAACACCAAAGTACCCCATTCTTTGTGTTCGCCTTTACGAGAATCAGCATGTTCGTAGAGGTGAGTACCATCAAAGAAAGCTAAACCATGACCATCTTTAGGGAAATGACCAGGAACCCAATCCACTATTACACCAATACCGTTGAGGTGACATTGGTCAACGAAATACATAAAATCTTCTGGGCTACCAAAACGCGAGGTAGGGGCATAATACCCAGTGACTTGATAACCCCATGATCCATCATAGGGATGCTCTGCGATCGGCAGCAGTTCCACATGGGTGTAACCCAATTCTTTGACGTAAGGAATGAGGCGGTCTGCCAATTCCCGGTAGGTGAGAAAACGTGCCCCTGGCTTGAGTTCGGAAACAACTACCACAGGTTCAGTTTCACCATTAGGCAATTTCGCAGGTTCCGCACTAGCAGCATGTAGCCAAGAGCCTAAATGTACTTCGTAGACTGAGATCGGTTGAGTTAAAGGGTCAGTATGTCGCCGCTTTTCTAACCAGTCTTCATCATTCCAAGAGTAACTATCTAAGTCACTAACAATAGATGCTGTTTTAGGGCGGGGTTCTTGCTGAAAACCGTAGGGGTCACTTTTTTCGTAAATGTGTCCTTGATTATTTTTGATTTCGTATTTGTAATGGTCTCCCACTTTTAATTCAGGAATAAATAATTCCCAAACACCTGTTGGGCCTTTACGCATTTGGTGTTTACGTCCATCCCATTGGTTAAAATCTCCCAGCAGGGAAACATTACGGGCATTAGGTGCCCAAACAGCAAAGTAAACGCCTGGAATGCCGTCTACTTGTGTGGGATGCGCTCCCAATTTTTCGTAAATCCGGTGGTGGTTTCCTTCACTGAATAAATGTAAATCAAAGTCTGTCAGGCGAGGAGAACGGAAAGCATAAGGGTCATAAGTAACACGCTCATGTTCCCCTTCTTTAATCCGTAACTGGTAATTTGTTAGTTCTGCTGCTTCAATCGTACATTCAAAAAAATGGGGATGATGTACACTCTGCATCGGGTATTCCTGCCTTTGCTCAGGAAGGATTACCCAGGCTGCACTAGCATCCGGTAGGTAGGCTCGCACAGCCCAGACATTTTTGCCATTTTGCTCTATGGGATGAGAACCGAGTATTTCAAAGGGATCGGAATGTTGATTCCAAACGATGCAGTTTACTTGTTCAGGGGCGATTGTAGTCATGGACATGAAGCTACCTACGTGAAATATGATGATTGACTAAATGTGTTTTTCTAATATCTATATATATTCTTTACATTTATTTGCAATTTTGTCGCCTGTGTTGTCTTGTTGGAAATTGGGAATTGGGAATGGGGCATGGGGGAGTCACTGCGTTCGGTCGCCAGACTTGAAGCAAATGGCGTCATGGGGCATTGGGAAAATAACTAATGACCACTGACAACTGATAACTGACCACTGACAACTGACCACTGCCTCCTTTGTCACAAATCTAAAAATGGAAAAAGCTGAAGCAAGGTCTTACGTATCCGTAATAGAAAAACCTGTTCGCGGATTTTGCTATTCAGTGTCGGTCGTGGTGCTTGTTGCAGTTGCTCTTGTAATTCTAAATACTCAGCAGCGTTCAAGGGTTTGCCATCAATAGGCGATCGCGCGTCTACAATAATCTCTGTTCGCAATATTTCTTCCGGTGTATCCTCTGGTGGTGGTAATGCCATTACCTGTGTTCCCCAATGACTACTCAACCACACCCAAATACCAGTACTGAAACTTAAAACCAAAAACAATATTCGTTTTCTCCTTCTCATTATCCCCATCTCCACAAATCGTTACTGAATGGTGAGTGCTGAGACACGGAGTTAGGAATTAGGAGTTATCCCCCTCATATCAAATCCGCTTAATTAGGGACTTTCAAGTAAAAAAATATTCCATTGTTCACAGTCATCAGTCATCAGGAGCCAGCGCCGTGCGGGGGTTCCCCCCGTTGAGGCGACTGGCGTTCATCAGTCATCAGGAGCCAGTTGCACAGGAAGGGTTTCCCGACTTGAGCAAACTGACGTTCATCAGTCATCAGTCATCCCCTGCCTTCTACGTTTAAAGAGCAAATTTCCCAACAAAAATCTGGCAAAGCTCAGCCATTTTACCCAGTTACTTTTCCACATGAGGGAGAGACTAAAGCCAATGGTTAAAAGCAGTTGCCAGTGATCATTATGTATTTTTTTGTCTTGCAAAACTCAATAGCTTCAGCAATCTCAAATATTCACAGCGGGAAATCATTTACCTACAAGGGGTGAAATTTCCACAATCAACTAGTAATCCACTACACAAGTGGCAGGTGCAGGTAATTTAAAGAGATGCTTGTTCAAGGGGAAAGGATTAAAACCCTTTTCCTTTGCCCCTTGCGCTTTCCCTACCTGTCGAAAAGACTTTAGCGGACTAGTAGTTAAGTCTTGAAACAAAGTTTTCTTAGTTTCTAGTTGGACACTTGCTTACGGACAAGACCGTCTTCACAAGTGTCCTCTACTTGCTGCTCTAATTAACGGATACTTTAGCAAGCTTAAGGCTTTTATCCACTGATAAGAGGATACTTTGACATTAGTGTACAACTAATCAACCTAAGCTACATACTGAGCAGCACTATCACTAACCTGTTTTCAGTGTGATATGAGACCGATGATTTAGGGTTTTTTAGTAGGGCTAGCAGCCGGAGTAGTAGCCGGAGTAGCCGGGGTAGTAGCCGCCGGAGTAGTAGTCGGGGTAGTAGCTGGAGACCCAGCATCAGTCGGTTCACCAGCGGCTGGAGTTGTAGTGGTAGTAGTACTAGGCCCAGTGGAACTACTTTCACAGGCTCCGAGAGCGCCAGCCAGACTTAATATCAGCGCTAAACCAAAGATCTTTGTTCTCATAACTCCTCTTTCACCAAATTGTGGCAATAAAAATATTTCGCCTGTTGAATACGATAACCTATTTGTCGTGATTTTTTAAATGTCAACCGATGACATATCTAAAAACAATACTTGAGGTTGTTTTTTTTTGGATTAGTTATTATGCGATACGATAATGATTTTCTGCAATTTCTGATTTACGAGCAAAGTAACTTAATCAGCGAATGTAAATTACCAAGTAGGGCGACAAATCTATATATGATATCAAACATTGTCATATTTCCATTGAAAATTGCCTTTGCAACTCCATGCCGAATAGGCATGGAGAGTTACACCCTTTCAGGTCAGGCTCCTGAAGTGGCTACCTCAAAAGCAGTGGCTCTTCCATTGTCCGTCGCCCCTGATCCCTAGAGGGGTATTGATACTAAGTTGCAGTTTGAAGTAGTACGATTTCTTCCCCTCTGCTCAAGAGTTCCCTAAGCTACTATCTCTGAATGCGACTTGGTATGAGTTCCTCATGCCCAAAAATTCTAGGGTCGCAAGTGGCATGGAGTTTTTCATAGACTCTTGGCCCTTGACCTATTGCGTTGCCATACTTAGAGGCAATACCCGAATCAGCAGGCTGTCTAAATTACTATCTACTGAATTGCAAGCACTGCAATACCCAGATGATGCAAACAATGATGTAGCTAGCTATCAGAACACTTGAAACAGTGTAGGGTGTTATGTGTAGCGATCGCACAAAAGACAATTTTAACCTTAGCAAAAACAGACAATTAGTTTAAAATACAGTATTTTCCTACTTAAAAAACTTATGGCTGCTGCTCGCAAATCAGCTGTTTCTGTAACTAGTACCCGGTTCCGGCGAGATTCTACCACCCCGTCCAAGAAGCGCCTTTTTGGGCGTCTAGGGTCAGCCGTGCAAAATGACAACACACTTGCTGCCCAAACCCCAGCGATTCGCTCCCAAAACCAACGGCGTTCTGCAAAAGATTCATCGGTTGCAGTCACTAGTGGGGTGTCACAGTTGGATAGCCAACAAGTTTCTAACCTCCCAGGCAAGTCAAGTGCTATGCCAAAAATTTCCAAGACTAGCTCTGTGAGTCTGCCTACAATGCCTAGTTCTACAGCATCACCTCTGTGGTTGCTGTGGTTGTATAAGTCACATCGTTATACCTCAGTTGTAGCGTTTTTGTTGGTGGTAGCAACTTTGGTTGTTTATGGTTGGACAGTCTATTCCCGGCAACTTTGGAGTCAGGACTTACGCAGACTGGACAGCCTGCGACTGAGTGAGCGACAGTTGACAACAACCAATGCAACATTGACAAACAAAATGGCTGAGGAAGCACAAAAACCAACAGCAGGACTGGTATCACCAACTCCAGCCAGAACGATTTTTTTGCGTTTACCATCTGGGACTACTCAATCAACAACCCCCAGCCCAACACCCAATCCCCAAATGCAACAGCCAACTTCCTCGCCACGAGGATATTAAGGTCAGTAGTCAGTGGTCAGTAGTCAGTAGTAAAAATCATTAAATACCAATTTTAGATTTTGGATTTTAAATTTTAGATTATCAGGCTGTTACAAGAATCTCAAAGAATACTACCTTCGCAAATTTGGTGTAATAATTAGCTTTTGTTTTCACTCTACGGGATAGCCAGTCACATCAAGCGACTTGCTCCCCAAGTAAAGCAAGCGTTGTGGAAACCTCCTCTCTCGTAGTGGCTCACAACTGACAACTGACAACTGACAACTGACAAAGGACAAACCCAATGCAGAAGTCACCAAGTAGATTAAGATTTAGAAGGTTACAAAATCCAGCATTTACAAGACGGCAAAAGCCATCAAGGCAAAAGTTGATGGAAACACCAGCCTCTCATAATCAAGATCCGATGGCGATGGCCAGATCTCGATTATTCATAGTATGGGGCGTGTTAATTGCCGCTGGCATGGGACTGGCTATTAATTTATACCAGTTACAAATAGTACAGGGCCAGAAGCTGACGCAGAAGGCACGAAATCAGCAAATGGTGAGTTTGCGCCCTTTTATGCCTCGTCGCCCGGTAGTAGACCGTAATGGCAATGTATTAGCAGTTGACCGCCCAGTATATACTTTATTCGCCCATCCTAAGCTATTTGATAAGTCTAATGAAGCAATGGCAGAGCAGCTTGCCCCCTTATTGGACAAAAATGCTGCTGACTTAGTGAAAATTTTTCAAAGCCAAAAAACTGGCATCACACTTGCCTCTGCCCTCCCAGAAGCAACTGGCGATCGCATCACCCGATTACGCTTAAATGGTCTAGAGTTAATTCAAAAATACTCACGATTCTACCCGCCAGAGGATTTGGCTGCTGATGTAGTCGGCTACGTAAATCTTGACCGTCGTGGTCAGGCAGGCGTGGAATATAGTCAAGAGAAGTTACTAGAACGTTCTGTGCAAACAGTCAAGCTCAGTCGGGCGGGTAACGGTACATTAATGCCAGATCATGCACCTGAAGGCTTTCTCCATTTTGATGACCTACAACTGCAACTAACTATCGATAGTCGCCTGCAACGCGCTGCCCGCAATGCTCTCAAAGAGCAAATGGAGAAATTTCGCGCTAAACGTGGGGCAGTAATTGTCATGGATGCCCTAGATGGTTCCTTGCTGGCTTTGGTTTCTCAGCCTACTTATAACCCCAATGAATATTCTAAAGCGGATATCTCACTGTTCAAAAACTGGACAGTAGCCGATCTCTATGAACCAGGATCAACTTTTAAGCCTGTGAATGTAGCGATCGCACTGGAAAATGGTGTCATCAAACCAGATGATGTATTTAATGACCCTGGTGCGATCCAAGTCGCCAATTACACCATTAGAAATGCTGAACACAACGGTTATGGGCGGATCAACATTGCTCAGATTCTGCAAAATTCTAGCAACATTGGTATGGTACAAATCATTCAAAGATTGCGCCCTTCAGTCTACTACAACTGGCTAGAACGCTTGGGTCTGGGGCAAACCGTTGACACAGATTTACCCTTTGAAGTTCGCGGTCGGCTCAAAAGTCAAGAAGAATTTATTGCATCTCCCATTGAGCCAGCCACCACTTCCTTTGGTCAAGGTTTTTCCTTAACACCATTACAACTAGTACAAATGCACGGAGCTTTAGCCAACGGTGGTAAATTGGTCACACCCCATGTAGTCCGGGGACTGATTGACAGCAAAGGACAGATGCATTACACACCCACTTATCCAACACCACGCCAAATTTTCTCAACTACTACAACTCAAAAGGTAGTGGAAATGATGGAAACTGTGGTTAATGAAGGAACTGGCAAATTTTCACAAATTCCTGGATATCGCATTGCTGGCAAAACTGGTACAGCCCAAAAAGCTAGCCCTAACGGTGGTTACATCCCTGGTGCTAGAATTACAAGCTTTGTGGCCATTTTACCAGTGGAATCACCCCGCTATGTAGTGTTTGCATTAGTTGACGAGCCAAAAGGAGAAAATGCTTACGGTTCCACTGTAGCTGCACCAATTGTTAAATCTGTACTGGAAACACTGATTCCCATTGAACAGATTCCCCCAAGTAAAGCAATTCAAGAGCCGGAAGAAGGTCAGTAGGGGAGATGGGGGAGCAGGGGAGCAGGGGTGCAGGGGTGCAGGGGTGCAGGGGAACAGGGGAGAATGACAACTGACCACTGACAACTGACAACTGACCACTGACAACTGACAACTAACCAATGCCCTATGCCCTATTCCCACTCACCTCAAGACAAGCTTTTACAAAGTCTTGAACCACATTATTAGAAGAGTCTCGTCGCCAAGCTACAGCAAGTATGCTGGGGCTGACATCCTTAACTGGGCGGAAAGTCTGCCCAGACAAGGTATAAACCCGTGTAGTCGTTTCCGAAACTAGAGCCACTCCTTGACCATTAATCACCGCTTCCATAACCTCATTGGTATTGTTGACTTCTGCACCAATAATCACTGGATGCCCTTGACGTTCATTTATTGCTAGCCAATGATCTCGCCATATACCAGTTTCAGCTGGCACTGCAATAAACGGTTCATTAACCAAATCTGCCATCTGTAAAACTTCGCGCTGCGCCAAGGGATGGTCACAGGATAAAGCTAGCCATCTTGGTTCAATCAATAAAATTTCAGTAGATAGTTTTTCTTGCTTGGGAACTGGCAACCGTAATAAAGCAACATCGGAATTTCCAGAAAGTAGTCCGGCAGTTGGGTCTGACAATTCAAAAAAACGTATCGTTACCTTCCAACCTGGTCGTGAAGCTTGAAACCTTGCCAGGATAGATTTTGTGAATTCGCCGCCAATACTGGAAATAAAACCAACGCGTAATTTCTGCACCTGGCTTGCCGCTACTTCTCGCACCGTCACCAAGGTGAACTGCCAATCTTGAAGAAGTTGCTGGGCTAAAGGCAAAAGTGCTTCTCCAGCAGCAGTGAGTTGCACATCACGACTACTACGGTGCAGCAGTTCAATACCTATTTCCCGCTCTAATTGGCGAATTTGCTTAGATAATGCTGGTTGAGATATATATAATCGTTCGGCAGCACGGGTGAAGTTCAACTCTTCAGCCACGGCAACAAAATAACGAAGCAAGCGCAAGTTACCATCCATGCCGTTTAGTTATTTTAATCTATTCCATTTGGTTATAGTAGTATATCTTGGACTTTTAAAATAACCTGCGATACAAACTGGATGTAAGTAATCTAATCATTAGTCAGTTGTCAGTTGTTATTTGTCAGTTGTTATTTGTCATTTGTCAACTAGCAAAAGGCAGAAGGTAGAAAGCATTTGTCATTTGTTATTTGTCAACAGGCCAAAGGCAGAAGGTAGAGGCTAAAAGTTAAATTCTTAATCTATTTCCCATGTCCCATGCCCCATGCCCCATGCCCCATGCCCTATTCCCAATTCCCCATTCCCTAATTTATGTTTGTCAATACCTTCATCAAACGTCCTGTTTTGACGACCGTTTGTACATTCATTATTTTGCTGTTGGGAAGCATTTGTATTCCGATTCTTCCTATTTCTCAGCTACCAGACTTGGCCCCAGTTCAAATCACTGTTAGCTCTAACAATATTGGTGCAGATGCTCAAACCACTGAAAACACTGTCACCAACATTATTGAACGGCAAATTAATGGTGTTAAAGACGTGTCTTACATATCTTCTAACACTAGTAATGATGGTGCCAGTAATATAACTGTCTCCTTTCCCACTAACACTAACAGTGATATTGCTCAAGTCAACGTTCAAAATAAAGAAGCTCTGGCAGCACCTCAGTTACCAGATACTATTCAAAGAACAGGTGTAACTGTAGAAACGGCATCGAGCAGTCTGCTTCTAGTCTATGGATTTTTCCCGGAAAATGACGAGTATGACAACATTTTTATCAGTAACTATGTTGACCTTTATATTCTCGACCAAATAAAACGAATTCCCGGTGTAGGAAAAGCCACCATTTTTGGAGAGCGTAAATATGCCATGCGTCTGTGGCTCGATCCAAATAAACTTGCCCAATACCAACTAACTCCTCAAGATGTGACAGCTGCCCTTCAGGAGCAAAATATTCAGGTAGGTGCAGGCGCAATTGGTAGGGAACCAGCACCGGATAATCAAAACTTTGAATTTGCTTTGCGGGCTAGCAGTCGATTCAAAGATGTGTCTGAATTTGAGAACATGGTGCTAAAGGTGGGTGAAGCTGGCAGTGGCACCTTAGTTAAGGTTAGAGATGTGGGGCGAGTGGAACTAGGAGCAGAAAGCTATCTGGCTGATGCTAGGTTCACCATACCAGGGAATAATCCCAAGCCAGCCGTAGGTTTGGGGATATATCAGCTTCCTGGAAGTAATGCCCTACAAGTTGCCCATGCTGTAGAGGAACAGATAACTGAGCTAGCCAAGAGGTTTCCACCAGGACTAAAAGCACAGTTGGCATTTGACACTACTCCTTTTGTGGAAATTTCCCTAGAAGAAGTACTGCACACCTTGGTTGAGGCTATTATCCTAGTAGTCTTGGTCATTTTTGTGTTTTTGCAAGACTGGCGCACTACACTTATTCCTACAGTTGCTATCCCCGTTTCCCTTGTTGGTGCATGTGCGGCTCTGTTTGTTTTAGGATTTCAAATTAATACACTTACCTTGTTTGGCTTCGTACTGGCGATCGGGATTGTCGTTGATGATGCCATCATTGTGGTGGAAGCAGTTGCAGTCAAGCTGGAGCAAGGCATGAAGCCTTTGCAAGCAGCTGTGGAAGCTATGAAAGAGTTGTCTGGGGCAATCATTGCCACTTCACTCGTACTCATGGCTGTGTTCATTCCAGTGGCATTCATTCCAGGCACTACTGGCATTGTTTACAAACAATTTGCGTTAACTGTTGCAGTTTCCATTGGCATCTCAACCTTCAATGCCTTAACCTTCTCTCCGAGTATGGCAGCCATTCTGATGCGTCCTGCTGCTACTCCACAGGGCCCTTTAGGTTGGTTCTTTACACTGTTTAATCGAGGATTTGCTTGGTTTACACGCCGATATGTCGGGTTTGTCAGCTTCCTCACCCATGTCAAACCAATTGTGATTGGGATTTTTATCGCTGGTTTAACAGCAACGGTTTTGATGTACAAAGCAGTGCCTACCGGATTCATTCCAGAGGAAGATCAAGGTTACTTCTTTGTGATTGTTCAGGCTCCAGACGGGGTTTCTTTGAAGTATACCGAATCTGTGATGCAGCAGGTTGCGCTGGATGTGACGGCGATTCCAGAAGTCAGAGCTAGTTTTATGATTAGTGGCTTTGGTTTCGATGGCAATGCTTCTAATTTGGGGATTGCATTTGTCAACCTCAAACCTTGGAAGGAAAGACCTAAAGAATCTCAGTCTGTGTATGGCATACTTCAGCAGCTTAATAAAAAGCTTGCCACAATTACAGAAGCTAGAGCGATCGCTGCCAATGCTCCTCCGGTGCGAGGATTAAGTACTACAGGGGGTTTTGAGTTTATCCTTCAAGACAGAACAGGCACCGCCCCCATTGAAACTTTGGTTGACACTGCTCAAAAGTTCATTGCAGCGGCAAATCAAAAGCCTGTTTTACAACGAGTCTTCACCCAGTTCACTGCTAATACTCCCCAATTTGAAATTCAGGTAAACCGCAACCAAGCCAAAGCTCTCAACGTAGATATCAATGATGTATTTGGGACGCTACAAACTTACTTGGGGTCGCAGTATGTGAATAACTTTGTTCAGGGACAGCGACAGTACCGCGTATATGTCCAAGCAGATGGTGTGTTCCGCTCTAATCCTGATGATATTGGCAAGCTGTATGTCCGCTCTGGGAGTGGGGCGATGATTCCCTTAAGTAATTTGGTTCAAATTACTCCCTTCGTCGGGCCGAAAACCATCTCACATTACAACTTATACAGGTCAATCAAGATCCAAGGCGCTCCTGCTCCTGGTGCTAGTTCTGGACAGGCAATTAAAGCAATGGAGGAGTTAGCAGCAGAGATTTTACCTCAAGGGTTTGGTTACGAGTGGACAGGGACTTATCTCCAAGAAAAGACTTCTGGAGGAGCTACAAGCTTGATTTTTGCTTTAGCGATCGTTATTGTCTTTCTAGTGTTGGCAGCTCAGTATGAAAGCTACGTTGACCCGATTATTATTTTGTTGACGGTTCCCTTAGCAATTTTAGGAGCGATGACTGCGATTTGGCTACGCTCGAATATTTTCATGGCAGGTAGTCTTTTCCCGAAGGTGGTAAATGATATTTATTGCCAAGTGGGTTTGGTAACTTTAATTGGTCTGTCAGCGAAGAACGCGATTTTAGTCGTAGAATTTGCCAATCAACTGCATGAGCAAGGGATGAGTTACACGCGGGCGGCGGTGAAAGCAGGGGAAGAACGGTTACGACCGATTCTGATGACTGCCTTTGCTGCATTGTTAGGATTTTTGCCTTTGGTGATTTCTGAGGGTGCTGGAGCCAGTAGCCGTTGGTCTCTAGGGACAGCACTTTTTGGAGGGCTATTGCTGGCGACGTTTTTAAGTCTGTTTTTAGTGCCGATTCTGTACATTCTGGTTAAAACTTTGGCTGCTTCTATATTTTCCAAGAAGCGTCCGGGTCGCTCAAATCCTTCACAACCACCAGATTCTTCTAACGGAGCGGGAGGTAGACATAAAGCTTTGCCTGCTAGCTCAAACCAGCTAGAGTCATAGTATGAGCGATCGCACACTTTTTTAAATCGCTGAAAATCCCGCCCCCCATTGGCTTGAGTATGGTAAGGTGCGTTATGGACAAAGCGTCCTAACGCACCAAAAATCATTGATAGTGGGTTGGGCTACGCGACTACCAATGCAGGATTTGAAGTGATTAGATGATTAACTTTTAAACTTGATAAGTTTGCCTTAGTGCCCCTTCTATAGAACCCACTCGTTGAAATATTTCTATTAGTTCATGGGATTTTGTTTTTCGCTTTGCTAGCAATACTTTCAATGGTGTTAATAGTTGAATGTCTGGATCATTCCCAAGGGCAACCTCAGATGCTTGCAAAACTTTTTTAGCATTAGTCATAATATCTTCGTTTTCAAAGCCTTCTTTAGCTGATATTTGGTGTAGAGATGCATCGGGTATAGTTGCTCTACCTGACAGAGTTTCGTCTATAATCAAACCTTTTAACAATGCTAGCAATGCCGCATAGATAGAAAAATCATCACAACTGTCAAAAGCTTTAAATTCTATGCGACCTACTTCAGCAGAAATACGTGCTATTTTTGTCAATGAAGGTACACTATTAATCAGTTGTTTCTGTTCCTGAACAAAAACTAGTGCTGCTGGTCTTTTGCCTGTTCTAATAAAAGTTCGTACTGACAGACCATCCCATAAATTTCCTTCATAAAAAGGAGAACTATAACTAAAAGGAACAATATATGGGCTGTAATAAGTTAATTTTCTGCCAATATCAATCACACGTTCAATAGATAAATCTGCCACAGAAATGTTTAAATCTGGGCCGTATGTCACCATGTAAATATTGGCAGTTTGTTCGTCAGGGTATGCCTGTAGCTGTCTAATTTCATAATCATTTAAGGGAGGTTGAGGTTCAAAAATTTGATTGTAAGGATTAAAACTGGTTAGAACTGGTGAAAAGCCAAAATCAGTAGCCACCTCGCATAGTAAGCGAAAACTTTCTGATAATTCGCTAATAGCAGCTTCAATATTAGAGTGTATGGTTGTCCTAATTTCGATGCCTTTAGGTAGACAATCAATTGGCTTGTCAGAATCAGCAAATCTTTCAAATCCTTCTATGTACCACCTCTTCTTTTTAATACCAGCATCACCCACACGCAGTTGAATATAATCATTAGGATATGTGGGTAACCTTTCGACAATTTGCTGGAAATCAGCAAATTTTGTGTGAGAAAAATCTGCAAACTTGCCTTCCTTGTTTAGAAAAGCGACTTCATGTTCAATGCCAAAAAAAAACTTCATATATACCTTAAATATCTATATAAACCTCAACTAATTACTCCCTTCACACTCTCAAATTACCTACATTATCCTCCTTGAATTGGTATCATTCCTTGCATATAACATCCTATATGACAATATATGTCAATAGCAAGTTGATCAAAATTATAATCAATTACATCAAAAATTTCAGACGATTTGAGGTCTAGTATGATCTGGTCTGCTGTCTAAAGCTCAAAAGCTTTAGTCCATAAGGAAATTAGTAGCGTTTCTGGAATGAGTATGTGCTTAATACACCTGCTGATATGGCATTAAAGCTGACTTTTGATTAAAAATCTGTTTTGTAAGTTAAAATCGGACATTAATTTACGACTGCATTTATATTCAGTTAATATGCCTAATAAAGTTCAGTTAACCAAGTTAATTATAAATATAGTAGTGTTGGGGATATTATTATTTATATCCCAGCAAGCTGGGGCAAAAGATTGGTATCCTGTACGTGGTGGTATCAATTTCGGTATCAGTGGTATATCTCTTTTAGAACAGCAAAGTAATTGTCAAGATTTTCTCATTGTCCATGACAACAAGAAAAACCAAGGTCGTCTAGCAATCATTAGTATCAAAGATAAAAATAAAGTTGAATATTTTCCTTTGAATTGGCAAATTAACACAGAATTACCTGTCGATTTAGAGGCTATAACATCTGTTCCAGGAAAGACAAACTCTACTTTTATAGCTTTAAGTAGTTCTGGAAAAGCTTATTATATTAAATTAGAACGTGCAAATCAGACTATCTCGGTTATTAGTGAATTTAATCTACCAGGAATTATTGAAGGAAGTAATTTTGAAGCATTTGGTTTACAAGATATAGATGGCAAATTAGTTGCTATTTGGGCACATCGAGGTGACGGACAACAACCAGCAAGAGTTTACTGGGGAGTGCTTGATCTGGTTAAATTTCAAGTCAAGCTTATAGGTTCTGCAAATCTGAAAGTACCATTTCCATCTGGTAATGTTCGCCATATTTCAGATATTAAAGTAGACTCAGTTGGGATTGTATACATGAGTTCAGCAAATGATGCTGGAGATGATGGGCCTTTTCAATCAGCATTATATGTGGCTGGTTATCTAGGATTATATGGTAACAGAATAGTATGGCGACAGAATCCTCAATTTGTTCCTCTTTACCGCTCTGATTTCCATAAAATTGAAGGGATAGAACTGATTCCTGGTAATGAAGGTGGTGTAATTGTAGGTACGGATGATGAAAATTTTGGTGCGTATGTCTACATTTTCGGTGGAAGATAAAATAAAAATTAAAAATTAAAAAGGTCTTAATTTTTAATTTTTAATTTTTCATCTTTTCCTATACGTTAAACCTGAATAACATCACGTCTCCTTCCTGTACAATATACTCTTTCCCTTCACTACGTACTAATCCTTTCTCTTTCGCAGCATTCAATGAACCAGTAGCTACCAAATCGTTATAAGCAACGGTTTCGGCACGAATAAATCCTCGTTCAAAATCACTATGAATTACGCCTGCGGCTTGGGGTGCAGACATTCCGGCGTTAATAGTCCAAGCGCGGGTTTCTTTGGGGCCACTTGTGAAATATGTCCGCAAACCTAAAAGGGTATAGGTAGCACGAATCAAAGATTTTAAGCCGCCTTCTTCTACACCTAAAGATGCCAGAAAATCAGCTTTGTCTTCTTCGGGTAATTCTACTAATTCCGCTTCAACTTGGGCAGAAACTATAACAACTTGAGCATTTTCTTGTGATGCAATTTGCCGGACTTGTTCTACAAATGCATTACCCGTTGCCAAATCATCTTCAGATACATTGGCAGCGTAGATAATGGGTTTATTAGTAAGGAGTCCTAATCCTTTAATAATTTCTGCTTCTTCTTCATTCAAACTCACTTGACGCACCGATTTTCCTTCATTTAAAGCAGCAGTTAATTTTTCCAAAACTGTTACTTCAAATTGTGCATCTTTGCTGGTGCGAGCTAGTTTACGAGTGCGATCAATTCGCCGTTCAATTTGTGCTAAATCTGCTAAACCTAGCTCTAAATTAATGATTTCGATATCTCGCGCTGGATCAACTGAACCAGCAACGTGGATAATATCGTCATTTTCAAAACAGCGCACCACATGAACAATAGCATCAACTTCGCGGATGTGGGACAGAAATTGATTTCCTAATCCTTCACCTTGACTTGCACCTTTCACTAAACCGGCGATATCTACAAACTCAACACGCGCCGGGATAATTTGTACTGAGCTGGAAATTTTTGAAAGCACGTTTAACCGCTCATCCGGTACTGCGACAACGCCGACATTCGGTTCAATCGTGCAAAATGGAAAGTTAGCCGCTTCTGCTTTGGCGTTAGCGACTAGGGCATTAAATAAAGTAGATTTTCCGACGTTGGGAAGTCCGACAATTCCGGCTCTTAGCATTTTGGATTTTAGATTTGGGATTTTGGATTAGACTACAAAGATAATTTAAACAGGTTCAGGTATTGTTTGAGGGATTGGCCCGGGAACTGGTTGGGGAATTGGCCCAGGAACTGGTTGAGGAATTGGCCCAGGAACTGGTTCCGGTACAGGCCCCGGTAGCGGTTGGGGAATGGCTGGCCCTGGTACGGGTTCGGGAGTTGGTAGTGGGTTTGGTTGAGGATTGGGTATTTGTGGTTCGGGTATGGAAATAGCGGTGGGATTATTCATGATCAGTCTAAATTAAATTATTCGACTTTCCCAACCTAGATGACAACCTGAATTACTGGCATCTCTCTAATTGGCTAATTTACGGTGATGGGGAGATGGGGAGGATGAGGGGAGATGAGGGGGATGAGAGGGATGAGG
>NZ_JAECZC010000058.1:29539-31206 GCF_016056305.1 Amazonocrinis nigriterrae CENA67 | reverse complement strand
GAGCAGGGGAGATGGGGGGATGGGGAGAATAAGAACTAACAACTGACAACTGACAACTAACAACTAACAACCTTTAAAGTTTTGAGACTGGTATCTGCACAACCAGTAATAAATCCGCCCATTGCTTGAATTTGTTGCAAATATTCTAAAGCTGCTTTGGTAATTACTTCTCCCGGCATTAAAATTGGAATTCCTGGTGGGTAGGGACAAACTATTTCAGCACAAATGCGATCGCTTGCGTATTCCAATGGTAAAGTTTCACTCACAGCAAAAAAAGCTTTACGGGGAGAAAGCTGAGATTCATAATTTTTCTGAACCTGCGTAGGTAAGCTTTGTTTGTATAGCGGCGACTTTTTTAATGGTAAAGCTATTGTCTCAAAACCTTTGACTAATTGCTCAATATCCGCTTGAGTATTGCCCAAACTAATAATAAACGTCAAATGTTGCAACGATGCAAATTCAGCAGTAACGGCTAGTTTTTCATCCAAAATTTCATCCGCTGCAAATCCAGTTAAACCCAAGCCAGAAACGTTAACAGTTAGCCGTGTTCTATCCAAAGCTATAAAGCCTGGCGAAAAACCTTCTTTTGGAGGAATGTCCAAAATGGATAATCCAGGAATTTGGCTAATTCTCGTTCTCGCTTCATCTGCAAGTTCCAAAGTGCGGGACATCAGATATTTTCCATGTACTGCCATTTGTTGACGTGCAGCATCGAGGGAAGCTAAAAGTAAATAGCTAGGGCTAGTAGACTGCACAAGTAGCAAAGCTTTACTTACTCGGTCAACATTGATTCTGTTGCCTTTAACATGCAACATTGATGCTTGTGTCATGGCACCGAGTACCTTATGAATAGATTGCACAGTTATATCTGCACCTGCGGCTAGGGCTGGGGTGGGTAGTTCAGGATGAAAAGCAAAATGCGGGCCGTGGGCTTCATCTACAAGTAAAGGAATATTGTATTGATGAGTAATTTTAGCGATCGCTTGTAAATCTCCACAAACACCATAATATGTTGGGTAAACTGTCAACACAGCTTTAGCATCTGGATGCTGTTGCAGCGCAGATTCTACAGCAGCGGGCGTGATACTATGGGCAATATCTAAAACTGCGTCATATTCAGGATTAACGAAAATTGGTATTGCACCAGAGAGAATTAAACCAGCGATCGCAGAAGAATGCACATTTCGAGGCAGAATAATTTTATCCCCTTCCCCACAAGTAGCGAGAATAGCCGCCTCCACTCCACAAGTAGAACCATTGACAAGAAACCATGTTTGTACAGCACCAAACGCTTCAGCCGCCAATTCCTGCGCTTCATAAATAACCCCTTGAGGAGCGAAGAGATTATCTAAACCTGCTAATTCCGTTAAATCAGCACAAAAAACAGCATTGCCAAGTAAATCAGCCAAAGGTTGAGAAATTCCCTTTCCTCGCTTGTGTCCTGGAGTGTAAAAAGCAGCATGGGGACTTGCCACACAGGCTTTTAAGGCATCTAATAAAGGAGTTTGGTTTTGATTGAGCATTGTTCAGGTATTGCAAGATATAAATTATCTTGATTGAAATTGTTGACTGATAAACGCCAGTCGCCTCAACGGGGGGAACCCCCGCATGGCGCTGGCTCCTGATGACTGATGACTGATGACTGTGAACAGTGCGATATCTTTTAT
>NZ_JAECZC010000058.1:2500-29405 GCF_016056305.1 Amazonocrinis nigriterrae CENA67 | reverse complement strand
TGATTCCCAAGATAGCGCTACCAGCCCAATAAGTAGTTGCAGATAACCAAGCGCCACTACGCAATAATCCAATGGTATCTAAACCGTAAGTGGAGAAAGTTGTGTATGCTCCTAAAAATCCTGTGGCTACCATCAATCTTATTTCTGGAGAAATAATTGCCACTTTCTCTACTGCGAATGTAGCGAAGAATCCCATAGCTAAACAACCGCTGAGATTAATGAAAAAAGTGCCATAGGGAAAACTCGTACCGAAGCGTTGGGCAAACCATAATGTTAGATAATAGCGGCTTAAAGCGCCTGCGATCGCACCCAAACTTATGGCAATGGGAATACGTATATTGGAATCTTGGAACATGTTTATAAATTTAATTAAAATTTTCAGACTCCACGGATAAATCTAGGAGTTTGAATCATGTTGCTTTGCATTTTTTGTTCTCCACAAATGCCACAAATGATTTAATTTATATATATCTTTTTCTTTACAGCCATATTTCTAAATAGCAGATGAATTTTCATCACTATCAGGTTCCTTCATATATAGTTGCAGAATTTGAGTTGTGAGTTCTAAAAAATTTATCTCTAGATTCTGGAGAATTTTTACTGCTGTATAATTTGTATAATTTGTTGGTTGTACTATTATTTCTTGCTTTCCAAGAATTGCTAGTAGTATGGATTCAGATCCAATAAATTGATCCAGTGATTTATTGATATCTCTGTAGAATACCAAGGTTTTTGCTATAACTTCTTTGGCGTTTGGGGTAAAAGAGCTTTCAAAATTTCTATGATTTGTATTGAGATTTGTAATCTTTTCAACCTCAGTCAGAGTTTTCTCCAGAGTGACACCCACAGATTTCAATGCTTGGGCAGCAATGCTTGTCTGTTGTAAAATCAATCCTAGGAGCAGATGTTCAGTTCCAACTACATTATGTCCTAGGCGATCGCTCATCTTAGCAGCAAGGGCAATAACTTCCTGATAGTCAGGTTTCAGCCAGGAAAGTAGGGCATCTTCACCGGGAAATTTAATACAGATTTGACTTTTAACCATAAAACTGTATTCAAAAAAATCATTGCCTATTTTAGCTTAAATAGCGACTCCAAAATTAGCTAAATTTATTTATCAATAAGAATAAATTGGGAACCAGATTACTTAGCCCTTTAGATTTATCTATTGAGTCTATAATTTTTAATTTTTAATTTTTAATTTACTGCAATGATTGATTGTCGCCTGCAAAACAACATCAAGTCAAGAATTTCTCAAAAACTTTTCTCCCAAAATGTATATTTATTAATCTTTTATAAAAAAGTAATCAAAAATACAATTTTTTATTGTATAAACTGTAGTTTTTTATACAAGATAAAATTGTGTTACGCCAGATGTAGAGTTAAAAGTGATTACGAGTAACTCTTTTACAATCCGTCTTGGAAAGTTATGGTGGTCGGAAACCTCCCTTCAGACTTTCTGCAAAATCTAAAATCTAAAATTTCAAATCTAAAATGGTATTAGCTTTGATAATTGTGAACTTAGTTGGATTTTTGCCACTTTAGTAGGAAAACCGTACTGAATTAAGGCGCAATTTCTACCTGAAAAATATGTGTTTGGGTGGATACAATCAAAGGGTAGCTTAAGTAATGCTAGTGTCTAGACGGCTGGAAAAAAATCAATACAGCATTAGCAGGAGAGCAAAAATATGGGAAATCAATTAAAAACAGCTGCTTTGCTGGCTGCATTGAGTGGATTACTAATTGCAATTAGTTACTGGGTAATTGGTGGTACTGGTGGCTTAATTATAGGAATAGGTCTAGCAGCAGTAACAAATCTATTTTCCTGGTATCAATCAGATAAAATTGCTTTAGCAGTATACCGCGCTCAGCCTGTAAGTGAAGCCGAAGCGCCGGGACTTTATAGGATAGTGCAAAGATTGGCGAAACGCGCCGATATTCCTATGCCAGGAGTTTATATTGTTCCTAGTCAAACTGCTAACGCTTTTGCAACAGGACGCGATCCTGAACATTCTGCTGTTGCTGTCACCGAAGGTATTTTAGATATCTTGCCAGAAGATGAACTTGAAGGAGTTATTGCTCACGAACTGACTCATATTATTAATCGTGACACTCTAACTCAAGCTGTAGCTGCAACAGTTGCTGGTGGAATTTCATTTCTGGCGCAAATGGTTAGCTACGGTCTGTGGTTTGGTGGTGTAGGATCACGAAACGAAAATAGAGGTGCAAATCCTTTAGGTGTGTTATTGACGGTGCTACTTGCACCCTTAGCTGCAACAATTATTCAGCTAGCAATCTCGCGTACACGAGAATTTTCTGCTGATGCTGGTTCTGCTAAGTTGACAGGAAATCCTCGCGCTTTAGCAAGTGCGCTGCAAAGGTTAGAAGCTACAGCAAGGCAATTACCTTTGAATGCTAATCCAGCTTTTGAGCCGTTATTAATTATCAATCCTATTTCTGGACAATTCCTCGGTAATTTGTTCTCTAGTCACCCTTCTACAGAAGCGCGAGTTGAACAATTATTGAAGTTAGAGCAACAATTTCCGACTAGAGTTTATTAGTCATTAGTCAGTTTTCACATTATTAAAGATTAATGGCTAGTTAATGTAGGGTGCAGTTCTTAATCGATAAGAAAATAGTAATTAAGGATTTTTCAACTATGACTGCGAACAACATTGATCCCATCGAAACTAGAGTTATTGAATCTGTTGAATCTACCATAATTGTAGAAATCAGTCCTCAAACTGATGCAGTTGTGGAAGCTGAAATGGTTGGTGAAACTGATGAAGTGAAGCGCGAAACAAAAGCACTGATTGAAGCGATAAGAAGACGCGCCCAAGCTGAGGCAAATTCAGCAGGTAGTTTGACTCTTGAAACCTATTTAAATGCTGTGCGTCGAGCAAGACAAGCTGTAGAAGGGGAAAGATTTATTGCAAGCGATCGCTTAGAATACACTTGGGCAGTTTTTCAGGATGAAGCTGAGAAGAATTGGCATCTGTTGATGAAAGAAGTAACAGATTTTAGTGGACGTATTCAAAAAGCTGCCAAAGCTGCTTGGGAAGCTTTCAATGACCCCCACTATCAAGTTAAGTAGATAAACGATAAAACAGAGGGGAAAAGGTTAAAGGGAAAAGGGAAAAGGGATGAACAAGTCGCCCTAACGTGGCGAAGTTTTTACTTCCCAATGATACAATGATTATTTTGCCCTAAGTGGCGAGGTTTTTACCTTTTCCCCCTTCCCCTTCTTGATAAAACATAGAGTTAGGCGCGCAACATCTTGCGCCCTTTATGCTTTCAACGTAATGTGTTTCTTGAAATTTATAAAACTTAATACTCTTTTTTAGCAAAGGTGTTGTGATCTAAAAAGCTTTTTAGCTGTTGAGCAAGGATCTGAACATTGGGGTGTTTGAGTAAGGTAAAATGATTACCTGGAAATCGATGTACTTCAACTCCTCCTTTGGCAAATTTATTCCACCCTAAAGTTGGTTCATTGAAAGAGTTACCCATTGGTTTATCAGTTCGCAACAAAGTCATTTTGCCTTCATAGAAGGGTGGAATGTAACTATTCATCGCCTTAGTATTTGCTTGGAGTACACGCAGCAAACGAACCGCAGCAGGTATGCGATAGCCAAATTTTTTCAGGAATTGTAAGATTCTTATATGAATCAATGAGAGATTTTGCGGTTGTTTCTGTTGCGTTGGCGTTCAAAGGGATAAGTAGGCAGGGCAACTTTCTTTCTAGGGTAATCTCGGTCAAAGCCTGACCAATCTACCACCACACCCCGCACATATAGTTGTGTTAAATTCTCTAACAGTTGTTGCCAATCAGGTATATCTGTGTTGAGACTGGATAGCCACAATCTTGTATCTTCTGGTAAATATTGGTTAGCTATAGATATTAAGGTCGGTTTTGGGCTAATCTCGACAAATGCAGCCATGTCCAACTGCTGTAGTGTTGCCATACTATCAACAAATTGCCCAGCTTGCTGCCCCTGTTGTACCCAATATTGAGGAGTAGCTATTTCTGAATTGGCAACTTTATCGTTAACAATGATTTTGATTTGGGGTTGAGAGTAACTAATTTCCTCTGTCAGCTGCTCAAATGTTAGTGTAGTGGCCGGCCCTTCCCCTGTGTCTGCTAAATAGGCTTGTAAGCTTTCTTTGGTTTGCTCTCTTCGATTCCAATAGCCAGCAGCCACAGAATCACGTGACACCCAAATCTCTCCCACCTTGCCAGCAGAACACTGAGTAAAAGTTTCGGGATCGACAATGATAATTTTCTGGTCTAACCAACTACGACCACAACCTACAATTGTCTTAACTCCCTCTTTCAGTTCGGTAGCCGCTACTACCCGATTGTCTTCAAGGGCTGCTGCCTCAACCTGGTAAAGAACGGGGGGAGCAGTTTTCAAACCTCCTGATATAAATAAAGTTGACTCAGCCATCCCATAGCAAGGGTAAAACGCTTCAGGACGAAAACCGCATGGAGCAAAATAGTTAGTAAAGCGCTCAATTGTTTCAGCAAGGACTGGTTCGGCTGCGTTGAAAGCAACTTCCCAGCTACTTAAGTCAAGACAAGAACGCTGTTCGGGAGTAATCTTGCGAACGCAGAGGTCATAAGCAAAATTCGGCCCACCACTACAAGTGCCTTTGTAACGAGAAATAGCTTGCAACCAGCAAAAAGGCTTATGGAGGAAAGCTACTGGTGACATGAGAATGGACGGTATACCTAAATATATAGGCTGTAATACATTGCCAATCAACCCCATATCGTGGAATAAGGGCAACCAACTGACACCAATGGTTTTCTCTGAGTTTCCGAAGCTGATTTTGATCAATTTCTCATTAGCCAGCAAATTTTCATGAGTGATCATTACTCCCTTCGGCGTTCCCGTAGATCCAGAAGTGTATTGGAGAAACGCCAGAGTATCCTTTTCTATTCTTGGTTGTTGCCAATCCCAACTGAGATTGCTGTCAATGTTATCAGTGGTCAACCAAGGTATAGTTGCCAATTCGGGATTTTCACTGAACCGAGTTTCTAAGCTGGCTAACAAGGATTTCGAGGTCAAGACTAACGTTGCTTGAGCATCTGTGACAATCGCCTGCAACCTCAGCAAATTCATGTTGGGTCGCGGTGGGTAAGCAGGAACCGCCACAACACCTGCATACAAACACCCTAAGAAAGCGTTAATGAACTCTAGACTCGGTGGATACAACAATAAAGCACGTCCACCAGCTGCTCCTAAAGACTGAAGACAAGATGCGATCGCCTGGGCCTGAAGCTGTAGTTCTCGATAATTCAAGCTTGCTTCTTCAATTTCTCCATCTCGCAGAAAGGTGAAAGCCTTTTGTCCAGGCTGATTCTGCGCTCTGTAATCTAGTAGTTCTACTTTGTCACTAATATTTCATGGATTTGATCAAAACTCAAGGACAGTTAAGACAGTTAAGACAGTTAAGCAATATTTAATCAAAATTTTAGATTTGATGACTAGATTGCTAGAACACCGATTCAGTAATCGGAAAACAAAAGAAAAATCAGTGCAGGGTGAAGTTCTTAAAAGAAGATAAAATAGTGGAAACGCTGTTATAGATTTGCAAATATTTACACCGGAGCGATCGCTTGACCAATACGTCGTAAAATTTGCAATACTTCATACACCTCTCTAACAGATGTAAACAAGGCAAACACCCGCGACAAATCGTATCGAGGAGTACCCGCTTGAGTCAATTTGATAAATAAAATATCGTCTCCATTCGTCACCATGCCAAACACAGGTTTATCAGCGTTAGGGTTAGCCATGAGATCAGCTAGTGCTTGGGGTAAAGCTAACCAAACCGAAAGTGTGGTTTTTTTTGACTCTAACACCATCACCCAAAACTGATTTTGCAGCACCAAAACGTCAATACGTCCACGGAGTATTTCCTCTCCATCATTCAATACCAACTCCACTGAAGACTCTGCGGCAATTTTAAAAGGTGGATCATAAAATCCTGCCAACGCCAGCAAGGGAGACACCACCAACAACATCACTGTCCCCTCCAACAAATCGCCTTCGCCACGATGATATAGATATCTGCGCCGCAGTACATCCAAAGAAGTTTTTTCAGCTTCAGTAATTTTTGGTAATTCTTCATACCACTCTGTAAAAAACTGCTCATCCTCTGTTCGGATTAAACCAAATCGGGTGTGAGCATCCGTTAGACTGGGAATCGCTTCGGTAATTGCTGAGATTAGTGTCATAAATTTTCAATTGCTGTTTCATATGTTGATATGACCCATAATTAGCATGAGTTCTTTTGGATAGAGAAAACAGACAATAGGCAAGAATTATGAAATTGTAATGTCATGGATTGCCCATATATATAGTGTGAGATTATTCTATTTTTTCTGGAACCAAAACTACTACAATTACTATTGATGCTAGATAATGGGAAAGCCTTGACATTTACTAGCTAATCTAGCCCAGGAAAAAGAATTAATAGCTATGCGAACTCACTATTGCGGCGAACTCCGAACAGAAAATATTGGAGAAACTGTTACCTTGTACGGATGGGTAGACCGTCGCCGCGATCATGGGGGCGTGATATTTTTAGATTTACGCGATCGCTCTGGCATTGTCCAAATTGTCAGCGATCCGCAACGCACCCCTGATTCCTACGAACAGGCAAACGCCCTCCGCAATGAATACGTGGTTGAAATCACTGGTAGGGTGACGCAACGCCCAGACGAATCTCTCAATCCCCGCATCCCCACGGGTGAAATCGAAATCTACGCTGATAAAATTCAATTGCTTAATGCCGTTCGTAAGCAGTTACCCTTCCAAGTTTCCACCGCTGACACCGAAAACGTGCGGGAAGACTTACGGCTGAGGTATCGTTATTTGGATTTGCGACGAGAACGCATGGCGCAAAATTTACAACTGCGTCATCAAGTCGTGAAAGCTGTGCGCCGCTACTTGGAAGACTTGGAAAATTTTATCGAAGTTGAAACCCCAGTTCTTACCCGTTCCACTCCCGAAGGTGCCAGAGATTATATTTTACCGAGTCGCGTTAATCCTGGGGAATGGTTTGCCTTACCACAATCACCGCAATTATTCAAACAATTGTTGATGGTATCAGGGTGCGATCGCTATTATCAAGTTGCTCGTTGCTTCCGCGATGAAGACTTACGCGCCGACAGACAACCAGAATTCACTCAGTTGGACATGGAAATGAGCTTCATGTCCCAAGAGGAAATTATCGAACTCAACGAAAAGCTAGTATCGCATATCTTCAAAACCGTTAAAGGCATCGAGTTACATTATCCCTTCCCCCGTCTCACCTACGCCGAAGCGATGGAACGTTACGGAAGCGATAAACCAGATACCCGCTATGGTTTGGAATTGGTGAATGTTTCAGACATCTTGAAAGACTCTGGTTTCAAAGTCTTTCGTGACGCTGTAGCCAATGGTGGTATAGTCAAAATCCTGCCCATTCCCAATGGTAATGATGTAATTTCTAATGTCAGGATTAAACCAGGCGGCGACATCTTCAAAGAAGCTAGTGAAGCTGGTGCCAAAGGTTTAGCTTACATCCGCGTCAGGGATGACGGTGAAATTGATACCATAGGTGCAATTAAAGACAACCTCAGTGAAGAACAAAAGCAGGAAATATTGCGTCGCACAGGTGCAAAAGCCGGTCATTTGTTACTATTTGGGGCTGGTGACGCAGCTACTGTTAATAAAACTTTAGACAGACTGCGGCAATTTATTGCTAAAGAGTTTAACTTAATTGATCCAGAAAAAATCAACTTGCTGTGGATCACAGATTTCCCCATGTTCGAGTGGAATGCCGATGAAAAGCGCCTAGAAGCACTGCATCACCCGTTTACAGCACCGCATCCTGACGATTTAAGCGATTTAAAAACAGCCCGCGCCCAAGCTTATGACTTGGTATTCAACGGCTTTGAAGTTGGCGGTGGTAGTCTACGGATCTATCAGCGAGAAATTCAAGAACAGGTGTTTGAAGCGATCGGATTATCTCCTGAAGAAGCACAAAATAAGTTTGGCTTTCTTTTAGAAGCATTTGAATATGGTACACCGCCTCATGGTGGCATCGCCTACGGTTTAGATCGTTTAGTGATGTTGCTAGCTGGTGAAGAATCAATTCGAGATGTAATTGCTTTTCCGAAGACACAGCAAGCACGTTGTTTATTAACAGATGCACCTTCAGGTGTAGATGTCAAGCAACTAAAAGAATTACACGTTGCATCGACTTACAAACCAAAGCCTTAATCATCAGCTAACCACAAGAAATCAAATAATTTACTTGAAGTTAGTAGGGTGTGTTATCGCGTAGCGTAACACACCTTTATGATATTGGGCGCTTTGCTTTCATATAATTTGTAGCGAAAAATTATGATCAAAATGGTTAATGCATCATCTTGTATGGTGATGCGTTAGGCTAAAGCCATAAAGCACCCTACTAGCACAACCGAACTAATTTTTTGCATTAACGAACCACAGAGACGCAGAGAACACAGAGATATTAGAAGAAATTTATGCACTATTTTAGTCTAGACACGCTACTACTTTTATTTATAGATAAACACAATCTAAAATCCGTCTTGAAAAGTTTGCTCAACGGGGGAACCCCCCTACCCTGCGGGAACGCTCTTCGAGCGAACGGGTTCGCAGTTCCTTCAAGTCAGCAAAGCCGCCCAACGGACTGCTCACCGCACGCAACTTTTCGCAAAATCTAAAATCCAAAATGGTATAAGGTTTTTATGAATGAACCCATAACCTTAACAGAAGAATTGTCACCAGATGTGAGTCATCTGGTGACAGAAGATGATGAACCAGTGGATAATCTACCGTCAGAAAAACAACAGCGCTTACTCACAGAAACGCTTTATAGTTCTTGGAACGGCCCAAGTAACGCTCAAGGCTTTCTGGTGGCTGCCAATGTAGGATTATTTTATAGCAGCAAGCACCCGTCCATTGTCCCAGATGTCTTTTTGAGCCTAGATGTACAGATAGCTGATGACTGGTGGGAAAAAAGACATCGCTGTTATTTCTTTTGGGAGTTTGGCAAACCGCCAGAGGTAGTCATTGAAATTGTCTCCAATCGAAAAGGCAATGAAACAGGCAGTAAAATGCTAGATTATGCCCGGATGCGGATAATGTATTACGTTATCTTTGATCCAACTCAGCAGCTTGGCGGTGAAGTTCTACAGATTTACGAGTTGCGTGGACGACAATATGTACCTATCAATAGTCAATGGTTGGCAGAAGTTGAATTAGGTTTATGTTTGTGGGAAGGCGTATATGAAGGTAAGCGAGATGTTTGGCTGCGGTGGTGTAACGCAGAAGGTAATGTAATTGCCACTGGTGCCGAACGAGCCGAACAAGAACGCACACGAGCCGAACAAGAGCGAGAAGCCAAAGAAACTGCCCTACAACGGGCTGAACGCTTGACTGCACAGCTTAGGGCGTTGGGTGTTGAGCCTGAAGCGTGAGGAGTAAGTAATCAGTGCAAAAATTTAAGAGGTTGTTTGTAAAGTTACTTACTTGGGCGATTGTAAATCGCGTCTACACGAGACTTTACCCGCCTACGCAGGTTTAAAATCATTGATTTTGTCTGAGTCTGCGCGGGCGGACGCGCGTTTGTGTAGTAGCGAAATTATATTCGCCCAATACTTTCAGAACATCCTCTAAGAAGTTCAATTGGCGAACTCTTTCAACTGGGGGAACAATGCAAATAACAACATAATATTTAGTTCAGCCAATGATAGAATCATGGTTTGAGATTATCCCGAACTCAGGTTAAGTTAGGTTCTCTGCTCATGTTTTTCGTTGCAAATACTATCGACAGCAAAGTGCCTACCCCGCCCTACAAGAAAATTTATCAGTTTGAGATTGGGTGTTTTTACTCAAGAAATAATTTATTTAAATCTTTATATTACTATTATTATCTTCAAGTTATCTATTCTCAAGCTTGCTATTTTAAATATTTAAATATGCATCTACTACAAGTATTAATTTAGGCAAAAATTAAATTCAATCGCTAGAAAGAGGGCGTTGTTTAACAGACTTATAGCATAGTAACTGTAGAGATTATGGTAAAAATAACATGGCTCTTTATAAGCTGGAAGATTTTACTGCCGACTATAAAGATACTGATGTTGATAACTATGACATCAAGAATTTTGATGTCTATTCTGATGTAGACAATGATAAAGTTGGCACTGTCAAAGATATTTTAGTTGATGATTCTGGTCGGATTCGCTACTTAGTTGTAGATACGGGCTTCTGGGTTTTTGGTAAGAAAGTGTTGTTACCAGTTGGGCGTTCTCGCATTAGCTATACTGATAGACACGTCTATGCTACAGGGCTTACCAAAGAGCAAGTAGAAAACTTACCTGATTTCAATGATTTGGAAAAAATTGACTACGACTATGAAGAACAAGTGCGCGGAGTTTATCGCACTCCAACAACACAGGCGCCTTTAGAAACACCAACCCCTGTAGATGCTTCACGGGACTATGCCGAACGTGGAACTGGTGTAACTACACCTCCACCAAGCCCTACTTATGACCGCGATACCTATAGCTACGATCGCGAACCTGATTTATACTCAACCCGTGAGCCAGCTCACCAAACTCTTAAACTGTACGAAGAACGGTTAATTGCCAATAAATCCCGCGTTAAGACAGGAGAAGTAGCGGTTGGCAAACATGTTGAAACTGAAACAGCACATGTTGCCGTACCCGTTGAAAAAGAGCGAGTAGTTATTGAACGCACTACTCCACCAGACGCAGGTAGAACGGCTTCTCCTGGTGATGCTGACTTCCGTGAAGGCGAAGTTGCGCGTGTAGAAATTTACGAGGAAACTCCTGAAATTCGCAAAGAAGCGGTTTTGCGTGAAGAAGTCAAAGTCAAGAAGGTTGTAGAACAAGATACTGTTGAGGCTCAAGAAACTCTTCGCCGTGAAGAATTAGATATTAACAACCAAAAAATTAGGGAGTAGGGAATAGGGAATGGGGAATAGGGAATGGGGCATTGGTTTAGTTATTCTCTGCTTTATCTCCCTCATCTTCCTCATCCCCCTCATCCCCCTCATCCCCCATTCCTTGTTTTTATATACGGCTATTTACTTTCAGGTGCAGGCTTGACTAGATTTAGGTCATAAGGACGCTCAGTATCATCTTCACCCAAATACTCGCCATTTTGAATTTCCAGGATCACTAGGGGAATATGTCCTGGATTTTCGACTTTATGCAATGTTGCTGCGGGTACATAGGTTGACTCGTTGCGATTAAGTAACATTTCCTCATTTCCGCAAGTCACCTTTGCTACACCTGAGACTACAACCCAGTGTTCATTACGGTGATAATGAATTTGCGGTTTAATACCGTGCCTAGGCTTGATTTCAACACGGCTAATTCTATAAGTCTCTCCTTCTTCTATCACCTCCACGTTACCCCAGTATCGTGCCCCTGAATGTGATGAAGTTTCATTGCTATTTAACTGATCATTATTTTCATTCTCAGTCATAACTAAATCTCAACTAAATTTCTAAACTAGATGACTATTACTATTGATCAGCAATGTTATTGTAAATCAGATAAGCGGAGACTGAAATTAAACAGAAAGTTAGGAGTTAAGAAAGTTAGGAGTGAGGAGTTAAGAGTTAGGAGTTGTTTCTCTTTTATGCCCCATTCCCCATTCCCTATTCCCGATTCCCCGTATACTGAATCCGATAAATCCGATTATTGGCTTCCTCTGTTAATAACAGACTGCCATCAGGAAGAACAAGTAAGCCTACAGGTCGCCCCCAAGTAGTTGGAATAGAGGGATTAACTAAAAATCCAGTGAGAAAGTCTTCGTAGTAGCCTTGCGATCGCCCTTGATTATCGAAGGGTACAAATACAATTTTATAACCAGTACCGCGATCGCGATTCCAAGAACCACGAAAAGCTACAAAAGCACCATTGCGGTATTTTTCAGGAAAGGTCTTACCATCATAAAATTGTAAACCTAATGCTGCTGAGTGTGCCTGAAACAAGACATCTGGGGTACGGGTACGCGCTACCAAGTCTGGACGTTTACTTTTGTCGTTCACCTTTTGACGCGGGTCAAGGTTATTTGGCGTCAAGTAAGCATAAGGCCAACCGTAAAATTCTCCCTGCTGGATGCGTGTCAGGTAATCTGGAACTAAATCATCGCCAATGCCATCACGTTCATTGACAGTGGTGTAAAGTTCTTTGGTGATAGGGTGAAAATCTAAACCAACTGGGTTACGCAAGCCAGAGGCGAAAGTCTGACGCTGGGAACCATCCAAATTCATCACCTGCACTGAAGCCCGTGGTAAGGGTTCTTCATCTACGTTAGTTCCTGAACCAATTGAAACATATAATTTCTTGCGATCGGGTGATACAACAACATTACGTGTCCAATGATTGTTGTAACCTTGAGCAGGTAAATCAGCAATTTTTTCCCCTTTACCTGTAATCTGGTTTTGACTTTGCTTGTAAGGAAAACGCACTACTGCATCTGTGTTACCCAAAAAGAAAAAATTATCTGCAAAAGCCATACCAAAGGGTTTATTAAGTCCGTTTGCCCTACTAGCAAAGGTCTTTTGACTGTCGGCTACACCATCACCATTACTATCATGCAATAAACGAATACGGTTTTGTCTGGTTTCTGTCACTAACACATCACCACTAGGAGTTAAAGCCAGCCACCGCGGCGCATCTAGTCCTTCAGCAAATACGTTAACTGTAAAACCTGCTGGTACACGCAAAACCGGATTTTGAGGAATTTCTATGACTTCAGGTGCTTTGGAAGCACTTTCCGTAGCAAAGGGTGCAGGTAAATTCTTCAGGTTGATGCGGATGGGTGTAGGTGAAAGTGGTTCAGTCGGGATAATATTTTTCGACTGTGTAGGACTCTGCGCCAGCCGGGTCAGAGGTGTAGGTGCTTGCGATGTAGAATTATCTAAGGAAGCGCGAGTCTGGTTACATGCTGCTGTGGTGAATAGGAAAACAAGCAGCAAGAAACGCGCAGAGACTTTCATAACAGTATAACATTGTACACAATCACTTTACTTTAGACTTCAAATTCAAGAATTGTCGCCGACCTAAAGTTCGATTTTTGTTTAAAATTTAGATTTAAATAGAAACTAAAAACAAATTACTCTCTATCCAATCCCGCATTTTTACAGTGACATTGTTAGCCCTATTGAGGCAATCTAAGAGTAATTTGTTAGCATTCCAGTAATACTGTAGTTGCTGCAAATCTTGTTGGTTAAACTGCCAGTTATGGCCAATTTGGCGATTGGCGACTATCAAAGTTCGCAATTCTTTAGTCCAAGTTTTGCCATTAGCTTCCCACCATGTTTTGAGAATATCTCTACCTTGATTAGGTAAGGGTAACTGGTTTTTCAGATTTTGCAGCGATTTTTGTAAAGATGGTTGATCTGTAAGCAGATGTCTCAAATCAAGAGCTAAACTCAAAGCAGAGAAACGTTGAGGAAAAATATCACTAGTTATTGTCAGACTTACAGCGAGTGCATGAGTCAGAGCTAAATCCAATCCTAAATCAGCAGCTAGATTACCAGCAAGCCTACGATCCAAAGATATAGCTAAATCTTGGTTGCAAGTTAAAGGATGTTCCAAGGGGAGGGCAATACTAAAGTAAAAAGCACGTACACCAGCTGGATGATAAGCTGCACTAACTATGGAGGATTTTTGCCTTAACCAATTGATAAATTCATGTATTTGTGCATTTTGAATTGCTAATTTATCAATATTTTGTTTCAGGAATTGCAACAAATTATCTACAGGATTTAGCATTTCTGCACTTAGTAAAAATACGTTATACCAACTTTTTGCTTCTAAATACTTAACAAATCGTTGCAAAGTTTGGCTAGTAGTGTTTGTCATAAATTCTCTAGCAGCAAAATACTCTTGAAAAACTAAATGTGAAAAAGAATAAATTCCTCGCCCTCTTTCGATTAATATTCCATGTTGGACTGCGATCGCTTTCAACACCGCTGCACTTTTTAATTCCAAAGCATCTGCATCAGTTTTAGCATTGGGGAGAGAACACAAATATTCGGCGATAGTTTGCTGTATTTTAGTTTCAGACTGAAAGTAATCTCCTTGAGTCAAGGAGACTGCTGCTATATAACTAAACAATTTAATTTTATTGAGCAGCGAAAAGTCAGGATCGATTTGATCTCGTTTAATACCTTTAGCTTCATCCCAATGTATTAATAACAGATCCAATGCTTGTTTATACAGTTCACAGCGGTTAGTGGGAAAATCTTCTATAAATTTAAAAAATAAACATATGAGATTTAGTAAAATTGGTGTACTAGCCAACTCTAAAATTTGTTGATTTTCTGCCAATTCCAACTTTTGCATAAACTTATGCGCTAAAGTTTGTGCTTTTGCTGGAGAATGATGGGCAACCGACAAAAACCATTTGTCTACAAAGTCAGCAATTTGTGGTTTTGTAAAATCAGCAATTTCTACTTCCGTAAATCCTTGAAATTTATAAATCTGATAGGCAAGACGACAAGTAATGATTATATTGTTTTTATAAAACTTTTCCGAAAAATTGCTAATTATATTGTGAATTGTTGCAGACTGCTCTTGAGTAACTTCATCTAAACCATCTAATAAAATTAAAGCTCTACCATGAAATAATAATGTCAATAACTCTTGTTCAGAAATTCCATAATTTGTTAAAAATTCATGCAAATATTTAAATAAAGTAATTTGATTACGTCCTTGAATGTCTTCACAAAAGTGTTTCAAGCTGATAAAAATTGGTAGATAATCAGGTAAGAAAACACCTTGATTACAACTAATAGCAATTGATTGCAAAAATGTAGTTTTACCAGAACCTGGTTTTCCCAGTACGATTAACTTAGAATATTTTGTCAGTATCTCTAGTCCTGAAACTCTTTCCTGAGATAATTGATTTAGACCAAAGCGGTTAAATTCATCGGTATCTAACCTTGGTAAGGCAGTAATTTCTAGCCACCTGTTACTAGTGAGTTCTTCAAAGATATTGGCATCAATATAAAGGTCGTTTATGCTAACGGGTCTGGCAATATCCAAAAGGTGTAAAGTGCCGCACTGTGCTTGAATTTTCTCATACTGGGCAGACCGCATTTTTAGTACTATGGCATCAATATTGAGGGTAATATCAGCAGGGGCATCTAAAGTTGTAAATTCACTAACAGTTGCCTGTTGTACAATTTCTAAAGGGTCTAGCTCAAGAACAAAGCAAATATCGTTGAAAACATGGCGGTCAATGGGCTTACCAGTAAAAAATTTCCAAATAGGCTGGCGAGTTTCTAAACTCACTTCAGCAGCTAAGTATTCTTGCGTCCAACCTTTACGTTTAAAAGCCTGTTTAGCCTTTCTAATGCCTTCTACTGATGCTTGAAGCGATCGCTTTGCCATTGACATCCCACCAAAAAATTATATACTGATTTGTCTGTTCGCATACAACTCATACAAGTTATACGCTAACTACACCGAAAACCCCAACATGATCGCAAACATCGTCTGTAGATAATAGTATTTGAGTCAGCCAAATCTACATACCCAACTAGCTTATGGCATTGCCAAAACCAGCTATTGCATTTTAAGCAATGCCCAAGCTTTTATTTAACTTTATTGCTGGGTGTGTTGTCAGTTGTCAAGAGTTTGAAGTTAGCAATTAAAAGTTTTATCTTGACTGTATACCTCTGCTCCTTTTCCGTAGTACACAAAATTGTTACTATGAAAAGGGTGTCAAGGAGCCAGGCGCACTTCATCAGGTTTCCCTACACCCCGCCCCAAAGCACGGCTTGGTCACATTCAACTTTACTTATACAGGTAACCTAGGTAAGCGTTTGTTATTCCACAAAAAATTTTCAAATTCTGCTGCTGGTAATGGAAGACTGAATAAAAACCCTTGCATCGCATTACAGTTGTTTTCGCGTAAGAAAGATAATTCTGCTTCTGTTTCTACACCTTCAGCAACTACTTGCATGTTGAGATTGTGAGCCATTTCAATCAATGCTTTAGTAATCGCAGATTTTTGGTAATCCTGAGCAACATTGTGAATAAAATAGCGGTCAATTTTGAGGGTATTCACTGGTAAATTCTTTAAATATATCAAAGAAGAATAGCCAGTACCAAAATCATCAATAGCGATGCTGACACCAAGGGATTGCAATTCATTCATAGTTGCGATCGCACTATTTACATCTTGCATAATCATGCTCTCAGTCAGTTCTATTTCCAGGTATTGTGGTTCTAGATGATTGATATTGATAAATTCAACTATTTTATCGATAAAATCTGGTTGATTAAACTCCATTACTGATAAATTTACAGTCACTGTCAAGTAAGGAATTCCTGCATCATGCCAGCTTTTGATCTGTTTACAAACATTTTGTAATACCCATCTATCAACAGGAATAATTAAACCTGTAGACTCTGCTAAAGGAATAAATTCTGTTGGTAAAACTAAACCTAATTCAGGACTTTGCCAACGCAACAAACTTTCAGCAGCAATTATCTGCCCAGACTTAATATCGACTATAGGTTGATAATAAACCTCAAATTCCTCTAAAAAATTTTGATTTCTGACAACTCTGTGTAAACTTATTTCTAATATCTGCCTTTTAGGAGATAAAGTTTTATTTGTACTTTGATGAGATAAATATTTTTTTAAAGTAGCTTGCCTTTCCAAGCGGTTCATGATTGCACTTAATAATTCAGCGCGGGTAAATGGCTTAGTGAGATAGTCATCCGCACCCATATCCATACCTTGACGAAAATCAGCTTTGGCAGATTTTGCAGTCAAAAAAATGAAAGGAATCGTTGCCGTTAATGGTTCTTGGCGTAATGTTGATAACACTCCATAACCGTCAATTTCCGGCATCATCATATCGCACAAAATTAAATCGGGAATTTCCGATATAGCCAAATTTATACCAATTCTGCCATTGGCTGCTGCAACAATTTCAAAATCTTCAGCTTCTAACAAATCAATAAGATTTTCACGCACTGCTTCTTCATCTTCGATAACTAAAATTTTGATCATCATTCCCCTCAATTTATATTTGATTACTTAATGGCAAAATCACAGTCAACAACGTACCCAATACTAGTGTATTGATCAAAAATATTTGAGTTTTATGTATGTCAACACGCTTTTTAACAATTGCTAAATCTAGTCTGGTTCCTAGGATATCAGCAACATTATTGGCACATTAAAATGATTTAATCAGGCGTGGTAGGTTTTATAATAAAATACCAATTTATTAATGTTGAATTTCAAATACGGCTCGTCCATTCTGGCAACTGAGAGTAAATTTAATAGTGCTATTAACTGGCAAATATGTAATTGCATTCGAGGGTAATTTACTTAAAATGTGTGCTATTAACTTATCATCCATGCTAAATGGCATTGAATGATATTCACTTTTGAAGCAAGTAACTAGCTTATTGCTGAAATTTAGCTGTATTTTTTCACTAAATGACGGCACTATGCAACTAAATCAAGAGATTTTGGTCTAAATTTTAGTTTTCCCGCTTTTACTTTGCCTATTAGCAAAATATCATTTAACATCTTTGTCATCCGCTTGACAGCATCTTGAAAGTGCTGAGTACTGAGGCTGAAAAGTCAGTGTGTTGGGAAGACAGCGCCGTGGTGTTATCCCATTTCACGAAATACCTGATACAGATACCTTCGTAGGGGCGTACAGCTGTACGCCCCTACAGTCGATTCATGTGTTGCAAATATTTTTGGAAATGGTATCATGACCAACTCCAGAACATTTCTCAGATTGAACACCCTCGACACCGCAGAGAACGTTACAAAAATTCACCTATCTGGGGATCAATCGCTTATTGTCATCAACCTAAGAAACCCAGCCTTCAACTGGAGTGGCTTTTACCTGTATATGTTATGTTTAACCCGAACTCAGGTTAAGGGCAAAGTAAACCAAAACGTTAAGCCACACTTGCGGTTACTAATGACACCAATATCACCACCATGAGCTTGGATAATTTGCCGACAAAGATACATTTTTAAACCGATGTCTGTAGAACATGGCGTTTGTGGATGGCGTACATGCAAATCAAACAGGCGATCGCACTCTTGCTTACTGAGTACTACACCATTATCTTGAATGTAAGTACGAATCATTCCATTTTCAACTGTGGCTTTCAGGGTAAAATTTAATCCTGGTGGATTGTGTTGCAAGCTATAAGTAAACAAATTAACTAGAACTCTCTGCAAGCGAGTTGTATCTGCCAACACTAAAGGTAAATCTTCTGGAACCAAGTTTGTCAAATTCGCTTGGTTTTGGCTCAGCATTGGCTGCAAGTCTTTGATAATTGCTTGTAACAGCGTGCTAAATCTCACCAAATCCCGATTTAGAACAACTCCTTGCTCTTTACAGGAATGAATTTCTAGTAATGAGTCAATCATTCCCAGTTGGCGATCATTACCTTGAATCATGCGCTCAATAATAGAGGAAGATACTGGAATTGGGGAATGGGGAATGGGAGATGGCGCATGGGGAGATAAGGAGGATGCTGATATAACTTTCCCTGCTCCCCTGCTCCCCTGCACCCCTGCTCCCCTGCTCCCCTGCTCCCCTGCTCCCTGGCTTTTGAGTAAATTCTGTAGCACCATCAAGTTACCCATAACGCAAGTCCGTAAATCGTGAGCAACTGTGTGCAAAACTACGTCTTTAACTCGTTGGGTTTCTGCTAGTTCCTGCATTTTCTGCTGTAACTGAGTGGTACGTTCTTCTACTTGGCGTTCTAAACTACTGTTGAGTTGTGCGAGTTCTTGGTACAGTTGCACTTGTTGAATGGCTATAGCCAGTTGCTCAGACATCTGCTGTAGCAAATCAATTTCTATTGGCTGCCAATGACGAGGGCCAGAACATTGGTTGGCAATCAAAGCACCAAACAATTGCTCACCTAGCATAATTGGTACAGCTAAGGTCGCTTGTGTGTGAAATTGTTGATAATGTGCTAGCAATGCAGGAGATACTTCTATTTGCGAGATATCTTCAATCACACGCACTCGATTAGTCGTTAGTATATTTCTCAATTCTTGCAGACAAGTTTGATCATTGGTCTGCCAATTGGCAACAGATGGATAATTGGGATCTACTGATTCGACGACAGTTTTAGCTTTGAGTTGGAGATCTTTAAGACCAATAAAAACCCGGTCTACTTGCAAAAATTCCCGGACTTCTGTGACGGTGGTTCGGAGAATTTGTTCTAAGCTGAATGAAGAGCGAATTTGTACCAAAGTTTTTGTCAACAAGCGATCGCGCTGTGCTGACAGGCGTAATTGCGCTTCTGCTTCCTTGTCCTGTGTAATATCATGATGCACTGCTAAGATGCAAGGGATACCATCTAAATCAATAACTTCACCTGAAAGCAGTGTAGTCAATATCTTGCCGCACTTCCTGCGATATTCAATCTCGAAATTACGAACAACTTTTTTTGTCTGGAACTCGTGTAACAAAAGAGTGCGATCGCGTTCATTTGTCCAAAGATTTAATTCAAAAGCTGTACGACCAATTGCTTCATCTGGCTGATAACCTGAGAGTTTCACAAAACTGTCGTTAACTTCTAGGAAACGTCCTTCGGCAAGTGTGCTGATGGTAATTGGATCGGGACTAAAACTAAAAGCTTTAGAATATTTTTGAGCCAGATTTTGCAAAGAGACTTCTGCTTGTTTACGCTCTGTGATATCCCGGACAATAGCTAACACTTCATCAGTAGCATTGACTACCAACCGCGCTTCATAATCTCGTATTCCTAAAGGCGTTGGTAGTTGATATTCACAAGTTTGCAAAGTTCCAGAATCTAAAGTTTTAGCGATCGCTTCTTGACTAATGGCAGCAACGTCACTGGGTAAAAGATCCCACATGTTTCTACCAACTATTTCTTCTCTGTTGAGAGTGACATTTGCTCCTTCTTCTTTCAAGTCGAGATACTCGCCATCACGGCTAATACGAAACATTAAATCAGGGATAGCACCTAAAATTGCTTGATAGCGTGCTTCACTTTCTCGCAATTTTGCTTCTGTTTGTTTGCGGTCTGTAATATCTATCACTAAACCATCCCAGAAAATATCGCCGTTAGCTTGTGTTTCTAGTTGGGAAGTAGCTTGAATCCACTTGAGGCCACTAGGCGTAATGATGCGACCTTCCCAACGCCAAGGTGTAAGAGTGGCACTAGCAACAGCAATAGATTCTACAAAAGCTGTTCTATCTTGGGGATGAATCAGTTTATGCAGTACCTCCGGGTCTGCTTGTACAACTTCTGGTTCTAATTCATACAAATCTCGACAGCCAGAACTAACATACACAACAAACTGGGAACCATCTTGTTGTTGTATAACTTGAAAAATCATCCCCGGCAAATTAGCAGCAATTCTTTCCAACACTGTGATAGTTTCTTGTTGAAAACCTAGTTGATGCAGTGATTTTACAGTTTCATCCACTCTAGGAACCTTTGACACACAAGGAACTGGCATAATCATCAAAGCAAGCGTAGCCATTTTGACAGTTTTTGTGATGCGAGCAGAATCGCTCACAGCATAAAAACTGCGTCTCTTTTCAGAGTAGTTCTTGACGCTGCGATCGCATTCACCCAATCGGGTGAACTAGTTGACCATGAAGAAAACCTTTATAACTGCGGTTTTTATGCGAGTCAGCTACGGGGTAATTCTACAAGCAAGTCATAAATTACTTTTAGGGTGTACCTTAATCAATGCAATTCGCTATAGTTAAAAACCTCTTTAACTATACTTTTTCGACCTGCTAACTAGCTCAACCAATTAAACGTAAAATGTCATTACAAGCGCAACGCAGAAAAACGGAGTAGGTGCAAAATTGAAGTGAAAAAAATCATGATTATTGGTTCTGGTGGTGCTGGTAAATCTACCCTAGCCCGTGAACTCGGAAGCATCTTAGGTTTAGAAGTAATTCATTTAGACACTTTATACTGGAATCCTGGCTGGGTTGAGACTCCAAAACCTGAATGGCAAAGCATCATTCAAGATTTAACTCTGCGGGAATCGTGGATTATGGATGGTAACTACAGTGGTACGCTAGATATTCGTTTAGCGATCGCAGATACAGTGATTTTTTTAGATTTAAAGCGCTTGTTGTGTCTGTGGCGAGTAATTAAGCGAAGTTGGCAATATGCAGGACAGTCCAGACCTGATATGGCTTCAGGTTGTCCAGAAAGATTAACCTGGGAATTTCTCAACTTTGTTTGGACATATCCCAGTACTCGCCGTCCTCACATTCTCAATAAGCTTAGCCAACTTCTACCAAACCAACAAGTGATTATCCTCCGCAAACCCAAAGAAGTCAGAAAATTTTTACAACATATCTTTGACTATTAAAATTTATTTATTATATTTGCGCTTTCTTAGTTTTATTTTTATAAAAATAATTATTAAAAAATAAAAAATACACTCCTCTTTGTCAAAAAATATTTATTATAATCAAATTAATAATTAATAACTTAAGAAAACAAGGAAATAATAATATGTTATCTGTTGATCTAAAAACAGCAGTGAATGCTGCCCGTGAATACATATTAAACTTACAAGAGATAATGGGTAATTCAGTAGAAAATTTGAGGCTTGAAGAAGTTGAACTTTCTGAAGATAAAAAATTTTGGTTGATTACTTTAGGGTTTGATATTCCTATAATAAATCCTAAAAATCGTATGAATGATATATTTTCTACTTTTCCTACTGAGAATTATCAGCGAGAATACAAATTGTTTAAAGTTAACTCGCAAACTGGCGAGGTTGAGGCAATGAAAATTAGAGAAGTATGAAAGATATAATTAAGTCCCTAATTGGTCGTTATCACCAAAAGGGAATTTTAATTGATACAAACATCTTACTTCTGTTTTTTGTTGGTAGTGTCAATCCAGAACGAATCACTCGCTTTAACCGAACTCAGCAATTTATACCGGAAGACTATGAGCTTTTGTTAGGGTTTATTGCAAAATTCCAGAGAATTGTAACAACTCCAAATATTCTGACAGAAGTCAATAGCCTTGCTAATCAGCTAGGTGAACCTGAACGATCGCAATGTTTTTTAATATTTGCTCAATTTGCTCAAAATGCTACTCGTTTGAATGAACACTACATCAAAAGTATAGATGCTGTGACTGTTGATAGATTTGTCAAATTTGGACTAACTGACTGCGGAATACTAACTTTAGCTAGAAATGAGTATCTAGTACTAACTGATGATTTGAAGCTAGCAAATTACTTGCAAACTGTTGGTATTGATGTGATTAATTTTAACAATATTCGTGTTTTTAATTGGTAGCAAACTTTTTAAATTTAACTTCTTATGAAGAATACTATTATCAAACTCCTTCCAGAACACTTGCAAACTATCCGCACTCATGCTGAAAGTACATACCCAGATGAATGCTGCGGTATCATCTTGGGTTATCTGGCAAGTGCTGGTAAAACTGTGGTAGAAATCATACCAACAGCAAATGCTTGGAATACAGAGGCTGCTAATTTTACAGATGATCAGAAAGTAGATGATGAAAGACGGCGATATGCGATCGCGCCCCAAGACATGTTACAAGCACAAAGAAAAGCACGCGATTCCTCACTGAACATCATCAGTATCTATCACTCTCATCCCGATCATCCGGCTGTACCTTCGGAATGCGATCGCTTATACGCTTGGCCAGAATACTCGTATATAATAGTTTCCGTTCAAAATGGTAAAGCTGGTGAACTCAAAAGCTGGAGTCTTGATAATAATCATCAGTTTCAACTAGAGACAATTAAAGACATAATTTAACATCTAACCAAAACAAAAAGTTATCTCTTCACCTGCTGAAACGCCGTATCACATCTATTTCTTCACAATCTTTTGAAATAAATATCGTTGTTGCTGCTGAGGCGGTTGGCTGTTATCGTCGGTGATGCTGGAAATGCACATCTAGTACGCACAGATACGAACTGACGTACTAGATATTCGTTAACACAGTAATTAGACCATGCAAACAAAGCAGACAGCTTTAGTATTAGCGATAACTCTAGGTTTTATTGCTAGTTCAGCAAATCCTAGTAAAGGTCAAACTTTATTTGAAGCTATACAAGCATTAGATGGTAATGCTTTCTTATATCACCCGAAAACAGGACAGTTTCTCGGAAATATTTCTAGTGACAATTTTGACAACCGTTCCATTTGTAATAACTTTGGAGATTATGGTAGCCAATTTTCAGATTTAAGTATATTTCAGCGCTTCGGTGATTATGGCAGTCAATTTTCAGATTTAAGTGCTTATAATCCTCACGCTCAGTATCCGCCTGTTGTTGTTCTTCCTAACGGAAAATCTATCTTATTGACCAAAAATCCAAACTTCAAGGCAGCAATTGACCCCGAACTACTGCTTAGCATTATCTGTAAAAAGTAATAAGCCAATAAACATGTCAATTCTACAGCTTCTCACCCAAATTAATGGTATAGCTCAGATATGGGCTGCTGACGGGCAATTTTTAGGATTGCTATCGACTGACCGATATGACCCCAACTCAATCAGCAATTTTCAGGGAAACCACGGCAGTTATCATGGAATCTACAGCATCCGTAACCCGCATGGATTGTATGGCGGTGAACATGGTATATATAGCCCTTACAATCCTTACTGCAATAATCCCCCTATTATCACTTACCAAGGTCAGCCAGTATTGATGGTTACAAGAAATAGCTACGCTCATCACAATAAGTCATCAATTATCGATTATCGATCCCGATTTTCTGCTAGGTGTATACGCACAACTCGGCTACTCACCAGGCCTTTTTGATGACTCAGGGTATCGGATGAATCAGCAAGCAGCAATTATTGCTTCTATGTTCCATTAAAAAATTCCCTAAAGTAGCTCCGATACCTAATTGTGATTTTCCATCAAGAAGTTCCATATAATTGGGTATCAGCTTCTCTAAGAATACGTACTCTACTTTTAAACTTGCTACTCAGAACTTTTTTCACCAACTATATATAAAAATTTTCTGCCAAATTCACTAATGTATATGTTTTCACTATTCATATCTGAATACCTTGGTTTACCTTGTAGGGTATTTACATCACACAATCCTCTTTCTACTAAATTAGATAAACTATCTTTTACCATTTCTTCTGTAACATTTTCTATTTTTCTTTTCTGTAATTCTGTTTTAATTTCATAATTATTCAATCGATTTCTCCGTTGACGAAACTCATACATAAATTCTAAAACGTTTGCATCTATACCGTCTAAGAGTCTTAATGCATCTATGTATCTAGGATGAATTGGATATCCTAATATAGCTGATTCTAATAAATTAATCCATTTTTGTCTAATTACTTCATCTTCATGCCCTATAAATATATTATCTAATATAGGTTGCAATGTTTCCTGCTTAATATCTTCTATTTTTGCAATTAATTCTTCAGGTTTAATATCTTTAATTTTTGGCTTACTGTAAATTGTTCTTACTGCTTCAACAAAGGTAAAAAATTTCTTTTTTGTAAAATTGCCAGCTTCTATTATTTCTTTTTCAAAAAGTTCTTTAATTAAAATTCCTACTGATGCTTTTTCTACATTACTTAACAATTCAGTAACTATTGATGCTATATCCATACTTTCCTTTTGTCGTTGACTTAAAGAGAATGATATTACTTTTGCAAGCTTGTCCAGTCCATCCTGAAGACATTGCCTGACAAATTCAGGGTAATTGTCTACTGCCTTCAGTTTGTCCATCATTGACTGAGGAAGTCTCACAGTCAGCTTTGCTGTTAATGGCTCTGGTCTATCAGTAGTTAACTTATGTTTTATGAAATCTGGATTACCACCAGGTCTAGACATTATTAATATTTGTAATACTAGCTTGTATACTATGACGACATAGTAGAAATTGTTATTCGGTGGTTGCTAGTCGCCAAACATGTCAACCACCGCATCCACGCTAAAAATGGACAACTCTATTGTATGTTTTCTCGTTCTGAACTTGAAGTCCTGACACTTCAAGAGTTACGTGCATTGTGTCAACGCTACGGTTTACCCCCAACAGGGAACCCAGGATACAAAGTCAGTTACATCACTACCTTGATGGCGTTTCCAATACTAGCCTTGCAGCAGTTCCAAGATGGTAGGGGGATAAGGCGACCATCATTTCAAAGCTTGCAGAATATGGGTGTAGCCTTAGATGAGATGAATTTCCTCAGTGATGAACAGATAGCGCTGGTGAGAATTTCCCTGGAGGGTAGGAAGATGAAGATACCTGATAGATATGAGCAAGAGAGATTCTTGAATATCTACAAGGCTAAACTCTCGCTAGAACAGGCGATAACCTTTTTGAACAGTTGATTATCCCATCACATATTTACTTTATCCCCTCTAATAGGGGATTTTTTTACCCTCTGCACCACTCAGAGTACACAGACCTAGTAGTAAACTAGAATATTACTAGCCAAAAGCAGCCGAAAGAAGTATACTAAAATGCTCTCTAATTTGAAATTACTATCTTAAATTCTAGAATCACTAGATTAAACCTTGACACTGTTGGTAGATAAAATGTCGCTTAATCCCAATCTGGATGAAATCCAGCTGACAAAAGACGATTACGAACGCTATTCCCGCCACCTCATATTGCCAGAAGTTGGACTGGAAGGACAAAAACGCCTCAAGGCTGCTAGTGTACTGTGTATCGGTACAGGTGGACTGGGTTCGCCACTACTTTTATATCTTGCAGCAGCGGGTATTGGACGTATCGGTATTGTTGATTTTGATGTTGTCGATACTTCCAACCTGCAACGCCAAGTTATTCATGGTACTTCCTGGGTAGGTAAACCCAAGATTGAATCAGCAAAAAACCGTATTCACGAGATTAACCCCTATTGTCAGGTTGATCTCTACGAAACTCGCTTGAGTTCTGAAAATGCGCTGGATATCATCAAGCCTTACGATATCGTTGTGGATGGTACTGATAACTTCCCCACACGCTATCTAGTCAACGACGCTTGTGTGTTACTAGACAAGCCCAACGTCTACGGTTCCATTTTCCGTTTTGAAGGGCAAGCGACTGTATTTAACTATGAAGGCGGCCCTAACTATCGTGATTTGTACCCAGAACCACCACCACCTGGAATGGTTCCCTCCTGTGCAGAAGGTGGGGTATTAGGGATTTTGCCAGGAATTATTGGACTTATTCAAGCAACAGAAACTGTAAAAATTATTATGAAGCAGGGTAATACCCTGAGTGGGCGACTGTTGCTTTACAATGCCCTAGAAATGAAATTTCGAGAGTTAAAGCTGCGTCCCAACCCCATCCGCCCAGTAATTGAAAAGTTGATAGATTACGAGCAATTCTGCGGAATCCCACAAGCTAAGGCAGAGGAGGCGAAACAGCAGATGGAAATTGCAGAAATGACTGTCAAGGAATTGAAGGAATTGCTGGATAGTGGTGCAAAGGATTTTGTGCTGCTAGATGTCCGCAACCCGAATGAGTATGAAATTGCTAAAATTCCTGGTTCCGTATTGGTACCGCTACCTGACATTGAAAACGGAGATGGCCTGGCCAAGGTGAAAGAAATACTCAACGGTCATCGATTGATTGCTCATTGTAAGATGGGTGGACGGTCTGCTAAAGCCCTCGGCATTCTTAAAGAAGCTGGGATTATCGGTACAAATGTCAAAGGTGGAATTACCGCTTGGAGTCGAGAAGTTGACCCATCAATTCCTGAGTATTAAAAAAGCAGCACAGATGATGTAGACAAGGCAAGGGGATCAATAATAAATTGCTTCCCCTTTCTGTTTTTATAAACTCGAAATTTTATCACTGCTGCGCTAGC
>NZ_JAECZC010000057.1 GCF_016056305.1 Amazonocrinis nigriterrae CENA67 | reverse complement strand
GAGCAGGGGGGATGGGGAGGGAGGAGAAGAGAAAAAATATTTTGTATCAAGTTTTTAGGTATAAAGGAGAATCTTATGCTGAAACTTCGCGCCGAAATCATTCAAGAAATCCGTTCTAAAACTAGCACTACCGAACTGCACCAATATCTCCAGTCCGCCATCAGGTTAGAACATTCCACCATTCCCCCCTACCTGACTGCTTTATACTCCATCAAACCTGGTCGTAATCAAGAGGTTGCTCGCATTATTTTGTCAATAGTGCGTGAAGAAATGCTACATATGACCATAGCAGCCAATGTCTTGAATGCGATCGGTGGTCATCCTGATATCAACCACTCAAAATTCATTCCCAGCTACCCCGGTAACTTGCCAATGAATATCGGTGACGATTTGATTGTGGGACTAAAGCCGCTCTCCAAAGAAGTATTGAAAGATACCTTTATGCGGATTGAAGAACCAGAAGATCCGATTAATTTCCCAGTAAAGCCTAATTTCCTGTTCCTAGAAAAAGAGGGATATGCAACTATAGGTCAATTTTATCAAGCAATTATCGACAAACTGAAAGAATTAGGGAGGCATTGTATTAAAGGAAATCCCAATCGCCAAGTCGTTAACGAGCAATGGTTTCCCCAAGATCAACTGTTTGCTATCACCAACTTAGACGAGGCTGTGGAGGCTTTAACCATTATTGTAGAGCAAGGTGAGGGTACACATAATAGCCCTCTAGATCCAGCAGGAGCCTATGCTCACTACTACCGTTTTGCAGAAATATATCACGGTCGCCGCCTACAAAAAGATTCTACAGTTAAAGAAGGATATTCATATAGTGGTGAGCCTGTACTTTTAGAAGAGGATGGGATTTGGCAATTAGTAGAGAACTCTAAAAGTAAGTATTACCCAAAAGGCAGTAAAGCCTTGCGCTTGGTGGATCAGTTTAACTACTCCTACACAAATCTCCTCAACGGTTTGCACAAAACCTTCAATGGTGAACCGCAGTATTTGAACACCGTCATGGGTTTAATGTATGAACTGAAACTGCAAGCACAGCAAATGGTGGAAATTACAGATCCTACTTTAGGTAAGCAAGTAGCACCTGCATTTGAATACGCAGCCGTGAATGTTTAGTTAAAATTCAAAGGTAACGAATAAAACTCTTTGTGTCTTCGTGTCTTTTGTGGTTCAATACCACTAAGACACTAAGGCACTAAGTATTTTTAAATCAGGTAGGCGTAAATACTAAAGGAGATAGACCAGTGAATATTACTAGCTGGAATTTTCAACACTGGCGCGGTTATTTAGAATTGATGCGTCCTGCTAATATTGTTACTGCTTGGGCTGATATTCTTGTAGGTTTTGCTGCTTCTGGTTGGATTATTTTTGATGACTTCATCAATGGACAAGCAAGTTTTGTTAATTTAATTCCTTTAGGCTGGTTATTATTGGCTACAACTGGTTTATACGGAGGCGGTATCGTTTTTAACGATGTTTTCGATGCCCAATTGGATGCAAAAGAACGACCAAATAGACCAATTCCTAGCGATCGCGTGTCTCGTGAGAATGCTACCTTATTGGGTAGTTTGTTATTTGCCATCGGCATTGCAGCGGCTTTTCAAGTATCTTGGTTGAGCGGCATTATAGGTATAGTTATCACTTTTGCAGCTTTATTGTATGACGCGATCGCCAAGCATCATGCTTTTTTTGGGCCGCTGAATATGGGATTGTGTCGTGGTTGTAACTTATTATTAGGTGTAAGTGCAGTACCTGCGATCGTTTCGGAACGTTGGTATTTAGCCGTGATTCCTGTTCTTTACATTGCTGCAATCACCGCAATTAGCCAAGGAGAAGTTAACGGAGGCAAAAAAATTACAGGAGTACTAGCAATACTCTTAATTTCCATAGTCCTGACAGCAGTTTTAGCCTTGGGAATTTTACAAGACTATACAGTAATTGCAGCCTTACCATTTGCTATTTTATTAGCTATCCGAGTCTTACCTAATTTTGTGAACGCTGCGCGTGAACCGATACCCGAAAAAATCCGAACTGCTGTGAAAGTAGGCGTGTTATCTCTAATTATATTAGATGCAACAGTTGCAGCAGGTTTCGCTGGTTTATATTACGGTTTATTAGTGCTAATTTTACTCCCAATTTCCATGAAATTAGCACAACTATTCGCTGTTACTTAAAGCTAGTTTTTTTTCATCTCACGCAAAGGCAAGGCAGCGCGTTGGGCGGCTTTGCCGACTTGAAGCGACTGCCGCGCAAAGACGCAAAGAAGCTCGCAAATATAATATGAAAATTACCACAGATAGCAATATTCATTTAACTTATTGCACTAACATTCATCCGGGTGAAACCTGGCCAGAAGTTTTTGCCAACTTAAAAAAGTATATTCCCAATCTCAAATCAAGATTATCACCTAAAGCACCCTTTGGTATTGGCTTGAGATTAGCAGATGTAGCTGCGAAAGAACTTTTAGAAAGTAATAACTTGGCTCAATTTCAAGAGTGGCTAACTGAGCAAGATTTATATGTTTTTACCTTAAATGGCTTTCCTTATGGGGGATTTCATCGACAGGTAGTAAAAGACCAAGTTTATGCACCAGATTGGTCAAAAAAAGAACGACTCGATTACACATTAAACTTGACACAAATTTTAGCAACTCTTTTACCAGCAGGGCTAACTGGCGGAATTTCCACACTACCTCTATCTTATAAACCTTGGTGGCAAGCAGACCAAGCAACTACTGAAACAGTTTTCAATAATAGCTGTATTAACCTAGCATTAGTTGTAGCTGAAATGATTCGCATCCGCGATGAAACAGGGAAGTTACTGCATATTGATTTAGAACCTGAACCAGACGGATTAATTGAAAATACATCGGAAGTTATCGATTTTTATCAAAATTGGTTGTTACCAATTGGCGGCAAATACTTATCAGAAAAACTCAATATTCAACAGACTTTAGCAGAAACTAAATTGCTAGAACATGTGCGACTTTGTTATGACACATGTCATTTTTCAGTTGAATATGAAGAACCAAAGTCTGTATTTGCGCGTTTGCAATCAGCAGGAATTAAAATTGGCAAAATTCAAATTAGTGCAGCAATTCAAGTCAAACTACCTGCGGAAGTTGAAAAACGCAGCTTAATAGTTGAACGTTTACGTCCTTTTGCTGAATCTACTTATCTTCACCAAGTAATAGAACGCCAAAGCGACGGAACACTACATCATTATCCTGATTTAGTAACTGCATTGCCATATTTAGAACAATCTTTAGCTGAAGAATGGCGTACTCACTTTCATGTGCCAATTTTTATTCGTGACTATCAAATTTTGGAATCTACCCAAGATGATATTGCAACTGTTTTACAGTTACTCCAGACAAATAATGCTTGTCAACATCTAGAAATTGAGACTTACACTTGGGATGTCTTACCAGCAGAAATGAAGATAGATTTGCTAACTTCTATTCAGCGGGAGTATGAATGGGTGTTAAATATAATTCGTAATTCGTAATTCGTAATTCGTAATTAAGGAATTTAGATATTATTTGCGTTTACATGTTTTGAATTAGTATACAAGGGAATTAAGTGAATGCAAAAAACGGTTGTTCTCAATATTGTAGGATTATCACCCAGTTTACTAGGAAAAAACACACCGTTTTTATCTTCTTGGGCTGCTAAAGGACGAGTAATACCCATTGCACCAGTATTACCTGCTGTGACTTGTTCTGTTCAGGCTACTTATTTAACAGGAAAATTGCCTGATGAACATGGAATTGTTGCTAATGGTTGGTATTTTCGTGATGAATGTGAAGTGAAGTTTTGGCGGCAATCTAATAAACTAGTGCAGGCTGCAAAAGTTTGGGAAATTGCTAAATCTATTGATCCAAACTTTACTTGTGCTAACCTTTTTTGGTGGTATAATATGTATTCCTCAGTAGATTATGCCATTACACCGCGCCCAATGTATCCGGCAGATGGCAGAAAATTACCTGATATTTATACTCAGCCTGGTGATGTGCGATCGCAAATCCAATCTGATTTAGGACAATTCCCTTTATTCAACTTTTGGGGGCCAAATACTTCCATAGTTTCTAGCCAATGGATTGCCAATTCAGCCAAATGGATTGAGGAACGTTACAGCCCTACATTATCATTAGTTTATCTGCCTCATTTAGATTACTGTCTGCAAAAATTTGGTCACGATGAAAAAGAAATTCAAGCAGATTTACAAGAAATCGATGCTGTCTGTGGTGAATTAATTCAATATTATCAAGCACGTAACGCTCAAGTAATTATTCTTTCTGAATATGGGATTACGCCAGTCTCCAAAGCAGTGGATTTAAACCGTGTGCTAAGGGCAAATAATTTAATTGCTGTGCGAGAAGAATTAGGACGAGAATTGCTTGATTTTGGTGCTAGCATTGCCTTTGCTGTCGCTGATCATCAGATTGCTCATATATATGTGAATGATCCTGCGTATATTCCCAAAGTTCGCTCTATTTTAGAAGGAATTGCAGGAGTAGCACAGGTATTAGATGAAGAAGGTAAGAAAGCTTACCATCTCAATCATCCTAGATCAGGTGAATTAGTTGCGATCGCTCAGCCTGATGCTTGGTTTACCTATTATTATTGGCTTGATGATGCCAAAGCGCCTGATTTCGCTAGAACTGTAGATATCCACCGTAAACCTGGTTACGATCCTGTAGAACTTTTCCTCGATCCGCAGTTAAAAATTCCCCAGGTCAAAGTTGCTTGGAAACTGCTGAAGAAACAATTGGGTTTTCGCTACTTAATGGATGTGATTCCTTTAGATGCTTCCCTAGTACGTGGTTCTCATGGTCATATTACCAATTCTCCAGCTGATGGGCCTTTATTTATCACTCAGCAAACTCACTTAGTCGAGCAAAACTCAATTGCAGCGACTGATGTTTGCTCATTGATTCTCAGACATTTAAAGTTAATGTAGATCAGATTTTTCGACTTATGTGTATACCGTCATGGAAATCACATCTTTGCTATTTACTAAGTTAGTACGAAGTTTTACTGTAAAAAGTTACATATAGTTCATAATACCTCGACAATCACGAATAATCATTTTATGATTGTGTAATCAGCTTGATGTTTGGCAGGGGAAAGCGGGGGCAAAATCCCTGGAGTCCCGCCAAAATCGCCAGAACCTTGACAAATCAATAATTACAGCGTTTCACAGGTCGGAGTAATTGCAACTATTTTGCAATAAGAGCGGCTGAAATTAACCAAAATTTCTCCCCCGCCAAAAACCCTGACAGGAAGCTTGTTATCTAACGGTTTCAGATTGAAGGGTTTCAACTTACTACTACCCCGCAAGGGGATTGAAACAATATAAAATAAAAATTAGCCAGCAATAACGCTGGGTTTCAACTTACTACTACCCCGCAAGGGGATTGAAACATTATATCACTAGCTGGAGCGTGGTACAACAAATACGTTTCAACTTACTACTACCCCGCAAGGGGATTGAAACATGCTAATGCAGGAATAGACCTTCCAGCATCTTTCTTTGTTTCAACTTACTACTACCCCGCAAGGGGATTGAAACAACATGTAGCGATATTCTACAAACGAGATCCACGCGTTTCAACTTACTACTACCCCGCAAGGGGATTGAAACAACTGGAATAATAATTGATTCACAAGTCCCACCCCTGGTTTCAACTTACTACTACCCCGCAAGGGGATTGAAACTACTCAAATTTCTTTAATTCCTCTTGACTAGCCCATGTTTCAACTTACTACTACCCCGCAAGGGGATTGAAACGATTGGCTAGATTAGATTTATGGGCAGCGATCGCTAGGTTTCAACTTACTACTACCCCGCAAGGGGATTGAAACATGGAAGGGCAGATGTCAATAGTAATGCAAAGGGTTTCAACTTACTACTACCCCGCAAGGGGATTGAAACAATAAATTTTATCTTTACGCATAACATTACCTCATGTTTCAACTTACTACTACCCCGCAAGGGGATTGAAACCAAAAATCAATGATTTTAATAGGTGTGTGCCGAGTTTCAACTTACTACTACCCCGCAAGGGGATTGAAACATAAGTTTTTCGCCCAGCAAATCAAAACTGCCAATTAGTTTCAACTTACTACTACCCCGCAAGGGGATTGAAACAACTCGTTCACAGGCGAGGAGATTGACCAAGCTTACGTTTCAACTTACTACTACCCCGCAAGGGGATTGAAACATCTAGGAGGTCATTAACCTGCCATATTACTGATTCACGTTTCAACTTACTACTACCCCGCAAGGGGATTGAAACAATATATGACTTACAGTCCCAGGACGCATGATTAAGGTTTCAACTTACTACTACCCCGCAAGGGGATTGAAACATTGCTGTTGGCTCCCACTGAAAAAAGCACAGGTTTCAACTTACTACTACCCCGCAAGGGGATTGAAACTGGGCTTCTTTGCCCCCACAAGATAAGCATCACTTCAAGGTTTCAACTTACTACTACCCCGCAAGGGGATTGAAACATTTCTTCTAATTGATTTTGGTATTTACCGTTACGGTTTCAACTTACTACTACCCCGCAAGGGGATTGAAACATAAAAGTCTCTTAAAGCATGATGTACCACACCACTGTTTCAACTTACTACTACCCCGCAAGGGGATTGAAACAACAAATTCTGGTTGTTTGGCAACTGTCCCAAGCATGTTTCAACTTACTACTACCCCGCAAGGGGATTGAAACATATTTTATAAAATATCGCTTGACTTTTGCATATCACGTTTCAACTTACTACTACCCCGCAAGGGGATTGAAACTCAAAATTGATTGATAACTGAATTAAAATTTAAAAGTTTCAACTTACTACTACCCCGCAAGGGGATTGAAACATCGCAGGTGACACCGTTTTTGTGATGAACGGTGTAGTTTCAACTTACTACTACCCCGCAAGGGGATTGAAACGCTTTAATTGAGGCAAAAGCACCGCTACTGTTATCAAATGTTTCAACTTACTACTACCCCGCAAGGGGATTGAAACCCGCCACCCCAACTCTTACAGCTATTTGGCTTAATTTGTTTCAACTTACTACTACCCCGCAAGGGGATTGAAACTCACAAATGCAAGCATGATAAATACCCTGGATATTGCTGCATTCCATGTTTCAACTTACTACTACCCCGCAAGGGGATTGAAACAATTGCAACTGCTAACTAATGTAATACCAATCGTAGATGTTTCAACTTACTACTACCCCGCAAGGGGATTGAAACGACAACCCATGAAACCCTGAGAAGCCCTAGGGTAGCGTTTCAACTTACTACTACCCCGCAAGGGGATTGAAACAATAGTCCCTCTGCTTCTGGGGCATTGTCAAAAACGTTTCAACTTACTACTACCCCGCAAGGGGAATGAAACTTTTGCTAATTAAAGATTATGGCAGAATATCCACAAATGTTTCAACTTACTTCTACCCCGCAAGGGGATTGAAACCTTTCCTCTGAGAAAATCGCCGGCGGCAGTGGCTTGAGTTTCAACTTACTTCTACCCCGTAAGGGGATTGAAACATACCGAAAAAACTCTAGTTACTCAAAAGGATTGGAAGATGTAGAAGCAGGTAGAACCACTAGCTTAAGTGAATTTGAACAAGAAATGCGACAAAAGCATGGTATTTCTTGTTAGAACTACTCGAACAGCAATTCACGAGGAAGAACAATAAAATTCGTCTCACGCAAAGACGCAAAGGTACAAAGAAAAAGAAATGTAACTTTGGCATTTCATATTCAGATTTAGTAATGCCAAAGTTTTAGGAACTTCCAAATAAAAAATATTCTACTGTTCACAGTGATCAGTAGACCTCTTGCAAAAGTCCTTCTTAGCGTTCTTTTCTTTGCGTCTTTGCGCCTTTGCGCGAGACAAAAAAAGATTTATGCAATAAGTCTAGTTATCAGTCAACAGTTATCAGTCAGCAATTGAAATTCCCTAACTATTCTGTTTATTAAATACCTCTAAAATCTGCCGGCAAACTTTTTTCAGCTTATCGCCAACTTCACCAGAAGGCAAAGATTCGCCAAAAAAACTCCAGTTTTCCACCGTCGAAAGTCGCCAAGCTTCGCCGCGATGGTCAAATCCAGCTACCTCTATACCGATCGCTCGCCGTAAATTATTGATAGGATCTTGATAAAACCGGATTTGAATTAACACACTGCGACTACGCCATGATTTACTGATTCCAGGAAAGTGAAAGCCAATATCTATGGAATCTGGATCTACCAATTCCCTTGTTTCTGGGTCATTCTTCCAAGGTTTGAGATCCGATTTGGCATCAGGGAACTCGAATTTAAATAGATTAACCACCGTAGCAATCTTGCTGGCGAGTTCAAGGTTAGTTGCCTGTTCAGCTGCGTTCACTACAAAAAACTCCTAACTATGGTGTCAGCTTTCAAATGTGACGACAGAAAAACCGCCAGAAGGCTTATCATATTGGTGTTTCAGCTTATCAATACCTTTTGAATTACGCAACCATAAATCACATTTCCCTGACAATTATTCTTACCAGAAGCCGCTAAAAAACTGCTCATCGAAGGTTTATGTATAGAAAAAGGGTATTTAAGTAATTGTACTTAATTTTTTCAAAAAATCACCCCTCACTCTGCACTTTCTCAAAAATATTAGGTGTTAATACAAGATTTTCGGCAAATTCTCTTGCTGACAGGAACGAGAAATTACCTTGGCGATCTAAAATGACACTGGTAATCGGCAAACAAATAAATTCTGTTTATGGCGCGTCAACGCTCGATATTTTCCTTAATTCTGGTATTGTTAGCCACATTCCTCATCAGTTGTGGTGGCCCTAACATCGCAGCTCCACCTCCAACTTATACAACAGCTCAACTTCAGAAAATTCAGACATACGTCCCTGAAATTAAAGCAGTGCGCGATCGCGCTGACGAATTGAGAGATTTGATCGAGAAAAAAGACTGGGTATTTGTGGGTAATTTTATACACGGGCCCATCACGGAAGCCAAGTTGAGTATGAGTTATATCACTCCCAATCTTTTACCCAAGGTTCAACCCCAAGCACGTCAGATAACAAAAGATTTCTTTAGTCACCTGATTAAAATCGATCAAGCTGCTAAAGATAGCGATAGTTTAGTTGCTTTGAATAACTACCAAGCTGTTTTCGACGACATTGACAAATTCTTAGAACTGGTTCCTGATACAAGCGCTCCTTCAGGAGAAGCAAGCTAAGGGCGAGGTAAGATGGGCAGAAGAGGATGAGGGAGATGAGGGGGATGAGGGGGATGAGGAGGATGAGGAGGATGAGGAAGCAAAATCTTACTTATCTCCCCTACTCCCTCATCTCCCCCTACTCCCTCATCTTCCCCCACTCCCTCATCTCCCTCTCAAAACAGTAATGAGTCATGTAGTAATTATCGGTTGCGGTGTGGTTGGCGCGGCGATCGCCTACGAACTAAGTCTTGTCCAAGGGCTAACAATCACAGTTATCGACCGTCAACCACCTGCACAAGCTTCCACTGGCGCTGCACTTGGCGTTTTGATGGGTGTCATTAGCCACAAAATCAAGGGTAAAGCTTGGCAGATGCGACAAACTAGCATCCAGCGCTACGAAACCTTGATTCCAGAATTAGAAGCCTTAACAAATCGCCAAATCCCTTTTAACCGCCAGGGAATTCTCAGCCTCTGTGGTGCAGAAGATGATTTGTCAGCATGGGAAAACCTAGTAGCTATTCGTCACTCCCAAGGCTGGCGGTTAGAAATTTGGGACACAGCGAAACTTAAAGAAATTTGCCCTCAAGTTAATCAGGAAAAAATTACTGGCGCTGTCTATTCTCCACAAGACCGTCAACTCGATCCAACTGCCTTGACTTTAGCTTTAGTTGAAGCTGCCCAGCACAAAGGTGTTAATTTCAAGTTTGGTGTGACAGTTTTGGGTGTGCCAACGCCTGAAAAAAATAGTCTCGAAGAACCAGTCAAATGCACTTTTGTTGAGACTACAGAGGGAAAAATTGCCGCAGATTGGATTGTATTTGCTGCGGGACTCGGTTCAACGCCACTCACCGCCCAATTAGACCAGACAGTTGATATCCGTCCTGTGTTGGGGCAAGCACTACAACTCAGTTTAGGACATGTATTAGGAAATCCTGACTTTCAGCCAGCCATCACTGGTAATGATGTGCATATTGTGCCTGTGGGTGGCGGAGATTACTGGATAGGTGCGACAGTAGAATTTCCCACAAATGGCGATGAAATCCCGCCAAATCAAGAACTTTTAGAAACCGTCAGACAACAAGCGATCGCTTTTTGCCCAGAATTAGCCACAGCAAAGATTATCCGCACTTGGTCAGGCTTGCGTCCCCGCCCCGAAGGTCGCCCAGCACCAGTTATCGGTCAACTACCAGGCTATAGTAACATCCTCCTAGCTACTGGACACTATCGTAACGGCGTTTTGCTAGCACCCGCAACAGCTTATGCAATTCGTGAGATGATTATTCCTGGGAATTTTTAATAAAAAACACCTTTTTATCTTTGCGCCTTTATCTTTGCGCCTTTGCGCCTTTGCGTGAGGCATTTAAATTCAAAAACCCAGGAAAATCGCGTGTCTATAACAGAACAGAAAATCACAGTAGATTCACTAGAATGGTTTTATCGAGAAGCTTCACCAATCGGCAGAACTGACTTATTGCCTGTAGTTTTACTACATGGTTTAGTTTCGCAAAGTTACAGTTGGCGTAATATTTTACCAGCTTTAGCCAATCAGGGGACGAGAGCGATCGCGCCTGATTGGATCGGCTATGGCTTTTCTGCAATGCCAGAAAAACGAGACTTTGCCTACACACCAGATGCATTTATTACAGCCTTAGAAAAATTTATTCAAGCATTAGAACTTGAGCGTTTTTCGTTAGTTGTGCAAGGTTTTTTAGGCTCTGTTGGACTACAATATGCCTTGCGTCACCCCGAACAAATCGCCAACATAGCTATATTAAATACACCAATTTCTACTGCTGCCAAATTACCCTGGAAAATCAAACAAATGGGTTTACCTTTAGCAGGTGAAATGATGACCCAAGATCCTCTATTAGTTGATAGGACACTAGAAGGTGGTAGCCGTTACCGCATAGAAGATCAAGATTTAGATGTTTATCGAAAACCCTTTTTGAAAACCTCTGCTGTGGGACGCGCCCTTTTAGCCACCATTCGCAATTTGCAACTTGAACAAGCAACAACAGAAATCGAATCTGGCTTTCAACAATGGCAACAGCCAATTTTGATTCAATGGGGCATGATTGACCCTTGGTTATCTGTAGACATAGCACAAAAATTTGCCGATTCTGTACCAAATGCTGAATTAATAAAACTTAATAACGTCGGGCATTATCCACAAGAACACTATCATAAAACAATTCTAGAAGACCTTTTGCCTTTTATCCGACGTACAAATGCCTAGTTTATCTCTGTGCCTTCGTGTCTTTGTGGTTGTTTGATTTTTTACCACAAAGACACAAAGACACAAAGTATTTTTACATCAGGTAGATATGAATAAATATAACTATATGAAAAGCTGTAACAATGCCTATAACCCTTACAACTAACTACTCACAACTGACAATCTTCACAAGTTAACTTGATTTTTGCCGAGCTGTTTATCAGTTTTTATTGTTAAGGATAATAACTTACTGTATGTTTTTGTGGCAGATTTATAATAATATATAAGGTTGCATTAGTGAAAATTATAGTACAACTAACAATTCATTAAAACCTGAGAGAGGGAGATTATTCTTCATGGCTTATTCCTGGTTTAAAGCATTTCATATTATTGGCATTGTAGTTTGGTTTGCTGGGTTATTCTACTTGGTGCGTCTTTTTATCTATCATATTGAAGCTAACGCTGAACCAGAACCAGCACGCACGATACTGAAGAATCAGTATCAGATTATGGAAAAACGCCTCTACCGGATCATCACTACTCCAGGAATGTTGGTGACAGTAGCAATGGCAATTGGTTTATTAAGTACTGAACCGGATGTTTTAAAAGAGGGTTGGTTACACGTCAAACTTTTATTTGTTGCCCTTTTACTTGGTTATCATCATTACTGCGGTCGTTTAATGAAGCAGTTAGCAGCAGATGAATGTCGCTGGAATAGTCAACAGATGCGTGCTTTAAATGAAGCGCCCACAGTGATGTTGATGGTAATTGTATTGCTGGCTGTATTCAAAAATAATCTACCTACAGACATTACTGCTTGGTTAATTTTCGGCTCAATTATTCTCATGGCGGTAACTATTCAGCTTTACGCCAAGAAACGCAAGCGTGATAAAGAGAAGCTAACAGCACAGATAGGACAACCCCAAGAACAAAGTTAGACAAGATTACCTGAGATATCTTACATTAAGAAATGTTAAAAAACTAAATTTGGTATCTCAGGCGTAAATATGTCCGGTAAACCTTTAGGTAAACCCCGTCCATTGTGGCGAGTCATTTTCTTGTCTGTTGCCACCTTCATGTTGTACTACGGCTGGTACAAATGGATTATTCAGGAAGAACTACGCCGTTATAACGGGTTTGGTTGGTCAGGAACCCTGTGTTTAGCACCTTTCGTCTTGGGAGTAGCAGTCCCCCAAGCTTTACGCATATTTGATCCTGATGTTCCAGGATGGTTTGGTTGGTTTTCGCTACTGGGTGTTGTTTGGATTTACATCATCCAATTTAAGTTATATAAAACAGTAAATGCACTGTACCGCCAAGCAGGAATGAAAGCACCGCTTGTAGTTTGGTGGTTGTTTGTACCGGGATTAAATTTAATTGTCGGTTTAAGACAGATTCACTTTTTGAGTCAATTTTGGGCAAAAGAACAAGGAGTAATTATTCCAGATTCCCTTGCGGAAAATATTCCCCTGCTGTCAGGTAATGCTTAATCAAGTTTGCAGTTAGAGTCAGACTAGTGCATGATCAGCCTAAATTTAGTGCATAAATTTCTTCTAATCTCTCTGTGTCACGGACACTTTCCTCAACGGGGGGAACCCCCGCACGGAAGTGTCCTCCTCTGCGCCTCTGCGGTTCGTTAATGCATTATTTTAGTCCGGTCGTGCCAGTAGGTTATGTTACGACTATGCAAGAATTTGGGAGTTTTAGAGAATAAGAATTAACCGCAGGGCACTATATTTTTCGGTGCGTTAAGCGTTGCTATAACGCACCGAAAAATTTCTACAATTTAAGGTTTACTCGAAAAGTATCTCTTAATAATGCACTATTTGTTGCTGTGATAGTCAAGGATTGAACCCGACAATGAAATATCAGCAATTATTTAATAATCGAGTGGCTGTACTCGGTACAATGCATCAAAAAGAAAGGGCGATCGCTCCAATTTTAGAAAAGGAATTAGGAATTAAAGTTATAGTACCAGATAATTTTAATACTGATATTTATGGAACTTTTAGTAGAGAGATAAAACGCCCTGGAACTCAAATTATTACAGCGAGATTAAAAGCCCAAAAGGCACTCGATATTACAGGTGAAACATTAGCGATCGCTAGCGAAGGCAGTTTTGCACCTCATCCTGCTGTGCCTTATATTTACTGTAACAAAGAAATTGTCATTTTCATAGATAAAGACAATGATCTAGAAATTATTGGTGAGGAATTTTCTCTAGAAACTAACTTTAATCATCAGGTTGTAGAGAATCTACAACAGGCGTGGGAATTTGCGCTGAAAGTTGGTTTCCCTGAACATGGTCTAGTTGTTTGGTTCGAGAAATCAGAAGGTAATAGTAATGAAATTATTAAAGGCATTACTACAGAAACAAAACTTGTAGAAGCTATAAATTTATCTTTAGAAAATTCAACCACAGGTCAAGTGCATATTGAAACAGATATGCGAGCTATTTATAATCCTACGCGGATGAAAAACATAGAAAAAGCTACCAGTGATTTGTTAACAAAAATTAAAAGCCTCTGCCCAAACTGTTCTACACCAGGTTTTGCCATAACTGAAAGAATTCAAGGTTTACCGTGTGAACTTTGTTTGACACCAACTACCCTAACTCATTTGGTAATTTATAAATGCAAAAAATGTGGTTTTCGTCAAGAAAAATTATTCCCTAATAACAGAGAATTTGCCGATCCAGCGCAGTGTATGTATTGTAATCCCTAAACTGTAATTTCAAGTTCGCTTAATTACTACTCAAAAAAAGTATTTCACAGACGAGTAAGCTTTTTCTACCTACAAAAACTTTTTGGATTACCCCCTCCGTAGGGGAACGCTGCTCGCCTGACTCATACCATTACTGCTCAATGGACACTCCCGCTGTATCCCTTATTCAGCAGACCTTAGAGCTTTTCGAGCGTGCCATTCCATTTTGTAATACTGCTTACCCTGAAGCAGTTACAAGTGTGGCAGATGAAACTATATTATTTATCGAATAGACACGCCAATATTGTTATCTCAGATCTTAGTTAAGGAAGTGTAGATTTTGATTATCGGCATCGGGTAAAAAGTTTCGAGCCGCAGACGGCTAGACATAAAAATTTGCACCACTCTCAGTTACTATCACCCTTGCTTGCCTTTGCATGTATTGCTCAAATTTCAATTGAGCGATTGTTTGGTCATCCAAAGTGATCGCTTGTACTTATACGATTGTTTATATTAAATACTAGACTTAGTTATGTGATCGCAATCTCGAGGCTGTGCATTTCCTAAAGCGATCGCTGAGCAACTAAAAAATTCAGTTCTTCAAGTATTTTTCTTTGCCATCATGCAACGCTTGCCATACCGTATTCATCGCGTTTGGGCATTTCTCTTCCTGACTACGCTAACCTTATGCTTGTGGTTAGGGCATCCTTCTCTAACAATTGAGCATAAGGGAATATTAGAAATAGCAACAGCCCAATCTTCGAGTTTAACGCAGCCAGTGCAGCAAGGGCTTGAGTTATACCAAGCTGGCGATATTCAAGGAGCAATCAAATTTTGGCAAGCATCTCTCTCCAATCAACGACGCACTAGTGATTCTGCTGAGGTAATAAGTGTTCGGACATACCTTGCTAGAGCATACCAACAAGTAGGACAAATATCTGAAGCGATCGCTCAATTAAAGCTAATTATTGCCTACTATCATCAATTAAACGAACCGATAAATTTAGGAAGGATGCTGACAGAACAGGCTCAACTCTACACTAGCTTGGGACAGCATCGACGGGCAGTTAGGATTTTGTGCAGTCAAAATCAAAACTATGCAACCTGTAGTCCAGATAGTGCCATAGAAATTGCCCGCCACCACTCAGATGCTCTTGGCGAAGTAGCCGCTTGGGGTAGTTTAGGAAATGCTCATCGTCTCCAAGGCGAGTATGAACAAGCTATTCAAGATTTTGAACGCAGTTATAAAATTGCCAAGCGCGTTGATAATCAAACTTACCAAGTGTCTAATCTGAATGGTTTAGCTAATACCTATGCTAGTCTTGCAAAGCGCAATCAGCGTCGTGTCGAATTTACTAATGAGGTAGGCGATAAGAAAGCTGCTCAACAATTCCAGCAATACGCTGTTGCTAATGATAACCAAGCTGTACAGTATTTTGAACAAAGCCTGAATCTAGCTCGTAGCCAGAATGATAAAGTTAATGAATTGCGATCGCTATTAGGTCTAGTTAAGCTTTATCATCGCCAACATCGTCAAAATCAAACAATAGTTAACAATACACTACAGCAAGCACTGATTATAGTAGAAAAATTACCTGACTCCCGCGAGAAAGCATACACGGCGATTCAACTTGCCAATCTTCTACAATTTCTTAACCAAAAGAACGAATCAATTATTACTGAACCAGCTACCCAATGTTTAGAGTCAGAATCATTAGCCAAGTCTGTTGAACTACTCAACTTAGCTATAACAATTACCCAAAAAATAGAAGATAGAGAGACAGAAGCTTTTGCTAAAGGCCGCTTAGGACACATTTACGAATGTCGACAAGATTATCAACAAGCTATAAAATTAACTCAACAAGCACTGCTTGGTACTGTCTCTGATGAGAACCTTTACTTATGGACATGGCAGGCGGGACGATTATCTAAAGCTACAGGTCGAGTGCAAGAAGCAATTAAATTTTATGAAAAATCAATTAGCAGCCTCAAAAATATACGTAATGACCTAATTGTACAACAGCGAGATTTACAATTTGATTTTCGAGATAATGTTGAACCAGTTTACCGAGAGTTGTTAGAGTTGCGTCTAGACCAAACAAGTAATTTAGTTAATGAATCAGATCTTCAACAGAATTTAGATTCCATACTGCCAATAATAGATGAGTTAAGGTTAGCAGAACTACAAAACTATTTAGGAAATAATTGCGATTTAGCACTCACTCAAAAACCAGTGCCATTAGTAGGGAAGAATACTGCTGTTTTAAGTTCGGTTATTCTAAAAGAACGCCTAGCGATTATTTTCACATTAGCTGACAGTAAGCAGAAATTTAAGTCTAAGATTGCTTGGATTACTGTTAAAAATCAAGAAGTTCGAGAAACTATTAACGATCTACGAATTAAATTAGAAAAGCGCTCTGACTTGGAAAATACTTATCAAACTAAAGCGCAACAAGTATATGATTGGTTTATTCGTCCATTTATCAAAGATTTGGAAACAGAAAAAATTGAAACTTTAGTTTTTATTCAAGACGGGATTTTGCGGAGTATTCCCATTGCTGCACTGTTTGATGGTAAACAATTTTTGATTGAGAAATATGCGATCGCCTTTGCGCCAGCATTAACTCTAACAAATCCTCAACAATCGAACCCACAAAAATTACAGGTATTAGCTTTCGGCTTGACACAACCAGCTACCGTGCAGACAGATGTCGGTGCAAGAAGTTTTGAGCCGCTGACACAAGTTCCATCTGAGTTAAAAGCCATTACAACCAGTTTACCTAAAAGTAAAGTACTACTGGATCAAGATTTTACACCTGAGCGTTTGCAACAAGAGTTAAAAGAAAATACCTACCCAATTATTCACCTAGCGACTCACGGTAAGTTTGGCATTGATGATAGAGAAACGTTTTTAGTAACTGGAAAAAAATTTAAAGCAAGTGTCCAAGAATCCTTGACAAATCAGACATATAATGAAAAACTTACACTAAATGATTTTTATCAACTTATTCATGGTGATCGCTCTAAAAATCAACCAATTGAGTTAATCACTTTAACAGCGTGTGAAACAGCAGTAGGAAGCGATCGTGAAAGTTTGGGTTTAGCTGGTATCGCCATTCAAGCTGGATCTAAAAGCGGCATTGCTTCCCTGTGGAAAGTTGACGATGCAGCAACCGCGTAACTGATAGCCAAATTTTATCAAAATTGGCATAGCGGTATGACTAAAGCCAAAGCCTTACAAGCAGATCAATTAGCTTGGTTACAAGCGCATCAACAGCAGATTGAAAGCCATCCTGGATATTGGACACCATTCATTCTCATTGGTAACTGGCTCTGACCTTAACCCTTTTTTATCACTTTAGGAGAAGACAATCATTAAAAGCTTTTTAAAACTTTAATCTTTTTTACCTATAAATTTCAGCTACTTTTAATTAAGGTTAAAAGCTTGCTTTGATTCATTATTTCCCAAAATTACAAAATAGGACTAAAGATGTAAAAATTTTATTTAACTCCTGATTAACGTTGCAATTGATGAATTTTACTATTTGTTAATGCTGCTGTAATTTGTTCTGTTTGTTCTATTTTAGTTCCGGTTGCTATTTGTTCTAAAAGAGACTTTCTTAATTCTTGTAGACTTGGTTCATTCTTTGAGATTAAAGCAAGTTCTAAAGTTTCATACCACAAATCAGCTTTTTTATAGAGATTTACTTTGGTTAATATATCATTGCTTTGAGATAGTTGTTTTTCTAAATCTGGTGAAACTGAAACTACTTTCATCGCAGCGATCGCAAATGGATTACCTGATGGACGATTAGCATCGCAAACTAATTCAACTTGCCAAACATATCTGCTGCCAACTGACAATTTTAGATTAGGCAAAGATAAAACCATAATTCCTGGAGAACTTTTAAAATTTTCATCTTTAATTTCTTTGACTAACTTAGATTTTTTGTTAGTCCCGTCGTATTCATAAAGACGAAACTCCATTTGCCAGGGACTAGTATCTTTCACAAACCAAGCAAATGTGGGGCTATTTGCCAAAGTTTGACCATAGCTTTGAGTAGGCGCTAGTAAAACTATATTGGGAATACTGTTAGATGATGCTACGCTTTCGCTCTCACATCCTCTAGAACCGCCTGAAGTTCCTGTAGTCTGCGGTGGAGGGTCATCATTATTGTTGCTTCCGGCTACAGCTGTTGCAGGCATTAATAACAACAGACTTAAGGCAATATAGCTAATCAAACTGTTATTAAAACTTTTTTTTAATAAACTTACTATCTGCATGGAGTATTTTCTCCTTCAAGAATTTACTACTACCTGTAAAAAGTATCTTGTTTAACCAGCTATATTATGCAGATAGATTGCCACAAAACTTACAATAATACAAAATACTTAAGGATTCTCACAATTGCTGCTAAAACCATAGAGTTTTTATTTGCAACTAGTTTCAATGGATAAATAATTTCTTATAAAAATTTCTAATTGCCTGCATATCAGAGAATCGTTGCCACCAATTACTTGTCATAGGCCAAGTCAACTCGCAGATAGTACCTTGTGGATAGTGAGGATATCGCCGAAATTTACCTTTCAATTGTCGAGCTAAATCTTGAGCTTGGTTTGTTCCTTGTCCACTACGTTGATAATCTTTGGATATATTTGTAACTCCATTATCAATGATTTGCAGACAATAAAGTTTCAAAGAGCGTGTACATACAACATCAAGACGAGTTGCACCTTGAGAGTGTTTACCAACATTACATAAACCTTCTTGTAAAAAAAGATATAATCCACGCTTTTGATTGAGATTTAAGTTGCATTATTCTAATGATTCAAAGTTAGTTTGACTGCGGAAATAATAAAACTATCTTTAACGCTAGGCGCAGTCATGCCAATAATTACAACGCGATCGCGTATCCAGTTAGAGCTTGCTTGTCATCTTGAGTCATATTTGTTTACTTTTAGATATATTTATTTAAGCTAGTTAAATTAAATAAAGCCTAAGTTTTTAATGGCTATAAATTAACTTAGCATCTTGCTTAAAATTAAGATTCAAATTCAGAATACTAATAATTAACTGTCTGTGTGTTGCCCTGAGCGGCAATTGCTTTTCCAATTTTGGAAAAACTAATGTTTAGTTAAGAAATATTAAAGTATATCAAGCTAAATGATGATGTAAAATTATTGCTGGTTACAAAAAGTCGAGCGTGATTCCCATCATAAATGGGGCAAGGTTTGGGAACTGTTTCAGGCAGTAAAGAATGAAAATGATCCTGCTGCTTGGTATCTCAATTATAGTAGTGGTGGTAGAATACCTTTGGCCTTCCCTAATGATGTTGCACATACAGTAAATCCTTTGCTCCTCCAGTATTTGAAAGAGAACTCTGGTCGGTTTGGCACAATCATAATGGACTTTCCTGACTTTCCCACTCGTGAGTTAATTGATAAACCTGAATTTCCTAATAATGAGTTAATTCATCAAATCATACGTAGCAATTTCACTTTAAAGTATCATCAGTAGTATTGTTACTCTCGAGTACCATCAGCAGGGGAATGGAAATCAGAGCGTGTGTTTTTTGGAACTGACGGTAAACTGACTTACGTTTCAGATAAGGAGCAGAACCGGATTCCTGACTATAGCTATGCGGGTTATGGTTATGGTGATGTTGAATTGCCCAAAGTTCCGGAAGTGTTGAGCATTCAACCCATATCAGGTGATAACACTCAGCACATACAACAAGCACTTGACAAGGTAGGTAACTTAAACGCAGATGCTAATGGATTTCGTGGCGCTTTAGTATTAAAGCCAGGCATTTATGAATTACGTAGTACTCTTCAAGTCAATCAAAGCGGGGTTTTATTGCGTGGTTCAGGCGATGGCAACGATCCCAGTAAAGACACAATTTTAGTTGCCAATGTAGTGGAAAAACCTATTGTAAAATTACCCTCTTCAGAGGAAGGTCGTAAAACGAATGGCACGCTCGAAAAGCTCTAAGGTTTGCTGAATAAGGGATACAGCGGAAGAGTGTCCATTGAGCAGTAATGGCATGAGTCAGGCGAGCAGCGTTCGCCTACGGAGCAGGGCTGTTTCATGCCACAAGATGAAGGAGTTTGTCAATATCATGAGAGATAAATCTTTGGGTAATTGTGATGGAATGATAACCATTTCGACGCAGAATATTAAGTGCGATCGCGCGAATAATGGAAAGATTTGCCGGAGCATTACCCATACGGATTGTCGAACTATCTTCTTTCAAGACAACATCTTTCACCCACATGATTTTTATCCCCCTCAACACTTGCAATTTTACCTGTTGAGCGGGAATGAAACAGCCCTGCGCTCTAGAAACTGGTTCTGGAGTTGGGTAGGAATTTTTTTCGAGTGCAGGTGTCTGATTCGCTGGATTTCTAACTTTTGAATAGATGGTATCTCGAACTTTTGGATGATACTAAGGGTTTTTGATTTGTGCGATCTTACATAAGTAAGATTGAACAAAATAAGTGATTTTGAAGAGATTTTTCAGAATTACTCTTGTTGGTTGTGGGAAAAACACCCAATACAAATTCTTCACCACCAAATTATAAATTTGGTGCTGTGTATACACCTTTGGAGAAGTAAGCTACATTTGCACGCTTTGTAGAGAACTCATGCATTCGTTTTGACTAATTACAGCAATATTGCTGTTTTGATAAAAGCTCAAGATTAAGAACTACAAGAAAGAACAATGCCCGATCAAACATTCAGAACAAACATTCCAGAAATTGACCCAACGCAAATTGAAGATTCTCGAACTGCGATCGCCGATGAACATCGCTCGTTCTTGGAAAAGGTCATGGTTAAAGCCGGATTTGCAGATTTGTATGATGCAAGAGACTTTACCGAAGTGGTGTTTCGCGTGATGCGTGACTTAATGACGACCGAAGCCAGCGATCGCGTTGCAGGAGAACTGCATACAGAAGCTGTACCCACTGAAGAAAAAGCACTCCAGTTCGAGGTCGCCGACCTTTGGAAAGACACCAATCCAATAGTGGGATTTTTGAGCCGGGTTCGTCCACCTTGGCAAGGCCCCGGCATCTTCAAGATCGATTCTGATCGCTTCTTGTTCCGAGTTGCAAATGAAAGTGGAATGCCACGAACAGTAGAGCGCGAGCAAGCAGTTAAAGCGGTGTTTTCTGCCACTAAAGACGAACTCTCCGAAGAACGTATTCAGGAAATTGCTAGCTGGCTGCCTGATCATGTACGTGAACTCTGGGAGCAAGCTTAGTTAAAAACCAGAAAATAAAGTTAAGCCTGTTTGCGATTACTACTTGCAAACAGGCTTTTACCTTTCCAGGCTTTGAACAATCACCACAGGCAAACTAAACTGTTTAGTAGCACAATTTTTAACTAAACACCGCCGATTTTTAAACCGATAGCTTTTGAGTAGGATGTATTATTTAATCGTAGCTTGAGTTCTAAGCTTGACGCTAAATTACAAAAAAATACGTTTTCAACTTAAACAGGGATTATTTTAATTACTAATGCTAAAAATCATTTTGTTATTAATAAAGTAAAAGCCTTAGCCAACGCGATGAAGAAAATTAATTTACTGTTTAGTGAAGAACGCCACCAACTCCAGACAGAGATTGACAATGCCAGCAGCATCGAGCAAGTAGTAAAACTGGTTCAAAATCGGCTTGATCATCTCGAAAAAAATTATATTAGCGAATTAAACATCGTTCAAGTACGTCTAGCTTCCTTGTTTTTGGATATGCTACGACAGTCCATTGCCACTCTTGCTGCGGCTAGCTTTGTGCAAATTACTCGCACTGACCAAAAGCAAATTATTAATCAACATACACAGTTTTCCCTTAACAGATTAATCCTGAAAGTACTGAAGGTATTGATTTATCTGGGCATTTTAGGTTCATTATTTTCTTTAACCAAAACTACACCAAGTGCCTGGATGGCTATATTGTTGACCTCCCTGCTTTTAGGACTAGAAGTTGTGCTGCAACTTGACAAAAGCAATGCAACTTCTATTGAACCATTAGAAATACCCCAACCTGTCTTAAGAGTTGATAGCAAAGTTTTTTTAGATAATTTTGCCGATGCACTTAACACTATCGACCTGGCAGTCGCTAGATTTGAAGAAGGAAACAAAATAGAAAGCGATCGCACTATAGAAGAACTACCAGAATTATTGAATTTTCTGCAAAGGCTCATGGGCGCATCATTTTTGAATAAACCCCAAATGGCAGGCGAACTGGTAAAACTTTTACCACAGATTTTAATGTCCCAAGGAATTCGCGCTCAAATTTACCAACCGCAAGAACCGCACAGCTATCGTGAGTATTTTGACTTCGAGCCAAGTATCGACCCATCTAGCAAAGATTATGTTACCATTACACCCGCCTTATTGAAAGGCGATCGCTTGCTCACACGCGGTCGGGTAATTGAACCAGCCTATTCCCAGGCTAGAGAATAATAGACAATAAAAGTATGGAAATTTTAGAAACAATCGGTTTTGATTTGGGGCATGGTGAAACGGCTGTAGCTAAAGCTATTGTCGAAAGCATCGAACCCCCTCAAATGCTTGAGATTAATCACAAGAAAAACCAAATTACAGCCCTTGGTTGGCATCCTCAACTCGGTTATCTTGTGGGAGAACAAGCTTTAATTCAAGCCGGTGTTAGTCAGTTGGTAATCTCTTTCAAGCAAAGACCAAATAACGACCCAAACTACAGGAAAACAATTTGCACTTTCCTAGCTACTTACTACCGCCAACTTCAAGAAACTAGACAAATCGAAGGAGGAGAAAATAGCTACTTTTATGTTGGTTGCCCTTCAGGATGGTCAATTAGCGATCGCGAAGCATACCAAAAACTACTAATAGAAGCTGGCATTCCTCAACTTAACGTTGTACCTGAATCGCGGGCTGCTTTTATGCAAGCTAAGGAAGCCGGCAAACTAGAGTATGAAAAACTGCGTTCCTCTGTACTAATTATTGATATTGGCTCATCAACTACAGACTTTACTCTGGTTAAAAGTTTATCTGAAGTGCCTATAGATTTCGGCAGTAACGCGTTAGGAGCATCCCTAATTGACAAGGCTATTTTTGAGCGTACTCTCGCCAATCATGAGCAATCATCCTTACTCGAAAAAGTATTTCTAGAATATCCCCATCACCAAGCCCGTTGTGAACTTGCCTGTCGCAAAGCCAAGGAAGATTACTTTTCTAATGAACAGTTATACAGCGATCCTCAATCTTTTGCCCGTGGTTTTGAATCGATCAACGAACAAATTTATTTTATTCCCCAAGTCAACAAATTGATGATTGAGGAAATTTTAAATCAACCTTTAGCTGAACTAGGGCAAAAAAGTTGGCTGGAGTCGTTTCGTCACTCTGTCAGTGAGGCAAAAGAAAAACTAGAACAACTGAACATCGTACCGAAATTTGTACTGATGACTGGTGGTGCATCCCGGATGAAGTTTACCCACCTTGTTTGCCAGGAAATTTTTAGCGAACCAGAAACTTTACTTCGCCCCGATCCGGAACCAGAACGGTGTATTGCCTTGGGTTTAGCGCGAGTAGGACGATGGGATCTGCGTGCTGCTGCCTTCAAACAAGAAGTGAACGAACTTTTGGATTCACAAAAGCTTAAACAACTGATTGAGAGACATATCCCAGAGTTAATTGAATCGTTGATTAAGCCACTAGCAGATGGTTTATTAGAAAATGCAGTTAGACCAGGGGTAAAAGACTGGCAACAAAACAAAATCCGCACCTTAGCCGATTTGGAAACATCTATGAAAAGTCGGGCAGAAAATTGGCTGGTTGGCGATCGCTCTTTGCAGATAATTAACAAACAATGCATCAGCTGGTTTAACCATAAAATTCAACCCGACTTAGCCGCAGTAACTGACCCCATATGCCGAAAATTCCAAATACCCAGAAGCAGTTTAAGATTTGAAGACAGCATAGAGCCGACTTTTGTCAACCCAGAACTACGAATTGGAGATGCTATTCTGGCTGATACAGTAGGATTTATTATCAATGTAGTAATCGGTGGAGGTACTTTAGCTAGCATCATCACTTTGATATTAACTGGACACTTGACTTGGCCAATTGCATTGGTATACGGCGCTTCAGTGATGGCAGCAGGAATGGAGCTAAATCGTAAAACAGTCCAAGAAACAATCAAGACAAATTTGGATATCCCTAGTTGGATTCGTTCTAGTTTTATGAGCGACAGAAAAATCGATGATATGTGCGAGCAAATTAAGCCTGAGTTAGAAAAAGTTCTTGGAGAACAACTAACAGCCAATCAACAAGCCTTTGACAAACTGATTGGAAAAGTTGAACAAGGACTTCAAAAAGCTCTTGCTACAAAAGTCCAAGAAGCAATCATCCTCATCCAATAAGGTGAAAGATTGTTATGACCTCTCCCCCGGCCCCTCTCCTTGTAGGCTACGGTGTATACACAAGTAGACCCAGAGCGAGTTTCCAACTTAGTAATTATCGTATTCGCTTGCTCGTCTCAAAAAAAGTATTTCACAGACGAGTAAGCTTTTTCTACCTACAAAAACTTTTTGGATTACCCCCTCCGTAGGCGAACGCTGCTCGCCTGACTCATGCCATTACTACTCAATGGACACTCTTTTGCTGTATCCCTTATTCAGCAAACCTTAGAGCTTTTCGAGCGTACCATTCAATTTTCAGAGCGCCCCATGTCTTCTATTTCTTCGGCGATACTCTGCCAATCTATTTGATGTAGTTGTCCTGTTTTTAAAAGATGTGCTTGTTCTTGTGTCCAAGCATAAAAGTCATTGTCATGGGTAGCTGAGTTCATAAATTTTACTGTATACCAAAGCCAATTTTTGTATGGTGGGCAATGCTTTTATTGTTATCAAATCCTGATTTTTACATTGCGCGTATTGCCCACATCTGAGTTAATTGAGAATCGTGCAAGATATTAGATTTGTTTGAGTTTAACTTGAATGCGAGCGCCTCAGCAATTCTGCACTGACAAATTATCTATGAGTTACTAGAAATCGCCAGCTATTTAAGAAATATCTACCTGATCAGATGAAAATTTAGAAATTAATTCTTCACGAGAAAGTTGCAAAATCAAGGGTGTAAATTATTCTGGTGGTAATAATAAAATGCGGTCAATAATTTGGTTGAGTTCTGCATCTAATTCACCAAATCGGTGACGAAGTAAATTTTCAATAACGCGCTTTTCTCCTTGCTGGATACCTTTTATTGTTTTTCTGCACGCTTTGCGGTGGGGAAACTTTAGTTTATTTCCCCACACCTCGTTCTTGGTCAAATAATTTGGTAATTAACAACAATTACTCCAAATTTTTTAGCCCGATCGCAATTTTACTGTGTTTCTCAATTTGTCCCATTACTTGTTTAGCCCGTTGGATAACTACCGCTGGTAAACCTGCTAATCTTCCAGCTTCAATGCCGTAGGATTTATCAGCACCGCCCGGTTGGACTTGATGCAAAAAGATAATTTGGTCGGGTAATTCTTTCACCGTTACTTGATAATTAGCGACATTCGGCAACATGCTAGCAAGTTCATTTAACTCGTGGTAATGAGTAGCAAAAATCGTCCGCGCCCTAATTTCTGTAGCTAAATATTCTGCCACCGCCCAAGCTATAGAAAGACCATCAAAGGTAGCCGTTCCCCGGCCAATTTCATCTAACAATACCAACGACCTCGAAGTTGCATGGTTGAGAATATTTGCCGTTTCATTCATCTCTACCATGAAGGTAGATTGACCGGTTGCCAAATCATCAACTGCACCGACACGAGTGAAAATGCGATCGCATATTCCCAACCTAGCAGACTTGGCTGGGATAAAACTACCAATTTGCGCCATTAACTGAATCAATCCCACTTGGCGCAGATAACAACTTTTGCCGCTGGCGTTCGGGCCAGTGAGGATAATTAAATCGGGGTTGTCAGTTGTCAGTTGTTGGTTGTCAGTTGTTGTTTTCACTGACAACTTACCACTGACCACTGACTCTTGACCTTGGTTATCTACCACTGACAACTGACCACTGACAACTGACTCTTGACCTAATTCTGTTGAATTGGGCACAAAGAAACCCGCAGGTAAAGACTGTTCCACCACCGGATGACGACCATCAACAATTGCTATTTCTCGTCCTGGTAACATTTCGGGACGACAGTAACCTTGTTGGACAGCCAATTCAGCTAGACCGCACAACACATCCGCTGCCGCTACTGCGCGGGAAAGGTTGCGAATTACCTCGGCTTGTTGTGCTACTTCTTCCCGCAAAGCTGTGAAAATTTCGTATTCCAACTGATTTAAATCATCTCGCGCTGTGAGAATCCGCGCTTCTCGTTCTTTCAAATCTGGGGTGATGTATCGTTCTTCGTTCGTCAGGGTTTGCTTGCGGATGTAATTCGCGGGTACTTGGTCGGCTTTGGCACGGGAAATACTGATGTAGTAACCAAAGGTTTTATTAAATCCTACCTTCAACGTCGCTATTCCCGTCCTCGCCCTTTCGTCAACTTCTAAATTAGCAATCCATTGTTGGTCTGCTGCTACTGTCGCCTTTCTTTCATCCAGTTGTACGTTGACTCCTGGACGAATCAAACCACCTTCTTTAATATGTATGGGCGGCGACTCCACAAGATGGGCGTGTAATTTTTGTGCCAGTTCTTCTAAAATAGGCGGCACTTTCTGTAAAGCTTTTAAAAAGGGGGAATTTGCATCCGCCACTAAGCGCGATAATTCCGGTAAGCGTGAGAGGGAATCTGCCAAGGCTACCAAATCTCTGGCATTGGCTCTACCAGAACCCGCCCTTCCTGTCAACCGTTCTAAGTCATAAATTTGCCGCAATAACTGCCGCAAATCTTGACGTAGAGTAGTATTTTCTCGCAATTCTTCAATTGTATCTTGCCGCGAGCGAATGCCTTTAATATCGATTAGCGGTTGCAATAACCATCGCCGCAACGCCCGCCCGCCCATTGCTGTGCTGGTTCTATCCAATGCCCAAAGCAAAGAACCATGAAAAGTGCCATCCCGCACAGTTTGGGTAATTTCCAAGTTTCTGCGGGTTTGGTGGTCAACAATTAGGTAATCGGTGGTTGTATAGGTGCGTAACCTTTGCAAGGAAATTGGATTTTCTTTTTGGGTGTCTTCCAAATATTCCAAAAGACCGCCAGCGGCACGGACAGCCAAGGGAAGATGATCACAACCGAGTCCTTCGAGCGATCGCACTTTAAATTTCTGCAATAATTTTGGTCTAGCCTCACCTTGGGAAAAAGGAACTTGCGATCGCAAGCTATAACAAAATGATGGCGGTAAACATTGCGGTAAATGGGGTGAAGTTTCTCCCGGACGCAGCAAACTTCCCAAGTCGGGGGCGTTGGTCGGAACCAGCACCTCCGCAGGCTGCAACCGCATCAATTCCTGTGTTAGGTGTTCTAAATCACTGCCTTGGGTGGTAAGGAATTCCCCTGTAGATATATCTGCATAGGCTAAGCCCCAATGATTCCCAGCAATTACCACAGCCGCTAAGTAATTATTGCGACTTGATTTCAACATGCCTTCTTCCAGCAAAGTGCCTGGGGTGAGGATGCGCGTCACCTCACGCCGCACTAACCGACCTGTAGCTTCGGCTGCATCTTCCACTTGGTCGCAAATGACCACAGCAAAGCCTTTTTCTATCAACAGGGTTGTATAGCGTTCCCAGGAGTGATGGGGAACACCGGACATCGCCACCCGCCCTTGTTCCCCGGCTTGTTTGCTAGTGAGGACTAATTCTAATTCTTGGGCTAGTGTGACAGCATCTTGAAAATAGCATTCAAAAAAATCTCCTACCCGATACAGCAACACCGCATGAGGATATTTATCCTTCGTCTCGACATAGTGCAGGTACATTTGACTTAGCTTACTGCGGTCTACCTGTCGATGGTCACAAATAAAAGTACTGGCGTCTGGCTTGGTAGATGGGGTGTCAGGGTGAGAAGCAGTCATAGATGCTAGGGAGTTACGCACAAAAAAGCCACAATACCCGATGATAACGTGATGTGAAAGTTGCAGAGCGATCGCTTTGAGTTTTTTTATTGTTTTTTTCTAAAATTCTCCATACCACCTTCAAGTGCAAAGCGCAGAGTTTAGCACACCTTTAATATTTGGCTGGGCTAACCATTCTTCACGAGAAACTCCAGCTTGTCGCAATAGCCGCGATAATAGACCCAAACAGATATTACCCTCATGAGGATTAGGAAGAATCACAGTCACATCACCTCGCCGCATTTGTGGATGCTTTCCTCCGGCGTATGGGCCTTCAAAGCCTAACTCTTGCAGACGTTTTACTAAATTACGCCAAGAAACAGGGGTTAATTTAGACATTTTGATACAGGTGTAGTCTATTTATGGAAGTTCATAGCTACAATTACGGGAATCCTTAAGACTTTTATACAGGTTTAGTTAATTCATTAAGGTTTATACCAGCAATTACGGGTATCGTTAACCCCAAACGTAACCGTAGTGCTAGCCAGTCACTTAAAGCTTCTCTTAATTCCCGCCTGCATCCTGCTAAAGTTTGATGACTAGCCCAGACTCCTTGCAAGCCGGGAATTTCACCCCAATATGTTTGATCATCTGCAATGATTTCATAAACCGCTAATTCCATTGCTTGGTCAATGTAGCTTGCCAGCATCACAATTAAACAACCCAATACTCTACCTCAATTTAGCTTTTAGCGGTGGCGATCGCTCAAGGATTTTTTATTTTTCGTGATTTTAACTTGTTGATGCACCCATTATCTCGGTTAATGTGGTGAACAGGCGATGGCTTCGCCAACACCTTCGGTGAACGCAGTACGGAGAAGCTTGGCGAACTTTAGTTACATCTAACAATGTTAACAACTTGTTGCACTAAATAATTATCTCTCTCTTCCTTGGCGTACTTGGCGTACTTGGCGGTTCGTTTTTTCTTAAAATTAAGTGGGGCTTTACTGATAAATAGTATCACAAAAAAAGACAGCCAGCAGACAGAGTACAAAATCACTCTATCTAACTGGCTATATTTACCTAAACTTTTGAAGTTTATTTTTCCGGTGGCAAATCTACACTGTAAAGAGTTTCCCCTACCAAATTACGCAGTGTCACCGTCATCACTTTAGTATAACTATTAATTTTGACTGTACCAAAAAATTGCAACCCTTCAGTTGGAGGACGATTTGCTTTCGTATCTGAAGGAATACTTTGAAATATTAATTGTGGCCCAAAAGTATTTTCCAATTGATTTGGCCCAAACGTACCAGAATTGAGAGGCCCAGCGACAAATTCCCAGAAAGGTTTAAAATCAGTAAATTGTGCTTTAGCAGGGTCATAATAATGTGCTGCTGCGTAATGTACATCAGCAGTTAACCAAACAACATTTTGGATATTTTTATTTTTGATATATCGTAGTAAATCTGCAAGTTCTAATTCTCTTCCTAAAGCCGGGTCATCTCCATTAGCCCATGCTTCAAAGTCTGTGCTACCATCTCTAACTATCAGCCCTAAAGGCATATCACTAGCAATTACTTTCCATGTTGCTTTTGATTTATGCAATTGTTTTTTCAACCATTGCACTTGTTTGTTACTTAGAAATTCTGTTTCTTTACTTTGAACTGATTGATTATTGGGGGAATTTGGCCCTCTGTAGCTGCGTTCATCAAGCATGAAAATTTATAGCAGAGAGCCATATTTAAAAGAGCGATAAATTTCAGCCTTGCCTATATTATTATACCGAATAGGCATATATTATAAAAATGCTTGTCTTGCCCTTTCGGCTAATAAGTTAACATCCTTAACTTGATAACGCTCATCATCATTGGGTAGAATTTCGCCAGGATACCAATTATTTATAACTTCGTGGTCATCCCACTGTGCTAGTATGGGAACTTCAGCGTTAAACTTCTTAACATTTTCATCTAACAAATTATATTTATAGTTGCCACGAAATTCTGTTAGCGTTTCTGCTACTTTTGATTTTTCTTCTGTAGTGATATTTTTCCAAATAGTACCGTCGTCTAAAGTTACTTCTGATTGAATGGGGCCATCAGCGTAAATATTATCACCAGAATGGATGAAAAAGTCAGGATTAAGTTGACGCATGGTTTCATAAATTTTCATCCCACCAAAATCAGGATTAATACCCCATCCTTGACCAGCAGTATCTCCACCCCAAATAAAGAATATATCTCGCCCAGAATTGGGAGGAGTCCGGAAAGTGCCGGTTACAGGGACGCTGTAGATATTCTTGTAATCTAAATCTTGGAATATTACGCGATAAAATATTTGTTGACCAGGTGGTAGATTATTGAGATTGAGTCTAGCTGTAAAGTCGTTATCCTTTAAAGCATATGACCCCAAAACCCGCTGAACACGGCGAAAAGATTCGCTTGTAGAATATTCAACTAACATTCTAGCAGGGCGATCGCTGCGACTCCAAATGATAATGTTATCGTTGGTAATATCTCCACAAGCTACGCCATAAGGTATGCCAGGACGCATTTTCTCAGAAGTTATAATTGCAGGTGCTTGGGCAAAAACTTGTGATTTTAATAGAAAATTTGTGGAAATAATTCCACCTGCTGTCACAGCTGAACGTAGTAAAAACTGGCGACGGTTTAGTTTCAATGGGGAATTAGATTCCATATTAAGTAATGTCAAATTCCAGCGAAAGTATTACAGACAGAACTTATATCATGTCCGCTTGATTATAGCCGTCGCCAGTAGTGTTAGGACATCAACAGATGATAAAACCTAGACACAAAAAGACTTTTCACCCAGTCCCCAGTCCCCAGTACCCAGTCCCCAGTCCCCAGTACCCAGT
>NZ_JAECZC010000056.1:67409-101599 GCF_016056305.1 Amazonocrinis nigriterrae CENA67 | reverse complement strand
GGGGGGCAATGGGGAGATGGGGGGACAAATGACAAATGACAACTGACAACTGACAACTGACAACTAACTCCTAACTCCCCTATTGATTTGCTAATTTTCTTGGTTCCAACCTAGGGCTGTAGCCACTTGATTAGCTAATTCTAGCGGATTGAAAGGTTTGGCGATCGCAGCTTTCATTCCCAGTTGAGCATAGCGACGACGGTCAGAAGCCTGAACTTTGGCGGTTAACAAAATTACTGGAATTCTTTTGGTTGCTGGATTTGCTTGTAATTTCTCAAAGGTAGTGATACCATCCATGTCTGGCATCATTACATCCAGCAAAATTGCGTCTGGTTGGTAAGACTCGGCTTGAGTTATTCCTTCTTGACCAGAACTAGCCGTTACCACTTCCCAGTCTGCTACTGTTTCCAAGCAAATCTTGGCGACTTCTTGAATATAAACCTCGTTATCAACCACTAGAATTCGCTTTTTTGTCATTACCGCCACCTGTTCTGATACCAATTTTGGATTTTGGATTTTGGATTTTGGATTTTGGATTTTAAATCTTTACCACGTAGCTGTTATATTAAATTTCAAACATGGGCTTTCTGCTCTTATTTTTGTAAGTCAACTTTGAAAACCTTAAAATAGAGTTTTTGTGATTACTTCGCTCCACTGCGTTCTGCTCGTAATGACATTCCTACTCCCCACCTTGTTGGTGAGTAATTCGCTGAAGTAATTCCATGACTCGCTGTTCAAATTCTTGGGTTGTTACACGTCCTTTAGTCAAAAATTCTGTATGTCCTAATTTGAGTCTATTACGTTCTGACTCATCCAAATCCTTGGCTGAATAAATTACTACAGGGATATTACAAAGATAATTGTGCTGCTTTAGCCAATCTACCACTGCAAAGCCATCACTTTCTGGCAAAATTAAATCAAGAATTAGTAAATCAGGACTAACTTGTTGGCTGAGGCGGATAGCTTCTCGTCCAGTTTTGGCTACGAAGGTTTCAATTTCATGCCTTTCAAACACAGTAACTAGCAGTTGGGCTAAATCGTCGTCATCTTCAACAATGAGAATGCGGACTCCTTTGCAGTATTTAGCTACTACTTGCTTGAGTGACTGTAACAAATAGCTTTCTTCCACTGGTTTACTTACCCAATCAACAAAATCTGCACTGGGTTGGCTATTTGTAGATGGCTTGTAAACACTACAAATCACAATGGGAATATCTTGAGTTTTTGCACCTTCCTTTAATACTGCCATTGTTTCCCAACCATTCATTCCAGGCATCAGCAAATCCAGTAAAATGATGTCTGGATGTAGGGTAGATGCTAAAGCGATCGCCTCCTTACCTGTAGCCACTGTCACCACTCGATATCCTCCTTGTTCCAACAACGTTTGCAATTCGACGCGAATAACTGAGTCATCATCACACACTAGAACTAGGGGAGAGTAGGGAGGAGCCACTGCGGCGGTCTTGGGGTCTCCCCAAGTGGAGTATGTGGCGTTGGGAAATTCGGAATTAGCAATTGGCAATGGGCAATTGGGAGTAGAAGAGTTTGCTGGGAGAACTGTCAAAATTGGCAGATTCATGTAAAAGGTGCTACCCTCGCCTAATGTACTCTCAGCCCAGATGCGTCCTCCATGTTGTTCTACTATGCTTTGGCAAATTGCCAAGCCTAAACCAGTCCCATCATGGTCGCGTGAATCTGAAGAATCAACTTGTTGAAAGCGCTCAAAAATACTTTTAAGCTTATCAGATGGGATGCCGCGCCCGGTGTCTTTGACTGTTATTAGTACTTCATCTTTTTGTAGTTGAGTCGCTAGCCATACTGTTTGACCCGCAGAGGAAAATTTAATCGCATTACTCAGTAGGTTAGTCAAGGTTTGCACAATCCGATCTGGATCGGCCCAAAGCTGTACGGGTAGGCTAGAAATAGATAGCGTTACTTGGGCTTTGTTGGCGAGGGGCTGCATAATATTTACTGCTGAATGAATCAGTTCAGTAAGATTGCAGGTTTCTCTTTCCATTTTCACTTTACCCGACTCGATGCGCTCAATGTCTAGGATGTCATTAATCAGGCGTACTAAGCGTTCAGTGCTATCAGTAGCAATTTGTAATAGGCGTTTTCCTTGGTCTGAGTCTGGCTGTAGCAGACCACTGGCTAACATTCCTAAAGAACCGTGAATTGAAGTCAAAGGTGTGCGGAGTTCATGACTAACAACAGAAACAAACTCATCCTTCATTCGCTCAATTTGCTTGCGCTCAGTTATATCACGTAAAATTACCGTATAAAGTACTTCTTCTCCTATCTTTAATTTAGATATGGAAGCCTCCGCGGGAAATTCTGTACCATCCTTGCGGCAACCAAATATTTCACGGCGTTCTCCCATTCTCCGAGCAGAATTTGAAGATTTGCCAAAGTCAATCACATGTTGATGATGTACTTGGGAAAAACGCTGTGGTAAAAGTACTCCTAAACTTTTGCCGAGAATTTCTTGGGCTGAATAACCAAAAATCTTTTCTGCTCCTTGGTTAAATAGAGTAATACCTTGGCTGGCATCAATGGAAATAATTGCATCATCAGCAATACTTAAAATGCCTTCAAACCGAGATTGAGATACTCGTAGTGCTTCTTGTGTCCGCTGGCGTTCATCTAATTCTGACTGTAATTTGCGGTTGACATTAATTAACTCGGCAGTACGCTCAGCTACCCTTAATTCTAATTCGTTATTAGCTTTGTATAAAGCTATCTCTGTTGCTTTGCGGTGAGAAATATCACGAGCAACGACTTGAGCCGCTATTTTACCCTGATAAATAAAAGGTGCTGCGACTACTTCTAAATCAATAGTTGTTCCATCTAACCGCAGCCATTTTTCTTCCCGTAATGGAATAGGTTGTTGAAATTCGCTAAGGTATTTAATCCGCTCTTGAACTAATGTTTGAGAGTTGGAATGTACAAACTCAAGTATATTTTTATCTAGTAATTCTTCACCTTTTGTTGCACCAAAAAGTTTAATGGCGGCACTGTTTAAAAAGACAAATTTACCTTCACTTTGAATAAAAATTGCTTCTGGACAGAGTTCAACAAGTTGCTTGTAGCTGGCTTCACTCTGTTGTAAAGCTACTATTGCTTGCTTGCGATTGCTGATATCTCTAACTGTACCCAGCATTCGTACAGGTTCACCAGGTTCATTATAGTAAGATTTACCTTTACCTTCAATCCAGTGAATGCTGCCATCTGGCCAAAGAACTCGAAATTCATGACTAAAGTCAGTTCGTTGTTGGTGGGAATCATTTATTGCCTGTTCCAAACTTTCCAAGTCTTCTGGCAGGATGTAAGATTTAAAGGTTTCATAGCTGCCATCAAATGCACTAGGAACGATGCCAAATAATTCGGCATGACTGTCAGACCAGATTATTTGGTTAGTAGTGAGATTCCAGTCCCAAATACCGAGGTGTACTGCTTCCAAAGCCAGGGAAAGACGTTCTTCACTTTCTCGTAATGCCGTTTGGGCAAAGGCGCGATCGCGTTGATTGCGTAATGCTACAATGCCATATGCTAAGTCCTCGGCTAATTCTTCTAAAAGTTTCACCTCATCAACATCAAAAGCATCTACTTCGCTGGCGTATATATTCAACGCGCCAAAAGCTTCACCATTATCTTTTAAAGGTAAGGCAATTGATGATGCATAGCCTTGCAAGTTCGCCTGACACTGCCAAATCTCATATTTGCGGTCAGTTAAAATGTTCTGGACAATAGATGTTTGACCTGTGCGAATTGCTGTCCCCGTTGGGTTTCGTCCACGAACTGTATTTGACCAGGTGAAATTGAGTGATTGCAAGTATCCATCTTCATAGCCTGCTTGAGCAACTGGGCGGATATTTTTCTGAGCATCATTTTCGGCAAACCCAACCCACGCCAGCCGATAACCACCAATGTTCACCAGAATTTGACAAATATTTTCCAGCAAATCAGACTCAACCTTGGCACGAACAATTACCTGATTGCAATTACTCAAAGTCTGAAGTCTGCGATTAACCCGCCGCAGTTCAGCCTCTGTCTGTTTATACACAGTGATGTCCCGTGTAATAGCTAACTGTAGCCAAGTCTTGTCTTGTTCATTCCACAGAGGTACAGCATGAGTTTCCAACCATCGGCGATTACCTTGGCAAGTAATGATCTCGAACTGCATAGTAGCCTTACTGCCCTGACAGACAATTTCGTTCATTGAGCGAAATGTCTCTTTATCTTCTGGAGCAATCAGAGGATATACTGATTTGCCAATCACGTCTGCGACGCTATCTACCTCAATCATAGCCAGCCCTGCTGGATTCATTGCCAACAAAGTACCATCAGCTGCAACTATTTTGACGCACTCAGGTTCAGCATCAAAGATGGTGCGCCAATCGGGTGCAAAGGGAGATGAGGGGGATGAGGGAGTAATTTCTTCCCCTGCTCCTCTACTCCCCTGCTCAATAGCTCCCCTGCTCCCCTTCTGGGCTAAGCGCCGCCGCAGTTTGATTCGCTCTAAGCGGTTGATAATTCGAGTCACTAATTCTGGCCCGACTATGGGTTTGCTCACAAAGTCATCAGCACCCACGCTAAAGACCTGATTCACCATTTCGGCATCGCTGTGAACTGTGAGAAACAGGATAGGCAACTCACTCCAGCGGGCATCATTACGTACCACTTTGCACAGTTCGATACCGTTGGTATAAGGCATTTCCACATCTAAAATTAATAAATCTGGGGCAACGGCTTCTAAGGTTTCCCAAAACTGGCGTGGATCATTGAGGGCGATCGCTTTGAGTCCCCAAGGGCTAAGTAATGTCTGCAATAAAGCGAGAATTTGCGGATCATCATCTACAGCTAGGATTTTAGCTTCTGCATGAGGTGCTTGTTGCAAAAGTTGAGCGATCGCTTCTAGCACCTGTGCAGTGGACATGGGCTTTTGTAAAAATGTATGTCCGCCTTGACGAGCTAGTTGCAAGCGGCTGGTAAAATCTGTCTGGTCTGTAAAAACAAGCACAGGCACAGGCGGTTTACGTTGGGCAAGTTCTGCCAACAGGCTAAAGCTATCTTCTTGATGGGGGGAAAAGCTGGGGTCAAGTAGCACTACATGGGGATGCTCTCTGTAGAGGAAATTTCTCGCTGCATCCAAATTGGTGGCAAGATTAACTTTGAATCCCCAGTTAGCAGATTCTTGTGTTAGTTGTTCAGTTAAAATTGGGTTGCGGTCAACTACCAATACTAAAGGCAATTCATCGGCAGTTGCTGCTGTTGATGTTGTTTGTTCATTTTTAGCTGTAATTTCCTGACGCAGTTGCTTTACCCATTTTTGGAAGTTGGCTGTTTCAGATGGCGTCAAGGTTTTACTGGATTTCAACAGTTGCTCAATTTTGCGTGCTATCTTTGAACCTTCAGGTAAGCCAAAAGTGCCTAATGACCCTGCTAAGGTATGCGCCTCTCGTAGTGCTTGCGCTTTCACTTCTGAATTGAAAGCTTTCTGAGTTAAAGCTGCTGCTTGCTCTAGCTGCTTCACCTGCTCATCTATTCGCCCACTAAATCGCCGCCAAATTTCGGCTATTGCACCTAATGTTTGCTCCTGCTTTTTGTCTTTTGTCTCGTGCTTTTTATCTCCTGGCTCCTGTTTTTTCTCTTCTGTTTCCTCTAACTGCGGTTTGAGACGATAGCCAATACCATAAACTGTCTCAATTAAATCATTGGGCGCTCCCACAGATTTTAATTTTTGCCGTAATCCTTTGATATGGGTGCGAACAGCTTCTTCTTGGGGGGTGTCTTCATAAGACCAGAGATGTTCTAAAATCATGTTGCAACTAAACACCCGACGACTATTTCGCAAAAATAACTCCAAAAGCGCATATTCTTTCGGGGTTAATGACAGCAAATCTTGGTTGTAAGTGACTTCACAACTGCTAGGGTCAAGCTGTAAATTCCCCCACTCTAGTACTGGTTGTGATGTGGTTCCCCCGCGACGCAATAAAGCCCTGACGCGCGCAACCAATTCTTCTTGCTCAAAAGGTTTAACCACATAGTCATCTGCACCTGCATCTAACCCGATCGCTTTTTCATGACTGCTATCACATCCTGTCAACAATAGGATGGGCATTTGTAGACCACGAGAGCGGATTTGACGACAAAGGCTGATACCATCTAATCCTGGCAGCATCACATCTAGGAGGATTAAATCATAGTCATAAGTTTCGATTAAATCCCAAGCAGCATCGCCATCAGTGGCAACTTCAACGGCATAATTTTGATGATTGAGAACAGCAGTCAGCGCATAGGCGTTTAACTCGTCATCCTCTACAACTAAAATCTTCATATAACTGCTTTCCAAAGGTTAATAATTTAACAAAGAATGAGCGAAAACAAAAATTCACAATTATAATTAGTATTAACTTTTCAGCTTAAATGCATCTTAAAGGATATATCTTTTGTGGGTTAATGTTAATTAACAAATATCAATATTTATCAGTAATCATGTCTTTTGATTTACGAGTTGGCATCAATCGACTCCATTGTGCTAAATCAGCAAAACCCAAACTATGTAATCTGTAAGTCACGCTTTTACCCATTCCGGCGCACCAATCAAAATCATCCGGTTTACTGGCTTGCTTGAAATTGTTAAAGCTTCAATATTAGTGATTATAGGCCTTTCATTTGCATCATTGGGTAGATTCTCTGACATTGGTATTCACCTGTTTTCGGGAGAAAATTTATGTTGACGATTGTCAACATAAATTTTGTGGATGCTCACGTAGACTATTGTCAACATTTACGACGTGATGCTCCTCTGACACTATGGGAGCATGGGAAGAGCAGGGAAAGCACTAAGACAAGTACTCGAAGTCCATAACATCAGCCAAAATCAACTGGCAGTAGCAATGGATATAGGACGATCTAGTATTAATAGATGGGTCAATGAAAACCGAGATCCTTCGGCTGAGGCAGTTATTGAGATAATTGAAGCGTTAGAGAAAATTAACTCTGCCGCTGCCAGAGATTTCCTGCTACTGTACTTAGGCCGCTTTATTTTGAATGACAACCAAACTTGACGGTTGTGATGATATGGGAAAATGCGATCGCTATTTGAACGCTAAAAACCTGAGCTAATAAAATAGACTCAGGCTTTGAGTAAAATCACTATAATTACCAATTAAGAATTATGTCTGAAGTAAATTCTCAGCAGCCCATTAATGTAGTAACTACTCTCATAGATGAGTATGCTGCTGGGAAACGGGCTTTTAGTAGAGCAGAACTAGGCAATGCTGATTTGCAAGGCGTTAACCTCAAAGGATCTGACCTCAGTTATGCTGACTTGAGTGAAGCTAACCTCAGTGGTGCTAATCTCAGGGGAACTGACCTCAGCTTCGCCGACCTGAGTCAAGCCAATTTGAGGAATGCCGATCTCAGGGGAGCATTGTTGATATCAGCCAATCTTTCTCAAGCCGATCTCCAAGGCGCAAACTTAGAAAAAGCAGACTGCGATCGCAATACCCATTTTCCCCCAAATTTTGATTTAGTTAAAGCAGGTTTGCAAATTCAACATGACTAACCAGTCAACAGTCATCTATCAACTTGAATTTTTAATTTTTAATTTTTAATTTTTAATTTTCAATTCCCCCCCTTGAGAGGTTCATCAGCCAAACTAAGAAAATTCCTGTACTTGCTCCTACCACAGTCCCCATTGCAGCGCCAGTCACCGCAGCGTTGAGAGCATTGTGGATACTCAATCCATCTGACTGCTCAAAGCCTATATCCATAAAGGCTATGAGTAAACCCAACGACCAAGCTAAGGTATTAGCCCCCACCCACCAGCCTGCTTGGCGGATATATATTCTCACGTATGCTTGGAAAAGCAGCCATTGGGCAAATCCTAGCACTGCTCCTACCCCACCTCCCAGTAAAACAATTGCTGGTAGCAGCACCAAAAATTTCATTCCATCTCCTAGGAAACTGAAAGCCACAGCCATCAGATAACTCAGTGCTAAACCAATCAACCACGCCAAAACTGCTGCAATAGTGGTGAAAATTACCCATCCAATTGGTTTATGAATATAGCGCCGTAGTGCTAAAAGTTGCGAAAACCCCAAAACTACCCCTTCAACAATCCCCACCACCAGCAAGATAATGTATATATTGACATTTTCTACCCTAGATGTTATCGCATTGAAGGCTGCGATCGCTCCAAAACCCACAACCGAGCCAAAAGCGGTAGCCATTACCCACTTTTCCCATAAAAACAAGCCCTGATGTTGATTTTGCTTGTGCATGAGATCCTCTTTGAGTAGGGAGATGGGGGATGAGGGAGATGAGGGAGATGAGGGAGATGGGGGGATGAGGGAGATGGGGAGATGGGGGGATGAGGGGGATGAGGGGGATGGGGAGAATAACAAATGACAATTGACAACTGACAACTGACAAATGACAAATGACAACTGACAACTAACTCTCCATTACCAATTGCCATTCCAGCACCACAGATTTAGGAACTGAGATATTGATAAAGCGATCGCCTGGCAGAGGTATGCTCAGTACTAGGGGTTCCCTTGGCAATTGTGGTAATATATCTTTCAGGTTATACTGACCGATTGTTGGTGCTGGTGCATCATCTAAAAAAATATCAGCAGCAGTGAAAACTTTACCAGTGGCGGTAGTAATTTTTAAAGGTTGGGGATGGAAAAGTTCCGCAGAATTAGGAAACCCAACAAGCCGTAGGTTTACAGTCTGACCTTGACCAGGATAAACTTGTCTAAACAGGACAACTTGCCAAACATTTCCTGATTGATCATCTAATTTTTTCTGCGAACGATAAAGTATTTCTCCTGGTGCTGCTTCTAACTTGCTGACATCAGCGATTACCATCTGGGATGGGAGATTTACTGAACTCAAAAATATGTATATTGATATTGTCAATATTCCCAGCCATAGCAGCCACCAAAAGAAACTTTTGCCATAATTAAGGGTCAGGGATAAAGCTTTTGTTTTCTTTTTGCTTTTTAACCTCTTGCGATTTTTCAATGTTTGTTGGCTGTGGCGTAACATCAGATTCACCTCCTGGTGTTAAGTTAACCAAGCTGATTTGCGATCGCGTCTTTACTGAGTTGAGCCTACAACGCTTGTAGATTCTTTGACAACAGTCTCAGGGTTTTTAACAAGGACTGGGTTATGTACAATATAGACTGAACAAGTAGCATGGTGAACCACGTAGTTACTTACACTCCCTAGAAACATTTCCGCTAACCCAGAGCGGCCTCGATGTCCCATAATAATTAAATCAGCACCCCAAGTCGCTGCTAATTTACAAATTGTTCGCCCAGGACTACCAAGCGTTTGTGAAAATTCTGTCGAGACTCCTAGTGTGTTTGCTTGGGCACTGAAGGATTGCAGTATATTTACACCTTCATCTTTAAAGCTATCCCACTGCTTCTGGTATAACTCAAAGCTTTGACCACTCAATGCTGGATAGTATTCCACATTAGATAACATAGGAAAGTAGGGACTGTCCTCTTCTTCTGGGGATAAAACATGCAGCAGCATTAACTTGGCTTGTGTCACCTGCGCTAAAGCCAATGCTTGCTCAAAAACCTGTTTCCCCATTTCCGAGCGATCCAATGCAACTAAAATCTTTTTCAGCATATAGACCTCTGGCATTTATTAGTAATTGAGTTTCCTGGTTTTTCAATACTGTATTGGCAGAAATTACCAATTTTGCATCTACTTTTGGCAACAATTTACAAAATTTTTCTAGTAACTGGCCTGTGTGAACTTTTAAGCAATCTTTGTCTTACACCTAACTTTATAAAATAACAATTTGAGGAACTTGTGAGGAAGTTAGGAGTTAGGAGTTAGGAGTTGTAGGGGCGGGTTTTTGAAGAAACTCAATTAGTAGCAATAGATACTGACTAAACCCGCCCGTACAGGAGTTTGGAGGTTGATGCCCAATGCCCCATTCCCAATTCCCAATTCCCAATTCCCGTTTCAAATTTGATAATCCAACGCCATTAAAACTCTGCCACAATGTTGATTTGCGGGTACAGCTTCCAACATCTTCTTAGGCATTGGCAGGTTGAGGTTATTCATTAACTCAATGAACTGGCTGCGGCTACGTCCGGCAAACCGGGGATTCCAGCGTTTCTCTTCACCAATGGTAGATACTGTTCGTCCTTGGTAGTCGTGACCGGGATATACCAATGTGTCATCAGGTAACGTGAATAGCTTCTGGGTGACTGCATCATATAGCAATCCAGCATCACCAAATTGAAAGTCGGTACGACCACAACCCCGAATAAATAGGGCATCTCCGGTTAATAGATGAGTGTAATTGACCAGATAAGCCATGTGGCTGTTAGTATGACCAGGAGTAGCGATCGCTTTAATTTCCACACTCCCTAGTTGCAAAATCTCACCATCTGCAATGTAGCGGTCTACACAACTTGCTTCTGTCTTCTCAGGAACAATACCCAAACAACCTGTATGCAATCTAAGTCTGTCTGTGCCGGTGATGTGGTCGGCATGGATATGGGTTTCCAAACAGTAGCGCAGAGTCAACCCTAATTCGTGTAATATCTGGAGGTCACGTTCTACTTGCTCCAACACAGGATCAACTAAAATAGCTGTTTTGGTTTCTGAATCGGCAATCAAGTAAGTATAGGTACTCGATTCTTTATCGAACAGTTGACGAAATAGCATAGAAGGTTTCCTCAACGTGAACAATGAATTTTCAGTTAACCAGTCCCCTCCAATAGCAGCATAAGTCTTGGGTTGCAAGGATTTCAGTAGCTCCTGTGCCAGATTCGCTGCTTGAACTCGAATTTCGGGAACTGCGGTGGTTTCCCAAAGATTGCCTTTACGCGGTGTCCCCAAGGTATACAGCATTGGCGATGCATTGCCATCAGCATCAATGAGGGCACCGTTGGCGGCTGTGTCGATTCCCATTCCCAAAGCATTGGGACGGATCAAGCGTTGTTCTTGCAGGCTGGCGATTAATGGATGTTGTAATCGGCGATAGTTGCAATTTGCGCCAGTGCAGTTAATAATCCGCTTGACTTGCAAAGTGATATCTTTGTGTGTTCCCCGTTCCTGAATTCTTACTTCTACTTGATTTGCCAACTCTCGGCAGCTTTGTACTCGACCTGCATAATGCATCAGTTGTCCAGACTTGATTGCAGCATCGAGGATGTCGGCAATTTCTGTGGCAATCCGATGGCGATGAACTTCCCAGTAAGCTTTGACGTGACGAAGAAAGCGCTTTTGTTCATTGAATGGTAATACCTGCCAGAGTTGTTGTGTAATTGGACGGATGGCATCTATGACTGCACGCCAATCTTGCGCTTGTTGCAGTTCTTGCCGTACTAGATGCAGTAGTCCTCGTGCAGTTTTTGGTGCAGTCTCTACATCAATAAATACCTGATAAGGTGTAGTTGGTTTGTGACACTGTGGCATCAATCCGTGACGGGAGACAGCATGGATTTGTCCTTTGAACCCTTGTTGATGCAAGGCTACAACAGCATCTACCATTGTTAGCCCAGTACCTACCAACAGAATTGCATCCTCTGGATTTAAGTCTGCGAGTGCTTCGCAACGCTGCGCGAACGCATCACTCATCCACGCATCTTTAACATAACCACTATTAGCCACAGCAGTCAGAGGTGCAGGCAAAGTTGCCGATAAATTACCTAGAGCTAGCACAACTTTTTGTACATGCAAACGCTGCCCGCTGCTGAGGTATACTGTTGTGCTATCGGTGGTTGTTTCGATGGCGATCGCTTCATCTACAATTTTTTCTAGGCATACATCAGGTCGTGCATTGTCCTCTGCTGATTTCAAGGTCGCCTGTACATAATCTCCATAAACTTTACGCGGCACAAAAGTAGATGCTGTTACTTCTTTATGTCCGTTTTGATGCAACCAGTTTAAGAAATGATTCGGTTCATCAGGAAACGCACTCATCTTACCTGCTGGAACATTTAGCAAGTGACAATCTACTTGCGTACCGTAAGCAACTCCTCTACCTACTTGCGAATTACGTTCAATCAACTTGATGGAAAGTGGCATAGTGACCTTTCGCAAAAGATTTGCAGCAACTAGAGAACCACTAAAACCACCGCCAACGATGGCAAACGTAATAGGAGAAATCTTGAGGTTAAAAATATTGCTGTTCATGGGATATGTGAGATGTGCTTGGTACTTTCTACTCACAAACTTATCCTAGACAACCTGTGAAATTACGCCTGTTTGACCTCAACAAACGTATGAATTGAATCAAAAAACCACAAATCCACATGAACAAGTGGGAATTGAAATTAAGTGTGCAATTCTCCAAATTGAGGATGCGGGGATCGCAAAATCATAAAAGCTAAAACCCAGATGATACCAGCCTTGATAACTTTTTAGCTCTAAATCATGGGTTTCTTTTTTCAAAAATCGATAGAAATACCGCGGTTTTAATCTAACATCATAATAACCAGTTGCCAAAGCAGAAATTCACTACTAATTTTGTTATCAAATTTTGACAATGGGGCATGGGGCATTGGGCATTGGGAATAAACCTCCCAACTCCCAACTCCTAACTCCTAACTCCTAACTCCCAACTCCCAACTCCCAACTCCCAACTCCTAACTCCTAACTCCTAACTCCTAACTCCTAACTCCTAACTCCTAACTCCTAACTCCTAACTCCTGCCTCCTGCCTTGAGATGGTAAACCCAAGCTGATATAAGTGGGAGTTAAATAGTTTTTGAGTATGCGACCGAGAATTTTAATACCTTGTTCAATATCTTCTGGTGTGTGGCAAAAGTTCAGGCGCATGGCGGGATAGCCTCCGCCTGGAAAAAATGCTGCACCATTAGCAACTAGGACATGTTCAGATAAGGCATCTCGGCAAATTGCTTGAATTGGTAAATGATTCGGGAGATGAGTCCACAGAAATAAACCGCCTTTGGGAATAGTCCAAGCGATCGCATCAGGAAAGTACCTCTCCAATGCTTGCAGCATCACATTACAATTTTGCAGGTTACTAGTCCGCAAACGACTTAAATGACGGCGGTAATGTCCCGACGCTAACAACTCACTCACAATTGCTTGAGACACTGTAGACACGTGCAAATCATTGAGTAATTTCTGTTTTACCAGAGGTTGACGATGTTCACCTGTCACCACCATGTAACCAACTCGTAGTCCAGGCATCAGGGTTTTTGAGAATGTGCTGATGTAAGTTACCCAATTGTCGCGATCGAGTGCCTTAATTGGAGCCGGAACAGGTTCAAAATTTAACCCTTCATAAGCATTATCTTCTAAAATGGGACACTCGTACTGTTGTGCTAACCCCAATAAAGCTTGCCGATGCTCTTGGGAAGTTGTGATCCCTGTGGGATTATGTAAAGTACTGATAGTATAAATTAGTTTAGGTCGGTGACTTTTAAGATACTGCTCCAGCAACTCTAAATTCATTCCCTCCGCAGTCATGGGAATTCCTATTACCTTAGCTCCCAAATTTTCAAGAATTCCTAATGCACCATGATAAGTTGGTGTTTCCACAATCACCCAATCGCCTTTTTGCAGGTAGTATTGCATAGCCAGCGATAGCGCTTGCTGTGAACCACTGGTAATAATAATTTCTTCAGGAGAAACCTCTAATCCTGGTTGCACTAACATTTGAGCAATCAATTCCCGCAAGACCAATTGTCCTTGGGGAAAGTCTTCTTTAAAGACGTTATCCCCTGTTTTAGTCAATGCCCGTTTAGCAATTTTTTGGAGATAATTTGAGCTAGAAGCAGAGGGAAAACCCGAACTAAAATCAATAATATTTTGCTGCCGCCGAGCCTGAATTGAACTTGTATATTGGTGGAAAAATGACCCTTCCCCTTCTGAAATGATTACCTCTTGGGCTGGGGCAAAATTTGAGCGCTTGGTAAAACCAGAAGTGACTGTACGATTGACAAAATATCCTGAACCTTGGCGAGCATGGATAAGTCCATCGGCTTCTAGGAGACTGTACGCCTCAATCACTGTCAACTTGTTAACTTGAATACTCTCCGACAAACTACGAATCGAAGGAAGTTTTTGTCCGGCTGGTATTTTGCCAGATTGAATCAGACGACTCAGATAATCACGAATTTGCAAATAAATAGGGTTTGGTGAGTGCCGGTCTAGGAGAATATTCACAGCGCAACCCTCATTCAGGATAACAGCAGGGACTACAGGCAATATAAGGTATTTTTCTGTGTCTGAACCAGTACAGTTGAGTGTAATTTTACTAGAACAGTTGAAATTCTTACTACTGTACCAGTCTAAATTGTATGAATCTGTACCTTCTCATTCAGTTATTACTAAGCGAATCTAGAAAGTATAGCAAAGTGCTGAGTTCTAAGTAGGAAGCCAGTTGTTTATTAGCTTTGAGCAATGAACATTGTCCTAACCGATGTGACTACAGCTATATGTAACACATCTAAATTGCATAATTTATGGGCATGGAAATAAGGATGGCCTTCAAAAGTGAATATGCAAGTTAGATGCACAAAGTTTATTTAATGGCTCAGTTGAGCCGGGAGAGAATTTTTTATGAAGATAGTTGATGCATGGTCTTTAGTAGAATCAAAATTACAAAAATTGTGGCAGAACTTAGTTACCATACTGACAAAGAATTCTGAATTGCAAGTTTGGCAAACCCACCTAGCCAATGGTGATTCTGCTTGGCACGCTTATGACCCTCTGACAGGTCGTTCTGCTTGTTTTGGTTCTGAAGCCGAAATGCGAGTTTGGATTGAGATGCAGTATTACACCAGGTAAATCTGCATGACCAAATAATTCGTGATTCAGAAAGCTATATCAACTGGTTGCAGCATTAGCGTAGCTAAGCCGTGTATTTTAAAAAACTCAAACATTAGATTCCCAACTTCTTGAAGAAGTCGGGAATTTCGGCTGAAGTGAGTACCATTCCATCCTATAAATACCAAATCGATAATATAGGATTCACATTTGATTTTTACGAAGCTAGGTACACCTATACTCTGTTTTTAGTTGAACCTTCGGGAGGCGATGTTTTAGGTGTAGTGTCTTTTGTGCGATCGCTACTCTTTTATTGAACTATGAAAGCAGCCAGCGCAACTGCGGCGAACAGAGGCTACTAGCTATTTTGTGAAAGACCTAATGCTTTTTAGCTAACTTTTTTTTGACTAGCATGGCGCACAAGGTAACCAAACTTGCAACAATCGAGGTAGGTTCTGGAACAGTTTTTGCACTTACTTGTTCAAATATTGGCGCTGATTCAGTTGTATCGCTAATTGTTCCAGCAAAAGCACCTATGCCAACAGAACCAAATTTACCGTCATAAGACCAAAAAGTTGTTGCTTGACTTGTAAAACCTGAAATTAAGCGAACTTCGTCTGTGGAAAATTCCCATGTATCTACGTCTTTGAATTCAAATTCAGGTACTTCTGCATTTCCTGACCAAGCTAATGAAAAATTCGTAATTTCAGTCTCTGAAATAATATTGTTACTATCTAAATCTTCTCCTTCAAAGCTCCCAGTTACTATTCCACCTTGCGACCAACCATCTTGAGTAAAATTAAAACTGACAGCACCCGCGCTTCCTTGACTCAAAACATTGAATATAGCAATAATTGTGGCAACTGCTAAAGGTTTTTTCAATTGGTAGATCATAACAGTTTTCTTGAATATAGAGGATAATTACTAGCTGATAGTAATGGAAATACACCAGTCTACTTTGATTTAGGAACTTATTTGCGTAGCAGGTAACTCTAAACTGAAAAAATTAGTATAAATATACTGATTTTTTCCAATATTAAATTAGGATTCCTACGTCAATGTAGAAATTTGTTTTATGAACACAGTTTGGATTTTATCATAATTCAGTCTGTGTAGTATCAAAGACTCGCAAAAAAAACCTATCTAATTCACATTAGACGTAAATTTAAAATATTTTTTGTATCAGAGTCGGACTTGAAACCATATCTGTTCGACCATAAATGTTGAATATATTTGACCACACTGTCTTCTGTATTTTTTAAGCCAATTACCAATGAAGCGTAACGCTTGAGTTCAGCATCTGCATTAGCAACTGTAATAGCATGATCAGCAATTTTGAACATTTTGATGTCATTTTCACGAAAATTCTGATAAATATAGATTTTTTCTAGGGGCGCACAGCTAGCTGTGCGCCCCTAGAAACGTATTTGTATCATTATTAAAGTGAAACGGTATAATATCAAGTTCGCTTAATTACTTATAAAAGGCGAAGAACCCCACCCCGCCTTTGACAGAAGTCAAACTTTCCCCTCCGTTTCCCCTCCCTGTTCACGGGGAGGGGTTGGGGGTGGGGTGCAATGACTTTGGAAATTATAACTATTTATCCGAACTTGATATAATACCAGTACAGTTAAAGCACCGAAACCATCAACAGCAGCAAAATCAACGCCACTAATATGATACAAATTTGATTTACTCAAAGGCTTTTTTGTAACATCAACCTTGTGAGAAAATGAAGCCAAGCATTATAGGGAAATAGTATTACAAAGTTATATTTGTACACGAAATAGGATAATACCAATAAGCGAACCCAGGAGTAATACTAAGGTGGTTATGGAACTAATAGCAAAACCAATAACCCGTTTCTTGGCAGCTTGATAATATCCCCAAGCGAATGCAATTCGTCCTACCAACCAGACAACACCAAGTCCAGTTCCCCACAATGGACTAACATACAGAGAAAATAACCATAACCCAGGTAAGAACAAAACTAACTGTTCCAAAGTATTCTGCTGGACTCGTAGCACTCTTTCAAAGTCTTGATGTCCAGACATTTGAGGAGCAGATACCTTGTATTTAACTCTATATCTGCTGACATTAATTGTTAAAACAAAGTATAACAAAAGTGCCAAAGTAGTTATCAAACTAACTAAAGGTGACATATGAGAATCCTGACAATCAAAAAATTAAGTATAGCTTTGCAATTAGAGAAATTGCAAAGATTTACCAGCAAGAAATTACTACTTTCACAACATTAGCAAGGTTTTTTTCTCTGACGTTTCATACAATAACCCATTGCACTAGCAACAATAATTCCAGCCATTGTTCCAGGTTCAGGAACGGAAGTAGCTCTCCCTGTACCAGTAGTTTGTACACATGCACTAGAAGGTGGACAAATTGTGACAACTTCTGATTCGATCTGACCAAGGAGAGTAGAAGTATCTAAAGGACTTTTAACTCTCCATCGAACTTGAAAGAAAGTCTGTATTCCGGCAAAAGGAGAAGATCCGCTTACTATACCTTGACCTGTCATATCAGCTATTAAATCTTGTCCATCAACCCTATATGAACCTGTTACAAAGGGAGCAATAGGAATGGATTGTAACCCCAAAGCATTCAAAAGGGGAAAATGAAGTAAAAAGTTGAGATTAAAAATACTTTGCTTGGTATCCGTATCGAAGGTAACTACACTTGGTAAATTGGGGTTCTGTCTTGCAGAAATTACCCCTGTAGGAACTTCTCGACTACCAATTGGTAAATTAACTGAATTAAAAGTGCCATTAAAATCATCAACAGTCTGTTTAATAATAGCGGCTGATGCTGATTTTGACATTACAGTCAATAGAACTGTTACAGAGGCAAGGCAGTAAATACTTTTTTTTGCAAACATAATAACCTGTTACTTGGATTTATTTATTAGCTGGAAAATGCATCAAATTTCATAGATTGAGCATATAAAAATCTTAAATCATCAATGGAAAATTATTATACTTATTTCCTGTTCTTATAGGTAATTTTACAAATTAAACCAGATTCTTATAGAGAACTTGAAGTATTTTGCTATCAGTAGAGTGATACTATTACTTTTGTAACGCAGCCAATTTTAACCCACCAAATTTTTAACTGATTCAGCAAAAATTTGAGGAGCTTCAACTTCAGGGGAGTGACCTGCTTTTTGAATATATATTTCTTCATAATCAAGAGTTAACTGGCGAGTCTGACTCTTATCAGTATGTGCATGAGAACCATCACATTCTCCCCAAATAATCAGGCTGGGTTGTTTAACAGGTTCTAAATCAGGTTGCTGTTCTTGCAAGTAAAATTGAAAGCACGAAGCTAGAGAAAAGCACGCTCCCAACTTGTAGGACGAAAGTGCTATTTCAGTTAATTTTTGCGCTGTTTGAGATTCTGCACTTACGAGGTCAAACCAGCTGCCACAACGCTTTTGTTTTAGGAAATGTAAAGCTATTTGGCCCAGAAAAGGAGTAGAGAGAATACCTTGAGGATCTCTGCCTTTTTTCCACTCCAAAGCACCTTGCCACGTGGGAATTTGATTAAGAACCATGTGAGAAACTAACTCAGGATGAAGGTTAGCAATTTTAATGGCACAAAATCCCAAAAGGCAAGGAAAGCTTAATACATAAGGGCCTAAATTGAGACGGGTTAAGAATTGAACTAAGATGGTTGTAATAAAGTCAAAATCATATCTAAAACTTAATCTCTTGGGAAAGGAAAATCCAAATCCTGGTATTTCAAAAACAATAACTCTAAAATAGCGAGAAAGCTCGGTAATTGTCTGCTCGTAAGACTCAATAGTTAAAGGAGGGTCTGTATTGAGTACAATAGTGGGTTTGTTATCTCCAGTAATGCAATAGCGTATCCACGTTATCCCCATATCCATAAATTGAATATTAGACCGAGAACGACTAGCAGGACTGTAGATGATTGAGGAACTTCTCAAGGTTGGCAAAGCCGTATCAATTAAGGTTGCAAACATATTTAAGTTGCTTGTAAGTAAATTATGGTAATGTCAGGCAGTTTTTGCTACTGAAAAAAGATGATTTTCGCATAAAGCTTTTACAAAGCTACTATTTCCTTCTTTTTGACATTCTGAAATGTATGCTTTTGTAGATGTTGCCTTCTAGCTTCAAAAATCAGAAACAAAACCTGCTTTGACATACCTTTGATAACTTTTTCAGGAAATGAATTCAAGTCTTAGCATTTACCTAATGAAGTTGACCAGATATTATCAGTTTTTAGGTCAACCATAGGGGGTTACGGTCGCTAAACCAGTAGCCACAAGGTTTTCCTTAGTCCCTTTCACAGAAAACACATCAGCTCTAGTAATGACTTGACTAAAGGTCGATTTAATCACATAACCTCTAGCAATCAATTTTTCCCCAACTGCAGGGGCAATAAAGTTGAGCTTGTATTCCGCAGTCACGACATCACCAACTTTAGAAGCTGCTGCCCAACAACAGGCACTATCAATTAAAAAGCCAATTACAGCTCCGTGAGTAAAACCATTATGCTGCTTTAATTCTTCTCGCATAGGGACTATTAATTCAGCAAAGCCATCTTCACAAGCAGTAATCTCTGCATTCGTCCAGACTGTAAAGGGAGATGTCTGAATTGCTTCTCGTAGGGAAACGATATTAGCAGGAGTTCTAATTTTAGCAACAGGTTTGTTGAGTTTTTCGGTCTTGATCGTAGCATCCATAAGTTAAGAAAATCCTGAGATTGTACAAGCACTGGCTGAAAAAATTAAGCAACTATTTTGGGATTAAACCTTTTGGCTTTTACTTGTTCTGGAGTTGGTCGCTTGACATTTTCAGCCCAGCCTAGTTTTTCCAACAAGCTAATAAATGACCCACTAGGATCTATTTGCCACCAATCAATATTTAGTAGAGCAGAACCGGGAAAAGCATGATGATTGTTATGCCATGCTAGTCCCAAAGTGGGAATTGCTAGAAACCAAATGTTACCACTGTGACTGTTGGCTTGATCGACAAAGGGACGAGTACCAAAAAGGTGGCAACCAGCGCGAATAATCAAATCTCCCATTAGGGTCATCACACAAAATCTGAAACATCCTCCCCAAAGAAAAGCAGTCCATGCACCAGAAGCAGTCCCGGTAAATAAAAAACCTAGTAAAGCTGGCAGGAGGAACGAGGACAAAACGATACCATAAAAATAGTTATTGATCATCACCATTGCTGGTTCAGCGAGTACATCCTTGGCATATCGTTCAGGTGAAGCGATTTGGTTGGTTTTGGAGTTATACTTCCAGCCAAAAAAGGAGTGCCAGATATTTCTGATCCTAGACAAAGGTTTTTCCGCTGCAATGTGATGGGGAGTATGAGGATCGCCTTGTTGATCTGCATAGATGTGATGACGACGATGATAAGCCACATACTCAAGAATGGGTGCTTCACCTGTCATTGAGCCAGCCAATGCTAAGAGAATCCGTAGGGGTTTGACTACTTTATAGCTTTTATGAGCAAAGAGTCTGTGCATTCCTGCTTCTCCTGCCAAACCCACAAGGTTAAACATGAAAAGCAAAATTCCCAGGTCAATCCAACTAATGCCTTGATGCCCAAAAGAAGCGATCGCCCCAATTGCACCAATCAGACTGATCATATCGATGGTGGGATACCACGCATATCTGATCCATTTCCTGATTCCCGACAGAGGTCTATATTGAAGATGGCGGTGATCTATTTCTCCAGATTGAAAAACTTCTGTTACTTCTGTTACTGAATACTGCTCTGAGATTTCAGCTAAATAGCTTGCTTGTTGCATAGTTATAAACTTTAATTTTTACTCTTCAGATACTTTCTTTGACTGTTTCGAGAGTTTCCAGTTGTTGCAATAGATACAGCAACTTGGTACGCTGCCGTTGAATTTTGCCACTGGTGGTTCTGGGAATGGTATTTGACTGGAGCAGTACAGTATCATGAACTGTCAGTTGATAATGGTTATAGACAGCAGTCTGAACAGCTTGTTTAAGCTCATCAGTGTAGCGATCAATTTGCAGTGCAAATTGGCGAACTACTTCAGTCACTACTATAAGTTTTTGAGCATAGGTTCCAGAAACGGAAAACACAGCGCAATTAACTTCGTTGAAGGCGGGGTGAGACATTTTGACCGTTTCTTCAATATCCTGTGGGTAATAGTTTTTCCCATCGATCACGATTAAATCTTTGAGCCGCCCTGTAATATAAAGTTGCTGCTGAGAATCAACAAAGCCTAAATCTCCTGTCCGTAAAAATGTCAATCCATCACGATAAACAAATGTTTCCTGATTTTTATCGGGTTGTTGCCAGTAACCGCGCGTAATACTCGGCCCTGCAATCCAAATTTCTCCAATGTGATGAGAAGGACATTCTTTTAAAGTTTGAGGATTGATGATGCGTAAGGACAATTCTGGCATGACCTGACCATTGCTCACTACCGTGCGGGTGTTGCCCTTCTGCTGGGATGCATCTGCATCCAGGACTTCATCGCCGCTACAAGGGATAGTCAAAGCCAAAGGTTCTTGAGATTTATCTGTACCGCTAACAATTAGGGTTGCTTCTGCCAAACCATAACAAGGTAAAAAGGCAGATTTTCTAAAGCCGTAGGGAGCAAAGGTATCGCTAAACTGTTCTAGGGTATGGAGTTTGATATGTTCAGCCCCATTGTAAGCTACATCCCAAGAGGATAAGGATAGTTCTGCTAACGATGCGGGATCGATGCGTTTGACGCAGAGATCATAAGCAAAATTAGGCCCCCCTGTAGTTGTTACCTTTTTGTCAGAGATGGTTTTTAACCAAAGTTTCGGACGTTGGAGGAAGGTAACCGGAGACATGAAATAACAGGGAAATCCTACATACAAAGGCTGAAAGATACTACCAATCAGTCCCATGTCGTGAAATAGGGGAACCCAAGCTAACCCTATGCTGTTACTAGTGTGACCGAAAGTGCGCTGAATCATTTTCTGGTTAGCTATGATATTCTCATGACTCACTATCACTCCTTTAGGAAAAGAGGTAGAGCCAGAGGTATATTGCAAAAAGGCAATTTCGTTACTTTGTCGGTCAACTGGAGTCAACAGAGGCTCTAAACTTTCTAGTGAAGGAAAAGTCTCGATCAAATCAAATGTTTCTGAGCTTTCTTTCACAAACAAGTCTTGGACGCTTGCATCCGTTACTACTAAACTTGCATCGCAATCGCTAAAAATCTTTTGATAGTGTTCGCAGTTATGTTTGCGGTTGGGTGAACTCAGGGGAACTGGAATGCGATTAGTGTAAAGACAGGCGAAAAAGGTGATCACAAATTCAGGGCTGGTGGATAACTGAATTGCCACGCGATCGCCGCTTACGGTTTTTTCGCTCAACCATCTTCCTAACTTTTGAACGGCTGTTAATAAACTGGCATAAGTGAGGTGAGCATATTCCCTACCTCTAGTATCTAGAAAGTAATAGAGGGGTTGATGGGGTTGATTTTCTGCTCTCAAGAGCAACTTTTCAATCAAACTATTAAATTGACGAGAATTCATCGAATGTTTTCCTGAGAATCAGGGAGTGGAAATAGTTTTTGCTTCAGCCTATAATCTGCCAAAATTGAGGTAGATTAAATCAGTGAACAGTAAACAGTTATTAGTTATCCAGACCTATGTTATTAGTGTTATAGCGCACAACACCTATCAAAATTGTTGGGAAATTCTGACCCAAATATCAACACATTACTGTTTACTTATAGCTGCTTACTGACAACTGATAAAGGGCTAGAACTATAGCAATTTTATCAAGAAAGGCAGAGGGCAGAGGGCAGAAGGCAGAAGGGATTTATCCCTTCTCCTGAGTGCCCGAACCATCTGCGCGACCGGAGGGAGCAAGGGTTTAAGACCCCCACCAAATTTCAAGAAAGGTGGCTCCTTTTCAGGAGGGGTTTGAATCCCCTTCTGAAAAGAACCTTCTGCCCTCTGCCTCCTGCCTTCTGCCTTCTTCAAGAGGAAAATGACTCTAGATTCCTTAAGCTGCGGGGATGAAAGTCACAGGTAGATAGGTTAAGGTACGAGTGATAAATCCCTCTGGATGCCAACGATAATCAGGATTACTCAATCTAATTTCCTGTACTCGTTCACAAAGGTAAGTAAACAGAAGTTGGCCTTCTAATCGGGCGATCATCTGTCCTAAGCAATTGTGTATGCCATGCCCAAAAGCAATTTGAGCCGCAGCATCTCGTGTGATATCAAAAGTATCAGGATTGTCAAATTGATCCTCATCTCGGTTGGCAGAAGCAAGACACAGGAGCATTTTCTCTCCTTTGTGAATAATCTCAGAGCCAACTTGCAAGTCACTTACTGCTAGGCGTACCGTTTGCTGTAAGGGTGGATCAAAGCGTAGAATTTCATTAATGACTTGTTTGTTAGTAGCTTTTCCCTCTCGGAAGATTTGCCACTGTTTGGGGTGCTGAATAAAAGCTAGAATTCCATTAGTAAGCAATCCCTTAGAAGTTTCGTGACCAGCGACGAAGGTCATCACACAGGCGATACTTAACTCACTATCTGAAAGTCGATCTTCTCCGACTCTGGCTTGAATTAATTTACTGAGTAAATCATCGCCCAAATGAGTTTTACGGTAATCAATTATTTCTTGAAAAATAGCTAGGCAAGCTTGTAAATCTTCCTCAATGCGACGTATACGCATTTTGGTCAACAAACTTGGTTCTAAGATAGAACGAACGCGGTGAATATATTGATCGATAGTTTTGATGTACTCATGAGGAATGCCAAGCAGATGGGCAAGAGTATACAAGGGTAGTTGATGGGCAATCTGAGCAAAATCAAAACTAGCTTCTTGAATTCGCGGAGCAATTAACTCCTCAATTAGCTGCTGAACATAAGCAGTATGGGCATTAATATTGGTGTTACTGAAAGCTTGTCCTGCCAACCGACGCAAGCGTGCATGATCTGGGGGGTCAGTAAAGACGATCGCCCCTTTACCCAATTCTACCAAACCGGGAATATCACCAACTTTTTGTTGCACTACGTACTGGGGAATGTAGTTAACGCTGACAGCATCCGAGTTCAACACTTGGATAATGTCTTGATATTTAGTCACGATCCACATATCGAAGGTATAATGAATCGGATTTTGTTGGCGCAATCCTTGATAGGTAGTGTAAGGATCTTCCCGAAAACCAGGTACAAAGGGATTAAACTTAACCGGAGACTGAGCGGTAGTGATCATTTTTAGATATGACTCCTTATTATATCGTGTCCGTTGAAAGACTTATCATTAAGAACGCAGGGGTGCAGAGGTGCAGAAAAGAAGGTTTTGCGGCTTCTGCACACATGCACGCCCATAATCACTAATCAGCCGGACATGATATTAGCAGATGCAAAAAGCTATCCGAATTATTTAGTTTTATTTAGCTAAGGATTGCATTTCCAAGCGTAGGAGTAAGATTTGCCCGAAGTAAAAACCTGCAACTGCTAACTTCAGATACTGTTCGTATTTCAGATAGAGTTCTTCACCAAATTGCTCTATGATCAGCAATTTTTGACGGCGGAGGTTTTTCAGCCACAAGTCGCAAGTTTTACCATAGTGGAGGCGATCGTTGCGGTAGGTTTTGATTTCAAATAACCCATCGGATGCCATAAAAATCTCACCAGGACGTGGTAACTCAGAATCAGGAAAAATCTCTGTTTGGGTGAAGACATTTTTATCTTCGGCATTTAACGAGCCGTAGGCGATCGTCTGCAAGGATAACTTGCCTTTCGGTTTTAACCACTCTTGACAACGGCTGAAAAACTCTCGATAGACACTAACTTTTTCTTCTAGCGAGGCTCCTGGTTGGGCAAAGTGTTCAAAAGCACCAATAGAGATGATCGCATCATAGGGGGTTGTTGGCTGATGGACAATCCAACTTTCTTCGCAGACTTGGATATTGGGGATATTGAGAGCGCGGATATGCAGATATTGATTATGGCTCAACGTCAACCCCGTAGCATGATTATGGGGATCTGAGTTGATATGGCGTTGCATTAATGCTCCCCAGCCACAGCCAATATCTAACAGTCTTTTGCCAGTTGTTGCACCTGAAGCATTCAGATGCCAATCAATTTTTCGTTGTTGGGCTGTTTCTAGGTCATCATCCAAAGTGGGAGAATCCCATAAACCAGAAGAGTAGGTCAAACTAGAATCTAGCCAAAGGGTGTAAAATTCGTTGCTGACATCGTAATGGTGCTGGATGGCTGCGGCACTACCGCCCCGGTTAGTTACACTTGCTACCATCTTAAGCACTCCTAACAACATTTTCTAAAGCGTTTTCTTCTTGTGCCGCTTCGGCTAGATAAGTAGAAACTTGAGCAATTGTATTGAACTCAAAAAATAGAGAAGGACTTAGCTCAAAGCCTAACCATTCTTCCAAATCTCCTACCAGTGAGACGGCTGCCGAAGAATTAAGTCCAAACCGCTCAAATTCATAGTTCTCGTCAATTTTTTCTGCCTCTACTTCGAGGATATCTGCTAAATAAGTTTTGATCCATTTGCTAATTTGCTCTTGAGTTTTCATGACATCTCCTGATTGAAAGTGCTAAAAGTTTTAGATGAATTAGGCGTTGATTTCTCGTGCTTCAATTTTGTCTGGGGTAGGAACTTTCACATCCCAAGCCAGATGGAAAACTTCGAGTAATTGAATAAACCAGTATCCTGGATCTAGGCGATACCATTCCAAGCCAAAGGAGGCTGAAGCCGGAAAGGCGTGATGATTGTTGTGCCATGACTCACCAAAGGACAATAAGGCAATAGGCCCAAAATTATGACTGTGTTCTTCGGTTTGAAAACGCTTCATGCCAAAGCAATGCAAGAAGGAGTTAATTGACCAAATTGTATGTCCTCCCCACAGGATTCTAAACACGCCTCCCCAGATAAATCCTGCTAACGCTCCAGCCAAACTCCAGTGGTACAACCCCCCTAAAATTGCGGGTAAAACTAAGCCTAGGGAAGCCCACAAATAGTAGTGTTGATCAACTTTAATCAGGGTTTTATTTTTGATTAGATCCGGTACGTAGTGAACAACACTAGGATATGGGTGCTTGTACATCCAAGTGACGTGGGAATGAACTAAGCCGCGAATGCGATCGCGCCAATTATTACCAAAAAGATTTGGTGAGTGAGGATCACCAGGTTTATCACTCAATTCATGGTGGCGACGATGTAACGCTGACCATGAGATTACACCCCCTTGACCAGCCATTGCACCCCAAATAACCAGCATGACTTGAACTGCTTCGTGGGTTTTATAGGAACGATGGGTAAATAAACGATGGTAGCCAGACGACACCCCAAATCCTGTCATTAACCAAAATAAGACAAATAGGAAGATCTCAAATGGCCCGAATGGAATATAGGGTAATAATGGTAAAGCTATTAAACTCCCTATAATTGGTAAGATTTGAAAGAGAATAAAATGCCGCTTTTGTAAGCGATGCAAAAAGGGGTTATCAACCACTTTTTTCCGTTTGGTATCGTCTGTTAAAATCGACTCTACATCTACTGTTTCTGTATTCATGCGTATTTGCTCACACTGCTAAATTACCATTGCTGAATTAGGTGATAAATTGATATTTTGGGTGCAAGGAAGTTGAGCTAATAATCTCAATATTATGCTTAATTTAGCTTCCATACATTCAGTAGAGAAAAAGTCAATTACTACTTGATATCAGCAATGCTTTTGTTTCTCACTACACATTTATTTATGGGTTTTTCACAAGGAAATATTCAAGTTATATTATAACAAAACTGATATCTTGTACCTAACAGAATAAACACTGAATACTGTAGAAAAGATGATGGCGCTTCATATCAGTGTCCCTAGCTTTTTGTTGGGTTTTGCCCTTGCGCGATCGCCCCCCAACTACAGCCTGTGTCCGCCAAACAACCGTGATAGACCAAGTCTGCATAATTTGTTTCCTCAAGTATGAATACTCCAATATTTACAGTAAAAATAAATCTTTGATAGTACCCTTGAGGGTAGTATTTAAGTGAACTCTTGCACTATAGTCAGGCACTCAAAAAGACTTAACCCACAATATTCTCGAATGAGTGCATGTTGATTGTGAATGCACATCTGGAAGGGGCAAGTGTGCGATCGCTCAGGGCAAACGCATCTAATATAGTAGATATATACTATTTCAGAATATATATTGATTTATTTTGTTTATGATTCACTGAATTTTTATAACAATCTATATTATTTTGAAATCATCTTTAATTATTATTAGGAAATAAGATGCGTTTCCCCTGGTGTTTATCCTGCTAATTGCAAGATCTGAGGTAATAAACTCCAGTCCAGGCGGGTAAATTAATAATGCTCTTTCGCCAATAGCATTTCGAGACTGCAACTGAGTGGCGATCGCACGAGATTGTCGATCTAATTGTTGATAGGTCAAGTTGCTTGTTTCAGTGTCCCCATCTTTGAGAAATCTAAAAGCTACTTGATCTGGTTGATCATAAGCCCTGTAGTTTAACAGGTCAACTAAAGTGTTGAAGTTCGCAAAGTTGTTTAACTGCATTAAATTACCAAAACATTTAGAAACTCTTTGTAGCAAATTTAGTTGCAAGTTTTGGAAGCCCAATTTCAATTGCAACGTTTTTTTAGTGCAACTGTAACAGTAAATATACTGAAATTGCGATTTGTAAAGTTATTTATTAAAAATTAAAAGTTGTGATAACTATGCCGTAATAAATATTACTGTACCAGTTTGTAAAAATAACTTTTTTCAATAATTAAGTTCCTGGTTTAATTAATTACATCACTAATATGAGCTTAATAATTTTTTCAAGTCAAGATAATTGGTATTGAATAACCTGACTTTTTTAATCAGCCAAAATGCTAAATAATACTTTTATCGTAATAATTTTGTAGACTTTAGTTGTGATCTTTTACTAAGTTTATTCTATTAATTTATTACTTTTACTTATAAAGTATACGCAAGCAAGTTGTGGAAAAATGTATTACTCGAAACTGCTTGCCTACGCAAGGACATTTTATATCAAATTTTATACATTTAAACATCAACACTTTCAACGCCAGCTTCAATTAGCGCAAGAATATGCTCAACAAAACTTTGTTGTTAACCAATAGGTGCTACATAGCTGAAAGCTTCTACAACAGCTTCCCGCCGACAAAATAGGGTATGAGTAAACTGTCTCCCTACACTCCACACCCTGTTTTTGGTGACTATGACTTGCAACGAAGAATTATCAAATATTCGTTATTTTAACCTTTTGCTAGCGGTTTCTTAATGTTACTGAGATAATTTGAGATTGCTGAATAAAAATTAATACCAATAAATTATCTAGCTAATTGTCTTCTGGTATGTACTTTGTTTTATCACACTGATCTTGCGATCGCTCCAGGCACCAGCACAGCCTACTCCCCGACTATAAAGTTCATCTTTGCAGTCAACGTTTTTTACTGGCAATCAAAAAAATGGCATTTACATTCCCAAGTAACCGCGCTGCAAAATTTTGACTCACAAAATCTACATCTATCCTAATTCCAATTATTTAGGAACCTACTTATAACCGTAGCCGGATAGGTGAGGACGGTGTTGATTGCTCATAACATGATACTCAGCACTTTGCTATACAAGCCTTGAAGGCTGCTTGTTTTGAGGAATCGCACCACCAACTCTTCTGTAGATGTCTTCACGGTGAAGCACTTAAAGTTAGATTCACTACACACAAAAATTCTCAGTAAACACACTATTTATGGCATCAACAATTCTTACTCCTGGCGACATTGCACTTATTGGTTACATTAACAACGGTAGTCCTGACTCTTTTTCTTTTGTCAACCTAGCGCCTATTGGCTCAGGTACGGTCATTTACTTCACTGATAACGGCTGGACTGGTTCAGGATTTAGGGGAGTGACTAGCACTGATACTGATGGTAATGAGAACTTAATCAAATTCACCGCTAATGTTGACCTGCCTGCCGGTACAGTTATCCGCAGCAGTGACACCTCCTCATCGAATTTCACTTGGACTAAATCAGGGTCAGTTGTTTCCGGGCTAGCAGGCAGTTATGCGGATCTGTCTCTTGCTCAAGGTACTGGCTTATCCGGTGGCGATCAAATTACGGCTGTGCAATCTACAGGTACAAACCCATTATTATTAGGTTTTACAGCTATCTCTCAAATTGACTACACTGGTGCATTTGAAGATGCCACTTCTTCAAATACTGGTAATGTAGCACCTGGGTTATCTCAAGCTGATAACACAGCAGTTCTGTTCAACAACTCGGCGACTTACGCAGCGTTCAATCTCAATACACTCAACAGTGGTACTAAAGCTGATTGGCTAGCAGCAATCAACAATGCTGCTAACTGGACTTTTGGTAGTAATACTACTTTACCCACTGGTAGCATTGTTGTTTCTGGTGGTGCAGGTTCGCAACCAGACCTGACTATCAGCCAAACTGATTCCCCCGATCCTGTAATTGTTGGCAACCCCCTTACTTACACCATTACTGTCAGTAACAGCGGTACTGCCAATGCCAGCGGCATTTCAGTGCAATACACTTTGCCTAGTGGGGTAACCTTTAACGGTACAACTGTTGCCAATGGATTCACTGCTAGCGTCTTAGCTGGTGTTGTGACTTTTTCTGGTGGCAGCATAAATGCTGGTAGTAATGCTACCTTGACTGTTAGCGTTACCCCTAATTCTACAGGGACTCTTACCAGCGGCACAGCAATTGTAGACCCCAACAATACCATTGCTGAGAGCGACGAAACCAACAATACTGCTGCTGCAATTACTACCACAGTTAATGATGTAGTAGTAGGACAAGCGCCAACTATTCAACTAGATACAGCCAGCTCCACAGATTTATTAGATGCTAACGGTGCGTTGCCAACTACAGGAACAGGGGCAATTAGCGGTGTGATTGGTAATGCCAACGACCCAGCAAACACATTGGGGGTAAACTTTACCATCGCCGACCCCGATACCCCTGTAGAAAATTTGACTGTCACAGTCACTAGCAGTAATGCAGCGGTGGTTCCTAACGGCAATCTAACCCTAACTGGTACTGGAGCCAGCCGTAATTTGAAAATTAATCCTGTAGGTGTTGGTAGTGCCAATATTACAGTCACTGTTAGTGATGGTGGTAGTACTGCTAATTATGCGATCGCCTATGCAGCATCGGCGAATAACGGTACTGCCACAACTCAATTTTTAACGGGTACAAGCGATGCTTCTACAGCTATTCCCGTGGGTGGGACATTCTTCTTAGAAGCTGATGATGAAAATCAAGTTTTGCGCCTCTACGACTTTAGCAAGTCGGGGCTTCCTGTAACTGGTTTTGACTTCACAAGTTCTCTAGGGCTGACCCAAACTGATGGTTCTGGCGAATTACGAGAAGTAGATCTTGAAGCTTCTACCACAGTAGGCGATGCCTACGGCGGTAAACTACGCATTTTTTGGTTAGGTTCACAAAGCAATAGCGATGACGGCAAAAATCGCCCTAACCGCGATCGCCTTTTTGCCACAGATGTTAGTGGTACAGGAGCATCCACCACACTTAGTTATGTGGGTCGCTACGACTTTTTAAAGGAAGACATCATTAATTGGGATGTCAATAACGGTCACGGCAAAGGAGCCAATTACTACGGCTTAGCTGCCAGCGCTGCAACTAATGTCGGTTCCAAGCAAGCCGACGGCTACAATATTGAAGGCTTGGAAATTGCTCCCGACAACACCACAGCTTATATTGCCTTCCGCGCCCCCCAAGTGCCCCCGTCTGGACGCTCCAACGCCCTCATTGTTCAAGTTACCAACTTTACAAGCTTGATATCAGCTAGCGGTGGTACACAAGGCTCAGCACAGTTTGGCACCCCTATAGAATTAGATTTAGGCGATCGCGGTATTCGGGAAATCCGCAAGAATGCTAATAACCAGTACGTGATTATTGCTGGGCCAGCAGGAGACGCAGGAGCAGCCCCCAACGATTTCCGCCTTTACACTTGGGATGGTAATCCCAACAGTCAGCCACAATTGCGTGCAGCCACATTAAGAGCCAGCTTCAACCCGGAAGGAATTATCACCATCCCTGATAACCTAACAGATACTTCTCAAATTCAATTCGTTAGTGATGATGGCAACACCGTTCTCTACAACGACGGTACAGCAGCCAAAGACTTATCACAGAACAATTTCAAAAAATTCCGCACCGATAGCATTACACTGGGCGCTGTAGTCCTCACTCCTCGTATTCACGACATCCAGGGCGCCTCTCACATCTCTCCCTTAAACGGGCAAAAAGTAGCTGATGCACCAGGAATTGTTACAGTCGTCAAATCTAACGGCTTTTATTTACAAGACCCCAACCCAGATAACGACGATCGCACTTCCGAAGCCATTTTTGTTTTTACCTCATCAGCACCAACTGTGCAAGTGGGCGATTCAGTACTAGTCGGGGGTACAGTAACTGAGTTCCGTCCTGGTGGTGCTAGTGGCGCTAACAACCTGACGACCACAGAAATTACTAGCCCCACCATTGTCAAACTTTCCAGTGGCAATGCTTTGCCAACTGCGACGATTCTGGGTAATGGCGGCAGAACTATCCCAACATCGGTAATTGATAACGACACTACCAGTAATATTGAAACTGGAACGACCACCTTTGACCCTGCCCAAGATGGCATTGATTTCTACGAAAGCTTAGAAGGAATGCTAGTACAGATCAATAATCCTGTGGCAGTTAGTCCGACTAATTCTTTTGGGGAAATTTGGGTACTAGCAGACAATGGCGCTAACGCCACCGGACGCACAGCACGCGGCGGTATCGTGATTAGTGCCAATGATTTTAATCCAGAGCGTATCCAAATTGATGATACTCTGTTTAGCTCTGGTAGCTCACCCCAAGTTAACGTCGGTGCAACTTTCGGCACGATTACAGGTGTGGTCGATTACAGTTTCAGCAACTACGAAGTTCTGCCTACTTCGGTGACTGTGACTTCCAACACCTTGACTAAAGAAGTTACTAATTTAACGCCCACCACTGACCAACTGACAATTGCTACCTTCAATGTCGAAAACCTTGACCCAGGCGATAGTGCAACCAAGTTTAACAACCTTGCTAGCCGCATTGTTAATAATCTGCAATCGCCGGATATCATTGCTCTAGAAGAAATTCAAGACAATAACGGGGCGACGAATAACGGCGTAGTTGATGCCAGCACTACCTTCCAAACATTAATTGATGCAATTATTGCGGCTGGTGGCCCCACCTATGAATATCGCCAAATTAACCCACAGAACAACCAAGATGGCGGTGAACCTGGTGGTAATATTCGGCAAGGTTTCTTATTTAATCCCAACCGAGTGCAGTTTGTAGACATTCCTGGTGGCGATACCCTGACAAATACCACAGTCAGCGATGTCAATGGTGTGCCTACACTTTCTGCTAGTCCTGGTCGTATTGATCCCACCAACTCAGCCTTTACTAGCAGTCGCAAACCGTTAGTTGGTGAATTTACTTTCAACGGTGAAACTGTTTATATCATTGGGAACCACTTTAATTCTAAAGGTGGCGACCAACCGCTATACGGGCCAAATCAACCACCAACCCTGACAAGTGTTACCCAGCGTCAGCAACAAGCCACGGTGGTGAAAAACTTTGTCCAAAGTATTTTAGCCATCGACCCCAATGCCAATATAGCGGTAGTGGGCGACTTAAATGATTTTGAGTTCTCTAACCCCGTCAGCACCCTAGAAAGTGCTGGACTAACTTCTCTAATTGAAACTTTGCCTGAAAACGAGCGTTACACCTACAATTTTGAAGGCAACGCCCAGACACTTGACCATGTTTTAGTGAGTAATAGTTTGCTTGGCAAGTTGGATGGGTATGATGTAGTTCACATCAATTCCGAGTTTGCCGATCAGGATAGCGACCATGACCCCAGCTTAGCTCGGTTTAATCTGCCTAAAAACGATGCTCCTACAGAGCTAGCATTGAATGCCACCAGTGTCAATGAAAATGTTCCAGCCAACACAGTGGTAGGCACATTTACCACTACTGACCCTGACACAGGCAACACTTTCACTTACAGTTTAGTTGCTGGAACTGGTGATACTGATAATGCTGCTTTTGCGATCGCAGACGATAGCTTGCAAATCAAAGCTTCACCGGACTTTGAAACCAAATCTTCCTACAGCATTCGGGTACGCAGCACCGATAACGGTGGACTTTTCGTCGAGAAGGTGTTGACTATCCAAATTAGCGATCGCAACGAAGCGCCAACAGCCGTAGTTGATGCAGTCAGCATTGCTGAAGACGCAACTACATCTAATCTCTATGCTACCTTGCTGAGTAACGATACTGACCCTGATATTGGTGACAGTAAAAACATTATTGCTGTTGATACTACAGACACCACAGGGACAGTCTTCTTTGACCAAAACACGCAAAACTTGACTTATACTGCCTCAAATTTTGCCTATCTATCCCAAGGACAAACTGCGACTAATAGTTTTACTTATGCGATCGTTGACAGTCAAGGTTTACAATCTACTGCTACTGTAAATATTACCGTCGTCGGTGTTAACGATGCTCCCACGGTGCAACCCCTTGACGACCAAATCATCTCTACTAACCAATCCTTCTCTTTCAATGTTAGTAACAAATTTACTGACATCGATCAAGCTGACACCCTCAGCTACAGTGCTACAGGCTTACCCACTGGGTCTAGTATTGCTACTAATACAGGTGTCATATCCGGCACTATCTCCCAAGTTGGGATTTTTGCAGTCACAGTCACTGCTGCTGATGGCAATGGTGGCAATACTAGCGATACCTTTGACCTGACCGTTGCCAATAACAAGGCCACTTCTGGTGATGATATCATCTTTATCGAGCAAATTACTGGAATCGAAAAATACATAGTCAATGCCCAAGCCGGGAACGATCGCGTTATTGGTACTAATGCCAGTGAGTTAATCTACGGTGGAACAGGCAATGATTACCTTGATGGCAAGGGAAGCGCTGACATGCTCCTTGGGAGCGATGGTAATGACACAATCTTAGGTGGACTTGGCAATGACATGCTTTCTGGGGGTAATGGCAATGACCGCCTGATTGGTTGGGGGGGTGGTACAAACGAAATCGACTTACTCACAGGTGATCAAGACGCAGATACTTACGTCTTGGGTGATACCAGTTCAGTTTTCTATGCTAGTTCCGGAAATGGTGACTACGCCGATATTCTCAGCTTGCAAGCAAACGATCAGATTCAGCTTCAGGGAATTGCTAGCAATTACTCATTGGGGTCAGCATCAGCCGTGTCTGTAAATAAACTTGCTGTTGGCATTTTTACCAACAATGGAACGGAATTGATTGCTGTTGTAGAAA
>NZ_JAECZC010000056.1:65203-66787 GCF_016056305.1 Amazonocrinis nigriterrae CENA67 | reverse complement strand
ATACTGACTCAACAACTCCAGGTCATCTGCAAGTTTTTTTTAAAGGACTCTGGCTGTTGCGGCTTCTGCTTTTTGTGTTGCGGTGGTGGAACTTTAGCTTCGCCTGGAGCCGATAACGGGTCATCTGATACACGGTATGATATTCTGCTTCCACTGCTAAGTTCTGTGCTAACCATTGTTGCACTGCTCCGTAGCTTTCAAATCCTTGCTCTGGCTCCTCTAATCGCTTTGCCAACGCTGCTTGTGCCCATTGCGGAATCACCCTGACTCCACAAGAGCGTTCGCTTGAGTTCCACCATCTCATCCAGTCCACCATGACGGTATTTACATAACCAGGCTTGCACTGTGTTGCGATGTTTCCCGATGGCTTTGGCGATCGCAGTTCTCGTCGGTGCATTCTCCTGTTTGAGCCAGTACAGTACTTGCTAACGTTCTTTTGCTGTTGCTGTTTCGGCTTGACGCAACCTTTCTACCAAATCATCCAAACTTTCCTTGACTTCAATTGAGGTCACACCAACCATCGGTAGATATCTCTAAACGATGATTCTCAGTTTCCCTTATCTGCCCTGTCTCCTATTTAAGTTGGTATTACATAAGCGTAGAAGCGCAAGGACAAGTCGATACATACCACCCTCATCTAACACCATATACCGGGACTTAAACATTTTTGAGGCAGAAACAAGCCTCAAACCCATATAGGGCAAGGGGAATACACCAAAGGCTCAAAAATGCTTGAAACCCCGATATATCAACAAACTAGGCAAATCGATGTCAAAGTCTCTCTGTATATACATTTGAGTGTTTTTTATGGCTACTTTTTGTTTAAGTCACAATACAACTGCGATCGCCTGAGAGCAGATATCTATTCATGTCTGCCCCGTTCTCGATATGATAGTGCTGACGAATTACTGCCTGAAATAATCACGCTTCCTCCTTGTATTTTGAGGAAAGTGCCTAGATCATTGTTGCTCACAAGCGGGTGCTGTGGGGAGTTTTAGCGTCTGGGAAAAAAAAGTCAAAAATAGTTAGTGAAAAGAGTTGACAGTCTTGAGTGGGTTAGTTATATTGGATAAGTGCCGAACAGAGAGCGCACGAAAGAGCGGCTCGGAAGGCATCAGAACCATGAAAATATTATAGTTTGAAAGCCATAATACCACAAGTAGCCTGAGTCAAGAAAATGAGAGCACCAGGCTGAGGTGGATAAATAAGCAGTCAAAAAGAGCTAATAAAAGCTTTCCATTGCAAAACGGAGAGTTTGATCCTGGCTCAGGATGAACGCTGGCGGTATGCTTAACACATGCAAGTCGAACGGTGTCTTCGGACACAGTGGCGGACGGGTGAGTAACGCGTGAGAATCTAGCTTCAGGTCGGGGACAACCACTGGAAACGGTGGCTAATACCGGATGTGCCGGAAGGTGAAAGATTTATTGCCTGAAGATGAGCTCGCGTCTGATTAGCTAGTAGGTGTGGTAAGAGCGCACCTAGGCGACGATCAGTAGCTGGTCTGAGAGGATGATCAGCCACACTGGGACTGAGACACGGCCCAGACTCCTACGGGAGGCAGCAGTGGGGAATTTTCCGCAA
>NZ_JAECZC010000056.1:0-64544 GCF_016056305.1 Amazonocrinis nigriterrae CENA67 | reverse complement strand
TCAATCAAATGCGCTTTGATTATCGAGATTGGGTTTTAGGTATAGACCCACATAATTTGGTATTTGTAGATGAATCCGGTTTGAGGTTGGGAATGACACGACTGTACGGTCGTGCAAAAATTGGTGAGCGATTGCATGATTCATGTCCTCGCAATCGAGGACAAAATATATCTTTCATCGGAGCTTTAAGTTTGGATGGGCTGATTGCCACTATGAGTATTTCAGGTAGTGTCAATACCGATGTGTTTGTAACTTATGTGCAACAGATTCTAGCACCACAGTTATGGGCTGGAGCAATTGTTGTCATGGATAATTTATCAGTACATACTGCTGCGGTGATTCGAGACTCAATTGAAGCAGTTGGTGCACGTCTTGTCTTTTTGCCTCCTTACTCACCTGATTTATCTCCAATTGAATTATGCTGGTCAAAACTGAAGCAGTGTTTACGAGCAGCAAAAGTTACAACCCATGAGGCACTAAATCACGTTTTAACTCAGATTGTGAATGAACACATCTCCTCTGATGATGCTTGGGGTTGGTTTGCTCACTGTGGTCTATTCATCTGAAAACTGCTGTAAGAGGACTTGAGCTATTTGTCATAGGTTTTCAAACTATGGCGGTTTTTGCGGCTGGTATAGCAAAGTGCTGTAGACGCTTGGTGCGGCTATTGTTCTCCTTCAAAGACGAAGGCCGCGTAGCTTGCTTAAGCGTAGCAGGGCTGTTTCGTTCCCTAAAATAGGTAAAATAGTAAGATTCAAAGAAATAAAAATTGAGAACAAGCGCATAATTATAGTAAAAAATTTTTGCGCCTTCAACCAAAAATACGCGATTTTTCTTTGCATCTTTGCGACGACAGTCGCTTCAAGTCGGCAGAGCCGCCCAACGCGCTGCCTCGTCTTTGCGTGAGATTATCCTCAGTACAAATCCCCATCATCAGTGAATGAAACAGCCCTGGCTTAAGCGTAGGGGTACGAGAACGCCTAACGGCGAACCCGCAGGGTGAAGCCACTGCGCGATCGCGCTTTGCTGACAGCCACGTATGTGGCGTTGCTGAGTAGAAACCCATTTGGTTCAAGGCTTTGAGCAAACATTGTCCTAACCAATGTGACTACAGCTATATGATGAAAAACGCCAAATCCTTACTGGGTGTGGCTTAGGAAATGTTTCTCTTGAAAGTTACGGTGGCTGTGAATAAAGAAGTCGGCAACAACTAGGAAAAGTTTTGTAATTAAATTTACACATTAATCCACTTTTCCCACTTTTTTACTTAGATTAGCAGACAGTTTTTTCTCCACAGCTTTTGTATGACTTTAATTAAGATTATTTATTCAAGGCAATTTAGGATGCTTACGAATGAGAATAAACCTCAGATTAATACTTTGAAGTCGCTAAAATTTGAAAAATCTAGCATAACAATTAAAAATGTGAAAAGTAAGAAAAGTAGGAAAAGTAGCAACAGTAGAGAAAGTAAGGAAAATACACTACGAACTCATTGATATTTTGCTCTTGCCACAAGTATTCAAGGCTTGGTATTTATAAATTTTTAGCTTATGAAAGTACAGCAAATAAGCCAAAATTAGCAAATTTAATATTGACAATGTAATCATTTAATTTAATAATGCTTTATATTAATTACTCCTTTAGATGTACTGATATTTCAGTAGGGCTAATGCTAGATTTTTGAAAAAAACAATAGATTTTTTCAGGAATAGCATAAAAAACTTCAATTTTTATTCTTATAAAAAATAATTACTGCCTATTTATGATTAACTGAAAAACTGTATTAAATTTAACAAATATAAACTTAAGTATTTACCTATTAATAGTACTTTTAATTAATATACAGTCTAAGCTTGCGTAACTATTAAAACCTAAATATTTCAGTGGTGGAAAAATGATTTACGAATCATCGAAAAAAATTCTGATAATTGAAGATGATACAGCCACCTGTAATCTTTTCTTGAAAGGTCTTCAAATTAAAGGTTTTCATGTCATAACTGCTAAAAATGGTCTTGTTGGTATTCAGCAAGCACAAGAGCATTTACCTGACTTGATAATTTGCGATATTGTTATGCCTGATATGGATGGTTATAGTGTTCTAAAAAAGTTGCGCCAAGAACCTACGACAGCAATTATTCCTTTTATTTTTGTCACTGGCTTTGACACTAAAGCATCTATTCGCAAAGGTATGGACTTAGGAGCAGATGACTATCTCACTAAACCCACTACAGTAGACGAATTAGTTCGAGCCATCAATACTCGACTACAAAAGCAAGCTACTCTCAAACATTGGTGCGCTAATAAATTTCAGCAAACCTCAGAATCATTACCCACAGCGGAAGCTTTACTAACTGACCCAACAGAGTCGTTTTTCCCTTGCGTTCCCCAACTACAAAAAGTTTTCGATTTCATTGAAGCCAATTATCACCAAGCAATTACTTTGTGCGATGTAGCTGTTGCAGTTGGTTATTCACCTGCTTACTTAACTAACCGAGTTGCCAAGCAGACAGGAGAGACTGTTAACAGCTGGATTATTAAACGTCGGATGGCACAAGCCCGTTTTTTACTGCAAAATAAACATCACACAGTTGAGCAAATTGCTCAAGCATTAGGCTATCAAGATGTGTCTCATTTTTCACGTCAATTTCGCCAGCATCACGGCTTACCTCCTGATACTTGGCGCAAAGAAAATCAAGCAGCTGCTTTGCGTTCTACTTAGAATTACTGAAACAGGACTTACACACAGGTAACGGAAAAACGTAGACACATTAGCGAAGCTTTGCTGCAAGCTAGTGGCTTCCCGTTCGCCGTTAGGCTGAAGTTCCCCTATCGGGAAGTAAGCTACGCGGAGCGCGTATTTGTAGGATAAGAGTAGGGTATCGCAGCATATACTCATACCATTTCTTTGTGAGGCTACGCCAAATTTTTTTCTTTCTTTGTGACGGCAGTCGCTCATGGGGGACTCGGGGCCCCCACGACCGCAGGGAGTAGGGGGGGGAGGAACCCCCAAGACCGCGCTGCCTCTCCTTTGCGCCCTTTGCGGTTTGTTCCTCATATAGTTTGGCGCATCTTCATACAGAATTGGTATTATGCATTTTATTTGCTGTCAAATTTAGTACAAATCTAAATTGTATTTGGTAAAAATATTGGTTCTATAACAATCATATTTTTACTCATTTGATTTGTAAGAAAAATAGCATTTTAGTCTTCATATCTATAGTAATTATTGGCAAAGGAAGCAAAATTATGTTTGAGAGCCTAGGGATAGGTTTTAACATTTAACGCTGACAAATAATAATTAATCTCTTTGAGGATCAAATACTTATGCCCATTAATGATACTAGTAGTCAATTACTTTCTCATAACGGGCTAAATTCTGCTTCTATCTCCTCAGTAGATACTTTTCATATCCAGGATAATCATAGCTTGGGTCTGGGCGGTCGTAGTAGCTTTTATCAAAAGGCAGAAATTACCAGTAATGCTACTGCTACAAGCGCTAAAAACTATAATTCGACCTCCGGCTATGGCTTGGTAAATGCAGGCGCAGCAGTCAGTAAAGCTGCTGGTCAAAATACTTTTAGTGATGTTCCTAAACTTGGTGGTAATAATTGGGGAGCAGACTTGGTTAACGCCCCAGAAGCTTGGGCAAATGGATATACAGGTCAGGGTGTTGTTGTTGCTGTTGTAGACACTGGAGTTGACTACAATCACGAGGATTTAAAGAATAATATTTGGACTAATACTAAGGAAATTCCTGATAACGGTATAGATGATGATGGCAATGGCTATGTAGATGATGTCCGAGGCTGGAACTTTGATGGCAACAACAATAACACTCTAGATGATAACGGTCATGGTACTCATGTTTCTGGCACGATCGCTGGCGAGAATAATGACTATGGTGTGACTGGCATTGCCTATAATGCTAAGATTATGCCTGTAAAAGTTTTGAATGAATCCGGCTCTGGGTATTATAGTGCGATCGCTGATGGTATTCGTTATGCAGCGGACAATAAAGCTAATGTAATTAACCTCAGCCTCGGAGGCAATTATTCTAATAGTACTCTCAAATCAGCTATTGCATATGCCAGCAGCAAAGGAGTAATTGTGGTCATGGCAGCAGGTAATGATGGGGAATCCTCACCAGATTATCCTGCCCGTTATGCAAATAACTACGGAATTGCTGTTGGTGCAGTGGATAGCAATAATAACATGGCTGACTTCTCTAATCGGTCTGGTAGGAATGAACTTGCCTACGTCACAGCCCCAGGAGTTGATGTCTACTCTACAGTACCAGGTAATCAGTATGCCACTCTCAGCGGTACATCTATGGCTACTCCCCACGTTGCTGGTGTAGTTGCACTGATGCTTAGCGCTAACCGCAACTTGACTGATGCCGAAGTACGTCAGATCATCACAGACACAGCAGGAAGTAGCACACAATCGGCAAACTCTGGTATTGATATTAGTTCAATCAACATCAGTTCTTTAGTACAGCAAGCGTTTGCAGATATATCAGTCAACAATCCATTAACTACCAATCTTAACTTCAATACTAGTTCCATAGCCGAGAGCAACCCTGAAAATTCTATCTTTAAAGCTGACTCCACATATGAAAACAAAAGTATGCCAGTGAGTTCAGAAATTTGGTCAGAATTTCGATACTACGATAGCACTCTCAGCAGCAACAATAATACAAGCAACAATGATGATGACAAAAATGATGATAATCAAAACAATACAGATATTCAAAAAATGCTAAATCAACTGCAAAAGCAGATAGATCAGTACAGTAGATTGTTTAATCGCTTTTGAAATCAGACAGTCTAGAGAATCGATTGAAGAAAGGAGAGTTTCAAAGTTCATACCATTTCCAAAAATATTTGCAAGATATGAATCGACTGTAGGGGCGTACAGATGTACGCCCCTACTAGGGTATTTGTATCAGGTATTTCGTGAAATGGTATAAGTCTACATAGCAAAAATAATCCTAATTGGGAGAATTAGGATTACAATTAATCAAAAGAGAAGCATAAGAGCTATAGTTCCTATCATCCACAATAACGATTTAACCGTAACGTTTTCTATTTCCGCTTTTGGCAATGCTGCTAACGAGCTTTTTAAACTCAAGCAACATTAGCTGTAGTTTAGAAGTTTTATCTAATTTCCCCCACCACAAGGAAACTCGATCTTAAGCACTCAAAGTTAAGAATGGAGTCAGCCGCCATTCCAACTTTTCTTTGCTCAGACTTGATCGGAAAAAGAACCACCAGCAGCAACGGTAGATCGTTAATCTGGGTATAATACTTACTCCCAGAGACACTGACTGCTTCAGCAATAACAGCCAGTTGTATGTGTTTGATAGTCAGTTAATTATGGATGTTATTTTTGAAAACAAATTTACTCCTTAGTCTTCTCTGTTTAAATAATTATCTATAATTTATAGGATTTGATTATTAATGAATTGCCATTTTGGCATATTTTAGCAATATAATTCCTATCTTCTTTCCAAGAGTGAACACGAAATAAACCTGCCAGGCGATGATTTTTCATCAGCCTGGTAGGCTATGAAACACTCAATGGCATCTGAACTCAAATCCAGTGAATAAATAGCTTTTTTAGCTAATTTCACAGAATTTTAAGGAAAAATCTTCAGTGCTTTCAGGTTGTGGTTCAGATTTGATCGGTTGAGATTCATGAATTTATTTTGCTAACAACTGATCCAAACCACTACCGCGAATTTCTGTTTTTTTACCTACTACATCCAGATAAGCAAGGTCTTTTATCTTATCTATGCAACTTGTTGCAACATTGGTATCAGATTTTTTATTCGGAGATAACTGTGGGGTTTTTATACTTTCGTCACACTGTTGGGGGAATTTGTTGCCTTGGGAGTTTTCTTTGAGCAATCTGTTATAGGTGCGGTAGGGGATGTAGTGTAAAGGATTGTAACCAGCCAAACGTAGTATTAAAACACATGCCCAGGAATACTTTCCGGCCAAAATCGCCTCAACTATTTGGTCAAATTGTTCAGGATTGATTTTTTGATTGAAGTTGTTACTAATGCCGGCAATGTGTTGATTCATAGTGTTAATTGTCTTGGATGAAACTAGTGCAATTCTTTTATGTTGGTGGCAGGAGTTACTTCGCTGGTGATACTGGGAAAAGTTGACAAAGTTTGGCAGCGTTCAGAGTAAATTCCATAATTTTTCTAGCTGCTACTTAATCCCCAGTCCTTTTTACCTGTATTTCGCCTGATGATTATTTCCATGAGCTGATCTTTTAGTCCAAATCTTGAGTGTTTCCAATCAAGTATATTTGCTGTTTTGCCCTAAATTTTGAGATTATCCCTGATCTAATCTATGAAAGTTATCACTGCTGGTTTTTCAGATGTAACCTTTATTTAGCTGTGAATCCCAGGTAAATTTTTACCTCTTCCCATATATGTAATTTAAACGGCAGTAAAAAGTCTCCGTGTAGCTCTCAGTAGATGCCGTTTTTCACCCTTTTAATGTCTGTGTTTTTAATTTAATTTCTTTGCCTGTCACTTTTATTGTATTACTTTTTGCGCGAAACTTATGAGTGATTTTGTAAAAATTCAATAGATTTAGGTTAGAACTTTAAAAAAATCGCTCTTGAATATTAAGAACAAAAAACGTATTTATACTCTTTATATACAGGATGTTATTTTTCATATTAGCTGTAATTACGTTAAATTTACTGAATATATTTTGACATTCATTTGTGTATTGTGCAACTTTGTTTTTTGTCCTACATTTATTATGTAATGAGGGGTTACACCCCTCGGAGACTATGATTTATAATCTTTCATTGGCTTGAGTATACAGCAAAATCTACCATCAATTACATTTACAAACAACTGATAAATATAGCACCATAAATATTATTAAAAAAATCTAAAATATACTTATTAGATGTACTTGAAAAAATTTTTTAATATTGACAATAAAATACTTATGTGTATATTCTCTGAATACCGCGATTGGTAAGCTTTATAGCTATAGCCTACATAGCAAGTACAAAATAAAAATGAGTGTAAATGTTAGTGTATTGTTAGCAAGTAATCACGATAAATAACTTGTAATAGTTGCAAATGTGTGGTATGATATACAAACTCGTTTTCAGTTACAATTTGTATGTAGCACAAGGTTTACTTGTAACTGTTGAAAAAAAGATTTAGCTGGCTTAGCCTGAACATCATCAATGTAATTTAGTAATTTATCAAAAATTAATTGACAAAGGATATTGCTCAGGTTATCCGAGAAAAAATCTACAACTATAGGTAGGTCTAATACCAATTTTGTATAAACGTCTGCCTTATTATTCCCCTAACTTATCGTCAGGAGCATGTTTTTAAATCGATATTCCTCATCGCCAAAAACTCCAGCCGCAAGGGGATAGAGTTTTGTATACTTGTAAAGATATAGTTGAGGTGCGATCGCGCTTTATGGCAGCAACACCCAAACTATATAAATTCTTAACTGATACCTGTTGAGTGTTAACAGTAACAGCCGAATAATTAGCAATTAATAGTATAGAATGGTATATTTTTTATTTCATTCAGTTTCACAGTGGTATTAACTTTGATTATGTAATTTTTATTTCTTACTAAAGGTAAATTTAATGACCTGAAATCAAACTGGTAATTATTCAGGAATTTTACATAGATTTTTATGATAAGATTGTGATACATAATCGACATTACTGTGACCAAAAAACCAGTAAAATTAATACTTTGACAGCACAAAATAGACAATAAATACAAAAACTCTATTATCATTAACACTGTTATTGGGAGTGGGAGATATTTATATTTGTTGAAAGCAGTCTAAACTTGCCACTGCAAACTATTTATTAAACCTACTTACATTTTCTTTTCATTAATAAAATAACCGGAAAATAATATTAAAAAATGTCAAATTTTACTGTTTTAATTAGGCAATATATCCTCCAAAAGCATGATATTAAAACATTTTGACAAGCTAAAATGTATTTATAGATACAAATTGTTTTTCTAGCGTTGCATATTTGCGGGATGATTTGGCAAATAAAAAATTTCTTCCCCTGCTCCCCCAGCTTGCCTTAATTCATCCCTCTGTTCTGCAACACTGTTTTTCTAGTATCGCTATCCTGCGGGAACCCTCAATGGCGGATGGGTTCTCCTGTGGAGTGCGGTTCGTTTTTCCGCCACTCTTGCGTAAGTCCTGAAAGATGTTTAAGTAAGTCGGTGGAAATAAACCAAACTATGTTATGAAACGTAAATGGGCTTGAAACCCTTACAAATGACGCCACGTGCTTCACTTGGGGAGCCACCCCCGTAGGCGGGTCTCCCGACAGCCAAAGGGAGTGGTATGAGAACCCAAGACTGGACTGCCTCACCGTAGTGGTTCACAAATGACAAATGACAGTCCTAGCCAGTTATCTTTAATTGCACCGCCCTACTTACTGGATAAATAAGTAAATTGCCCAAATCGCCATTGCCCGTAAATAAGTACTAGCGCGGAATGTGCCAGCAGCAGTTACAGCTTCAGGAGTGCGGAATTGTAGCCCATTTATGTAGATTTGCTCTACCACAGCTTGTGTCAACCGAAATCCTTCGTCTTTCATTCCCATCTGTACTAGAAAAGCTGCCAAGCCAAAGTTAATACCTGTCCAAACTTCCAGAGGATGAGTAGCTTGAGGATTTTCTGGTGAACCGTCGGGACGAACCCCGTTAGCTGCACCAAACTTGCCATCGCCAAATTTCAAAAAGCAAGCTTCATAAACAGTTTTTAAGGCAGAGAGGGCGCGATCGCTCGGTACAATATCCGGTAATCCTAGTAGACGGGCGTAGAATTGTCCACACAATTGGTCTGCCATTACTACATCGGAACCACTCTCACTATCTAATCTGTAATATTGACCATTCCAAAGTTTTTCTTGGTAAATTGGGCGAGATTGTTTTAACCAAGTTTCATAGGTGGATTTTTGCACCGCCAAGACGCCAAGGTCGCCAAGGTTATGATTTAATAGAATTTGGCTGATGGCGATCGCTGCTTCTAAGGCTGCTAACCACAATCCGCCACAATAAGCGCTGACACCTTGTAACCGCCAATCATCAAAGGTTTGGTCTGGTGCGCCTGAGTTTTCGGGAATGCCATCACCATCTAGGTCAAAGGTTTTGAGGTAGTCTAAGGTTTGAACAATTGCACTCCAGCAGTCTGCCAAAAATTCTACATCATCAGCACCTGTGAGCAAATAATCTCGGTATACTTGCAAGACAAAATCACAACCTAAGTCTTTCCACAAATTACAGTCTTGATAGCTGGTATAGTTGGTTTTCTCCCAGACATGCTCATTGGGTGCGCCTAAATCGTGGGGTGTTGCGCCTGCAACTTTGCGAACAGCGATTGGACTTTCTGACTTAATTGTGTAGTAATAGCCAATTACACGGGGAGTATGATCACTGTGGGGAATTGCCCGTGCAAAGGCACGTATAACTGACTTTTCTAATTTTGGGAACAGTAGCAGCAGCCCAAAGGAACCATACAACCGCACATCTAAGCTTTCATACCAGCGGTAGTCTAAGCACTCTAACACGGCAAATTGACCGATGGGGTCAAGTTCTGATGCGGCACTCCAGAGAGTTCCGCCGCTGGTGAGGTCGTAAAGCTCATTAAATAAAGCCATTTTGAACCAAGAAGGTAAATCTTCGCGGTTAATAATGGGTTGTTGCCAGCTTTCAATTTTTTGTTGCCAAGTATGGTATTGTGCTAAAGCGGTGGTTGCGATCGCCCAAGCATTTTGTCCATTTTTGCCAAAGAAGTCTGTATATCTGCGGTAATAATTAATTCCGGCGGCGAATTCTGTTACAGGTAAATCCCAAGCTAGCACAAAGGGAATTTTGAGAGTTTCACCTGGTTGGAGGGTGAAACGAACCGCAAGGGCTGCCCCTAATTGTTCATCTGCTGCCGCTGGAGTTGCATTAATATAGTTATCTAAAGAACCATTGTCAGCAAAAGTTGACCATATCTCTTCACCAGCACCTACAGGATTCCATTTCGTGTGGTGAAATACTTCTACTTTTGCATCTTGTAGCGTCGCAATGCACCAACTGCCGTCTCCTTCTTGTACAGGTTCAGCAATGTCAACTCGGCCTAAAAAGCAACCAAGGTATTGGGGACTTTCAACTAAATAATTGTAGTTGCCTTGACTTTCACCCCAGCGTGGCTGATAGTCGTAAACTGGGCTACCATCATCCCGTACCCGCACTTCGGGAGATTTTTGGGCATTAGTAAACCAGCCCACCATATTTTGCCAGGTGAGCATAATGCTCAGAGTGATGGGTGTATCAGTGGGATTGTAAGCATTCCAGAGAAACACCGCTACAGGATAACTAGTTTCTTGGTAATTGTTTGCCCAGATGGGAGAGAACTGTTCACAAGTTAACTTTGCTTGAAATACATTCTCGTAAACAAACCAGCTACGAGGATACAAAGCATGATACGTACCCGTTTGCTGTTCAAAACCACTTCCTCCCCCCTGCTCCCCTGCTCCCCTTCCTCCACTAGCTGCATACCATTGCCAAGCCTTGAGACTACCATCATCAGGCAGTTGAGTAGACAAAGCGTAGGCTTGGGAAGATGTACCATTTGATTCAAACACACTGAATTGACAGGCGGGGGCGCTTTTAAAGAGATGTTCACCGCCATCAATGTGCCATAAATTAAAGTCTCCTCGTGAAGAACGACCAATGCAACCTGCACCAAAGCCACCCAGAGGCATACCGTGCCAAGGACCATCATCAATATTACTAGCGTAGCGGACGGTATAAGGTTTATCCCAACCTAAACCGATGGGACGATTCCAAGTGCAAGAGGGAATTTTCGAGGAGGGCTGATTTGTCATCGCCTGATTTGACAGCGTGCGGTTACGCTAAGGAAGTTTAACGCGATGTGCAATTTTAATCAATAAAAATTATTGCACTTGTAATGCAAAGTATAATTTTATACTTAAATTACAATGAAAAAGACGATCGCATTTCACTCAAGGTTATATATATGTAACTTTTGACTGATTTCAATAGTTTAATAGCAATTTTTTTGCATCAGTAGTATTATAAGTACAAAATCTTTTGAACCCTAATTGTTAGAATAGCTAACATTGTGTTTGGCTAAAAATAACTTATGACATTAGTCTTTAGAGAAAAGCGATCGCCTGGGCTGGGGTCAGCTTATGTTCTCGTTGTTCCAGATTATTAATATCAGCTATTTAAGTTTTATGCAGACGAGCAAGGCTTTTGTTATAGGCGCTTATCAACCGCTTTCTAGAGGTAAATTCTGGCTAATTATGCTGTGTTTAGGTTACTTTTGTACTGCCTGTGCAGCTTCTGACGCTCAATCCAATGGAAAGGACGCTGCCAAAAAGCGACCAGTACCAGTGGTAGTTGCTAGTGCCAATCAGAAAACAGTTCCCATGCTTTTACAAGCGACGGGGACAGTGGAAGCATATTCAACCGTATCTGTCAAGTCTAAAGTAGGTGGACAACTGACTGGTGTCTACTTTCGCCAAGGGCAGAACGTCAAAAAAGGCGATTTACTATTTACCATTGATTCTCGCGCCCTGGAAACCTCGCTCATGCAAGCTCAAGCCAACAAAGCCAAGGATTTGGCTCAAGTGCAGCAAGCTAAAGCCAATCTCGAAAAAGCTAAAGCTCAGGTACAACAAGCACTAGCCAATGTCGAGCAAGCCAAAGCGCAAGTGAACCAGGCAAGAGCTAATGTTACTAAGGATGTAACCCAAGCAACAAATGCCAACATCCAGGCTCAACGCTATGCTAGTTTACTCAAACAGGGGGCAATTAGCAAACAACAAGCAGAAGAGTATCAAACAACTGCTCAAGCCCAACAGGCAACAGTAAAAGCAGACCAAGGTGGGGTAGCCAATGCTCAAGCCGCCGTCGCTGCTGCCCAAGCAGATGTACAAAACGCTCAAGCCGCCGTCACTGCTGCCCAAGCAGACGTACAAAACGCTCAAGCTGCCGTCGCCGCAGATCAAGCAGCCATAGATAATGCCAAGGTTCAACTTTCCTACGCTTCTATTTATTCTCCAATCAACGGACGCACAGGTAGCCTGAAGCTGAATCAAGGTAACTTGGTGAAAGCAGATGCGGACGAGCCGTTAATTACCATCAGCCAGATTCATCCAATTTATGTCACATTCTCCATTCCCCAAAGGCTGTTACCTGACCTGAAGAAATACAGTGCTGACCACAAACTAGAAGTAGATGCTTTACCCGCTAAAGATACGGGAACTCCAGTCAAGGGCGAACTCACCTTTGTTGATAGCGGCGTGAATACACAAACAGGTACCATTCAACTCAAAGGTACATTTACCAATACTGAGGAGCGATTAGTTCCAGGGCAATTTGTCAACGTGTTACTGAAGTTCACTGAACAACCAAATGCCATTACAGTGCCTTCCCAAGCAGTGCAACCAGGACAAAAAGGGCAGTTTGTGTATGTAGTCAAACCTGACAACAAAGCTGAAATGCGTCCTGTCACTGTAGGTGACACTGTTGACAACGAAACAGTAGTTAAAGAAGGATTGCAACCGGGTGAACAAGTAGTTGTAGATGGGCAATTCAATCTCACACCAGGGGCCACAGTGCAGGTAAAACCAGCAGTAGGAACTAAAAAGCAATCATGAACATTTCTGAATTATTCATCCGTCGCCCAGTGATGACAGTCTTAGTCATGGTTGGGGTTTTGATATTCGGGTTGATGAGTTACCGAATGTTGCCAGTCAGTGATCTGCCCAACGTGGATTTTCCCACGATTCAGGTGACAGCTACTCTGCCTGGGGCTAACCCAGAGACAATGGCTTCTTCTGTGGCTACTCCTCTAGAGCAACAGTTTTCCAGCATCGCAGGCTTGAGTTCCATGAACTCCACTAGCTCCTTGGGTAGCTCACAAATCACCTTACAATTTGACTTGAGTCGGCAGATAGATGGGGCAGCACAGGATGTGCAGGCAGCTATATCCAAAGCTGCAAAGCAGTTACCTACCAATATGCCCAGCCCTCCATCCTATCGCAAGGTGAATCCGGCAGACCAGCCAATTCTCTATATCTCCCTCAACTCAGAAATTTTACCTCTATCAACTGTAGATAAATACGCCGAAACCCTTTTAGCACAACGCTTGTCAATGGTGGATGGGGTGGCTCAGGTGCAAGTGTACGGTTCCCAAAAGTACGCGGTACGGATTCAATTAGACCCGGAATCACTGAGTGCTAAAGGTATCGGTGTGGACGAAGTAGCCACAGCCATTTCCCAAGGAAATGTTAACCTGCCCACTGGCACACTTTACGGCACAAAGCAGAACTTTACCATCCAAGCCAATGGACAACTAAATGATGCAGCCAGCTATCGTTCTTTAGTTGTGACTTACCAAGATGGTGCGCCAGTAATCTTAGGCGAACTAGGTCAGGTATTAGATAGTGTAGAGAATGACAAAGTAGCGAGTTGGTTTTTTCCTGACAAGGGAGAGAAATCCCCAAAGAAAAATTCTGGTGTCAGGGCCATGGTGTTGGCAATTCAGAAGCAACCCGGAACTAATACTGTTGCCGTGGTGGATGCTATCAAGAAAATCTTACCTTCTTTCCGCGAACAAATCCCGGCGGCTGTCAACATGGATATTATGTATGACCGATCGCAGGTGATTCGAGAATCGGTTGATGATGTCCAGTTTACTTTGTTGCTGACTATTGCTTTGGTAGTACTGGTGATCTTTTTGTTTCTCCGCAACCTCTCGGCTACAGTTATTCCCAGTTTGGCAGTACCTCTATCGCTGGTGGCGACTTTTGGGGTGATGCTATTGCTGGGTTTTTCTTTAGATAACCTATCTTTAATGGCGTTGACTCTTTCCGTGGGTTTCGTGGTGGATGATGCTGTAGTGATGTTAGAGAACATCGTCCGTCACATGGAAATGGGGGAAAGTCGGTTTGAAGCAGCTTTGAATGCTTCCAGAGAAATTGGTTTCACCATTTTATCCATGACCATTTCTCTAGTAGCAGTCTTCATTCCTGTACTGTTCATGAGTGGCATTTTGGGACGACTGTTTCGAGAATTTGCCATTACAATCAGCGTTGCCATTCTCATCTCTGGGATGATTTCTCTCAGCTTGACACCAATGCTGTGTTCGCGCTTCTTGCGTCCACCCCATCATGGACAGGAAGATAGCGAGGGTAAGAAAGATTGGAAAACTCGCCTCTACAACCTTTCAGAAAGCTTCTTTGATAAATTACTTGGTGCTTACGATTGGAGTTTAAAACTGTCACTCAAATATCATCGCACAACGATGGTAATTTCTGGTGCGATTTTGGTAGCGACAGTATATTTATTCATGGTTGTTCCCAAGGGGTTTATTCCTAGTGCAGACGTGGGACAAATTACCGCCAATACCCAAGCAGCAGAGGATATCTCCTTTGATGAAATGGTAAAACATCAACAAGCAGTGGCAGCGATCGCATATAAAGATCCCAATATTGCAGCTGTCAACTCTAGTGTGGGTGCTGGGGGGCCAAATGCTTCCGCCAACACTGGACGAATTTTTCTCAAACTCAAACCTCGTCATGAGCGCCCTCTAGGTGCAGATGAGATTGTACAAGAACTGCGTCCGAAACTCTCACGCATTCCAGGGATGAAAGTTTTCTTACAAAATCCCCCAGCTATTAACATCGGTGGGCAACAAAGCAAAGCCCAATATCAATTTACACTTCAAAGTCCCAACGTCCAAGAGCTTTATCAATACGCCCCCACTTTAGAAAAGCAACTCCGCGGACTAGAAGATTTGCAAGATGTTAATAGTGACTTGCAAATCAAAAATCCCCAACTTCAAGTCAAAATCAACCGTGATTTAGCATCATCATTGAGTTTAACTGCCAATCAAATCGAAACTGCCCTGAGTAATGCTTATGGTACTCGCCAAGTTTCCACAATTTACGCCTCTGATAGCCAATATCAGGTAATTATGGGTGTCGAACCCAAATATCAGGAAAATCCCAATGCCCTAGATTTGCTTTCAATTCGCGCCCCCAGTGGACAGCTAGTACCCCTCAACGCTGTAGCAACTGTCACTAAAGGTGTAGGGCCATTAACTATTAACCACACCGGACAACTAGCTTCTGTCACTATATCTTTTAACTTAAAACCAGGAGTTTCATTAGGTAATGTCACTGCTAAGATTGAGCAAATTGCTAGACAAACCTTACCAGCTAGCATCAGTACAGGCTTCCAAGGTTCAGCCCAAGCCTTTCAGTCTTCGATTCAGGGTTTAGGATGGCTGCTACTAGTTGCTATTTTCGTGATTTATATTGTATTGGGGATTCTCTACGAAAACTTTATTCATCCCCTGACTATCCTTTCTAGCTTGCCCTCCGCTGGTTTCGGCGCCTTACTAACCCTATTAATATTTAATGTTGACCTGAATATCTACGCCTTTGTAGGTATCATCCTCTTGATTGGGATTGTGAAGAAAAACGGCATCATGATGGTTGACTTTGCAATTGTTGCTCGTCAACAAGGTAAAACTCCCTACGATGCTATCTACGAAGCTTGCTTAGTCAGGTTTCGCCCGATTATGATGACCACAATGGCAGCATTGATGGGAACTTTACCAATTGCCCTTGGTTTTGGTGCTGGTGCAGATACACGCCGTCCCCTCGGTTTAGCAGTGGTGGGAGGATTACTATTTTCACAATTCCTCACTCTTTATTTAACACCCGTGTTCTACACCTATATGGAATCTTGGCAATCATTTTTGAAAAAACGCAATTGGCGCAAACCCTCAAAAGTTGATTCTGGGGTAGTTTAACCATCGCGCACTAAGACACTAAGAAAAGACATTATCAAAATTTATCCAATAAATTCAGCCTTGGAGGGAATTTTCCACGAGGGCTGATTTTTCATTGGCTGATTTGACAGCGTGCAGTTACGGCTTGTAGCCATAACACAATTTGTAATTTTTTCATAAAATTTATTGCAAAATGTATTGACAAGTATAAAATTATACTTTAATATAAAAGCATAAGAAAGGCGATCGCCTCCGGGAAGAGTCCGCGATCGCCTTCTTTAACCCCTCAACAGGAGTCAAATATAATATGGCACAAGAACAAAAGTTTCCCCAAGTTCCAGGTAAAGATTCTGATAAATCAACACCCAACAGAAAACCGATTAAACATATACTCATCGGTTCCCCGAAAGTCGTTACTAGTACAATTCACTACCTGCAAGTGATTGGCTATGCAAACGTGAATGATTGGAGTCAACCACAACAAACTGGGAACCCTGATGAAGTGATGAGTATTTTAGTCCGTTACATTTTGGCTTAACCAGTAGTGGCGTGACAAGCCTAAAATGTTGCAATAGAGTTTCTCTAATATCTCTGTGTTCTCTGCGCCTCTGCGGTTCGTTAATGCACTATTTTAGCCTTGCCACGCCACTAATGGTTTAGTAACCCAATTTTAACGGGTGAAGGCGGGGAGTAGGGAGTGGGGAAAGGGTTTTTTTTATTTCTGACATTTACCTATTCCCAGCAAAGATGACTTGCCAGAGTACTAGATTCTCGGTGCGTTAGGACGTTCCGTCTATAACGCACCCTAAGCTTAATACCCAGTACCCAGTCCCTTTTACTGTCGATAAAAGAGTTGACCTTGGGAACATTCTAGAGTGAAGATAAAAGGGTTAGACTTCACGCTAAAGTACCAAGCGCATCTGATGTTGCCATATTTTTGGAGTAAAACAACAACAGTGACGATCAAGGCTTTTATTAATTAATATTAAAAGTCTGCTGATACAGGCTTTATATAGTAAGTATAAATGCTTGAAATATAATGTCAAATTCAAGGTGACAGAAAATGTATAAAATTGCGAACAATACAAAATTGTTCCCGAATGTATTGTTTTACTAAGAGACTAGCCGCTCAAAAACAGCCTTATTCAAGCTTTGTTCTGTGTAACTGAATTACGAATTACAAATTATTCAGTTACCCAAGACATACTAATATCAGAAAAGATGTGCTTCACAAATCTACCAGATAAATTTGCTAATACTACACTGTAATTATGGTAAAAAGTTTGAATAATGTTTAGTAATTTATTTTGTGACAGATGCTTGTGGAACAACAAAAGTTAGGTGTAAATGTTGTTATGAAAATTGGCGATCACGTCCGCGTTAAAGAATCGGTAGTTGTTTACCATCATCCTGAGCATCGAAATCAGGCTTTTGACATCAAAGGCACAGAAGGTGAAATCATAGGTATTGCTACTCAATGGCAAGGTAGACCTGTAAGTGCAAACTTACCATATTTGGTACAGTTTAATAAAAAATTTAAAGCCCACTTGCGTGAGAATGAGCTAGAAATAATTGAATAAATAATTATTTCAAACATTCATCGGCGGCGAAACCATCGGAAAATATTCAGTTCGCCGCGCATTCTTTTTAACTCTTGGCGATTGCGTTCTGCGGTAACGTAATACCATTCACAATGACGCTGAAACTCTAAACGCGTCTGAACTTCCTGGTAGAACTGATGGGTTGTTTGATAAGCTGCAAAACTCTCTTCAACATCAGGTTGACGAGATGGAATAATATAAGGTAAGTGTTTAGACATAATTTTAAATTAATGAAGAGTTAGGAGTTAGGAGTTTAGAGTTAGGAGTTAGGAGTTTAAAGTTAAATAATTGGTATATTTGATAACTTTTATAACTTTCCAGGCTGTAAAAATCCTCAGAAAATTACACTTTGAAAGGACTATTCCTAACTATTCACTCCTAACTCCTAACTTGATTAAAGCCAACCACGCAAGCGATATACAAAACTGCCAATATATTCTTTTAAAGCGCTAGTAAATTGATTTAGGTTGCCTGTATCAGGTAATAAATTTAGTATAGCGGCTTTGGGAGAGCTGCCGAGTTCTTCAATTTCAGCCTGACTCACAAGAAAGTCGGTAGGTGCAGCAATCACATCAATACCTTGACGTTGAAAAATTTTCAGCGATCGCGGCATATGCATAGCCGAAGTCACTAACAAAACTTTACCAATACCACGAGTTTTGAGAATTTTCTTGACATTTACGGCATTTTGATATGTGTTGAGTGAGTCAGATTCTTGGATAATAGCTTGAGATGGTACACCGATAGAAGTGAGTATACTTGCCATATCTGCCGACTCTGGCGAACCAGTACCACGCCAATCGATGCGACCACCACTGAGAATGATTATAGGCGCTTTTTTTTGGCGATAGAGTTGGGCAGCATAAATGACGCGATCGCCTGATTCACTTAAATCGACACCTGGTCTTGGAGGTAAAGCTGATTTAGTCGCACCTCCCAAAACCACAATTGCTTGGGCATTAGGCATTTGGGTAGGAGGGAGATTTTGCCATTCCAGCGATCGCACCAGAGATTTAGCAACCCAAGCATTACTAGAAAAAAGTAATAAAATTAATGATAGTGCGATCGCACCTGCTGCAATGCGCGGTCGCTTCCACAATGTCACTAAAGCCACTATAAGACAGACGCTAGCTAGCCCTAGTGGGTAGAAAAACAGTGGTAGTAATTTAGAAAAATATAAAAACATATTGATTGGGGAATAGGGAATTGGGAACCGGGAATTGGGAAAGAGTTGTACTTAACACCCAGTACCCAGTCACCAGTCCCCAGTTCCCAATATTATTTCTTCCAAAACTGAAGATTGAAAGTTCCGCGAGTACGACGGAAACGGCGGACGGGTCTTCTTTTTTGCTGTTTGGTAATTCTCTCGTTAGACTGTTCACCTTCGACTGCTTCTGAAGTCTCAACTGGTAACTGAGTTTTAGCTGCTTCTTTGCTTCCCCACCAAGAAATCATCCAGCCTCCACCGATAGCAGCTATACCGCCTAGTAAGATACTCATCGGTGCAGAATAGCCTAAAAAGACAAAGCCAACTAAGAAAAATAACCAATATTTTAGTCCTGCATCAATACCATCAGAGGAAGCTACTGTTGGGGGTTGGGGACTATTTTTACTGGTATTGGTGATCCAACCTAAGGTGAAGCCACCGAGAACACCCAAAAATATACTTAAGGATAGTGGAGATCCTGTCAACGTTAATATGAGTATTAAAAATGACCCAAATATTAGTTGAGAAAAGAAACTGGGAGAGATAGTGAAGAAGTCGTTTTTTTTCGATGCCATAAGTTCACTATTGGGTACTGGGGACTGGGTATTGGGTATTGGGGATTGGGGACTGGGTATTGGGTATTGGGAAAAAATTATTTTAAGATTTGAATTTTGAATAGAGATTCATTCCCTATTTAAATCTTTCTAATCCCCAGTCCCCAGTCCCTAATCACCAGTCCCCAATCCCTAGTTCAATGTGGTTGAGTTGTATCCCAAATTTGGACGTAAGGTTTTTCTGCTTCGCTGAAAGGTTCAGCTTGCTTGAGTTGTGATTCCAATAAATCCACAGTAGCATCTGCAATATCACCAGTACGGTTGACAAGACGCTCTTTTACAACCTCTAGAGGTGCTGTGCAGTGAATAATTTTCAGGGGAAGATGGTGTTTTTCGGCTTCAGCGATCGCTTCCAGCCGTAGTTGTTGTCTGTCATACTTAGCATCTAAAATTACTGAAAAACCTTGATTAGCTAGTATAATCCCCAAATTTAGCAATCGTGCATAAGTTTTTTGGGTCATCTCAGGTGTATATAAATCATCTCCACCACGTTCCCACAGGGAAATGCCTCCCAAATGTTTACGCACTGCATCTGAACGAATTTGAATTGCTCCCAATTGCAAAGCCAAATGTCGCGCTGTTGTACTTTTTCCAGAACCAGACAATCCCGACATCAAAATCAGTTGTCCTTGTTGAGGTTGAGTATACTCCCAAGCCTGCCTGTAATAGTTAGATGCTGTTTTTGTGGCTTCTTCCTTCACCGCCAGCGGTACGCTTGGATCATCCAACAAAAATGAAGTTACCTTTGCTCTCACGTAAGCTTGACGACTTAAATACAAAGGCAACACCTGCAAACCTTCCCAATCTCCAGTTTGCTCGATATAAGCATTTAAAAATGCATTACCCAAATCTCGGCGTTGCCGTGCTTCCAAATCCATCACCGTAAACGCTACATCATACATAACATCGACAAAGCGAAACGGTTCATTAAATTCAATACAATCAAACAGGGTGATTTTATTCTGCCACAGAGCAATATTTTTCAGGTGTAAATCCCCGTGGCATTCACGGATATAGTTATTTTGAATTCTGCTAGCAAATAATTCTGTACGTTCTGCAAAAAATTTATTTGTGTATTGTTGTGTTTGGGTAAACTGTTCCTGTGTCTGGGGGCCACCGATATACTTTTTAGTTTGCTCGTAATTTTCATCAAAGGCAGCACGTACTTGCGACACTTCACCAAAACTACGAATATAATCATTAGTCTGTGCTTGGGCATGGTACTCAGCTACTATCCGTCCCAATTCCTCTAGGTGTGTCTCATTTAGCTTACCCTGTTCAAAAAGTGCGCTAAACAACAACTCTTGGGGAAACTGCCGCATCTTCAGCACATATTCTACAGGCTCACCAGTTCCATTGAGATGATATTGCTCGTTTGCCAAAGTCACAGGCAAAACTTCTAAATACAGTCCAGCTGCACCCCGTTGATTCAATCGCAACTCCTCGTGACAAAAATGCTGCCGCTTTTCTAAAGTAGAGAAGTCCAAAAAGCCAAAATTCACAGGTTTCTTCAGCTTATAAACGTAATCTCCAGTCAGCAGCACATAAGAAATGTGGGTTTGAATTAATTCAATAGGTTCTGTCACCGCATGGGGGTAAAATCCAGGCTGTAACATCTGCTGAATTAAAGGTGGAAGAGTTGCTTCTGTCATATTTGCGAATGGGGAATTGGGAATTGGGAATGGGGAATGAGGAATGGGGAATGGGGAATGGGTAATGGGGAATGGGGAAGAAACAATAGGGCTGCAAGACTCTGCACCCAAATATCAGTCATCAGCCATCAGTCATCAAATTTAACCAAGATAATTTATAAGATTTCCCTAAAGCTGTGAGCTGAACAAAAAACCAGGGTTTAATCCCTGGTTCCATTAGCAATTATCACAAATTTTAAGTAGTCAAGCAGACCAAATTTGCACTAGCTTTAGCCTTTAGAAGCAAAAAAGCTCAGGTGATAAGGTGTACCCTTAGCTGGATGGATTTGAACTTCTCGCAGTATGGTTTTACCAGTCCACTCAAGTTCAGGGATGTTAAGTTCAATTTCTGTTTTGTTAACAGCTGCTTGTTTGAGCAGGCGCTCAACAGTTTTGGCTTCAACTACCAGAGAAATTGATTCGGCACCGTTGTGACCGTATAAATTAGCAGGTATCAGTCCAGAACGGCGCAAAGCTTTGGGCTTGCTACCTTCTGGTCGCTTTTGAGATTCGACTGTAACAGGCATACTAGTTGTTAGTTGTTAGTTGTCAGTTGTCAGGAGTTAGGAGTTAGGAGTTAGGAGTTAGGAGTTAAGAATTGTTCTCTGTGTCTCCCCATCTCCCCATCGCCCCTAATCCCCACTCCCCTTCGGTCGTGGGGGCCCCGAGTTCCCCTGCACCCCTGCACCAAAAGCTCCCCGACTCAATACTAAGCACTCAGTAGAGAAGCTGGTGTGCCATCAGGGTGCAGCAAGGCACGTTTGGGGCCGTGAATGGGGTCTTCTACAATTATGGTTTGATCGCGGCTAGCTCCTAAAGAAACGATCGCGATCGGGACTTCCATTAATTCTGCTAAGAATTTTAGATAGTCCAGTGCTTGCTGTGGCAAGTCTTCTAGGGTGCGGCAGTGTGTTGTTGGCACTTGCCATCCTGGTAAGGTTTTGTAGATGGGACGACAGCGGGCAAATTGACGTGAACTGGTGGGGAAGTGTTCGCTGCGTTCGCCATCTATTTCATAGGCGACACAAACTTTGATTTCTTCTAGTTCGTCGAGGACATCGAGTTTGGTAATGGCCATACAGTCCATACCGTTAATTCGCACGGCATAACGACCGATGACAGCATCAAACCAACCGCAGCGACGCTTACGTCCGGTAGTTGTACCAAATTCAGCACCGCGATCGCACAACAATTCTCCCACTTCTCCATCTAATTCGGTGGGAAATGGCCCCTCTCCTACTCGTGTTGTGTAGGCTTTCGATACTCCAATTACCCGATCTATCATTGTCGGCCCTAGACCCGTCCCAACGCAAGCTCCGCCAGCCACAGGGTTGGAGGAGGTAACGTAGGGATAAGTCCCATGATCTAAGTCGAGGAGCGTACCCTGTGCCCCTTCAAACAAAATATTGCGCCGCCGTTGCACAGCATCATATATTTTCAGTGAGGTATCAACTACATAAGGTCGTAAGCGATCGGCATACTCCAAATACTGCTGGATTACCTCTTGAGGGTCTAAAGGCGGCAAGTTGTAAAGTTTTTCTAAAATAACGTTCTTATAATTAATCGTCCATTCCAACTGCTCACGCAGTCCTTCTGGATCCATCAAGTCTAAAACCCTGATGCCTGTGCGCTCTGATTTGTCAGCATAGGTAGGGCCAATACCTCGACCAGTGGTGCCAATTTTATGACTTCCGCGTCGTTCTTCCGATGCCTGGTCAATCAACCGATGGTAAGGCATCGTGACATGGGCTGTCTCAGAAATCAGCAGATTGCTGGTAGAAATGTTTAGTTTTTCTAGTTGGTCGAGTTCTGCTATCAAAACCTGTGGATCTATCACTGTTCCACAGCCGATGATGCATTCAGTATCTGGATACAAAATACCAGAGGGAATCAAATGCAGTTTAAAGGTCTGACCTTTCACTACAATGGTGTGTCCAGCATTGACACCCCCTTGGTAACGTACCACAACATCTGCGGAGCGGCTGAGTAAGTCAGTTATTTTACCTTTCCCTTCATCGCCCCACTGGGAGCCTATCACAATGACGTTAGCCAAGCGTTTATTTTATAGAGGTAAAGTTTCCACGAAGAACCATTATGAACATATTCTGCTCGTAATGTCAAGATAAATGCATAAGATTACATATTCGGCTTCACTGTTTGCAGGTTCTAAAAAATTTTAGTTTCAAAATGATCGCGATTCACGAGATCTCCAAACTATCGATCATCAAGAGATACACAAACAATAACCCAAACCTTATCTTCATGTAGCGGCAGTTCTTAATTGCCCAAATTAAATTTTTTGAGCCTGATGATGAAACCGAATGAGGATTTTTATCCCAATGCCTGACATCACCAATATGGATTAACACCAGCCCCACACAATCTCCCTTGGGGTATAGATTTTTTCTGTCTAGGTTTTTGTTACAATTAGTAAAATTTTTATCTAAAAATACCACTATGGCTTTGTATGCTGAATTGCATCGGCATCTAGGCGGTTCGGTTGTACCTCGTGTTTTGTGGCGATATTTTGAACGACATTCTTCTGAGTTGATTTCTGGCTTTGCTGAGTATTCAGACTTTGAAGACTTTTATACACGACCACGCAATACCCTAGATGAGTATTTAGAATTGCACACCTTAGTAGAAAGTGTGCAAACTGTCGAGACTTTGCCTTACTTTATCTATCGCTTGGTACGGGGTGCTTATATTTTTGAAAATTTGGCTTATCTGGAACTGCGCTACACTCCCTATTTGCGGACACCTGAACATCTAAGTCAATCCGAGAGAATTGACAAGATGGCAGAAATTGTCAAAGTAGTGGGACAAGCTAGCCAATTGTCAGAATATCCAATTGTCACCAGCCAAATTCTTTGTATGCACTCGCGCCTACCTTACGAAGTGAATAAGGCAATTGTTGATTTAGCAGCGCAAAGCAGAGAATATGTTTGTGCAATAGATGTTGCAGGTGGTGATAGTTACTACGCTGATCGCATGGAAGAATGGATTCGCCTGTATGATTATGCGCGATCGCTTGGTATTAAAACCACAGGGCATCTATATGAAACCACAGCTGGTTGCTATCCCCAACTTTTACCTTATTTAATGCGGATTGGTCATGGTATCCAAATTCCCCTATTGTCTTCAGAGTTACTTAAGGATGTGGCTAGACGTGGACAATGTTTAGAAGTTTGTCCCACAACTTACTTGAAAACTGGTACCTTAGAGGATATTCGTCAACTCAAATTAGTTTTTGATCGTTGTTTTGAGGCTGGGGTAGATATTGCGATTTGCACCGATAATGCTGGGTTGCATAATGTCCGTTTGCCATTTGAGTATGAAAATCTTTTGACTTACGACATTATTAGTTTTGAACAACTACAAGCTTGTCAAGATGCAGCTTTCCGTCATGCTTTTGCTTGGCCTTATAGTCAACGCCCTGTATCTTTGTTAAACAGATTGCTAAAACCCGATCATGAAAAAGTTTTGGCAACTAAAGATTAATTAACCACTAAAAAGTGGCAACAACCTAGAGTGACTAAATGTTGATTTTCTAACTCGTAAATTTTTCTAATTCAGTAAAATAAACTGTACTGCACACTGTGCAGTACATAAAAAACCATATTCAATTAAATCAAGTTTACGCTTCTAAACCCTCTATAGCACCGCCAACTGTTTTCCAAGCAGCAAAACCACCTGCGATTTCACCTACCTCACCATAGCCAGCATCACGCAATAGCTTAGCCGCTTCGGCTGTTTGTTGGTCATTTTCGCCATAAACATAGATATGGCGTTCCGTATGCAAAGCAGTTTTGGCTCTAGATCCCAAGGTGTCCAACGGGAGAGTTATTGCCCCGCTGATATGACCATGATTGTAGCTCGCGCGATCGCGCACATCAACAATTGTCAAAGCTGGTTGTCCCCATTGCAGACGGGACTTGAGATCATGAACATCAACGGCTAAATTAGTACTCATAAGCATTTGTCGCCTAGAACTTTAAAAGCAATCTATCAAAAATCCCTTTTGAAACGAGCTTTCTTTACAATTAATAAAAATTTCTGTTGAGGTGTAAATATAATTGCTTATTCTATTCAGTGGTTGGCTAATCGCCTACACTGTAATTTATGGCATCTACTATTCAAGCTTTACCCACAGAAGTCGTGTATCTCATTACCGCTGGAGAGGTAATCGACTCTTTAGCATCTGTAGTGCGCGAACTGGTAGAAAATTCTCTTGATGCGGGTGCAACGCGAATTGTCGTTTCGCTATGGCCTTTGCAATGGCGCATCCGTGTTGCAGATAATGGTTGCGGGATGAACTTAGACGACTTGCAACAAGCGGCTACAGCCCATAGTACTAGTAAAATTCGCTCGAGTGAGGATTTGTGGAAAATCAACAGTTTGGGTTTTCGTGGTGAAGCGTTACACAGTTTGACGACTCTGGCAGAATTGGAAATTTTGAGTCGTCCAACAGACGGAAAGTTAGGATGGCGGGTTGTTTATGGCGATGGTGGCAAAGCTATACAAGTAGAAGCAACAGCGATCGCACCTGGTACAGTAGTCACAGTCTCGCATTTATTCGCCAATTGTTCATCTCGTCGTCAAGGCTTACCCACAACAGCACAGCAAATGAAAGCCGTGCAAGCAACAATTGGGCAAATTGCTTTGTGTCATCCGCAAGTTACTTGGCAAGTGTGGCAAAATGACCGTCAATGGTTTACCATCTATCCTGCCTGCACAGCCGGAAAACTGCTACCGCAGATTTTATCACAAGTGCGACCAGGCGACTTAGAAGAAGTTAAATTAGACCTCCCCAACCCTCCCAACTCCTCACTCAGCACTCCTAACTCCTCACTCAGCACTCCTAACTCCTCACTCCTAACTCCTAACTCCTCACTCTCACTAGTGGTAGGATTACCAGACAGGTGTCATCGCCGCCGCCCAGATTGGGTGCGAGTAGCTATTAACAGGCGGATGGTAAAATCACCAGAACTAGAGCAAACTATTCTGAGTGCATTTCACAAAACATTACCACGCGATCGCTATCCAGTTTGTTTTTTACATCTTGCTATTTCCCCAGAACAAATTAACTGGAATCGCAATCCTGCAAAAACCGAAATTTACCTCAATGAAATCAATTATTGGCAAGAACAAATTACCCAAGGAATTGATCAAGCACTCCGCATTAATTCTGCTAATTTAAAAGAATCTGTTCACACATCACGAGTCAGCAAACTACTCAAAGCCGCAGAAGCAAAAGGCAACTACAACTTTAATCCTCAAAATCCCAACGAGGATAGTAAAACTCCTAACTCCTTAAAAGCTATTGCCCAAGTTAATAATACTTATATTGTTGCCGAATATCCTGGGGGAATGTGGTTAGTAGAACAGCACATTGCCCATGAGCGAATTTTGTATGAACAATTATGTGATAAATGGCAATTTGTTCCCGTTGAACCAGCAATTATTCTTTATCAATTATCGCCAGCCCAAGTTTCTCAACTGCAACGTATCGGTTTAGATATTGAAACCTTTGGTGAACAACTTTGGGCAGTTCGTAATCTACCTGCAATGTTACAACAGCGAGAAGATTGTGCCGAAGCAATTTTAGAACTGAGTTTAGGAGGCGATTTACAAACAGCGCAAGTTGCTGTTGCTTGTCGTAGTGCTATTCGTAATGGTACACCAATGAACCTGCAAGAAATGCAGAAATTACTCGATGATTGGCAACGTACTCGCAACCCCCGCACCTGTCCCCACGGACGACCGATTTATTTATCGTTGGAAGAGTCAGCCTTAGCGCGGTTTTTCCGGCGTAATTGGGTGATTGGTAAAAGTCATGGGATTTGAGATATTTATAGGTGAAGGGGCGATCGCAAAATTTAAGGAGCTTAAATTTTGTTTGATATATAATGATAATAGCACTTAATCCCTATTAGGGATTGAAACTCTAGGGTTTCAATAGTTTGTGCCCACGCTATGTATGACGGTAATTGTAATTTCATCTGATCCCTATTAGGGATTAGAACTTCATTGGAACAATAAACTATGTTGACCTTTAAGCTAAAAAATGGTGAAGTTGTCCATGTGGAGCTAAAAAATTTGGATGAGTTTCTAAGAAAAAACAAGGGTAACTTAGAAACTCATCGCATAGAACTACGTGGGGATTTGGATTTTGATGGAGTTGTACCTGATTCTGTAAAGGTTTAGTAGTAGATTTTGACTGTTTGATTGAGTAGTGTTGTTGCTACTATTCCCGCTTTCAAATCTTCTTTACTTTCAGCGATTGATACTGTGCAACCTCTAAAAATCCGAAAATCAGTGTTAGGGTCATCTTTTGGGTGACTTATATATTCAAATTCTTCCCCTAGCTCTACGTACATCCAGCAATCTTCTTTTCCTTCCCATAATCCCACTACATTAGTGTAGGATTGTGCGCGTTTGTAAGCTTTAGGACTGATTTTTAGAAAAATAATCATTTAACCACAGTTTTAACAAGGTCATACTAGGCAGGACAAAATTCTTGGTCGATAATCGCAAAACCTAGGGCATCACATACTAAAATAGATAGTAATGCAGTCAAAATTACGCCTTTCTCAAGGACGCTTTGAGTTATTTTCATTTTTCCTCCTTAAGGAAAATAAATTTTTTGTGCTGCATATGCAGTTTTTGAGTGACGGCATCACTCAAAAAATGACTTTTATTCAGTGAAAAAAATACCTGTCTCTTTACTAGTTACCAGCTAGTAAAGGACTTCGATTTCAAACAGTCTAAAGGTTAATGACTTTAGACTGTATTTTATTTTGCAGGTATCTAAGAAGATATTTTAACATTGCATGTTTCGATTTTCATTATTAATTGTGAAAAATTTTCATTACTTTAGTTTTTGAGTCAAACTTACGTTTAAACACAAAAAGCATAATCAGATAAACCCTTTACTCAATCTGGGTTTTAAGGTTTTTAACTATTTTTTGAATGTCAAGTATTTGATTTAAAATCAGATGAGTCATAGTGACTCACAATGACTCATTCCGTTCTACATTTGTATATTGATTGCATTTAATAGAATTAGATATCTTGAGTAAAGTGATGATAGCCTGCTCAAAAGATATTGCAACACGCCTCTCTTGCTAATAAACCTTCAGTAATCGTATCAATTTTAACAGAGACTAAAAAATATCTACATTTGTAGATACTGTGTATACGATCAGGAATGCTCACGATCGCAATTAATAGACAAGCCAACCAAAGCGTAAACCCTGGTCTACGTTACTGGTAAACTTTCGTTAAAAAGCCCAAATTACCAAATATTCGCAGTTGCTTCGATATCACTGTTGATTTTGGCAACTGCGATCGCACTCCAACCGCCTAAAATTACTGAAAAGTGCAAGCGATCGCTAGTTCTGCATGTCGCAACAATGTATCCTTATCAAGAGGATGCACTGAATATTGCGGTGTCACCGCCAGTAATTTCTCAATTCTGTTTTTAGCTGCTTCCACCACAGATTCATCAAGGCTACCTTTCTCTAGAGAATCTACAAAATCTTCAGCCATTTTATAGGTACGTTCCAAAGTTGCTGAATGGATGTTGCGTGAGACAATAAACAAATCACAACCAGCTTGAAATGCTCTCGCTACAGTACCACTTTGGATAAACATATCTGACACAGCTTTCATATCTAAGTCGTCAGATACAACCACTCCTTCAAAGCCAAGTTCTTGGCGGAGTATGTTTTTCAGAATAGCTTGGGAAAGCGTCGCCGGCACATCAGGATCTATCTTGGGAAACAAGATATGTGCTGTCATAATCAAAGGAATCTGCGCTTGAATTAAAGTTTTGAAAGGTATTAGTTCCCGAATTCGCAAATCTTCTAAACTCAGATTCAATGATGGTAACTCGATGTGAGAGTCTTGGCTGGTGTCTCCATGTCCGGGGAAATGCTTAGCACATCCCAAAATTCCCGATTCTTGCAGTCCTAAGTAATATTCAAGCGCACCTTGTGCAGCAGTTTCGGGAGTGTTACCAAAGGCGCGAGGCCCAATAACAGGGTTTTGGGGATGAGAAAAAATATCTGCATCAGGCGCCCATGATAAATTTATCCCCAATGATTTTAGTTCTAAAGCTGTTGCTTTTGCTACTTCGCGCGAGTGCGATCGCCACAACAAAGCATAAGGAAATCGCGTAATTGGTAACGGTGTGCGAACAACACGTCCTCCTTCATGATCTAAAGTTATGAACATCAAGTCACGTTCAGCGTACTGTCGGATCTGCTGGTTTAACTGCTGGAAGCTTTCCAACCAAACTTCATAGGGGGTGCCATCGAGAAAGTTTTTAGCGAAAAAGATCACGCCAACTGGTTTCAATTCGTTGATGGCACGTTTATCCTCATCACTTAATGTAGTACCAGAAATACCTAAAATTAAGTGGTGTCCAAAGCGCTGTAACTTCTGTGATACTGCCATAATGCTTTACCTACGGTTGTGTAGCAAACAACTGAAATTTTCAACCTTAAGGATATTAGCCCCGATCCTACATCCTGAAGCAGCATTCTATAAATAAATGTAAATGGGAACTAACTTGTGTAACTGATATTTTGTTCCCTGTCAAAATAGTGCTTCATCTCTCAATTTGCTCCTTGAGTAGCCTTTACAAACTCAGTTGAAATGAACTCATGTGCTGTTAGCAGAGACAAGACTTACGCAAGCAATAGCCGAAAACCTTATTCTCCTATAGCAGCAATTCATAAATTCTTGCAAAGAGCGTGTAGTTTTGCGTAAATCCTAAAAGGAGTACCTCTTAATTTTCATTTTTCTGAAGATTAATATCATCTTGTCAAACTTGAAAGCACTATTTTGCCTCATCTTTCAGTAACTCTTTACAAAATTGCTTTTTTATACAAAGAAATAATAAACCGACTGGAATTTTGTAGCGTAATTAACCATTATCTATTAACATTTAAATATAATCATTACGTATTAATACTTAGATAAATACCGATTGTATAGACTCACAAAAATATTCGTGCGATAGCTTGTTGCTGTTTTTATTTCAGGGAGCTTATGTCCACTAGTCTATTAAATAACTGTCTGGAGAACATCTTTACAAAAATTTATGAAAATTTATATGAAAATTACAAGGGATTAACTCAAAATCCCAGATGGCTTTTGATGCGTAAAGTTGCTCGATTTAAGATTGGAAGAGCCATAATGTTATTTTTCTTCAAACGCTCATCTCAATCATATTTAACATTCATAAATGAAAGTAATTCTTGTTTTGCAGAAATTCATTTAGATAGAGTTGTTAATAAATTAAAAACTGAAGGTTTATATTTAGGTATTAACCTTCCTCAAGAAATGGTTCAAGAAATCATTGAATTTGCTAAATCAACAGCTTGTTATGGAAATCGCAAATCTAATTTAGGCTTTTATTATCACCAAAAAGAACAAGTAGAAAAAAACTTAAGGAAGCATTTTACTACAGGCAATTATTTCAACACAGGTCTGCTATGTCCAGCTATTAAAAAACTACAAAATGACCCTTTATTATTAGCAATAGCTGCTAGGTATTTAGATACTCAACCAGTACACCAAGGAAATCATTTGTGGTGGAGTTTTGCAGGAAAAACAACATACCACGAACAAAGTCAAGCGGCTCAGTTTTTCCACTACGACATGGATGATTATCGATTTATTAAATTTTTCTTTTATTTGACTGATGTAGATGAAACGTCTGGCCCTCATGTCTGTGTACGTGGAAGTCATAATCAGAAAAAGTTATCACACCTTTGTTTACGTAAACGAGAAACAGACAAAGATATTATTGATTATTATGGTATAGATTCTTTAGTAAAGATTTGTGGCAAAGCTGGTTTTGGGTTTGTAGAAGATCCACTTTGTTTTCATAAAGGCATTCCTCCAACTCATCAAGACCGCTTAATTTTACAAATAGAATTTGCGACGACAGACTATAATATGCAACACGACATTAGAGAAACTTCTCTATTAAAGTGTATTGAATAGCTCGTGTAATCAAAAGGAAAAAATAATTCTTTTCCCCTTATTCGATCATGAATATGGGGTTTTATCTTTAAAACTGTTAAATCGAGTCTTTCTGATCATTTCTCTTCACTGGGTTGCACTTGCTCATTTCACATTTCATTAAATTAAGCTACTGACCTCATTTATAATCGACTGCATCATCTGTTTAGACATATATCTACTAACTAACAGGTAATGTCAGAAAAATAACATATACAAAATTACTATATGGATTTTCTATAACTGTCATCAACAATGCTGCTAGTAGACCGCTGTTATCGGTATGTACTAAGTAAAATACCTGAAATAAGTTTTTTTGGGAAACCGATCGCACAACGAATACCAAATGTAACGGATTGCAACGTATAATGAGAACGGCAAAACGATTAAGAAATATTGAAGAACAGTAGGTTTAAATGCGAGTAGCGATCGCGGGTGCTGGTCTAGCAGGACTTTCCTGCGCGAAATATCTCACAGACGCAGGTCACACCCCCATTGTCTTGGAACGCCGGGACGTATTGGGAGGTAAGGTGGCGGCGTGGAAAGACTCTGATGGAGACTGGTACGAAACGGGTCTGCACATTTTCTTTGGGGCGTATCCCAACATGTTGCAGCTATTCAAAGAACTGGATATTGAAGATCGGTTGCAATGGAAAGAACATACAATGATCTTCAACCAGCCCAATGCACCAGGTACTTACAGCCGCTTTGATTTTCCCGATTTGCCAGCACCTCTAAATGGTATAGTGGCAATTCTGCGGAATAACGATATGCTCACCTGGCCTGAAAAAATTAAATTTGGGCTAGGACTGATTCCGGCGATGATTCAGGGGCAAAAGTACGTTGAAGACATGGACAAATACTCCTGGACAGAGTGGCTGCGTAAGCAAAATATTCCCGAACGGGTGAATGATGAAGTTTTTATTGCCATGTGCAAATCACTGAACTTCATCGGCCCCGATGAAATTTCTGCTACCATCCTGCTAACAGCCCTCAATCGCTTCCTCCAAGAAAAAAATGGCTCAAAAATGGCGTTTTTGGATGGTTCCCCAACAGAACGATTGTGTCAACCTTTGGTAGATTACATTACCGAACGTGGCGGGGAAGTACGACTGAACGCCCCCTTGAAAGAGATTTTGCTGAATCCTGATGGCACGGTTAAGGGATTCCTGCTGCGTGGGTTAAATGGTGCAGAAGATGAAGTCTTCACGGCTGATTTATATGTATCTGCCATGCCAGTTGATCCGCTGAAAGTCATACTTCCACAACCTTGGCAGCAAATGGAATTCTTCCAAAAGCTAGAAGGCTTGGAAGGTGTACCAGTGATTAACTTACACTTGTGGTTTGATCGAAAACTCACAGAAATTGATCACCTATTATTTTCGCGATCGCCACTCCTCAGCGTTTATGCTGATATGAGCAATACTTGTCGCGAATATGCTAATCCGGATCGCTCAATGCTGGAATTAGTTCTAGCACCAGCTAAAGATTGGATCGCCAAATCTGACGAGGAAATTGTCAGCGCCACGATTGCTGAATTAGAAAAACTCTTCCCCGACCACTTTGGAGGAGAAAATCCAGCAAAATTGTTGAAATATCATGTGGTGAAAACGCCGCGTTCAGTGTACAAAGCGACCCCAGGTCGTCAAGAATACCGTCCGTCGCAAGTAACCCCCATTGCCAACTTTTATCTGACTGGCGATTACACCATGCAACGTTACTTAGCCAGTATGGAAGGTGCCGTACTTTCTGGTAAGCTAACAGCGCAGGCGATCGCTGAAGCCAACCCGGTGACGAATCCTTCTCACTTGCCAACGCTAACCCGACCGCCTGCAACGAATGCTGCAACTGTCTGATTCCCCCCCGCGCATGAAAACGCTGGTCTCAGTAGACGAGTCCTACAACCTATGTCGTCACCTCATAGCCAAGTATTCCACGACGTTTTACCTCAGTACCTTGCTCCTGAGCAAGGAAAAACGTCCCGCAATTTGGGCAATTTATGCTTGGTGTCGCCGTACAGATGAACTAGTGGATGGCCCCGCATCTGCTATGACAACACCAGAAACCCTAGATCTATGGGAACAGCGGCTGGAATCAATTTTTGCTGGACACCCAGTAGACAACTTAGATGTGGCGTTAGCGGATACTGTCCAGCGCTTTCCAATGGACATTCAGCCCTTTCGGGATATGATTGCCGGACAGCGCATGGACTTGTACCGTAGTCGCTATGAAACTTTCGAGGACTTATATCTCTACTGTTACCGCGTCGCTGGTACCGTAGGCTTGATGTCAACGGCAGTCATGGGGTTGGATAACCCCAGAAATACATCTCCGTGGAACCGTGAACAACAGCTCTATGTTCCCATAGAAGAAGAAATAGCCTTAGGAATAGCCAAGCAACTAACCAACATCCTGCGGGATGTGGGAGAAGATGCGCGACGTGGGCGAATTTATATTCCTCTAGAAGATTTGGCAAGATTTAACTACACAGAGGAAGATTTATTCAAAGGTGTAATCGATGAGCGCTGGCGGTCTTTGATGCGCTTTCAAATAGCACGGGCACGAGAATTTTATACCAAAGCAGAAAAAGGAATCTCTTATCTATCTTCTGACGCCCGCTGGCCTGTATGGGCTGCCCTGACCCATTACAGTGGAATTTTAAGAGTAATTGAGCGCAACGATTACAATGCCTTTACTCAGCGTGCCTACGTGCCCCAATGGCAAAAGTTACGTTCTTTACCTCTGGCTTGGTTGCGATCGCAAGTACTGTAATTAGGTTAGTTGTCATTTGTCATTTGTCATTTGTTCAGTGGTCAGTGGTGACTAAGAAAAAACTAACAACTGACAACCAACAACTGACAACTGACAATTAACTATTTACTTTTCTGAAAAGATCTGCTAACATTAATATTCGTGACCGAGGAGAGGTGGCTGAGTGGTCGAAAGCGGCAGATTGCTAATCTGTTGTACGGCAGGCAACTCCGTACCGAGGGTTCGAATCCCTCCCTCTCCGTTTTCAAGCTGAGAAACGTAGAAGAAGTACTAATCTAAGAGCAAGTACTTTTACACCTCCATAGGGATGATATCATTTAACCTTTGGAGTCTTGTTAAGATTGAACTAACCTGAAAATTTAGTCTAAATCTTACTTTCAGGCTCCCCTATAACTGAGGAGTGAGAGTAACGTATGCGAAAAATTAGTGCTGCCCTAGCCCTAAGTTTAACTACCATAGCATCTGGTTTTCTGTTGGCGGCTTGTGAGAATTCTGGTGGGCCTAGTGCTAACAGCACCCCTGGCAGTAGCGCCAGCCCAGCAGCAAACACAACGTCTACAACCAGTAGTGCCGAAGGGCTAAAAATTGGTACTCTACTACCAACCACTGGTGACTTAGCCTCCATTGGACAGCAAATGATCGGTTCTGTTCCTTTACTCGTCGATACCGTTAACGCTTGCGGAGGAGTAAACGGTAAACCAGTCACCTTAGTGCAAGTAGACGACCAAACCGATCCCAGATCTGGTGCAGCTGGGATGACCAAACTGGCAACTCTAGATAAAGTAGCAGGTGTAGTAGGCTCCTTTGCTAGTAGTGTCTCCACTGCTGCTATCTCTATTGCCACTCCTAACAAAGTCATGCTAGTTTCCCCTGGTAGCACCAGTCCCAAATTTACTGAAAAGGCGCAAAAAGGGGACTATAAAGGTTTTTGGGCGCGTACAGCTCCCCCAGATACCTACCAAGCTCTAGCCTTAGCCCAATTAGCTAATAAAAAAGGTTTCAAGCGAGTTTCCACAGTTGTAATTAACAACGACTATGGTCTTGGGTTTGAAAAAGCATTTGTAGAAACTTTTGAGAAATTGGGCGGCACAGTAGTAAATAAAAACAATCCAGTCCGCTACGACCCCAAAGCCCAAACATTTGACACCGAAGCTGCTGCTGCTTTTGCTGGTAAACCAGATGCGGTAGTTGCTGTTCTTTATGCTGAAACAGGTAGTCTGCTCCTCAAAACTGCCTACCAACAAGGTTTGACTAAGGGAGTACAAATTCTGCTGACAGATGGGGTAAAATCACCCACCTTCCCCGAACAAGTTGGTAAAGGCCCTGACGGCAAATATATTTTAACTGGAGCGCTTGGTACAGTGCCCGGTTCCGATGGTAAAGCATTAGAAGCTTTCAACAAGCTGTGGAAAGACAAGAAAAATGGTAGTTCACCTGGGGAATATGCTCCCCAAGCTTGGGATGCTGCGGCGTTATTGGTTTTGGCGGCGCAATCTGCCAAGGATAACACAGGGGTTGGCATATCTAGCAAAATCCGCGAAGTTTCTGCTGGCCCTGGTACAGAAGTGACCGATGTCTGTGAAGGTTTGAAGTTACTTAAAGAAGGTAAAAAGATTAACTACCAAGGAGCTAGCGGCAACGTAGACATTGATGCTAACGGTGATGTCATCGGCGTCTACGATGTCTGGACAGTAGGAGAAGATGGCAAAATTAAAGCCATTGACAAAGTGACTCCAACTAAGAGTTAGGAGTGCTGAGTTAAAAGTTAGGAGTTAGGAGTTAGGAGTTATAAATTGACTAATTAGTCACTCCTAACTCTCAACTATTAACTAAATTAGTCACTCCTAACTCTCAACTTTCAACTTCTAAAAGCCAAAGCCATTGAAGTTATAACCAACTCCTATCAACAAACCTAAATCGGTTTCATCGAAAAATGCAGCGTTTACAGCAGCGGTTGCTGTAAATTGCGTAGTTAGAGGCACATCGATACCACCAGATAATAAAAAGCCTACTTGCGAGTCATTACCAGTTGAAATGGCTGCACCAGCACCGATGTAAGGTGCGATCGCTAATGGTTCACTAAATGGATCTGCTTGCTGGAAGGTAAAGTCGTAAGATAGAGGAAGGAGAATTGTGGTATTGTCCCCAAACACCGCCGAAGGTCTAAATGAGATGGAATTTGTTAGCCCAATTTTGCTAACAGCTGCGAAGTTGCCATCACCCAAGGATGATTGACCACCATCCAAACCAATGTTTCCAGCAACACCAATATAGCTGCTGCCACCACGGGTAGGTCTGCCGACATCAATATCCGATTGTGCCACCTTGGGAGCCAACGTTTGAGAAGTTTCAACACCTGGTTCTGTATACTTAGGCGTCAGTGCAGATGATGAAGTTGCTACTGTTCCTGGAACAGGCGTAAATGTTCGACTGGCAGTTTCTGCTGTGGTAGTACTAGGCAATTCCTGCAACGCAGTAGCATCAGATTCTATTGCTTGATTATCAACTGAAAAAGTAGAGTTGGCAGTTGTTTCAGTGGAGAAGTTTTGACTTGGGGTCTGTTGTTGAGCATTCAACTGGTTGGGAGACACTACAGTTGCCGAAGGCTCAGTTAGCTGCTCACTGCTGATATTGTCAACTGTCTGAGCAGCAGCAGATAAGCTACCACCCAGAACTGCAACAGCAGCTAAACTTGGCAACAAAACACCTTTACGAAGAAAAATAGTATTCACATTCACTCCTAACAGAATATTGCCACAATATATATTCTGTGGTTTTGATTCCACGAATTTGGACAATATTCAAACTTTAACCCAGAAAATTGATTATTACATCCATATATGGACAGAATTATCAAAGTTTCTATGTCAATTCATAAAATAAGATACTCTGAGTTTAAAGATGAATAAAAATCAACTGGGTTATACCCTTCATTTGTGTTTTTTTGCTTGAGACTAAAGCCGCTATTCTCTCGAAGAGATAATCAAAAAATTGCGTCGCTGGTTACTATAATATCTATAGCTATTGTGGTTTTCAACAATTAGAAAATATATCGCAATCCAAAATCATTCTGTAACAACAAAATTGCCATCATAGGAGGGAAACAGGGAGAACAACAATTTTACATGGAAAATTATTCTCGTTCTCCTGTAATTCCACTCCAGTATATGCACTAACTAGCAAAGGCTGCTTAGAGACTAGCAATTGCTTCGGTAACTAACTTCGAGACAAAAGGCAAAATAGCGCGGCTTTTGGCTTGTGCTTTACCTTCAGTGAATACCACCAAGAGGTAAGGACGCTGTTCTGGTAACTCAATATACGCCGCATCGTGGCGAACTTGACTTGTCCAACCTGCTTTTGACCAAATTTGAGCATCTTGGGTGAGTCCACCACCTAAAAAACCTGTGATTTGGTCTTCCTCTACATCGGTAGGTAAATCGTCAGGATTAAGACTACGTTTGAGTAAAGCCATCATAGCTTGCGATCGCGCACTTGAAACCGCTACCCCACCAATTATGCTATGCAGTAAGCGAGCGATCGCATTTGTCGTCAGCATATTGCGATTTTCTAACATTTCCCCATAAAACGCCCGCTCTCTTCCATAGGGGCCATCACCCCAAGTTTTTTGGCAAACGTTAATTGTCTGCATTTCCTCCCAACCTAAAGACTGGTAATAGCGGTTGACAATATGACGCTGATATTTCCAAGTTTCAAATGGGCCCACAGGTAACTCCGGTCCTGATGTAGTACCACTGAGAATATCTACAACCAAGCTGGTGGCATCATTGCTAGAATCAACAATCATATCGCGCAAGGCTCGCTCTAACTCCTTGGAAGTCTGGCTCATGCCTTTCTCTAACCATTCGTTGACTGCCACTAAGTAAAATAGCTTGACTACACTGGCAGGGTAAATACGCTCAACACCGCGATAACTGAAACCACGGACTGGGTGATTCCAAAAAGCATCTGGAGTCAATGCGCCGCCAGTGTTGACTGGTACTGGCGGATCGTAAACTATCCAAGTCAGGGCAATTTGGTTACGAGCTAAGGTTGGAAATGCTGCCCAAGTGGCCTCTAAAATGCCATTACCAAAATTTTCGAGTTGTTCGTCTTTTCTAAAGAAAACCATTGTTAGCTATTCACCTAAAATAATGCCTTCTCATCCTGAATCCCAAATCTCAAATCCCCAATTGGGAGAATACCAGTGTCTTGCTGACCTAAATTTATATGATTCTCCTGAATGTACGCGTTTGGCAACTCAAGCCGCTGCTGGGCGACATTTACAGGTAACATCAAATCATCAGGATTCAGCAGTTGAGGTGTATTTATGTGAGGATGACTATCCAGGGTGGCTATCCCTTTCTGATTTAGGTTTCATACAACCTGCTACTGTACTTTATCAGGCTAAATCATTTTCTCAATATGACATTCAGAAACTGCTTCCAGAGGTGATCTCTTTCACTCAAAAAGCGATGCAACAGTCAAATTATTACCTTTGGGGTGGTACAGTGGGGCCAAATTATGACTGTTCTGGCTTGATGCAAGCAGCATTTGCCTCGGTGGGTGTTTGGTTACCCAGAGATGCCTATCAGCAGGAAGGTTTTACTCAAGCAATTGCTATTGCTGAATTGTCAGCAGGAGATTTAGTGTTTTTTGGCACTCCCGAAAAAGCCACCCATGTAGGTCTTTATTTGGCAGATGGTTATTATATCCATAGTTCCGGGCAAGCCCAAGGACGAAATGGAATTGGTATTGATATTCTCTCGGAACAGGGAGATACGGTCAGTCAGTTATACTATCAGCAACTGCGAGGTGCTGGCAGAGTTATTAAGAGTTACGAACCACAGAGACGCTGAGGACGCTGAGGAATATGAGGAGTGGGTTTTCTGGAGGAATTGCTCAAGAGAATGGGACGATTTTAGCAATTGTTCCAGATGTTTCGGTGGTGGTGCCGGTGCGCGATGAAGTGGAAAGTTTACCGCTTTTATTGGAGGCGATCGCATCGAGTTTAGCTGGAAGTGAATTGAGTTATGAAATTATTTGTGTGGATGATGGATCTACAGATGGTTCTGCGGAATTTCTCAAAGCCCAAGCGCAAATCCGCAATGATTTAAAAGCGGTGATTTTACGTCGTAATTATGGGCAAACTGCGGCCATGGCGGCTGGGTTTAATTATGCTTTGGGCAAAGCGATCGTCACTTTAGATGCTGACCTCCAGAATGATCCTGCGGATATTCCCATGTTGTTGGCAAAGTTAGAAGAAGGTTACGATTTGGTGAGCGGTTGGCGGCAAAAACGTCAAGATGGAGCGGTCAATCGGTTACTTCCTTCTAAAATTGCTAACTGGCTAATTCGGCGTACTACTAGCGTATATATTCATGACTATGGCTGTTCTTTGAAAGCCTATCGTGCAGAACTCGTGGCAGACATGAATCTCTACGGAGAATTACACCGTTTTTTACCTGCTTTAGCTTACATTGAAGGTGCGAGAATTACGGAAATGCCTGTGCGACATCACGCCCGCCGCTTTGGTCGGAGTAAGTATGGTTTGTCACGCACATTCCGCGTTTTGATGGATTTGCTAACCATTTTATTTATGAAAAAGTTCCTCACACGCCCAATGCATGTTTTCGGGCTGTTGGGCTTAAGTTCAATGGTGGCAGGGACGGTGATTGGTATTTACCTAACTTTTGTAAAATTGGCTTTGCACGAAGACATTGGCAATCGTCCTTTGCTGATTTTGGCAGTACTGTTGTTAGTGACCGGAGTACAGCTGTTTTGCTTCGGTCTTCTAGCAGAGTTACTCATGCGTACTTACCATGAATCCCAAGGTCGCCCCATCTATCGCGTGCGGGAGGTGATAGCAAAAAATGTTAACTAAGGTGACAATAATAGTCAACAGTCAAGGGAATTACTTTTGACTGTTGACTATGGACTATTGACTTTTGACAAAAAACTCTATTAAACAGCATCTGCCTTGAAAGCTTTTGATACCTTTGATACTTCTTTGCGACTAAACTTGCTGACATTATTTACAGCAGGTTTAGTATTCTGGTCGAGTATGGGTTTGTTATTGCCAACTCTACCGCTATATATCCAAGATTTAGGTGCAAGTAAGCAACAAATTGGCATCGTGATTGGTGGTTTTGCCATTGGTCTGTTGTTGTTTCGTCCCATGCTGGGACGATTAGCAGATCAACATGGTCGAAAACTGCTGTTGTTAATTGGTACGATCATCGCCGCGATCGCACCCCTTGGCTATTTGGCATTCACATCAATTCCGCTGTTGATGCTGGTGCGTGTCTTTCATGGCATTAGTATGGCTGCTTTTACGACTGGATACAGTGCTTTGGTAGCGGATTTAGCACCGCTGAAACAGCGTGGTGAAATTATTAGTTATATGAGTTTAGCAGCTCCCATTGGTTTAGCATTTGGGCCTGCCTTGGGGGGCTATTTACAAGCTACAACTGGTTACGGTGTGTTATTTCTGTTAGCCACAGAAATAGCTTTTATTGGGGTGTTGGCATCTATACAAGTTATCAATCCACCAGTGCAGAGACGATCATCAGTCCCAAGCAAAAAGACTAATTTCTGGCAAATTTTAATTAGCCCACGGATGAGAGTCCCGGCTATAGTCATGTTGTTAGCGGGTTTAGCCCTTGGTAGTGTACACACCTTTTTACCGTTATTTATTCAAGAAACTGGCGTCGATTTGAATGCAGGCTTGTTTTTCACAGTTTCAGCGATCGCTAGTTTTACTCTGAGAATATTCGTAGGTCGAGCCAGCGATCGCTTCGGTCGTGGTTTGTTTATTACTTTTGGCATCCTGGCTTACACTCTAACAACGCTGCTGTTATGGCAAGCTAGAAGTAGTAGTATATTTTTGCTAGCTGGAATCACTGAAGGGTTGGGCGGTGGAACATTAATTTCCATGATTACCACTTTAATGGCAGACCGTTCATTACCAGAAGAACGGGGGCAAATTTTTGCTCTCTGCATCGCTGGATTTGATTTTGGACTAGCGATCGCAGCCCCGATTTTTGGTTTTGTTGCTGAAAAAGCCGGCTACCCCAACATGTTTGCTGGTACTGCCTGTTTAACTTTCCTGGGATTGATGATTTTTCTCACCCAGTCCAACAAAAATGTATCAAGTTCCCTGCGTTTTGCGTTGGGTCGAGGTGAGGATTCCTACTCATTAAATAAGTTGTGAGCTGAGTAACTAGTCACTCCTAACTCACAACTCCTAACTTTCATCAACGGGCGAGGAGGGATTCGAACCCCCGACACCGTGGTCCGTAGCCACGTGCTCTAGTCCACTGAGCTACACGCCCTTTCCAGAAACTTATAATAACACGCCCTAGCAAAATAATGCAAGAGAATATTCCATCTAATTTTACGAACTTAACCCATCTAGATGCCCAAGGACAAGCACAGATGGTAGATATATCTGGCAAAGCGGCTACTGTGCGCCAGGCTGTAGCAGCAGCTAAGGTACGAATGTTGCCAGAAACCTTAGCCGCGATTCAAGCTGGCAATACTCCCAAAGGGGATGTCTTGGCAACTGCCAGGTTAGCTGGAATTATGGCAGCTAAACAAACGGCTGCTTTGATTCCCCTATGTCATCCGTTGCCTTTGCAAAAAATTACAGTCGAGATCACACCAGATTTGGAACTACCAGGTTATCAAATTCATGCCACAGTCAAAACCAAAGCTGAAACTGGTGTAGAAATGGAAGCTTTAACTGCCGTTTCGATTGCGGCTTTGACTTTATACGATATGGCAAAAGCTTTAGAAAAGTCGATGCAAATTGAATCGATTCGTTTAGTCAGTAAAACTGGCGGAAAATCAGGAGATTATTACCTGCCAGAACCATAGCCTATTCAATTTCACCTAAAGCTTTGTTGAGATCTGCTGGATTCTTATACTGCTGGTTGTCTGGCAATTGTTCTAATAATGAGATGACATCTTGATCAGCTTTGTGCTGTTTAGCATGTTGGATCAATTCTTGCTTGTCAGCAGGATAGTCAACACCCTTCAAGTGTTTTTGTACTTCAACTGGATTTGCTTTAGCCATTGTCATTCACCTCTCAAGGTTATTTACATATTCACGAGTCTATGTATTGCTTCCCTCTATCAAGAAGATGAATCATTTTTTACTCGAAATCATTAAAAGGTCACTCGATAGGTTGATGACGGATGACGGATGACGGGTGACGGATGAATCCTTCGGGGTAAAGCTATTAAAATAGGACATTTTTTATTGGTAAGTCTCTGAATCCTCAATCAGTTAACCCAAGGGTATTGAGTTCTAAAGGAGTTCCCAGTCACCAATCCCCAATCCCTAGCAACTGCATCCCCAAAAACCTTAAAATAAGCACAGTATATTCAATTCTGTAACAAATATTTATGCCTCCTCGCTGGCCTCGTAAACCCGATCGCAAAGACCCAGAATTCCGTAAGTTAGATGACCGGATGAATTTTGCCGTACATGTGGCAGTTGCGGCTGTGACTAATTCCGGGTTGTGGTTTGTCCATAACCTGAAAGCAACAAGCTGGGAATGGCTGCCGTGGTTGACTGCAAGTTGGCTAGTAGTAGTATTGGGACATCTGATTTATATTGCTGCGATCGCTAACTACTCACAAACACCGCCCAAATCCACCTGAAGATGGACTGTACAAGCTAGGGCAACTGTAACCTGTGGCGGTAGAATCAGTCTGATAAATTGAGCGATAATGTTAGTAACTTGAGAGTTTCTTTCTCTTGTGTTGATATAGGGGTTATTTTTATGGCTAAGACTAACACCACAGAACTACTAGAAGCCCTAGCATCAGAAATTGGCGAAAATGTTTACATAGACATTGCTAAGTGGCATCTTTATTTATCTGATGCCAAGCTACATACCGTAGTTGCTGAACAACTTTATCCCCTAATTACTTCCAATACTGTCACTGAGGATAGAGTCATAGAAGTATTGGAATCCATACCAGTTAAAATTGGCGGTGGCAGGCGAGAACTGCCTTTAATTGATTTACTGCCTCTACAATGCCAAGTCAATCTAGTGGATATTTTAGAGAAATATCAACGCGAATTGTAATTTCTGCGTTTTGAATGTCCATTAGTTTGCTTTGAGGGCAACCCTCTTTTAGGAGGTCAAGGACATGACTACATATCAGTTTCATGATGCATATACCTTAGCAGAAACCGCAGAAAAACTTGGTAAAAAAGCTTTGCATTTGGGTTTGATACCTAGTTTTGTTGTACGTTATTTTCCTGATAGCAGGCAATACTACATTCCTAATGAAAAGGAATGTGAACCGCTGACACCAGAACAGGCATATATGCGGTTTAAGAAATTAGTGGAAAATTCTGCTAAGTAAGAATTGCGAGTAATTATTAACGCACGCGAGTTGACAGTGAGACTCGTGCAGATTTTTCATTGAAATTTCTGGAGGCTAATTATATGTTTTTACAAATCAAAGGTACTAGCGATTTAATCAAAATTCTTGATATTCAAGAATTGCTTGACCCGAATATTAATATTGTTCACGGACAAGACCAAGAAGGTCAAGAAGAACAGGAACCTGATTCTTTTCAAAAACAAAATCTTGTTTTTCCTTCTGGCGAAAGTCTACCACGTTGTTGGTTAGATGCTAACTATAGATACGCCAAAGCTTCATAATGTAAGCTAATGTGCATCTAAGTTGCATAACCACTCGTAGACATCATCATTGGTCATTAGTCGTTTGTCCTTTGTAAATACAAATTCCGAATGACAAATGACAAAGAACGACCAAGAATTTAAATGTAGGGTGCGTTGCGCTATGCGACAACGCACCCTACCTTAAAACTATATTTCTTTAAATTAGGCTTCTTCTGCAACCGTTGCAGTTGAGTTGTGTAGAGAATTGGGAAAAAATGCCTTAGAAATCCAGTAGGTCAAAATATGAGAAACCAATCCTAACGGGCCAGCAAATAAACATAAACTTAGCGAGTGAATTGTCCAAATCCCTGTTTTTTGACCTTCCCAATATATCCAGCGACCGACAAATAAATCCATTACTAGAAAATGAATCCAACCTGTAGCAGCAGCTGTTTCATCGGAGAAAAATCGAGCAATATCAGCTAATTGAGGATTCGATAAAGCTTGGGCGTTTTCTGGTGTAATACTGCTGATGAACAAATACAAATACGCCCCAGCTAAAACCAAAAAAGGCAAATAAGACTCCATTACCCGCCGTGTTATTTTCCAATTGGGTAGGAGAATCATCAAAGCCCAAAAGGGTAAAACAAAAAGGTTGGCAATATTAAACAGTTGAGTAATATTCATTGTTTTGCAGAGTAACTTATAAAGCAATTAGTTGTGATTCTATTTCACTTGATTTTAAATCACGTCCAATGAAAACTAAACGGGTTTGCCTTGCTTCTTGGGGTTGCCAAGGGCGGTCATAAAATTTATCAAATCTTGTGCCTACACCTTGCATTACTAAGCGCATTGATTTGTTAGGGACTGCGACAAAGCCCTTGATTCGGTATATTTCTTGTTGGTGTACCAATGTTTGCAGTTGTTGTTGCAGTTTTTCGGGGTCAAAGGTACGGTCTAAAATTAGGTGTGTTGAAGTAATTTCATCATCGTGGTCGTGTTCTTCTTCACTGTCGTGATGACTGTGACGGCTATCTAAATTGTCTTCAACGGCGGCTTGTAATCCTAATAGTATAGCTGGGTCGATTGTGCCGCGATCGCTCTCGACAATTTTCACCACTCTGGGCAATTCTTGCTTAATTAATTCTTCAACTTGGGCTTTGGTTTCACCATCAACCAAATCAGTTTTACTCAACACCACCAAGTCTGCACAAGCTAGTTGGTCTTCAAATAATTCTTGCAATGGTGTTTCATGTTCTAAGCTACCATCTGCTAACCTTTGGGCTGCGATCGCTTCTAAATCACTAGCAAATGTCCCCTCGGCTACTGCTGCACAATCTACTACAGTAATCACTGCATCTACAGTCGCACCAGCACGAATTTCTTGCCAGCGGAAAGCTTTCACCAAGGGTTTTGGTAAGGCTAAACCAGAGGTTTCGATTAATATACAGTCAATACTGTCTCGCCGCTTGAGTAACTGCTGCATCGTGGGGAAAAATTCTTCCTGGACTGTGCAACACAAGCAGCCATTGGTTAATTCAAAAATATTACTTTCGCTATCATCATCTTCGGGGCAGATTTGACAGGATTTCAACAATTCGCCATCAATACCGAGTTCGCCAAATTCGTTGACTAAAACTGCAATGCGGCGTCCTTGGTTATTTTGTAGAAGGTGGCGAATTAAGCTAGTTTTACCACTGCCTAAAAAGCCTGTGATTACTGTGACAGGAATTTTTGTAGCCATATTTTTGCCGGATTTTCTCAGTATGAGAAGTTTCGCTGATTACAAACTTTCATACTGAGGTTAAGCTGAGTTTGAAAATTGACTTAGTTATTTTAAGCTGAAATTCTATGCAAAGCTGCAAAATATTGGCGTTGCTGGTGAGTTTAGGTTTGACTTTGACTCCTCAAATCAGTGTTGCACAAACGCTGGAAGATTTGGAGCAAAAAGCCTCAGCTGCCGAAGAAGTGAAAAAATATGAAGAAGCCGCTAATATTTGGCGGAGTTTGATTAAAAGCGATCGCAACAACAGTTATGCTTACGTCAAACTGGCAGATGTTCTATCTAACCAAGGCAAGATAGCAGAAACGATCGCTACCTATCACCAAGCATTGCAATTAACTCCCGATTCGGCAATTTACCTCAAATTAGCGAATTTTCTAGCAGAAAAGGGACGAACCCAAGAAGCGATCGCTGCTTACCGTCAAGCCGTCAAACTCGATCCTGGAAATGATAGTAACTACGTTCTTTTAGCCAAGAAGTTGCAGGAAGTTGGCAGCATAGAGGAAGCATTAGTAGCTTACCGTCAAGCAGTTAAACTCAGTCCCGATTCCAGTAATTACTACTATTTAGCTGATACCCTCTTCACAATAGGCAAACGAGAAGAAGCGATCGCAGCTTACCGCGAAGCCATTAAACTCGATGAGAATGGTTATCTTTGGTCTGAGAACGCTTATGATAAGCTGGGTCAAATCCTGGAATATTCACAAGCAGTAGCTATCTATCGCCAAATCAGCAAAGATGACCCCAATAATAAGCTTTTTTATAAAAAACTGGCTGAATTATCATTAGAACGGGGCTTTGTGAACGAGGCGATCGCAGCTTACCGCCATTTGACTCAAATCGAGCCTGATGCTTCAAATTACGCAGAATTAGGCGATGCGCTGGTATTACAAAACAAATACCAACAAGCGATCACTGCTTACCGTCAAGCCGCAGCCAAAGAACCCAAGGATTATTATTACAATAAATTAAGCGAAGCACTGATTAAACAAGGAAACCTCGATGAAGCAGTAGAGAACTGCCAGAAGGTAATCAAGATTGGTGAAGGCAGTTATGAAACTTGCTTCAATATCAGTTTGCCACTTCACAAAGAAAAAGGATTGGCTGGTGTAAAGGCTTTTTATCAGCAATTTACTCATGATATTCCTCGCCGTCAAATAGCTGAAATTTACATCAGACTTAGTAGACAGTTAGCATACGATGGAGGAGCAAAACAAGAGGCAATGTCAGTTATTCAAGAAGCGCTAGAAATAGATCCAAACAACACTGAAGCTCAAAGTGCCTTGAAAGATTTACTAAGCAATTAAGCATAATTGAGGGGCAATCTCCCCATGCTGGCTTTGATGAATACAAAGCAATCACGAGGCTATTGCCCCTAAATATTTTGAGTGTTGTTAACACTCATACCAATTTTGGATTTTGCAGAAAATCGTAAGAAGTATTTTTCTTACTCCTCACTCAGTACTATTACTCAGCAGTAGCCAGTTCGGTACTACCGCGTGTACGACGCCGTGTGAGGGTGTTGTATAGCATTAAACCGATCGCTTTGATCAAGTTGCCTTCTAATTCTTGGAACATCTTCATGTTCATACCGAAGGCATCGTTAGCTTCATCAACAATGCGATCGGCTGCTGCATCATCAATGGGTAGTTCATCCAAAGCTTGACGATATTTAGCTTTGAATCCTTTTTCATCAGGGATGTCTGCAAATTCATAGAAAGCAGTACCTTCTCCATCAGAGAGGTTCATTGCTGTTTGGGCAATGCCTTTGAGAATCTGTCCGCCTGATAAATCACCCAAATAACGAGTGTAAGAATGGGCAACTAACAATTCCGGTTCTGTTTGAGATATTTCTCGGATACGTTGCACATAAGCTTCACCCGCTGGCGACAGCTTGATGTGTTCCCGCCAATTCGCACCAAAATAGTAACTCAGGTCTTGCTCTAAGCTATGCTTGCGGTTAAGTTGGGGAAAGTTAATTTTGGCAACAATGGGGTGCTGGCGGTGCTTTTCCATCTCCTCTTCCATCGCCGAATAGACGAAGTAAAAGTTAGCAACTAGCTTCCGGTAAGAGTTTTTCTCTACCACTCCTTTTAAAAAGCACTTGACAAAACCTACATTCTCTGCCATTGTGTGAGCTTTTTTCGTGCCTACACGTAACTTGGTTGCTAAATTGCTGCTCATGCTAAATTTCTCAACTTTAAAAGGTTAACTGCCACAGATGTGATTTACACACGGCTAAAAAAGGCCATTAAAACGTTACCTTAAAACTATTTGATGAGAATTTATATTAAAATTCTTTAAGTAGCCTGAATTTATATTTTTGTTACACAATTTTGCGATTAAGGCTGAAAAACTCTATACCTACAATGACATTTCAGCCTCAGTAGTGTTTGCAGCGTTACATCCTAGAAATTGAGATATGGAGAAGGTTTTTGATAATTCCTCTCTATTACTCAGCTTTGCTTCGCTACACTGCAATTATTATTTCTGATTGCGAGTTTGTTTCAAGTTAGAGTATCAAAGAAGAGAAGTTTATTTTAAAATCTTGACAAGAACTGATGAATATTTTAAGTATTTTTACTGAAATATGCATTTCAGCAATTCATTCTCAGAAAAAAACAAGTATATAGTACAGATAAACACTTATCTAATTTGAAATTGTTAAATAGAGTGTAAAGTGATATTTTCCTGTGTGAGTGTGTGGGGTGTTTAAACTTATGGTTTCATCTATAACTCGGATTCAAGGTGACATTCGCCCGGCTGCTAATAAATCGGAAATAGGCCTTGAGGGCAATTTCACGCGGAATTTAATCTCGCTGCCAGCGACTCCTTTGTTTGGTACAGATGGCATTCGTGGACGAGTGGGAGATTTATTGAGTGCGCCTTTAGCGTTGCAAGTGGGTTTTTGGGCAGGTGTGATTTTGCGTACCCATGCTAAGGCGATCGCCCCCGTAATTCTCGGACAAGATTCGAGAAACTCCGGGGATATGCTGGCAATGGCTTTGAGTGCAGGTTTAACAGCAGCGGGGGTAGAAGTTTGGCATTTGGGATTATGCCCTACTCCTTGCGTTGCCTATCTGACAAGTGTCAGTGAAGCCATAGGTGGAGTGATGATTTCTGCCAGCCACAACCCGCCAGAAGACAACGGTATTAAAATTTTTGGTGCCGATGGTGGGAAGTTATCTCAGGCGTTGCAAGCAGAAATTGAAGCGGGACTACGCGGTAAGATATCCATTACTAATAGCGTCAGCAATTGCGGCAGGCATTACTCGCGTTTGGAATTGATTCGGGAGTATAGCCAAGCCTTGAAACAACCTTTGCAGCCCCAGGTAAATCTTCAGGGATTAAAAATTGTTTTAGATTTAGCATGGGGTGCAGCAGTTGGTTTGGCACCATCAGTATTTCAAGAAATGGGTGCAGAAGTCATTTGTTTGCATAACCAAGCAGATGGCGATCGCATCAACGTTGACTGCGGTTCTACTCACCTGGAAATTCTTCAAGCCACAGTACAAGAACATCACGCCGACTTGGGCTTTGCCTTTGATGGCGATGCCGATCGCGTTTTAGCTGTAGATAATACTGGTAGGCAAGTTAATGGCGATTACATTCTCTACCTCTGGGGACGCCACCTGCAATCAACAAAACAACTGCCAGACAACTTAATTGTATCCACCGTCATGGCTAACTTAGGCTTTGAAAGGGCGTGGAAACAACAAGGCGGTAACTTGATTCGCACCGCTGTAGGCGATCAATATGTGCAAGCCGAAATGTTGCGGACTGGCGGAATGTTGGGTGGTGAACAATCTGGGCACATTCTTTGCCGTCATTATGGCATTACTGGAGATGGCTTATTAACAGCCTTACACATAGCAAGTTTGGTCAAACAAGCTGGTGTTTCCCTCAGCGAACTGGTAGACCAAAGCTTTCAAACCTACCCACAACTGTTGCGGAACGTGCGAGTAGAAGACCGCGATCGCCGTTTGGGGTGGCAAAATTGTCAACCCCTACAACAAGCGATCGCCTTAGCCGAAGCCGCAATGGGTGACGCTGGCAGAATCTTAGTCCGCGCTTCTGGTACAGAACCAGTAGTCAGAGTCATGGTGGAAGCCGCTGACGCTGAACTTGCTAACTACTGGACAAATGAATTGGTATCACAAGTTCAACAACACTTGGTAGTTTAAGTAGGGGCTTACAGCTGTACGCCCCTACTGTCAAGTGAAAAAATCAGAGTTTGAAGCCCCTCTCCTTGCAGGAGAGGGGTTTGGGGTGAGGTCTGCCAAACCATCTAAAATTCAAAATTGTATCACTTGATTTATATTTGCATTGTTACTGCTACCTGATATCATATTTTTGGTATAATCAGCACCCTTTCTAACTAATACGCTAACTAATACGAATTTGAAAAATGATTGCAACAGATACCTTCACAAAACCTAAATCCAGAAGGCGATTCCCAATCTAAAATCTAAAATTCTATAATTCTTCAAAAATGCTTGTTTTTGTTATCCCACTCAAAAGTCCGCAAGCTTCCAATTCCTGGGAACATGTCTCCAAATTATTTGAGAGATCTATTAAATCAGTTTGCAATCAAACCTCAACTGATTTTCATGCTGTTGTTGTTTGTAACGAAAAGCCAAAAATCGAATTTACGCATCCTAACATCACATATATTACAGTTGATTTTCCGTCTGCAAACGAAAAATTCTTGATAAATCAAAGACACACTGATAAAGGGCGAAAACTCTTGAAAGGATTAATTTATGCTCAAGAATTTTCACCTACTCATACAATGGCAGTTGATGCTGATGATTGTGTGAGTAAAAACTTAGCCGCTTTTATTAAGCAATATCCCCATCATCATGGATGGTTTATTAACAAAGGTTATAAATATCAAGAAGGTAGTAAACACATTTATCGTAAAAGAAGCAATTTTTATAAAATGTGCGGTACTTGTAACATTCTGCGTTATGATTTGAATAATTTTCCCGAAAAAGCAGAATATAATCGTGGTTATGGTTACTATAAATATTATATAGATCATGGCAAAGTCAAAGATACTTTAGCAAAGCAAGGGCAACCTATTAAACCACTACCATTTGCAGGTGCAGTTTATATCCTAGAGACAGGTGAACATCTTTTTTATGATTCCACAAGGTTAGGATTTAGTATCTTCAATCGTCAATTATTAAATGAATCAATTAGAGAGGAATTTGGGTTATACAACTTATACAGCAATCCTAAATTGTTTGTGAACGCTTAATATTTATCTTAAATCTCCTCTGTGCCTGTCTGCATGAGATAAATGTATGTTCACGACCTAAATAAGATAACTGTAGCAATTCCCATTAATTTATCGAGGCTGATAGGCTAAAGCTTTGCCATGCCGAAAACCAAGTCAAAATCTCAGAAATCTAAAAATTCCAAAAAACAGGTTACAAAGGAAACTCCCACCCTTAGCCTCAAAGAACAGTTAGCCAAAAAGCGCAAAGCAGTCCAAGCACGTAAAGAACTCATTAGCTTAGTAACAACTTCCCTATCTGTTGCTTTATTCGTTGGTCTGCTGCTTTTTTTAGTAGGTGGAATTAAGGTAGCACTTCCGGCTGTTTTGGGAATTTTGGTTATAAGTCTTTCTTACAAATACCCACGTCAAGCACTTTTTGCTTTTATAATTTACGTGCCCTTTGGGGGTACCATAACATATTACATTGGCAATAGTCCGGTTCTGCAATTAGCTAAAGATGCCTTTTATGTTCCTGTTTTGATTGCACTTTGGCAAAGTTGTCGCCAGCGAGGGCTGCCTTTAATTCCTATCAAAGCAATTAAAACACCACTATTTATTTTATTAGGTTTATGTCTGTTAACATTAGTTTTTGTCAATGGTGGGCAGCAGCTAAATCCACCTAGTCCAGGACTTTTAGCAAAACCAACTAATGAAATTCCCATAGGTATGGGTATTCTAGGACTAAAAGTATTTTTAGGCTATGTTCCCCTCATTGGTTGTGCTTATTATCTCATCCGTGATAAGCGGGATTTTCTATTTTTAGCCCGCCTACAGGTTGTCCTCATACTTATCTGCTGCATTCTAGGAATTATTCAATATTTATTACTACTCACAGGAATATGTGAAGGTACTAGAAATGCCGAAGGAAGTGCTTTATTTAAAGCTACACTCGAAGCTAGGTGTTATTTTGGTGGTTCCTTAGTCTATAGTCCTAGCCAGGGAATCATTCGCCTGCCAGGAACATTTGTTGCCCCTTGGCAGTGGGCATGGTTTTTAATTTCTAGTACCTTTTTTACCTTCGCTACAGGCTTTACTGATCCTGCGATTATTTGGCGGATTATCAGTTTAGGTTCTTTAGTTACAGTCTTTATCAATGCAGTAGTTTCTGGACAAAGAATTGCTTTAGGTTTAGTACCCACCTGCTTTGTAATTTTGCTATTGCTGACTGGTCAAATTGGCAACCTGAAACGCTTTATCCCCATAGGGGTAGGGCTTGGCTTAATTCTCAGCATAGCAATAGTAACTAATCCTACTGTTGTCCAAGAGAGATTAGATAGTTTTACTAGCCGCTGGGAAGCTTCACCACCCCAAGAGTTTATTGTTAGTCAGTTTGAGGAAAATTGGAAAAGTGTACAGGGCCCGCTAGGAAGTGGCTTAGGTCGCGCCACTAACTCCGCCCGTGCATTGGGTGAAACAAAGCTAGTGGAAACTTATTACCCGAAAGTACTATATGAAGTAGGTATTTTAGGATTACTGGGCTTTATCGCTTTAGTCACCACCCTGACATTCACTGCTTTCAAAACCTATCGTTCCATAAAAAACCGTAATTTCCGCAGTTACGGAGCAGCTTTATGGGTGTTTATATTGTTTATTAGTTACAACACCTACTACTACCCTTTAGATGTTGATCCGGTAGCTGTCTACTACTGGTTTTGTGCAGGGTTACTATTTAAATTACCAGCATTGGATAAACAAGATAAGGAAGATGCAAACCCTGAAAAAGCAAAAAAGAAAAAACGTCTCAACACAAAATTTTAATTAATTACCCGATCATTATTAGCTAAATCTAATGACAAAGTTAATCACAGCAGACAATTCTCAGATCAAAGCCACAAATGTATTGGAATATTAAAGCACATGAATAATCTGCCTTTAATTTCTGTCATCATACCAACCTATGGGCGAGACGAAACATTACAAGATAGTATTGTGGATGTCCTCAATCAGGATTATGCCAACTTTGAAGTTTTAGTAGTAGATCAATCTCCCAAACATAAACCAGAAATTCAAGCTTATCTAGAAGAACAAGCAGCAGCAGGTAAAATTAAATGGTTTCATTTAGATTGGGCAAGTTTACCAGGGGCACGTAATTATGGTGTGCGGCGCTGTGCTGGTGAAATAATTTTATTTATTGATGATGATGTAAAATTACCACCTGGTTTTTTAGCTGCCCATGTGAAAAACTACTTGCAAAATCCAGAAGTGGGGGCTGTTGCCGGGCGGGTATTTGACAGAATGAAATTGGGCGATTCTGGGGGAAAATTGGAGATTGAATATCTTCCCCCCCAAGCTATGGATCCAGGAATTGCTTGGTATCACATTGACTTGGTACATACCATTAAACCCCAGCAAGTCCTGACAGCCAGGGGTTGCAATATGTCTTTTCGCCGCGAAATATTTTTTAAATATGGGCTAAAGTTTGACGAAAGATTTCGCGGTAGTGCAGTACGCGAAGAGTCAGACTTTTGTTTGCGGGTGCGAAAGACGGGATATAAAATTTGGTATGACCCAGAGGCACATTTAATACATTTAGGCGAAGAAACTGGGGGTTGTCATGATATTAGTATGCGATCGCTCAAATATCAACTCACCTTTTACCACAACCATTTCTTATTAGGTCTAAAGAACCTCAACGTTAGCCAAGCTTTACGCCTATACGCCCGTTTATTTGACTGTCACGTCCTGGGGCGTCCACCTTGTCACAAAAGCGGTTCGCCTATCAAAATAGCTACTCGCGCCCTTTTCTATACTTTGGGTTTCCTCAAAGCCTTGGGTAGTGTCATTCAATCACCATGGAATGATGGACAAATTTATAGTCGTCTTGATCAACAAGTTTAGTCATTAGTCAGTGATCAGTAGGAAAAAAACAAATAATAACAACTGACAGCTGACAACTGACAACTAACAACTATCCACTACCCAATATCCATGAAAATTTTAGTTGCCAGTCACACTTATATAGTTGACCTGAATTGTGAAAAATTACGCGCTTTATCTCAATTAGAACCCGGAATTGAGGTCACAGTTGTAGTTCCCAAAAGCTGGAAACCTGGTGGTGTACAAAACAAAATTATTGAAACTCAATACCGAGATGAAGGCGCATTTAAAATAGTCCCTGTTTCTAATTTCAGCCAAAATCATCAGGGACTTTTGACATTTGGTGCAGATTTGATCAGTTTGTTCCAGGAATTCCGTCCTCAAGTAATCCAGGTAGAACAAGGTTCAAGAGGACTGGCATATACTCAAATGATTGTCTTAAATCAGCTATTAAATCTCAAAGCAAAAAATATATTTTTCACTTGGTGGAATTTGCCATATGAATTAAAATTGCCAATTGCATTATTAGAAAAATATAACCTTAATCATAGCCACGGCATTATCTCTGGTAATCAGGACGGTGCAGAAATTTTGCGGCAAAGGGGATACCAAGGTTCAATTAAAGTTATGCCACAGCTTGGTGTAGATGAAACTTTATTTACTCCCAAAGCCCAGCCAGAATTAGCCGCTAAACTGGGGATAAAATCAGATGATTTTGTAGTGGGATTTGTGGGGCGTTTTGTTCAGGAAAAAGGGTTGTTAACGCTGCTGCAAGCATTAGTAACCTTACAAGATAAATCTTGGAAATTATTACTATTGGGACGCGGGCCGCTACAAACAGAAATAATCAAAATTGCTACAGAAAACAATATCAAAGAACGTTTGATTTTAGTAGAAAGCGTTCCTCATAACGAAGTAGCCAGTTATATAAATTTAATGAGTACTCTAGTACTGCCTTCAGAAACAACTTACAACTTTAAAACCTTAACTTCTGTTGGCTGGAAAGAACAATTTGGTCATGTCCTCATTGAAGCAATGGCTTGTCAAGTTCCTGTAATTGGTTCAAATTCTGGTGAAATTCCTCATGTAATTGGTGATGATGGTTTGATTTTTCCTGAAGGAGATGCTAAAGCCTTGGCTGATTGCTTAGTTCAATTAATAGAAAAACCCGATTTTGCCCAAACTCTTGGTGAAAGGGGTTATCAAAAAGCAATGGTAAAATACACGAATAAAGCTTTAGCAAAGCAGCAGTTTGAGTTTTATCAAGAATTAGTCAATAGTCATTAGTCATTAGTCAGTGGTCAGTGGTCAGTAGTCAGTGGTCAATAGCAACTAACAACTGACAACTAATAAGAAAATGAAAATTTTACAAATTGTCCCCTCAATTTCCTTGATTTATGGCGGCCCTAGTCAAATGGTACTAGGGCTAGCCCCCGCTTTAGCAAAAGAAGGTGTGAAAGTTACAATTCTCACCACAGATAGTAATGGCGATAATGGTCAACAACCTTTAGATGTTCCTTTAAATAGCCCAATTCAACAAGATGGCTATGAAATAATTTACTTTCGTTGTGCCCCGTTTCGACGCTACAAATTTTCGCTAGATTTACTAAAATGGCTAAAACTTCACGCTTGTGAGTTTGACTTGGCACATATTCATGCTTTATTTTCTCCTATAAGTAGTGCTGCTGCAATTGTGTGCCGTCAGCAAAAGTTACCTTATATTTTGCGTCCTTTAGGTACTCTTGACCCAGCTGATTTGCAGAAGAAAAAGCAATTGAAACAGCTTTATGTGGAAATTATAGAACGTCGTAATTTAGCTGGTGCAGCAGCAATTCATTTTACTAGTGAACAAGAAGCAAAAATATCAGAAAGATTTGGAGTCATTACCCAAGATTTAGTGATTCCTTTGGGTGTAATTCCCCCTCGAAGAAATGAGGGGAGTTTGGTGCGTGGTCGGTTAGGCATTCCACAGGATTTGCCTTTGGTTTTGTTTATGTCCCGTATTGACCCGAAAAAGGGTTTGAATTTGTTGATTCCAGCTTTAGAGAAACTGCTATATGAAGGGTACAATTTTCATTTTGTATTAGCTGGAATAAATCCTCAAGACCCAGATTACGAGCAAAAGATAAAATCCCAAATTGAGAATTCACCATTGCGATCGCACACTACAATCACAGGCTTTGTTAGTGGTGAGTTAAAAGCTAGTTTACTACAAGCTGCTAATTTATTCGTTTTACCTTCATACTATGAAAACTTTGGCATTGCCGTAGCTGAGGCAATGGTAGCAGGCATACCTGTAGTTATCTCTGACCAAGTGCATATTTGGCAGCAGGTACGTGATAGTCAGTCGGGCTGGGTGGGTACAACAGATGTGCAAACGCTATTTGAGTTAGTGCAACAAGCTTTGCAAAATCCCCAAGAATGCCAGCAAAGGGGATTAAATGCCCAAAAATATGCATTGCAAAATTTCAGTTGGGATGCGATCGCTCGCCGAATAATTCAAGCTTACCAGGAAATACTGGCAAAGCATTGACCCTGCTAATTTTAGCCTAATTCAACGCATACAACAGCAGCTTTTGCCAAATGGGTGCTAGAGTTGCTTTGACAATAATGAGAAATATGAATATCATCATAGGCAGTTAAAAATTTGTTAATACTTATAACAAAGTCCTAATAAAAAATTTCATCGTCAGGCATTAGGCATGACCTATCTACATCGATATTTGTCAAAGTAGGCTTTTCAACCCAGCCATTCAGGGAAAAATTCCACAACCAAACTTAAAAAAGAATATCCCCCACTCCCTATTCCCTACTCCCCACTCCCTAATAAATATGCTGACAACTTAAAATTTTGTTTCAAACTGCTAATGCCCGATTGGTGAATGAGGGTTTTATGTCATCATGGCAAAATAGAAGACACATGCCTTATTTACTACAGGGAATCTCTCATGGCTCTCCGTCTTGGTGATACAGTACCAAACTTTAAGCAAGCCTCCACACATGGCGACATAGATTTTTACGAATGGGCGGGTGACAGCTGGGTAGTGCTGTTTTCTCATCCTGCTGACTTTACACCTGTTTGCACAACAGAATTAGGTACAGTTGCCAAACTCAAACCAGAATTTGACAAGCGTAACGTTAAAGCGATCGCTCTGAGCGTTGATAGTGTAGAATCCCACAATGGATGGGTGGGAGATATCGAAGAAACTCAAAACACCAGTCTCAACTACCCAATTTTGGCAGATGCGGATCGTCAAGTTTCTGACCTTTACGACATGATTCATCCCAATGCTAACGCCGCTGTAACAGTGCGATCTGTTTTTGTTATTGACCCCAACAAAAAACTGCGTCTCACTTTCACCTATCCCCCCAGCACTGGACGCAACTTTGATGAACTTTTGCGCGTCATTGATTCGCTGCAATTAACTGATAATTACAGCGTAGCTACACCAGCTGATTGGAAAGATGGCGATGATGTAGTAATTGTCCCCTCTCTCAAAGATCCAGAAGTCCTCAAAGAAAAATTCCCCAAAGGTTATGAGGAAGTCAAGCCATATTTACGGTTAACTCCCCAACCTAACAAGTAAATCCCAAAACGATTTCATCCATTAGACGCAAAGACGCAAAACTATATCTTGATGTCTTTGCACAGGAGGAAGGGTGTGAGCAACGCTTGCACCTTTTTCCCTTTCCCACACACGCCCTACCGTGTACACACTTTGTCGTATTACCCCCCTTAATCCCCCCTTATCAAGCAGGGCTGTTTCATTCGCTCAGATTAGGATTTTGTCAAGAGGATAATCTCACGCAAAGGCGCAAAGACGCAAAGAAAAATCGCCTATTTTGGGTTGAAGGCGCAAGGATTTTTACTAAAATTGTGCGCTTGCTCTCAATTTTTATCTGTCTGAATCTTGCAATTTTACCTATTTTAGGGAACGAAACAGCCCTGCCTTATCAAGGGGGGAAAAATTGAAAATCTAGTTCCCTCACGCCACTTGCTTCAAGTCGGCAAAGCCGCCCAACGCAGTGGCTCCCCTTGATAAGGGCAGGGTTAGGGTGGGGTAAAACCCTGATTCCATTTCAAATTCAGACAAAGTGTGTACACCTTAGCGCCTTTTAGGAGAGGGAGGCCGGGAGGGAGAGGTCATCGAACTCACGTTTTTTACCTTCAATTCTTGACGCATTGTTCACTAGAACCGCACATGTAAAGCATCAAATCCCTTTAAAACAAAGGTATTACGACGGGGAAGAGCGGGTCTTGTCGAATCAAACTGAAGATTTGGGAACCGCTTCAACAAAGTAGAGAAACAAATATTTAATTCCATCCGAGCCAAAACTGCACCTAGACAGAAATGGATACCAGGGCCAAACCCTAAATGTTCATTAGGCGATCGCTCAATATCAAAATTGTCTGCTAGAGTAAATTTTGCTGGGTCGTGATTAGCTGCTCCTAATCCCAAAGCAATCACACTACCTGCGAGAATTTTTTGACCACCAATTTCTATATCTTCTTTGGCAATGCGAAATACAAAGGACACCGAACTGTCATAGCGGATGATTTCTTCAATAGCTGATGATATGAGGGCGGGATTATCCTTGAGTTTCTGTAGCTGTTGGGGATGATTGAGCAAAGCTGATACCCCATTGGGGATTAAATGAGTAGTAGTTGAACGGCCAGCATTGAGAATGAGAATGCACAGGGAAGGTAATTCTGCAAAATCCAGGTTTTGCTCTGTGTAAGCCATTGTCAGCAAGCTAATCATATCTGTTCCTGGTTTTTGACGGCGTTCAGCTACGAGTTGGTTAATGAAAGCCGTGAATTGAGCAGCACTAGTATCAGCTTTTTGCGCCAATTCTTCTATATTGTTACCAGATGGAACGCCCCAGAAAGAACTGATATCCGTTGCCCACTGAATTAGGTTAGCGCGATCGCTTTCTGGTACACCAAAAATCTTGGCGATAATTAAGCTAGGTAAGGGTACAGATAGGTCAGAGACAATATCCATATAACCCTGATGTTGCACTTGATCTAATAAGGTATCAGTCGTTTTTTGAATAATGCCCCGCCAGCTTTCTAAAGCACGGGTTGTAAAGCCTTGATTCGCTAGTTTCCGCATCCGCGAGTGATCAGGTGGATCTTTTTCAATCATCGAGTTATCCGCCAGTTGCAAAAAGTTTTGAATCAAACTGACATCTAGATTGCCCAATTGCTGAATAAATAAAGTCCGTCGGTTCGCACTAAGCCGTTCATCTCGCAAGGCAGCTTCTACATCTTGATACCGAGTTAAAATCCAGTAGCCCAAGGATGCTTCATAGTGAACTGGATCTTCTTCGCGGATACGTTTGTACAATGGATAGGGATTAGCAATTATTTCTGGTGCAAATAAGTCATAAGTTAGGGATTGATTGTGTTTTGCTAAACCACTTTGCTTATCTTCTCCATTCAATCCTAAATGTTCTGGGGGAATTAATGGGGTAATAGGTGGATGCATAATTAGTAGGAGATTACGATGTTTGCAAAGTAGGATTTATTTATGCATTTTGAAGTTTTTCCATACCCAAAAGTCTTTGCAACTAAACTATGAATGGTTTTCTCCTGATTTATACCAATTCTCTATTCTATAAGCTTGCACTCTTCTAATTTCTTCTCTCTTTCTTTGTGTACTTTGAGTTCTTTGTGAAGCAGTCGCAATCTTGGGGCCTTGCGTCGATTGCGTTAGCGCAGCGTTAGCGACGCAGGAGCGTCACTGCTGAACCCGAAGGGCGGTTCGTTTCATAAAATTAAGTGCATCTTCACAGAGAAACGGTATTAGAGTTGGCGATACCCCAGTGTAAAAGTTTGATAAATAATTTACCTCTGTCGAGCAAAAGATATACGTGCTATACAATTTCTACTTATGGAATGATTTAGGCAGAACTTTTTTATAGTAGCCTTGATGCGATGTGCGACTTATTGTTTCGTGACACAAGGCTGGTGTATAAACGATGGAAAAGAAAATTTTTTGGATTGACGGGTGGCTGACTCATAACGGTTAGTTTTCCTGGAGTAATCCGGCTAATCTGCGTTTATTTCAGAATGAGTAAAAAACGCCTGCAAAAGCTCCCAAAATTACATAAGCCACCAGCGTTAATGAACCTATCCCACTAATACCAGCAATATGATAATCTACTGTTGATAACGGTAAGTTGTATCAGGGTATGACTAGACGATTTGAAGGATTAAGCAATCTAGAATGGAGACTATTTAAAGATATATTCCCCAAGGAACCAGAAAAGCGCGATCGCAAAATGCCACACGCTCCATACAGTTGAAGACAAGGACTAAGCATAAAACAAAGATACCAAAGGGCTTTCAAACCTCTTGTTTCCTATTTACCCGATATGGTAAACGCAGCCCAATAGTAAGGATGACTATAAAGCTTTTTATTTGACGGCATTTTACTATTTTTATACAGATGTGTTGCTAAATAAGCCCTAACTTTTAAATCTTCAATCTGCACATTATTTAATAACTCTTCATACCATTTCGCCAATTCTCCAGCAGTTAATTCTTTCAGCCATAGCGTTGCTTTTGCCAAAGCAGTGGTTGGCGAATTCTCTTGCTGTAATCTTCGATAAAATTCGATGATCACCAAAGCACTAGCAGAAGATTCTACAGTCCAAAGAGTACTTACTACATGGGGAATTCCCCGCCAGAGAAAACCATTGACTAAACCGACATATTCAGTAGTAATAGTCTGGTTGCTAGTTGTTTCACAAGCTGAGAGAGTAACCAAGCTATAAGTAGCTAAATTGCCTTGGTAAATATTTTCTAAAGTGAGCTTATCTTCTCCTGCTAAAGCTAATTCTGATTTTTGAGGCTCACGGCAATTGTTGGTAACATGTCCTGTAAAATGAAAGATATTATAATAATTATTAAATAAAGCACTTTCCACAATATTTTTATTAGCTTTTTCTCCCTGGATGCGTTGGCGGCTATTGAACATTTGGCTAACAACTTCAGATTCTAAATTGGCAAAGTTAAATGTAGAAGAACTTGTGTTATTTGGATATTCAACAATGAGTAACTTCTGTTCAAAAAATTGCCCTGTATTTGTATTCTTTAACGATAAACCTATTTGGACACTAGGTAGATAAGAAATCGCAAAATTTGATTCTAGATTTGGCAAATATTCTTGGTAGGAAGAAAGAGAAAAAAGTGCATGAAGAGGTAATCTGTGCAATTCCCGGTGAGGAATTAAAATTAATTGGGTAATTCCTTCTAGTTCCTGTTCAATTGTAGAAATTTGGAGGATATCTTTTAATTTTAGTAGCCTCTGTTCCATCTCTAATCGCCAGGAATGGCTGCTTTTATTGTGATAATCTGGAGCTTGACTACGATATCCTTCGTGGGTCTGATTCCAATCTTCTAGCCAATCTTCAAATTTAATCAAGCGTCTCACTGCTTCAGGTAAAGGCAATTCATTGAAATAGGTAGTGGTTCCTATAGTTCCTACATTTTGTATGGGTATAAAAACCAGAATGGGTGATGGCGCTTGGTCTTTAATAATAAAAGTGTTTAAACCGACTGGGCTAATATGCCAATAAATAATTGCTGTAGTCGGATTAAGTAATTGTTGAACTGAGTCATATCTAGGTGAGTAAATTTCTTCCTTCCAATCATCTAGCAGCCAGGTTAAACATGAGTTTTTGCCCAGTTCTGCCATTTCCCAAGCTTCTACTAAATCACCGTATTCTACATATAAATCAACTGCTAATTGCCTAATGCCTGCAAATTTAAGAGCCAACTGTTTTTTACTTTCATGAGAGCGAGTTGGTTCACTGAGTAATTGTTGCAATATATCTGCGCTGTATTCCTGTAATTCTTGTGCTTGTGCTATTTCTCCCAAACTCAGAAGGACTTTAATCATAGATTGCACAACCTCCAGATGTAACTCTGGAAAATCTTCACTTGTCAGGGTTGATAATGCCTGATTATATTCATTTAGGGCTTGATACCAATCATCATAGGATGTGTAATGTTTCCTACCTCGGTCATAATAGGCATTAGCGATCGCTAAATGTAACCTACCCCAACCTTCAGGATGGGTATCCGAACGGACGTGTTTCAATCCTTCCTCGTAGCTGGCCAGTCTACCTTCATAGCCTCCCTGCTGCAATGCAGGATTTGTTAGCGCTATGTCAGTGGATAAGGAGAGGTCAACATTATCTAAATGACCCGCAGCAGTACCTCGACCAATCCAAGCTTCCCAATAATCAAGTTTGATTTGTAAAGCGTTGTCGTAAGAGACGATCGCCTGGGTAAATTGTTTTAAATAAAACAGTGCTACTGCCTGATTGTACCAAGCTAAGTGAAAATCAGGTTTAATAGTTATAGCTTTGTGATAAGAGGTGATCGCTTCAGTTCGCCGTCCCAAATTATCCAAAGCTATACCCCGGTTGTACCAAGCTAAGTAGAAATCAGGCTGACTTGCAAGTGCTTTATCCCAGGAAGCGATCGCATCTGACCAGCGTTTTAAATTAAACAGCACAACACCCCGGTCAATCCAAACTTCGTGGTAGTCTGGTTGAATTGCCAGCGCTTGGTCGTAAGAAGCGATCGCTTCTTCATGTTGCTCGCTGACAGCCAAAGCCACACCTCGGAAATACCAATTTTCCTGGTCTTGGGGTTGTAGTAGCAAAGCTTGGTCATAACTAGCAACTGCTTCCCACAGCCGCCCTAACTTCAACAGTGCCAAACCCTTACCAGCCCAAGCTTCTGGGTGATCTGGCTGGATTTCTATGGCTTGTTCAAAAGAAGCGATCGCTTCGTCAAATAGTCCTAATTCGCCCAAAGTGCCGCCCCGATTGTACCAAGCTTTGTAGTAATCGGGTTTGAGTTCTATGGCTTGGTTATAAGATGCGATCGCCTCGGTAAAATGTTTTAAATGAAACAGCGTCAACCCGCGATTAAACCAGTATTCATACGCATCAGGATTTAATTCTATAGCTTGGTCGTAAGATGCGATCGCTCTTAACAAATCTCCAGTTTTAGCTTGTTGCAAACCTTGATAAAACCAAGCTTGTGCTTCTATAGCTGCATTCGATTGATTGAGTGAAGTATGGCTGGTTTGAGTTGCCAAATTAGAAGCAAGCTGCTGAACTAAATGGGCACTTTGATCTAACCTCACCAACAATTCATCTAAGGTGTAAGCTACATTTGGCTCTAAATTCGCCAAAGACTGATCCCAAGTTCCGTCTCCTGAGAAGTTTGCTACACCAGCCTCCAAGGTATGAGCGAAAAGCTCTGCTGGTGTAATTTCAGTTTTTCTCACTTCATACTCAAAAGACAATTCGCTTAAGTTGGTGATCACATCTTCCTCAGCAGGAGGTAGCAGAGGTATGGAAGTCGCAGTTTCAGCCGCTGCTTCATACACCCATTCCTGTGAGTTCTCCGTTGCATCTTCATCAGCAACAAAATCGGGTACAGCTGTAGTTTCAATTGGTTCTGCTTGATATTCCCAAATCACCTCTTTTATGTTCTCGGCTGAAATTTCTTCAGGAGTAGAAATTTCAGGTACTGCACTTGTGGGTTCGACTTCTAAATCGTCAGACTCCCATAACAGCTCACCTAAATTACGTATCAACTCTTGTCCTGGAGAATTGAACAGAGTTTCAGATGCTTCAAAATCTTCAGTGGTACTAGTTTCAGTTTGTGGCTCCTCGTTATCTTCGTACCATTCACTTGAGTTCAGTGTTAACAACCGTATGCCAATGTCATAGGAAAGTTCTCCAACTTTGCCAATATCAAGTTCACCTAACTGAACCATCTGCATTGCTAATTGATGGTTCGGTGCAGGTGATAGAAGCAATTTTTCACCAAAGCTCAGCAGCCAATCTATCCAGCGCTCAAGGCTAATCCGATCTTCCATCCGCTGTAGGTAGTTGATTGCCCACTGTTGTCCTCGTCCTTGATGTACACCTTCCAACAGCTGGTTAAACAAAAGTTCCAGATCCGCATTACTCAGTTGAGGTGGTTCTACCACCTGCTGGTCTTTTACAGTCCTGAGATCGCGAGTCTGCTGACTACCAACGGGGCGTTTTGAAAACGTTTTAAGCCACTGCACTAGCTGCGTGAGCATTTGCCATACTCTTGGATTTTATTTCTCCTAGATTGTAGCGGCGTTGTCTTAAAAATATTAGCAATTACCTAAAACCTACTGGATTTAGCAGGGTTTAGAGCCGTATGGTTATAAAAAATATACAAAACTTTGTCAGTTGTTATTGTTGGGGCATGGGGAATTGGGAATTGGTGAAGAAGTTAACTTTTAGCCTTTTGACAACTGACAATTAACAACTGACAACTGACAACTGACAATTAACAACTATTACGGTTGCTCTGTAGTCGATTGATTGGATGCATTATATTGATTAATCAATTCTTGCACGATAACTTCAGGATCGTCTGTCTCAAGCGCCAGCTCTTGAGCTATCTGTTGGCGCAAGTTTTGATCCTGCTGCAACATCACAAATAACTGATCTAGGGTGACAGTTTGATATTCTCCCTCTACTGGAATGTTTTCTCCCTCGCCTGGGATGTTTTCTCCCTCACCTAGTTGTTCTGTTACTGGGTAGCTATCTTCCAGCGATAAACTCGTGCTAGCCGCATCTGGCCCATCATATTCCCATATTGGTTCGCCTTGATTGCGTGTCAACACTTGCATCCCAATATCATAAGCAGTATCTCCGATTTCGCCGATACCCAACTCACCCAATTGCACTAAGCGAGCAGCTAATTCATTATTAGGTGTCGATGATGCTAGCAGTCTTTCACCAAATCGGTGTAACCATTCTAACCAACGTTCTTTGGACACACGATGTTCAATGTTTTGTAGCCACTTTGACGCCCAAGCTTCTCCTCGCGCCTGATGCACGCCTTCAAGAAGTTCGGAGAACAGAAATTCTAGATCCGTGTCGGTTAGAGGTGGTGCTGGTTGTTTTGGTACATCTGTGCCCACATTGGCAGGAGTCTTTTGCCCACCAAACAAGCGTTGGAATAACCTTTTGAGCCACTGAACTAGCCGCCTGAGCATTTGCTGTACCATTAAATATTGTTTACCTAAGATTGTAGCGATCGCACTGTACTATCGCATTAATCCAGTCAATAAAATGTACATATTAGTCAATGGTCAATGGTCAGTTGTCAGTTGTCAGTTGTCAATAGTCAATAGTTATTCCCCATCTCCCCAGCTCCCCTGCCCCCCTGCCC
>NZ_JAECZC010000055.1:186370-263044 GCF_016056305.1 Amazonocrinis nigriterrae CENA67 | reverse complement strand
TAAAACCCAATCTCGATAATCAAAGCGCATTTGATTGACTCGTGAACTGTCTTGCTCGCTAGCATATAGTGTTTTTTTTAGTGGTCAACTTCAACCTTTGAACTGCTCGATGCATAGTCGTAACACTGACTTCGACACCACTTTTGGCTGCAAAACCAGAGCATAATTCTTCAAGTATTGCATCTGGTTGCTCATCAACTAACTGCTCAATTACTGCCAAACTACTATTCCTGATTTTAGCGATCGCACCTCCTCCATGAGGCAAAGATGTCACCTGTCCCGTGTCTCGATAGCGACGAATTAACCTTTTAATGAAGGATACACTCACTTGAAAGCGTTCAGCCAATTGGCGTTGCGACCCTTGTTTGGATTCATAAGCATTTATCACACGTTGGCGTAAATCTGTTGAGTAGGGAGCCGGCATAACTATGAGTATTTTTGCTGCTCCTTCAGTTTACTAAATTTGGTGTCTATTCAATTGAAAAACGCTGTAAATACGGAATAGGTTACTTTCTTTAAACATCTATATAACTCAGCAAAATATTTCACCATAAGACCTGAGTCCGAGGCAAAATTATATTGCAGCAAAGTATATAACCGCTGATTTAGCGTGTGCTGTTTAAGAAAGTTATAAATCCGTTGAGGTAAAGCTATGAAGGTATTGTCCTTCGTCTGACAAAAATTAATTGTCTGACAAAGCCTTGACTTATTTTCCTTTACTCATAACTTTAAAATCCTGCTAGGGAATGTTTAATACCCTACTAGTATGATTTCACTTTTGATATCAAAACACAAGGACAGTTAAGACAGTTAAGACAGTTAAGACAGTTAAGATAGACAATATATAAATTTTGTTAACAGTAGCTAATTATACTGTAACCATATTGCTTGCAGCGATGAAGTTCAACGCAAAATTTGCTCAATTATTCGGTTTGCTTGGGAACCATAACCGCCACCAAACAAATTAAAATGATTCAAAATGTGATACAGGTTATAAAGTGTTTTTCTTTTCTCATAGCCTGCATCTAAAGGAAATACTTCGTTATATCCGCGATAAAACGCTGCTGGGAACCCGCCAAAAAGTTCTGTCATGGCGATATCAACTTCTCTATCGCCAAAATAAGTAGCAGGATCGAAAATCACAGGTTCCCCTGACGCAGTACACCCAGCATTCCCACCCCACAAATCACCATGTACTAAAGAGGGTTGCACTTGGTGATTTGCTAACAGTTGTGGGATAGCCACTAGTAATTTTTCTTGCTGCGGAAAATTACCACCGCGCCTTCTTGCTAACTGAAATTGATAACCTAGGCGATGTTGGGTATAAAATTCTACCCAGTCTGCTGTCCAAGTGTTGATTTGGGGAGTAGAACCAATGGTATTATTCATATCCCAGCCGAAACCTTGTTGGCTGGTGGCTTTGTGCATCGCCGCTAACTTGCATCCCATCTCTTCCCAAGAATGGGTGTTACCTCCCCCCATTTCCAACCATTCCAAAACGATGTAGCTAGAATTACCAGCTGTACCCCAGCAAATTGGTTTTGGAACGCGAATACTAGCTGTGGCTAGCATTTGCTTTAAACCGAGTGCTTCCGCCTCAAACATGCTAACTTGGGAGGCTTGGTTAAGCTTGATGAAGTAAGTTAGCTCACCATTAGAAACAGCATAACCTTGGTTGATGCAGCCGCCACCAACCGATCGCCGTTGATCGTTAAGAAATTTTTCGCCAGTCACCTGGCTAATATGGGCATCAATTTCAGTCCACATCGTTAATTAGGAGAGTAGGGAGTAGGGAGTAGGGAGTAGGGAATGGGATATGGCGAATTTCACTACTCCCCACTCCCCACTCACCACTCCCTAATTTACAATGGCTTCATGACAACTACACCATAAGCGTCTGGATCAAGATACTGATTGGCTGTTTGCATCAAAGTAGTTGCATTTTGGGCTTTAATATGCTCTGGGTAGTTAAAGGCTGGTTCCAAATCTCCTATTAGAGATTGATAGTAACCATACAACCCTGCGCGATCGCTTGGTGTCTCGTTACCAAAAATAAACCTATTCGCCACTCGCCGCCGCACGCGCTCAATTTCTTTTTCTGAGATTAACTCTGTTTGTAACCTGAGAATATGTTGAGCGATCGCATCTTCTACAGCTTGGATATTTTCTACAGCACACTTAGCAGAAATATAAAATATTCCTTGCAGCAGGTTGCTCATATTGCTTACAGATATGGAAGACACCAATCCTCGTTCTTCTCGCAAGTCTTGTACTAGTCTTGATGTCCGTCCATGTCCTAAAATTCCTGCCAAGACATCTAATCCATAAGTTTGCTCTAACTGATTCAGTCCTGGAACCCGCCAAACCATCACCAGACGTGCTTGCTGGAGACTTTCATCAATAAATTCTCGACGCACAATTTCTGTAAATGCGGGTTCGGGATTGTTAACTGATGACTGTTGTCCGGGCGCATGTAGGGGCGCACAGATGTGCGCCCCTACTTGTGCAAATGCTTCGGCGACAATTGCAACTAATTCTTCTTCTGGTAAATTACCTACAGCCACAGCAGTAATTGAGGGGGGTTGATACCAATAACTGTGAAAATCTCGCATCTGCTGGGGTTGGAGTTGAGTGATCACTGCTTCTGGCCCCAACACTGGACGGCGATAGGGTAGTTCATAAAATGCGGTTTCCATTGCGCGTCGAAATGTCCGCCGCCGGGGATTATCCTCTGAACGTCTGATTTCTTCTAAAACTACCAATCGTTCACGCTCAAAGGCATCATCAGGAATACTCGGATTAAATACTACATCGATTTGTAATGGTGCAAGCTCTGCAAAGTCACGAGGAGCAGTAGTTATATAATAATGAGTATAGTCTTGACTAGTAGCCGCATTGGTGACAGCACCCCGTTCTTCAATTCGACGTTCAAACTCGCCGCTTGCCAATCGCTCAGTGCCCTTAAAAATCATATGCTCTAAAAAGTGAGCCATGCCGTTAATGGCATCAGATTCCACAGCTGAACCAACTTTAATCCACAGGCTAAGGTTCACGGCTTCAATCGGCATTTGCTCAACTATGATTGTCAAACCATTGAGCAAATAATGCAGCTTTGGGGCATTAAGACAAGGAAATTGCAGCAGAGTTGAGGTCATTGGTCGTGGGGAGTGAACAGCTACGTTACTCTTTTATCTTATCTGTGACTTCAAATAAACATCGCGATCGCAAATCCTGCTTTATGAAGAAGGGGAAGGGGGAAGGGAACCCCACAATTAAGATAGGGGTTTCAAGTATGGACGCTGATTTTTATCGCACTACCTGTCTAGTAAATCTGATTTTAATATTCTGGGCAATTAAGATAGGGGCTTTGTACCATGTGGGGAAAGGTTTTAACTTTAATTCCCTTCCCTTTCCCCTTTTCCCCTTCCCCTGACAAATCTAGCTTTTTACAGCCATTACCCTATAAAATTATGAGTAGTAATATTAAAAATTGTAAAAATAAATATCAATGTCTAACGTCTTTATTGACAAAAGCAAACCCCGTGTAGTTGTCATTGGTGCAGGAATCGGAGGATTGACTGCTGGGGCATTATTAGCCCGTAGAGGTTACAGCGTTTTAATCTTAGACCAAGCCCTTGTTCCAGGAGGTTGTGCTTCTACCTTTAAACGCCAAGGATTTACCTTTGATGTCGGGGCTACTCAGGTAGCAGGATTAGAACCTGGGGGAATTCATCACCGCATATTTTCGGAACTAGAAATAGATTTACCAGCAGCGACACCTTGTGATCCTGCTTGTGCAGTATATTTGCCTGGGGAGGATACACCAATCAACGTTTGGCGTGACCAAGACAAATGGCTTGAGGAACGACAAAAGCAGTTTCCTGGTAGCGAACCTTTCTGGCAATTAATGGCAACTTTGTTTAATGCTAGTTGGGAATTTCAAGGACGTGACCCAGTATTACCGCCACGCAATTTATGGGATTTGTGGCAACTAATTCAGGCGGTACGTCCCAGTACATTCATTACAGCACCTTTCACTTTCTTGACGGTAGGAGATGCTTTACGGTTGTATGGACTGGGAAATGACAAGCGACTAAGAACTTTTTTAGATTTGCAACTAAAGCTGTATTCTCAGGTGAACGCTGAAGAAACAGCATTGCTTTATGCTGCAACGGCGTTGAGTGTATCGCAACTACCCCAAGGATTGTTTCACCTCCAAGGTAGTATGCAAGTACTAAGCGATCGCCTGGTCGAAGCCTTAGAAAGAGATGGTGGCAAATTATTGATGCGCCATACTGTGGAACATATCAAAGTAGAAAATGGTAAAGCCACCGCCGTTGTCATTAGAAATCAGAAAACTGGTGAAGTCTGGACAGAAGCCGCTGACCATGTAGTTGCCAACGTAACCGTGCAAAACTTAGTGCAACTATTGGGTGATCATGCGCCATCGGGGTATAAACACCGTGTAGAAAAACTACCCCCAGCATCTGGTGCTTTTGTTGTCTATCTGGGTGTAGATGCTAGCGCCATTCCCTTTGATTGTCCGCCTCATCTACAATTTATGTACGATGCCAATGGCCCAATTGGCGAAAATAACTCTTTATTTGTTTCTGTCAGCCATCCTGGCGATGGTCGCGCCCCAGAAGGTAAAGCTACAATTATCGCTTCTTCATTTGTAGACCCTACACAGTGGTGGCGTACTCAAGATTACGAGGGACTCAAACAAAAGTATACGCAACAAGTGATCGCTCGTCTGGCTCAATATTTTTATTTGAAACCAGAAACGATTATTTATCTAGAAGCTGCTACACCCCGCACCTTTGCTCATTACACAGCCCGCGATCGTGGTATAGTCGGTGGCATCGGTCAAAGAATACCCACTTTTGGCCCCTTTGGGTTTGCTAATCGTACACCCATCAATCATCTGTGGCTAGTTGGAGACTCTACCCATCCAGGTGAAGGTACTGCTGGGGTGAGTTATTCAGCCTTGACAGTGGTTCGGCAAATTGAAAACATGTGATGGCTGATGAACGCCAGGTGCTTCAACGGGGGGAACCCCCGCAACGCACTGGCTCCTGATGAACGCCAGGTGCTTCAACGGGGGGAACCCCCGCAACGCACTGGCTCCTGATGACTGATGACTGTCTTTTTTGTAGTCGGCATAAGCGGAAAGGGTTTGTTTAGTCGTGACTTTTATACTAGGTTGCGTTCATCAATAACATTTAGCAACGGGAAATTGAGGGATTAACGGCCCCCTCATCTCCCTCATCCTACCCACTACCTTTGAACGCAACTCGGTATCAATCATTCGTCTGTGGTGCTTTCTTCCCAGATAGCTAAAAATGGCGTACAACTAAGTATTCCTAATGTGCTAAAATCTACGCTAAGCTGGATACATGAATTACGAAACAGCTCGCAAACTCCTAGTAGCCCAGACAACAACAACTGAAGAAAACCCGGATGCCTTGTTGATGCGAATGAAACAGGGCAAACCGCCAGTTCCAGGTCAAATTACCTCGATTTTATTAGCGCTGAAAGTAGTGTTTGAGGGTCTTAAAGAGTCCTCAAGTTTAGATAGAGAATTAGCTTTTTCCCTTTACCAGTTAGCGGTTAAAGCTCAACAAATATTTGTAGCTGGGCGTAAACTAGGAGTTGATTGGCCACCCCTGCTTAAGGAAGATTTACTCAGAATTTCCCTAGCAGCGGAAAGTATCTTTTCTGGTCTATGGCAAACGCCACCTTCTGTGGACAGGCTGAAGGATAAAATGTGAAGGATGAAATCTGCAACTTTTCATCCTTCATCCTTGATTGTTTTAACGCGATCGCAATTCTGTTTCTAATTTATCGATATCACTTTTGAGCAAAACCGTCATTTGACCAGTGAAAGCTTTACCTTGACGGGGTTGGGCTATTTCCATCCAATAGGCATAGCGATCGCCTACACGTAATTCTCCCTTTAAAGCTTCTCTAATTGCGGTTTTGGCATGACGAGCCGAATTAACCACAGTTTGGGTAGGATACTCATACTGTACTCTAGCACGATTGAAGTCTTGATAAATCTCCAACCCATAAATTATCCGCAAGGATTCTTCCAGGCGTTGAAATGACATGCCGTTAATGGCATCATACATCGCTAGGCGTTCGTAGCGAATTTTACTTCTGTCTTTGGTAAATTCCACCCTCCCAGGAGGCAACACCGAAGCTTGAAAAGTGAACCGCTGGGCAGCTGTATCACTTTTTTGTACATACAATTGTTCACCATTGCCAGGGCGTAGCGTCGCATGTGCTTTCATCCAAGTACCGACTTCTTCAGTACTTTGCCCTGGTAAAGCATTAGCTTGGGAATCAAAAATCATTCCCACGCACAGCCAGGGAACTAGAGAAAAAGGCAAAATCAAACGGTTAAACAGAGATTGTTTTAGCATTTTCCTATACGGGAGTTACATGGAAATCCCCCAATTAGCAGGGGGTAAGCATAGTTTTCCCGTTTTTCAGCAAGATTATTTCATTTAAAGCGGTGGGAAATTCCATTCTTTAATAGTTAGTTAGTCGAGTTTACTTTTGCCACCGCTTAGGGCATTAGGGTATTGCTAACTTCTTTCTCCATGCCCATGCCCCATTCCCAATGCCCAAAAATAAATTACTTTGATATCCTTGAAGCAAAGCGCAACCAATCTAACGATCATGCATGACTCTGCAATTCAACCTCAAATGTTACGCGAAGCATGGGAGAAAGGTTTGCAGCAGAGTTTAACCCAAGTTGCACTCAATATGCTGCTGGAAGGTATTGATTTAGCTTTAATAGCAAAACTAACAGGTTTACCACTTGAAAAAGTAAAAAATTTGCAAGCTAGCGATGCAGATGATTCACCAATATTAGTAAAAGAATTTATGGAATTGAGTGAGTCATCACTAAACAAAGTTTGGCTAGATCCAGAGGAAGATGAAGCGTGGAAGGATCTATAGAAAACCTTAGTAAAGGCGATGTCATCTCAATACCTTTCCCATTTTCTAATGCATCAGCCACTAAAAGACGACCTGCTTTAGTAGTTAAAAACTTATTCAGCTATTCTCCTGCTTTCTTTAATTGCTGCAAAGCGTTCTTGCCAAGTGCCTCTTTTTTTCAGAAAATTAGCAATTGATTCATCATTAAAAATTTCATTAGCTAATTTTAAAAATTCCTGTTTTTCTTCTTTTGTAAGTGTATCATTATCATTGAGGCTGCCTACTGACAGGCGTGGATTACCTCCAGCATTTAAATATCTTTCCTTAGCAATGCGTCCTAATTCTGCCATTCGCTTGACTTGCTGTTGTTGGTACTGATTGTTAGTTGTCGTCATCATCTTGAACCAATTCTATAGGAAAAATGTCTCCATCTTGTGTGATTACTGCTACTGGTAAAACAGGACTGAGAGTAGCAATAAACCATAAGCCCCTATCCGCCTCGTATGTATTGTAAGTCATTAGCTCAAGGGTTTGTAAGGCATTAATAATTAAGTATTGTGCTTCACTAGGTTCCACGAATTATTTATCACTATTTTAGCCAAGGCTGATTTTACATCATTTCAATGTTGAGCAATATTTAAGGACTAAAGTCCTCACTACAAACCATCGCTACTTTAATTACTTTCCGCGCTTTCATGTCATGAAAAACTTGTTCTAAATCTTTTAAAGGTCGCTGTTCACTAATCAATAATTCAAAAGGTATTTTGCGACTAGCTATAAGTGCAAGGGCCGATCGCACATATTCAGGAGTATTATGAAACACGCCTTTTAAAGTCAACTCGCTGTAGTGCAATTGTTCTGTGTTGACTGTGATAGTCGTATCTCGCGGACAGCCACCGAATAAATTGACAGTAGCACCAGGACGGGCACAAGCGATCGCAGTTTCCCAAACGCTAGGCACCCCAGTTGCTTCAATCACCACATCAGCACCCCATCCTTGGGTAAGTTCTTTCACCACACTGGGAATATCTGCAATTTGATGATAATTAAAGCTTTTGGCTGAACCAAGTTTTTGACCAATTTCTAACCTTTGGTCGTTACCACCCCACAGCAACACCTCAGCAGTATCCGCCAAAGCAGCCACGAACATCAATCCGATCGCCCCATCTCCCAACACAACCACTTTATCTTGAGGCTTAATATGAGAACGGGCTACTCCATGCAACACACAAGCTAAAGGTTCCGTCATTGCTGCCAATTCAAACGGCAATTCATCGGGAATCCGCAATAAATTATGCTGTACTATCGGTGCGGGAATTTTCAGATATTCCGCAAAAGTGCCGTTATTCCATGTCAAATTTGGGCACAAAGAATACTCTTGGCGTTGACAAAAAAAGCATTCCATACATGGTGCAGAATTATTGGCTACGACGCGATCGCCTACTTGCCAATTAGTAACACCTGCACCCACAGCTACAATTTGTCCAGCCGCCTCATGACCAAATAAAGTTGGTGGTTTGAGCATTTTGGCATGACCACCACGACGCCAGACTTTCAAATCTGTACCACAAGTTGTAGCAGCCCCCACTTGGATCACTACTTCACCAACTGCTGGAGTAGGGTCAGCTACCTGTTCTAGGCGTAAATCTTCTTGACCATAAAGCAAGGCTGCTAACACAGCTTTCGACCTAAATTAACTAGCTACACCTGATTTTACCAGGTGTAGGGCACGAGATGGGGAGATGGGGAGATGGGGCAATGGGAGATGGGGGAGAAATAACTAATACCCAATTCCCAATTACCAATTCTCAATTACCAATTACCAATTCCCAATCCCCAGTCCCCTTTAGGTATTCACTGTTGACTGCGGTAGGACTCCTGTATTCCGGGTTTCCACATTAGGTAGACGATTGACAGTTAAAAGTGGTACTTCTGAGCGGCAGGACAAACAAAACCAATATACTTCGCTATGACGAACATGACGTAGCAGGGAACCTCCGCAACACGGACATGTGTTGGCTCTCATACTCATAGTAATGCCCTCTGGAAAAAAAGTTTGTTGTTTAAGAAGGAACAAAAAATTTGTTGATTAAATTTGGATACTAGCGGTCTGTATGTAAGCATTTATTAAATTAATGCGGTTTTCGATAATTTGTTTGTAGATTGCTTCATAGCCGTTAACCATTTGGTTAACGCTAAATTTGTTTTCTACATGTTCTCGACAGGTTTGACGAGTGAGTTTCAAGGCCGCAGGAATCATTGTTGCCATTTCTTCATAGTTTTGGCAGATAAAACCTGTTATGCCATGAGCAATCACTTCCTGTACGGAACCCAAATTTATCGCAATGACTGGCGTACCCGTTGCCATTGATTCAATCATCACCAAGCCAAAAGGTTCTTGCCAGGTAATAGGAAACAAAGTGATTGCAGCATTGCCCAGAAGTTCAGCTTTTTCGGCGTGATTGATTTCACCTAAATATTCAATTTGCTGATCATCAATATGGGGGGCAATTTCTTGTTCAAAAAACTTCGAGTCTACTACATCAACTTTGCCTGCCATCTTCAAGCACCAACCACTCTGCTTAGCAATGGCGATCGCATGTTGTGGGCCTTTTGCTGGAGAAAAGCGTCCTAGAAATACTAAATATGGTGGCTGTTGTGGTTGAGCTACAAACGGATAGTCTAATGGCTCAATCCCGTTATAAACAGTGCCAACATAATTTAAATTGATTTGTCGCTGGGCGTTACTAATACTGACATAGGGTTGGTTTTGGTGGTAGCTAAATACTTTACGACTATCTTTTGTAAAACTGTCGTGCAGAGTATGCAACGTGGGGGTTGAAACCAAACTCGCTAAAGGTAATGCCGTCATCCCTACATGAGAATGGATAATATCGAATTCCGCAGCTTGCTGGTAAACTTGGCTCAGTTCTAGAATTTGGTACACTGCATAATCTTGGACATTTTGGTCTAAGCGCAAGGCACGCAAATAAACTGCTTCTAAATTAGCCAAAGTTTGAGAATCACCAGAGGCAAATAAAGTTACCTCATGACCACGACGAACTAGTTCATCGGTCAAGCGACTCACTACCAGTTCAATGCCTCCATAACTAAGAGGCGGAACTCGTTCCCATAAGGGGGCAACTTGAGCGATTTTCATAAAGTTGTTTTGGTTCAGCCAGTAACATTGTCCTCAAATTAAATATCGATATTATTTTATGAGGACAAAGCATTTTTACTTACTCTTTTGACATTTAAATTAACCTAAATGACTCTTAAGAGTACAATCTCGGTTAACCGTAGCGTCAACTACCACCGATAAATTTAAAACTTTCAGCAATAGGCGCTAGGCGACTACACTTATAGAATATAACCCAGGTTTTCCGGGTTTCATCTACCTTGGGGATCATAACCAAGTAAAATATTTTGTAGCATAACTGACAAAACAATAAATTTTGTAGCCAAAACTACTAAAAATATAGGCGGGATCAATTTTCTTCAACGTTAAATTAGGGAAAATCAGGTAAACAACCAGAAAATAAAACAATGTTAAATAATACTAATTTTTTTTAATAAAAACATTGCTTATTGATGTGAATACAGATAACGTAACTAATGAAAATCGCTACTTGGAATGTCAACTCGATTCGCACTCGTCTAGAACAGGTGATTGATTGGTTAAGCCAAAATCCGGTGGATGTGCTTTGCTTGCAAGAAACGAAAGTTGTAGACAATGATTTTCCGCGATCGCCTTTTGAAAACTTAGACTATAACCTTTATTTATCCGGGCAAAAGGCTTACAACGGTGTAGCCTTAATCAGCCGTCAACCATTAATTGATGTCAGCACTGGTTTTAGTGCCGTTTTGCCAAACCTCGATCCACAATGGGATGAGCAAAAGCGGGTAATCACAGGTGTAATTGATGGCATTCGGATTGTGAATCTTTATGTTCCCAATGGCTCGGCAGTAGGCAGCGAGAAATACGAATTCAAGCTACGCTGGTTAACAGTGCTACGAGAGTATTTGCGATCGCTTCTGTTAGTGCAACCTGCCATCTGTATGTGTGGCGACTTCAACATTGCTCTAGAAGCCAAAGATATTCACGAAAAAGTAAATCCAGAAAATCACATTATGGCATCCGAATCAGAGCGCCAAGCTTTACGAGATGTTCTAGAACTAGGATTTGCCGATGCCTTTCGCAAATTCACCACCGAAGGCGGACACTACAGTTGGTGGGACTATCGCGCCGCCGCCTTTCGCCGCAACTTAGGCTGGCGCATTGATCATCACTATCTCACACCAGTATTGTACGAGCGTGCAACAAGTTGCATTATAGATGTCGCACCCAGAAAATTGACTCAACCTAGCGATCATACGCCCGTAATTGTGGAATTGGGCATTGGGAGTGGGGCATAGGGCATGGGGCATTTTCCTTCATTCCAAAATACTTTGTGCCTTATATTTATCTCCGGGTAATTAGTTATAATTCCCACAATCATTTCACCCCACCCCCAACCCCTCCCCTTACCAAGGGGAGGGGAGGAAAAGCGTAGCTTTACCGGGGTGGGGTTCTTAAGTTTTTATAAGTAATCAAGCTGACATAATATTAGTGCTAAAAATCAAAGAACTATGAAAGACACGAAGACAAGGGCAGCCGTGTGGGCGGCTTTGCCGACTTGAACGGACTGCCCATACAAAGAGTTTTCTAAAGTGCGAAAAACGCAACTGTGTTGTTATTGCTCATGGGTTTTCAGCATCTATCTTATAAAGTAGTTTTAAGCAGATAGCTAGCTGTGTGAGAACGATAAAGACTGTAACTATTGATTTTAGGTATTTATATGTTTCTGGTAACTGGAGCAACTGGAGGAATTGGTCGCCGAGTTGTGCGACTTTTACGCCAACAGGATAAATCGGTGCGGGCCTTTGTCCGCCTTACCTCGCGCTATAGCGAGTTAGAACACCGAGGAGCAAGCATTTTCGTTGGTGATTTGCGGCGGGAAAAAGATATCCAGAAAGCTTGTCAGGGTGTTGAGTATATTATTAGTGCCCACGGTTCTGACAGCGATGCTTTATCTTTAGACTATCGCGCCAACATCGAACTTATTGACCAGGCAAAAGCCAATGGAGTACAACATTTTGTATTCATATCTGTGCTTGGTGCCGACCGGGGGTATGAAGATGCCCCAGTGTTCAAGGCCAAACGAGCAGTAGAGCGATATTTAGAAGCTAGTGACTTGAACTACACTATTTTACGCCCAGCTGGATTAGCATCAAACTTGCTGCCCTTGGCAGAACGATTTCGTGAAACAGGCTTGTATCTGCTGATTGGTGATCCCAAAAACCGTACCTCGATTGTAAGTACAGATGACTTGGCAAGAATGGTGGTAGATTCAATCACATTAGAAGGCGCTCGTAACCAAATATTACCAGTGGGGGGCCCGGAGATTTTATTGCGTGAGGATATTCCCCGGATTTTTAGTCGCGTCTTCAGCAAAGAGGCAATAGTAATTAACTCACCATTATTTGTTGTTGATGGGTTACGCAGTGCCTTTGGTTTATTTAATCCCCCAGCACAAAAAGCTTTGGGAACCTATCGCACATTATTGTCGAATGAGTTTTTCTGTACAAAAGAGGAAACAGCCAACTTAGAAAGGATTTTCAACTTGCAATTGGAAAGCTTGGAAAGTTTTCTGCGGCGGTATTTAGCAGTTTGAATTAGTTAGTTGTCAGTTGTCATTTGTTAGTTGCTACTGACCACTGACCACTGACTACTGACCACTGACAAAGGACAAATAATTAAAATTTTATGAAATCTCCTTTAGTTGCAAATGCCATTCAAGCGCGTCAGACAAAACAGCGATTCGCTAGGCCAGAAGATCAACTGTCTTATGAATTGGGTAAGGCTGTACAAGAATTGCCACCGCTTTACACCAGATTGTTAGCGGGAACCATCAGTTTAGTAGTATTTGGGACGATCGCTTGGGCGAATTTCTCTCAAATCGATGAAGTAGCGATCGCACCAGGGGAATTAATTGCTTCTACACAAGTGCGACCAGTAACATCGCTTGGTGGTGGGTCAATTTTAGCGGTGAAGGTAAAAGAAGGCGATCGCGTCACTAAAGACCAAGTACTGATTGAACGCGACCCAGACTTGAAACAAACAGATGTTAGCCGCCTTGCCAAATCCAGCAAGTTAATTCAAGACGATTTGCAGCGTTTAGATGCTGAACGCACTGGCGGTAAAACTGCTGGTACAAAACTGCAAGATGAACTGTTAAGCTCACGCTTAAGGGACTATCAAGCGCGTCAAGCAGCGGCGGAAGCCGAAGCAAATCGTTTGCTAGCAGCTATTGATCAGTCGAAAGTGCGCCTCAAGCGCTTGCAGGAAAACCAAGCCAATGCTAAAACCAGCTTTGTTAACGCTCAAGCTAACTTGGTGAATGCACAAAATATCTTGGGTAAAGTGGAAAATGGTCAAGCGATCGCTCAAAACAGAGAAGAAAGCTTACGCACCCTAGTTAATTCTGGCGCTGTAGGCAGAATCGATTACCTAGATGCCCAAGAAAGATTAAATCGTGCCAACACAGAAATTACCAAAGCCAAAGATGAAGTCATCAACGCTCAAAATAGGTTAACAGAAGCTCAAGATAAAGTAGACTCTCTACAAAAAGATATTGCCGCCCAAATTCAAGAAATTCGCCAAGCCGAACAAGCTTATCAAGCTGCTTTCAATCAAGCACAACGTTTAGCATCAGAGCGCCAAAGTGAAATTTTAACCCAAATCAACAAGCGCAAAGAAGAACTAACCAACGTTTCCGGTCAACTTGAACAGGCTAGAAAGCAGGAAGAAGAAGAAACTATTAAGGCTCCAGTTGCAGGCACTATTTACAAAGTTAAAGCAACTAAAGGCCCAGTACAAGCGGGTGAAGAGTTGTTATCAATTTTGCCAGAAGGTGAAGAGATGTTGCTAGAGGTGAAAGTTCTCAACCGCGATATTGGCTTTATTCGTCAGGGTATGAAAGCAAAAGTGAAAATGGCAACATTCCCCTTCCAAGAATTTGGCACAGTTGATGGTGAAGTCGTTCAAGTTAGTCCCAATGCAATTGTAGATAAAGAACTAGGTTTAGTTTTTCCTACCAGAATTCGGTTAAGTAAACACTCAATAAATGTGCGGGGTCAAGAGGTTACATTTACTCCAGGTATGGCTGCTAATGGTGAAATTATCACTCGTAAGAAGTCAATTTTGACATTCATAATCGAACCTATTACTCGTCGATTTAGTGAAGCTTTTTCTGTGAGATAGCTTGATGGGGGCAGGGCATGGGTAATGGGTAATGGGTAATGGGTGAGATGTGATGACTAATAGTAGAATCCAATTTCCAATTCCCAATTCCCAATGCCCCATTCCCAATTCCCTAAATATATTCTTTTATTGCCAAAGATAGATGCACGTTTACTAATTATTGCTAAACTCATTCTATCCTCTGATAACAGTTATGTATGAAAATATAGAAGTTGATATTAACAACTACGGCTTAATCAGCAATTACCGATGCTACATATTTTGTTACCGAAACATTCAATAATTAAACTAGTTTATTACTGATACAAGTAATTGTTAATTTCTCGTGAAGCTAATATAAAGATTTATTAAAATTACAGCTTTCCTGTTAAAAGCTCTTGACTATATTTAGAAAAATTTCTACAAAAATAACAGTGGTTAAAACAATATAGTGAGGAACTGTCACTTTTTCGTTGAACTTCTCTTCTAGGTTACTTCTTCAGATGTATTACATCTACGGATGAGAAAATAGCCTGTATTACGTTATTCTAAGAAGTAGATTTGTACTCATACCTGACCTTAGCTACCTTTAGTTTCCAATCCATAGAAAAAGTTGCAAGCTTTTTTGGGAATCTAAACATAACTGATTTAAATATATTGAGGTTGACCTATGAACTTATATTGGAAGTTCAGTAACATCCTCAACATAGGAGTGACTAGAAGACTCTAACGTAGCCGTGATCATCAACCATAGCACTTACAACTAAAAAATATCTTATTGTAATTGTTTGTTGCTGACTGTCCATGGTTAACAGTTAACAGTCAATACGGACGTAAGTCTTGACGCCCGTACAATAGTCAATAACTTCAAGCTGGGTAATTAATTTCTTGGAGTTCCTAGGTGTTTTACCAGAAACTGATGTTTATTAGGTGAGACAACAGCTATGCCTGCTGCATATTTTGTCAGGTTTGGTAACTACGATTTGCGAACTATCTATCCTTACACTTTTAAATCGCAGTCTCGAAACAAATTTTTGCTGGCTGGAAAAAATAAAAAAATCCCATGACGCGCCAGAAAGCTTTTAATTAACCTATGAACCCAACACAGCACATTCAGGCAGAATATTGAGGGTTAAAAGTGGCGGTAGCAGAGAAATAATATCACGTGTCCGAAAGACTAGAAGTTGCACACCAGTTGTTACAACGGGTGTTCCTCAAACGTAGATGCGTACTGCGAAGCAGAACCCGTACCCCTACGCTTAAGCAAGCTACGCGTAGCGTCTCCGTCAGGAGAAGAGTAGTTTGTCTAGGCAAACTCAGAAAAAAATAGGGGTTTTGTACTCTTGAGTCAGCTGAAAAAGGTGTGTCTACAGCTAGCCGCGACTTTAATCGAAGGCGTGGTGATGAATTTTGCATATGTGATCCTTGAAGTATGAATCTTGTTGCGACAGAGACATTGAAGAGATTTTTCTGTATTTTTCATTAGACAGAAACTGGTAATGATTATGTCAAACTATTCTAGCAAAGACAAGATTTTTCAAAACTACGACATGCACGATAGCAAGTTTTTAACACCTTTTCAAAGAAAGGCTTTGTTGAAACAATTGCAGAATAATTTACAGCCAGAATATCGGCGAAGAATTGAAATTATGTTATTGGCAGATATAGGTAAATCTCAAAGCCAAATCTGTGAAATATTAGGTTGTTCACAAGAAATGGCACGCTATTGGGTGGGTTTAGCAGAAGCAGGTTTAGCACATAAATGGAATGAGCGTCCGATAGGTAGACCAAAGATTGTCAATAACCAATATATTGAACGTTTGAAAGAATTGGTAAGCAATAGTCCTCGTGATTATGGTTATGCATTTACTTACTGGACAGCCCAATGGTTAAGCAAGCATCTAGCAAATGAATTAGGTATTGAAATCAGCGATCGCCATGTTAATCGCCTTTTAAAACAAATGGGACTTTCCACCAAACGTAAAAGTTCCTCTCAACCAGAAACTGACCAAAATCAAGATGCAGCGATTACAATCACTGACTTGCAATATAACCCTGAACCTAATTTTAATTGGTCATTTAACTTGATTCCAACTAATCATTAAATGGGGGATGGGGAATTGGAAATTGGAAATTGGAAATTGGGAATTGGGAATTAGTTATTTCTTCCTCATCTTCCTCATCTCCCTCATCTCCCCATCACCCCTACTCCCCCCTACTCCCCTGCACTTTTTTACTTGTCACTCCCAAAGGAGGTAAGGAAATGCCATCAGCGTTTTCTCGGCAACAGTTAACTCAACAACTCACCCAAACTTTGGGTGAGCAACTGTCAGATAGTGAAATTGAGATGTGCTTGCAAGGGGTGGAAATTATCGAACCACCTGTAGCAAAACAGTTTTGGCAAGCAACGGCAGCAACCCCCGGAATTTCTATTATTCTTGGGGGTAAAGTTAGACTCTTAGATAGCTTTAATAACTTAATTACTACCCTCTCAACTGGGGCGTCATTTGGCGAATTAACTTTATTTCCTGAAGAGGAATTTAGCCCTTATGTTGCAAGAGCTTCTGTTAACTTAAAACTTTGCTATCTTTCACAAGCAGTATTGCATGAGGTGATACATAAATATCCGAGTATTCGCGATCGCCTCAAAAGAAGTGCAGAAATTTGGGATTTATTATTGTTACGATGTCAAAGCACCTTACTTCCTCACAATAGCTCTGTGGAAGAGGTTCTCAAAGCATTGTCTTTATTTGAGCGCCAAACTTTAGAAACTGGCTCATTTCCAACCAAGCTCTTCAAACAAAACAAGCTTTGGCTATTGCGTCGAGGAGAAGTATTAGATGCTGACGGGCATACATTGACACCAGGAAACATTTATGCATCTCCAAAGGTAGGAAATTGGCGAGTCAACCAACCAACTATTGTTTACACTCTCAAAAATGATGATTGGCAAATTGCACTAGAATACTGGCCGCAATTGGCAGATTTACTCAAATTACAAGAAATAGGGAGTGGGGAGTCGGGAGTCGGGAGTAGAGAAGACTCTTCCCCATTACCCAATCCCCATCGCCCCTTATCCCCAGAGGGGGCCCCGAGTTCCCCAGTACCTAATCCCCAACCCCCAACCCCCCAAGTAAAACAAAATCAACGAAAAGCTTACTTTCCCAGCCCAAAGGTGAGAGCAGGGCATTTGTGGGGACGCTTAACCAAACGGTATCCGTTTTTTGAACAGCAAAGCGCCTCAGACTGTGGAGCAGCTTGTTTAGTGATGATTGGTCGCTATTGGGGTAAGCGTTTGAGTGTGAATCAACTGCGGGAGCAAGCCAACGTCAACCGCAGTGGAGCATCACTACGGGGTTTAACAGTAGCAGCAGAAAGTATTGGTTTTGCTACCCGTCCTGTAAAAGCTAGCCTCGATAAATTGGCACAACAACCCCTACCAGCGATCGCACATTGGGAAGGTAAGCACTACATTGTTGTCTATGAAATCAACAAAAAGCAGGTGATAGTCGGCGATCCTGCCATTGGTCAACGCACCCTCACCGTGCAGCAATTCAAAGCTGGTTGGACTGGTTATGCGTTGTTATTGCAACCTACACCTTTCCTGAAAGACACTGAAGAAACCAGCACATCATTGTGGCAGTTTTTTGATTTACTCAAACCCCACTCACAAGTGCTGTTAGAGGTGTTCGTTGCTTCACTGTTGATTCAGGTGTTTGGACTGATTACGCCTTTATTCACTCAGTTATTGTTAGACCGAGTAATAGTGCAGGGTAGCACTCTCACCTTAAACGCCGTGGGTTTGGGGCTGGTGATTTTTGGATTGTTTCGCGTTGGCATTAATGGACTACGACAATATCTACTTGATCACACAGCCAACCGCATCAGCTTAGCTTTGTTAGTAGGTTTTATCAAACATACCTTTCGCTTGCCTCTATCATTTTTTGAGTCGCGTTACGTGGGGGATATTATTTCTCGCGTTCAAGAAAATCAGAAAATTCAGCGCTTTCTCACCGGTGAAGCACTATCTATTACTTTGGATTTGCTGACAGTGTTTATCTATGTCGGCTTGATGTTTTGGTACAGCTGGCAAATGGCATTGCTGAGTTTGTTGATTGTACCGCCCTTTGTACTACTGGCGCTCATTGCTACACCTTTTTTACGTCGTATCAGCCGTGAAGTTTTTAATGCCTCAGCCACCGAAAATAGTTATCTAATTCAATCCCTCAGCGGTATTCGTTCGATTCGTTCAATGGCAATTGAACAGACAGTGCGCTGGCATTGGGAAGAACTACTAAATAATGTAATTAAGAAAACTTTTAAAGGGCAAATTATTAGTAATCAATTACAGATTTTTAGTTCAACCATTGAATCTTTAGTCAGTACAGGGTTACTTTGGTTTGGTGCATGGTTGGTGATTCAAAACCAACTCACCATTGGACAATTAGTTGCTTTCAATATGCTGTTGGGCAATATCATTCGCCCTTTTCAGCGACTTGTGGTGTTGTGGAATCAATTGCAAGAAGTAATCATTTCTACTGAGCGAATTAATGATGTTTTAGAAGCTGAGCCAGAAGAAGATTTTCAACATCATCCTCGTCAAATTTTACCGAGATTGCAAGGTCATATTCGCTTTGAAAATGTGACTTTCCGCTACCATCCAGATAGTGATGTTAATGTTCTGGAAAATCTCAGTTTTGAAATTTTACCAGAGCAAACTGTAGCCGTTGTTGGACGTAGCGGTTCTGGTAAAACTACACTCTCAAAGTTGATTTTGGGCCTATATCCGCCGACAGATGGCAAAGTATTAATTGATGCTCAAGATGTAACTAGTATTTCCTTGCGATCGCTTCGTTCTCAAATTGGTGTTGTCGATCAAGATACCTTTTTGTTTGGCGGCACAATTCGTGAAAATATCAGCATTGCTCACCCAGAAGCCACCCTAGAAGAAATTATTGAAGCGGCGCGTCTAGCAGGAGCAAATGACTTTATTCAGCAATTACCAAGAGGTTATGAAACCGAAATTGGTGAAGGCGGCGGGATGCTATCTGGCGGACAACGCCAAAGGCTAGCGATCGCTCGTGCTTTGCTAGGAAATCCCCGCTTAATACTCTTAGATGAAGCAACTAGCCACCTCGATGCCGAATCTGAGCGGATTATTCAAAATCACCTGAAAACCATTCTCAAAGGGCGGACAAGTTTAATCATCGCTCATCGCCTGTCCACCGTGCGTCATGCTGACCTAATTCTGGTTTTAGATCGCGGGTTATTAGTCGAAAGCGGCACCCACGATGAATTAATTGACAGAAGAGGTCATTATTTTTATCTCAATCAACAACAACTAGCACCCACAGGTTGATGGGACTGGGGATTGGGGAGATGGGGGGATGAGGGGGAGTAATACCCCATGCCCAATCCCCAATTACCAATTACCAATTACCAATTACCCATTACCCATTACCCATTACCAATTACCCATTACCAATCCCCAATCCCCAATTCCCTAAATTACTTATGCCAAATCCATATCCAAATTCATCATCTATACTCGCTAGACCAAGACAGAATAGACTTCCCCAGGTTGATGACTCTAATGCTGTTGTTGATTCTCAAACACAGCTAACAACTGAGGCCAATGATTGGTTCTACGGGACTGAAGAACTACTAGATGCCTTACCAAAGGTCTGGACACGCTCAATGCTGTACTTGCTGACAAGCTTTGCAGTAATTATTTTACCTTGGGCGATGTTTTCCAAAGTCGATGAGACAGGAAGTGCTAGAGGGCGTTTAGAACCCAAAGGAGCAACGCAAACATTGGGCATTCCTGTTGCTGGTAGTGTTAAATATGTCAGTGTTCATGTAGGTCAGACTGTGAAAGCAGGACAAGTTTTGCTGCAACTAGATTCTGATGTCTTACAAACGGATTTGCAACAGACACGAGCAAAATTAGAAGGGCTAATCAGTCGGCGATCGCAATTGGATTTGCTGAAAAATCAACTTCTGTTGGCAATTAGTATCCAAGAGCAACAAAACCAAGCTCAAGCATTGGAAAAAATGGCTCAAGTCAATCAAGCACAGCAAAATCTAGATGCAAAACAGAGTGCATATAACTTCCAAAAATTGGAAAAACAAGCTTTAGTTGAGCAGGCTAGACAGAGCATCAATTCTACTGCGATCGCTCAGAAGTTAGCCAGCAGTCGTTTGCGTCGAGATGTAGCAGAAACTGCTCGCTATCGCCAACTTTTAAACCTGGGTGCAATTCCCCAAACCAAAGTTGTAGAACTAGAAAAAACAGCAGAAGAAAGTCTCATTTCCCAAGAACAAGCCAAATCAGAGGCGACTCAAGCCCAACTACGTTTACAAGAACAAATGAGTCGCTATCAGACGACAATGAATCAAGCTACGGAAGATATTCAGCAAGCAAAACTTCGCCTACAAGAACAGCAAAGCAGCTATCAAGGCGTGGTGCAAGCCGGTAAACTTGCGGTGCTGAAAAATCAAGAACAGCTCAAAGACATGCAAACGCAAATCACCAGTTTGGAATCTGACATAGCTCAGACTCAAAGCCAAATCCTTTCCTTGCAGTTGCAGTTAGAGCAACGAGTGGTGCGATCGCCTATCGATGGTACGATTTTTGAGTTACCCATTCAAAAACCAGGCCCCGCAGTCGAAGCAGGACAAGTAATTGCCCAAATTGCACCCAACAATACTCCTCTGATTCTCAAAGCTCAGATGCCAAGCGAACAAAGTGGTTTCTTGAAAGTGGGAATGCCAGTGAAAATCAAGTTTGATGCTTATCCTTTCCAAGATTATGGAATAGTGCAAGGGCATGTTAATTGGATTTCACCTAACTCAAAAGTTCAGACGAATAGCGAAAACAAAATAGAAACCTATGAGTTGGATATTGTGATGGATCAGCCTTATATCCAAGTTGCTAACAAATATATCACTTTAACGCCTGGTCAGACAGCAACTGCAGAGGTAATTGTCCGTCAGCGTAGAGTGATCGACTTTATATTAGATCCGTTTAAGAAATTACAAAAAGGTGGTTTGGAGCTTTAGTAATTAGTAAATCCCTACTCTTTTTGGGGTAAAACATGTATCTGGTTGCTGATAATTAGAGCAGTCTATAGAGACTGCTCTAATTTTGGCATTTCAGCGCCTCTTTATTTTTAATTTAATTCAATAGCTATTTATATAGCCGTAATCACATAGGTTAGGACATATGAAGAGCGTGAATGTTAGGAATAGTAATACTTTTACCTCCTGCCCTTCGCCTTGCGTCGCTACCGCTACGCTAATACCAAGACGGGGACTGCTTCAACTCCAGCATAGCTGCCTTCTGCCTCCTGCTATAAACTTGTTTTCAGCTTTACTAGTTATACAAAAAATATGCAATACTTTTTAGTTAAAAATTATACGTTAAACTAATCAAAAAAAATGTATTATTAACGTCTTTAAATATAAATTATACCTAAATCGTTAAATCTATCTTTGCTATTTAACTGTCTTTTTGTTAATTTCTTTGATTATGATATACAAAAAAATAAAAAATCCTATAAAAATATCACAACTAAAAACTAAATAGATGCTTATATTTTTTTAGTACACAATGTATAATTTTTACTTTAGTACAAAAACTTTATATTTGAAAAATAATTTCAAATAATAAATTTACAATTGATTTTTAATAAATGATGTAAGAATTGAATAGTCAAAATAATTAAGGTTTCAGAAAATATTCCAATGACCCAATTATTAATTGTATACTTCCATCCTGTTGATAGAGAGATATTTCCTGCTCTCAGAGGATGTCTTTTAAGCCAGCAATATCATCCTGAACAGAGCGATAGCGTAGTGAAGTACCTCATCAACTTACAGTAAATTGCTATTTTTATCCTACGGATCAGAATAACAAATGTATATTTTGCCCACTTTTCAGATATCCTCTAAAGCAGTCTGCTTAAGTTGTAAAACTCTGACTGTGTGGCTAATTTTCCTACCTGGCTCAATTCATACCACTGTTCTGCAACGCCTATTTAGCTGCCTAAATGTCGGCAATTAAGGCTTATTAAAGTTATACAAATGTTTCAATCCTGACCTCGAAAATAAGACAATGGCTAAAATAGTAATTTATGACTTACATCCTGTGGATGCAAAGACATTTTTGCATGACCTCAAATCAGAAGAAATTGATGCTGTATCAGGCAATGGTCTTTTGCCTTGGGATAATAATTCTTCCAATCTTCAGTTGACTACTATTCAGGATGGTGTAAATAATACATCATATAAATCTGGTAGTCTGTTCAATATTTCTGACAACAAGTTTTTGACCCTTGACTTTTCAAGGTTAACTGTCTATTTCATAATTTAATGGTTCGCTATTGGATATTTTAGTATTCCTAAGACGTGCGATGAGATATCAATGTCTGTCTGCACGTTTTTCATTCTATGCTAATTATTTACATAAATATAACTTTGAGATTAAATTCAGTATTTTAGCCTAACTATAGCAGTCTACCTAAATTTAGGAACTTACTTGTTCCTGGATAAAATCTTAAGAAAAAAAGTGAGTATAAGCTTACTGCTTTTTGAAAAAGCAACTCAAATAATTTTAATTATATTTTTAGAATTAAAACCAACAAGAACATATTAATTTATAACTATTTCCTTTAATATTGTGTGCCAAATATTCTTATTTGAAGACATTATACTAATCAATCAGTATTAAAACTTTATATTTATCGTGATAATTAAAATTTTAAATATTAAAAGTATCATCGGATAGAGACATGAAACATTATATCACGTAAATATGATAGATAAGCTACTAAATTAGCTAAAAAAGCCTGGATTAACAATCTTTAATTAGTTCTATACTGGGAGGAATGCCTGATGCAAAATATTTTAAATATTTCTACGGAAGATATTATTTACCATATCAAGTTATCATGTCAAATTCCTAGTATATTAGAAGCGATCGCTACTAGGAAAATTATTGCTGATACCACTGAAAAAGAAGGAATTGAAGCGGAAACAGAAGAACTTCAACAGGCAGCAGATAATATGCGCTTGGCTAACAAACTAGTTAAAGCAGAAGATACTTGGGCTTGGCTAGAAAAACATCATCTTTCCTTAGATGATTTTGAAGAAATAGTCAAAACAAATTTACTTTCTGCAAAATTAGCAAATCATTTATTTGCAGATAAAGTAGAACCTTTTTTTTATGCCCATCAAATTGACTATTCTGGAGCAGTCACTTATGAAGTAATTTTAGATGATGAAGACTTGGCTCTAGAAATCTTTTATGCCTTGCAAGAAGGTGAAATCAGTTTCCAAGAAATCGCTCGCCAATACATCCAAAATCCAGAAATCCGCCGCGCTGGCGGCTATCAGGGAATTCGCCATCGTACTGATTTTAGACCAGAGATTGCTGCCGCAGTCTTTGGCGCTACTCCTCCACAGATTCTTAAGCCAATAATTACACCAAAAGGAGTACACATAATAGCAGTTGAGGAAATTATTAAACCACAACTAAATGAGCAATTGCGTCTTCAAATTATAGGAGATTTCTTTACCAATTGGTTACAACAACAAATCGCTGGTTTAGAAATTGTAGCCAAGCTTCAAGAAAATACAACTGCTCAATCATCCAAAGATTTGCTCAAACCAGCTTAATTTTAGTAATAATGCCATTGACTAAAATCTAGCCTAGATTCAAACTACAACACAAAGAAAGAAAAAACCAGCATCAAATAGCTGAATACATATCTTTCTTTGTGTACTTTATGCTTGAGCTTCTATATAAAGTTTGAGATATTTTTCGGATAATATCAGAACTAAATTTCCGTTAATATTTTTTAGGTAAGCCAGAGCATTGTTGACTTGTATAAAAGTTATACTTGATATTATTTGTAGCAAAAAATATGATTAAAATACCGTTAGATAATATGGTGCATTAGGCTAAAGCCATAACGCACCCTACTATCGATCTCAACTAAAACTCTATTGTGAGTCGAGAGTTAGTATGATCAATGATATTGAATTTTATATCTGAAAAGGAGCGTAGATATCTTCAGAGTTGGCATTGAGATAAGGACGTTGTAATTCAATTTGATTCAAAGAAAAATGTTCCAAAATGGCAGATATTCTACCTTCTGGTGTATTATTTCCTTGTTGCCAAGCATCTAACAAACCATTAGCAATCACTTGACATCGGTGTGTACCAAAACTTTCGTGATCGCTAAATTTTCGGTCTGGTTCTTCAGCGATCGCTAATCCAGGTACTATCAACTTGGTAAACAAAGGTACTTCTGGTTGAAAATAAGATTGATTCTCCAAATACACCCTCTCTAATACTGGGTGAACAGCTTCATAGTTATGTTTGTCAAAGTAAAGGACTGCCGAGTCACAACGCCCATAATCGGAAGGGTTGTATAGTGCTTTAAAAGAGAAGGGAATAAGTATAGAGTTTAGTTGTGTAGTTAAACTTTCCATCACTGCAACTGCACCTTCTGGGGATAAGTTAAAGTAAACACGTACAATATTCTGATTCCCATGAGAAGCTGCATTACCAACTGCCATATAAAATGCACTTTGTACCAAATTCTTAGGCATTTTAATCGCAACTGAATTGCCGACATTAACAGCTTGCTGTTCTGGTTGTAGATGTAGATTACGCTGAATATACAGTTTCAAACCATTCTTATACACCACTAAAATATCATCTGTTTCTTCTTTAACTACAAGCCAATCATTGCTAAAGTAGCCTTCTCCTTTATTGCTTATGTGCAAGCGTTCATAAAAAGCTATGTCTACGCCCAAAAGAGTATTATTTTCTAGATTTTGGTTTAATTCCGCATTTGTTGTTTCTGCATCTGGTGCGAGGGCACGTTTCAAAGAACCGTTGTAGTAGATGCCGTAGAGAAATGAACGTAGTTGCAAACCCAGATACTGATTCTGGAAATCCAAGGGCATTTGTAGAAAGCGGGAAACTGCCAACTCCGGCAATTCCATTGCTTTATAATCTGGATGCTTAATACAATACTGAGACTGGATTTCAACTTTATGAATAATATCGTGCAATGATATCTGCAATGACTCTGGAATCTCTGGAAGTTGAGTTTGTAGCGAATCTAATAGTTGCATAAAGACTGGCCTGTGAGTAAAAGGGACAGGGGGGACAGAGGAGCAGAGGAGCAGGGGAGTAGGGGAGAAGAGGCCTAGGAGAGCAAGCAAAATATTCTCCCTCATCTCCCTCATCTCTCTTCTACACGCGAGATAAGTTAGTGGGTAACAAGTCTAATGCTTCTACACCGAAAATGGTTGGTATAGATGCTTGCGGACGACACAACAAACTCTTAGCAACTTGAAGCATACAGATACCGGCATTACCAAATCTTTTTTCATGCTGGAGTGTTGCTTGAATAGCTCTAATCAACGCTAAACCGCAAAATTGCGTGACTCTTACCAAGAAATCAGGACGAGCTTCCAATATTTCTGGAAATTCAGTTAAATAAGCAGTCACTAACGCTGCTGTAGAAGGCTGGAGAAGTTGCAGGGGAGTTGTGGCTAGGCGTAGAGACTCTTCAATCGCCATTTCTTTACCAACAACCGTACTATTCAACCATAGTTGCAAGTAACTAGCCAGCACTGTTCCTACATCATTAGCTGGATCTCCCCAAGCACAACGCTCCCAATCAATTAATCGAATGATATTCTCACCAGACAATGATTCATTCAAAACTGCTTGTTCCCAATCGAGGGAAATGAGGACATTGTTCAGCTTCAAGTCATTATGAGTCAGACAGTAGAAAGTGAAAGCACTACCTAAATCTGCGATCGCCTGTCCTAAACTGTCGTAACGTTGATAGAGAGCAAAAAATTTCAGTCCATCGGCAGGTACTTGACCAAAAATTTCTGGAGTTATTCTATCCATTCCCATATTTAGGTTTGGAGTTTGCTGGCTAGATGCATCCTGAGTATTTTGAAAGTATTCACGATAGTCTTGATGGTTAATGCTTGCACGATGGATTGATGCTAAAGTAGCTCCGACTGCCCTAGCAATCTCAGTTGGAAATAAATTATCTTTAGTGTAGAAATCTGATAAATCTCGATAGTTATCGAGATAATTGAAAACAATGATAGAATTTTCGGCATCAAAATGCAACACTTCCGAACAAGACGATTCAATATAACTAATTTCTGGAAATCTTCGGAAGAAATTGTGAATTTTCCACTCTTGTAAAAACTCACCAGCAGTTTTTCCTTCTCGATTAAGACGCTCTTGCTTAACTAGCAGTTGCCGATTCTCTGATAAGCTAATTAACAAGTTAAAGTTTTTGGCAGGTTTTAGCTCAATCTTAGCTAATGATTGGTCTTCTAAAGTACACAATCCTAGGGAAATTAAGTAGTCGATAACGTTTTGAGAACTTAATAAAAAAGGCATAGTTTCAGATGCTTATTTTGAGAGTGAAAATTTGCTACTGATTAATTAAAAAACTGTAAAACCACAGTAATGTTACCCATACATAGATTGCACACAAAGTCTTATCGCTCATCCTTGTGACAGTTCAATAATTAGAAATAAATGGAGTAAATGGAGGTAAATAAGCATTAGTATCATTAGTATTGAATGATTTTGCTAGCAAGGTAATGCTGTGAATTGCATAAATAGCTACTACAAATTTAAGTAGCTTTAAAGTAAAGCTAATAAATTGAGAAAATGCATAATTATCACCACCATATACCAACATAGAATCTATCTTATTGATCTCGGTCAGGTAGGTTTCTGAATCAACTAAGTTGAGTTCAGAAATTATGATGTTTGCCATTTAATCAATTCCCAGAATAATCATTGTTCCATTAGTTGATATAAGGTCGAATAACTGATAATTTACTGTCTCATAAACAACAGTGGAATATAGATTAACCAGAATATAGGCGACGTAACTATGGTTGATAAACTATAGCAACCATATTTTATTTTTGAAATAACTCAGTACGACTGTAATAGGCTGATTCCCTATTAATATTTACCTATTACCTACCTATGCGAGTCAGTTCAAAAACAAAGTTGACTACTATAGAAATTTGCCTTTAAAGTCAGTGGGGCGGATGGTTAATCAAGTAAATCACTGCTTAATTTGGCTTACTGGGATTGTTAATAATGCAGAAAAACCATGTTAATAACATGAATTCCTTTTTATCTTCAATCCCAGGACAGCTATCTAGCTCGATAGTTAACTATCAAACTACGCTAATTAAGCTTTACTGAATGATTTAGCTATCCAAGCAATGTGACCAATAGCATATACATCAACAAACGCCTCAGCTAACTTCACAAGTGTAGAAATATCACTGATACTATTGCTGTAGCTATCAGTACCACCATAAATATAATCTACATCGCTTAGTTCATTGAGAAAGCTTTCAGAATCTTGAAAGAATTCAGAACCAGCAATATGTAGTTCAGAAAGAGTAATATTTGCCATGATTTCCTCCTATAAGTCAGGTTCTCTTTTCAGTGAAAAGATTTGCAATTAAATTGAAAGGTCTCTGAGGCTGTTATAGCTTATACCAGAAATAGAGTCTACATTGCTCAGTTCATTAGTTAACTCTTCAGCTATTAGTAGCCTGTGCTGTTGCTGTGGCTGAATGACTTAGCTAAAAAGGCAATGTTATTAATGGCATACACATCGACAAATGACTCAGCTAGCTTGATTATTGTCGAAAAGTCGCTGACACCAGTACTGTAGTCACCACCAGAAATAGAGTCTAGATTGTTCAGTTCGTTGAGAAAACTTTCGGAATCTTGGAATAATTCAGAACCAGTTGTATGTAATTCAGTAAGAGTGATATTTGCCATGATTTTGTCCTAATCCACTTATTGTCATGAAACTGTGATTTGCTTTATTAGCTAGCTTTTTGGAGTTCTTAGTAATCTTTAAAACTCTGTTGATTAGAGAAATTAATTTTCACCTATAACCCCAAAAAAGCCATCTATATCAGTAGTTAAATATTCAGGTATTAGTATCCACTGTAACCGTTGCTGCTAAATGAATGAGCTAAATAGCCAATATGACCAATGCCATATACATTCACAAATGCTTCAGCTAGCTTGGTTAATGTTGAAAAGTCACTGACACCAGTACCGTAGCTACCGCCAGAAATAGAGTCTACATTGTTCAGTTCATTAAGAAAGCTTTCAGAATCTTGGAACAATTCGGAACCAGCAATATTTAATTCAGTAAGAGTAATATTTGCCATGATTTCCTCCGAAACAACTTGCTTTGAATTAAGTGGAATCTAGGGATAATTAGCCTGTACTTGGGTGAATCTGACTCTTTGGGATTTTTTGCTTGAATCCCAAAAGAGCCATCTAGCTGATTAGTTAACTCTTCAGCTATTAGTATCCACTGTAACCGTTGCTGCTAAATGACTTAGCTAAAAAGGCAATGTGACCAATGCCATATACATCAACAAATGCTTCAGCTAGCTTGGTTAATGTTGAAATGTCACTGACACCAGTACCGTAGCTACCGCCAGAAATAGAGTCTACATTGTTCAGTTCATTAAGAAAGCTTTCAGAATCTTGGAACAATTCGGAACCAGCAATATTTAATTCAGTAAGAGTAATATTTGCCATGATTTCCTCCGAAACAACTTGCTTTGAATTAAGTGAAATCTAGGGGTTAATTAGTCGGTATTCTAGTGAATCTGACTCTTTGGGATTTTTTGCTTGAATCCCAAAAGAGCCATTTAGCTGATTAGTTAAATCTTCAGCTATTAGTATTTACCGGTATAACCACCGTAACCGTTGCTGCTAAATGACTTAGCTAAAAAGGCAATGTGACCAATGCCATATACATCGACAAATGCTTCAGCTAGCTTGGTTAATGTTGAAAAGTCACTGACACCAGTACCGTAGCTACCGCCAGAAATAGATTCTACATTGTTCAGTTCATTAAGAAAGCTTTCAGAATCTTGGAACAATTCGGAACCAGCAATATTTAATTCAGTAAGAGTAATATTTGCCATGATTTCCTCCGAAACAACTTGCTTTGAATTAAGTGAAATCTAGGGGTTAATTAGTCGGTATTCTGGTGAATCTGACTCTTTGGGATTTTTTGCTTGAATCCCAAAAGAGCCATCTAGCTGATTAGTTAAATCTTCAGCTATTAATATTTACCGGTATAACCACCGTAACCGTTGCTGCTAAATGACTTAGCTAAAAAGGCAATGTGACCAATGCCATATACATCGACAAATGCTTCAGCTAGCTTGGTTAATGTTGAAGCATCGCTGACACCAGTACCGTAGCTACCGCCAGAAATAGATTCTACATTGTTCAGTTCATTAAGAAAACTTTCGGAATCTTGGAACAATTCTGAACCAGCAATATGTAGTTCAGAAAGAGTGATATTTGCCATGATTTTCTCCTAAAAAAATTGCTTTCAATTCAATTGGTTTAGCTAGCGATTAAGCTACGTTTTGCTTAACTGCTATTGCAATTTTTATTTAGGCAATTGTGAAAAGTCAATGGTATTTAGCTGCTGAAAAAGACATATGTAGATGAGTTCCGTCTAGTTTTAATATTATTTTGGCTTTGGTTAGTAGCTGGAATATTTAATATTTTTGACTTTTTTTGACTTGTGAATGAGCAAGTTTTACTTTCTCCGTTGCAGGATGCTCATATATGTCTTGAAAGTGCTGATACCAATTCTCTATGAAGCTGCATATTATTTTGACCAAGCCCCGTTGGGGTGGGGTGTAGGGTGTGGGGTGTGTGGTGTAGGGAAAAGACAGCCCCAACAACCTCCTGGGACAGAGCTACGTCTTTTCAAGACGCAAGAGCGTTGATCGGAGTTTGAGCTTCCGTTCAACGCTTTCTTCCCACGAGCGCAACGGGGGTGGGGCCACACCCCATTGTTGACCCCTCCCAACTTCCACTTAACAAAGGAGATGCCCCAAGCGGTAGGGTTCTTTCTGTGCATCTTCATATGGAAATGGTATGAGTTAACGTGAGTTCGATGAACCTCTCCCCAACCCCTCTCCGACGCAAAGAGGGGCTTTAACATCTTTGGTAAAAAACGAAAAATCAAGCTTTTTAAGCCTCTGACGCCACATGCTTCAAGTCGGCAAAGCCGCCCAACGCAGTGGCTCCTCCTTTCAGGGGAGAGGTTTGGAGAGGGGTCTTTTAAATCTGTCGAACTCACATTGAGTTAGGAGAGTTGAGTAAATAAAGCAGATTTTCATGCCCTTGTTGTGGGCGGACACCCTGTCAAGGTCTTGCACTGGAGTAGTTAACGATTAAAATTGCGGTTATCTATGTCTATTTTAATTAGGAATTAGTATAAAAAATTTATGATGTTAATAATTTGCATAAAAAATTGTGCGTTCTAATTTCCTTTGAAAATCGAATTACAACGCACGATAGATAATAAGGAGAAAACTTAAGCCAAGAACATCCACTCAGTGAAACATTTATTCTTACTACAACCTACCAAATATTTTATCCAATTCAAGCCTCAAGTTATCAACAAGACCATTTACTTGTCGTAGCGTGCTTGCAACTGATGTATCATTGCTGGTTTTATTGTCTGTATTGTCTGTATTGGGTATATCATTTCCGTAAAACGTATCAGGATAAGGATATTGTCTTCCTACTACACCACCTTCTACGGCTTTTATTTCTCTATGGGTTATTTCATTGAGAAGTGATTCATCTACATGAGAATGCAGATCACAAATTTTTATCCTAACCATTTACTCACCTCCATAAATACAATGATATTAAGTAACAAAACTAAGATAATTTGATTCTTCAAATTCAAATTAGTTCTCTTATATTATTTTGCTCTTTCATCTTATAAAGTCAATGTTTTTAAATTAACTTTATAGACAAAAATCAAGTATTTGTGTCTAGTAAAGTTATGATTTTATATTAATTAAGTTCTTGGCTTTGGTGTTGTCCCTACATTAGAACTGATCTCTCAAGAAACACAGGGAGTAGGGAGTAAGTAGGTCGTCGTGAATATTTATCGTCAAGATAAGGCAGGAGGCAGGAGGCAGAAGGCAGGAGGGAAGAGGCTTTTAACTTAGTTAATCTTTCGTAACATAGTTAGGTTTTTTCTCACCGACTTATCTTAGGGAGTGGGGAGTAGGGGAAGAAAGTGTTTCTTTTATATTTTGCTGGCGCGTAGTCGCGCTAGTAAGAGGCTCAAATCTTGCACCTGCCCAATTTACCGCCGAGAAATAAATTTCACAGGCTCAAAGCTGAAGTAAGCTTAAGCTGACTAAACATCAATTTCAGTCCGTTAAAACGGACTTTAGCTATAAGCTTTAAACTTAAGTTCAAGGCGTACTCAGGGTCAGGTACAAGATATGAACATACCCGCTAATTCTGAGCTTGGGGTGGCGAGGGAATTGTCACATCTATGGGCGTTACTTTTGCCGCTAGCTGTGTTAGAGGTGGTTGAATGGCAGTTTGATTGCCCACTACCAAAGTCACAATATTTTCTGGCTTGAGGTATTGCTTTGCTACTCGTTGGATATCAGCCGCTGTTGTTGCTACTACGGCTTTTTGATAGCGAAACAGAAAATCAGCCGGATAGCCGTAATATTCGTATCGCATCAGCCGTGATAAGGTTTGGCTGGGGTTTTGAAAGTTGAATACAAAAGAGTTGAGTGTAGATTCCTTAGCAAAAGCTAGTTCTTTGGCGGTGACTGTTTGATTTTGGATACGCTTAATTTCAGCTTGTAAAGCTTTGACAAACTGTACTGTAGCATCAGAGCGGGTTTGCCCACCAGCAATGAAGATGCCAGGGTAGTCGAAGCGGGGACTCCATAGACCATATACAGAGTAAGCTAAACCTTGACGCGATCGCACTTCATTAAATAACCGCCCACCAAACCCATTTAACACCCGATTCAACACATCCAACGCTGGATAATCTGGATTGTCGAAGCGTCCGCCTAAATGCCCGATGAGAACGCTACTTTGGGTCAGTTGCGGCTGATTTACCACAAATACGCCAGTTGCATTTGCTGGCGGCACCTCTGGCAACTGGGGATTAGTGATTTTGGGGTTACGCTGCCAGTCGCCTAACTTAGCTTGGATAAGCGATCGCATTTTCTTTGGGTCAAAATCACCTACAATCCCCAATATCATATTATTAGGGTGAAAATACTGCTGGTAAAACTTCACCAAATCCTCGCGCTCAATCCGCTCAAGTGTTGCATACTCAATCGTGCGAGCATACGGGCTATCTTTACCATAAATTAATTTGCGAAATTCTCGACTGGCAATATTATCTGGATCATCATTGCGCCGGGCAATACCACCTCTAGCCTGTGTCTTAGCTAAATCTAACTTTTCAGTAGCAAACACTGGTTCTCGCAGCACCTCAGTAAACAGCCCAAACACCGTTTCTAAATCTTCACTGAGTGCTTCAAAACTGGCATTACCCGCAGCTTCGCTAATACTAGTTTCCACAGCAGCAGCCCGTTGTTCCAATATCTCATTTAGCTCATCAGGCGAATGCTTCTTGGTTCCCCCAGTCCGCATTACCGTGCCTGTAAAACCAGCCAACCCTACCTTTTGGGCTGGTTCCCAACGACTACCAGTACGCACCAACGCTGTACCACTTACCAACGGCAGTTCGTGATCCTCCATCAAATACACAACTAAACCATTTTGCAACACGAACCGCTCATACTTAGGTAGCTTAATCTCCGCTAGCGGTGCAAACTGCAACTCTGTATATTCCTTAGCCTGTGCCGTCGCCGCCAGAGAAAAATTAAAACTTGAAACTACAAAAGCCAAAGCCACCATCAAACCAAAAACAAACCTCTTACCATTTAGTCTTTTACCCTTCACCTTGTACCTCTGCATATCTCTGTTCCTCTGCGTCCTCTGCGGTTCATTTCTCATCCCTGTTTCGACAACAGCTTACCAATGGTGCGATTCTCTGGCGTAAAAGTTGCCTTAGCCACTCTTTGAACATCAGCAGGCGTTACCGCGGCAATTTCATCCAATTGCTTAAACAAATTCCGCCAAGAACCAGTTTTCACCTCATATTCCAACAACTGTTGAGCCATTCCCATATTGGAATCAAGGGTGCGTAACAAACTCGCCCGTGCTTGGGTTTTTACTCGTTGTAATTCACTTGCTGCCACAGGCTGATTTTTCAAAGAATCAATTTCCTTTCGCAAAGCCACCGCCAACTCATCGACTGTGTGACCAGGAGCCGTGAGAGCATAGAATAGCATCAGGTTTGGATATTTATCCCCTGGAAATCCACTCAAACCTTGAGCATTTAGCGCCAAGCGCTGTTGTTCTACCAAAGACTTATACAATCGTGATGTGCGCCCATCACTCAATAAACTGCCAATAATTTCGTAAACTGCATTATCAGGATGAGTTACTGCTGGACGATGATAACCTTCTAAATACCACGGTTGAGAAGGTAATTCTAGAGTCACTTCCCTGGTTTGTTTTTGTGCCGGTTCCACCGGTAATTGCTCAACAGCTTTTGTTTTCGCTCGAAAGCGTCCAAAATAGATTTGTGCCAGCTTTTTCACTTCAGCCGGATTGACATCTCCGACAATAGCGATCGCTAAATTACTCGGTACATAATAACTATCAAAAAACTTTTGCACATCTTTTGGTTCAAGATTACGGATATCTTGGTCATAACCAATTACCGGACGCCTGTAAGGATGAACTTTGTAAGCAGCATCGATAAACTTTTCCAGCATCAGCCCGATGGGTGAATTTTCCACCCGCATACGTCGCTCTTCTAAAATCACATCTTTTTCTTTATAAAATTCCCGAAACACAGGGTTAAGAAATCGGTCTGATTCCAGGGACATCCAAAGTTCTACCTTGTTGGCAGGAAAGCTGTAAAAATAACGAGTGGCTTCTGAAGTAGTAGTGGCATTTAAACCTACACCTCCTGCTTGTTCAACAATTTGCCCGATTTCATTTTGCTTGACTAACTTAGCAGCTTGGGCTTCTACCTGCTTAAACTCAGTTTGTAAGCGGGCAACTTCATCTTGTTTGCCATTGGCTTTCGCTGCTTGAATTTGAGTATCTAACCTTTCCAATCGTTCTAGTAGAGGTTTTTCCGCTTTGTAGTCTTTTGTACCGATGCGTGTTGTACCTTTGAAGGCTAAATGCTCTAGAAAGTGTGCTACACCTGTTTTACCATCAGGCTCATCTACACCACCTACATCAGCATAGGTAACAAAAGAAACTACTGGTGCTTGATGCCGTTCTAAGACAATGAACTTCATGCCATTGTCGAGGCGAAACTCTGTCAACTCCTTAATCACCCGATCCAAATAGGGTTGAATCGAACTTGGTGCTGGTGGAGTTTGGCTTTTGCTCGGTTGTAGCACTCTTTGGGGAGGAGGTGCAGTTTGAGTTTGTGCTAAAGTAACCTCTGGATTTATTCCCCAGCAGAGTATGGTCAGCGCCAAGAAAGTCACAAATAGACGATGCAATGAAATGTAAACTTTACTTGAGTAATGCAAAATTAGACGGGTGGGCTGATTCATAAGCGACAATTGAAGTAAAGTTAGACTACCTGAGAAATAAACGACTTGGCAAACAGGGTCTTAATCTTGTATTAAGCTTTCGGTGCTTTTTTTACTTACCGTTAGACAATAATGCTACAAGTCGTGTTCCGCAGCTTTTACAATAACTGTTATGCGAGTTTTTAATTCTCCCCCACCCTCAGAGGCTCAAACGCGTACCCGCATTTTACAAGCAGCACAACGTTTGTTTGCCTCCCAAGGATTTGATGGCACTACCACCCGTGACTTAGCACAAGCAGCAGGTGTGGCTGAGGGCACCCTGTTTCGCCATTTTCCCAACAAAAAGGCAATTTTGGTTGAAGTAGCAACCAGCGGCTGGGTAGATATTTTGACAGATTTACTCACAGAATTGAGTGAAATGGGCAGCTATAAAGCTGTAGCCCAAGTGATGCGCCGCCGGATGTGGAATTTTCACAAAAATGTCGATTTGATGCGAGTTTGTTTTATGGAGGTACAATTTCACCCAGACTTACGCGATCGCATTCAGATGGAAGTCATTGACAAAATGACTGATGTTGCTGAAGCATTTTTTCAAACTGCGATGGATAAAGGTATCTATCGCCAAGCAGATGCTAAACTTGTGGCAAAAGTTTTCTTAGGAATGTTTGCGATCGCAGGTTTTTCTAACAACACCCTTATGGAACCCGACGCCTCCCCCGAACAAATGCAACACATGGCTGAAGGACTTGCTGATATTTTCCTCAATGGCGTCCTAGCCAAAGAGTGAGGAGTTAGGAGTTAGGAGTTGGGAGTTAGGAGTTAGGAGTTGATAATTAATAACTCAGCACTCAGCACTCAGCACTATCTTCTCAGCACTCAGCACTCAGCACTCAGCACTATTTTTGCTTCTTGACTCCACTGTTGCACTAGTTCAATCGCTGGACACAAATCTCGTCGCTGCATTGTCGCTACCTGTAAGCGCATAATTTGCTGATGTAATCTGTGAGTGGGAACCTCAGCTAACTGTGCTACAGAACCAATACCTGCATGGAGTAATAAACCGCAGTATTGTGTGCCTACCCTGGGAACACGTGCTAAATCAGCTAAAGCTAACCATTTGTTTACATATTGCAGATGAACTTGTAATTTATTAGCTAAGGCTAGTCTAGCCGCTGGGCTATTCCCTTGCTTCAATAGCATCCTTGTGGTTGAAATACCACAATTTTGGAGTTGAGATTGTTCTTCCTGACTTAATCCAGGTAATTGCTCAATCGGCCAGTCACAAGATGCGATCGCACTTCTATTCTTTGTAGGTTTAGCAGCCATTTCTAAAACTTAAACATAATAAGTTTACTTATAATATTGTGACTTATAAAAATTATTTGCTGTTTTCAGTGAAGGCAAGACAGCATCCTGACTTGCAAAGCAGGCGATCGCTAATTACTAGAATTATTTAGGACTTGTATAATTTCACAAAATTAGTCATACAAATCACTTCTCTTTCTGCCTTACCTCACCTGTTCCCCCTGCTTGCCATCTCTAAAATGCTCTCTATATTGTAGATATAACTTCACTTGATAGACTCATACTCAAGAGCATCCTCTTCTACTCCTCAAAATCTAGTGCATCTGCCAAATCCAGAGTTTCTTCTAAATCTGAATCTCTCTGTTCTAGTTCCAATGCCATCTGTTCATATACGGCTTCTAATTTGACATCACCTTTTTTAGATACATAATCAACAAGCTTAATCCAATCAATACGACCGTTCCTAGTAAAATACTGCATAAATTCAAAAGTCATTTCATTAACTTTTGCATCAAGAGTAGATTTAAAAATTTCATCCTTTTTCTTTGCTTCTTCTCCGATAGGAATAATCATCTCTTGGTAAAGGTTGGTATCTCCTGAGATAAATTCCCAGAACTCTTGACCGGCGTATTTAAAGTATGTTTTATCAGAATCTACATCCTCCTTATAAGGATTACTATCCTTGCCATACATACAACCATTCACAGCAATGATGTCAGTAGTGATGCCTTGTTCTCTCAAAAACTGTTTGGCTTTCTTAAAATTATCTTTCATCTTGCTAATTTGGTCAGAATTACCCCAATTAGTACCAGATTTAATACTGACAATATAATAAGTTTCATTCCGTTTAAACTCTAGATCAATACTGTTGAGCTTTGACTTAAAACCACCGTACAGAGTTTCAGATATATGTATTGCAAAGCCCTCTAACAAATTTCCAAAAATGGTTTCTTCTTGTGATGAAAGGAATGCAGTAATTATGCTATCAACAAAATCTTGGGCACGTTCAATATTTTTTGCCTTAAATAAATAAGGGTTTTTACGCTTCAAAACGTCTTTGAGTTTTAACTTACTCAACTTCTCAAATCTCTTATCATAGAAAGGGGTAAGGACATACTGAATCAAATAGTCATGATAAATTTCATAATCTGAATCAACCACATTTAATTCCTCATCGTATTGGTTACTATTTTTCACAAGCTGAGTATTGGAAACTGCTGTTTTAATATTCAGTTCCGCAAGTTCACAATATTCTCTTTTCATTTCAATTCCTATATAATTTCTACCTAGTTCTTTAGCAGCTACACAAGATGTTCCTGAGCCGACAAATGGATCAAGAACGACATCATCTAATTCAGTGAATAGCTTGATAAACCATGAAGGAAGAGTTTTAGGAAAAGCTGCACTATGTTTTTTATTCCCACATTCAGTTGCTAAATGTAAAACATTGGTTGGATAAGCCATTTTACGCTCCAACCAATTAGATATATTCTTGCCAAACCCGCTTTCGACTTTAGAAGTATCGCGCCTTCTATCAGTTTCACTCAGATTTTTGAGACGCGACTTTGCCCAATCTCCCATAGGAACCATGACAGATTCCTGATACATCTTAAATTTCCTTTGCTTGTTAAAGTGCAAACAACGCTCCCAGGAGTCACGGAAGCGATTAGACCACTTGCCAGGATAACTATTTTTCTTATGCCATATATATTCTTCAGTCCATAACCATCCTTGTTTTTGCATTCCTAAAATTAAATTCAATACATATAGATGTCTTTCTCCATCAACAACTTTCTCTTTAATATTAAGAATGAAAGAACCTTCTGGTTTTAGAACTCTTTTGAGTTCTAAAGCTCTTATCAGGAACCAATCTGTATATTCATCTGGAGAAATCCCTCCATAAGTTTTTTTTCGACTATCAGCATATGGAGGCGAGGTTACAATTAAATCAACACTTGCAGAAGGCAGCTTTTGTAATGCGTCTAAACAATCACCTAGAATAAGTTTATTCTTCCAAGTTTGCGGGTTATCTTGGTCTATTAACTCCAACTCCTGAATCAGAATTTCCTCAGATCCCAAAGTAATATTGAGTGCTGCTTCTACCATAGCCGAACCTTTTAGACTGAAATTTTGTTTAGCTAAAATATAATAAAGACAAGTATGCGGCGTTCTAGTTTACCTTAAAAGGTCTATAAACGCTATATAGTTCTGCAAAAATCAAGGTATTATATTTATTAGTTAATTTAAAGTTAATTGTAGTTCAAATCAACAACTGTTAGATGGACTTAAGCAGTTTTTAAAGATTAGAAATACGGTTCATGAAATAAAGAAAGAATTAGTAGATTTTTCTATTAGCTACTTTGATCAAAATCACAGCTAAATTTATCAGGCTGATAGCTGATCATCAAGAGGCTTTTAGCCAAGAAACCATATAGATCAAATCTTGACGATGACCATTACTTGAAAATGCGATCGCGTCTCCCCAAAATATTGATTTTCGAGAATTTTTACCCACCTTAAAAGGACTAATTATAAGATTAATTCTCCTCGCAGTACAGTAACGGCTTGTCCGGCGAGATAGACGCGATCGCCTCCAGAATAACGTACCTTGACTACTCCACCACGGCTAGATGCTTGATAAGCTAGGAACTCATCTTTACCTAAGCGATCGCGCCAGAAGGAAGCAAGGCAACAATGGGCAGCTCCTGTTACTGGGTCTTCATTAATACCTAATCCTGGTGCAAAGAAGCGAGAAACGAAGTCATAAGTTGAATCATCATTGGTTGTGCTAGTTACAAGCACGTTAGCTATAGGTAATTTTTTTATCTGTTGAAAATTGGGCTGCATTTGCCGTACCAAATCTTCAGACTCGACCTCTACCAAATAACCCAGGGAATTCTCGAAAACTGCTTTGTAAGGTATACCTAAAGCTTGGCTGAGTTCTGGAGGCGCGACTGTTGCTTGGGAGTGATTGACGGGAAAATCTAACTCAATCCAAGCACCTTGGCGTTTAGCAATCAGTACTCCACTTTTGGTATGAAAACGCGCAATTTCATCAGGTAAAAGATGCGCCTCTGACCATAGCACATGGGCACTAGCTAAGGTAGCATGACCACAGAGCGGTACTTCTACAGTCGGTGTAAACCAACGCAGATTAAAGCCATCGTCCTGTCTGACTAGAAAAGCTGTCTCAGATAGATTCATTTCCTGTGCCACGTTTTGCATCCAAACATCATCTTGAGGAGCAGACAAAACACACACAGCAGCAGGATTCCCTGCAAAGGGTGTATTAGTGAAAGCATCAACCTGAGTAATGATTTGTCCCATAGATCCACCCTGGAATGTAGCTTAATATCATATCAGCAGTGCGTTAGAGATTTAGATCTTTAATTGCGATCGCCGCCAGGCAAGCTAGAGGATTTACACGGTACTTTAGAGATTAGAAATATTATCTCCAAAAGCGAGAGTCAATGTTAAACACAAACAAAAACTGGAGGGTCAAAATCATCAGGAGCATCTTTGCTGCTGTCAACTTAGCCATGATTGTCTCAGGATTAGCCAGTTGCGCTGGAAACGAACCACAGCAGCGATCGCTTCCAATTGAGCAACCAAAACCCACCTTGACACCCACTCAACAGCCCAATCAGCCTAAACAGCAAAACAATGATAATGAAAAACACGATGATCGCGACAATGATAAAGACAATGAGGATAAAGATTAAATAAAAGTTGACTGATAAATGATCACTGATAACAGATGACAGTCATCGATTCATGACCTTATGTTTTGGTGGCTGAGACGCGTACCTTGCTTAAGTGAAGGCTTACACGATTATGCAGTTTAGATGTACTCAAGCTTAAAAGCTTTATTTTTTGTTCTAATTTACACTTATGGTTATCTCCAACATAGATAGTTCACTGGCTAATACCCTCAGCCATAGACGGCAACGACTAGCCAACCTGATTGATTTTCCAGCAATTCTGTGGTCAGGTGGCAGCAGTCCGCGCAATTTTCCAGCTAATCTCTTTCCATTTCGTCCTAGCAGTCATTTCCTTTATTTTGCAGGGCTACAGCTGCCAAATGTGGCAATTCGCCTAGAAGCGGGCAAGTTAGAACTATTCATGGATGATCCTAAACCTAGTAGTGCCCTTTGGCATGGGGAAATGCCCAACCGAGACGAGATCGCCCAGACAATTGGCGCAGATGCTACAAAACCAATGTCAGAATTAGAGTTTTCGGTAGAAGACGCAGCCACAATTGCTGTACAGGATGCTGCTACCTGGACGCAACAATCGCAGCTATTGAATAGATGGGTTTTACCACAAAATCCGCCCCAAGGAATTGACTTAGAATTAGCCAAGGCAATTGTTTCTCTGCGCCTTACCCATGACGAAGGGGCATTAACTGAGTTGCGAAAGGCTGCGGCTGTGACTGTTGCAGCACACAAAGCTGGTATGGCGGCGACACCTCAAGCAAAACTAGAAGCAGAAGTGCGTGCGGCTATGGAAGGAGTGATCATCGCCCATAATATGACCACTTCCTATAACAGTATTGTCACCGTTCACGGCGAAGTCTTGCATAACGAGCAGTATCATCACCGCCTGCAACCAGGAGACTTACTGCTTGCTGATGTTGGTGCTGAAACTGAGACTGGATGGGCAGGTGATGTTACTCGTACTTGGCCTGTGTCTGGTAAGTTTTCGCCCACTCAAAAAGAAATTTACAATCTTGTGCTAGCAGCTCATGATGCTTGCATTGCCAAGATACGTCCTGGTGTAGAGTATGGCGATATTCATCTACTAGCTGCTACAGTCATAGCCCAAGGTTTAGTAGATTTAGGCATTTTTCAAGGAAATGCTGAAGATTTAGTAGAAATGGACGCTCATGCACTGTTTTTCCCCCACGGTATTGGGCATTTACTCGGTTTAGATGTCCATGACATGGAAGATGTAGGGGATTTAGCAGGGTATGAAGAAGGGCGGCAAAGAAGCGATCGCTTTGGCTTAAGCTACCTGCGTTTAAATCGTCCTTTGCGTCCAGGAATGTTAGTCACAATTGAACCAGGTTTTTATCAAGTTCCAGCAATTTTAAATGATGTGAATCTGCGTGCAAAATATGAGAATATCGTGAATTGGGAACGCTTATCTCAATTTAGTGATGTGCGAGGAATCCGCATTGAAGATGATGTTTTAGTTACAACTACAGGTAGTGAAGTCCTCACAGCCGCATTACCAAATGATGCTGATACTGTAGAAACTCTTACTAATTCGTAATTCGTAATTCGTGAGGAAGTCGGAGTCTTGGCGGTTCCCGTCGAGTCCGAACTTCCGTTAGCGTAGCGGTAGCGAGCTTGCGAGCGTCACCCGAAGGGTAATTCGTAATTAACATTTCCAATTATGAATTACGAATTCAGCTAAAACACATATTCACTAATCAGGTTTTTTGACTGCTGAACGATTACAGTAATCAGTCATCACAATTTATTAGTTGTTTGACTTTCTCAGTGAGCCAATCGACACGATCCTTACCCCAAAACCTCTCACCTTCAACTACCCAAGTTGGTACTCCGGGACAACGAAATCGCTCGTATTCTTCTAGTGCTGCTACAGCTGCTTGTCTAGCTGCTTCGCCGTATGCTAACTCAAGAATTTGGTCGCCATTCAGCCCAACTTCATTAGCAACTTTTCTAATCACAGACTCATCATTGACATCGAGAAGGTCGATATAGGTCGCTCGAAAAAAAGCAGCATCAAGAAGATGTTCTTTGCCAGTGCCACGAGCCGCATAGTATGCTCTAGCAGGTAGTTCTTCTCGGCCAAACTTCATTTGCTCCCAGCGCTTTACCCACCTAGCAAATTCTTCAACTTCTTTGAGTCGAATCTCAATACCGTATTTCTTTGCCCAGCGCAGACAATCCTCTTTATGATACGAAGCCAGTACAGCACCTTCACTTCGTCCTTGTAACTCGGCTACTTTGATACCTCGCTTTTTGGGTATATGAATCGGTCGTCGTTCAATATCAACTGGCAAACCCTGCAATGATTTTTCAGCAAGAATAATGCCAATGTAAGAATTGGCCGAGTGGTATATGGAGTATGAGTATACTTTGATTCGCTGGGACATGTTAGCTTTTATGGCTGTCTCAAATTACCACACAGTTTAGTTGAGCGATCGCTTTCCATTGTCTTTTGGCTTTCTGGTAAATCAGTAGACTTTGAAAAGCACTTTGCTAAATCTACGTTTTGTAACAAAATTTATAAATTTTGTATTTAAAAATTTATACCCAACAATGTAGTTACTTAAAAATTCTCAACAACACAATAACTTCATCATATTTTTAACTAATTCTCCTTAAAACTACTTGTTTCATTATTTTATTTTTTATATTGTATGTGTTTAGTAATACTTAATTACTTCAAAGCGAGTATCTTAATTTACTCGAATTTTTAAGTTGCGTTACGAATTTTTACACAATTTTGTGCGAGTTTTATAACCCTTAAACAGTAAAGGCAAATCATGAAACAAAATTACTTTGCTTCGCTAGCAACGGCTACATTAACTACGGTGGCTTCCCTGGCCATAGCAAATAGCGTGCAAGCTGCTCCACCGTTTACTGGTACTTCTAGCGGTACTTGGGGAACTCCCACACCATCGGGTTCTCCCTACGTATATCATGGTGTTGGTACTAACACATTCGATTGGGGAGATCCAGATAGCTTCGGTACTGGCCCCAATATTCTGAGTTTTGATGGTAATTCCTTCTTTGCAGGTATTAACACACCATTTCAGGTTGGGAATTTAACCTATTTCAACGGCACCACTGTAATAGGAACAACCCCTAGTTCTGTTCCATTAGATGTGCTGCTATCTTTTACAGATCCCGGCGGATTAAATAAGAGTTTTAGTTTTGACTTTAATCTTGTTAGTACTGATAACATCGGTACTCCAGAAGAGAATGCAGATTTTGTTTTTCCACCTAGTACCTTTAGTAGTACTAGCTTTAACTTTGGTGGGCAAGACTACACTCTGCAATTGCTTGGCTTTAGTAAAGATGGTGGCACTACAATAGTTAACCAATTTAATGTTCTGGAAAATGCAAGAGATACAGCTGGTCTCTATGCCCAAATCACAACGGTTCCCAAGCCAGTACCCGAACCTTCTTCGCTTCTTGGCTTGATGTTACTGAACACTGGTGGCGGTGTCATATTCCTCCAGAAAAAGCTCAGATTTTTGGCAAAAGCAAAAGCATAGACTACAAGTTAAAATCTAGGGTTCTACAAATTGACACTCTCCCGAATTCAATTCGGGTGTTTTTTATCAGTTAAGTACCTTTCAAGTTATGAACGCGCAAAGACTTTGCGCGTTCGTTTTTTTACCAGGGGTAACAACCATCTACGAATTATAGCAAAGTGCTGAGGAGCCAGCCGCGTGGTGAGGCAGCGTTAGCGACGCAGGAGCGTCACCCGTAAGGGTCTTGGGGATCTCCACGCCACTTGCTACAACGGGGGGAACCCCCGCAACGCAGTGGCTCCCCATGAGCGACTGCCGCGCATGGGGAGCCGACTTGAGCAGACTGGCGTTGCTGAGTGAAAACCTAGTTTTTCCAAGGCTTTGAGCAATCAATATTGTCCTAACACATCTGGCTACGAATTACCTATAATTAGTTGCATAAAATAGAAAGTAATCCCAAACACCAAAACCAATAATGATATGCCTACTGAAAAAACCCTGGCATCAGAAATCAAGCATACTGAACGAAGTGTATTGATTGTTGGGGGAGGCCCAGCAGGACTTGCCGCTGCATTAATGCTAGCAAAACGTGGTTGGACAAATATCACAGTTTTGGAAAAACGTGCCGCAGCTGATTATTATGAACCTGATAAATCGTTTAATTATTTAATTGATGGTCGTGGTCAAAAATTCACTGATTTTCTCGGAATCACCGACCAATTAACAGAAATTGGTGTTCCTAATACAGAATTTTATTTAACGCGAATTAAACCAGATGGCAGCCGTAAAACAGCAAAATTGCCTACCATAAATCCTAACCGTAAAACAGCCTACTGGATGCCACGCAGAGCATTTGTGTCTATGCTCTACCAAGAGATTGTCCGACATTGGTCAGACCAGATCACTGTATTATTCAATACAAACTGTGTGCAAATTAACAAAACAGCAAAGCTAGAAATTGTTGCTGAAGATGAGAAAGGTACTGTAAGCAAATTTGTAGCTGATCTTTTAGTTGGTTGTGATGGTGTTAACTCAATTGTCCGCAACACTCTTAAAGAGTGGGACAAATCGATATCAGACAAATTTGAAATGAAATATTTTCCCTCAGCTAGTTCTGGATTGAGGTATAAAGTATTAAGTCTACCGCCAAATTTCCCTCTTGATAATACTGACAATGAACACGCTGTGTGTGATATGGCATATGCTATTCATGGGGCATTTCCAGAACGCAAGCGAGCTGTATCTCTTGGTATACTGCCGATCAAAAATCCAGACGAACCTCGCACTGCCAATATTATTACACGACCAAACAATGCCGTATGGGAATTAAAAAATAGTATTGAAGTGTATAACTTTTTTGAGAAAGCTTTCCCCCAATTACCTATCAATCAAATACTTTCGTCTGAAGAAATAGAACGATTTGCTTTAAGTGAAGGCGGTTACTTTCCGATTCCTCAATACTGTTCTGGATTGCAATTTTTGCTAACGCCAGCAAATACAAATTCTTCTGCTGGAGTAGTACTTTTAGGTGATGCAATTCATTGTTTTCCTCCAGATATCGGACAAGGAGTCAATTCTGCATTGGAGGATGTATGTGTTTTGAATCAGGCTCTTTCTAAAAGTAATGATGAGCTTGACCACGCCTTACCTTTATACGAGTCATTGCGCTTGCCTGATACTGAAGCCTTAGTGCGCCTTGCCCAAATTGGTTATCCATGGCAGTATAATCAAGCTCCGCTTCGTAGTAAACTATGGAACATTAACTTTTTGATCCGACTTTTACTTAGTAAGTTATTGCCGTTTATATTTAGTCCACCAGCTTTTTTCCTCATCCAGAATAATCAACTTTCCTACAAAGAAATGTGGGTGATGGTTCAACGTACTACTAAATCTTTGTATGTACTTGGTCTGCTTTTAATTTGTGGATTTTTAGTTTTAGCATTCCGCACATTTGTAAATTGAAGCCAGAGGAATGCATCACTTTGATTGTCCAATAAAGATCATGAAATTGAAAAAATCTAATTATATCGGTTGACCTAAATAGTAAGGATAACATTCATCAAAATACCCTGGACATCTGATCTCTAGGATTAAGCCTTCATTTTTCAGATCAATCTCATGAATTAGCTCAAAATCTTTATTAAATACCAGGATAGAACTAGAAGTAAAATCTCTGGCGTTTCTCTCAGCTAACTCTGAAAGACCTATCAAAATAAAGTCATCTAAGACACATAGTCCTCGAGGAAATTTTCCTAATTCTAAATTCAAACCCAATACAGAAACTAGTTTTCCTTCTTTAGAACTTAAAGTTATGATTTCATCTTTTCGTATCCATATATTATGAGACTGTAACCCTAGTTTAACACTTTCAATTAGTTTGAGTTGCACTGATTTTTTGAATCTATTTTGAATAGTGTGTTTCAATTTTCCTAACATAGATTGAAATGGATTTATAAATGAATAAATTTCACTGCCTCTATCCCAATTATGCCCAAGTATATATATTTTATCTTGATGGATATGTATTGAATTAAAATGATTAAAATCATCTACTATCTCTGGTTTAGGATACCACTTATACCATTGATTATCCTTGTAGATGGCTATCATATTTTCATAGCTACAAGTTGCAAATAAAATTTCTTTATAGTAAATTATTTGATGTAAGTCTCTTAAACCAAATTCCTCTGGTAAAAATGAATTAATTAAATTACCGGAAAAATCAAAAACTAAAATTTCACCTTTTTCTTTGGCTCTTTCTTCATGGCTACAAACGCCCTGATTTCGAGCAGCAATAAATATGTTTTTTTGAGAGTAAGCTATTCCATAATAAAGTCCTTTTCCTTGGTGGAAGCAAGAATATTTTTTCGTGAGGATGTTTACTTTTAAAACTGATTTACTTGTTGTTACCAGGACATTCATATATCTTGAAAATTTCCAGTTAATTGGACAGTGTAAGAGGAATTGAGTATCGGGTAGAATTACGAAAAATTTCCTAAGTAACTTGTACCCAAAATGTATTTTTGCATATTTAGCCACACTGTACGGGTGTATTGCAATATGTCGGTACAAGTCGTGTTTAGGCAGCAGCGTTCCTCTGCCAGCAACAAGTAGATATGCAACAGCAAGGCTGCGAATTTTTGAAGATGGTAGAAAAAAGTTCTAATACCGTTTCACTTTAAATTTGATACATTTAGGCAAGCAGAGGAGCAGAGGAGCAGGGGGGCAGAGGAGAAATTATTTGTATCATTTATTTATTGAAATGGTATAAGACTCGAAATGAGAAGAAAAAACAAGCTTGAGCCTCAGTAGGGAAAAGTAGACAAGTTGCCAGCAACAACCTATGCAGGCACAGTTTTTCATGAGCGATCGCACCAAGCAAGTCGAAAATATATCAAAAATTAAAATTTACATACACTAGGACGGCTTACCGCCCTAGCTAAGGCAGGTATTCGGTTGCTAAAGTCGGAGTAAAAACTACTAAGCTTGTAAATAGCACGTTAAAATTCTGAATCGCTTTCAGCGGCGGTTCGGGCTTCCCCATTGGCGAACTACCTGTTATTACATTATGTTTGACGCTTTATCTAACCGTTTAGAAGCTGCCTGGAAGAAACTGCAGGGGCAGGACAAAATTTCTCAGTCCAATATTCAAGATGCTTTGCGGGAAGTGCGCCGCGCCCTGTTAGAAGCAGATGTCAATCTCCAAGTCGTCAAAGATTTTATCAGCGAGGTTGAAGTTAAGGCCCAAGGCGCTGAAGTCCTGGCTGGCGTGCGACCTGACCAACAGTTCATCAAAATTGTTCACGATGAACTGGTACAGGTGATGGGAACAGAAAATGTTCCCTTGGCAGAAGCCCAAGAACAACCCACCATTGTGTTGATGGCTGGTTTGCAAGGTACTGGTAAAACCACTGCTACTGCCAAATTAGCTTTACATCTACGTAAATTAGACCGCAGTTGTTTGTTGGTAGCCACAGACGTGTATCGCCCAGCAGCTATCGATCAGCTGATCAGTTTAGGTAAACAAATTGATGTGCCAGTCTTTGAACTGGGAAGCGACGCTGATCCAGTGGAAATTGCCCGTCAAGGTGTTGAGCGTGGTCGAGCAGAAGGTGTGAACACGGTCATTATTGATACCGCTGGGCGACTACAAATTGACCAGGACATGATGGCGGAATTAGCCCGCATCAAAGAAACAGTGCAACCCCACGAAACTCTGTTAGTGGTGGATGCCATGACTGGTCAAGAAGCAGCCAACCTTACCCGTACTTTCCACGAGCAAATAGGAATTACTGGGGCAATTCTTACCAAGATGGATGGTGATAGCCGTGGTGGTGCAGCCCTATCAGTGCGGCAAATTTCGGGAGCGCCCATTAAATTTGTGGGTGTGGGCGAAAAAGTCGAGGCATTACAACCATTTTATCCCGATCGCATGGCATCCCGAATCTTGGGAATGGGCGATGTCTTGACTTTGGTAGAAAAAGCCCAAGAAGAGTTTGATTTAGCAGATGCCGAGAAAATGCAAGAGAAAATCTTATCGGCGAAGTTCGACTTCACCGACTTTCTCAAGCAATTGCGCCTGCTGAAAAATATGGGATCACTGGGAGGCATCATCAAGATGATTCCAGGGATGAACAAACTCTCAGATGACCAGCTAAAGCAAGGAGAAACCCAACTCAAGCGCTGTGAGGCCATGATTAGCTCCATGACCCGCCAAGAACGCCATGATCCCGATTTATTGGCGAGTTCTCCTAGTCGGCGGCGGCGCATAGCTGCTGGTTCCGGCTATAAAGAATCCGATGTCAGCAAACTAGTAGCTGATTTCCAAAAAATGCGATCGCTCATGCAACAAATGGGTCAAGGTGGCTTACCTGGTATGCCAGGAATGTTTGGCGGCGGCGCTATGGGTAATGCCTTCGCAGGCGGTGGTAATCGTCCAGCCCCAGGATGGCGAGGTTACACTGGCGGTGCTGGTGGCGCGAAAAAGAAAAAGAACAAAGATAAAAAGAAAAAAGGTTTTGGCAATCTTTAGTCATTAGTCAGTGGTCAGTGGTCAGTGGTCAGTGGTGAGAAAGGCCTTTTGATAAGGTTTTCCGACCCAGACGACTGATAAGGCGAAGGGCTAGTAACAACTAACAACTAACAACTGACAACTAACAACTGACTCATAGCAGCAAACCCTAGTCAAGTGCTAAAATTAGCATTTCAGAATCACTACAAATCGGAGAATGATTCCTCAACCATGATCAAACTGCGCTTGAAACGATACGGTAAAAAGCGGGAAGCAAGCTACCGCATTATCGCCATTAACAGCCTCGCTCGTCGCGATGGTCGTCCCCTAGAAGAACTTGGATTCTACAACCCCAGAACTGATGAAGTGCGACTAGACGTTCCCGGTATCGTCAAGCGACTACAACAAGGCGCCCAACCCACTGACACCGTACGTCGCATTTTAGTAAAAGCTAATGTTTTTGAACAGGTCAGTGCCCAAGCCTCATCCTAATGCCGATACAAAATCCGTTACAGCTAGTCCCAACTATGTTGAGCTGGTACGTTTTTTGATACAGCCGTTTTTAGAATCTCCCAAGACTTTAAGTGTCGATTGTGAAATTTCACACACCCTCAAACGGGCTTGGATTCGCATCGCCTTTGACAGCACAGATAAAGGTAAAGTGTTTGGTCGAGGAGGACGCAATATTCAGGCTATTCGGACAGTAATTGCCGCAGCAGCCGAAGCTGCTGGAGAATCAGTATACCTGGATATCTATGGCAGTACTACTCCAGGGCGGGAAGGCACCTCTTTTGATGAAGATTCAGAAGAGCGATCGCCAACCCCAAAAACCAGAGAACGACGTGGAAATGGGCCTGGTAGACCTATTGCTAAACCCCGTTTGCGCTAGTTTAAAAGCACAGAGTAAATGTAATACAACAATGAAGTATGAAAAGAAAGGATAAGATCCCCCACTTCATACTTCGCTGTACGACGGGCGCAAAACCTTGCGCCCCTCCATACTTCACACTTCAAATAATCTCTGTAAGGAGGTGAAACCAAGGAGTGGCTGAAGTCCGTTTGGATCAAAACGAGTCGATTGACTCGGCATTGAGACGTTTTAAAAAGAAAATTCAAAAAGCCGGGATTTTATCTGAAGTTAAACGCCGGGAAAGATACGAAAAACCCAGTTTGCGCCGTAAGCGCAAAGCTGAAGCCTCACGCAGAGGTTTCTGCTAATAAATTTCAGGGTAATATCTTTGGTTAAGGGAGCTAACGTATATTAATTCTGTAAGTTATGCTTTGAAAGCATTGTTAGCTCAAATTTACACAAAGTAGAGACATGATTGTTCGTGTCTCTACATTTCTCCATCAGTCTGATACCATTTTGGATTTTAAATTTAGGATTGTAAATGAGATTTGGGATTGTGAGAAAGTTAATTGATAAGCTTTTAGACACTCCATCTGTTGCAATCATTTTTTCAAATTGGTCTGAGTTCAGAAGGAGAGTAAAAATTACTGCAAATTTTCAGCTTTGTTAAAAACAGCATCCTCACAATTTAAGAAATACTTATGGCAGATGCCTTAAAAATTCAGCTGCCTAATATTACTGGTGCGATCGCCCTAGCTGGTGATGGAGAGGAAAATCTCAAAATTCTATCACGGCAAACAGGTGCTACTTTGGTACTACGTGGGCAAGAATTATACATTTCTGGTACAGAAAAGCAAATAGAATTAGCTTCTCGATTAGTGCGATCGCTTGAAGACCTCTGGATAAAAGGCAATACTATCTCCAGTGCCGACATTTTAACAGCTCGTCAAGCTTTAGATAGTCATAGAGAAGACGAATTACAAGAACTACGGCGAGATGTCCTAGCCAAAACTCGTCGGGGTGAGGAGATTCGCGCTAAAACCTTTCGCCAGCGACAATACATTGAGGCGATACGTAAGCGTGACTTGACATTTTGCATCGGCCCTGCTGGTACAGGGAAAACCTACCTTGCTGTCGTCGTTGCTGTGCAAGCACTTCTCGCCAACCAAGTTGAAAAACTGATTCTAACTCGTCCGGCTGTGGAAGCTGGTGAAAAACTCGGCTTTTTACCTGGAGATTTACAGCAAAAAATCAATCCTTATCTCCGTCCACTTTACGATGCTATTTATGAATTTATCGACCCCGAAAAAGTCCCCAATTTAATGGAACGCGGTGTCATTGAAGTTGCACCTCTAGCCTATATGCGGGGACGCACTTTAAATAATGCTTTTGTGATTGTGGATGAAGCCCAAAATACTACACCTGCCCAGATGAAAATGGTTTTGACTCGTTTAGGCTTCCGTTCTCGGATGGTAATTACAGGTGACATTACACAAACCGACTTACCACTCAATCAGCAATCAGGTTTAACAGTGGCTTTACAAATTTTAAAAAATGTTGAAGGCATTACCTTTTGCGAATTCTCCCAGCGAGATGTTGTGCGCCATCCTTTAGTTCAGCGCATTGTCGCTGCTTACGAACAATACGAAAAATAGTTATTGGGAATTGGGAATTGGGAATTGGGAATTGGGAATTGGTATTGACAACTGACAACTGACAACTAACAACTGACAACTAACAACTAATCATGAGTACTAATTTAAAAGACTTTTTAACAGCTTGCGAGAATTTAGGAACTTTGCGTTTAATTGTTACTAGTAGTGCTGCTGTCTTAGAAGCACGTGGCAAATTAGAAAAACTATTTTATGCAGAATTACCTAAAGGTAAGTATGCCAATATGCATTCTGAAGGCTTTGAATTTCACTTGAATATGGACAAAATTACTCAAGTAAAATTTGAAACTGGTGAAGCAAAAAGAGGTAACTTTACAACTTATGCCATCCGGTTTTTAGATGAAAAACAAGAGCCTGCTTTAAGTCTATTTTTACAGTGGGGTAAACCGGGAGAATATGAACCAGGTCAGGTAGAAAATTGGCAGGCTTTACGAGATAAATATGGTGAAGTTTGGGAACCTTTGCCAGCAGAGATTTAATATTAACGTGAGTTTGACAAGGACTGTTTTGACCTCTCCCCCAACCCCTCTCCTACGAGGAGAGGGGAGTAAAACCGTGATTTTTCGTTTCTCCTCCCTCTCCTTACCCAGACGCAACGCGATCGCTTGCTTCTTTGAAGGAGTACCCTTTTAGGAGAGGGAGGCCGGGAGGGAGAAGTTCATTGAACTCACGTTAATATAATTTTTCATTCGTAATTCTGAAAAGCCTACATTCCCGATTTTGTTCAAAAGTCGGGAATCTTATTGTTCAGGATTTTTATATCACACATTATCAATTATGCTGTTATTTACAATAAAGGCAGTTTTAAGTTTTTGCTTAATAGTTTTATTCCTACTGGCGAGTGTGGACGCTAAAGCAGGGGAGTTATCTGAACGTTTAGCGCACTTTCCGCAGTGGGAAAAATTAACTTCTGTGCAACCAGCTACGGGGGATTTGGTTTACCCTGAATGGATGGCTGGTAATTGGCAAGTTACCAGTACTTTGGTCGATTTAGCTGCGCCTTTAGCGCCGGATATCGTCACACCTGGGTTTGAAGGGAATCGCCAACAACTAAATAAACCTGTGAGTTTTTTAGTAAGATTTGTGAAAGAGCGATCGCCTGTTACTAAATTAAAATTTCTACCTTGGTCAAACAATAAAGGAGAAACTTTGGTAGCAGATAGAGCATTTAATAGTTTAAATTTAGCCAGGGCTTATTTAGGAGATGAAGCTGTATTAGCAGTGAAAGTTGATCCAGATTCGCCCAATCGTCAGATTACCTTTTTGCGTGGCGATCGCCAACTAGTTTCTATTGTCACTGCACGCGCCACGGAAAATACATCTGATGGTAAATTTATTACCACAGAAGTGTTTCAACAATTATTTAAAGGTAGCTCACGCCCCTATTTGAATTCTGTGGAATCGACTACTGCCTACCAACAACTTTCTACATCTAATCCCGCTATTGAGGCAGATCAAGTTACCGCTGTCTATCTGTCACCACAAGATCCAAATTATTTTACCGCAGGTTCTCGACCAGTGGCTCTTTATCGCTATCGCCTAGAATTTTTTCCTTCTCAAGTTATTACTACTAATAAAGAATAAATTACTTCTTTAGGTATTGACTTTTTTGTAGTATAAATGTAGCATAAAATTCTGGAGCTAACGTTTGCGCTCTGGAACAGTGTGCATCATGGCAAAATTTCGAGACATTCTCACTTACTATCATGCCCATTGGAAGCTGAGTATTATTACTATTGCAGCATCCAGTATTTACGAAATTTTTGATTTGGTTGTGCCTTATGCGATTGGGCAGATTTTAAATGTCTTGTCTAATCAGCCATTAGATAAACCATTACAACAAGCGATCGCTATCTTTTCAGATATCACCAACTACCCAGTAAATAAACCTCTATCTTTAGGTGTATTACTGGGTTTAATTTTTGTTGTCACCGTAGTCAGGGCACCAACACAACCGTGGTTAACTGGTTGGTTTCACTGGGATATAGCCTTCAGGGTGCGCCGCAGTAAAAGCCAAACAGCAATCGAAAAAGTTCTCACTCTGCCACTAGAATTCTATGATGAAAATAATCCAGGACGTATTGCTGGACGAGTAGCTAGAGGTATTACTAACCACACTTGGTCGTATCCTGAAATTGCTGGACAAATGATTCCCAAACTAATGAGAGTATTGGGAATTTTTGTATTTATCTTAGTGATTGAGTGGCGAATCGCTATTTTATATCTGATATCCTTTGTAATTATCCTCGGCTTCAGCTTGAAGGATTTACAGCAACTTATTAGGTATGAAAGTCGTCTTGATAAATATGGAGAAGGCACAGAAAGCCGGACTTCGGAAATAATTACCAATATCAAAACGGTAAAGGCATTTGCAACCGAAGCTAGAGAACTGAAGCGGCAAACTCAACGTTTGGATCGTGAATTCAAAGTAATTGATTATCGCATCCACAAAGGTTATACAAAACTGGGTACTTGGCAAAGAACTGTGATTCAGTTTTGCGTGTTTGCTATCCTTGGTTTAACTTTAGCAGCAACAGTAAACGGTAAAATTTCTCTTGGTCATTTTGTCATGACCTTGACTCTTTCCAGCATGGCTTATGCTGAATTAGAACCTATTAGTACCTTGGCAGAAATTTTCGCACGTCGCTATTCTTCGATGCTGCGGTTTCACGAATTTCTCCAAGAGCCAACTGGCGCTGATGCAGCTGGTATTTTAGAAGAGGAAAAAGAGGGAGAACCACCTTATAAATTTACTGGAAAAGTTGAGATTTCCCACCTGAGTTTTGGGTACGATACTAACCGTCAAGTTTTGCAAGATATTAACTTGTTGATCGAACCATACCAAACAGTAGCTTTGGTTGGGCGTTCTGGTTCTGGTAAATCTACTTTAGTGAAGTTACTGTTGCGGTATTTTGAACCTCAAGAAGGGCAAATTCTCATTGATGGTCAAGATATTCGCACCTTGCATGTAGGTAAGTATAGACGCAGGTTGGCGATCGTTCACCAAGAGGTAGACGTTTTTAACGGTACTGTGTTGGATAACCTCACCTATGGTAGACCCAATGCTAGTTTTGAGCAGGTTCAACAAGCCTGTAGGATTGCTAGAGTTGATGAAGTAGTCCAACACCTACCCCAAGGTTATTACACGATTGTCGGGGAACGTGGTGTCAGGTTATCTGGAGGACAAAGACAGCGCTTAGGAATCGCCAGGGCGTTGTTAGTTGAGCCAGACGTGCTGATTTTTGACGAAGCTACCTCTAGTTTAGATTACGAGTCTGAGCGTTCCATTCAACTAGCCATGCGATCGATTCAGGGAACTTGCACAACAATCGTCATTGCCCATCGTCTGAGTACGGTGCGAGAAGCCGATAAGATTGTCGTTCTAGATCAGGGCAAGATTGTAGAGGTGGGTAGCCACGATGAACTTTTGCGTCACGAGGGCATTTACCGCTGCTTGCACTCCCTACAAGAAACCGGAGAACTCCTGAATTAGGCGCTAGGAACCGGGTTGATTCAGCCCGGTTTCTCTGTGAAAAAATTTCTGTGACCCACTTGAAATTTCTCAAATCCGGTGCTAATATAATAAATCGTAGGACAAAGCGGGTCGGTGTCCGAGTGGTTAATGGAGACGGACTGTAAATCCGTTGGTTTGCGCCTACGCTGGTTCAAATCCAGCCCGGCCCATTTGAGATTTTGGATTTTATAAGAATTCAAAATCTCAAACTTACAAAAAGTTTGCCCGTGTGGCTCAGTGGTAGAGCACACCCTTGGTAAGGGTGAGGTCACGAGTTCAATCCTCGTCACGGGCTTTTACTAGATAACTTATGTAGCCCTAGAACATCCTAGACTGTCCTAAATCTGTCCTAAGCTTAGGACATCCTAAAGGTCTTTGTCTAGCCTTGACTGCGATCGCTTGCCTACAAACTAAAAGACCCAAGATTCATCTCAGGTCTTGAAATAGTTGTTATTACGGTTAGCTAGGTAGACTGAATAACTTCTAATAAATACTCTAAGGAACTGCTATCTAGCTCCTCACGACTAGCTACTACTTCCCATGTGCTATGTTTGTCAAAACCAATATCTGTTAGGAATATCCTGTACCACTCAGCATTAACAAAGTCTGATACTACATTATCGTCTTCATCCTCAGCCTGAGCATAATCGATATCATCAGGCGTTAGTGTAATATCGTCTACAGTGATAGCGAACATATTTAGGTTAGCCTAAAGTTTATGGCTAGTATAATCATTAATCAGGGTCGATGGCTTGCCATAAGAAAGTACGAGTAGACCCTGGTGATTCTACATAATCTACCTCGTAGGTTTCACCGGAGGCTGTTGTAATCTCAAACACCTCAGCTTCCATATAATCATCATCATCTAATGCCCGGACTTCTACTACATCATCTTCTAATATTTGAATAGCCGAGCCATTAGTAAGTATTAAATCTAACTTATAATCTGTAGTGGGCATACTTTTAACCGTCCTGGTTATTACTATATTTTAACCTATATTGATTAGCCTTGTCTACCTTAGCTAACCCTTGCATGAAAAGACTTTGAGCCTCTTGAGGTGTCACCTCACCTTTACTTATTCGCCTGTTGAGTTCCCCTAGTAGTACATAGGTTTCTCTACGGTATATTTCTAACCATGACCCTGGTCTAAATACGCTAGAGTGCCAATCTCTACCTGAGTTACCATACTGAGGTAATCTATATGATCTTAGTTTGAAGTCTGGGGCATCTACATCAATCCCTTTAGGGTGATTGGCATAGTACATAGGCTTATTGGAGATATCATGTAAACCCCCAGGTAGTACCACAAATGCCCGTTGATCTTTATCGGCTGGTGTTAATACCCAATCTTCTACGAACTTGCCGGATTTAGTCTTTTTAGACTCCCTGCTTAGGATAGCCTTAGTCTGCGCCTTAGCTTCATCTAAGCTTATCTTGCCAGACTCATAATCTTTAACAATGTTCTCTAAGGGTATCCTAGCCCACTGGTGGATATGGTGCTGTTGCATCTTGCCATAGCCATTTTTTAATAGGCTTTTGTCTACCTTGCCGTGAAACGTAGGCAACCAGTCAGGCACAGTGGTATCTTTAGCCTCTACCCTGGTCATGTACTTGGCTAACCCATCGGCTAACTGTGTAGGGGTCATACTAGCCAATCTAGGGTTAAGTGAGGGCATCCCATAAATGCGATCGCCTAAATACTCGTACATCTTAGTTTGGCGGTTGAGTACAACACGTTGCCCGTTAACCTCTACCGCGTACTCAAAGTTTTTAACTGTCCTAGTCTTAAAGCCCCCTTGAGCCTTACCAAGTTCTGGCTTACCTTCCCAGATAACCAACTTATTACCCTTAATGGTTAAGTGATCTGGGTCAGCAGACAGGCGATCGCTAGAGGTAGAGCGTTTAGCTTTCTTTGGCTTATCTGGCTTACCCTGTAGAGCCTGAGTAGTTACGGGGGATTGTTCCTGGTTAACCTCTAAAGCCTTCTGCTGCTTCTTAGCAATAAGCTCTTGTAGCCTTTTCCTCTGTTCGGGGTTGAGTGAGGTTATAAGTTGTAACCTTTGGCGTTGCTCTGGGGACATAGCCTTATAAATAGCTAGTCTCGCCTGTTGCTTACTGGTTAACCCTCTAATATCTGATTTGGCTACCCCTCTGGTTTTACTAGAACGCCTACCAGTTACACTAGGCTCGTCCGGCTTATCTGCAAAACGCCCTCTAGCATCCCTACGGTGTTTACTAGGGTCAAACTTGATTATTTTCCCGTTCTTAATAATCCGAGCCATTAATAATCCCTGTTTTATAGGGATTAAGTCAACTCAAAGTTGACTTAGTGAGGTTAAAGTAGAGGCATTTAGGGATGGCTAAACTTAAACAAGCGGGTATTCGGTTTGACTTGGACACCTACCAGTGGTTAGAGGCTGAGGCGGAGAAGACCCGGACACCGATTAGTGCGTTAGTTAGGGAAGCGGTAGCGCTGTTAAAGACCGAAAGGGCATTAATAGAGAAGATGCGATTGCAGATAGTAGCCCAAGGTGTGACCTATCCGTCATTAAAGAAACCCGTAGCAGCTATTAATAAATAACACACACACACTTTGGTATACCTCCTTGTATATCAATGGTTTTATTTGTATACTAATATTATAGGTATACTAAAAAGTTAACTATGATACCCATCAACTTTGTAGTTAGACATTTTCCCCAAGGCTCTTTTCTGTTCTGGACTGACGACGCGGGAGAAAGGAAGTTTATAAAACTCACTCACACACAAAAGGTATACCTGTAGGTATCGTAAAGATTTAACAGTATATCAATAGTAAAAAGTACACATATGGCACACAAGGTTTTATCAGTTAAGGTTGACCCGGATGATTGGGAATGGTTTAAGGTATTAGCTAAGGATTTTGATACCCAGGCTGAAGCGTTCAAGGCACTTAGGCAAGTATACCAAGGGGTAAACCCAACTAATACCTTACTATCTGGTAAGGTATACCAAAGTGTGTGTGTTGGAGAGATATTACCTCACCAATGGGAACTGAAGCCAGCCTTAGAGGAGACTATTAAGCGTAGGCGGTGGTATGTATTCTCAGATGATCAAGTAGTTGCCGTCAAACAAAAGACAGCTAACGGGTCTAAAAGTTGGCTAGAGGTAGCAGTAGTCTACCCGGATAAGGTTTGGGATGAGGCTAAGACCGATAGTAGATTTCAGTATAAGCCTGTTACTACTCTGCTAGAGTACCAAGAGAAAATGGAGCATCCAGCGATCGCTGAGGCAGTGGCTAAAGGATGGCAGCCTGAATGGTGGGGAGAGATGTTAAAAAACTTAGTTAGGGAAGCCGAGGATTATCTACAAGTGGTAAACCAATCAGAAGCTTTACAGATAAAGGAGGTATACCAAGGTGTGTGTACTACTGAAGATAAGCCCTTAGTGTTAACTTTAACTATGGATACTTTAGCGGATAGGTTAGCCCCCAGACATTTATCGCTGTCTACGGTTAAGACTGATAAAGGTAGAGCCAATATTTTAAGAGACTTACCAGCCACCTTAGCTAAAATCAGAGTTGGTAATATAGCTGAGTGGACTACTGAAAGAGATCCAGACGGGTTAACATGGCAACCTACAGATGAGACTAGAGAAACTTGGGTAGTAGTTCAACCTTAGTCAGTAGTGTAGGCTGGTCATAGGTACACTAAGACCCATAACGGGTACTATGGCTAACAAAAGCAAACAGATCATGATCCGGCTAGACATGGACATCTATAATCAACTTTCGGCTGCGGCTGAAAGTCGGGGAGTCCAGATAGCACCTATGACTCGTGAAGTCCTTAAGGACTGGTTAGCGAGTAGAGTCAATGAGGTAGCCGAGCTAAGACAGCTAATAGAACAGCTATCCACCAAAGTTGACCAGCTACAAAAACAAGTAGATGCTCATTCGGGTGCTTTAGATTATCAGGCTCAGGCTATTTTCTATTGCACTCAGAGCATTGCTATCAAGAAAACTACTGATATAGTTTAAAGTATTATTTGGCACTTTATTATATTATCTAATATCTCTACGGGCTACCCTTGGTTAACCCTACTTGTGAACCCGTTATGTCTAGCTGGGTAATCTAAAGGTTATAGAGTTAACCTGATGATTATGGTAGCAAAACCCTCAGAACTTGGCGGTATTTATTTTAAAACCCTAACAGAGCGTGATGATTATATTAGGTCGATTCTTAACAAAGGTCTAAGAGTTTTAGACGGTCAAGAGTTAGCCGTAGCATTTGATTTATTACTATTACACCCCGATGCTGATAATAAGATAGGTGCAGGGGTAAAGCAGATTGAAGTTAGACCGTCACGACAGCGTACAGGCTATAACTGTTTCTGGGTTGTTAGAGAAGACAACCCCACAGATGATGATTTTAGTTACGAAAAATGCAAATCCGATATGGCTAGATTAATAGGAAAAAGAAGGGAATCTGCATACAGGGAAGCGATTCAAAACCAAATCACTGATTATCGATTTGTGTATAGGGAGTCTAGTCAGAGTTGCGATCATCCAGGTTGCACTTCTAATAAAGATATAGAGGTTGATCACCAGCACCCAACATTTAAAGAACTTGTGAGTGCTTTTGAGAAAGAACAAGATAACATACCTACAGAGTTTGAGGAAGCTGTAGGAACAATATACAGTAAAAGATTTCGAGAATCTGATAGGGCGTATGGGGAAGCTTGGCAACAATACCATCAACAACACGCAGTATTAAGATTATTGTGTAAGGAGCATAATCTAACTAGGAAGCGTAAAGAGAAATCCTAATGGGTGTTGGGAGAGGTTTAGCCCCTCCCACAAAGTATCTAGCGTCCTACAGTGTAACTCGGCTTGTTAATGTGTCTATCCCAAGCTTCGATAGCTTCTTGCTTTAGCTGTTCGTTTCTTGCTTGTCTTCTGGTTGTTTCTTGCCGACAATATTCTTCGTGTTCCTCTGGTGACATTGCCTCTAATGTAGCGTCTAGCTTGGCTTTGGTTGACGCATACAAATCTGGGTTAGCTCTGTGTTGTTCTATCGCTACTTGGTAAGCGATCGCATCTTGTATGCGTTCAAAGTTTAACCTTGTGCGCTCTTCGTGTGCAGCTTCCGCTACCTCGACCCCGAAAGCAGTACAAGCTCGACGGTGAAGCATTTCAATGAAGCCAGCACCTAATAAGGCGATCGCTTCCTTATCTCCTCTTTGAGCCTTCCAGGTAATGTAGGCATTAGCCTCTAAGTCAGTTATTGCAGAAACTCTAGTCCTCTCAACTTTGTACGTGTCACTTGTACGTGTATAATCCTCACCTATCAAAGCTTTGGCGGCTTTAGAGTCAAAAAAGTAGAAAGCGTCTGTTTTGCCTTTACCGATCAAAGATGCAACTGATGTAATACTGTACCGAAACTCACCATTAGGTATTTGAAATACTTCTACCTCTTTACCAGCTACTTCAATAATCTGCCTCGTAGCCTTGTATGCGTCAGCCATATTAGCCTCTGGTGATTTTATAAAGCGTGAGTTTGAACCCGTCAAAGGGTTACTATATAAGGGTTTGGGTCTTGTATGCGTCGATTTCTTGAACCCGTCAAACTCCTAATACCTCGTTAATGGTATTAATAACCTCCTCTAGTTTTACCTTAAGCTCTGGTAGGTCATGCCTCAGCACTACTACGGGATTCATTTGACCAGTAACGGTTAACCTACCCTCTGCTATATTCCTCATGAGTAGGCTGACGTTTGGGCTTCCAAGTAAGTCCTGAGCGATCGCCTCAAGTGCTTTTTTATGCTCAGGACTTAGGGCTACGGTAGTACGGTTAGTAGACATATTGGATGTAAACTACATTCTTAGTTCTATTATTTGGGGTTAGTCGTCTCCACTCACGATGACAATCTTTGAGACAGAAAATATCGATTTGATTTACAGTACCGTCCCAAGCGATACCCGCCAACTTCATGGCTTTTACGATTTTCTTCAGATAGGACTGTTGAACAGGGATGTAAGTTTTGAAGGATGTAGCGATTGTGTTAGCTTGCATAACTTACCTCGAATATTGGCTCTCTTGTTGGCTCTCGTGTAAGGCTTCACTTGCCTTATGTATACATAATAGTGCATAAACTTTATGCACACAAGTGTATAATCATAGAAAAATCCCCTAGAAATGTTAGGGGGATTAAGCCAATATTCGATGGTTGTATTTTAGCCTATGGGTATGGCGGGTAGGTCAGGACGGTTAACCATGTGACCGTATGTTTGCATAACCATTCTGGTGTCTTTGTGTCCTAATAAGTAAGCTACACCAGTTATAGGGGTATGCTGTTCTATTGCATGACTAGCAGTTGTGTGGCGCGTAGTGTAAGGATTGCGATAAGTTACCCCCACAGTATTTAGTACCTTAAGCCAGTAACGCTCTCGGAAGTTACCATCATCTATTGGTTTTCCTGTGACGGTAGTAAACACTAAGGAATCTTGATCAGGTTTATAGGGTCTGATTGATTCTAATAATGATCTAAGCGCCTCAGTCATTTTTAGTTGGCGATCGCTACCTGTCTTAGTTTCCTTTCTTACCCTGCGATAGCCGTTACCCGCCCAGTCTCTAGATAGACTCTCTTGAATAGTGATAACACCTCGGTCAAAATCCACATGACCCCAACGTAACCCGATCGCCTCTGAAGTCCTAACCCCAGTAGCTAGTAAAAACTTAACAAAAGGGGCATAATGGGGAGCTAACTGTTCAAATCCGTTGATAATGGCTGTAATCTCTTTGTTGGTAAATGGCTTGACCGACTTAGGGCTAGTTTTACGTGTCTTTAAGTCATCATATGGGTTATTGTCTGCCAAACCTTTCATTATAGCCCATTTAAAACAGGCTTTTAGGTATCCTAGACGTTGGTTGAAAGTTGATGCGGCTAGGTTGGCTTGGGTTAACCATGTAGTATTCACTAGGTCAGGATTAGCTTTAATGATCTGCTGTCTAATCGCTTTGTAGTGGTGTTCCCTGGTAGCAATCGGAAGATTAAGAGAAGCTACCCAACAGTCCCAAACTTCTATCAAAGTTTTAGGCTTTGAATCTGGGTTACTGGCTTGTAGAGATTGAGGCTTAGGAGTTAACCTATAACGGTCTAATGTCGGGTCAAAGTTCTTGGCTAGGATGTCATTTTGTATTTGTGTGGCGATCGCTCTAGCTGTTGCTATGTCCCTTTTGTCGTTGTAGTCTCCCTTGGGTATCGGGTTGAAACTATATCGCCTACCCGCGTAACTAAACTTTAGCTGTATGCTCCCGTTATTATTTACTGGCTCTATTTTCCGCACTGTCCTAAACCTGTCCTAAAAGTTGGGTTAGGACTTGCTAGGGTGCTTTTAGGCTGGGTTTCTAGCCGTTAGGCTACACCCTTGGTAAGGGTGAGGTCACGAGTTCAATCCTCGTCACGGGCTTTTTAAGTAAAGAGTAAAGTATATCATCCTAAGTAGTGTTTTTGATTAGGCGATCGCAGCTATTTATTTAAGTGTGATTGCACTATTCTATACCCATGAGCCTGAATTTACACGCAGGAATAGCCAGTATCATACAAATGTTCTCAAGGCTTTTCTCAACTAAAATTTGGAAGCAAGCCGAAGTGCTGATGGTAGGGGCAATTTTAGCGACGCGAAAGCGTACAAGGGTGAGTAATTGTTCGAGATAGTCTTTGGCAAATTGATCGTGAATGAATCTGGTCATGGGTTGGATGTTTGGCGATGCAGTCAATTCTCTGGGTGTCCTGTGCAGTTCGTTTGTAACAGCTAGCGTCAAACTGTCCATCGCGCACAGAAGAGTAAGAAGAGAAGTATTTTTGTCAGAGATCTAGTTTTTATGATACGAAATGTTAACTAAATGCGTATTTCTCTAGTGAAAATTACATAAGGTCGAAAGGCTCAAATATAGATATAGGTGAATACCTAATACGTATCTATTCACTGTATGAAACGCGACAAACTTTGCTGCATTGTCATATTTACGCTTTTGGCTACTCTGTCAACCTCTTTTGTGCTGAATTTGCCTATAGTATTTACAGCGTCACAGGTGTTGGCACAAACGACAGATGAACGGAAAGCAGAAGCACAACGATTGTCACAGCAAGGAATACAGCAACTTAATACTGGTCAATTTCAGGCTGCATTACAGTCTTTCCAACAAGCACTGATTATCTACCAAGAAATTAAAGACCGCAAAGGAGAAGGGCAATCTTTAGGCAATTTAGGACTAATTTATTTTTTCTTGGGGGAATATACTAAAGCAATTGATTACCATCAGCAAGATTTGGTCATTGCACGAGAATTTAACGATCGCCTTGGTGAGGGACAAGCTTTAGGTAATTTGGGACTAGCTTATTATGTCTTAGGAAATTACGGCAAAGCAATTGAGTATGAACAACAGCATTTGACAATTGCACGCCAAATCAATCACCGCCAAGGTGAGAGTAATGCTTTGGGAAATTTAGGAAGTATTTATTTAGCACAGGGAGATTATGCCAAAGCAGTTGAGTACTTACAGCAGGTTTTATTAATAGCTAGAGAACTTCAAGACTCTTTGAGTGAGGGTAAAGCATTAGCAAATCTAGGATTAGCTTATATTTACCAAAGTGATTTCACTCAAGGATTAGATTTCCTAGAAAAGAGTTTAATACTGGCACGCAAAATTCAAGACCGCCAAACTGAAGGGATGGTAATTCGCCAACTTGGTAACATTTATATTAACCAAGGCGACTACTCCAAAGGAATTGATTACCTACAAAAGAGTTTAAAGATTGCACAGGAAATTCAAGAACCTAATGGTGAGGCGAGTGCTTTCACAGACTTGGGAGGAGTTTTTCTGCGTACAGGAGATTATGATCGAGCAATTGATTATTTTCAGCAGAGTTTAACTATCGCACGCCAAATAAAAAATCCTCACACTGAGGTTAATTCTTTAATGTCTTTAGGATTAGGGTATTTTACACTAGGAGATTATGCTAGAGCAAATGACTATTTACAAAGCGGTTTACAAATTGCACATAATATCCCATCGCTTCCCGGAGAGGCAGGAATTTTAAACAATCTGGGACTAATTTCTGACGAAATCGGACAACCAACTCAAGCAATTGAGTATCATCAACAGAGTTTGATAATCGCCCGAAAAATCAAAGACCTTAATACTGAAGGCAAAGCATTAGGTAATTTGGGACTTGCTTACTTTGAATTAGGGGACTATGGAAAGGCGATTGATTATCAACAGCAATGGTTGGCGATCGCACGTCGAGTCAGAGATCGCGAAAGCGAAGGTAAAACGCTGGGTAATCTGGGAAATATTTACGCGGCTCAACAAAATTATACCAAAGGTATTGAGTATCAACAGCAATGGTTGGCAATTGCAAGGGAGATTAAAGACACAACAAGTGAATCAGCAGCTTTGAACAATTTAGGAAATTTTTTTTACAAATCTGGAAATTTTGTTGTAGCTGAGAAAAGCCTACTTGAAAGTATTGGCTTGAAAGAATCTTTTCGAGGTGGATTAGACGATAGTGCAAAAGTTTCTATTTTTGACATACAAAGTCATACATACCAAACTTTACAACAAGTCCTCATTGCCCAAAATAAAACTGATGCAGCTTTGGAAATTGCTGAACGCGGTCGCGCTAGGGCGTTCGTTGAGTTAATCTCATCTCGCTTGAATAATAATAACGGTGAGACAAAGCCTAAATCACCAACTATTGACCAAATAAAAGAAATTGCCAAATTACAAAACTCTACTTTGGTGCAATATTCAATTATTGGCGATGATTTTCAAGTTGCAGGTAAAAAACAATTCAAAGAATCAGAACTATATATCTGGGTTGTCAAACCTACAGGCGAAGTCACATTTCGCAAAGCTAACCTCAAACCTCTTTGGCAAAAAGATAAAACAAATTTAGATGAGCTTGTGATCACTAGTCGTGAATCCATTGGTACTAGAGGTCGTGGTATTTTTGATATATCTTACAACCCCAATGCACCGAAGGCAGAAAATAATTTAAAGCGGTTGCATGAATTATTAATAAAACCGATCGCTGATGTTTTACCCACAAAAGCAAGCGACAAAGTTATTTTCATCCCGCAAGGTTCTTTATTCCTAGTTCCCTTCCCAGCGTTGCAAGATGAAAACGGTCAATATTTAATTGAAAAACATACAATTCTCACATCGCCGTCAATTCAGGTTTTACAACTAACACGTCAGCAACGAAATTTAGTGTCTGGAAAAGATGCGTTGGTTGTTGGGAACCCAACTATGCCAAAATTTCCGCCGAAAATTGGGGAACCACCACGACAATTACCCGCCTTACCTGGTGCAGAAAAAGAAGCAAAAGCCATCGCGCCTCTTTTAAAAACTCAACCCCTCATCGGTAAGCAAGCCACAAAATCAGCAGTTTTACAGCTTTTACCCAAAGCGCGAATTATTCATCTTGCTACCCACGGATTATTAGATGATATCCAAGGATTGAATAGTGCGATCGCTCTAACTCCCTCTGGTAAAGATAACGGTTTACTCACAGCTAACGAAATCTTCGATTTGAAACTCAACGCCGAATTAGTGGTTTTAAGCGCTTGTGACACCGGACGGGGACGCATCACAGGCGATGGCGTTATTGGCTTATCACGTTCTTTAATTTCCGCCGGTGTCCCTAGTGTCATGGTTTCTTTATGGTCAGTTCCCGATGCACCCACAGCATCATTAATGACTGAGTTTTATCAAAATTTGCAAAAAAACCCTGATAAAGCCCAAGCTTTGCGTCAAGCAATGCTGATAACGATGAAACAACATCCCAACCCTAGAGACTGGGCAGCATTTACCTTGATTGGTGAGGCGGAGTAAGCCATAACTAAATTTTAGCCTTGCCACGCCAGTAGCCTAACGCACCATCCTAGATTTTCGATGCGTTAGAACTAACGTCCATAACACACCCTACTCAACCTGAGTTCGGGTTAAGCGCTGTGAGATAAAAGCCATTCCATTTGAAGGCTGGGTTTCTTCGGTTGATGGCAATAAGCAATTAATCCACACAGAACGTTAACGCAAAAATTAACGGGACTTCGGTGTCTTGAATGTTCAATTCTTAAAATATTTTTGAGTTGGTCGTTTATGGTTTCGATGATGGAGCGTTTACGGGATAAAAGCTTGTCATGCAGAAGCATAAGCTTATTTTTCATATTGCGACGGGGTTTGGCAAAAAATTGAATGCCGAAGTCTTCTAAAAGTTGATCGGCTAGTTTTTGAGAAACATAGCCGCGATCGGCAAAAATTTTCCCAAACAGCTCACTCAGTAAATCGGGAACTGGTTGACGGTCATCAATATTACCAGGGGTAAGAGTCACATTTAAGAGTTGACCCAGTTCGTTGACAACAATATGAAGCTTGAAGCCATAAAACCAATCCACAGAAGTTTTGCCCTTCGGGTTCAGTAGTTTCCCATCGCCGGAAACCGCCAAGATGGGAACTACTTCACCACGAGCAGCTAATCCTTCAAATACTTTATGTCGAGAAATCCGACGATTATGGCAGACTTTTAGACTAGTTGAATCGATAAAACCGATACCCGTACAGGTTCCAAAACAATGCTTCAGATAAACGCACAACGGTATTAAGGTTGATGGCAGCCATTCGATAAATCGTTGATAACTCGGTAGGCCAGGAAACGCACAACTCCATTGCTGTTGAACATGATTCAAGTAAAAATGTTTAAAATTTCGGTAGTGATTTTGATGAAAAGCAACAAGAATCGTGATTATTTCACTTAAACACAGACTTCTACCCCGAATCCGTCTTTTTCCTCCATGTATCAACAGCTTTTTGTGCCATTGACTTTCAAATGCTTTACAGAAATCATCCACATGGCAAAATAAAGCATCTAAACTAAACATAGGACAGGTGCTGAATTTGACGTTATTTTCAGCTTACTACCTGTCCCTTTCCTTATCCCGAACTCAGGTTACTCAGGCTAAGAAATTTGGGTCAAGAATCTGTTCAATAGTAAAAGGACATTCAGCGGGAAAAATTTCTACAGATTTTTGAGTTTCTTTAGCCGCATCTCGACAAGCACGTCGATAGTATTTTTGTATCCACACTGAATCTTGAAGAAAACGCTGCAAGCTGGGAGTATCTTCCAAACAATCTTGAATTTTATCTCGGCAGTTTGAAAGTGTATTATCCCAACTTTTAGTTCTTTTTTCAGGTTGATATTGGCATTTCAGCAAATGCATGATCAATACTTGCAAATAACTACCAAGTTCTTTCTGTTCACTGCGGCCCAAAGCCTCTAGTTCCTCTACCAAGTGTTCAACGTCCAACTCAGCCCAACGTCCTTTCTTCAAGTATTCGGCTTGTTGTTGTGTCCACAACAGAAAATCTTGGTCGTAGTTCGTTGCCTTACTCATCAGCGATCGCTCTTCTCTGCTTGCAACGCCGTACTAGACATCTTACACCGTTCAGCAATCGTAAAAAACAAGATTCCCGACTTTTCATAAAAGTCGGGAATCTGAATCTTGCAATATCAACTTACAACACCTTACACTGTCCATGATGCCGTAGTAAATGATCACACAGCACCAAAGCTACCATCGCTTCTACCATCGGAACTGCACGCGGTAATACACAAGGATCATGTCTTCCTTTGGCAGCTAATACTGTTTCTTCACCTTCACGAGTGACTGTTTTTTGTTCTTTTCTAATTGTTGCTGTCGGCTTAAATGCAACTCGTAAAATAATATTTTCCCCGTTAGAAATTCCGCCTTGAATGCCACCAGAACGGTTAGTTACAGTGCGAATTTCTCCATTTTCATCAATATAAAATTCGTCGTTATGTTCAATGCCAGTGAGTAATGTTCCCCCAAAACCGGAACCAATTTCAAAGCCTTTACTAGCAGGAAGAGACATCACACCCTTAGCAATATCTGCTTCCAATTTATCAAATACTGGTTCACCTAAACCTTTGGGAACATTTCGCGCCACACATTCCACAACGCCACCGATAGAATCACCTTGTCTACCTGTTTGTTCAATTAATTCAATCATGCGTTCAGCACATTCCACATCAGGACAGCGGACAATGTTGCTTTCCACTTGTTCTAAGGTGACAGTATTCGGATCAACAATGCCTTCTAAATCCTTGATGCGCTTAACGTAACCGATGATTTCTACATTAGCGACTTGACGGAGAATTTTTTTAGCGATCGCACCAGCTGCTACTCTTCCGATTGTCTCACGGGCTGACGACCTACCGCCACCTTGCCAGTTACGAATGCCATACTTAGCATCATAAGTTGCATCTGCATGAGAAGGACGATATGTATTAATCATCTCGTCGTAATCTTGCGATCGCGTGTCTTTGTTCCGTACTAAAATTGCGATCGGTGTACCCAAGGTTTTGCCTTCAAACACCCCAGACAAAATTTCACAGGAATCAGCTTCTTTGCGAGGTGTGGTAATTTTACTTTGTCCTGGCTTTCTTCTGTCTAACTCTAGTTGAATTTCTTCGGCAGAAATTTCTAGTTGTGGAGGACAACCATCAATTACAACCCCCACACCGCCGCCGTGGGACTCGCCAAAAGTGCTGATCTGAAATAAATTGCCAAAAGTGCTACCCATAATATTTAGAAAATAAAGAAGAGGCTTATGTATTGTACCTAGAGATACCGCAAAAGTCTTGTTTACACTGTGCGTGAGGTTTCATAACACTATTCAGCAACAATCAGAATCTTTATGCAAAATCGGCGACAATGATTTTCTCTTGTTGACTTGATCAGGATTCACTTATGTAGACAAAATTTTGATAAATTCCTCTAAAGAACTAACAGCGATCGCGCTATCCATTAAAATTTCTAATTGCTCTACACTTTCATTCTCAAGCCTTGCCTCTACCGCTTGAGGAATTTCACCAAAGCGCCGCTGTAATACTCGCATTAGCTGTCGTAGCGCACCCTGTTGAAGTCCCTGTTGAAGTCCCATCTGAACACCACTTTGAATAATTTCTTGATACCAAGGCGATTCTCGCAATACTGCCATATCCCACCTCATGATTTGTTGGACTAAAGGTGTGTCTAACACAAAACTAGCAAAAAAGGCCAGCAAAGATTCTAATTGATTTAATTGTGGATCTGCTCGTAGTTCCTGTAGTGCGCGTTGTACAACCGATGCTTCACCCCCTCCTCGCAAAATTGGTACAAATGGTAATAACGGTGGTAATGGTTGTCGAAAGACTATCTCAGCATCGACTTCCCACAAATTAATTACGCGATAATCTTGGTCATCGCACGTAATCCTAAAAATTCCTCCTCGTAACTACTGACAACACTTAAGGTAGACGCAGGTGGTAAGATGTTGATTAGCACTGGATATGTTGGTAGTTGATATCGCTCTTGTGCTAAGGCTGCATAGGCTCTCATGCGTAGCGGCATATTTGCTGTATAACGCAACTGTAGCTCGTTGACTACCAGAAAATGACCAACAGTTGTGCTGTATGCTTTGAGCAACACATCTGTTTGGCGGCTAACCCACTGAAACTCAGAACCTAAAATCTCTTTTGCCACAACCTCAGTACGCTGTGTCACCCATTGTACCCATGTATCGGGGGCGAGACTAATTAATCGCTTGCTGCCAATATCTGCTGCTTTTGCCACAAAATGAAGGTTTGAGTATATTCTATGAAGTAATGTAATTAATTTAACAAACAAAGTGGCGATCGCTTTCTCAGGCAAACTAAAGACTGAAATATGAAATTAATTTACCATTAAACGCTGGTGAATTCTTTTACTGTCAACTTGATTATTCTATGTAGTCACACGTTGACGTTGAGTGCGAAGCTTGACTAATTTCCAGAGTGAATAATAGTTATTATTATCAATAATTTCGGTTTTATACTGATACTTTGTGGCTATTTTTCTACGCCATTCCTCAGTAGTATTTAATAAATAAATATCACTAAAGCCATTAGGAATATTAGGAATCTTTTGGTCTTGCAATAACAGAAAGCGCACTTTTGGCAACACACGATAGCTTAAAGAAAACACATTACCATAATTAATACCCACAGAATTACTAATCAAAAGTGGGCTTTCAGCCTGATTGATAATTTTGGCAACTTGTGCATTACTATAGCTAACTCTTTTACTCCACCAAGTTTCTGCTTGGTAATTCACCCTACAAGAAACCATTCCACAAATAATTACTAGCAGCAAAATTATTAGCCAGGTTAGGCGGTGTGATAAACTCCCATTATATATTTGCGTAGCTAGTAGATAAGCAACAGTTATTTGAATTCCTAAATAAAATGGCATTAAATATGGCTCATAATCTGAACGTATACCCCCACTCATTAAATCAGGTAGAATTATAGGTACTGCTGGTACTATAATCAAAGCCATAATAAATAACCAAACTTTGTAGTTGGTTGTTCGACAAAGAAAATAAATTGCATATCCTATTAGAGTTAAAAAAATTATCGATATCAAATATCTGATCGGATTTTTTAGACTCAAGTCTAAATCAAAAAAAATCCGGCTGATCTGCATAAACCAAAATGGAATTAAAGGTATCTGGGATACCTGCCTTGTTGTTTCATCTGCTGAAATTAGAAATTGAAAAAAGTCAGCTATCAAAATTGCCAACCAAGGTATGAAAGCTAAATACCCTAGAACAGATGCTAATAGATAACCTCTGACGATTTTAGTCAAGCGAAATTGTGCAATTATAATTACATAAATCCCATGAGCAGCTGCTACAAATACACTCCACAAACATGTATACAGACTCAGTGCCAAAGTTACTGTATAAATTACCCAGGTAGTAAAATTGTCTGGAATCTGTTGTATTTTTTCTGATTCGCTCTTGTCTTTTGATTCCAAACGTATTGCTCGCAGTAGTGCAGCACTAGATAAAATAATCGTGACTAACCAAAGAATATATTCTCGTGCTTCTTGGGCATATATTAATTGAATAGGCGAGATGGCCATGAGCGCGATCACAACACCAGGCATAGATAACGGCACATTAAATAATTCTCGGCATAGCCAATAAATACAAGGAAAAATCAACAAGCTAATTAAAGCGGATAAACTTCTAATAGCTGTCACAGAATTACCAAAAATTTCTAACCAAAATCTAGCAATTACATAATATAGTGGTGGATACTGAGGAACTTCTTTCACCAAAGACATAATTGTATCGTTAACATCTTTGTCCAAATTGGGACTTTGGAATTTAGTAAAACTTTCTTGATTAATTACACCACCATTAAATATTTGCTGCTTAGCCTCATCTACTGTATAACCTGAAATCCGTAACGATGTATAGGTCTCATCATGCGAGTAAATTTTGCCATCAAGGTTACAAAACCGAAACAATATACCCATTACTAACAAAAGAATAAGTAAAATCCGTAACCAACTTGGAATAAGTGTAATATGCCGCATAATAATTCGTCATTAAAATAGATAAAACTCCTATTTAATTTTGGAAATACACCTAGGTGGGCAAAGCCCATCTAACATCACTTCAGATTTTTCACAGATCATTTAAAATTCCTATAGTAAAAAAGCTCATTTCACTGAAATTAAGTAACGCTATTATAGGTAAAATTTTATAAGTAGACATTGAATTTGATTGATTATGCAAGTGACACGAACCTTTTCTGGTGCTTCTTGGGAGTCAAAGGTAGGTTACTGTAGAAGCATTAGAGTTGGCAATCACATTTACATTTCTGGTACAGCACCAGTTGATACAGCAGGTGGTGTGTTTGCTGCTGGAAACGCCTACGCGCAAGCAAAACGTTGTTTTGAAATTATCCTAACAGCCTTGCAAGACTTAGGTGCAGATCAAAGTCATGTAGTGCGAACTCGGATGTTTGTGACAGACATTAGCCGATGGGCTGAATTTGGACAGGCGCATCAAGAATTCTTTGGCGCAAATCCACCAGCTTCAACTATGGTAGAAGTGAAATCTTTAGTTGATTCTGAAATGCTGATTGAAGTCGAAGTTGATGCTATTTGTCCAGAATAAAATACTCACTGGCAAAGCACTGGTGAACAAAAGCGAAATTATCTACTTTTTTCGCCAAATTGGAGAATGCCATCTAGTAAAGTCTTCAATATTAGATATAATTAAGAAGTCAATAGTTTTGAACTGGCGATCAATTGCTGGAAGGCTACAAATTTTTACTCCAATATTTAAATAAGCTTGTAAAATATTAGGAATTTCCACATCACATATATCCGTAGGATTTTGAGTAAATTCTACGCAGTAATCTGAATTGGGATATACCAAAATGCTAGAATGCATCAAATTATGCTGCTGAAAATATTGATAAGCACAAGCAGCTTGTATAGAACATTGGGTGAGTAATGAAGCACAACCAAAAAAGTATTTATTATTACTCCAAATGAGATAATTAGCTAGCCCTTGCCAGAGTAATAAAAGCGCTTGAATATTGCGATATTCTTTAGCTATACATGCACGTCCAACTTCCACAGATGCTTGCAATACAGAATTGGGAATTTTATCTAGATTAAATATATCAGCAGCATCAAAGCCCAGCCCTTGAGAAGCCATCGTGTAGGTTTGCATTCGATAAGTACCAATCGTTTTACCCGTATGCTTAGAAATCAGCATTAAATGATGACAAACTGCATCAAACTGATCCCAATCTCTTTGGGTAAGGTTAGAACTAGAAAATCCCAAGCCTAGTTCCAGATTAAAAACTTCAAAACGTAAGCGAAAAATGGATTCTAATTCTTCTACCGTCGAGGCCAGCCGTAGGATATATTTATCGGTTTGAAGTACGGGAAAATCTGTAGGAATGGAAGGAAGACTAAGTGGGTAATTGATGTTGCGATAAGAAATTTCCATCTGTCTCCAACTTGAAATGTGCAAAGATATCCTACTAGGATTTACACGCTGTACAAAAAGTGAAGATTACGCATTAACGTATTAAAGCGTTATTTGTGTACTTGCAGATAACAGATTCACACAAAGGTATAAGTTATCGTGCTTTTATTATCGGCTTAAATTCTAGAAAAATCTGGCAATAAGATACAGAATTTGCTTAATGCATACATAAATTTTTCTGTCAATTGTAGTCAAAGAATAAATGCACGATACGGGTAGAAAGCCCCCGAATAAATCCGGGGGCTGGCATAATTTTAGTTTTAAAGGAAAGCTGCGGTAAAAGCAATTGGCAGACACTTAAACAGGGGACTGGGGACTAGGGAGTGGGGATTAGGGGATTCAAACCCCGCCCAAATCTTTTTTGAACATCTTCCCAGTACCCAGTCGCCAGTACCCAGTCTCCTGTTCAATTCCGGTGATTATTAGCGTAGCGAACCCTAGTACCTGCCCAAAGCAACTTCTCTCGCAGTGTCTGATAATATGAATTGTTTTCCCGCAAAATAATAAACTTAGCCCGACAATCAGCCATTCGTACATCAACACGATGTCCGGGCCAAATTGAAGTAGCTAAAACGCCATCTGTCCACAGCTTGGTACTCAAATCATAATCTCCCAATGGCCAGACGCTGACGACGGAACCAGGAGGTAAAACCAAGGGGCGACTAGAAAGACTCATAGGACAAATAGGAGTGATGGTAATCGCCTCCATACCATCGTGCATAATTGGGCCATTAGCAGACACAGTGTAGCCTGTAGAACCTGTGGGAGTGGCAATAATTAACCCGTCCCCAACATATTGATCGACTACCTCACCGTCAATTTCCATCTCTAGAATTGAGGTGATCATGCGGTCAGCAGAAGCGGGTTTGACACAAAATTCATTCAAAGAGAGGTAGCGTTCGGTCACTGGTTCCAAATTCGTGCGATGTCCTTCATACACCGCAGCTTGCAACATCATCCGCCGCTGGACAGCATAACGATCCTCCAATAGCCGATCCCAAACTTTCTCTGTATCCTGAAATTCGTCTACTGACTCGGTTAAGAAGCCCAGATGGCCGCCTACATTCACTCCGAGAATGGGGATACCAGCTGGGGCTAAATGTCTGGCACCAGTTAAAACAGTACCATCACCACCGAGTACCAAAGCTAAATCAATTGGTTGACCCGCCGAAGCTAAAAACACCGGATAAGGGTTATCTTTGGGCCCGCTAGGCCCCATTAAAACCTGGCAGTCACGATTTTCCAGTTGCTTAGCACAAATTTCTGCCCAGCGTTTACTCTGGGAATCTCGCGCCTTATAGGCAATGATTACCTGCTTGAGTTGCACGCGCAATTACCACTTCAGGAGATTAAACTGCTCCATATCGACGGTATCACGGTTGCGATAAATGGCAAGCACGATCGCTAACCCCACCGCCGCCTCAGCAGCCGCCACGGTAATCACAAACACTGTAAATACCTGACCCTTAATTAATGTTGAATCAAGGAAGTTGGAAAATGCCATTAAATTCAGATTAACGGCATTCAGCAGTAATTCAATTGACATTAGCACCCGCACAGCGTTACGGCTGGTAATTAAGCCGTAAATGCCGATACAGAATAAAGCGGCTGCAAGTAATAAAAAGTACTGGAGTTGCATGGATTTTTTGTCAGTGGTCAGTGGTCAGTGGTCAGTTGTCAGTTGTTAGCAGTTCTGCGACGAGAATCACTGCGATCGCTATTCCAAATCACTTGATTCAGTTGTAGTGCTTGCTGATACTAGTTCTCTGGGGCGTTCTGGCAAAGTTAAAACTGTTTGTGGCAGTTCTGAAGGTGTAACTTGGTCGGGCAAATATTCACGACGTGCCAAAATAATTGCTCCCACCATTGCCATTAGCAACAAAATAGAAGCTAATTCAAAAGGTAGTAAAAAGTCACTGAAGAAATGTTCTCCAATCAACACTATGGAACTTTCACCAGCCACAGCAGAAGTGGAATATGCCCAAGGAGTTGCCAACACCATCGTACTTAAAAGGGCAAACAATCCCAGACTGACTACCGCTGTGAGTATCTTACGCACGCCAGTGCTGGGAAATGGTGCAAAATCCTGCCGCTTGTTCACCAACATAATGGCAAACAAAATCAGCACGTTAACAGCACCAACATAAATAAGTACTTGTGCTGCTGCTACAAAGTCACCATTCAGCAACAGGTACATTCCGGCGATGCTGATGAACACACCGCCCAGCAGAAAGGCAGAATAGACAATGTTGGAGAATACCACTACACCTATGGCTGACCCAATCATCATCAAAGCCAGTATGCCAAACGAAACAATCTGTACTCCTTCGGCTAGATTCACTGTTTTTTTTCCTCAGTCAATGGTCATTGGTCATTGGTCATTAGTCATTAGTCAATGGTCATTAGCTATTAGCAAAGGACAAAGGACAAATGACTAATGACAATTATTTTTCTGTTTGTTCTACGAGGTCTTCTGGACGCGCACCAGCGCGGGGTGCATCGGCGGGTAAGTCGTGGGGGTCGAGGACACCTTTGGGTAAGTACACTAGTTCGCGTAGTGGCGTAACCATCGGATCGTTTGTGACTTTGTAAGGCAGACGACCAAGGGCTACGTTGTCATAGTTTAATTCGTGGCGATCGTAAGTGGAAAGCTCGTATTCTTCTGTCATGGACAAACAGTTAGTCGGGCAAAATTCCACACAATTACCGCAAAAGATACAAACTCCAAAGTCAATGCTGTAGTGCTTGAGCTTTTTCTTTTTGTTGGCTTTTTCAAATTCCCAATCTACTACAGGCAGATTGATTGGACAAACTCGGACACAGACTTCGCAGGCGATGCATTTATCAAACTCAAAGTGAATTCTGCCACGAAACCGTTCGCCAGGAATCAGTTTTTCGTAAGGATATTGCACTGTAACCGGACGCCGCCGCATATGGTCGAAAGTCACAGATAGCCCTTCGCCAATGTAACGACCAGCTTGCACTGCTTCTTTGGCGTAATCACCAACTTGCTTCAGGAACTTTAGCATTTTCGTGTTTTACTCTCTGTTCGGGTCATAAAAGTTAGAAGTGAGGAGTTAGGAGTTAGGAGTTAGGAGTTAATAAAAAATCTATAACTCTTAACTCATAACTGTTAACTCTTAACTCTCCTATTAGCCACCAAAGGCGACAGGAAAGGCTAGTTTTAGAGCTGCGGTTAATAACAGATTAACCAAACCAACTGGTAACAAAAACTTCCATCCTAAATCTAGCAATTGGTCAATACGCACTCTGGGTACTGTCCAGCGTAATAGGATGGCAATAAACACCAGAAAGTAAGCTTTGAGCAAGGTCATGGTGATACCCAAAGAAGCGTCAATTACCTGCAACACAGGATTTGCTTCGCTGACGCCTAGCCAGTTGGCTAGAGTATCGAGGGGAACGGGGAAATCCCAACCGCCCAGGTAGAGAACTGCTACTAGTAAGGCAGAAAGTACTAGGTTGACATAAGAACTGAGGTAGAACAGAGCGAATTTCATGCCTGAGTACTCAGTCTGATAGCCTGCTACTAGTTCTTCTTCAGCTTCGGGGAGGTCAAAAGGCAGTCGTTCACACTCGGCAAGGGCAGCTATCCAAAAGATTAGGAAACCGACTGGTTGCCGCCAAATGTTCCAGCCAAGGATACCGTATCCAGATTGCTGATTTACAATATCAATGGTGCTGAGGCTATTAGACATCATTGCGATCGCCAGCACACTCAGCGCTAGAGGAATTTCATAACTAATTGACTGCGCTGCTGCCCGCAACCCCCCTAAGAGGGAATATTTATTATTAGATGCATAGCCAGCCATTAATAAGCCAATGGGCTGAATGCTAGACAAGGCAATCCACAAAAAGATACCTGTGCCTATGTTTGTGATCACGATGTTCTGTCCAAAAGGCACAATCAAATAGGACAGAAATACTGGCAGCACAACGATGATGGGGCCGAGGGTAAACAGCCAAGGGTCAGACTGAGCTGGTACAATATCCTCTTTAAATACCAGCTTGAGACCATCAGCTACCGGAGCCAGCAAACCCAAAGGCCCAATATATTCAGGGCCAATACGCTGCTGTGCTGCTGCCGAAATTTTCCGTTCTAGCCAAACACAAACCAGCACTCCTACCGTTGCCCCAATGAGCATTAGTATCATCGGTAGAGGCATCCAAATGGCTTTGGCTGTTCCTGCTGGCAGTCCTAAATCCGTCAGGGATTTAATAAAAGTTCCTTGGAGGTCAATTCCTGAATTCATGTTTCCGCTCTTTAAGTCAACTTAAGTATGAAGTGTGAAGTATGAAGTATCTAATTTCACCCTTCAGCCTTCATGCTTATATCCTTTATCCTTTGATGATCACGCCTGATT
>NZ_JAECZC010000055.1:87557-185899 GCF_016056305.1 Amazonocrinis nigriterrae CENA67 | reverse complement strand
GGGACGGAAAATCCGGTTTTCTGCTAGCTGCTCTTTCCAATGGGCTAGCCAACCGGCAACGCGAGCGATCGCAAATATTGGTGTAAACAAGTCTGTGGGAATTCCCATTTTCCTATACACCAAACCTGAATAAAAGTCAACATTGGGATAAATCCCTTTGCTGCCAAGTTTTTCTTCGACTACTCTTTCCATCTCTTGGGCAATGTCATAATATTTATCTGCCCCAAACTTGGCAAACAACTGTTCTGCTAAGTTTTGTAAAATGGTGGCTCGTGGGTCTTTGACTTTGTAAACGCGATGCCCAAAGCCCATAATTTTGGCTTTACGTTGCAGAAGATCCTCAACGTAGGGACGGACATTTTCTACTGAGCCGATGTCTTCCAACATCTGAATTACTTCTTCATTGGCTCCACCATGCAGCGGCCCTCCCAAGGTGCCTACAGCACTAGCAACCACGGCGTAGGGGTCAGTTAAGGTAGAAGCCGTTACCCTGGCACTAAAGGTAGAGGCATTCATTGTATGTTCGACATGAAGTATCAAGCAAATGTCGAAAATTTTTGCCGCCAAAGGATCGGGTTCTTTCTCATTCAGCATGTACAAAAAGTTTGCGGCGTAGTCTAAGTCATCACGAGGCCGCACCGGATCATTACCCTTCCGCATCAACTGAAATGCAGCCACCATTGTGGGAATGGTTGCTATCAAGCGCACTACAGAATCCCGAATGTAAACAGGGTTGTGTAAGTCACGCAGAGAATAGAACAAACCCAAAGCCGCAGCAGAAGCTTGCAAAGCATCCATTGGGTGACCACTTTCAGGAAAGGATTTCATCATGTCCCGAATGCGGTACTTTATCCGCCTGTGGTGGCGAACTTCATCTTCAAACGCTTTTAGTTCTTCTTTACTTGGCAGTTCACCCCAGATTAAGAGATAAGCAGTTTCCAAAAATGTACTTTTTGCTGCTAATTCCTCAATCCGGATGCCACGATACTCTAGTATTCCCTTTTGCCCATCTACATAACTGATACTCGATTGGGCGGCGGGAATGCCTTCTAAACCAGGCTTGTATTCGCACACCATCATGGCAACACCATTTGCTTTGTGAAATATCCGACTAGCTAATTTACCAGAAAATGATTTTCGCCATAACAGTAGCCGATCTAACAACAATCCTTAGAGAAAGGTTGAAAAACTGTTACAGCAGGTACTTGGGTGGTGTCATCCAGAACATCTGACTACGACCCACAGCAGACCCTATTTCTGGTAGTTTTATCCCAATCATACCTGCTTTTTTCAAGACTAGGCTGGCTTTGACTTCCCCCCAAAGCAAAATTTCTGCCCAACTGCTCAAACAAGGTTCGTGTCCCACCAAGGCAAGCTGGGTATTTGGGGAATAATTTCTCGGTTCTAACCAGTTAAGCAGCCAACTGGAAATTTGTCCATCAGGGGCAAGGTGAGTTGATTCCTCTAACTGGGAACTGACTCCGGCTGCGATGAGAATTTCAGCCGTTTGGCGGGCGCGTACTAAGGGACTGGTGAGAATCAAATCAAATTGCAAACCCAGTTTTTCCAGCCGATGAGCAACTTTTTCAGTTTTTTGTCGCCCTTCTTTGGTGAGATTTCGCTGTTCATCTTTCAGACCAGGTTGCTTTTCTTCGGCGATGCCATGACGAATTAGATACAGTTCCACACTAGAGTCCTGAGTACTAAATTCAGCTGCTTTAACACAATATTAGAACGCTATCCATCACTTAGTAAAACTAAAATTATTGTAGTGTCGTGTCAAGGCTAAAATGGTGGATTAACGAACCGCAGAGGCGCAGAGAACACAGAGATATTAGAAGAAATTTATGCACAACTTTAGTCGTGACACGCTACTACTTAAGATTTACTTAGGTTTAGATTTTGCAAACAGTTTACTGCTTCAAGAACACCGCGTAGCGTAGATAACCTTACAGCTATTTGTCAGCGTGAGGATAAAAGTCTAAGTCTAAAATTTCATCGACAGAAAAAGGGCAGGCGATCGCAAAATTTTCTTCTAACAAACCAGTTTCCACCATAGCCTCTCGCCGCGCTCTTTGATAAGTACTATTAATCCACTGTGCATCATCTAAAAAACGGCGCAAGCTTGGACTTTCTTGCAGTAATTCATCTATATTTAGTCGCTCACGGGTAATGGTTACTTGCCAACTTTGGGTACGACGTTCGGGTTGATATTTCCACTTCAACAAATGTGATAACACTAACCGCAATGCACTTTGCAAAGCCCGCTGTTGACTTTTACCCAAGTCCACTACTTCCTCAATTAAGTTGTCTAAATCCAGCGCTTCCCACTGATGTGATTGTAAAAGCTCTGCGGTTTGCTTTACCCAAGCATAATAATCTTGCTCGTACAAAGTTTGTAACATTTGGAGTTCTCTAGACTGCACAATCTTCCTCCTGAGCAAGATTGAAATGTTGGTATGAAGGGCATTTAGAAAAGAGAGCAAAGGCAAAGCGAAAAGATTTACTATAACTTACCTTCCGCCCCTTTGCTCTGTTTTACTCTGACTGAATCGGGTTATCTTTAGGATTAACTAACCTCAGCAGCTTTTGCTTAATTTGAGTATCGAAAACTTCCCATTTCATTTTTGCATAGGCAGAATTTTCATTACTACCTGATAAGAAACCCATGGGAATTTCAAAGCCGCCTGCACTGGTGCGTCCACCACCAAAAAATCGCCCTGTGCTATCTTGCCCAAAGGCTTCTTTGATGAATTCATCAGGGTCGAGGGTGAGTTTTGTAGTTCTCAAGGAACCGATGACTACTTCTAATTCATCATCTTCATCGTGAACGATACCGTAAACTACTGCGGTGTGGACGTTTTCTTCAGTAACCAAGAAATCTGCCGCTTGGGGGATGGCGTCGCGGTCGTCGTAGCGTAAGTAACCAACACCAGCAATGGAAAAGTTATTTTGGACGATGCGATTTTTTAGCGATCGCTCGATCACATCCATCACCCGCTTGGAACGATTTGCCTGTAAAATCGCATTCAGCAGCTGGGCATCATAAAATCGGCTCAGATATGCAGCTGCCATAAAGTCTTCTTCTTGGGCTTGCATCAGCCGATTAGTATCCGATCGCAAGCCGTGCATTAAAGCTGTAGCACATTTAACATGTTGAGCGATGCTGCTATCTAAGGTCAGTAACCCCACCTGTAAATACTGTGTAAAAATCGTTGCAGTTGCTCGCACATAAGGACGGACATCTACAAACTCTGACTTGAGTTCCGCCTGTAAGCTGTGATGATCTATGACTGCTATCAGCGGTATATTTGCGTGCTGTATACAAGATAGTAGCTGACTTGTTGTTCCTTGATTATCAATTAAGACAAAACCTTGATAAGATGATAAATCCTTGCTTTTCAAGGTTTGCTGTGTCCAACGCTGAGCTGGTAAGTTTGTCAGCTTGACCAGGGCAATATTTTCTTGGTGGCTTAAAGTACCAGCATAAATAATTTCACATTTAATATCGTATTGCTGGGCAATTAACTGGTAAGTCCAAGCAGAAGAGAGAGCATCAGGATCAGGAAAATCTTGCAGAATTATCAGATGACGCTCATGTTGGTGCGCTAACAGGGTTTTTTGCAGTTCTTCAGACTTCTGAAAAGCCAAAGAATTGCTTCGCTGATTTGTATAAAAAGTTACTGAATCTCCTGTGGATGGTGGCAAGGATGGCCTGGTAAATGGCACTTCAACCGCTTCTTTATCTATCTCACCATCTTCAGGGTGTGGTTCTGTCTTCAATGACAATTTCTCAGACTGCTTAAAAGAAGAATTCAATTGCATAGCAAACGTTTTTGTTGAGTGTGAGGCGTCGTTAATTTGTTAAGAAATCTTAAAACCAGCACTGTACTGATTTAGCCGCACATTATGATCTTCGCAAAAAGATAGAATCTTGTGGATACATATGTGGGTCTATTTTTTTATCAATGGAATCTATGAGAAATATGCTAAGTTACACCTGAGTGGATACAAGTGGCTCAAAACAAAGACCTTTGGTTGCTTAAATTTCATCTTAAAGGAGTACAAGTAGGAGGCAGGAGGTAGGAGTTGTAGGGGCGGGTATACCGCGAAATGCAGTTAGTAGCAATATATACCCAGTAAATCTGCCCATACAGGAGTTAGTGGTTATTTCCCTCATCCCCCTATCTCCTCTACTCAGTAATAACTATTGAGTATTAGTTAATACTTGAATTTAACTATATGTGTGGTTATTAGTTCTAAATGTTGCCGAGGATAGATAATTAATAATTATTTGTATTTTGAACTACAAAGACACTTAGATTGCGATTCTCAGCAAACTTCAAGTACGAGCTAGGAGGCAGAATAACAATCTTTCCTGTCTTCTCAATTCTGACCTCGAAGCGAAAGCCTATTGCTGGTAGCGAGATGATTACCAAACTACAAAAACAAACTTTAGAGTGTATCAGCGCTTTTGCAAAATTACAAGGTATAATCGAAAGCTAAATATTTGCAAATGACTTTAGCAGGCGATCGCAGAGAATCCCCAACAAGATGTATAGCCTAGTCGCATAGCTTAGGACAATGTTAATTGCTCAAAGCCAATGAACAACTGGCTTCTGACTCAGAACTCAGCACGAGCGCACTTTGCTGTATCAGCACTTCATATGGGCCCATCCAGTCAACAAAGTTTGTTTGCACCCAGACTCAACTGACACCAGATGCATACAGGTCTATGGCTAAGACACAATCGCAGCACCAAAAGTGATGACAACTACTCTGCCATCTTAATTCAGTTACTTAGCCCAATGCTAAAGACCTATAACATATTTTTGCCACTCTTGGTGTAGTCCATTCTTCAGATGCTTGCTAACCTCAAAATATAGGCTGCTATAAGGTTGGCGAGGGGCATGACGTAGAGGCATGTGTGCTTCGTGGGGTGTGCGATTGCCTTTTTTGACATTGCAACGTACACAAGCAGTCACAATGTTTTCCCAAGTATCGCCCCCACCGCGCGATCGCGGTATTACATGGTCTAACGTCAACTCATCACCTATATAACCGCAGTATTGACATGTATGACCGTCACGGTGCAGTATATTGCGGCGAGTGAGAGGCATCTCCTTGTAGGGAACGCGCACGTAATGACGCAATCGAATAACGGTTGGCAACGGGAAATCAGAATAAAGAAATTTACCGTTGTGTTCAACGCGTTCTGCTTTGCCTTTAATTAATAAAACCGCAGCCCGACGCCAGCTCGTGATATTGAGCGGTTCGTAAGAGGCGTTCAGGACTAAAACCTTCCCCATTGATTAACGCTCAAGGTATTAGTTTTACATATATTAACACAAATATACTCTTCTTGGAAGATGAGAATAAATTATACTTCCGGAATAATTTAAAAATTAATGTTTAGTTACAGGGCATTGGGAATTGGGCATTGGGCATGGGGAATGGGGAGACAATAAGTAAGAATAAATATTCAGTAACTAACCACTGACAACTGACAACTGACAACTAACACTTAAGCATCTTGTATCAATTCGCAAATCAACGCTAAACTTCCAGATTAACTCGCTATGTGGCTTGTAGGTCTATAAATAAGCATAATAAATAACTTACAAGCAAAAGCAGTGGTGTGATAGGAGGGAGTAAAAATGTTAAGTCGTAAGCCAAGACCTAGTGTTGATTCTAATCAAGAGTGCGATACCTACGCGTGGTTCTCACAACGTGCTTGGGTGGAAATTGATCTAGAGGCTTTATCGTACAACGTCAAACAACTGGTGCAGTTTTTGTCACCACGTACTCAATTGATGGCAGTGGTAAAAGCTGATGCTTATGGGCACGGAGCAGTAACAGTTGCCCAAACAGCATTAGAATCGGGAGCTAGTTGGCTGGGAGTTGCTACAGTTCCAGAGGGTATTCAATTACGGGAAGCAGGCATTAATGCTCCAATTTTGATTTTGGGGGCGACTCATACAATAGAACAAATTCATGCGATCGCTCAATGGAAATTACAGCCAACTTTGTGTAGCCCCAAACATGCCTTAATTTTTTCTAATATTTTAGAATCTATCAAACATGATTCCCCTATTCCCGTACACATCAAATTAGACACGGGAATGTCTCGCTTAGGTACTAATTGGCAGCAAGCAGCTGAATTTGTGCAGTTAGTGCAACGGTTGCCTCATCTTGAAATGAAGAGTATTTATTCTCACCTAGCAACAGCAGATAGTCCTGATGCTACAGTCATGCAAGAACAGCATAGAAGATTTTCAGAAGCGATCGCCCAAATCAAAGCCATGGGAATTAAAATCCCCTGCTTGCACTTGGCAAACTCAGCCGCCACTCTTGCAGATTCAGCATTGCACTATGACATTGTACGAGTCGGTTTAGCAGTTTACGGACTCTATCCAGCGACTCATTTACAAAATGTCATTGACCTCAAGCCAGTTTTACAACTCAAGGCGCGAGTTACCCAAGTGAAAACAATTGCCGCTGGAACTGGCGTCAGCTACGGTCATCAATTCATCGCCCCTCATGAAATACGCCTCGCCGTTGTGGGAATTGGTTACGCTGATGGTGTACCGCGTAATCTTTCTAACAATATGGAGGTACTAATTCGCGGTCAACGAGTGCAACAAATCGGCACAATTACAATGGATCAGTTGATGCTGGATGTGAGTGCCTTTGGTGATTTACAAGAAGGGGAAGTAGTCACCTTACTTGGTCAACAGGGAAACGAGCAAATTTCAGCTAATGACTGGGCAGAAAAACTCAACACCATTTCATGGGAAATTCTCTGCGGGTTCAAGCATCGTCTGCCTCGTGTTGCAGTCATGTAATTGGGAATTGGGCATGGGGCATTAGGTTTCTTTCCAATTGCCTCTTGCCGTACATAATTAGTTATGTTAGGATAATAAGCTAATGCGGATGTGGCGGAATTGGCAGACGCGCTAGATTTAGGTTCTAGTTCCGAGAGGAGTGAAGGTTCAAGTCCTTTCATCCGCATGAACGTGTAAACATAAAATAGTAATAAGTTTCAAGCACTAGCAAAGTACTGCATAGTCTTGAAACTTTTTTTTGACTACTAGCTTGAAACAGAGAGTTGGAAGTAGGCAACGGATAGCTATGCTCAAAAAGACAGTTTGATATAGCAAAGTGCGATCGTGTTGTAGACGCTTGGTGCGGCTTCCCCCAAGGTGGAGCCACTGTGCGATCGCGCTTTGGCGACAGCCGTGTATGTGGCGTTGCTAAGTAAAAAGCCAGTTTATTCAAGGCTTTGAACAATCAACACTGTCCTCATACCATTTCCAAAAATATTTGCAACACATAAATCGACTCTCCGGGGCGTACAGCTGTACGCCCCTACAACTTTACGTCTCATTGAGATTCGTTCAGGCAAGATGTAGCATTCTTATTTAACGAGAGTGCTTGAACCTACTGTTTTTCCATTATATATAGTGCTGATTTATACTGCAAAATATTGCCAATTTCTGATGCTTTTCATGCTGTAAAAAGACTCTTAGGTTTAAGTTATTTATCGATCGGTTCTATCAAGGGTATTGAATTGCAGATTTAAGGGAATTGGTTATTTTACAGTGTATTGGTAGATTTAAGAGATGCCGTAGCTGATGAACTATATTTATATGCGAAGCATATATTTGATATAATTTACTATTGTCTTTATCATTTTTCTGTTGTTCATTAAAAAAAATCCCGCTTCTGATCCAATTAAGTATTTTTATACTACTGCAAATAAAGATTTAGGCATTGTTAGACGATAGCCAAAACCAAGCACGAAGAGAATCGTTGCGCTTTTACCTGAACAAGAGTGAGGCACTGAACAATGTTTATTTCAAGCTTATTATCAAAGCTCCTTGATATCTGGCAAACAGCATTAACTTGTGAGCAATGATTGAAGACAGGAAGTGGCATAGCAAAACATTGTTGGTATGAGAATAATTAAGAGAAGTGGAGATTTGTCTCATTTCATATGTTTGTTATATTTTTCTGCTACTCTCTGAATTTATAGAAGATTGGCTAACCGACTTGTCCTAAAGCCAAAGAATTGCAATTGGGACGGCTCGAAAAGCCCCTACTTTTATCGCACATGACGCACCCTCAACTATGGTAGTTAAAGAGTCTCCAACAATTGGACTGATTGAAGTTCCAGCAACAGGACTATACGATGCAGAAGGCAAAAATTGGACTTCTTTATATAGACATCGTTCCTTAATCAGTAAGCAAGTTTTGATCCCTGACTTGCAAGCAGGAGGATTTGATGCCCGATTGGTCAACCTCAGAGATGATAACTATAGTGAAGAATTTGGGGAAGTTTCCTGGAAAGGGATGACCCTGCGGAAAACTTACGTTGGGGGCAAAATTTCCGCCCTCGATCCCCACGCATTCGATGCTTGGGGAGTTACAGTTAATTTCTCCCAAGACCGTCAAGTCACTTGTATGATAATCGAGCATCTGGCTAAGGGAGGTCGTCCCATTGTCGTTGGCGGATCGGATGCTTTCGCTGAACCGCACCACTACTTGAAAGCTGGCGCAACAGCAGTTGTTCAGGATAAATCCGGGGCAGCAAATTGGGCAATTTTCGACTATGTACTGGGAAAAACTCCACGGGAAGAACTTACGGGTGTGATTCTCGCAGACGGCAAACAATATCCCAGAAAGAATAAAGCCAAAAGTCCAGAGGATTGGGCCCTACCCTCGGTGGAAGTGGCGCAGGACTGTTTAGGGACACTCCCCAATGTCCAGGGATTTGTGCCAGTAGGTTCACTGGTGGCTGATATTGGTTGCGATCGCACCTGCGATTTTTGCATGACACCCACCTACGGCACTGGCTTTCGGAGAATGTCCCCAGAAACAGCCCTCAAATGGTTGGCTATCCAGAAAGAAGCGGGGGCCCGTTCGATCAATATCGGTTCCGATCAATTCCTCGCCCGTGGACTCTTTCCGGAGGGACGACAAGAGATCCTCGAAATTACCAATGGTGCGCGGGAGATGGGAATAACTCTGATGTGGCCGAATGGTTTAGAACTGAGGAAAACAACTTTGGGAAGTGGGCGGAACTACGAAAGCACTGACCTCAGACCTGACGAAGAACTGATTGAAGCACTGTTTGGCTGGGATGGCAAAGTCGGTTGTCCTTTGGCTTATATCCCTGCCGAACGTCCCGTTTTTGGACGAGAAGCCTACAAGAAGCTCCTGCCGTGGCAAGAGCATTGTACGTTGATGAAATCTGTAGTCAGAACTGGTGTACCTGTCATTGCTTATGGCATCATTATCGGGCTACCCGACGATGACAATGATGACTTGTTACGTCTTGAGGAAGCGATCTCAGAACTCGTGGATGAACTGGTAGAGATTAACCCTCAGCTGGAATTTCAGACTTCGTGCTACAGCATTATTCCCTTGCCCGGAACTCCGCAAGCCTTTAATTTACGCAAGTCAGGACTGCTACAGTTTGAAGACACCTGTCTTTGGGGGGTGTGGACTACTACTTCCAAGACTCATCACCTTACCTACGAGCAGGTCTCCGATTGGCAAATTCGTCTGTCTAATATTCGCAGAGCAGCGTCTGAATTTACCAACTATAACGGGGAATATTCAGGGATGGTTAGTCAAGCTTCCTCCGACGACTCAAAGATTGTGTTGGCAAATTCTTGAGCTAAGGAACTTCCAGAAATAAAATATACAGTTTGATAATAATCATTACAGTAAAGAGGGCAAGGGTTCCAACGGCAACTCTTGCCCTCCCTAAATAGATCGAATAAAAAACTTCACTTCAAAAGGGGATGGAGTTTTTGGGCATAAGGAATGGGGTATGGGGCAGTCCCCCAGACGCTCAAAGACTCGCTAACGCTGCGCTAACGACGGAAACCGCCAAGATGGGGGCTGCCTCACCGCAGTGGCTCCTCAAGCACTCAGCAACGCCACATGCTCCACTTGGTGAGTGAGTCGCCGTCTTGGCGCTTTGCGTCGATGGCGAACTCACGAACCCGAAGGGGGAGACCCCAAGACCGCAGTGGCTCCTCAGCACTTGGCTATAACTGTTGAATTTCAACTGGCTGCATTAATAATAATCGGTGAAGTGGGAATTATATAGAGAATTCCACTAATAAAAGCTGAGGTAATTTTCATGCTTACTTTATATTAACTTTCAGAAATTTTACTTAATAAATCGTCACATTCCATGAGATTTGAGCGAGCCAGATTGTTTTTAAGTGTTAATACTGAGAAAAAATTAGTTAGATTTTGGTAACTTAACTGTAGTATTTCAGCGAGTATCACTTAAAGTTACGTGGCTTTATTTAGTCTTTACTTTTTGTTGACTTATTCTCTAGAGATGTCGATCTATCTCAGTACAAATAAGTAAGTAAATTAACAATAACTTACAATTTATGGGGTTTTGACAATCTCAAAATATCTTTGCTGCTGTTGAGTTGATCCACAAGTTGTGATTGAAGCTCTTGTATTTGATATTACAAAAAACTGTTCATTAATATTTTGATGGGAATTGTGGCAAGGCTGATGTCCAAATTTAGCTTACACGTATTAAATTTAGCTGAAGTAAAGGCAAAATGAGTACAACTCCTACAGATAGCTACCGGTTGGGCCATAAACTACATCCGCTATCTCTGTTGGCACAATTAACTAGTCGTAATGCTACAGGGTGCTTACGCGTATTTAGTGGGGCGGGTTTTTGGTCAATTAATTTAGAAGAAGGTAAACTAACTTATGCTTCCTACTCAAATCAAGAATTTGAGCGGCTTGATAATCACTTGCGACAGTTGAGTCAAAAAATTCCGACTCTTAACAGCGCCACTCGCGTACAGATGCGGCTGATATTTGAACCAAAAAGTGAAAATCAGTCAATACCATACGCAGATTATCAAGGGATTTGTTGGTTAGTCAATCAGGAATATCTCAACCATACGCAAGCGGCAAAACTCATAGAAGGACTGGCTAAAGAAGTCTTAGAGTCTTTTTTGGTACTCAAAGAAGGAAACTATGAATTTTATTCTGATAGTTCCTGGGATGAATTGCCAAAGTTCTGTTATTTGGACTTACGGTTATTAGTCGAATATTGTCAAAGGCAGTTACGACAGAGATCAAATATTCAGTCACCAGTTCATGCTGCGGGGAATTCTCAAGTTTTGCCCACAGCTAAATTACCTCAATCTCAGTCACTATTGCCAAATGGGCAACAATTACCAAGGCAAAAAAATCAAGAACCTCCTGAAAATAGAAATACAACAACTGCTTCATCAGTTGTGCAAAAAAGTCTCTATACAATTGCCTGTATTGATGATAGCCAAACAGTGTTGAATTCTATCAACCTTTTTTTAGAAGGAAATCCATTCTCAGTAGTTACAATTAATGATCCAGTCAAAGCTTTAATGCAAATTATCCGCAGCAAACCAGACCTAATTTTGCTAGACGTTGAAATGCCTAATTTAGATGGATACGAACTATGTTCTTTATTACGTAAGCATTCAGCTTTTAAGAATATCCCAATCATTATGGTGACTGGGAGGACAGGCTTTATCGACAGAGCAAAAGCCAAACTTGTCAGAGCATCGGGATATTTAACCAAGCCTTTTACACAATCAGATTTGCTAAAAATAGTGTTTAAGCATATCGGTTAATTTTGTCATATTCAGGTCATAAATTCAGGCAGTTATCTAAAAAAAATAGGAGGTTTACGAGTGAGTATTACCTTGGTTGGCACAATTTTAATTGTAGAAGATTCGCCCAGCGAATTGGAACTCATGAGCCATTATCTGAAAGAAAGTGGTTACAACGTCATTAAAGCTAGTGGTGCTAAAGAAGCTTTAGAAAAAGCTTTATTACAAGAGCCAGATGCAATTGTTACTGATGTAGTTATGCCGGGGATGAGTGGATTTGAGTTATGTCGCTCTCTGAAAAAAAATCCGGCAACTCAAAAACTACCAATAGTAATTTGTAGTTCTAAAAATTTAGAAATTGACCGCTTGTGGGCAATGAAACAAGGTGCTGATGTCTATATAACTAAGCCATATACACGGGAGCAACTCTTACGCGCTATTAAATCAGTGGTGTTTTAAATCAATGAATAATACTCAAATGATACTGACTGCTAAAAAAACAAAAAATAACTTATTAGATGGTTATCTCAAATTCCAGCTAAATCAACAGACGACAGCTGTTTTATCAATGAAGCACACGCAAGAAGCGGTGATTTTTCCTATTGAAGCTGTAACTTCAATGCCAAATATGCCTGCCTGCATCTTGGGATTAATGAATTGGCGCAGTCGGATAATTTGGGCGATTGACCTGCCTAGGTTACTGAATTTAGAAGCCTTAGATCATAGATTATGGCAATACAATGCGATTGTGATCAAAGTAGAATCACTGCTCTTAGGCTTAGTTGTGCAAGAGATAAAAGGAACAACTAAATTCATGCCTGATGATATTCGTTCTCCTGTAGGACAAGTGGCATCCAGTTTAGTGCCTTATTTACGTGGGTGTGTTGTGCAACAAGAAGAAACCTTGCTGGTTTTAGATGCACAAGCTATTGTAGATTCTTCTATTCTCCGTAATGAATAGGTGCTATTAAAATACCATTTTTTAGTGTTCTCATTTACCTATTCAGGAGAATTATATTATGTTTAATAAAACTGACATGGCTAAGAGTAGTGATGCTCAAAATCGAGCAGATTTCATTTCACCCCCACAAGTTACTGATAGTACAATAGAGCTATCAAGTCAGCCTGATATTGCAACAGCTGATGGTTCTGTCTGGAAGCGAGCAATTGCTTACTGGCAGCGGCTCAGCTTTAGTAAAAAAGCCACAATTTTAGCGATCGCTATCAGCACTATACCAACATTGGGCATAGGAGCGATCGCTTATAGCTTGATGAATAAATTCATTACTCAACAAATTACTCAATCTCAACAAGCCGCAGCTATTGACTTAACTAACACAGTCAACCGCTTTATCTTGGGAAGATATAGAGATATTCAAGTACTGGCAAATCTGCCATTTTTGGCAAATACCAAAATTATCGCTAGAACCAGCGATGAAGAAAAGCAAGCTGTGCTAAATCGCCTTGTGGAATCTTACAAAGCTTATAACAGCATTGCCGTCTTGGATCTCCAAGGTAACTTGATTGTTCAATCTAACGGTGAACCTCTGGATAATCAAAAAGACCGCAGTTATTTTCAAGAAACTCTGCAAAAAGATGCAGCTGTTATTAGTAAGCCGGAAAAATCAAATAAGACTAATGTCGTGAGTATTGATATATCTGCACCAGTTAAAGATAGTAACACAGGCAATACCATCGCTGTAGTGAAAGCAAGTGTGCCTGTCACATCTTTAGGAGAGGCGATTCAAAACTACACAGGCAAAGGACAACAATATCATTTACTCGATGATTCAGGAAAAGTTTTCCTGACTCCACAAAAAGAATTCATGGGGAAAGATGCAAAAGCAGAATATCCCGGTTTAGCTCAAGTATTGACAGCTAAGAAAATCGAGACTTTTACAACAGTTCAAAAAATTCATAAAAAGCAAGAATTAGTTAGCTACATTCCATCAACAAAACTCGAAGGTTTACCCAATTTAAACTGGCAAATACTTTTATCCACAGATACAGCAATTGCTTTTGCACCTCAAAGACAATTGTTGTGGACAATCGCCATCACCACAATATTTATAGCAGTAATTGTAGGAGCGATCGCCACTTGGATAGCCAAGGTTATCACACAACCAATTCTCAATGCAACTCTAGTGGAGACACAAAAAGCAGATGAGTTAGGAGTATTGAATACAAATATTAACCACACTACGCAATTGCCAAGCTTGGTGACAGAACAACAAGTCTCTCCAGAACTGCAACAACAACTTTTAGAACTACTCAACAACGTAGAAGGCGCAGCTAGAGGAGATTTAACAGTGCGTGCAGACGTAACCACTGGGGAAATCGGCACTGTTGCTGACTTTTTCAACTCCATCGTGGAAAATCTGCGAGATATTGTCACCCAAGTTAAACAAGCTGCTACTCAGGTAAATGGCGCAATTGGTTCTAACGAAACAGCCATTAGCCAACTAGCAGAGGAAGCACTCATCCAAGCTGCTGAAATCAACCGCACCCTAGATGCTGTTGACAAAATGACCCATTCTATGCAAGCTGTAGCTGCCAGTGCCCAACAAGCTGCAAAAGTTGCCAACCATGCTGCTGACAATGCTACCAAAAGCGGTCAAGCAATGGATTTGACAGTGCAAAACATCCTTTCTTTAAGAGAAACCGTTGGTGAAACTGCCAAGAAAGTCAAACGTCTGGGAGAATCTACCCAACAAATATCGCGTGTGGTGTCCTTGATTAACCAAATCGCCATGCAAACCAACTTACTCGCCATCAACGCCAGCATTGAAGCAGCGCGTGCTGGTGAAGAAGGACAAGGTTTTGCTGTAGTTGCAGAAGAAGTAGGCGAATTAGCAGCCCGTAGCGCCGCAGCAACTCAAGAAATTGAAGAAATTGTGGAAAATATCCAACGGGAAACCAGCGAAGTTGTGCAGGCGATGGAAATCGGCACAATTCAAGTAGTAGATGGCGCTCGAATTGTGGAAGAGGCTAAGCAAAGTTTGAGTCAAATTTTGGATGTATCGCATCAAATTGACTTGTTAATACAATCGATTTCCACTGCAACGGTATCTCAAGTAGAAACATCACAAACTGTTAGCCAATTGATGAAAGATATCGCCGCTATATCACAACGTACCAGCGATTCTTCACGCCAAGTTTCCCAATCTCTGCAAACAACTGTTGAGATTTCACACCAATTACAAGAGACTGTTGAGACTTTTAAAGTTAGTTAGTTGTTAGTTGTTCGTGACTTGCTGCTAGAAGAATAATTATTTGTAACCGCAGAGGCGCAGAGGAGGACACTTCCGTGCGGGGGTTCCCCCCCGTTGAGGAAAGTGTCCGTGACACAGAGAGAAGAGTTAATCAATATAGGTAATCTTAGACCAGGAAGAGAGTAGTTGATAATTAATAGTTACTTGTTCTGACAACTTACCACTGACAACTGACAACTGACAACTGACAACTGACAACTGACAACTGACCACTGACCACTGACAACTGACCACTGACAAATCAAAAATACCATGTCACAAAATAAAGAATTAGAAATCCAGAGGCAGTTTTTGGAAGAGGCTACAGATTACCTCAATACTTTGGAAGGAGTATTGTTGGAAATCGATTCTCATAACCGCATTGATTTAGATAAAATTAATGCTGCACTGCGATCTGCTCATTCTATTAAGGGTGGGGCGGCGATGATGGGATTTAAGACATTAAGTGATTTAGCTCACCGTTTAGAAGACTGTTTAAAAGTCTTAAAAACCCGAAAAAATTCTCTGGAATTTGATACGGAATTGCAAAGTTTACTACTTTCTGGAGTTGATTGGTTACGTCAGATTGTGCAACTTTTAACAGAAGGAAATGCCATAGAAGAACAGTGGCTAGTGAGCTTTTGTTATCCCGTTTTTGATGAATTGCGCGATCACTTGGGTGAACCCACTCCAGAAGATGCTACAACTATGCTATCGCCGGAAGACGGGCAAGATATCATCCCTTTGCTATTTGAAACGGAAGTAGAAGGATGTTTGCAGCGTTTAGAATCGGTGTTGTCAGATAGTCAACAACCATGTTTGCAAGAAGAAGTTGCCATCATGGCAGCTGAATTAGGCGGTTTGGGCGAAATGCTGCAATTAACGGCTTTTACCCAACTTTGTGAGTCAATCAAGCAACACATAGAAGCACCGGAACCTGAACGTGTCCCGGAAATTGCGCGGTTAGCCTTACAAGCATGGCGGCGATCGCAAGCTTTGGTGTTGACAAATCAACGTGATAGTCTACCTACAAAGATTGAGTTGCATGAAGTCGCAACTTTTGCCACAAATACAAAAGTGTTCTCTGAAATCAATCTGGCAAATACAGAATCTTTAGATATAGAACTTCCTGATGAAGCAGAGCAAAAAACATTAGTTGCTAGGGAAATTCCCACAATAGATTTTAAATTTATCGAACAGAAAACAGAGTTAGTTGGTGTTGGGAAAGAGCGGGAGACTCAAGAAAATACTGTTCGGGTTCCCAGTAAGCAACTTGAGCAAATTAATGATTTGTTTGGTGAACTGATTGTCCAACGTAATGGGCTAAATTCACAAATAGAAAAATTACGCAAACTTGTGCGACATTTGAGCCAGAGAGTGCAACTTCTCGACCGCGAAAACCAAGAATTGCGGATAGAATGTGATAGAGTTGCCACAAAAAATGCCATATCTAATAGTGGGCGATCGCTCGCTGATGAGACTTATCAAACACAAGGTATAGCCACAGAGTTTGATGGTTTAGAAATGGATCGCTATAACGACTTGAATTTGCGATCGCAGGAAGTTATGGAAACCATTGTGCAAGTACAAGAAGTTTCCACAGATATACAATTAAGTGTTGATGATACAGATCAAATTGCTCGCAAACTTAGCAAAACATCAAAACAATTGCAGACAAAGCTGACTAATATCAGGATGCGGCCATTGTCTGATTTAGTTGAGCGTTTCCCCAGAGCTTTGCGCGATTTAAATGTAGAGCATGGCAAAAATGTGCAGTTAAAAATTGAAGGTGGCAACACTTTAATTGAACGCAGCATTTTAGAAGCTTTAAACGACCCTTTAATGCATCTATTAAGGAATGCTTTTGATCATGGTATCGAAGATTCTGCCACTCGCCAAGCTTTAGGTAAACCAGAACAAGGATTGATTGAAATTAAAGCTAGCCACCGTGGAAATCGCACAATTATTACTATACGTGATGATGGCCAAGGAATTTCTATAGAGAAAATTCGCTCTCGCGCCATAGCTATGAAATTAGATGCTGCTTTAGTTGAGAGTGCAACTGATGAAGAACTTTTGTCATTAATTTTTGAACCTGGGTTTAGCACTTCCGACCAAGTAACCGCCTTATCTGGTCGCGGTGTGGGAATGGATGTAGTTCGTAATAACTTGAAATTGGTTCGAGGAGATATTAAAGTTGATACCGAACCGGGAATTGGCACTACCTTTACATTATCAGTACCCTTTACCCTTTCTGTGGCAAGAGTCTTGCTGGTCGAAAGCAATAGAATGCTATTGGCATTTCCTACAGATGTAATTTCCGAAATATTTTTATTGCAAAACGACCGAATTTTTCCTATGTCAGGTAGTGAAGTCCTGAATTGGCAAGGCACAATGCTACCATTAATTCGCCTTGGTCGCTACTTTGAATTTAATTGTCCACGCCACGATAATCCAGAATTAGAAACACCGCCAGCCATTAATGCTAGCAGTGTGTTAATAGTTAAAGGTAATAATCAACCAGTAGCCATACAAGTAGACCGTTGTTGGGGTGAACAAGAAGTTGCTATTCGCCAAGTCGAAGGAAATATACCTTTACCTGAAGGTTTCAACAACTGCACAATTTTGGGTGATGGACGAGTTGTAGCATTAGTTAATATCAATGAATTGCTGTATTGGATTGCTAGTAATCAGCGTACTCCTAGAAATAATCAATTACCATCAGCAAGATTGAAGACACCATTCCTGTTTTTGAATCCTGAAAAAGTTCCTCCAACTCCAGCTAAAGAAAAAGGCACAATTTTGATTGTCGATGATTCCATAAATGTGCGCCGTTTCCTAGCTTTGACTTTGGAAAAAGGCGGGTATCAAGTAGAACAAGCCAAAGACGGTCAAGATGCTTTAGAAAAACTTGAAAATGGTTTGAAAGTCCAAGCAGTGATTTGCGATATTGAAATGCCACGCCTTGATGGTTATGGCTTCTTAGGTCGTATTAACTCCAACGTTAATATTAAAAATATTCCAGTCGCCATGCTTACCTCTCGCAGCAGTAATAAACATCGGCAACTAGCAATGCAATTAGGTGCAAGCGCCTATTTTTCTAAACCTTACAACGAACAAGAATTACTGCGAACGTTAGAAGAAATGATTCAAAGTGTAGCACAAACAGCAACATTAAATTAAAATACTTTGTGCCTTTGTGTCTTCGTGGTTTCAGATTTTTTACCACAAAGACACGAAGACACAAAGTTAGGCAACAACCAATTATTTAACTTTTTCCTCTTCAAGCAACTGAAAACCATACTCAGAACCAGGAGGATAAGGCCTATTTCTACCAACCCGAACAAGGCGATATTCTCTATTAACAGGCTCACCCGTTGTTGAAAAATGAAGTCCGCCTCCTGAAGTTTCATTTGGTGCAAGATTCACTTGTTTTAGATTCCTAAGAACCGTTTCCCGTGTAGCATTTTTAGATAACACCTTAATTAAAGCTTGCGCTGCATCATAGGCGTTAGCTGTGCGCCAGTTAATTTTTCCTTTCCATCTTTGTGCTGCTTCTTTCGCATATAAAGAAGTTCCATCGTCAAACCAAGGTATAGCTAAAATTAAGCCCTCAATATCAGAACCACCCTGTATTAAAGTGTTAACACTATACAAAGCACCACCGCCTAACAGCTGCAATCTTTGCTCTTTGGGTAGTTCAGCATTTGCTCTAGCAATAGATATAGCAACAGAATTTGTTGGTACACCTGGTAATAAAATAACAGCACGTACTTTATCTTGATTTACAATGCGTTTAATTTCAGCTTCGGCGTTAAGATTAGGGTCTTTAATATTAACAGTTCTGACAATGTTTCCCCCTCGTTTGTTGAACTCTTCCTGAAATTGTTTTTTCGCTATTCTGCTGTAGACACTTTTTTCAGAATCTTCAAATAAAACCACCACTTTGTCTAAACCCAAAGTGTTTTTGGTATACTCAGCTAACTTTTTAGCTACTAACTTAGTAGACGGAACCGTCCGAAAGAAAACCGGACTTTTTAATTCAGTACTGGTGCTAGTAGGAGAAATCATAGCCAAACCAGCTTTTTCGTATATAGGTAACACGTCGGAACTGGCCTCACTAGAATTATGACCAATTACGCCTAAAATTGCTTGATTATCAGCAACCAAACGAGCAGCTTTTTCTCTTGCTACTTTTCGGTCGTTTCCATCGTTAGCAATTACAATCTCTAGTAATTGATTATTTAAATCTCCCTGGTTGTTAAATTGAGTTTGTGCATCCGCCACACCTCGCAAAACTTCTTTAGCATCGTTGGGGCTATTGTCTACCGGTGCTACAACTGCTAATGTAAAGTGTTTTCTTTGACGGGCTTTGGCATTGTTGAGGTAAATTAGCGGTTCTGGGTCATTAGGCGCACTTTTTACAGCTTTTTCAAATAATTTAATCGCTTGAGAATATTCGCCTTTATTGAAAGCCTCAACCCCATTAATTAAATAATAATTACCTGAACGAAACAGGTTACTTTCTCCACTGCTAACTATAGGTGAACAGGTGCCGTTCAGCCAAGCTTGACCAATTGGGCAAGATTTGGACTGATTCCACCACGCAACAGTAGCAGTCACAACAGCAACCACCGCTACCGCAGCAGCCCATTTCCATTGCTTTGTTCGTATCTCTTCAGATAATGCAATTTGTATAGCTTTTTCTTTATCTTTTTGAGTTATTTTTCGATCTAATTGTTGGCTAGCGCTTAAAAACTGATAATCTTGATCGCCTAAGCTTTTGTCTGCTGCCCATTCGAGGGCTTTTTGCAGTTCTTGCCCTTCTAACAGTTGGGAATTTTGACGATTAGAATCTAACCAAGCTTTTAAAGATTCAGCGTAAAAGTGAGGACGCAATTTTGTTAGTTCTTTATCAACCCAAGTTTGGTTAAAAACCTGTTGATAAATAGGGTTATAAACTCTTAAGTACTTGTCCTGTTTTACCACCAACCCTGATAGTCGCAACTCTATCTGTTCGGAACTATCATCAGCGGCAATTTTTCCCTGTTGCAAGATTTGCTCATACAGCGATAATAAACGAAGTGTTCTACCCTTACTTCCTAAAATGCGATCGCGGATTGTTTTTAAATGTTGGGGTGCATCTTGAGTTTCCCAATTTTCAATCACAGATGAGTGCACCAGATTCTCAATATACTCAGCTTCACTGCTTTGGGGAATAGTAGATGATGAAGTTGCTATCAGTTTACATAGCTTTTGGGTGAGGAAAGGTTGACCACCCGTCCAATTTAAAATTTCTTTGAATGCAGCATTGAGGTTTTTGACTTTTCCAGCTATTCCCAAAGCTAAAGGTATTACTTCTTCTAGAGAAAAACCATGTAATTCAATTGCTCGACCAATATTAAACGGTGACTTAGTTTTATCTTCAATTAAATCGGGTGGTGTTGCTACTCCAAAAAGTGCAAGGGTGAGGCGTGTGTATTTGGGATTGTTAGCACGTTTGTTATAGCAAGAACGTAACAAAGCAAAAAAATCATCTTTGAAATCTAATGTCAGCAAGCTATCAATTTCATCAATAAATATGAAAATGTTTTGGGAAACCTCTGTTAAGAGTACATCTTCGATAAAGTTACTTAACCGTTGCACAGGAGAAAGGTGCTGATGTGAGTTCCACCAAGCTGATAAGTTATTAGATTGAATTGACAGCTGAAAATCTCTACATAGCAAATCGACAAAACCCACATACCATTCATTCGCCGTTGTCCCTGACTGACTACCAATATCCGAAATATCTATAACTGCACAAATAAAGCCTTCTTTTTGTAAACGATGCATCGTTTGCACAAGCAAGCTAGACTTGCCCATTTGCCGCGAGTTTAGCACATAACAAAACTCGCCAGATTTTAAAGCTTTATAGAGTTCTTCGTCAGCTAGCCGTGATACATAGCAGGGGGCATCAAATCGTAGACTTCCTCCTACTTTATAGTTGAAAGGTGAGTTTGCTTGTAAGTTCATTGTGTATCTTTCAGACGTTCTTGAAAATACAGACGATATAACTGACAACGTGGTTCTACATCATTGCCTTGACGTTTTACTAATCCGATTTCATATAATTTTGAAGCTAAATTTGACTCTAATTTCACTGGACTATTTACTGTCACTAACTGTTTTAGTGCTTGATTCATTTCTGGATACTTGACTAAATTTTGCTGTAAATTCCAGAGATTTTCTTGTAGAAATTCACTATAGATTCCTGCTTCTGTAGGTGCGATTTTTAAAATTTCTTCCAACTGCATACCCCAACGTTGAACATGCTCAATAGCTTCCCTTACTAAATATGGATGCCCTCCTACCATGTTCATTAACAGATTAACTTGATCATCATTCCAATCAAGCTCATACATATTTGCCAAATCTTTTATCTGGTCTGCACTCAATTCTGGTAACTCTATTTCTTCGCCAACATTGTAAAATGGTGAGTTAGTGATATCTAATAAAGTGTATTCTGTATAAGTTACTATTAAACGAAACCTTCCCCAAATCTCACGAGTTCTAGCCTTTTCATGCCAGCTTCGCAGCATATTAAAAAAGTCTCCAGCAATTTCGGGATTTTGAAAAACCCGGTCTACATCATCCAAGCCTAAGACTAAGGGAGGCTCATTTTCATTCAATAGATAATCTTCAAAATATTTCATGCATTTCAGTTTGCTGTTACCAAGTTGCTGATTCCAATGCTCATCTATTTTGTGATCTAGTTCCTGGTTAAGCATCTGAGTAATACTGCTACAAAACCACCGCAAGAATTTATCTAAGTTTTCAAAATCTGCTTTCTCTGCTAACCGCAATTTCAAATCAACTGCTCTGTAACCTTGAACTTTTTCTGCATAATTAATCAGCATGGACAAATGCAGAGTTTTACCCATTTTCGGAGGTGCTTTGATTTTCAGCAAGGAACCAGGCTGTAAAATTTCCTGTTGACACAAGGTTTCAAGGCGGGGATGCTGCACATATTTCATGGTATAAGTCAGGTTTAGCGATCGCACCGACGTAGCGACTTTGTGGGAGAATTGCGATCGCTCCACTACTGCGCGAAAATTCCTTTTACTTACCGGTTCTCCTAACACCTCTGTTAGTAACTTCCAGAACTTGTGCCCAGCATCTCCCTTGAGGTAACTAGCCTCATACATGGAGCTTTTTGCCATTTCATCATAAGTCTGACCCTCCCAAGAGCCTCGAAGTATGGTTAATTCGACATCAGTCAGGTGTCTGTGTTCATGTTCCTGAATTGCTGCCTCTACAACCTTGCGTGTTTCTTCAAAATTCATGGTGATCTGAGGGATATAAATCTACTAACCATTCATAACTAACTTTATTTTACTTGTTTTTTCAGACTTTTAGAGCTTATACAAGTATTTTATTCATTTTTTACATGCCTTAGCAGACTAACTTAGCTAAAGTCATGCTAAAGTCATATTTATCATGTTTAGGCAGGATGTAATATGGAACTAAATCAAGGCTGTATAGCTGTAAACTCCTTGCAATCAGGACAATTTGAAGACCAGACTATTCTCGTCTCTGCCAATCCAACTAACTCCTCTCCAATGGCTGGAGAAAGCATCATCCCTGTATTGATGCAGGGAGGCGTTGCAGTAGCCGTGATTTTAGCTATGTCCTATTTTTGTAATATTCTTCTAAAATCGATGGCTCAGTTAATCAAGGATGCTAACCAAAAGCACAAATAAGCTGCAAAGAATCCCGTGGCTGGGGATAAGGAAGATGAGGGAGATAAGGGGGATGAGGGGGACGTTATTTTCCCATCTTCTCTATTTTGAGATGCTATTTTTCTTTGCAGCAAATTAGTATCAGTTGTCAGTTGTCAGTAGTCAGTGATCAGTGGTCAGTTGTCAGCCAGCAGTTGTCAGTCGTCAGTCATTAGTCAGCAGTCATCAGTCACCAATGAATGTTTGCTTCGATAGAATCTAAGCGCTGGCGTTGCTTTAACCACTCTCGACAAACTTCTTGAGTGAGTTGTATTTCTTCATCAGTCAAAAGCTCATCTGGACAACCAGATGCGATGATTTTTGCTACTTTGGCAGCTTTGCGGTAATGTATGCCATATTTCACCAACTGCGTATGTAATAATTGTTCTTTATCTTGACAAAAAATCATTTTTGTGTTCGAGTAGTTTGGCAACTCCTACTCTAATTTCTAAAAACTAGGAAATTACTACGTCTTACTGTGGATAGATAAGTAAGTAATTTTATATTTTTATTAGATTTACTGTGGTCAGTTGTCAGTTGTCAGTTGTTAGTTGTCAGTTGTCATTAGTTATTCTCCCCATCCCCCATCCTTCCATCTCCCCTGCTGACTCAAGACACAGCACGTTGTACTTTGTGCCAGATTAAGCCGGCTACAATTAACCCTAGACCCACTTGCCAGATAGCAGACTCAACCCAAAAAGCCAGGAACAGGCAAGATATCAGACCTATCCAACCCACCCACACAGGATAAAGTCGTTCAGATGGGGAAAGACGCAAAGCTGCTAAATTGGTAACTGCGTAGTAAATTAAGACACTAAAGGCGCTAAACGACCATGTAGTTTTTACGTTGCCTAATAATACCAAAGCAACGATCGCTCCCCCGACTACTATCACAGCCCAGTATGGAGATGTCTGTTGTTGATTCAAACGTGCTAAAAATCTGGGAGCATCCCCACGCCGTCCCATTGCCAACAACACGCGGGATAAACCCAGAATCAAGTTCAACAATACACCCAACATTGCCGTCATCGCCCCAACAGCTAACACCAAAGCAGCACTCGAACCCGCAACGCTACGGACTGCTACTTCCAAAGGAGCCGCTTTTGCCTGTCCTGTGGCGTTGCTTAAAACATCCACCCCCACAGCCCCAATGCCAACGGTTGCCACGGCGATGTAAAGTAACATTGTTAATAGCAAACAGACAATCATCGCTTGGGGTATGGTCTTTCTGGGAGAACGTGCTTCTTCTCCCATAGTGGCAATGCGACCATAACCTGTGTAGGCAACAAACATCAAAGCGCTAGCATGAAGTATTGCCCCTGGCGAACTGGTGAAAAAAGGTGTCAAATTGTCAATACCCACCACCGTCACACGGGGCAAACATACCAGGATAAAGAATCCTAAAGATAGCAGCGTTGCCGACACAATCACAGTGTTAGCAAGATTAGAGCGGCGGATACCGCTCAACACTATCAATGTCATAATTATTACAGCCAACAAAGCTATTGGCACAACCCAATTGGCACTCACGCCTGCAATGTTGAGTAAGTAGCCAGCAAAACCCAAAGCCGCAGTTGCAGCCGAGGCTGTTTTTGCTACCAAAAACATCCAGCCAGCTGTAAAACCGAAAGCGGGAGTGAGATATTTATAACCATATTCATAAGTGCCTCCACTGACTGCATGATTAGCTGCCAACTGAGCGCTATTAAGTCCATTGCAAGTAGCAACGATCGCACCAATAGCCACTGCTAAAATTACCGCAGGCCCAGCAATTCCCGCAGCAATGCCAATACTGACAAATACACCCGTACCGACAATCGAACCCAGTCCCATCAGGGTTGCACCAAAAACCCCTAACTCTCTTTGCAACTGCGGTGATGAATTGGTAGCGGACATTTATTCTTCCTGTGATTGGAGTCTAGCATTCATTGGTGAGGATATCATTACAGACATGGAGTAGGGCGTATAGAAAAAGACATTTGATATTTGTTATGTTCTTCTTTACCTTGGTGTCTTTGTGCCTTGGTGAGTCCAGTCCCCGTCTTGGCTTCTGCCGAGATGGGGAACTGGCGAACCCGAAGGGCGGTTTAAAAGTAAATTTTTTACCACAAAGACACTAAGACACTAAGAAAAATGCATCGGGCTACTGCTTTATTAAGCTTCGACTTTTACGCCCTTCCAGAAAGCCACGTAACCTTCGATATTCTTAGCTTTTTCCTTGGTGCTGGGATAGTACCAAGCTGCATCTTTGTTGACTTGTCCATCAACTTCAATGCTGTAGTAGCTGGCAACACCTTTCCAGGGACAGGTGGTGTGAGTATTACTGTCTTTAAAGTATTCCTTGTTAATGGTGTCAGCAGGGAAATAATGGTTGCCTTCCACAACCACGGTATTATCGCTTTCGGCTAAAACTGCGCCATTCCAAATTGCTTTCGGCATAAGTGATTTTGCAAATAAACTTTACATATATATTTTTACACTTCTACAGCTTTTCTCTTTGTGCCTTTGTGCCTTGGTGGTGAAAAATCTTGAACCACAAAGGCACAGAGTATTTTCCAGTCAGCTGCGTAATAATATCTGTACATATATTGACTTTGTAGTGAAATGGAACCTGTGACACTGACGGCTGTTGTGACTGCGATCGCAGCCTTAGTACACCTGCTGCAATCAAATCATGTGGATGACGACACCCGTTGGCAGGTAGCAAAAAGCTTAGGGGAAATTTTACAGGATAATAAACATCGCATTGAGGTAGTCAAAGCTTTAAGTGGTTATTGGCGATTGGATTATCATTGCTACAATGTGATTTGGAATTGCGCCCAGAATTTGCCTTACCCCGACTTCTATCAAGCTTGGCATCAGCATAATATTGCTACTCGTGCAAAGCAAAGCTTAAAGAAAATCCTTTTCACAAGAAGAATTTAACCACTTTTGCAGCAGCGACGTTACAAATGTTATCCCGTTTGTTAGGAACCTCGTGCCGTTGGTTAGGAACGTCATCCCGTTTGTTAGGAACATCATGCCGTTGGTTAGAAACGTCATCCCGTTCGTTAGAAACATCATGCCGTTTGTTAGGAACGTCATCCCGTTCGTTAGAAACGTCGTCCCGTTCGTTAGAAACGTTGTTCTGTTTGTGGCAAACGCTTATGTTGTCGTTACCACAGCTTAAGCAAAACTTATCAATCAACTTGTTGCCGTAACGATAGCTCCTAGTCATTGATTACAACAGTTCTAAAAATCGGTCTAAATCTATTTGAGCTTGTTTTAAAATTTTAGCTAATGTTGTACGCTTAACTGGCCGATGAGCAGGAACAGTCAACTTCAAAACCTCATCTGAAATTTGTTTTTGCAGTCTGATGTGACTACCTTGTTGGCGTACAAATATCCATCCATCTCGCTCTAATGCTGCAATAATCTCAATGTATGACAGACTGAGAACTCTAGTTACAGCACTAATTCCCTTACTATAGCTCCCTCTTCAATTATCAATTCTTCTTCCAATGGTTCCAGATAAAGCAGTATTGACTCTTGAATATTTTCTAGTGATTCTTCGATAGTTTCTCCTTCACTGATACAACCTGGAAGTGAGGGAACAAAAACTGTATAACCACCTTCATCACTTGGTTCTAATACTACTTTGATATTCATAATTATTTAAATTTATACTAGTTAATAATAGCTGTTAAATCATGTTTACTTCAGTCATATCTGTACATATTGTAGCTGATACTATTTGCAAAAATATTTGCAACATATGAATCGGCTCTCCGGGGCGTACAGCTGTACACCCCTACTGATGTATCTTTATCAGGTATTTCGTGAAATGGTATAAGTTCTTGCTCGATTGCCGTTGTATAATGTAACAATGTTATTATTGGATGCAATTTGATGATTTTCGGGCATCATGAGTAATATCAAGCAGCTTTTGGAACAAGCGCAAGCAGCACATGATGCGGCAAATTGTTCATTGCTAATTCCATATTTGCAACAGTTAATTTCCATAGCGGATTCTCAACATCCAGAGATAGTTAAAAATCAAGAATATTTGCTGGAATTAGCACTCTGGGTTTTAGAAATGGGGGATTTTCAGCAACGCTGGGATATCGCCAAAGTGTTGATTTATCTAGGTAACATTGCCATCCCAGCGCTGATTGATATCTTAGAAGATGAAGATGCAGAATTAGAAGTGCGTTGGTATGCAGCACGGACTTTGGGTGAGTTTCAGCACCCAGATGCTATAGGCGCTTTGGTGGAATTGCTAAAAACCAATGAAGATGAAGAACTCAAAGCCATCGCCGCTACAGCTTTGGGGCAAATGGATACTGTGGCTATCACTGCACTAACTGAACTGCTCCTAGATGAAGATACCAGACTTTTGGCAGTGCGATCGCTCTTTTCCATCCGGCATACAGAAATTATCCCGCCTTTGTTGAGTGTAGTGCAAGATGCACAACCAGCAGTCCGCGCTGCTGCAATTGCTGCCCTCAGCAACTTTCACGACGAACGTGTGCCACCAGTTTTATTAAACGCTTTAGATGATTTATCTGCCACAGTCAGACGCGCAGCTGTGCTTGGTTTGGGTTTTCGCCCTGACTTGTGTTCAGAATTAAATTTGGTGACAAAACTGCAACCTCGATTGTATGATTTTAATCTTGAGGTTTGTTGTGCCGCAGCGATCGCTCTTTCCCGCTTGGGTAGCGATGACGCTGCTAGGCACTTATTTCAGGTGTTAATATCACCCCACACACCAATAAATTTACAATTAGAAGTTATCCGCGCTTTAATCTGGGTAGAGACAGTATCAAGTTTGGAATATTTGCAACAAGCACTTCATGAAAGTAGTTCAGAAACAGTTTGGCAGGAAATTGTCACAGTTCTGGGACGAGTACAAAAGCCGCAATTAACCATACCAGCCGCAGCAGTTTTGTTGGAGGTATTGCGTTCGTCACATCCAGCCACTAAGATAGCCAGTATTAAAAATGCGATCGCTTTGTCTTTAGGACAGTTAGGCAACATTGAAGCGGTTGAACCATTGATTTTACTACTGTCAGATGCAGATCAACAAGTAAAACTGCACGCGATCGCCGCCCTCAAGCAACTAGCACCAGAAATTGCATTCCAACAATTACAGCAATTAGCCAATAATCCCACTCTCACACCAGAATTGCAACAAGGAGTAGCGATCGCTTTGGCAGAATGGTAGCAGGGCTAAAGTTCCAAACTGTAATTATGACAAAGTAAAAACAGCTGTATGTGAAGTTTGTTAAATTTACTTTGACAAATTTAAAATACATCCTTGATAAATCAACTGCCATTTCTCGCCAATTCACCCAGACGCTTCAACACACGGAAAACTGTATACAAATCATTCCCAGGATTGAAGATGTAAAATAAGCGAGACAATGCATATTTTGGCGTTTCTTGTTTGAGCAATTTCACAAAAATAAAACTATTGCCATTGGTGATTAATCCGTATATTGGTTTATGCGAGTTAGAAAATGTCAGCATATAAGCTAGTAGTTGTGGTTTACCTACCTCTACAGAAAATGCTGCTTGTTTGGATTCTATGACTACTACTACTAGCTGTTCAAACAAAACTAAGACATCAATTTGACCTTTGATTGTTACGCCTTCATCTTCAGCAGAAACTTCTACAGATTTTTCAGATTTAACATGAAACGGGGATAAATAAAAGTCTGCTAAATCCAATAAGGGAGACAACACCACCATCTTGACAGTATTTTCCAGTAGAGGAGGATACTTGAGCAAATTAGCATAACTTGCCTTAACTCGGTCGAGTTGTTGTCTTTGCGAGTTGGTAATTTCTGGTAAGTTATCTTGCCACTCTCTAAAAAATTCCTCATCCTCAACCAATTGCAGTCCAAAGCTAGTTTCTAAGTCAAGTAAGGTAATATTATTTTGGATTTTAGATTTTGGATTTTGGATTGGTAAGTCAAGCAAAGTAATACTATTTTGGATTAGTAGCTGAGTCAGTTGTCAGTCGTCATTTGCCACTAACAACTAACAACTGACAACTAACAACTAACAACTAAATTACACTTCCGCCGGATGTTGTTCTTGTTGTCTTTCTACAAACGCCTGCACACGGGCGCGGTAGTTCCTAGAAGTCTCATCTGCCCAATCGCGATCATTACTGTTGGCGTATAAATGTACTAATGGCTCGCTGGCATCTGGTAAAACTAACAGCCAACTGTCATCATAAGGTTGACAAATTTTCACGCCATCGATTAATTCTAGGTTTTGCGCTGGGTGAGTTTCCACCAAGTAACGCATCAGCGCCCCTTTAGCTGTCCAAGGACAGCGGATGGTGTGAGTTTTGTGAATGACACGGGGCAATTCGGAACGCGCTGTGGCAAGCGATCGCTCTTGAATCGTCAGCATCTCTATAATCTTAGCTATGCAGAACATGGAATCAAATCCTGGATGCAGATGTGGGAAAATAAAACCAGTGTCTCCACTACCACCAAGCACCACATTGGGATTTTTTTGACAGGCTTCCATCAAAGCTGTAGGATTAGCTTTAGTGCGAATCACTTTACCATCATGGCGACGTGCAACTTGTTCCACAGCACTGGAAGCATGAACTGGCACGACTACTGTACCTCTGGGATTAGAGGTTAAAATCATGTCCACCATCAGCGCTGTTAAAGCTTCGCCACGAATAGGAAAGCCTGACTCATCAACTAAAATTAGCTGTTCGCCGTTAGCTGATACCTGAACCCCAAAGTTAGCTTTTAAGGCTTCCACTACATGACCAAGTTGAGTTAGTAATGCTTCTCGGTCGGTTACTGACACCGCTGCTTTGTTCACACTGGCATTCAGCACCACCGCATCAGCACCAAATTTATCTAACATTTGGGGTAAAACTGCCCCAGATACAGCATAAACATAGTCAATTACCACTTTTGCCCGACTGTTACGCAGAGTTTCAATGTGTAATAGCTTCTCAAAGGCTGTGCAGTAACGGTCGATGACTTGGCTGGGGTAAGCGACATCGCCAATTTCCTGAATTTGCGATCGCCGCATATCTTCTTTAAAATAAGCCCCCTCTATTTTCTTTTCCAAAGCTTTGGTGATATTAATCCCCTTAGCATCCATGAATTCAATTAAGATGTAGTCGGGGCGGTCTGGATGTACCCGCACATGAATTCCCCCAGCTACGGACATTGTAGGTATCACTGTCCTAGCAATGGGAATCGCTGTAGCATCTAGGTTTTGAATATCCACACCCACTGACATTAAACCAGCAATTAGCGATCGCGTCACCATGCGCGAAACGTTGCGTTGGTCACGGGAAACCGTTACTTTAGAACCAGGTTTCAAAGTCGAACCATAAGCCGCCCCCAACTTCACGGCAAATTCTGGGGTGATGTCAATATTCGCTAAACCTTGTACGCCACGTTGCCCAAATAAATTTCGTTGAGCGGTGTTACCCCAAATCAAGTTAATATTTAAGACTGCCCCCGACTCAATTTTTTTGCTGGGCCAAACCCGCACACCGGGGCTAATTTGCGCTTCTTCTCCCACAGTGGACAGTGAACCCACCACAGAAGCTTCTAAAACATGGGCGCGGCGGTCTACGCGAGTACCGCGAGAAATCACACAGGCGCTAAGATGTGCTTCATCCCCAACAATTGCCCCATTCCAGACAATTGGGCGTTTGAGGTTAGCATCAGCACCAATGGTGACATTATCGCCTATTACGGTTCCGCCCTCAATTTGCACTCTCGCACCGATGCGACAATTAGCACCAATCACTGCTGGAGTTTCAATGTTAGCTGTGGGGTCGATATAAGTATTTTGACCAACCCATAAATCAGTGGAAACTTCTCTATAAGCAAAGTCAAGTTTTACCTTACGGTCTAAAGCATCATATTGAGCTTCCCGATAGGCATCTAAATGACCGACATCACACCAATAACCTTGAGCAATGTAACCATACATTGGCTCGCCTTTGGCTAATAGTAAGGGAAATAAATCTTTAGAAAAATCAGATTCAGTATTATCTGGGAGATATTCTAAAACTTCTGGTTCGAGAATATAAGTACCAGTGTTAACGGTATCGGAAAAAATTTCACTAGTAGAGGGTTTTTCTAAGAAGCGGCGAATTTGTCCTTCTTCATCAGTAATTACCACCCCAAACTCAATCGGGTTAGGAACTCTGGTTAAAATTAAAGTGGCTTTTGACTTCTTTTGTTTATGAAATGCGATCGCTGCTGTCAGGTCAAAATCTGTGATACTATCACCGCTAATTACTAAAAAAGTTTCATCAAGGAGTTCAGCAATATTTTTTACACAGCCCGCCGTTCCCAAAGGCTGGTCTTCTTCAACGGCGTAGGTCATTTGTACGCCAAAATCACTCCCATCTTGAAAATAATCTCGCAAGACATCAGGTAAATAATGTAACGTCGCAATCACTTCAGTGATTTCATGGCGTTTGAGAAGATTGATAATATGTTCTGCGATCGGTCTATTGAGGATGGGCACCATCGGTTTAGGTAAATCGCAAGTTAATGGACGAAGCCGCGTTCCCGAACCGCCTGCCATCAGTACTGCACGCATAAATCCTCCTAAGTTATTTGCAGCATTTGTGCTACTTCAAAAACCGTTATTGTATTTTGTGTTTTTCTTTAGTCTCCTACGGATGTTGAGATTTGAGGAACTTCCGCAAGATGCATCCGTCGCTAAATAAGCATATCTACTCAAAACACTCATCTGTTTGTCCAGAGACAATTAAGAGAACTGCTCATAAATCAGGGTTGTTCTAGGTGTTTAGGATAACTTACGATAGCTCCCGGAAACATCGCAGACAAAGAGGAAGAAGGAAAAAGTAACATAGCAGATAAAAACAGCCTTTTTACCTTTTATCAAGTCAATTGTCTTTCTTATTTTGATGTTCTATGCTAATGTGCATCCAAGTTGCATATTCTCTAGTTAAGACCGTCAAAGTCCTTTATAAATACAAACGACTCATGACGACCAAACGAAGTGATTATGCAATGAATATGTCTTTTAGCTGACTTGGGCAGTAAGTACTTTTCTTCGTTAATCGCTAACTAGCCACGATGCAGGAGGCTATTTTACACTGGAGTAGAGATCGTATCATCTAGGAACTCAGATGTCCCAGACTGAGTAGCTCAGGCATACATTCTCAGTGTAGGGTAAAAATCGCCTACTGAGTGTAGGGATAGTTGATTTAAATTCTGTCAGTTGCTAACGGAGTTAATGGCAATGGGTAGCTTTATTCTTTTTACCTTGATAGTTGTTTATGTGGGTGGCATCTGGAAGTTTTGGACTGGGTTTAGCCGGACTAACTTTTCTCCATCTTTACCCAATCGTATAGGTTTATCTTTACTATGGCCTGCTTTGTTTATTACTAATGAATCTTATCGTCGCAACTTTAGAAAGGCACTTAAGGGTTAGAGGTTACTATTAAGTTTAATTGATATCAAGCCTGATATTTACTAGGCTTGACATTATAGCGAAATGCAATTGAATATCATTCAAATGAAAACCGCTATAGTCAAAATTACCGACTTATCAAATAAGTCGGTAATTTTGTTTACAAAGCTAATTAATAGTTAATTACGAACTATTAATTACGAATTATTTTGTGTTGTTGCGGTAGATATGAACTGCTGTACCTGCACCGAGACCAGTAATGCCATTTTTCACAGTATTTCTGCAACCACCTACCAGCTTGCCAGTCAGGATACTAGCACCAGCACCTACAAGCGCATCTTGACCATAATTACGACCATTTCTACGGGCACGGGCACTTCTCAGCCCATTAGCAGCATTGACAGCGGCACCAGCGGCACCCCCTCTAGCGGCATTACCTAGCACAGAACCGCATCCTGTAATCAGTCCTGTCACCACACCAGCACCAGCACCAACGGCTGTATCTCCTAAAACTCGGTCATCGGCAGCAGCGGGTTGAGCAGGAAATAAAGAAACACCTGCTAAACTAGCAGCCATGAGGCTGGGTAGAAATGTACGTTTTAGAAGTTGATTCATGGTAGCACCTTATGAAAATATTCCAAGCTGTTGCAGTTATGAATGATTATATTTCCAGTTTAAACAATAGCAATATTTTTGTGTAATAACATTCTTATGATTGCATTAAAAAATGCCAGTTTTATCTACTAAAAGCTAGAATTTGGCATCTCACTCTAGAATAGGTTTTGCTGATTGAGTAGACGATTTTAGGACTGTCACATGCACAGAAATAAATGATTTAGGATTGCTATATCACAAACCAGTATTGAAAATCTGCTCGGCGGTTAAATTCAATTCTGGAAAAGTAGATGAGATAATACAATCACTCCCACGGAACTGACTGACTTGGTATTCATCTCCAAAGAGTGAATAAACCGATATTGTAGGCTGTTTGGGATTACCAATAAACCGTCTACCCCCCAGTGCAGCGTAATCTACAATCCAATACTCAGGGATGCCAATTTCTTCATAACGGGCTAACTTGATAAAATAATCATCACGCCAATTGCTACTTACTACCTCGATTACCAGGGGAATGGATGCTGCTAAACTAACAGTAGATTCTTTTTTCCAAAGAGCCTCATTTACTAAATTTGGTTGATTTAATATCAGCACATCGGGTGAATAAGCTGATTCACTCTCTAGTGGTTTGACAAACGCTGTTTTGGGAATGAAATAGGGAAGTTTTAGTCGCCTAATTTCGACAGATATCTCTAGCGCCAAAAAACCAATAACCTCTTCGTGATCGCCTGTTGGTGGTGGTATTTCGATTACAACTCCATCATGGAGTTCATAACGTTTAAGAGTGTTGTGTGGGTATCTGGCAACGAATTCATCGAATGTAACTAGTTGGCGTAAGGCTGGAGTCATGTTTCAGTCCTCAGAGGATGTCTGAAAAGTCGAAAATTATACTAAGAACCCCTCTCCAAACCTCTCCCCGAAACGGAGAGAGGCTTTGAAACCCCCATTCCCTTGTAGGGAACTCGGGGCCCCCATGAAATTCGGGCTAAACCCGAATTTCATGAGGATTAGGGTCAGGGGGGCTAGGGGGGTTAGGTTTTTAAAGCTTTGATGTTAATAACAATACTTCTCAGACATCCTCTCAGAGCAAAGCTAATATATGTCTTAATAAAATTTGCATTTTAAATTAAGTTTTTATTTGCTTAGCCCAAACATTAACTGTTGAATTAAAAAGCCTGAATCCACTCTTTGACAGAATACTCAGTCCAAATGCCATTTTGCCAGTAGGGGTCATTTTCAATTAGCTGGCGCACTGTGGCTTCATCTTCGGCTTCGTAAATGCCAAAAACTTTTGTGACATCTTTGGTAGGGCCGATAGTAATCAATACACCAGATTCTTTTTGTTTGGCTAATCCATCTAAATGAGCTTGACGGTAAGGTTCACGTTTTTGTAAAACGTCTTCGCAGTAAGTTCCCCACAGGATGTATTTTGGCATGGTCAATCAATAAAAAATTAAAAATGAAAAATTGAACAAAAAGTCAGGAGTGATGAATTGAAAACTCCTAACTCCTAACTCCTAACTCCTAACTCCTAACTCCTAACTTCTCAGGTTGACGCCGAATTTTTCTACTAAGGCTTCGCGGACTTTATTGTGTACCGGTTCGACTTCAGCGTCGGTGAGGGTACGATCGCTCGCACGATAAACTAAACGAAATGCTAAACTTCGCTGTCCTTGGGGGACGTTTTCACCGCGATATTCATCAAACAATTCCACGGATGTCAGCAAGTCTTTACCGGCTTTGGTAATTGCTTTTTCTAGTTCGGCGACTGAGACTTTCACAGGTGCGAAGAAAGCGATATCGCGATCGCTAGCGGGATAGGTAGAATAACCTTTAAATGTAGGCGTGAGGATATCATCTTGATCTAGAGAATCCAAAAGCACATCTACATCTAATTGAAAAACGTAGACGGAATCAGGCAAACCTTTTTCTCGCCGCAGTTGGGGATGAAGTTGTCCAAAAATACCTAAATTTTGACCGCGAACCCATAAAGAAGCGGTGCGTCCTGAATGCAAACGTTCATCGCGACGGTCTGGTTGATATTCTACTTGCAAGCCAAGTTGCTGGAAAACACTTTCTAAAATGCCTTTGGCTTCAAACCAGGTGATTGGTTGTTCACGTCCACCTTTCGACCATTTGCCAAGGGTGCGATCGCCTCCAATAATACCAGCGATCGCTTCTGCTTCTTGCAAACCGTCTTCTTCTTGCCAGAAAATTCGCCCCATATCAAAACCGTTTAGCGAACCGTTTCCTTGTTCTAAGTTGTACTGAAAAGCATCAATCAACCCAGAAATCAAATCGGTTCTTAGCGCCGAATATTCGACAAATAACGGATTGCTTAATACTATCTGTCTGTCTTCCCCTGGTTTCACCAAAGAATAGTGAATTAATTCTGTCAAACCTTCAGCTCGCAGACAAGCCCGCAACTTGCGAATTAATTCTTGATCTAAAGGTAAATACCCAGCTTCTGACTTTGCTGGCAAGGTATCGCAGAAATTATCATAACCGTAAAGACGGGCAATTTCTTCAATTAAATCAATTTCCCGTTCCAAGTCGCGGTAACGATAGGGTGGAACAGAAACATTCCAAGTACCTTCTCCTGAAGATGTCACCTCACATCCCAGTGCAGTCAAAATCCGTTCAACGTCTTTTGCTTCGAGTTCTCCTGTTTCTTCGCCTAAATCTACAGGCCCCAACAGTTGATTCACTCGTTCTAAACGCAATGCAATGGAACGACTCCAAGTAGATTTATCAGGACGGGTGTCAGCAATTTCTTGCTGGACAATCACTCCTTGGGCTAATTCGCTAATCAGCGATAATGCGCGATTAGTGGCTACTTCCAATTCAGCACGGTTAACACCGCGTTCATATCTTCCAGAAGCCTCGCTTCTTAAACCGACACTGCGAGAAGAACGGCGAATTGCCACAGAATCAAACAACGCTGCTTCTAAAACTAAGCTTTGGCTCCCTTCATGGACTTCGGTTTCTTCTCCCCCCATGACTCCCGCTAACGCCACGGGTCTTTCGTTAGCGGTAATTAACAAATTTTGGGATGCTAAAGTGCGAGTTTGACCATCCAGAGTTTTAAGAGTTTCTCCAGAATTAGCAAAGCGCACACCAATAGTTAAATTGCCATTACCAGCAACGGATTCTAAACGGTCTTTATCAAAAGCATGTAGTGGTTGTCCCCATTCCAGCAAAACGTAGTTAGTAATATCCACCACATTATTTATGGGACGTACCCCAGCCGCCCGCAAGCGCTGTTGCAACCAATCAGGGGATGGGGCAATTTTAACTTGTTCAATAACTGTACCAATATATGCAGGACAAGCTTGCTTGTCGGCAATTTTTAAAGTGAAATTTCCGCCATTATTGTTAATAGCTACTTCCCCAGGAGAGGGAATGCTGAGCTGACCACCAGTCAAAGCTGCGACTTCCCGTGCTATGCCTACCATACTCAAAGCATCAGCACGATTGGCAGTAGCAGTCACATCTAAAATTACATCATCCAAACCCAGCAACGGACGCACATCACTACCCAAAGGCAGATTTTCCTCTGGAAAAATATGAATTCCATCTATATCAGTGGGTAAACCGAGTTCTTTCAAAGAACAAATCATCCCCTGAGAAGGGACACCGCGCAGTTTTGCAGGTTTAATTTTTAAATCGATATTGGGTAAATAAGTACCTATAGTCGCCACTGGCACATAGATATCTGCGCGGACATTAGCAGCACCGCAGACAATATTTAAAGTCTCCGCTGCACCGATATCGACTTGGCAAACACTCAATTTATCGGCGTTGGGGTGGGGTTGACGTTCAAGCACTCTCCCCACAACCACGCCATTTGCCCAAGTGCGGCGGTCTTCAATATCTTCGACTTCAAACCCTGCCATTGTTAGGGTTTCGGCTAATTCTTCCGGGCTAAGTTTGATTTCTACTAGTTCCCGTAGCCAACTTAAAGAAATACGCATGGAGTGTGCTTGTTTTAGGAATCGTCTTTTGCTCTCATTTTAAGGTGTCCAAGAGCGAGCGATCGCCACTCGCCTGGGCTTACCCTTTCACTTGAACAATCCTACTACATTGGACTTTCATAACAATGTCTTTTCTCATCTTTCCTTGGCGTTTTTGGCGTTTTGGCGTTTTGGTGAATTACTCGCTCATGCTTACCATCATGAATCGCGTCACCCTACTCGGGTTTTGTCTAAAGCCAAAACTTCCCCTCGTTCACGGGGAACTCGGGGCCCCCTTTGGGGTAATGGTGCATGGAAACTTTGACGCAAGTCAAAGGCGGGGTGGGGTTTTTCGCTTTTTATAAGCAATTAAGCGAACTTGATATAACTCCTAACTCATAGGACTTACGCAAAAAACCTCTCAAACTCTCATTTCTCTATGTACTCTGCGTCTCTGTGGTTCGTTTTTCCGTGACCCGTGCGTAAGTCCTAACTCATAACTCCTAACTCCTAACTCCTAACTCAGCACTCAGCACCTAGCATTGCACCAAAGTTATCGGTATACACTGACTGAAGTTTTCAAAATCTTTATCTGTGGTCAGGATTCTGTAATTTCTCCGAACGGCTGCGGCACAAATCAGGAAATCTGTGTTTGTACCCATAACATCGTGATGTCGGCAAGTGTTATAAAACTCAGAACCAAGTTCGTAATCTTCGATATCTAGCTCCAGATTAGGAAATCCGTGCAGATAATTTCGCAATAAATTATAATGCTCAGTATGGCGAATTCCTGAAAGTATTTCTTGCCGGACAGCACCCAGCAAGGCAACTCGATTATCTGTGATTAAATCTCGCAGCAATGCAATATGGGGTGAATCCTCAACTTGGGAATTGTGTCTGAAAGCTAAAGACCAGACTGACGTGTCAACGATGACTTTCACTGTTGTTGGCGCTGTTGCTTATAGTCATAATCATCATCGTATTCAATTTTGCCGAATAGCTCTATAACTTTTAGCTGCTTACGACGCTGCACATATTCTCGTAATGCCTCTTCAATAACGGCACGCTTTGTGCTACATCCGCCAAGTTCAAGGGCTTCTTGAATTAATTTTTCGACAACTTTGAGATTAGTATCCATGACTATATTATCCCATACACCTTGTATGGGAGTGATGGAACTTAACAAGCTACTGTGTTTTTTAGCGATCGCTTCCATGAGCCGCTTTGTACCATCCCATGAATACGCACTTTTTCCACAGAATGCTACATATAGCTTTCTCAAGCGCAGAACTTTTCAGCCTAGTCAAATTCAAAAAAGAATTGCAAAATAGCAGAAATTTTATTTTAAAGCTGCTTTTTTAACCAAAGCTAAAGCTCGTAGTCGCAACATCAGCATCATGCCACCTGTAAAGAATATACCAAGTATTCTTTTCCTCTTCCCCTTCCCCTTCCCCTTCTTCATTTACTTTTTTAGGTCAAATGCATAAATACCATTTTTAATAACTCTGCCTGTGTAAAAGGTTTAGTTAGATACCCAGATGCCCCGGCTAATCTTGCTTTTACCTTATCTACAATACCCTTATAACCTGTGACAAAAATAATCGGAGTATTTCTAAACATTGAATTATTACGTATAAGCCGACATAATTCATAGCCATCAATTCCTGCCATATTTAGGTCTAGTAAAATTAAGTCTGGTTTGTGTCTAATAATGGACATTACGGCTTTTAATGGATCATCGATAGCGACTACAGTAAAATTTTCAGTTTCTAAAAAACGACTAATTTCTTTAAGAATTGTGGGACTATCATCGACAGAAACAATTTTATAAACCTTTTTCGGACTGATAGTAGCATTCGTTACTATTTGAGGAGGAACATGTATGTTATTAGGTATTGTTAATTCCTGAATATGTTCTCTTGAAAGTGCAGAAATCTTTGGTAATTCATGCACACGAGATATATTTTCTCCAGGAATATCCGCATCAGTTTGGGCGATATCGCTACTGACTTCGACTACTAGTGTGTCACCTAATTCTCTGTTTAGTAATGCTGTTGTAAGTCTAGGAGAAGATGACATTGCTGTTAAAGTCTTTGGTAACAGATCAAAAGGTGGGTCTGGTTCATGCAAGATAATCCCTCCTTTGAGGATGTAAGGGTGTAAAATTTTAGCCAGTTGAATTTCATCTTGATTGATAATCACAGCAAGATGACGTAGGCTAAAACCTTTCATCCAATTAGTTAGATTTGGCTGGATGTCTGGAAAATTTTTGTTGGGAACTTCGTTAGAAAACAACAGGTATGGACGCTGATAGGGAGATGAAATTTGCGGTGATAAAGACTGCCAACGCTCTATTTGTAACTGACAGCAGTTTATAACTTTTTCTACATCTAGCCTACAAATTTTTGCAACTTTCTGCTGTGAATCACTTAATTGATAAATACCTGTTTTGATTAATAGAAATGCTTCCATCACTTCTTTAACCAATTCTTGAATTAAAACTGTAGCTTGTGTAGCATCCAAATGTCCTTGACTAATAAGCCAGCTAATTGCCTGATACTCTGGAGGTTGACTTCTAAGCTCGCTATACTCTTCTATGAATTGACTTGGTGAGTCAGTTTCAAACATCAAGCGCAATTGCACACGAGTTTCACTAGTTACTCGCTTAATTCGATGGCTAAGGCGACGCAGATGGCGTTCAAGTCTATCAAAAGGTTCTACTGTATGGGTCGCATAAGTAATTGTTCCCTCTTCTAGGTAAATAGACCAGGTAACTTGATTACTCAAAGCTTGCAAGCAGGTCGTTTCAGAACAATTAGATAACTGTCTTAATAAATTTTGGGGACGCAGTACCGTGAATGTACCAAAATTATTCATGTTTTACAGTCGTTTTGAAAATCTTTACAAAGGATAGCTATGACCATGCGGTATTTTATTATTTGTAATTTTTCTCTAACTACAAAATACTTTCTTATTAAAGAATATGTACATTTATTAAAAGGTATGAAAATTACAGCCCAAGTAGCCATTATCAACTGCGCTCGGTCGCTAGACAACTATGCATTTGGTGTAAAACCCCAAGACCCTTTGAGTGACGCTCGTTGCTAACGCTAACAGCAGTCCCTAGACGCTACGAGCGTTGAAGATCGCTGCGCTAACGACGGAAACCGCTATTGTTGGGGCTTCGACGAACGGGTGACCCTCGCGCTTCTCGCGCAACGCTTGCGCTAACGGAAGTGAAGCTCCTGTGTCGAAGATCGCTAGTAACCGCGCCTGTCTGCGACACCCTTACCGCAGCAGCGTCTACAGCACTCAGCAATTAGCAGTTATAAAGTCAGTTAGTTACATTTTGCACGACCTGAAGACAGGTTTTTTATAGCTTAGTTTAGCCTTGAGTTCTTAACGTGGGCGGTTAAAGTTTTTATGTCGATGAGGTCAACTTGGATTAATTTGTTTTATATAAAAAATAAATTTTCTACATGGAATCTTTAAAATTTTGCGTAGGTGAATCTGCGTATTATTTATTATATTCTGTGTTTCATGTATATACAGGTTAGTAGATTTACTCACCTAAATAATGCTAACAGTTGAGAAATTCTCTTTCGACTAGACCATGCCCAAGACTTTCTTAAAAATTGTAAAAAATTTGCGAAGGATAATTTGTTTAATAAAGATTCAATTAGCTCAAACTAAACATCTACCTTTAGTTTATTAAGCTCCGGAAATTAAACTATATACTTTGAAAAAAGGGAAATAAAGCTTTGGACTACAACATAACACAAAAAGTTATGCACGATACCTTAAGACTTGATGAAGTAGTGGAGTTTGCTGAGAATCCAGAACCCCGTTGTCCTTGTGTCTTACTACTAGACACATCTGGCTCTATGCAAGGAGAGCCGATAGAAGCTTTAAATCAAGGTTTGCTGACTTTGAAGGATGAATTAATCAAGAATTCCTTGGCAGCCAGACGGGTGGAGGTGGCGATCGTCACGTTTGATAGTCATGTCAATGTCGTGCAAGATTTCGTGACTGCGGATCAATTCAATCCGCCAATCCTGACAGCCCAGGGTTTAACGACTATGGGTATGGGAATTCATAAAGCCTTGGATATGGTTCAAGAGCGCAAATCCCTGTATCGTGCCAATGGTATTGCTTACTATCGTCCTTGGGTATTCATGATCACTGATGGGGAACCGCAAGGAGAACTAGAGCAAGTGATAGAGCAAGCAACACAGCGTTTGCAAGGAGATGAGGCGAATAAGCGCGTGGCTTTTTTCTCAGTGGGTGTAGAAAATGCTAACATGACACGTCTCAATCAAATAGCTGTGCGTACGCCTCTAAAACTCAAAGGACTGAACTTTGTTGAGATGTTTGTTTGGTTATCGGCTAGTATGTCAGCGGTTTCGCATTCGCAAGTAGACGAACAGGTAGCATTACCACCTATTGGCTGGGGATCTATTTAAATGCGATCGCGGCCTCAAACTCACACAGCTAGCTGTCAGAAAAAATCTATGAAAACCTCAAAACAGATTTCTCATTGGCAAGTAGTTGCCGCATCTGTGTGTGGCACCAGCCACATTAGAAACAAGCAGCTGTGTCAGGATGCCCACCACTGGCAGGTATTACCAGGGAATGTGTTAGTGGCCGCAGCGGCTGATGGCGCCGGTTCTGCCAGTCAGGGGAAAGTGGGAGCAATGGTGGCTGTGGAAGCAGCGATCGAAAATTTATCAATGCAACAAATCACCAAACACTCCCTGACTGATGATGCAATTGTGCGATCGCTATTACTTGAGGCCTTGTTAGCTGCCAAAACAGCGGTTGAACAGGAAGCAGCAGCTTGCAAAAAACAGCCTCAAGACTTAGCAACAACTTTAATTGTTGTGATTGCTACACCAGAAATAGTAGCAGCGGCCCAGATTGGTGATGGTTTGGCAGTAGCAAAGGATCGTATGGGCAACTTACTTGCACTGACCATGCCCAATAATGGCGAATATATCAATGAAACAACTTTTTTGACTTCAGCAGATGCTATAGATCTAGCCCAGATGAGATTGTGGCGTGAAGCAATAGTCAATATTGCTGTTCTGACTGATGGACTGCAAATGCTGGCTTTAAATATGGTTGCTCGTGAACCTCACAAACCGTTCTTTTTTCCCTTATTTGATTTTGTCGAGAGTGCAGACGACAAGACAGTGGCAAAAGATCAGTTGGTGAAGTTCCTAGGTTCTGAGCGAATTACTCAGCGTACTGATGATGACTTAACCCTAATTATTGCAGCTTTCAACAACATATGAACCAGGATTATCCAATTCCAGTGTTTTAAATAACCTCCGTTAACTGTGATTCTATCATGCAGGTACTACGTTGTCTTCCCAAACAAGAAATTATCAACCTTAGCGTCAGTTTAGGGCGTGGCGGTGAAGCATGTATCTATGCTGTGCCCTCCGATAGTGATTTAGTAGCCAAGATTTATCACAAGCCTACAGTCGCCCACGCCTATAAACTGCATACGATGCTGGCTAACCCGCCGGAAAACCCGACGGCTAGCTTAGGACATATTTCCATCGCTTGGCCACAGGATCTATTACTAGCAGCAGATGTCGGCAATGGCTACGGCGATCGCATCATCGGCTTTTTAATGCCGCGGATTCGGGGGATGCGTCCGATCATCGACTTTTACAACCCCAGAACCCGCCGCGAACACTGTCCTTTATTTAATTATCAGTACCTACTTCGTACTGCCCGCAATTTAGCCGCAGCTTTTGCAGCTTTGCACAATAGTGGATATTGTGTCGGGGATGTGAACGAATCGAACATCCTCGTCAGTGACACAGCATTAGTCACATTGGTAGACACCGACTCTTTCCAAGTACGCGATGTAGAAAACAACGTTGTTTACCGCTGTCCAGTGGGTAAACCAGAATTTACCCCACCGGAACTACAGAATAAAATCTTTGCTCAACACGACCGCCAAATCACTCATGATTTGTTTGGCTTGGCCGTATTGATATTTCAACTGTTGATGGAAGGTACCCATCCCTTCTCTGGCATATTTCAAGGTAGTGCTGAACCACCACCATACGAAGCGCGAATAGCAGCCGGACATTTCACCTACAGTCAAAAGCAGCAAGTACCCTACTTGCCTACACCGATTGCACCGGCTTGGGAAATTCTGCATCCCAGATTACAAGAGTTGTTTGTGCGTTGTTTTGAGGATGGTCACAACGACCCAGAACTACGTCCTAGCGCCCAAAGTTGGTTGTCAGCAATAGCAGAAGCCGAAGATAGCCTAATTACCTGCACCATTAATCCCCAGCATCGTTACAACAACCACCTGCATACCTGTCCTTGGTGTCAACGTGCTTTAAGATTAGGCGGACGCGATCCGTTCCCATCACATCAGGCTATAGAAAATAGAGAACATCTCAAACCACGAATCAAACCAAAAAGGCGCTATAACCAGCCTCCAGGCTTACCACAACCAGCCACACCATTGCAGCGATTTAACTATTGGCAGCAGGCAACTAGCCCTACCTATGCGCCACAAAAACGTTTTCGCAAGGCTAAGGTTTATCCTGTTGTTCTTGGTTTGCTGGGTTTTGGAATTTTGGGGTATTTGGACGTGATGATTAAATTTACTCGTCCATATGTTTCCCAAAATACATACACTCAACAATCGTTGATGTCTCGTGCCCCAGTTAATAATGACACACCAACTTTTGCTGATTACTATAAGCAAGGTCATGCTGCTTATCAAACAAAAAACTATGAGCAAGCAGTGGCAGATTTTAGCGAAGCAATAAAACAGCAACCCACATATGTCAAAGCTTTTGTAAATCGAGGCAATGCCCGCTACAATCTCAAAGACTATGAAGGTGCGCTTGTAGACTATAGCGAAGCTTTGCAAATCAATCCTCATGAGGTCAAAGCTTTAGTTAATCGCGGCAATGCTCACTATATGCTTGCTGAATATAGCAACGACCCTGATACAGAATATAAGCAAGCGATCGCTGATTATAATCAAGCCCTGCAAGTCAATAAAAATGAAGCAGAAGCTTATATCAGAAGGGGCATTGTTTACTCAGAAATTGCCAAATATAGCGCCCAAACTTTAAAAGATTTCAAACAAGCAATTGCTGATTTTACAAGAGCGATCGCCCTCAATTCATCCAAAGCAGAAGCTTATTTTCAGCGTGCTTCTACCCGCTATCAAATGGCTCAATATAGTGGGGATTTTAATCAAGAATACCAAAGGGCACTTTCTGACTTTGACCAAGCATTACTACTCAATAATAAACTGGCGAAAGTTTATCTCAAACGAGGTATGCTTCGCTATGAACTAGCTCAATACCTTGGTAGTGGATCAAACCAAAGTCAGGCGAAAGCCATCGAAGATTTACATACAGCTGCCAAGCTTTCCTTAGAACAAGCGGATACAGAAAATTACCAGCAAGCACTTAGCAGTATCTGTATAATAGAGGAAAACAAATGTAATTTTTTACTTCAAAGATCTAGTATCTGGGAAAATGTCGGAAAAAACTAACACCAAACTAGTAAATTTTGTAACTACTTTATCAAGAGTAAAAATTTACTAGTAATACGGCAAATCATGATTAGACAGGGTTAGCGAAAGCTAACTCTATTTTTTTAGAAGTAATATTTTTATTGATTTAATTATTGAAATTTCCAGGTTTGAGATATTCATAAACTTTTTACACATAAAAGATTTTTATTTACTTGCTCTTCATAATATTGTGTTGAATCTTCGTTAGATTATGTACGGAGAAAAATACATTAAAAATAAAGTTTTCTCCCTAAGTTAAAGCCCATATTAATTGCATAATCAATTGTCAAGGTCGTTGACTGATGACGGATGATTGATGACCGATGATTAATGACAGTCATCAGTTATCAGTTATCAGTCATCAGTCAACACAAATAGATATGCAATTTTCATGTTGAACAGCTTAACAATCTCTCTACAAATCTCCGAGGTAATTGCATGAAAGCGGTGATTTTGGCTGGAGGTCTTGGTACACGCCTCAGTGAAGAAACTACTATCAGACCTAAGCCGATGGTTGAAATTGGTGGTAAGCCAATTTTATGGCACATAATGAAGACTTACTCCGCCCACGGCATTAATGACTTCATCATCTGTTGCGGCTACAAAGGTTACATCATTAAAGAGTATTTTGCTAATTACTTCCTACACATGTCAAATGTCACATTCGACATGCGGTTTAACCAGATGAATGTGCATTCAGGATATGCTGAACCCTGGCGCGTCACCCTAGTCGATACAGGCGATCGCACCATGACAGGCGGACGTTTAAAACGTGTTTGTGAGCATCTTGGCAATGACACTTTTTGCTTCACCTATGGTGATGGTGTAAGTGATATAAATATTACAGAGCTAATTAAGTTTCATCAAGAACAAAAAACCTTGGCGACTCTTACAGCAGTTCAACCAGCAGGACGCTTTGGCGCGATTTCCCTAGGACAAGAACAAACCAAAATCAGCAGCTTTCGCGAAAAACCCGAAGGTGATGGCGCTTGGATTAACGGCGGTTATTTTGTCCTAGAACCGGAAGTCATCAATTTGATTGCCGATGATTCCACGGTTTGGGAGAAAGAACCGTTAGAAAAGCTAGCTGATATGGAACAACTATCTGCTTTCAAGCATAATGGTTTTTGGCAACCGATGGATACTCTACGAGATAAAAACTATCTAGAAGAACTATGGAACAATAATCAGGCTCCTTGGCAAGTATGGGAAAAAAAGTTATGAGTTATGAGTTATGAGTTATGAGTTAGGAGTTATGAGTTATGAGTTATGAATCTCAATTGAATTTAATTTTAACTTCTAACTTCTAACTGCCAACTTCTAACTGCCAACTTCTCACTGCTAACTCTTAAATATTAAGTTTTTTGTCGTTTTGAGTACAAGAATACCAATGTACGATTTTGCTATTGTTGGTGGGGGAATAGTTGGACTGTCTACGGGGATGGCTTTAGGCAAAAAATATCCCAATGCACGAATTTTAGTACTAGAAAAAGAGAGTAACTGGGCATTTCATCAAACCGGCAATAATAGTGGAGTCATTCACTCTGGTATTTACTACAAGCCAGGGAGTTTCAAAGCTAAATTCTGTCGTGATGGTAGTCGCTCAATGGTCGAGTTCTGCCAAGAGCATGGCATCGATCATGAAGTTTGTGGTAAAGTCATTGTTGCAACTGAAGAACAACAATTACCGCGCCTAGAAAACCTCTACAAACGGGGTTTAGATAATGGCATAAAAGTCCAAAAAATCAGCCCTGAAGAAGTCAAAGAAATTGAACCCCATGTGAGTTGTGTCGGTGGGATTCGGGTATTTTCAACCGGAATTGTAAATTACAAACAAGTTTGTTTAAAATACGCCGAATTAATTCAACAACAGGGAGGAGATTTACGGCTGAATACAAAAGTCCTGAAAATATCCCCAAGTGGAAAAAATCAGGTACTGGAAACCAACAACGGCAGCTTTGAAACGCGCTTTGTGATTAACTGTGCTGGATTGCACAGCGATCGCATTGCTAAACTAGGCAAAGTAGAACCCAGCGCCAAAATCGTACCATTCCGGGGAGAATACTACGAACTTACAAAAGAAAAACGCTATTTGGTCAAAACTCTCATTTACCCAGTTCCCAACCCCGCTTTCCCTTTCTTGGGTGTCCACTTTACCCGGATGATAGATGGTAGCGTCCACGCTGGGCCAAATGCAGTTCTCAGCCTCAAACGCGAAGGTTACAAAAAAACCGACTTTAATTTGGGAGATTTTGCTGAAGTCATCACCTTCCCTGGTTTCTGGAAACTAGCAGCAAAACATGCTGATGAAGGCATTCAAGAAATTATTCGTTCCTTTAGTAAAGCAGCATTCACCAGAAGTTTGCAACAGCTAATTCCGGAAGTCCAAGCAGAAGATTTGGTGCCCACCCATGCAGGTGTCCGCGCTCAAGCTTTGATGAATGATGGTTCTTTGGTGGACGACTTTTTAATCGTTCCGGGTGAAAACTCTATCCATGTTTGCAATGCTCCTTCTCCAGCGGCTACTTCTTCTCTGGAAATTGGCAAAGCAATTGTGGCACAAATTCCTCAACAGTCCCATCTTGAGACAGCAGTAATTGCATAGGATAAGCTTAAGTGCGTCCAAATTGCCAATTACCTGGTTAAGACTGTCATTAGTTTTGTGTCCTTTGTCTTTTGTCCTTTGTAAATACAAATGACTAATGACTAATGACTAATGACAAACAACAAATAGAACATACATGATGAATAGCTTGGCAAGCAATGGGAGTCGAAACCCAGTTATCACTCCTGCCAAATTGGCACGCCTAAAAGAAGTTTTATTGACTACACTATTAGGAGATCTGCCGACAATTGCTTTAGGAGTTTACTTGCGAAAGCTATTGTATTCTCAGATTTTTGGTCAATTTGGCAAATTTATTTGCATCGAAATCGGTGTGAAATTTTATGGTACTTCTAATATCCAAATAGGAGATAGAGTCAAAATTTGCAGTGGTGTTAGGCTCAACAGCCTCGGTGCAGAAAACAATCGAATTACTCTTGGCTCTGGAGTCACTTTAGAACGTGGTGTTGATATTGGTACACTACAAAATTCTTTTATCGAAATTGGTGAAGCAACATACATCGGTTTGTATACCTGTATTACTGGTTACGGCAACATCAAAATTGGTAAAAACTGTCTAATTGCAGCTCATTCTGGCATATATGGCAATGGCCATATTTTTGCTGATCCTTCACAGACAATTGGCGACCAAGGAGTTACAAGAAAAGGAATCGTTATAGAGGACGACTGTTGGTTAGGTCATGGAGTCACAGTCATAGATGGTGTCACCATTGGCCGTGGCAGTGTCATCGGAGCTGGAGCAGTTGTTAATAGAGATATTCCTCCTTACTCAATAGCAGTTGGTGTACCTGCAAAGGTAATTGCTCAACGAAATCGCATTTAACTAATACCAATTGTTAAAGGGACTAGAGATTGGCGATTAGGGGCTGGGTATTGAGTAAAGAACCGAAAAATTATGGAATTTGCTCTGATATTTCCTAAATTTTGCACAATTTCCCAGTATCTAGTAAGCAGAGAGAGAAACAGTATTCTTCCCACCACTAAACACAGAGGATTTGACCACAATGAAAGTATTGGTAACTGGAACAGAAGGCTATTTAGGTTCATTATTACCTCCTCTGTTAATCGAACGAGGACATGAAGTTATTGGCGTAGATACAGGTTTCTATAAAGTTGGTTGGCTGTACAACGGTACTGAGGTGACAGCTAAAACTCTCAACAAAGATATTCGCCACATTGCTCCAGAAGATTTACAAGGTGTTGAAGCTGTAGTTCACATGGCCGAACTTTCCAACGACCCTACAGGACAATTAGCACCTAATATCACCTATGAAATTAATCATTTAGGTTCAGTTCGCCTAGCTAACCTATCTAAAACAATGGGTGTGCGTCGCTTCGTCTATATGTCTTCGTGTAGTGTCTATGGTGTTGCTACTGAAGGTGATGTGACAGAAGAATCTCCTATCAATCCTCAAACAGCCTATGCAGAATGTAAAACTCTTGTAGAACGAGATGTCACACCACTAGCAGATGATGATTTCTCTCCTACTTTTATGCGGAATGCTACTGCCTTTGGTGCTTCCCCCAGAATGCGGTTTGATATTGTATTAAACAACTTAGCAGGGTTGGCATGGACTAGTAAAGAAATCAAAATGACTAGTGATGGTACACCTTGGCGGCCATTAGTTCATGCATTAGATATTTGTAAGGCTATTATCTGCGCCTTAGAAGCACCACGCGACATTGTACATAATCAAATCTTTAATGTCGGAGATACAGCTAACAATTATCGCGTCAAAGAAATCGCGGAAATTATTGCTGATATTTTCCCAGGTTGTAAATTATCCTTTGGTGATAACGGTGCAGATAACCGCAGCTATCGGGTATCGTTTGAAAAAATTAACACTCTTTTACCCGGATTCAAATGTGATTGGAATGCTGAACGCGGTGCCAGACAGCTATTTAATTTATTCAGTCAAATTGATATGACTGAAGATACTTTCTTCTTTAGAGGATTTACACGGTTAAAACAACTAGAGTATCTAATTCGTACTGAGCAAATTGACCAAGGTTTCTTCTGGACTAAAAAGTAGATTGGTTATCTAATCAAGTTAAGACGCGGGTAACTTAAATATTCTTTTGAAACGACGGTCATTAGTCATTTGTTTGATTGGTATCACAAATGACTGATGATTGATGACTGATGACTGATGACAACCCAGCAGTTATTTTTAAAAATGAATAAACTACTAACCATTGCCATACCTACTTATAATCGTGCCGAGTTACTGGATAAACAGTTAGCATGGCTTGCTCAATCTATCAAAGGCTTTGAATCTGAATGTGAGATTTTAGTTTCTGATAATTGTTCTACTGATAATACTCAAGAAGTAATAAAAAAGTGGCAACAAAATCTTAGTAACTTCACTTTTAAAATCAATAAACATCCGGAAAATTTAGGCGTTATGAGAAATATTATGTACTGCCTAAATTCAGCAACAACAGAATATGTCTGGACAATAGGTGATGATGATCCAATTCAGGATAGAGCTATTCCTTATGTAATTAATAAAATCAAACAACATGAAGACTTATCATTAATATTCCTCAACTTTTCTGGAAAAAATAAAATTACTGGTGAAGCCGTACATCCACCGACAATAGTCGGTAACCGCTGGTTTGACGCGGATGCTGAAGATGCTTGTGATAATAATGGCAAAGCTATATTTGAACATTGTTTTTCAAAAAGTGTCGGTGCAGTTATTTTTCTCACTGCTACTATCTACCGTACTAATTTAGTAAAACGTGCTTTGCAAATTTGGGCAGATGCTGCCAGTAATTGGATATCCTTAGCATATTTAGCAGGTTATTGTGCTGCCAATGGTAGTGTAATTGTTACTAAAGAGATTTATTTAGAATGTATTATTGGTGTGAGTTATTGGCAGAAAGAGCCAAAGTCAGCACTATTAATGCAATACAAACACATACCTGAAGTTATTTTAAAACTTGAGGAATGTGGATATTCTAAGCATTTTTGTAGGCGGATGCTTCTACAGAATTCTAAAGAAGTTAGCTGGAAAGTTTTCTTAGGTGCTTTGAGAAGATGGCCAGTGTCTGCCATTAAGACAGTAGTTCCTTTTTTCGCTTTAGTAACCATTTCAGCTTTTGATATCGTGGCTTTTAAAGAGTTGAAAATCTCTGAAGTCAACGAACCAAATACCCAAGAATTGCGTTCTGATAATTATAGCGATCGCTCCCTAAATCAATAAAGCCAAAATCAGGTTTCAATTTTATGGTTAACAGCATTCAAGATAAAATATTATCCATCAAATATGAGTTAAATTATAGATTTAGCCTTTTACAACATGCAAGTAATTTACCTGCACTAGAAAGACGCGATCGCGTCATAGTTGACTCTCTTAAAACTGAAGGCATTTACATTACAAATCTTGCAGAATTGGGATTCAATTCCACTCCAAAATTGCTTGAGTCTGCTTACAGGTTATTACCAAGTATGGGGGAAAATAACTACAGCGAATCAGATGAAAATCCGCCTGAAATTTGCACAGTGACAGAATTACCAGAATTTTATAACTGGGGAAAAGAACAAAGGCTACTCAATGTTATTGAAAATTATATTGGTCTTCCTGTTGCCTATCATGGTGTACATTTACGCAAAGACTTTCCCAGTCAAGACCAGTTTGCCACACTGCTATGGCATAGAGATATTGAAGACCGTCGAGTTTTAAAAATTATCGTCTACCTACATGATATAGAAGAAAAACATGGCCCTTTTGAATATGTGCCGCTGCATTTAACCTCAATATATCAACTTAATCATTACCGAATTAAGTACAAGATTAAAAACTCAGGAGGAATCAACGATGAAACGCTAAATCAAATTGTACCCAAATCAGCTTGGAAACCATGTCCAGGGCCAGCAGGTACAGTGGTTATTGCTGATACGAGAAGACTTTTACATCATGGCACTCTTCGGACTCAAGAACGGTCAACACTATTTTTTGCTTACACTGCTAACCCTCCGAAACAACCACATCTTTGTACTCACTTCTGGGATGATACATATCCCAAACCAGATTTTTATAGAAAATCAAATGAACTTAAAGTAGGACAACCATTTTAACGAAATAAGTAAGTAATATTGTGATAAACATCATTGAAAATAAAATGTCGGGATTGAAATCTGAGTTAGGTTATAGATTGGCACTTTGGCAACATAGGAAAAATTTACCCTTGTTAGAAGCACGCGATCGCCTGATTCTTGATACTCTCAAAGAAGAGGGAGCTTATATTACCACACTCGCTCAATTAGGATTACCTTCTAACTCAGAATTACTCCAGGCTGCTAATAGACAATTGTCTACAATGTCACCAGCCAATAGCGACCAAAACCAAAAGCTACCGCAAATTTATACAGTTACAGATTTACCAGAATTTGCTGCATGGGGAAGTGAACAAAGACTGCTCAAGATTATTGAAAATTACATCGGTCTTCCCGTCACTTTTCAAGGTGTACATCTCCGCAAAGATTTACCTAATCAGAATCAATTTGGAACGCTGTTATGGCATAAAGATTCTGAAGACCGCAAAATGGTTAAAGTCATCATTTATTTGACCGATGTAGAAGAACAGCACGGGCCTTTTGAATACGTTCCGCTATCTTTAACCTCTTTCCCTGCTTTCAATTCTTATCGAATTGATTACAAGCTATGGCAGTCCGGATATTTGGGTATTAATGATGAACAACTAAAAGAAATCATCCCCAAATCAGCTTGGAAATCTTGTCCAGGGTCAGCAGGTACAGTTATTATCACAGACCCCAGAACTACTTTACATCACGGCACTTTGCGTTCACAAGAACGGTCAGCGCTATTTTTTGTTTACACCGCCAACCCTCCCAAGCGCCCAGAACTTTGTACGCAATATTGGGATGATACATATGCTAGACCAGATGTAGCTAAAATTCCTGTTTAGTGAGTTTTCTGGTGTAGATACTAAGCAACTACTAATTATTTTCTTGACTCAACATTCATATCGGCGACATTCATGATTTTTACCTCTACAGAACTCAAAGACGCATTCATCATTGATTTAGAAGAAAAACCAGACCACCGTGGTTTTTTTGCTCGTGCTTTCTGTGCTAAAGAATTTGAAGCACAAGGTTTAAAACCAATAGTTGCCCAATGTAACCTTTCTTTCAATTACAAAAAAGGTACACTGCGGGGAATGCACTATCAACTGCACCCAGCAGCAGAAACAAAATTAATTCGCTGCACTAAAGGTGCTATCTATGACGTAATTATTGATATGCGTCCTGAATCACCCACTTTTTTATCACACATCGGCGTAGAATTAACCGCAGAAAATCGTCGTGCTTTGTATGTACCAGAAATGTTTGCTCATGGCTATCAAGCACTCACAGATGAAACTGAAGTTGTGTATCAAGTAGGTGAATTTTATACACCAGGATATGAACGTGGTCTACGCTATAATGATCCATTTTTTAACATTGAATGGCCACTAGAAGTGACTGTAATTTCTGAAAAAGATTTAAATTGGCCGTTGTTAGAAACTATTCCTGTTGGCAGTCCCGACCCTATAGAAGTCACTGTATGAAAAAGCAGGGAAGCAAGGGAGCAGGGGTGCAGGGGAGATGAGGGAGAAAAAACTCCAGACTCTTAACTCCTAACTCAGCAACGCCACATGCGCGGCTGTCGGCAGAGCCACCCAACGCAGTGGCTTCTCAGCAATCAGCACTAAATAATAAATAGAGGAATTTAGGCATAATGATTATTATTGATAAAGCTTTACAAGCACGCGCCGCAGCAGGAAATCCTATCAAAGTGGGGATGATTGGTGCTGGTTTTATGGGTCGAGGTATTGCCAATCAAATTATCAATTCGGTTCCGGGAATGGAGTTAGTTGCTATCTTCAACCGTGACATTGATGCTGCTAAAAGAGCTTATGCAGAAGCGGGAATTGAGGATATACAAGTTGTGACAACTAAGAGCGAATTAGAAGATGCGATCGCTCGTGGTCAATATGCAGTCACCGAAGATGCTCAATTACTCTGCCACGCTCTTGAAATCGAAGCCATTATTGAAGTGACCGGCGCAGTAGAATTTGGCGCTCATATCGTCATGGAAGCGATCGCTCATCGTAAGCATGTAATTATGATGAATGCCGAACTCGACGGTACTATCGGCCCCATCCTCAAAGTCTACGCTGATAAAGCAGGAGTGATTCTCAGCACCTGCGATGGCGACCAGCCAGGCGTGGAAATGAATCTTTACCGATTTGTCAAAAGTATTGGTCTGACTCCGCTATTGTGCGGTAACATCAAAGGACTTCAAGACCCCTATCGTAATCCCACCACCCAAGAAGCATTTGCTAAGCGTTGGGGTCAAAAGGCTCACATGGTGACAAGCTTTGCCGATGGTACAAAAATATCATTTGAGCAAGCGATCGTTGCCAACGCCACAGGGATGAAAGTTGCCAAGCGGGGAATGTTAGGATACGACTTCACCGGTCATGTTGATGAAATGACCCACATGTATGATGTTGAACAACTCAAGCAGCTAGGTGGTATCGTTGATTATGTAGTTGGTGCCAAACCAGGCCCCGGTGTGTTTGTATTTGCGACTCACGAAGACCCCAAGCAACGCCACTACCTCAACTTATACAAGTTAGGTGAAGGCCCCCTCTATAGTTTCTATACTCCCTATCACCTCTGTCATTTTGAAGTCCCACTGTCTGTTGCTCGTGCTGTATTGTTTGGTGATGCTGTGATGACTCCCATAGCAGGCCCGTTAGTAGATGTAGTCACCACAGCTAAAATCGACCTGAAAGCAGGAGAAACCCTCGACGGTATCGGCTACTACATGACCTATGGACAGTGTGAAAATTCTGACATTGTGCAAGAGCAAAAACTTTTGCCAATGGGTTTAGCTGAAGGATGTCGCCTCAAACGAGATATTCCTCGCGATCAAGTCCTCACTTACGATGATGTAGAATTACCTTCTGGTAGACTTTGCGACCAACTCCGAGCCGAGCAAAATGCTTACTTTGCTCCACAAAAAGTTCTAGCAGTAGTTGGTTAACTGTCATTTGTCCTTTGTCATTTGTCCTTTGTAAACGTGAGTTAGACAGACCTCTCCCTCCCAGCCTCCCTCTCCGTAAGAAGAGGGAGGATTAACGAAATCATTAGGGTTTTACTCCCCTCTCTTTGTAGAAGAGGGGTTGGGGGAGAGGTCGAAACAGTATTCATCAAACTCACGTTTTGTAAATACAAATGACTAATGACAAATGACAAAGTTGTATTGCAAAAATAAAATAGGAGTCTTATATTATGACACTAAAAAAGTAGGGTGGGCATTACAATGCTCACCCTACAAGCAACGAACTACTAGGATTTTTCTCGTAATTAATCTATGGGGAAATAATATTTTCAGATGAAAATTGCTTTAGTCCATGATTATTTAACCCAGCGCGGTGGGGCTGAACGCGTTTTTGAATTACTTTGTAAGCGCTATCCGCAAGCGGATATTTTCACCTCTTTATATGACCCAGAAAAAACTATTGATCTGGGTGAGCGGATAGTGAAAACGACTTATTTGCAAAAAATTCCGGGCGCAGCAAAATATTTTAGATTGATGGCTCCTTTCTATTTTCCTGCTTTTCGCGCCCTGAACTTGCAAGACTACGATTTGATTGTAAGCAGTAGCACCAGCTTTGCCAAAGCAGTACGAAAACGCCCGGATGCACAACACATTTGTTTTTGCCATAATGTTACCCGTTTCTTGTGGGATACAGCAACTTATTTACGGGAGTATGGAGATTATAGATATTTTGCGCCTTTAATCGACAAGATTTTTCAAGTCATGAGAAAGGTAGACCTGAAATATGCACAGGAACCTGACCTTTATATTGCTAACTCCACTGTTGTTGCTCGTCGCATTCAAAGTATTTATGGAAAACAAGCATTTGTAGTTAACTATCCAATTGATACCAGTAACTTTGTTTTTTCAGATACAAAAGAAGAATATTATCTAGCCTCAGCCAGAATGATCAGTTATAAGCGTCTTGATATCATTGTCGAGGCTTTTAATTGGCTGGGTTGGCCGTTATTAATATCAGGTGATGGCCCAGAAAAAGAACGTTTAAAATCTAAAGCATTAGATAATATTGAATTCTTAGGGCACGTCAGTGATAAAAAACGCAAAGACTTGTTTTCCAAAGCGAAATCTGTCATAGTTGCAGCCTTAGAAGACTATGGATTAGTTCCAGTAGAGGCAAATGCTAGTGGAACACCAGTGATTTCCTATGGAGCAGGTGGGGTTTTAGATACTCAAATACATGGCAAAACAGGAGTGTTTTTTAAAAGACAAACACCTGAATCTTTGCAAGCTGCACTACTAGAGTCCGGACAAATCGCTTGGGATTATGAAAATATTCGTAATCATGCAGTGAATAATTTTTCGGAACAAGTATTTTTTAGTAAAGTTGAGCAAGTTATTGACCAAGCCTGTAGCATCTATTAATCATGCATGTGATTTGTTAGTTGTTTGCGGAGCGTTTCGCCCAGAAGGATAATAAACGTGGTTCAAACTAGTCTAAATCCCAGTCCAAATTCAGTTGCTGATCCAGAACCTGGTTATGGACAACTGTTTGCAGTATTTATTCGCAGATTTCCTTGGTTCTTAGCAGTATTGATCATTTCAGTTGCGATCGCAGCCTTCATAACTAGTAGAACAAAGCCTACCTACAGAAGCTCAATGCAGTTGCTAGTAGAGCCTAATTATCAAGGTAAAAAAGAAGGAACTGGGGTAGAAAGTCAGTTTACAGAACCTGATGTTCAGATAGATACTGCCACCCAACTGAATCTGATGCAAAGTTCGGGACTTATTCAAAAGGCAGTTGATAAACTGAAGTCTGACTATCCAGACATAACTGTAGATGAGATTAAAAACGCTCTCGTCTTAAATCAATTAAGGACAAAAGAGGACAACGTTGCTACGAAGATTTTCCAAGTAGACTATACCGATCAAGACCCAGATAAGACACAAAAAGTTCTCACTGCTATTCGGCAAGTCTATGTGGAATATAACAAACAACAGCAGGATTTGCGGTTACAAAAAGGTCTGCAAATCATCAGAGAACAGTTGAGTAAGGCCAGTGAGGAAGTAAACGCAGCAGAAACAAACCTGCAACGATTTCGCCGCAACCAAAATTTAATCGATCCAGAGTCACAGGCAAAATCGCTTGAAGAAGACTTGAACAAGATTCAGCAAGAACGCCGTGCAACTCGTTCTGAGTATGAAGAAGCTTTGGCACGGCAAAAATCTTTGCAAGAACAACTAAACCGTTCTCCACAAAATGCTTTGGTTGCTTCTCGTCTGAGTCAGTCTACTCGTTATCAAGGCTTACTGAACGAAATCCAAAAAACAGAGTTGGCACTAGCTCAAGAACGCTTGCGTTTCACAGATGCGACTCCCAGCGTGCAAAAGCTGAAAGAACAACTTCAAAGCCAGAAAGAATTACTACAACAAGAAGTAGGCAGGACTTTAGGTGTACAGTCTGCTGATGTATTCGCGTCTAAAGAACCTCTGCTTGAACAAGGACAGTTTGGTCAAATTGACCTCACCCTTGCCAGTCAGCTAGTAGAAACGCAGACATCCTTAGTCGCTTTAAGTGCCCGTGATCAAACTTTGGCACAGAAAGAAAGTCAACTGCGTGTTGAAATCAAACGCTTCCCGCCTTTATTGGCTTATTACAATCGCATCTTGCCACAGTTGCAATTTAGCCGTGAAAGATTAGAGCAGCTGTTGCGAGCAGAACAGCAATTGCGTCAGGAACTTGCCAAAGGTGGATTTAATTGGGAAGTTGTGGAAGAACCCCAAAAAGGTACGCAATTAGGCCCCAACATGAGGCAAAATCTGTTGTTGGGTGCAGTAGTTGGGTTAATGTTGGGAGGCGTTGCTGCCTTCATTCGGGAATCTGCTGATGATGCTGTTCATACCACTGCCGAGTTAGAAAAGCAGGTTGCTTTACCTTTGTTGGGTACAACTCCCAAATTGCCACCTGCTAGAACCAGAGATTCAGTCATCAAGTTGCCTTTTGGTAAGCCAGAAGTGTTGGCACCCTGGACAATTGAAGTCTTGCAATCTCCTCCACGTTGGGAATCGCTGGATCTGATCTACAAAAATATTGAGCTTTTGAATACTGTTTCTAGCTTGAAATCTTTGATGATCACTTCAGCTTTGTCAGACGAGGGTAAGTCAGCTTTAGCATTGGGCTTGGCAATGAGTGCTGCTCGTTTACACAAACGGGTATTACTGATTGATGCTAACTTACGCGATCCTAGTCTACATGAACAGCTGAATCTGCCCAATGAACAAGGGCTTTCAACTCTACTGGCCAGTGATATTACTCTCCCTAATCAGATTGGTATTCAATCTTCAGGTTCAGCTTACATCGATATTTTGACCGCTGGCCCAAGACCTGCCGATCCTGCAAATCTCTTGAGTTCACCCAGGATGATGCAATTGATGGCAGCTTTTGAGGATAACTATGATTTGGTACTGGTAGACGCTTCGCCAGTTCTCGGTTTGGTAGATGCCATACTTACAGCCTCATCTTGTCGTAGCGTCGTACTAGCAGCAAGCATTGGTAGAGTGACTAGAACTCAGCTGACTCAAGCTACAAATATGCTCAGCAAGTTAAATCTAATTGGGGTTGTGGCTAATGGTGTATCTAACTCTGGCAGCACCTATGTACAGTATCCCAAGCAATACCGATTTGCCTTGCCGCAAGTGGTGGAAAAATAGTTAGTATAGCAGGGCAGGGAGTTTTGCAACCTTGCTACTTACTTCATCTTTTATTGATAGTGCGATCGCGTCTTGTTAAAGTGCGATCGCACATATTTTTTATACCAATTTCCGATAATTGTTAGCGGTGCAGCGCTTGGCGACAACGCACCCTACATTCGATTCCCAATTCCCAATTCCCAATCTATTTGTAATTAATAAACCTTTTTATGGTAATATTTAGCTATGTTGTAATACTTAAGAATTAAGTATATTTATAATAACTTTATAATTATCTGAAGAAAGCGCTTACTATTTAAAGAGTAAGTAAAGAATCTATTTAAGTATATAGCTATTTCTCTAGAGTCTTATATCCTTATTATTGAAACTCGTTCCAAACAGTTAAAAGGTAACAACATACTAGTTCTGTTAAATTTATCGAAACAATAGTTAAACAAACTCAACTAAATGTAGAGATGGAGTTATGGAGTAATAAAATAATTGGGTGACTTTTCTCTGCATTTCGCCACCGTCTATAATCTCCATATAGAAACCCCAGTTTCCGAGCAAGCTTTCCATCTAGCTTTTCCCTAGCTATCTACTTAGTATCTCTGTCGTTTGTACATCTTTACCCAAAAGAACTCCAAAAGATGTGTACTTGTCCTCTAGACAAGTTAAAATGGTATATTTTTGCACGTAATTATCTACAGCTTTTGGCAGCAAAACAAGATTCGGATCGGAGTCTTTGGCATTCATAGCCTTTGATATCACCTCAGCAATTTACTATTGTGTAAATCCAAAGACATATGATAATCTCAATAATTCCGGCTCTACAGAATTACCATACAATAACCCCCCAATACCAAGATAATCCTTCTCCATACTGCACACTCCAGTGGCGGCAAGGTCAGCTCAGGGTGAAGTCTACCAAGTCTAACACTCAAGTTAAACAGCCATATTTACCTTCTGTTGATAACAAGCAATTGTTAGTCAAGTGCTTAAAAAATTCGCCTGTAAATTTAGTGAGTATAGATCCAGAACTGGGTGAAGCTTCGCTGCGGTTTTGGGCTGAGGCGTGTGAGCAAGCTCATAAACCAATATTCCTCCGTCTATCTTCCAGCAATCAACTGTCAAAACAAAGTAGGCAACCTTGGAGTTGGTTACAACAAACAATTGAGTGGATTATAGCTTTAGTGTTATTAGTTTTAGTCAGCCCATTAATCCTCGGATTAGTTGTGCTAACACAGGTTTACTCGCCAGAATCACTTTTTGCTTATGAGTGGTATGTGGGAAAGCGGGGTAAACTCTTTCGGGCAATCAAATTTCATACAACTGTAGACCATAATATTACACCCTTGGGGTATTTGATGTGTAAATATGGTCTGGAGAGTCTGCCACAGTTATGGAATGTGCTACGGGGTGAAATGAGTTTAATAGATTCTTGTGCTTACACTTTAGAAGATGCAGTACAGCTAAGTTTAGAAGCACAAAGGCATCCCAATCAACAACCACTAATCACAAGTTCGTGGGAAGTCGAAGCAGATTCTAATCTGTTGCATTTGGATAGGCAAACACTATAACTTAACGCCTACATATTGCATTTTTGGTCAGTTGTCAGTTGTCAGTTGTCAGTGGTCATTAGTTATTTATAATCCCAGTCCCCAGTCCCCAGTCCCCTACTATATCTATCTGTAGCCATCTGTCGAAATTCTCAAAATATTCTCAAAAATAGTCATGCTTGTTAACATTTTTCAACCAATCTTCAATCTATTCAAGGCTACGGATTTCTGGCAAAAAAACTATTTCATATTGCGAGAATTTAAATACTTCCGGCAAGTTGCTATTTTGGCTTTATTCTTCTCTTTCATGGCAGCAACATTTGAGGGTTTAAGTATTGGTTTTTTACTTTCATTTTTACAAAGCTTAACTGATCATAATGCTGCACCAATTCGCACAGGCTTTGATTGGTTTGATACTTGGATTTTAGCTGCTAATAGTTCAGCAATTAATAGACTATATAGAATATCTATTCTAATTTTGTTAAGTACTTGGATACGTGCTGGCTTCAATTACTTATCACAGGTATACACAGAAATTACTCAACTCTATTTAGCTGATCGCCTGCGTAAACGAATTTTTGAACAGTTACAAGGTTTGCCACTTAGTTACTTTGCTAAAACTCGCTCTGGTGAACTGATTAATACTATTACAACTGAAATTGAAAGAATCAAACAGTTATTCAGTGGCTCAGCATTTTTGATGACTAGAGCAATGACTGCTACTGTTTACTTTATCTCAATGTTTTTGCTGTCATGGCAACTTTCAGCCACTTCTTTACTTTTATTTACACTTGTGGGAGTGGGCTTATCAACACTGAATGCCAAAGCTAGAGAAACGAGTTTTAGTACTTCAATTGCTAACGGTAACTTTACCTCAACAGCAATAGAATTTATTAATGGGATTCGTACAGTTCAGGCATTTGCTACTCAAGACTTTGAGCGGCAGCGTTTTTATAAAGCTAGTGATAAAGTAGTCAGCACTGCAACTAAAGTTGTATTAACCTGGGCAATGGTCAGACCACTAGCTGAAGGTATAGCTAGTACAATTCTGATTGGAATGATTATTTTTGCCTTTACTGTTTTTGTACTCAATGGAACTTTACAAATTGCTTCTTTGCTAACCTTCTTCTTTGTATTATTTCGAGTTGTACCAATTGTTCAAGATATTAATGGCACGAGAGCGCACCTGAGTACATTACAAGGAGCAGCAGATAATATTAAAGAGCTTGTGAGAACTGATAATAAAAAATATTTGCCCAACGGCAAAATTAAATTTACTGGTTTAAAGCATTCAATTGATATAGTATCTGTAGATTTTGGCTATGATCCTAATAATTTAGTGCTAAATAATATTACCCTTAGCATTGAAAATGGCAAGACCACAGCGTTAGTCGGTGCGACTGGTGCAGGTAAAAGTACATTGATAGATTTAATTCCCCGATTTTACGATCCAACAGAAGGTAATGTACTAATTGATGGAGTTGATCTGCGAGGATTTGATATCAATTCATTGCGACAAAAAATTGCAGTTGTCAGCCAGGATACATTTATTTTCAACACTTCTGTTTGGAATAATATTGCTTATGGTATAACAGGAGCGCGGGAAGCAGAAATTAGAGAAGCTGCACGACTAGCAAATGCACTGGAATTTATTGAAGAAATGCCAGAAGGCTTTGATACACAACTTGGAGATAGAGGCGTGCGCTTATCTGGAGGACAACGCCAACGAGTTGCGATCGCTCGTGCTTTACTACGCGATCCAGAAATTTTGATATTGGACGAAGCTACAAGCGCTCTAGATTCTGTCACTGAGCGATTAATTCAAGAGTCTCTAGAAAAGCTTTCAGTCGGTCGAACAGTAATTGCGATCGCTCACCGCTTATCAACTATTGTTCGAGCTGATAAAGTTGTTGTCCTCGAAGAGGGACGAATCGTAGAACAGGGAGGATATCAAGAGTTGCTAGAGCAAAAAGGCAAGCTCTGGAAATATCACCAAATGCAACATTAATTAACTTCAATTAACTTTAGTTCAATGCTTTGTAATTTAAATTATTGATGACTATGACATTAGAATTGCAGTCTCACTCAGTTTCGATTTTGATTTGCACTTGTAACCGTGCAGAAAGCTTGCGTCATACTTTAGAATCATTGGCGCAAGTGAATGTACCAGAAAACTTATCGTGTGAATTGATTGTAGTGGATAATGCTTCGAGCGATCGCACCGCTGAAATTATCCAATCTTTTTCTATGCCAAATATGCCAGTTCGCTATATTAGCGAACTCCAGCGTGGTTTATCAAAAGCTCGTAATGCTGGTATTGCAGCAGCGCGGGGAGAGATTATCTTGTTTACAGATGATGATGTTCGACCACCGCACAATTGGATTGAGGGAATGTGTGCGCCTATTTTAGCTGGAACAGCCGAAGCTGTTGCTGGTGGTGTGAAAATTGCGCCACATTTGGATAGAGAATGGATGCAGCCTATTCATCGTGCATATTTTGCATCTTCAGAGTTTATTGATCCCCAGGCTCCTCAATTTTTAATAGGAGCCAATATGGCATTCTTAAAACAAGTATTAGTTAAAATACCTGGATTTGATACTGAAATCGGGCCAGGAGCAATAGGTTATGGTGACGATACATTATTCACAGCACAAATTCTGCAAGCTGGATACCGAATTGCTTCAGCTTTAGACGTGGTTGTAGAACACCATTTTGACGAGTCCAGGTTACTGCGATCGCATCTGATGAATGCTGCACAAAAAGCGGGACAAACATCAGCTTACCTTGCACATCACTGGGATCATACTCAGATTTCTTTTCCCAGGTTAAGGTTGCTCAAGTGCTTAATTAATTTTGGTTTTTGGCGTTTAAAGACATGGCGACATCCTTTAAAATCAGAAGGTTTGCTTCCACAAGAGTGGGAACTTATCCATATTATCAATTTTTACAAACAGTATTTAGTTGAGTGGAGAAGAAAGCCAAACTATCAGCAATATGGATTAGTAAAAAATTCTTAATAATTATTCTTGATAGAACAGCGATCGCTGGGGAAAATGACCTGACAGGCAGACCTATTATTGATAAATTTGTGAATAATCTTCCTGATATAATCCCTGACGAGTGTATTTCTGATCAAACCTACCAATATTTGAATCAACTATTACTAATTGCCAGTGATGAAAATTACTCTTACTTGTAATACAGGTTTTGGTACAGGAGGACAGGGAGGTTGTTTAGCAAATGCTGCAACAGGTTTAAACCAATTCGCAGATTTAACTGTATTGTGTTCTGGTGAAGAAAAACCTCAAACTAGTTTTCCTGTTTATCCTTTAGGATCTTCCCAATGGAGTCGCAGATTATTAGCGACTCCTGTGTTACGTCGTCGCAATGATTTGGCTGTATTGTTGAGCGATTTATATTTTGATAAGCAAGTAAGTAAATACCTAAAATCCCAATCCTGTGACTTAATTATGGGGGTAGCAGGACAAACGAATTTAGGTTTTAAAGCTGCTAAACAAAAAGGTGCGATCGCTTGGTTATATTGCCTCAATAATTATCTTCCATTCATGCAGCAACAAATTCAGCAAGAAATGGAATTCCTCTCTGAACCTACTGTAGCGACGATGAATCCCATAATGCTGCAACGCTTTTTAGGAGAGTGTGAACAAGCTGATTTAATCGTTGTCCTTTCAGAAGTGGCAAAACAAAGTTTTATTCAAGCTGGATTTTCACCAAACCAAATTGCAGTCCTCACACCTTTTGTAGATACAAATAGATTTCGTCCTACTCCTAAGCAGGATGAAGTTTTCCGCGTGCTTTATGTCGGAACAATTGAACCTCGTAAAGGAGTACCTTATTTAGTTGATGCTTTTATAAAAGCTGAGATTCCTAATTCCGAATTATTAATCGTTGGAGGTACTTCCACCCGTGCCTTGCGGATATTCATGGAAAATACCTTAAGCAAACATGCCAATATTAAACAAGAATTTTGGGATTTTAGCCGTGTCGATCCGACAGAAGTATTTGGCAGATGTTCTGTTTTAGTTTTACCTTCTGTAGAAGATGGTTTTGGCTTAGTCGCATTAGAAGCAATGGCTTGTGGATTGCCTGTTATTGTTACTTCTCAATGTGGTGCAGCTGATGTAGTCGAAAACGCAGTGAATGGTTTTGTTGTGCCTCCTAGAGACATTCAAGCTATCACAGATAAACTTTTATTTTTCGCTAACAATGAACCAACTCGCCAAGAAATGGGTAAATCTGCCAGAATCACATCTGAAAAACAAACTCAAGAAGTTTATCAACAAACCCTAGAACAAATATTTAGAAATCAAGGATTACTTAACTAATTGAAAATATAAATTTGCCTCACGCAAAGGCGCTAAGGCGCAAAGGTACAATGAAATATGACTTATCAAGTAGTTAATAAAAAAATAATTTCTCACTGCACTAATGCTGATATTAGTGGCGGTGGTGGGATTGAAACTTATGTAGCTTCATTGGTACATTCTCAAATTCCAGGTGTGAGCGCTCATACTATCACTGATTTAAAAAATGTCGATCAGAGACAGTTTGAATTGCTTCACATTCACGATCCAGATATGTTAATGGATTTGCGTTCAGAATGTCCAGCAATATTTACCTTACACAATCATTCTACTTACTGTCCCAGCGGTACGAAGTATTTAGCAGACCGAAACAGAGTTTGCGATCGCCCGATGAATCCTCTAGGATGTACCTGGGGACATTTAATAGATGGTTGTGGTAGCCGCCGACCACAAAATATTCTTCAAGACTGGTGGAATGCTTACCAGCCTTTAGAGATACTGAAAAAACTCAAAATTCCAGTAATTGCTAATAGTGATTATGTGCGTCAGCAAATCATTATGAGTGGTTTATCACAAGAGCGGGTGTTTACACTGCGTTGTGGTGTGCAACCACCCAAGAGTCCTACAGCAGCTTTAACTAGGGAAATTCATCAAAAACAGCGGATTTTGTTTGCTGGTCGCATTGTTCCTTATAAAGGCATTGAATGGCTAATTAAAGCTTTAGCAAAAACCGACCCAGGAATTCATCTTGATATAGCTGGTGATGGTTGGGGTAAGCCAACTATGGAAAAATTAGCACACCAGATGGGGTTAAGCGATCGCATTACTTGGCATAGTTGGTGTCACGGCGAGAAATTAGAAGAACTTTATCAACAGTGCTTTGCTGTGGTTTTTCCTAGCGTTTGGCCTGAACCAGCCGGTCTTGTAACTCTGGAAGCTTATGCACGTTATCGACCTGTAATTGCTAGTGCAGTTGGAGGAATTCCAGAACATCTGCGAGATGGTGAAACAGGTATTCTTGTCCCACCAAATGATATTCCAAAGTTAGCTGCTGCTATCAATGAACTAGCGTCAAACTATCAAAAAAGCCGAGACATGGGAAAAGAGGGTAAAGCTTGGTTTGAGCAAGAATTTACTATTGATGTTCACATTCAGCGGCTAGAAGAAATTTACGAAAAGACTATTGCTGAATTTCATGGTAGATAAACGAACCGCCCTTCGGGTGACGCTCGCAAGCTCGCTACCGCTGCGCTAACGCCACTTTGCCATCGACGCAAGGCGCCAAGACGGCAAGTGGACTCACCAAGGACGCCAAGGAAGAGAGAAATAAATATTTAATACAAGTTTATAAAAAATTAGTAACTTTCATTACTCCGTGTCCTCTGTGTCTCTGTGGTTCGTTATTCCCTGATTTGTGCGTAATTAATAACTTTGATTTGTGTAAACCTGAGAATTCATAATGGAAAGCTCGACACCGAAAATTGTAGTCATTACTCCTGTAAAAAATGAAGCCTGGATTTTAGACCGCTTCTTATCTGTTACTAGTGAATTTGCTGATTATATTATTATTGCAGACCAAAACTCAACTGATGGTAGTCAGGCTATTTGTAAAAAATATCCCAAAGTTATCTTGATTGAAAATAAATCAGATAAATTCAATGAAGCAGAGCGACAATTGTTATTGATTAAAGCTGCGAGAGATTTAATATCAGAACATAAAATTATTTTAGCTTTAGATGCTGATGAAATATTAGCCGCTAACGCCATCAAAACTCAAAGCTGGCAAACAATGCTCAAAGCCAAGCCAGGAACAGTATTATTTTTTGAAAAGCCAGATTTATTTGTCACAACCCATCAATGTATTAGAACTGGTATTCTTACACCCCTTGGTTATGTTGATGACGGAGCCGAACATCAGCCACAATCTATTCATAGCGTGAGAATTCCAATGCCAGAATATGCGGCAAGATTGCATATTCATGATATTAAAGTCTTGCACTATGCCGTGACTCGTTTAGATGCACATGCTGCCAAAATTCGCATGTACAGTGTTATAGAAAATGTTTTGGGAGTTGGTAATAGTATTGGTAGACGGACTCGCTACACTTCCCAACAAGATTACTTGAAGCTTGGTAAAGTCGAAACTGCTCCTAATGAATGGTTTGCAGGCTGGGAAGAACAGGGAATTGATATGCATACAATTATCAAACAAAAATATTATTCTTACGATTTTGAAGTTCTTCGTTACTTCCATAAATATGGATTGCGTCGCTTCTGGATAGAAGACATTTGGAAATTTGATTGGGAAGCATGTCGTCAATATGCCAAATCGCAAGGAATGCTTGATATACCTGATTATAAAATTCCCAAGCAATCTAAGTTATTGAATTTCATCGCCGATACAATCGCTAATTTATATGTTTACACCAGAGCAGTACTCAGTTTTATAAAACTGATTTAAAACCTCGATAAAGTCATCAAAAAATCGATAGTTATGAGCAAGATGAGTGATGGTGCATAAAAGATGCTTGAGTATAATCAATTCAACGAACCACTAGTTAGCGTTGTTATTCCCACTTATAATAGACCAGAGTATTTGAAACAAGCGATCGCTAGCGCAATTCAACAGACTTATCAAAATATCGAAATCATTGTTTCTGATAATTGTAGCCCCGAAAATCCTCAACCCATTATCGAATCATTTAACGATAAACGCATTAGATTTTGGCGACAACAGCAAAATATTGGGATGCTAGCTAATCAAATGCACGCCTTCAAAATGGCACAAGGCAAATACGTTGCTAGCCTCCACGATGATGATATGTGGAATGAAGACTTTTTAGCAAAGCTAGTTCCACCCCTAGAAGAAAATCCAGAATTAATTCTTGCTTTTTGCGACCAATATATCATTGATGCACAAAGCGAAATTAATCATGCGCTAACTGAAGAAAATACACAAGCTTACAAACGTGACAAATTAACACAAGGAGTTTATCAAACTTTTGCCAAAATTGGCTTAGTAGATAAAAGTATACCTACAGCCGCCGCCTGTGTGATTCGCAATAATATTATTGATTGGGATAGCATTCCCTCAGAAGTTGGTGGAATGTGGGATTTATATTTAACCTATCTTTGCTGTATATCTGGTTATGGTGCTTACTATCATCCAGAAAGATTAACGCGATATCGTACTCATGAGCAAACTGATACTATGCTGAGTGGAAGTAAGGATGCTCAAGCCAAAATTCGCAAAGCTAAAAGCGAAATATTTTGCTACAAAATATTTAGTCAAGACGAACGTCTAAAAGAATTTCAACCGTACTTTGAGCAAAAATGCTTAGAAGCTCATACAACTTTAGCTATTGGCTTACTACGAAATCAACAAACAGCAGCAGCACGTCCCTATCTTTGGCAAGCATTAAGCCAACAAAAATTTAACTTGCGAACTATAGCAGCACTTACTATCAGTTTTACTCCTCGACCATTAGCTAATCAATTACTTGGAATATCAAAATAGGAATTTTCTCACGCAGAGACGCAGAGGCGCGGAGAGTTTATTAATTAATTTCTTTGTGTCTTTGTGTCTTGGTGGTTCGTTTTTCAAAATTTTTTATCATTAATGATATGAAACTTTGCATAATAACGCACAAACTTCAAAAAGGTGATGGTCAAGGAAGAGTCAACTATGAAGTTGCTAAAGAAGCAATTCAACGCGGTCATCAACTAACATTATTAGCTAGTGAAATAGCGCCAAAACTAGAAAATAATCCTCAAGTAAATTGGATTGAAATTCCAGTCAAAAACTACCCCACAGAATTTATTCGTAATTTTATTTTTAGTAAAACAGCTACTGATTGGTTACATCAATATCGCTCTAAATTTGATTTAATAAAAGTCAACGGAGCAATTACCACAGCAGCAGCCGATATTAACGCTGTACATTTTGTACATAGTTCTTGGTTAAAATCACCTGCTCACATTTCCCGCATTCGCCGCGATTTTTACGGCTTTTATCAGTGGTTATATACAGCATTAAATGCCCATTGGGAAAAACAGGCATTCCAAAAAGCAAAAATCGTTGTTGCAGTATCCGAGAAAGTCGCCCAGGAATTAGTCAGCATTGGTGTACCTCGTTCTCGTATCCGCGTGATTGTTAATGGTGTGGATTTACAAGAATTTGCCCCTGGAACAGCTTTTAGGCAACAATTAGGTCTACCTCAAGATGTAACTTTAGCCTTATTTGCCGGAGATATCCGCACAACCAGGAAGAACTTAGATACGGTGCTACACGCCTTAGTGAAAGTTCCCGATTTACATCTAGCGGTGGTGGGTGCAACTGAAGGTAGTCCCTTTCCACAACTAGCAGCCTCTCTAGGGTTAACTGAAAGAGTGCATTTTCTCGGATACCGTCGTGACATCGCTGAAATTATGCGGGCTGTGGATTTATTTGTTTTTCCTTCCCGATACGAGGCTTGCACGTTGGTATTGTTAGAAGCCCTTGCTTCTGGATTACCTGTAATTACTGCCACAGCAACCGGTGGTGCAGAAATAGTCACACCGGAGTGTGGCATAGTTTTGCCCGATACAGACAATATCGATGCTTTGGCGGCGGCGTTGTTGTCTTTAGTCAGCGTAGAGGCAGAAATGCAACGCATGGGTAAAGCAGCCCGCACAGTAGCAGAACAACATAGCTGGACAACTATGGCACAAACCTATGTGGATCTATTTGAGGAGTTAATCAAGCATGAAGAACACCGTTCTCATACCAACCTATCGCCGTCCTCTAGATCTATCACGCTGCCTTTTGGCGCTACAGGTGCAAACTAAACCAGTCGATCAGGTAATAGTAGTTGTCCGCGATACGGATATTGAAACTTGGCAATTCCTTGCAGAGTTCAATCCGCAAAATCTACCATTGCAAACTGTGAAGGTGACACAACCGGGAGTAGTCGCAGCCCTCAACGCCGGACTAGCAGTCGTGAAAGGAGATATTCTTTCCATTACTGATGATGATGCTGCACCTCATCGGGATTGGTTAGAACGAATCAACGCTCACTTTATATCAGATAGTTGCATTGGTGGAGTCGGTGGGCGTGATTGGATACACCGCGACACCAAAATTGAAGATGATTCCCGCTTGGTGGTTGGCAAGTTGCAGTGGTTTGGTCGTGTCATTGGCAACCATCACCTGGGAGTGGGAGAACCCCGCGAAGTCGATGTTCTCAAAGGCGTAAACATGAGTTTTCGTACCCAGGCGATCGGACAATTACGTTTTGATGAGCGGATGCGCGGCACAGGGGCGCAAGTACACTTTGAAATGGCATTTACCCTGGCACTCAAGCGGGCTGGTTGGAAGATTATTTATGATCCTAGCGTTGCCGTAGATCACTATCCAGCACAACGTTTTGATGAAGACCAACGGCACAACTTTAATGAAATTGCCTTTATTAATTTAGTCCATAATGAAACTTTAGTTTTACTAGAGCATTTGCCACCTTTACGTCGGACTGTATTTTTGCTTTGGGCCATATTAGTAGGCACAAGAGATAGTTTCGGCTTCGTGCAATGGCTGAGACTTTTACCCAGCCAAGGCCAACTAGCAACTAAAAAGTGGCTAGCATCCTGGCGTGGACGTTGGCAAGGATGGCAGACATACGGTGGGGAATGGGGAACTCGGGGCCCCCTCTGGGGATAAGGGGCAATGGGGAATGGGGAATAGGGAATGGGCAGTAAGTTTTAACACGAATTAGTAATTAAAAAATCTAAAATCCAAAATCTAAAATCCAAAATCTAAAATCTAAAATTGGTATGGTTTACAATCAAATACTTTTTAATAGTTTTTTACAAGCACATTTTTCTCCTAAAGAGCGATCGCTCCAGGGTTGGATAGTTATCCTTGGCTTTGTACTATTGACAATAGCTTGTTATTTTGTGGGTTTTGCTGCCATGCTGCGCCTGATTTATCCAGCAGCAGCTCTGGTTGTCGCCATATTTTTATACTTGCGGCATCCCATTCTTTATATCGGTTTTAACTGGTGGGTGTGGTTTCTCACGCCTTTAGTTGTTCGTTTAGTTGACTATCGAGTTGGCTGGGATCCCACCCGTCAGATGCTCATCGCACCTTATTTAGTGTCTTTCGTCAGTATAGCCACCTTTTTACGATACTTTCCTAGTGCTGCTCGTCAGGGAGGCTTACCTTTTGTTTTGGCTGCTTTAGGGGTATTCTACGGTTTTCTTGTTGGTATTATTTATAATCAACCCATCCCTGTAGCACGCAGTTTACTGGACTGGCTTAGCCCCATCATCTTTGCTTTTCACTTATTTATGAACTGGCGAGATTATCCCAGCTATCGCCAAAACATGCAGCGCACATTTTTCTGGTGCGTGTTACTCACAGGTGCTTATGGTGTGTATCAATTTGTCGTGGCTCCTGAGTGGGATCGTTATTGGCTGATAGAATCAAAACTGTTTACCAGTTCTGGAGATCCTGTTCCTTTTGGGATGCGTGTGTGGAGTACAATGCACTCAGTTGGCCCCTATGCAACTGTGCTGCAAACTGGTTTATTGTTAATGTTCACCAGTCGCCAAAACTTTTTAACTTTTCCTGCTTCAGCATTTGGTTATTTGTCGTTTTTACTTACCCAAGCACGTAGTAATTGGGGCGGTTGGTTATTCGGGATAGTGATGATTTTGGCTTCGGCTAAAGCACGTACTCAAATGCGTTTAATTACCATAATTTTGGTGATGGCAATGTGTGTTGTGCCATTAACAACCATCGAACCAATTTCTAAAGTTGTGGCAGATCGTATGGAAAGTTTTACTAATCTGCAAGAGGATAGTAGCTTTAGAGATAGATCGGGAAACTATGACAGAAACCTCAGTTTAGCTCTGACAAATGGTCTGGGTAACGGTTTAGGAAATATTTGGAAGGTAGACGAAAAAACAGGTAAAATTGAAGTTTTTGTGGTTGACAGTGGCATTTTAGATATGTTTTTCACCTTGGGTTGGTTTGGCGCCATCCCTTATATGGGTGGTTTAATTTTGTTGCTTGTGAGTGTGTGTAACTATAGTGAAGCTCGTTTTGATAATTTTGTCAGTGCAGCCCGTGCTATTGGTATCAGTTCTTGCGCTCAGCTAATTATTAGCAGCGGAATGCTGAGTGTGATGGGAATGATTCTTTGGGGATTTTTGGCTATGGCTTTGGCAGCACATAAATACTATCAGCATGAACAAATTAATACATATAAATAAGTGTATATTCTCGGTTGGGAGTTGGGGGCGATCGCTATTCCTTACGACTTTTCCAATATCCAGGTTCTCGACTAGAATGCATCACAGCTAAAATTAGAATGTAGTCCTCTTCAATTGTCTAAATAATTCCATAAGGAAACTTTCGTATTAGGTAGCGCCTAATATCCTCATCAATTATTCGCCAGCGAGTAGGCGACTCTCTAATTTTATAAACTGCATCTTCTACTGCATTGATAAAAGCTTGGGCTAATTCTGTACGACTTCCAGCATAATATTGAACTGCTTGAGAATATTCAGTCAGCGCTTCAGGGTGAAAAACATATTTCATTGTTCTAGGAGTCGTCTGACTTGTGCTAATGCTTCTTCCCCTGGTATAGGTTCAACATCTTGGGTGCGAATTTCATCTCGTCTTCGCTTTGCCTCTGTTATCCAAACTGCTTCTATTTTAGGATCACTATCAAATTCTAAGCTTTCGATTAGCTTTTCTGCTAGTAAAGCTCTTGATTCATTTGGCAAAGACAATGCTTCTTGCATCAGTTGTTCAAGAGACAACATAATCACACAACTGCTGTTTAACTTCTGCTTTCAGTATACCTTAACTATAAAAAACAGCCTTTGTAGAATTACTGTTTGGAATGCAAATGGTGAAGCATTGCCTTCTAATTTGTAATTTTTAACAAAACTATAAGTAAAATCAATGCGATCGCAATTTGATTTCAAAACGCCCGATGGCAGGTCAGAAGCAAGGGCGAGCGCTATTATTTACTTGTAAAGCTAGTAAATATGTAGCATTGTTACTTCTTAACTGTCTTAACTGTCTTTTGAATTTTCTTCTTAACTGTCTTAACTTTCCTTGCATTTTTCTGAGGACACTGAGAATATATTTTTATCGCATACTTGATTAAAAAAACACTCATCAAGTCCCTATACAGAATTACACAAAAATCTTAGCTTCAAAACTTAACTCGAACAGTCTTAAATCTTTTGTCAACAACAAGATTCCTAACTTATTATAAAAGTTGGGAATCTTTTCCTTTTAATTGTGAAAATCTCTCTTAATTCTCTCTGCGTTCTCTGCACCTTAGTGAAACAGTCGCACATCATAAGCCTTGCGTCGATTACGATCTCAAGAGCGATCTTTGACGCAGGAGCGTCACTGCTGTTAACGAAGTGCGAGTCTTCTCACAAAGGGAGAAGGGTAGGGTGAGGCGGTTCGTTATCAGAGCAACCTACATCAAAACATATTTCACAATTTAATGATGAAACTTTCTCGCAGATGAAAGTCAGCCTCCACGCCTTGATGAGTTAATGCCCAATAAGTTACTTCAGTGCTTATTTGTTTGATCACAGCGGTGATAGCAACCTCGATAACTTGATTTACTGAGACGATTTTACTCAAATCGACATCTAAAGTCAGTGTCAAACTATCAGATTGATTATCAACATTAAACGGGAGTTTCGTAAAGGCTGTTTCTTCTTGCATCCCTTGACGGTATCCATCAAAATGATAGACATTCCAGTCTCCAGCAGGGGAGAGGTTGAATTCCCAATAGCTTGGAGAATCTTTGATACCGAGGAAGAACTCAAAACAGGTATCTTTCCACAGTTCATGCTTTCGCGCTGGTGTGTCTGAGGGTGGGGCAATAACGATTTCTTTTAATTCACCCAGAAGCGAATAGCAGATAATAAGTTTATTAGCATGTCGGGCGATATTGCCTGCAATTTTCAAATTGGGTAGAGACTCGCTAAAAGAGAAAGGTTGTAGGAAAAAGGTTTGCTCGTTCATTTCATATCCTCGATAATAGAGCGAATCTGGGTTTCTTGGGATTCGATACTCTCGGTAAGCTTAAACTGAACGATCGCTCTTTCTAAGTTATGTTCTGGATGTTTAACTTTAAAATAGACATTGCCGGCTAAATAGTCAGCAAAAAACCTCAGCCCTAACTCAAAGGCAATCAAACGAATTGCATCGTACATGTATGCATAGTCATTTTCTGTGAGAAACGCCTTAGCTATGGATAGATAACCTTCGAGAATTTCCTTACATAAATCAGTATCGAAATAAACATCATTCCAATCCGCAGCTTCTTCGCCGGCAGGATTGCAGCCCGATCGCAAGCAATCACCAATGTCATAATGTACTAGTCCTGGCTTAACAGTATCAAGGTCTATGACGCTGACGGCTTTTTGAGTGGCAGTGTCAAACATCACATTGTTAATTTTGGGGTCGCCGTGCATCAGCCGCAGTGGTAGCTTACCTTCAGCTTTGGCATTTTCTAGGATATGTGCAAAGAGTTGGCGATCGCTAACAAACTGCAAACAATAATTTACTTCTGGGGATGGGTGCGGAGTAGTTTTCGCCAGAACTTCTTGATATTGTTGCAGGTAAAGCGGTGTAATATGAAATCCCACGAGAGTATCGGCGAGTTTTTCCGGTGACAAATCGCTAATTAGATTGTGGAACATCCCCAGAGCATAACCGATTTCTTTGGCGTGTGAGCGATCGCTCATGGTGTCGAAGGACTGCGAACCTTCAATAAAGCTGATAGCCCGCCAGAATGAACCCTCTGCATCTCGCCAATGGTCTTGATTATCCTTAGTCAACAACACGCGCGGTACTTCCCAACGACGGCTGAAGGGGGTCTTTTGTAACCTTTTGTGAACATGCTCAGTAAAGATACACATATTCTGCATGATCAGTTGAGGCTGGCGAAATACTTGCGTGTTGATGCGTTGCAGGACAAAATGCTGCAATTGGGAAGCATCCAGCGTTACCAAAAACGTGTCATTAATATTACCACTACCAAACGCTTGAACAGCCGTCACCTGACCTTGAAGCGTGAATTGGTTAGCAATGGCAACAAGATTGTCCGTAGCCTGTGTTTTAAAATTTTCTATTATGTTCATGTTTCACCTGCACTACTCCTCACGTCATTGCACAAAGGCAATAGGAGACATAGTAACTTAAGTTTCACCTTTGGTCTGTATCAAAGTGTTGCAGGTGTTGTTGACTTTTACCTCTCATTTTGAGAGTATATCCAGCAAATATTTTCTCACACACGCTGAATACGACAAAGATAAATGGAAAAATGACCCTTACTTTTAACCAAAGTATCTATCGCAATTTGTTAGCCGAAGTTACTCCTATAGCAATTGAAACTGAGGAGGAGTACGAACGAATTTTGAATATAGTAGAACAGCTAACTTTTAATAAAAATCGCACAACAGAGGAGCAAGCTTTATACAAGTTACTAGTAATATTAATTGAAGCATATGAAACGGATAATTATCCAATTGATCAATCAGCACCTCATGAAATTTTGCAACACGTTATGAAAGCCAGCGGAACCCGCCAAGCAGATTTAGTAGGCATTATTGGATCAAGTGGTGTGGTATCAGAGGTTGTGAATGGTAAGCGCTCAATTAGTAAAGCACAAGCGAAGGCGCTGGGGGAATATTTTAAAGTATCCCCTAGTTTGTTTATTTAAGAGTTTTTGAGCTTTTTATAATTTGATTTATCAAGCAACGCCATAATCGGTATACTGCCGTTTGTATGGAGGTTGTAATCCAAGTACAATATCCTCTCTTGGTACTCCCATTTTAACTAGTTCTTCTGCGGGATTCTGATCAGTTAAATTTTGCTGAAGCCAAATTTTTCCATCTTTAATATCGAAATGCATCACGCATCGATAAATACGATTAAAGTGCTGCCAACCAACATTCATCCACTGATAATGATCTCGCTCAGTGTCTAAGATGAGTTGAACTTCTACCTCGTCATTCGAGATATCATAACTGGTATAGCGAGTCAGCAGTGTTTTAATATACTCTCGATATTTTGCTACCTTATCCACTGCACAATCACCTCATTTGCTGGATCGTAAACAATTAGTAGGATCTGATATTGTTCTAGCGCAATTTGCGTGAACTCAAGTTGAAAAAATGTTTGGTATGCGTCTAACGGAACTGCAAGATATAATACTCGCTCTGGTTCTGTAGCTTTCAATACAAGGCGATAACTGAGGAATTGCCCCAAAGCAGAGTAAAAATCTGTAATTGCAGAAGGATTAAGAAAGCTTTTAATCTCAACGGCTATTTTATCACCTGCTTTTTCTGCGGCAATTAGTTTCTCTGCACCAAGATCAACCTGAAAATTGACATCCCCAAATTTAAATCTTAGTGGGTCGTCTGTAATCAACCACTGCTCTTTTTCTAGAGCTTGCTTTACCGTTTCGTGAAAAATATCTTTTGCAGACACGGGTGAAATAAAAAAATAACACTGCCCTCTAAAAATTGTAGTCGATAAGATGCTTCATTTTTTTCGGAATTTAGATCCAAGTTTAGTATAGCGGTGATATGATGTTGGCTCAATCACTTACCAGTAGCACCCACAGAAAAAATCCGACTTAAGTTTAATAAACTATCTTCAAACCCTGGAATTTCTACTAACTGATGTGGTAAATAAATCTGTTTGCTGAGATAGTTAAATTCACCTTGAGCATTTTGATAAGGCTGACTATAGCGCTCTAGTTGACGGGCATTTAAGTCTACAATCCAATAATTAGAAATTCCTGCTTCTGCATACAGTTCTAACTTTTTTGTTTGGTCATAAATCAATGTAGAATCTGAAATTTCTATCACAAGTAAAATATCTTCTGGATAGGGATGATGAATTAGATAATCTTCATCTTTGCCGCGTGCGATCGCCACATCTGGTTCAGGTTCGCTTGCATTTGGTAGGGTAATTGGATCTTGTCCCCGAATAACTGCGCGTAGACGCGAAGCGGCTTGTCGCCAGACATCGCCTAAAAGTCGATCCAATTGACGGCAGAGTATAGAACCACAGACTGTATGAGGAGTTCCTTTTGCTACCATTTGCATCAGTTCCCCGCGAATTAATTCAATGCGATCGCTCTCCTTGAGAAATCCCAGTGAAATCAATTGATGATATTCTTCAATGGTGAATCGCTTTGGTGTCACAACGTTCATAGAACATGCACCAGATGGAAATGCTTTTATTTTAACTTGACTTCAAGGCCTCAAATTGCTGCCAGCAAAGGTATAGCGCGCGGGGTACATGAAAACAGCCTTTCCATTTGCCGCCTTTGAGATTTAACAGCACTTCTCCACGGCGGTTGAGGTAGCCAAACCACTCCCCGTAGTCGCGATCGCTAAAGTGTGACCAAGCGTAATCATGCATCTTTTGATACCATTCCCAGCACTCGTTACGCCCTGTAAGACGATAACCCATTGCCAATGCAACCAAAGACTCTAAATGCACCCACCACAGTTTTTGATCCCATTCGAGTTGTTGCGGGGGATGATTATCTGCATCCATAAAATAATACAACCCGCCATATTCACTATCCCAAGCAAAATTGAGGATGTTTAGCACTACATCAACGGCTTGATTAATGGTTTTGCGATCGCTTTTGCGGTTAGCGATGTCCATGATAAACCACATCGCCTCGATACCATGACCGGGATTAATTAACCTACCATCAAAACAATCAATGTGGGAACCGTAGAGACCAACATTTTCATACATCAGTCCCCGTTCCTGGTCAAGAAAATCATTCATGACTTCCTCAACAGTGGCAGCTAAAACGTTTTCCAGGGTTTCACTGGGTAGCAGCCACTCCATTTCTAGTGTCAAGTTGGCTAAAATCATCGGCACTGCCAAGGCTTTCATCGGACGCGTACCGGGATAAATCTTGTTATATTTTCCCTTTGGGTTATCTTTGCGGCGCAAAACATTGTTGTAAGCTTGCATCGCCACATCCTTAGCCCATTCTTCACCAGAAGCGAGGGCATATTGACTAAATGCCATTGCAGCAAAGCAATCAGAAAAGATATTGTAAGGCTGAACCAGTGGCTTACCTTCACAAGTTAGTGCAAAGTACCAGTTGCCTTCCTCATCTCTTCCATGTTGGGCGAGAAAATTCGCCCCATTGCTAGCAATTTGCAACCAATTTTCTCGTTTTTCTAACTGGTTATAAAGCATGGAAAAAGTCCACACTTGGCGGTTTTGCAGCCAAATAAATTTATCTGTGTCATAAACCTTACCCTCACGGTCTAGACAAGTGAAGTAGCCGCCTTGTTGCCAGTCTATTGAGTGTTTTTCCCAAAATAGCAGTACATCGTCTAGGAGGGCATTTTTGTAAAGTTCCGCCAGCGCTTTCAAATCATGCCCCATAACTTTCCTCCCCTGTTGTGCCAAAACTAATAGCTATTTATAATTACCAACCAAAACTTTTGGTGATTTTATCAGCTTAGACAAATTGTAGTTGGGAATTAATTCCCGGTATATAGCTAGTGTGTCCTCATTTACTCTAGCAGCGCTGAACCTCTCTAGGTTTTGTTGGGCGCGGCTTTGCCACTTGTAAAGTTTTTCGGGGTCTTCGAGTAATTGCGCTAAAGTAGCTGCCAAGGTTTGACTGTCTTTAGGCGGCACTAAAATACCAGCTTGTCGATTATCTAACGTTTCCGGAATGCCGTCTACATCGCTGGCAATAATTGCACAACCTGCTTCCCGCGCTTCGGTTAGTACTAAACCAAAGGATTCGCAGTGAGAAGCGAGGACGAAGATATCGCTAGCTAGCATATAGCGTTGTGGTTCTGGCTGAAAACCTTCAAAATGGATGCGATTGCTATAAGTTGTCTTTTGCACCATTGCCTCGAACATTGAGCGATCGGGCCCGTTTCCTACTAAGTATAAATGTGCTTGGGGAAAGTCTTTAGCAATTTTGATAAAAGCTTCGATTAACTCAGCAATTCCTTTTCTCGTATACATCCCCGCTACAGTTGTGATTGCTGGGCGGTGTAAAGGTAGTGGTTGATAATCTTTTAAATTACGATGTCGAGGGCTACCTAGAGTACCGTTAGATATGACTCGCAACTTTTTTTTGGATATACCACGCCGCACCATCGAATCGGCTACTGCATGACTAACTGCTATTACCCTATCTGCTAATCCCATCAATATTGCGCTACGCTGAAACTCGTTGTGAACTGTAGAAACTAAATTATATGGGCAGCCGCTTCTCAAAACCCCTGCTAGGACGACTCCTGTCATCATATGTGCATGAACAATATCGGGTTGAAACACCTGCACAATTTCCCGATAACGCCAAGCAGCTTTGATCATGTTCAACGGTTGTCTAGACTGATTTAGCTGAAAGTGCTTAACTCCATGACGCGCTAATAATATTTCGTATTCTCCCCCAGCAGAAGCTACGGCAACATCATGACCCGATTTTGCTTGCAAACAAGCTAAGTCTACTGCTACATTGACAATCCCATTACCTATTTTTTGTACATGATTTGTAATATGTAAGATTTTCATTTAATTCTTCTCCACAATGGCGATTAAATTTGGAATTTTGGGTTGTCATGAATTTAAATGTAGGTTTATTCTTAGTGTAAAAGCCTACTAAAATTGATTTTTTAAATCAAATTAAAATCCTATATGCCAAGACTTATTTAACTTGATTGCTTATTTATAATTCAGCATTAAAGAAAATTTCGTAAGCGCCTAAAAAATGTTTTATAAAATCCCGCGGGAGGCTTTGTATTTGAGAAGAATATGACGCGATCGCTCTCGCTTTTTTCTCTTGTACTGATGTAATTGAAAGATGGTAAGCTGCTGTTATATCCTGTAATTTGAGTAAAATAAATAGCGGCGCTCTCCAGAATAGCCAAATCGGGTATTGTAATAGCTCAACTTTAATCCCACATTGGAAAATTGCTAGTTTCACTAATTGGTATGTAGCCTCATGATCTCTATGGCAATCTTTTCGATGAGGTACGTAAATTTCTTCTGGCTGATAATATTTTATCAGTTCAGCTATCTGCTTAATTGTCTGTTGCTGTTCTTGGGAACTTAATTCTTGCAAACGCCCATCTGTCTTTTGCAAAAAGTGAATTTCTGACGGTGCTACTCCTAAAATACTTAATGCTGTCAATGCTTCTTGCTTACGGATCTGAATGATTTTATCTCGTGATGTTTCTAAACCTCCTGACCCTTGTCCATCAGTGACGAACACCACTACAACCTGTGTTCCCTGTTCACGTTTTTGGGCAATCATCCCACCACAGCCAAGTGTTTCATCATCTTGGTGAGGAGAAAATACCATCGCTGATTTTTGGTTACATGCTAGTGGCTGACTTCTACCATGTAAAATCCATCGAAATAGTAAGATGGAGTGAATATATTGTAATTTCTCAAGCCAGGAACTCGGCAATAATTTTTGTAAGTTTTGTAGATTAGCTTTGATTTTCATAATTTCCTATATTTTTTGATAAAAAATGTCTGCCGTTGATACAGTTTTTTGCTGTTCAATGTAAAACCAAACAGCATCATAATTCACTTTCAAGCTATTTTGGGACTCAAATATTTATTTTTTATATAAAGAAAATTATTGAATATAAAGATACAGCTAGCTTGGTATATTTTTAAATCAGCCTTATACCATTTATCTTATTTTTAATTTCGTATTCGTTTTCATGTATTTTATGTTGAATGACTTATGATAGCAGTCTTAAATCACATAATCATTACACCCCTTACCGTAAATGGTAAGGGGAGATAAAACACAGAAGTCAAAAGTCAAAAAAACCTTGATTTTTGACTTTTGACTTTGGACAATATTACGAATTGGTATTTCCCTTGCTAAATTTTAGAATGTTTTCCCAGTCCCTAATCCCTAGTCCCTAGTAGTTCACCACGCAAATTTTGACTCTTGGAGACCGCTTAAAGGGAAAAGGAGAAAGGGAAAGAAATTAAAAACATGCGCCCCTTTTCCCCTTACCCAATCCCTGTGCCTGTCAAAATCTTTTTGGCAGGCTACTTGTCCCTTTTACGCGATACATAATTACTTTACCTTTCCAATCTTCCTCAACAAATACTAAATACTCACCATTTGAACGGCGAAAAGCCCGGATACCGTGGGGTATATCAATCCAGCCACTTTCGCTATTCACTTCTGGGCCGGGTTTTAATTTTTGTACTGAAGTTCCTGTCTTGGCATTGTAGACATTTACTTCTGCTGTTTTGCCTGTGACGGTAAATACATAGTCACCAGCTACACTCATGGCGGCGGTAGAGACTTCACGTTTACCTGTGGTGTCGTAAGGGACTACGATTCGCCAACGGGGTGTGCTATTACCTTGACTCCAATTGTCAAAACGGGCAATCTCAGATCCTACGACTTTAGTATCATCGCCAATAGCCGGATGTTCTTTAGTGAACCCTGATAAATACATGGTGTCTGTTTCTGGAAAATACTCAATTCGCCGCAAATCAGTAAATAAGCTGGGATTTTGTTGCTTTTGCATCGAACTATAGGTGTAGATGGGATTGCCTTTAGCATCTAGTCCTTGCAAAGGATAGCGCCGGATACCGTCTTGAGTTCGCAAGGTTTTCCAAACATCTCCTTTACTGTCTACCCACCATCCGCCTAAGTAGGGATAATCTTTGCTAGTTTCGTATTCACCTTTGTCGAAGCTACCGTTACCGTTTTTATCCCGCCAAATCCATTCTCCTTGTTCTGGTTGATACGGCGGCCAATTTCCTGGCATTGATTTTTTATCGTCGCCATTGGTACCGACGAACATCCCCGCAGGAATAGCAATTTTGCCATCCTTGGCTGGATTAAAACGATAAATTTGCAGAAAGCTGCTGTACATATCTGTGAGAAACAAAAAGGGCTTTCCTTTGATGCGGCGAACAAAGGTTGCATCTGGTGATGTATGCAAGCGCGGATCTTGAGGATATTTAAAAGCGTTTAATGTGTAGCTTTTGTAAGTCCATTGCTTACCAGCTGACTTATTATGGTCAATTAAATAGCTTTCTTGTTTGGTAAATACATCTATGCCATCGCTACTAGGATCAGCATCGGCGTTATCAACAAATAACAATCCCAACAATTGCCATAGTTGCTTTCCTGATGGCGAAAACTTCCGTAAATCTGTTCCTGATCTGTTGAAACCATTACTATTTACATAAATATTACCTGCTGCATCTGTACCTACGCCGCTAAGACCGTAAAATTTTAAAGCTTGAACTTCACCAGGAATACCCGCATATATACCCCCTTTGCTACCGAAAGTACTAACTTGCACTGGCTTGTTTTTGATGTCGTAAATCAGTACTTGCTGACGAGGGCCATTGTCTGCAACTAAAAGTCTACCTTGAGGATTAATAGCGATCGCTGTTGGTTCGACAATATCTACAATCTGTTGGGGCAGTTGTTTTCCTGTCTGGGAATAATGCACAATCTTGGCAGGAGTACTACCGATTTTGTTTTGAATAATCCAGAGATTTTTTTGTTGATCGATAGCGATCGCACCCGGATGTGCCACACTAAAACTGCGTAGTTCTTTCATCGTGTCAGTATTGTAGACACGAATCAGGTTACTGGCAGAGTCACTCACATATAACTCATTGTTTACAGTTGCTAATCCAGTCACTTCGCTTTGAGTACTGGTAATTAACATACTTTTATCCCAACCGCGCCCTTCGTTAAATGGTGCAGATTTAAAAGATAAATCATAGCGTCTGACGCAGTACCATGTGGTTTTATCTGGGGGATAATCTTGATTAATCTTGCCGACTGCCCCCTGAACCATAGCCATGTAAATATATTTATCATTGGCTGTTATAGCTTTGCCACCACTACGACTCCAGCCGTGAGTATCATCTAACCGACCAATAACATTACCATCTTTATATATTCCTGCTTCTGCTCCACCTTCATCCCATTCACTATTGGTATAGACTGTACCATTGGGAGCAACATACATTGCTTCTATATAGTTTTGTACCCACTTGTTACCTCCGCCAAAACTATTACCTATCCAAGATGTTTTGTAAGTGGTTGTAGGCACTCCACTTACAGTCCAATCTGTTGTAATTTCAATGGAAGTAACAATTATCCCAATAGCTAGACTCAAAATTAAAAATTTTGCCAAATTGAATTTACGCAAATGCCTAGTTGGGAATAAATGTTTGATATTTTGATTAAGTTTTTTGTAAAACTTGGTAAACAGCTTTAGTAATTTATTTTGCATACTATTCCTCCAGTCATAGTTACTTGTAAACTTTAAGTAGGCATGATGTAATCCCCATAAACAAATTCCTAAAATTTAAATTTGAAAACTATAAAAAACTGATTTGAACTAATTCATAGCTTTTGACAGAACATATATATAGATAACAAATAGTTTATGTTCTGAATTGAATATTTACAAATAATTTACCAAAAATATACAAAATTTTTAATTTATTTATAACCAATAATCTTATTTAATTGTATGAATAATTACTAATTTATCTGCCAAAATGGTCAATCTCAATACAAAAATATCATGTTAAATATACTAACTATACTTTTTATACGAAAATAAGTGTAACAAATTAGCCTGCTGACTAGATCAAAATTTTATTGTGTTAATACTTGTGAATGAAATTTCCATACACTTTGGCGCTAATAATACGGATAATGTAGAAAATTACAGAATATCAGTACTAGAAACATCAATTTACTGCTGAATTTCAAAAGGCGGTTGAGCTTGGTGTAAAAGTGAACATATGCACGCTCAATACATCATAGGAGATAAGTAGTGGAAGATAAAAAAGAAAAATTTAATTCCGTATCTGCATCAATACTCACCCTTGGAATAGGCTGGTTCCCTAAAACGCCTGGAGGACTAGAAAGGTATATTTATGAACTCACACATAGTTTGGCAGCAAATCAAGACCAGGTAGAATTATGTGGAGTTGGTCTACCAGAAGTAAAATTGAATTTACCAATAAAGCTGACTAACCTAGCTTCTCCAGATAGTGCAATTTGGCAACGCCTGTGGTCTATCCGTACTAACTTCCAGAAAACAAGAGTAGGTAAACCTGATGCCATCAATTTGCATTTTGCATTATATAGCTTTCCTATTTTGGATATTTTACCCAAAGGAGTGCCAATTACATTCAATTTTCACGGCCCTTGGGCATCGGAAAGTAAACAGGAAATGATTGATAATAAATGGAGTATTTTTCTGAAGCGTCAGTTAATAGAAAAAACGACTTATAATAGCTGCGATCGCTTTATTGTTCTCAGTAAAGCCTTCGGTAAAATTTTACATCAAGATTATCAAGTTCCGTGGAGTAAAATTCATGTTATACCAGGTGGAGTTAATATTAATTGGTTTCAACCAAACTTGTCATCTCAGGAGGCCCGTCAACAGTTAAACTGGCCTGATAATCGTCGAATATTATTTACATCCCGTCGTTTAGTACATCGAACTGGGGTAGATAAATTACTACAAGCACTAGCAAGTATTAAGCCTAAAATTCCTGATATTTGGTTAGCAGTTGCTGGTCGTGGTCACATGCAAGCTACACTAGAACAGCAAGCCAGAGATTTGGGGTTAGAAAATAATGTTAAATTTTTAGGTTTTTTACCTGATGAGCAATTACCAATAGCTTATCAAGCAGCAGAATTGACTATTATGCCTAGTCAATCTTTTGAAGGGTTTGGATTAGCTGTAGTAGAATCTTTAGCTTGTGGCACACCAGTTTTATGTACACCTATTGGTGGAATGCCAGAAATTTTATTACCTTTTTCCCCAGAGTTAATTACTAATTCGACTGAAGCCTCAGCTATTGCTGAAAAATTAGAACAGGTACTATTGGGAAATTTACAAATACCTTCACGCCAAGCCTGTCGTCAGTACACTATAACTAATTTTGATTGGAATAAAATAGCCCAAAAAGTGCGTCATGTTCTCTTAAAGGATGTTTGACAAGCGAATATAATTAGCTAGTAAACAAACGAAGACAGCCTACAGGATAAATACGAAAAATCTAAATTGTCTCTGGTTTAGGCACAACTTTAGACTGCTAATAGAAATAATCAATTAGACTTTTCAAACATACTTTCAGCTAAAATTTTTAACTCCTAAACGGCAGTTGCTTCAAGTCGGCAAAGCCTTTCGGCAGTCGCTCATGGGGGGAACCCCCAAGACCCTTACGGGTACTCTTCGAGAACCCCTTCGGGGAACGGCAGTTACTCCACTTGGTGAGGGAGTTGCCGTCTTGGCGCCTTGCGTCGATGGCAAACTCCCGTTAGCGAAGCGGTAGCGAGGAACGAGCGTCACCCGAAGGGGGAGACCCCAAGACCGTACTGCCTCACCGCGCTGCCTCACCAATGCACTCCCTCCTCCTAACTCCTAACTTCTAACTCCCAACTCCCAACTCCCAACTCCTAACTTATGAAAATTCTATTTTTAGACCAAAGTGGTAAACCAGGCGGTGCAGAATTGTGTTTAATAGATATTGCTAAACCTTATTGCGATCGCTGTTTGGTAGGCTTATTTGCAGATGGCCCATTTAGAACTTTACTACAACAGCATCATATCCCTGTAGAAGTTCTCGCAACCCAACCAATTCAAGTTCGCAAACAAAGCAATTTCATACAAGCGTTGGGAAGTTTAGGACAACTTGCACCTCTGCTTGCTAAAGTCATACAAAGAGCTACTGAACACGATTTAATTTACGCCAATACACAAAAAGCCTTAGTTGTTGGCGCATTAGCTAGTTTTTTAACTCGTCGTCCCTTGGTGTATCATTTACATGATATTCTTTCCCAAGAGCATTTCAGTCAAACTAACCTTCGAGTTGCTGTTAACCTAGCCAATCATTTTGCATCGTTAGTAATTGCCAATTCCCAAGCTAGTCAAAAAGCCTTTGTCCAAGCCGGAGGACGTGCAAAACTTACTACAATTATCTATAACGGCTTTGAAGTGAAGAATTATCAAACTTGTGAGTCTGATGTTAAACAATTACAACAACATTTAGGACTAGCAGGAAAATTTGTAGTTGGACATTTCAGTCGCCTTGCACCTTGGAAAGGACAGCATATTTTAATTTCTGCCCTTGCTGAATGTCCGCCAGAAGTAACAGCAATTTTAGTGGGTGATGCGCTGTTTGGTGAACAAGATTATGTGCAACAATTACACCAACAAGTTGCCGCACTAGGATTAGAAAACCGCGTTAAATTTTTAGGATTTCGTTCAGATATTCCTCAGTTAATGGCAGCTTGTAACTTAATCGCACACACTTCTACTTCTCCAGAACCTTTCGGTAGAGTAATTGTTGAAGCAATGCTATGTGGAAAACCTGTGGTTGCAGCCAAAGCTGGCGGTGCAATAGAATTAGTAGAACACGACATTAATGGTTTTCTCATAACACCAGGAAAACCTCAAGAACTTGCACAAGTAATTAACAATTGTCTTCAAGAAATAGAGACAACTGCAACTATAGCAAATAATGCTAAAACAAGCGCTAGTCAGCGTTTTGATTTGACAGCTATTAATCAACAAATTGCTCAATCGCTCAAATCATTGCTGAGTATTCAGTGAAAGTATTTGTTTATTATAATTTTCTCCCAACAACTATGGGTCATAGCTCATTCTATTGACATTTTATCTAGAGATATTAAGCAATTTCAAGAATTTTATAATATCACTACTGATATATTGGCTTTACTTTCTCAATAAAGCTTTAGTAGAGTTGGGTTTTGTTCGTCAACCCAACCTACTTAGATTATGTTGTTAGCTTTAATTGAACCGTGTTAGGCTGTAGATATGACTACAAGCCGACTAATTCCCGTGATTCAAAATCGGTAAGTTGTTGAGCGATCGCTAATCTCGCTTCTAGTTTTGCTACACTAAACTGGTTACGCAGATATTCCAAATGGGCAAATGTATTTGCTCTTTCAAGAGTTAGTTGAATTTGCATATCTATTGCCTTTTGATATTCATGATTCACAACCAACACTTCAAAGCGACGTGCTTTACGTTGAGAATCATTTTTTAAATCCATATCAAAAGCAGCTGCGCGATCTGCATTACCTTCAAATCGGTTAATCTGTTGCTGAACTGCCATCAATTGAGAATCTAGTTCATTCATCCTTTGGGCAGCTTGTGCTATTGCACTTGGATAATGACTAAGTTGCATCATCAAATAATATTCCTTGGCGAAAATCTTGACAAACAAAATTAGCTATAATGGTGATGAAGAGCAAAAATTCAAAAGTTTGCATTTTGAATTTTCAAATGATTTTCGCACCCTGCGTTTTTAATTACGCTACTTCCCGGAGTGGCGATGAGACCGCTACTTCTGGGAATGAAAGCGAAAGTTGTTCAGCTTGTGGAACCGCTGCTTGCTCTAATACCTGTACTTCAATATTGACACTGACTAAATAACTGCCTGTATCAGCACCCACTGCTTCAGCGATTAATTTCGCAATGTCCGGGCGTTTGGCAGTCAACGGGTCACGTAAGATACACCGATCCCATTCATGCTTGGCAGTTGGGTTGAGGCTGAGAATGTAATGTTTAATCATCTGACTAACCCTTGAATCCATCTTCACAGAAGACTGTCACACAGCCGTTTTGTACTGCACTCGGCTTTGTGGACGCTATATCTATTATAGTACATTTGTACTGTATTGGGAAGATGAGGGAGGTGGGGGGAGCAGGGGAGATGGGGAGATGGGGGGAATAACAACTGACAACTGACAACTGACAACTAACTCCCAACTCCTCACTCCTCACTCCTAACTTTTAACTATCTTCTTTGCCATTTGTATGATTGTTAAGCAACTGCACGTCATTCACCCAAATTGCTTGTTGTGGGACAGGAATCGAAATTCCGGCTTTGTCTAAAGTAATTTTCAAGCGGCGGCGATACTCTCGTGCCACATCCCATTGCTTGAGTGGTTGTGTCTTAATCCATACACGTATAATTAAACCGCGATCGCCAAAATTATCTATTCCCAAAACTTGCGGTGTTTCTAGAATTTGATGTTGCCATTTTGGGTCTTGATCCATCTCTATGGCTACACTACCAATCAATTGCAAAGCATGGTCAACATCAGCTTCATAGGCAATGGGAATCGTCAAATCAGCCCTTGCCCAACGGCTAGAAAGATTGGCAACAATTTTAATTTCACTGTTGGGAATCGTAATCAAGCGTCCTTCTGAATCTCGCAGTTGGGTCATCCGCAGATTCAAATTTTCTACTAAACCTCCCACATCTCCTACAGCAATCACATCGCCTAAAGCGTATTGGTCTTCGATGATAATCAAAAAGCCATTAATGGCATCTTTAATCAAGTTTTGCGAAGCCAGAGACACCGCAACACCAACTAAACTGGCACCAGCTAGCAAGGGAACGATATCTATACCCAACGAGACTAAGGCTAGTAGTATGCCTACGCCTACCCAAACAATAGTCACAATACTTTTAGTCACACCAGAAAATGTGGAAACCCGCAGTTGCAAACGTTCAGAAGTTTCTGAACTTAATAAAGCACCACTGCTGATCAAAGTCGTAGTGAAGCGGTCAATCAAGGCATAACTCAAGCGAATTGCCACATAAGTTCCCAATGCCACTACAGCTAATCTCACAGGAATTTGGGCAGCTGTGAGCATAGCTACTTGAAACGGTCGTGTATAGGGAAATAGACCCAAGATGATGAAACTGCCGCTTCCCCAAATCCCTGCTTGAGTTAGCTGATACAGTCGTTTTTTGACTTCTACAAGATGGCGATGTTGTTGTTGATTGAGTTGTGTTGTAATTGGTTGGGCTGTCTGTTGAGCTTGGTGAGTCGGCTTTGATAAATTATTTCTGGAACGGCGCTGCCAAATATATACACCCCAGCTTGTGGCAATCATTACTAACCCAATGCCAGCAGCAATTTTACCTTGGTTGATTAAAAATTGAGTTTGTCGTTCTTGCCTTGCTTGTTTGAGATAGTCTTGCAACTTGTCGGTAATTTGATTTGCCGATATAAATGGATCTTCCTTCCGCAGTTGGGCATCCTCGTAAGTGATGGTCATTAGGTATCGATTGTTAACATAAATGACTGGTAATCCATTTAATTTCCGAGTTTCTACCTTGGCTTCTTTGGTAGGCGATCGCAAATAATTTTCAGTTATCTGATCCAAATTCTGTTGGATATCTTGTGAACGTTCAGGAAAATTGGTTTTTGTTGCCGCGATCTGAAACAACTGGCGACCGTCCAAATAAATCCACCCAGAAACAATTTTGTTATCTGAATCATTACTCTGATTGTTGGGAGTTTGAATTAGAGGTAAAAAGGGAATTTGCGATGTGGCCTTTGGCATAGGCGCAACAGTTAACACCATTGACCCTGCGATCGCCCCGATTACGCCCCAACACAAACTTTGTTTGTGTTGCACTCGCGTCAAAGGCGAGTGGGAGGCTTCTAATAAAGCCTCCGGGCGTAGGACGCGCTTTGCGATCGCCAAAAATTGTAAGCGCACTCCAACACCTCCTTAAGCAAAATTTACTGTTGAGTACTCCAGAGCCATCCTGCACAATTAACTTGAGTAAATGTACCTACCTAAAGTTAAGTTTTTGTCCTCACTGACTAAAATTTTCATCTTTTTGGACATTATCTATATATCTTGAGATAGATGACAACTCGCTGAATTTACCAGTAGCCCTGGTTAGGACAGTTCTTGATAATACTCTTACCAAAAATAAAGTTAAAACAAAAAAGCTAAGGATAAAGTTGACATGACGCTGAACAAACGTCAAGCTAGTGCAAAGAAGGCACAAATGTAAATTCCTGAGCTTTGGGCTTTCATTCTTTCGTTGGTGATCACAGCCAAAAATCACCAATCATGGAATAATTGAGTAGAGTTCGCAATTTTTGCGTAGCTTTTTTTACTTTTTAGAGGACATATTTGAATGACCGCAATTTCTCCCCGATTAAAGCACGAGGTTAAAGACCTCGCCCTAGCTCCCTTGGGAAGACAGCGCATTGAATGGGCTGGACGCGAAATGCCAGTTTTACGGCAAATCCGCGATCGCTTTGCCCAAGAAAAACCCTTTGCAGGGCTTCGCCTTGTGGCTTGCGCCCACATCACAACCGAAACAGCACACCTAGCTATTGCACTCAAAGCTGGTGGTGCAGACGCGCTCCTAATTGCTAGTAACCCCCTATCAACACAAGATGACGTAGCTGCTAGCCTCGTCGTCGATCATGAAATTCCCGTCTTTGCCCAAAAAGGTGAAGATAACGAAACTTACAGCCGCCACGTCCAAATCGCTTTAGATCACCGTCCCAACATCATTATTGATGATGGTAGTGATGTGGTAGCTACCTTGGTTCAGGAACGCCAACATCAAATCGCTGATTTGATTGGTACCACTGAAGAAACTACCACCGGAATTGTCCGCCTCCGCGCCATGCTCAAAGATGGCGTTCTCACCTTCCCCGCTGTCAATGTCAACGACGCAGACACCAAGCACTTCTTTGATAATCGCTATGGTACAGGGCAATCCACCCTCGATGGCATTATCCGCGCTACAAATATCTTGCTGGCTGGTAAAACCATTGTTGTGGCTGGTTACGGCTGGTGCGGTAAAGGTACAGCATTGCGGGCGCGGGGTCTTGGTGCTAACGTAATCGTCACCGAAATCGACCCCATTAAAGCAATCGAAGCTGTAATGGATGGTTTCCGCGTGCTACCAATGATAGAAGCCGCACCCCAAGGTGATTTGTTCATCACAGTTACAGGAAACAAACACGTGATTCGCGCTGAACATTTCGAGGTGATGAAAGATGGCGCGATCGTTTGTAACTCTGGTCACTTCGATATTGAAATTGACCTGAAACACCTGGCTAGCCAAGCTAAAGAAATCAAGCAAGTACGTCCTTTTACTGAACAATATCAGCTAGTAAGCGGCAAATCAGTCATAGTGATAGGTGAAGGACGCTTGGTAAACCTCGCCGCTGCGGAAGGACATCCCAGCGCAGTCATGGATATGAGCTTTGCTAACCAAGCTTTAGCTGTGGAATACCTAGTGAAGAATCAAGGTAAGTTGGAACCTGGTTTGCACTCAATTCCCACTGAGGTAGATCAAGAAATTGCTCGCCTCAAGTTACAAGCAATTGGAATTAGCATTGATAGCCTCACACCAGACCAAATTGAGTACATCAATTCTTGGACTACTGGTACTTGAGTTAACCCAGATGTCTACTGAACCAACGGTAGAAATGAAGCGATAACTCAATCTTAATATTTCTGTTTGTGGGATAGGCAAATTGCCTATCCCATTTTTTTAATAGTAATTCGTAATTGTTGTTGATAAAAATCATGTTTAACAATCAATATAGATTGAGGTCATTTAATTTTGGGAATACTGATAACAGTTATTCTTTGCTTAGGGGTTAAATGAAAAAATCTATAAAAAGGCTAAATCAAATTGGTGAAATAGCTGCATGGCTGGCTATTGTTGAAGCAATTTTTTTAATTGCTTCTATTTACTTAGCACCAATTAAGAGTTGGACTTCTTATCTGGTTGCCATACTTTTAATTACTGCCAGCCCATTTTTAACATTTTCTCAAGGGCTGGTTCCCTTGATAACTGGTCGAATGCGTGTGAATGTAGCGTTTATATATGAGTTTGAAGCTCCTACATTTTTTGCTAGGTTAATTGGCTTGGTTCACATAATGCTTGGAGTCTTAGCCTTACTACTTGGTTTGGTATGCTTAATTATATGGTTAAGCTGAGAAACCATTGATAAATTAGCTCAACTTGTTAGGTCATTTGAAGTATTGGTTGCCCAGAGTAATAGTAATGATCTGTAGTGTTTTGTTCTAGCAATTTGGTGTGAGCAGAGATCAACTTTACCTACGCAGACAAAACATACTGTTGAGGTACTGTAAAAAAAAGCCGATCCCTACTCCCCATTTCAGCCGTAGTCTCAATCCTTAAAACTAATGCATTAAACCATATGCTGCAAACGACTTAGGCGTTCGGAGTAGTTTTTGATGACATTTAGGGCAAACATGGGTGTTTCCTGAACGGCGAATAGAAACCTTTTTTCATCAAGAAAGGCAAGTTTACAATCAGTTTTAGCGATCGCTGTATATGTTCTCTTTTTTACGCCTACAAGCACTCCCGTACCAAAAACGTCGCCAGGCTCAATTGTCTCAACAATTTTGCCATTGATTGATATGTCTACCTGTCCTTCGACAATACCATACATAAAATCACCAGGTTGTCCTTCCTCAAAGATGACCTCACCTGCTGCAAATTCTTGTGGATTAGGTTGTTTTTGAAAGATGCTGAGTGTAATGACTGGACTTAACATGACAACAAATCTAAAAATGCTGATTTTTACACGATTTTTTTGTCTAGGTAATCCTAGAGACGAGAAAAGTATACTACTTTCACTCTAAAGATGGGGACTGGGGACTGAGGAATTTAAAAACCCCCAGCTTGGTGAAGTGGGGGTTTAGCATCAGGGATTAGTGAAAAGCGATCGCAATCGCTCTAGTTAGCTCCCGAAACAGCATATTAGCAACCTTAGAACTCAGCTTAGACTGCAAGTGTTTACCATTGAGCAGTTGTTTCCCAGAAGCATCAACATTTTCTTTGAGTTTGGCTTTGTACTGAGCAATCTCGTTGCCAATGTCATTGTCAGGCAGGCGGTCAACTTCGATTTTAGTTATGACATGTTGCCAGAAGTTCATCCGACACAACGCCGAACCGCTACCTTTTTCCACGAGCTTATCGCCGGACTGCTCCAGGGTTGTACCCATACCTAACCTCAGCTTGAAAGCGTCGCGGCTGCGGTTACGTTTGACCCGCTTGGTGTCACCGGGGGAGAATTTCACCATACGTTTACCATTCTCACGGGTAACTTCCTTTTTCTTCACCTCCCGGACTTCTCGCTCAATCAACGGTTTGCCATTGACCAGGAACGCTTCAAACGGATAAATCCGACTCAGCAGCCGGGCGCGAACCCGTAACCCAAATTTAAAATTGTCAAATACCTGGTTGTACATTTTGAACTGGTCATCGTTGATCAACAACTTAAGTTCAACTTCTAACCGCTGTTCCTCCAGGGCGATATCGCATAACCAATCAGCGTGCAGCCTGACAAATGGATCTATGGAAAATCCAAACTGTACTGCTACCGACTGCTGGTAAGCCTTAGTGAGAGATTTGTAACTTTGGGGGTGTACCTCCAGTTCCCGCTGCGCTAACCAACCCCACAATGGGGGGACATTTCCCAGTTTGGTAGTTTCAGTTTTACTGTGTGCCTTTTCAGGAAACTGCCACGCTAAGGCCTGACGGGTGTAGTTAATAATCGGTGACTGTACACGGTTGAGGTGTTCTAGTTTCTGCACCAGTTCCCGCAGCTGATCAATAACCTCGGGCCTGTGCATGAGGAATTGGCGCTCGTTGAGTTCACCAGACTCTAGCTGATTCTCTTGATCTAAAGCGTAAGCAGCCATGGCCAAAGCATCAGCAGCATCGGATTTATTGGGTAAATTCTTACCACCGCGATAACGGCGTAACTCAATGTGACCAACCCAAAGTATTTTCACTCCCAAACTTTCTAAAATCCTTGCCCAAAGTCTTGAGTAATGATTGCCTGTTGGCTCAAGGATTGCCACATCAGGATTATTATCTCGTACATAATCAGCAAAATCAAAAGCTGATTTTTGATTGCCTTTAAGCTTAGGATTAGAGTAAAAAGTAGGGAATAAATTATTAGCTTTAGTCCGTGACTTTTGCCAATAATTCTTTAATCCGCCTTTGGGATAGGATGTTAAAATATGACAAGTGACACTTGATTTACTAACATCAACTCCCAAAGATGTGATTGATTTAATTGTCATGGTTCTGCCGATAATTGGGGTTTAGTATTCGTGGTGCGAACACGAATGAGTTAAAAGCCCAGTTTTGACGCTTGAATCCCCTAACACCCCACCAAAAGAGGGGCGCGATTCACTCTTAACGCTGGGTTTATCCCGGTCGTTCGCGCTGCTGGTGCGCTTGAAAGTAGTAACACCCCACAAAATGGGTGTGCGTTTCTGGTTTAACGCCCCAAGCAGTGCAAACAAGGGGCGGATTGCTTTGGACACAACCCGCGACGGTGGGTATTACCCACCGTTTCGGCTACTGTGTCAGGTAGCCATCATCAGGCGGTTATTCTTCTTCGTCGTCCTCTTCCTCTTTTTCGGGTAATGAATCAACGATTTCTATTAGTAATTCAGAAGCTGGTTCTAGTATTTTTCTAATGTCAAGATCTACATGAAGCGCGGCATACTCTTCATCTTTTATGTTTCCCAAAGCGCCATCAATTTTAGCTTTGATGTGGTGTAATGAATGCCAAAGTATGTAGTAATCCCATGCTGGATCTGGTTGCCAAGTATTATTAGTTCTTTCAGAGTTACTCATAAGTTATTGCTGATATCTCCTCAAGAAATTATCGAGTTCACCGTTAGTTACTTGGTCGTAAGTGGCAATAACAATAGATGGTTGGTCAGATTGATCGTCAACTCGCTGTATTGAAGCTGTGATATTTCGCTGCTGCAATAGTGCTTGCACTTCTGGGGACTCTAAAGCGGCTTGTGCATCAGCACAGTCACGTGCGTGATACGGAAAAATAATTTGACTCACATCAGCAGGTGCATTATTAATGAATTGCAACATCCATTTTTTGCCCTGCTCAATTGGCGGTTCGGGAATATAAAACTCAACTGAGACATTTTTCTGTACAAGCATTCGCTGTATATCGAAACTCCTCAGCGCTTGCTCAAATACGGCTAAATTGGCCTCATCTTCAACGGGGATGCGGACTACTTCATCCCGTAGAGCTAACCGAATCTGTTGTTTAATAATCTCCTTACCTCGACTAATTGCGGCTTGACTCATAATTGCCTCCGATTTTTAAAACGGTGATTACAGTTGCAGCGCTGTTGAATGAGCGCTGTAGCTTCTACCCAAACTTGATGAATGGCTGTGGCATCTTCATCAGAAAATATTTGCTTGTCGCCGTTGTGCCAGGTGACAACGACGAAATCCTTTGATTTACCAATTTCGGTAACTGCTTCGGCTGCTGGTACAAAGTGAAGCTGGCGAACTTGGGCTAGGTTCAACCAACCAGAGTTAGGTGTTTTGCAAGTAAACACGCTGTTGACTGATATAATTTGCATAATTTCTTGGTTCCGTTGCGCGGATTCAAAAGAGCGATCGCGTGACTCCATTAACCGCGCGATCGCAACAAAATTTCAGTTTGATTACACCTGGTCAATCAAAAACCGGATTAAGTCTTGTTTGGTAGAAGTAGGCATTGGCATTAATTGAACACCAACTGCTATAGCTCGGTTGCTGATATGGCCTGCTTCGCCACACAAACTGATAGCTAGGCTATTAATCAGATAGAATTTGTCACCCTCAGACATATTCTCAAAATGGCTACCAAACTCTTTTTCTAAGTCATCCAGTAAGGTGCCGTCGCCTGGTGTGTGGTTGGTGTGATATCCAAGCGGTTCACCCATTATTAATCAACTCCTGTTTGTCATAGGCAACGTCAAACTGATGTTGGGGTACACGTCTGCATAGGAATTTCAGATAATCTTCGGCGTCCTGACGGTTAAAAAACCGTGCAACACATTTAGATTGACCATCAGACGTGCAGAAAATCGCCCACGGTTTAGTGAGTGTAGTTTGCATATTTAAAATCCTTGCATTCAAGTTTTTAAAAAATCACCAGCGCACCACGCCAGGGCGCTGGTGTTGTTTCGACAAATTTACGGAATGTTTAATGAAGCAGTTACTACATGCTCTACATAGTCATAGGCAATCCTCAATTTTGTGATCAAGTGTGAGCGCTTAAATGCGGTAAACAGCCAACGCGTGCTGCACAACGGCTTGTGCATCTTCTAGCGTTGAATCTGGATCGTAGTCAGTGTTATCCTTAAGTGCTTGATAATGACTACTGTTCAACACCTGATGTAATAGGTGGTTAATAGTTGAGAGATTAGATTTAAAGTTTGCGGGTGTATCCGCGTTGTCTGTGATGATGTCGCTCATAATTTTGGGTTGATTAATTGGCAAGTAAAGCGCCAGTAGACGGGTGTAAGCTGGCACTGGATGACTATTTATTCACGCCTCACATAGAAATTTGCTTTAACTGATTTGCGTCTAAATTTATACCTCTAATGCTTACAATGCTCAGGAAAGCCAGCAACGGAAAGTTAGTGTTACTGGCAAATTACTAGTGCTTGTGGGCACACGGGGGAGTTGAACCCCCAGCAAGGCCGCCGAGGCTCACTAACCGTTTGCACCCAGGAAACGCCAGAGAACTGGCGAGTGTAAAAACCCTATGAAAATTCAGACTAATCGCATTGTGTTGTAGTGTTCGGTTATACCTCCAATTCACGGCATGTTCAGTTATCAGTTAACAGTTGACTGTTAACTGTTGACTAATAACTCAGCACTCAGCACTCAGCACTCAACACGATCGCAATTCACACGGGACTTAATATGGCTGAACTACTCTTCATCAGTGTTCGTGTGCCAAGGTGCTAACTGCATTGGTTCCCGGTTGGCGATAGGAGAGGAGAGAAAAAAGTATTTTGCTAATGCAGAATACATAATGTATATTATGCATGAGCGGAATTATTGTCAAGCATTCCGCTCATGCATAATTATTCCGCTCATGTAAAATAGAGGAAAATATGGATTGTGCGAATGGCAAGACGAAAGAAATCAGCAGAAGATGTAACTACTGTGGGGCTGAAATTGAGTCAGAGCGCATGGGAGGAGTTACAGAAGAGAGCAGCAGCGATGGGACTAACAAGATCAGCGTTAGTCGAGAAGATAGGCACGGGGGAAATCCCGATTGGAAACTCGTCCCAGTCAGGGACACAACTGCTGGGAAAATCTTAGAGCGCCTAGAAGCTCTAGAAAAGCGTCATTTAGAGTATGTCCATTCTCATCAAGCTCGGCTAAAGGCGCGGCTGGGAGAAAGTGAGCAATCAGAAAATGAGTTCAAGGAAGAATGTAACCAAATAAAAAGTGATATCTATCATCTAGTAACTCAGTCAAAATCTGTAGATATCCAGTAATAACCGTCTTACCTGTATGGGTGGGGCGGTTTTGCATAGGTGCGGCCACCCAGCAGTGAAAACTGGGTGGATGAAGAATACGCATCTCAAATTATTATGCCAGCAACAGGACACAAATAGATCACAGTTGACTGATAACTCATGACTAATAACTTTCTCCCCATCTCCCCATCTCCCCTGCTCCCCTGCTCCCCATACCCAATACCCAATGCCAATGACTGATAACTCAAGAGCTTGGAATAAGTTGATCCGAAATGCTGCTGGCTTTGCCGACGGACTCTCAAGTGTTCAGTTTGCCCGGCTAATGGGTGTGGGAATTGAGGTAGTAGCGCGGTGGCGAAATGGCAAAGAGCCTGCCCCCGACGGCTGGTCTTTCCATGATGGAAAATGGCACCCATTCCCAGAAGATGACCTGACCGGGAGCGATTACGTACAAAATCATCACCCGCCGTAGAACATCTTCTCCCCATCTCCCCAGTCCCCAATTCCCCATGCCCAATGCCCTATGCCCAATTCCCAATACCCAACCATGACCAAAGACGAAGCAGCTAACTATCCACCCAACAAACCCTGTTACTACACGGGCAACACCAAACGCCTGCAAAACACCAGGCTGTTTATTGTGAAAGTCATAGGAAGAAAACATGCAGAAGTGGCCCTATCACCTTACTTGAAAGACAACCAGTACAACAGCACTGTTCGCCTGGAGAACTTGATTACCGAAGAGCAATGGCACGAGCAGCGCGGCTGTGCAAAATCCAATGAGCGTGACCTGACCGGGAGCGATTACGTACAAAATCATCACCCGCCGGAGAAAATCACCGACGAATCCCCCCATCTCCCCCATCTCCCAATTCCCAATTCCCCATTCCCAATTCCCAATTAGACAAATGGAAGATCCGATAACACAGATCCTCGAAAGCAAATTACAGAAATTAGTGGATTACATTTACAGCCTTCACCCCGACTTAGAGCCAGGTGAAATAGCAGCCATTACCGCATTTCTCATTGACGGCTTACCGGCGGTAATTGAATCGTGTGATTTAAAGCCAAACATTCACGACATGGCGGCAAGCCTCAAACAGAAACGCCAGCAGGCAAGCGTCGCCACTGACAACTGACAACTGACAATGAAAAATATTCTACTTACCGGGTTAATAATCGCAGCGACAATCTTGTTGAGCGCCTTACTATCAGCCATTCCCCTAATGCTTTTGTGGAATGCAGTAATACCAAGCATATTCCCAACAGTTCGCCAAATTGACTTTTGGCAGGCCATAGGATTGATTGTGATTTGCACAATCCTGTTCAAGAGTTTCTCGTCATCAAAGTAAAAAAACCAAAAAGCCACCAATAGATTACCAGTCAGCGGTGGCTTTGGATAGTTCAACTAACAGAATTATGCCAGAACATAGCCAAAAAATCAATCTTCCTTGGACGGAAGAACACGAAGCATTTTGTTATCAAAACCAGATATCACCAGCTGCTAAATCACTATGGCAATGGCTAATGAGGCAGGGTGAAATATCAACAGAGATAGAGCCGGATTTATCAGAATTTAATGCCTGGGTAGAAAAAAATAGAGGTAAAGGTTATGCACATAACTACCTCAAACAGATATTTAACCAGCTAGTATCACACAGAGTTATACAAGTAGTTAAACAGTACTCTTGGAAGATTTGTAAGTTATTAGTTAGACCGTTGTCATGGTTGAAACCACAGAGAGAAAAAAACTTACAAAACCGTAACTCTAGTTACAAATCACAGCCTTCAAATGATAATTCTACCGTGACGAGTGATATACAGCAGCAGCATTCTACTAACAAGCAACTGCTCGAAGACAACGGTATTTATTATGACGATAACGTTACTGAAGTATTACATCGTCCAACTAATGAAATTAAGTTGGCTTTAATCATGTTTGCGTTACGTGGTGGATTTGAAAAAATTCCCAATCCTGAAGGATGGATACGCGATTGTTTGAGGCGAAGGTATTGGGAATATCCGCGTAATCACAATCATTTACTACAGCTATACGGGAACTCTACAGAATGGGATGACTTATTCCCTTCTGGATAATTCCTATGTATAAAAAAACCTGCCAAATTGGCAGGGCAATTAATAAACGCAGCTTAATTATGACTGAACAATTAACACTGTTTAATACAGAATTATTCGCCAACTACGACGAATCCACCGAACCACCTGACCCAGATGAATATCCCACAATTGCAGCTTACGAATCGGCACATGCAGCGTGGGAACGGAAATATCCCCATCTGGTAGATGAAGTCCACGGAATGAGTGAGGATGAGGAGGATGAGTGCGAGTGCGCTGTTGCTCCCGAACTTTGGGGCGATTGCGATCGCACCTCTGCTCCCGAACTTTGGGGCGATGGCGATCGCAATTCTGCTCCCGAACAATCCCAACCTGGTATTAGGTGGTATTGGGATGAAGTTGTTTTTGACGAAGATTTAGAAACTGCTCCCGAACATACTCCGCTTGTTCGGGAGCAATTTGATACATCTGACGCTCTCTACCCGTATAAAAGTGTTCGGGAGCAGGTAACACATGAGACTCTTGATACTGATTTTGTTCGGGAGCAAAAACCAGTTACTCAAGTTGCTCCCGAACACACCCATT
>NZ_JAECZC010000055.1:66029-87161 GCF_016056305.1 Amazonocrinis nigriterrae CENA67 | reverse complement strand
TAGGAGTTAGGTGTCAGTTGTCATCCCCCCCATCTCCCCATCTCCCCAGCTCCCCTGCTCCCTACTCCCTACTCCCTACTCCCTACTCCCTACTCCCATATTCTCAAGCATTCTCAATAATCAATGAGAGCGCTGGGGCCGAAGCTGTGAAGCTCCTGGCGCGGCTGCGCGGGCGCTGATTTATCAGCTGAAAGTATTGATAAATTGAGCTTTTATCTTAATCAGTATGTGTGCTGATTTTTTTTAATGAGAAATTTCCCTCAATGCAGGATTGAGAAGAAGTTGCAATAGTGGTTGTGGAGAGAAAATAGCGATCGCGCACAGCTGGGGCGATCGCAAAAATTTTGAAGTTATTGTAATACCAAGCTAGTAAGTATAACCGACGTTTAACCTCACATCAGTTAGACCTTTGGTTTGGCTGGTAAAAATCTTTTCAAAATCAGAAAATTCGTCTGGTGGTAGGACAATACAACCTAATGAGCCTGGGGCATTAGCATCTTGATGTACAAGTAAGTCGGAACGTTTAACTCCATCAAGAGTAATCACCTCAAACGGTGAAATTGCGTAACCATTTCCTTCTACACCTTTAAGGTGTCGTAAGTCTGTTGGGCTAGTGGCTACCTTGTAAAATGGCGGAGGATTTCGCACCTCATACAGCGGCGGGATAACTCAACCCCCCTGTTTGCTCCAGTCGCCTTTTTCCTGGTAAGCGCCCAAGCCACTGGTAGCAATCCATCGGCCGATAATTCCTTTATCGTCGTCGATCAAGAAAAGTCTCCCCCGGTTGAGTTGGGGAGTAGAGTCAAGCTGCATTGCAAAGAATAGTTGTAAGGCCATATTTATGTTTGTCAAGTGCCATTAGTATTCCCGGTAAACTGTATCAACCTCATTCCATGCTTGATTAGCAAGATTTTCCAGGGCCATAGCCAACAGCAGGGGGTGGTCGTAGTCTCCCCGCTGCAAGCGCTCAAAGAAAATCTCGATTTGTAGGAACAGGAGATTGGGATTCATAACAGCGCTATTGTCTGCTTGAGGTCGTCATCAGTCACCTCAATGTATCGGGCCAAAACCTTCAAGTCAGTGTGACCGGTGAGTTGTTTGATTTTTGCAAGGCTCCCCCCTTTGTGGGCCAGATTCGTGATAAAACTCCGGCGGGTGCTATGCGTTGACACACCTTTACTCCCTAAACCAGCCTTCTCGACTGCCGACCGCAGAATTTTATCGGCCCAGCGTAGACCAATAGATTTTTCCCCGGTTCGATTGGGGAATAACCAAACTGAGTCTGACTCGCTCTGGTAAGCTGCTAGCAATTCCTTAAGAATTGGATGTACTGGTACCTGGCGGTTTTTGCGTACCTGTTTGGGTTTATCGCTGTCGTTAGCGGCTTTTTTGGGTTTGGCTTTTCTTGTTCTGGCGCGAAAATTAATATATTCAGAAGGTGTACTATCTTCGTTGTACACATCAGCCACACGCAGCTGCACGAGCGCCCCCCACCTCTCCCCCGCTAGTGTGGTAAAGTTCACTAGAGAAGACGACTCTCTAGGTTAGCTAAGTAAGCCTTGGGGTCTCGGCGAAATCGATACTGTTCAATTCTGGCAATGCGTGGTGTTTTTGCAATTGAGAGCGTAATTCGAGCCAAGTATGAATATCAACCTGTGCGCTTATCAGATGCGGTAAAAGAATGAAGTTTAGTAGCGATCGCACAAGCAAGTTTGACAGAACCACGAATAACGAGGGATGAGGGGGCAACCTTACGACCGGTACAACGACGTTGATGATGACGTAGCAGACCAAAAGTATGTTCTAAGTCATTATTAGTTCTGGGAAAATCTTCAATTTCGTAACAATGAAAAAGTCCAGACCAGTAGTTATTGGTGGTTTTTATAAAGTTATCGATTGCGGTATTGAGTGTACCAGCTTTCTGCTTTTGTTGGGACATTTCTGTTAACAGTTGCTGATAACTTTGTTTGACTCCAGCAGCATCAAGAGCTATTTTATTGTTGAGAATATTAGTAGCTTTATCAACCCACTCATACGCAACCTTAATAGGTGAAAATAAAGATGCAGTCGCAGATAATCCCTTGGCTAGGAGGTGTTTTAGGTTAACTAAAGGTGGTGGTAAAGCAATTTTTTTTCCATTCGTTCTAAGCTTTGCTCTATCAACGTCAAATTTTCTTGTAACTTTAATCCAGATGCCTAAGCGCGGTGGATGACCATCATTGGTTATAGAACTACGCACTGCCAAGCAATAATCTTCAATAATAGTTGCCATCTCCTGAGTTTCATTGGTAACACTACGTTCAATGTCTCGTAATCCTCTAACCTTTTTTTTTAATTCCTTTTTTGCATATCTATCTGCCTCATATATGGGTTTGATTGCTTCTTTCAGGTAATGGTAATGACATAAACCGTGAGCAATTCTAGGTAATGCTAACCCAACAGCTTTGCGAATTGATTGTTGCCCATCACTAACAACTCCATCAATTGGTACATCCAAAGTATTAGTTACTTCTAATAATAACGCCACTAAATCTTCATTCCTTGATGATAATAAGGTTTTAGCAAGTAAAATTTCTCCTGATAAGCAATCTCGAATTACCCATAATACCTCATGTCCAATTTCTGGCTGCATCCCATCAATCGCTAATATCACCCGTCCTTGATTAGCCACTATTGCTTTTAACCTTTTATGGTCTTTTAGCCATAAAGAAAGTAACTCGTCATATCTGTCAATTAGGTGCGTGACTGTTCGTTGGCTTATACATATACCCTTTAATTCAAGGTGAGCGTGTATTTGGGGAACACTTCTATGTTCCTGATAGCGTAATGCTCCTATATAAGCAATCACATCCAAACCAAATTCGTTTTGTGGTAGAGCTAAAGAACCTTCTTGCTCTGGTCGATATGCTTTTTTGTACCGCAGACATGACTTATTTTGACATCGCCGAATTTTTAGCTGTAGTTCTACTACCCCATTTAACGTTCTTATATGTCGAGGATTATTGTATTCATTCCACATTGCTTGACCGCACGAAGAGCATTTTTTTTGAACACAATCGAGTACTTCAAACGATGTTGCCTCTGGTTTTAGACTTTTTCTTGCCAAGTTTCTGCACCATTATTTTGCTACAAGGTCAAGATTACAGGATTTCCACTCTTCTCTAGTAAGTTTTGCCACGCTAGAAGAAATCAAGTGTATTTGAAAGTATTTATAGTAGCAAAGATTGCTGAATTCTCTTTTTACTCCCCTTGGACAAATCCTGCTCAAATCAGCAAGCGCCTTATCTAAATCTACGAGCGTGATAAACCTTTATTTTGCTTGCAGTTCGGCGGGTTTTTATACAAAAATCTCTTATTCTAAACGAATCAAACCCGCACAACTGCACTCGTAGCTTGCTGATTTGAGTAATTTTAATAAAACCCCTGCTCCCCCTGCGATAAGATTGCTCCAAAAAGCGATGATCTCAAGCTTGAGCGCGTTGCTCCCTGAACATATTAGGGATTTCCAGAAAATAAAAGCACTCTTCCGTCGATGAGCGCCCCGAAGAGCGAAAGCGCCTCAGTCCTTGGGTTGAACCAAAATATATTTGAAACGGTGAGGCAGCGCGGTCTTGGGGGTTTCCCCCATGAGCGACTGCCGTTAGCGAAGCGTTAGCGACGAAGGAGCGTCACCCCGAAGGGGCTGGGCATTTTATTCCCTGTAGGTGCCTAAATGTTTGGGTATAAAAGCATTTTCGTTGGGGTTTTTGGTTATTATGCCCATTGAGCAAGCGTAAGTTTTTGGTGCGGGAGAGCGATGGCTGCGCCAACGTCTGCGACGAACGCACTTTGAGGCTAGCTCAAGATCAACTGCCGTTATTCACTCCAAGTTTTACGCTGGCTGGTTATGATGGGCGATGGCTTTCGCCAACGCGCCTGGGCGATCGCACACTTACCCTTTGAGATAAGTGCAAACGCGCAGTTTAGTTTTTTGCTGTCGCCCCTTGAAGTTATGCTGCTACGGCAACATGCCATGTTGCCGTAGCAGATCCATCAACTCATCACGATAGTCATGGAAGGTAGAATGACGCTTGATCATGGGGCTACGCTCCGGCAGATTAATGGTCATCTCCTTGCGGACTGTGCCAGGACGAGCACCCAAGGCATAGATGCGGTTAGACAGGAAAACGGCTTCCTCAACATCATGGGTGATCATGAAAATTGTAATTTTGGTGCGTTGCCAGAGGTCAAGTATGAATTCGTGTATTGATTCTTTAGTATGGATATCGAGCGCACCAAACGGCTCATCCATCAGCAACACTTTGGGTTGAGATGCAAGGGCGCGGGCGATCGCCACACGCTGTTTCATCCCACCTGATAACTCTTTGGGCAACGAACTGCTAAAGCGGGACAAGCCGACGATGCTGAGAAAATAACTTGCCTGTTCGCGACGCTCTTTTTTAGGAATGCCTTGCAACTTGAGTCCAAACTCGGTATTTTCTTGCACATTCATCCAGGGATAAAGCGTGTAGTGCTGAAATACCATACCGCGATCAGGGCCAGGGCCAGTGATTAGCTTGCCATCTATGCGTACTTCTCCTGATGTCGGGCTATCGAGTCCAGCAATTTGGCGCAGCAACGTAGATTTGCCGGAACCGGAAGCGCCGACCGCGCAAATTAATTCGCCCTGCTCGATTGTCATGTTAATATCTTTGAGAACTACAAGCGTACCGGCTTGAGTCGAAAAGTGTTTGTTGAGTTTATTAATTTGTAAAAACATTAATTTAGCCTCTGTAAGTTAAATTTTCTATCGAGTTGTTTATCGCTGCTGACTTGCCCATTTGCAGGTGACGCGAAGCAGATACTGAAACAACAAATCAAATGACAATCCGATGATGCCAATCACAATGAGTCCAACAAAGATTTCATCGGTTCTTAAAAATCGGCCAGCAACGCTAATGCGTCTTCCTAATCCTTCGTTGGCGGCAATTAGCTCTGACACAATCACAAGCTGCCAAGCGGCTGCTAAGTTGATTCGGCAAGCATCTAAAATGCCAGGAAGAACGTGCGGTAAAATCACCTGAGTTAGTATTGCCCAGCGATCGCCACCCAGCATATAAGTTGCTTCAATCAACTCTTTAGGCACAAACTTTACGGTATCCATCACCATTAGCGTATTGAAGAAAAATACACCGATGAAAATCAGCATAATTTTCGGTTCTTCGCCAATGCCCAAGTAGAGAATCAACAGTGGAATAAAGGCGGGTGCAGGCATATAGCGCATTAGACCAAACAGAGGTTCTAATAAAGCGCGAATGCTGGGAAAACTCCCCATCAAAATCCCGACCGGAATTGAGAAGCTTGCTGCTAACAAAAAACCAACACCAACCCGCCAAAGGCTGGCTACAGTATCTTTCAGCAATTCGCGTGTCATCCACAAACGCCCTGTCGCTTCTGCAACTTTGGCAGGCGAAGGCAGGAACTTTGGATCGATGTTGCCGAAGCTGGTTGCTGCCCACCAGACCAATAGGGGCAGGGCGATTGAAGTAATAGTTAATACTGTATGAAGGGGCTTGGGGATATCTTCGGCCAGCCGCCAAAAAACCGTAGACTTCATGCTTTTTGGTTTAGTGAGTAATTGGAGCGAGCGAGGCGGAGTGCTGTGGCTCATCGTTTAAATGTGGGGTGAGGGTTTAAAGCAGGCAAGAAACACCGAATTTACTAGTTCTATGTAGTCTTAGCTCGCTTTTGCATATAAGCTTTGACAAAGCGATCGTCAAATAAAAATGTTGTATTCGGTTTTTTTTGCGCCAACCCCACATCGATCAAAAACTGGCTCATTTGCTCAGTAGCGTACAGTAAAGAACCCATGTTGTTACCAGGCTGAAAAGCTTTCAAATTTTCTTCCACCGTAAACAGGCGCGTACCATCGGCATACTGTTTATATTCATCAACTGGCACACCTGCTCTTTTTGCCATGATGGTGTAGGCACGCTCCTGGTTTTCTCGGATGTAATCGAGCGTGGCAAACCAAGAATCAACAAGTGCCTGAATTTCTTGGGGATGTTCATACAAAAACTGACGCGACACAACCAGGTGATCGGAAATTGCGCCTGGAAAGTCTTTGGAACTGAACAATTCTTTACTACCCTTTCGTTGCAATGCCTGGGTTGTAAAAGGTGCAAACACGGCAACCGCATCAACTTGACCAGCAACAAAAGCAGCAGCGGCCTTTCCTGTTTCCAAAGGCACAAACTGAATGTCTTGGGGCTTTAAGCCAGCTTGTTTCATGCCCAGCAACAGCAAAAAGTGATCGACTGTGCCTTCTTCAGCCGCTACTTTTTTGCCACGCAAATCTGCAACGCTGTTGATTCCAGCTGCGACGATGATTTTATCGTTGCCAGTTGAGTTGTCGTTGACTAATACCACAACTTGATCTGCGCCTCCTGCTACCGAACTGAGCGTATCGCCAAGGGTTTGACTGTTGGCATCAATTTGTCCGGCTGCAAGAGTGCTAATAGATTCAAGGTAGCCATCGAACCATTTGAGGTTAACGGTTGTGTTTTTGCTTTTAAAAATTCCCTGCTCTTGAGCAACTTGCCAGGGAAACCAACCCGGCCAAGCACTGAAGCCCAAATTTATCGTTCTAGCTTTGCTGTTGACTGCTAGTGCTGCCTCGGTTTCGGTAGTAGTTTTAATATATACTGCTGGGTTTGTGCAGCTTGCGGCTAAACACATAACTACTAAAAACAACAGGCAAGCTGTGGGCAGCGATCGCTTTTTCATGGGCAAAATAATATTTTTTAATGGCAAATAATTAACTTGAATCCATATAACAAAGCCCGGAAAGAATCATTCAGCATTTAATAGCTGAAAACTTCCTCCCGGGCTTTTGTCCCGCCGTGTAATAAACTAATCAGGCATTCAAAATTTATAACCAATTAGCTTACCGACCTCTCTTGGACCAGCATTTGCATCAAATCCAGACACAAGTTCAATACTTGCTCCGTTTCACCCAAACCGGAACCCTAGAAGTCTATAAATTTTGCGTTTAATTAAACTTTTCAATTTTCCAGACAATTGCTCATTTAAGAACTCACTATCTAAAGTCAGCAGAATCCTGAAAATTCGTATTTGTTTTGCTTTTCACCGAACACTTTAACAACGAGCGAATCAGCAAATTGTATTTAATGATACGATTATTCAAGAAAAAGTAAGGATTTATTGATATTTGAATATTTTTTTCAAAAGAGTGATCGCTCTGCCGCAGCGATCATACTGCCGCTTTATTGCTTTTCAACGGCAGATGCAGATAGTTTTTCGTCAGTTCAGGCTGTTAAAAAGTAGTTATGGATACAATTTTCCTGATTATTTTTGCTATAATAGATGATAAGCATTGTATAAAAATGCTCTGTTTACAATATTGTAAAAGTTTCGCAAACTTAAATTACAAACTGAATAAGGATGAGCTTCTAGGGTTCCGATCGCACCGAGAGTGAGATGACTGGTCCAAGAGAAGCAGCCGATTTTAAAAGAGTCGGTCACACGGCGGGAAAAAAGCCCGGGAGAGCCAGACAGTATAACTGTATTGGTAATCTCCTGGGCTTTGTTGTTTGAGTTAGTAATTCCTAAACCGCTCATCCAAACGTCACAAGAGGATTTTATGGTGCAAGCATCTGTTATGCCGAATATAGGGGCAATTGATCCGAACCTGATTTTGCTTGATGAAAAGCTGCCTGGTGGCGCGTATTGGCATTACACGATCAAACGGGGAAACACCCTACGTGTGACTGATTTGGAAGGATCTCAAGGTGTTTCACTGATTTGCTACAACGCAGATAGCCCCATCGAACGGCTGAACGTTGCAGATACCGCCAAGATTCAGTTCAACGCCTTCCTCAAAAAAGGCATGGTAATTTACTCTGACATGGGGCGCATTCTGTTCTCCATCACAGAAGATACCTCCGGTCATCACGATCTCATCTGTGGTTGCAGTAATGCGGCCAGCAACGCTGCAAAATATGGTGAAGGGCCTTACAACAAATATGGCGAAAGCGATTATAACAACTCTCGCAACAATTTCCTGAAAGCATTGAGTAAGCGCGGTTTAACCCGCAAAGACCTCATGCCTAATATTAATTTATTTAGCCGGGTGGCAGTGAGTCCAAATGGAGATTTGGAATATATAGTAGGCGAGGAAAAACCGGGCAGTTTTGTTGATTTGCGGGCGGAAATGAATGTATTGGTGATTATTTCTAACTGTCCCCATGTATTGCATCCCGATACAGTCTACAAGCCTAAGCCAATTAAACTTACCGTTTGGAAATCGCCTGCACCTGCACCGGACGATCTGTGCCGCACTGCAAACGAAGAAGTAATTCGTGGTTTCATCAACACTGATGCGTTGTTTGCTCAAGAGTAGTTGGGTAGGTTAGTTGCCTGCAATCTCTGTTTCTTTGCATCTAATAAATAGAAGAGGATTCCTATTATGGTCACAACATTACCCCTTGAACTCGATCCAGCAACAGCAATTTATGATGAAGAGTTAGCTGCCCGTCAGCCTTGGTCTAAGATCGTCAAAAAAGGGCAAATTTTAAAGATTATTGATTTATTAGGTAATCAAGCCGTTGATACATTGTTTTACAACGCCTATGATACCTCAGAGCGATATAGCGCGCCCGATACCATCGTCCGTCAAGGTAACATTTTCATTACTACAGGCACTCAATTGATTTCTAATGAAGGCAACGTGATGATGACCGTCATCTATGATGAGTGCGGCAAACACGATACTTTAGGTGGTGCGTGTAGTATGGAAAGCAACTCAGTGCGCTATGGGCTGCACAAGAAGCATCTGCACGCTTGCGTTGAGAATTACTTGCTGGAACTGAGTAAGTATGAGATGAACAAACGCGATCTCGTCAGCAATGTGAACTTCTACATGAATGTTCCCGTCAGCGAAGACGGCACATTAGAAATTGTTGATGGTATTTCCGAAGCCGGGAAGAGCATTGTTCTGCAAGCAGAAATGGATGTTATGGTCTTGATTTCTAACTGTCCGCAAATTAACAACCCATGCAATGCTTACAATCCCACACCAATTAGGTTGATTGTTTGGGACGCTGCGTAAGGTGCAATCTACGTAGTAGTGCAACCAAACTAAGGGGCTGCATAAAATATCAAGACAAGTTCCTTTTCTTTCCCGAAGTTCTGAGCAGTGGAAGCCGTTGCTCAGATTTCTCTCTGTGTTTTCTGCGCTACGGCAGTTTATTAATTTATTATTTTAATGCGGTACTAGCTTCTGAACTTGGAAGTTGCACCTTTGAACTTGAAAGTTGAGCTTCTCGAGTGGTTAGACCCCGACTTCTTTAAGAAGTCGGGTATCTAGTAGCTGATCAAAATTAATAGCATCAAATATTACGAATTACGAATTATCTTATCGCTCATGTTCAACAAAGTTTTAATTGCCAATCGCGGTGAAATTGCTTGCCGGATTATTCGTAGCCTTGATCGCTTGGGTATTGCTTCGGTTGCAGTTTACTCCCAAGCTGATGCCCATGCTGCCCATGTTGCGGCGGCTGGGGAAGCGGTGTGTGTGGGAGAAGCTGCGGCGGCGCAGAGTTATCTTCGGACTGAGGCGATTTTGGCGGCGGCAAAAGCCACTGGTGCTGAGGCAATTCATCCCGGCTATGGCTTTTTGAGCGAGAATGTAGGATTTGCCGAAGCTTGTGCGGCAGCAGGAATTACATTTATTGGCCCTACACCCGAACAATTGCGGCGATTTGGATTGAAACATGAAGCACGAGCGATCGCACAAGCTGCGGGAGTACCACTCGTCCCCGGTAGTTTGTTGCTAGATAATTTGCAGCAAGTCAAACAGGCGGCGGCGGAAATTGGTTATCCTGTGATGATCAAAAGTACCGCCGGGGGAGGGGGTATTGGAATGCAGTTGTGCCGCAGTGAAGAAACTTTGGCAGACTTGTTTGAAAATGTGCAACGTTTAAGCCGCAATAACTTTAGTCAAAGTGGTGTATTTTTAGAAAAATATATCGAACGGGCGCGGCACATTGAAGTGCAAATCTTTGGCGATGGGCAAGGCAATGTTGTTGCCCTCGGTGAACGCGATTGTTCAACGCAGCGACGCAATCAAAAAGTAATTGAAGAAGCCCCTGCACCAAATATTAGTGATACTTTGCGCCAGCGTTTGTATGAGTCTGCCGTTAAACTCGGTGAGGAAATTCGCTATCAGTCGGCGGGTACGGTGGAGTTTATCTATGATGTGGATACCCAACAGTTTTACTTCTTAGAGGTGAACACCCGCTTACAAGTGGAACATGGTGTAACAGAAACTATTACAGGTGTCGATTTAGTAGAGTGGATGGTGCGTCAGGCGGCGGGTGAGTCGCTGGATTTGGCATCCTATCAATACCAACCGCAAGGACATTCAATTCAGGTGCGGGTGTATGCCGAAGATCCAAATAAAAATTTTCAGCCAAGTTCTGGTGAGTTAACTCAAGTGCAGTTTGCGCCTGATATTCGCTGCGATACTTGGATTGATACTGGCACAAAAGTTTCGCCGTATTACGATCCCTTGTTGGCGAAGATAATTGTGCATGGAAAAACAAGAGAAGATGCGATCGCTACTCTGCAAACAGCCCTAGTTCAATCTCGCATCGATGGCATTGAAACCAACTTGGAATATCTGCGCCAAATTATTGCTGATTCCACGTTTATTCAAGGCAATATTACTACGAAATTTACTAATAGCTTTACATATCGCCCGCACACAATTGATGTGCTAGTAGCAGGCACAATGACCACCATTCAAGATTATCCTGGACGGGTGGGTTACTGGAATATTGGTGTACCGCCCTCTGGGCCAATGGATTCGCTGGCGTTTCGGTTGGGCAACCGGATTTTAGGCAATCCAGAATCGGCAGCCGGGTTAGAGTGTACCTTAACTGGCCCCTCTTTGCGCTTCAATTGCGACACCGTGATTTGTCTCACCGGAGCGCAGATGAAAGCTACCCTAGATAAACAGCCGATTCCCTATTGGACGGTAGTTCAGGTAAAAGCAGGAAGTACGCTACGGTTGGGCAACATTCAAGGCGATGGTTTCCGCACATATATCAGCGTGCAAGGCGGGTTTGATGTCCCCGATTATTTAGGCAGTAAAGCAACGTTTACGCTGGGTGGGTTTGGCGGACATGGCGGTAGAGCGTTACAGGTGGGCGATGTCCTTAAATTGTATCCCTCTACATCTCAAGAGTCCCAGCCTATTGCCCCCGAATTGATTCCCACCTACTCCCATCATTGGGAAATTGGCGTTTTGTATGGGCCTCACGGTGCGCCGGATTTCTTCACTGATGCAGATATCGAAACTTTTTTCAATACTCATTGGGAAGTACATTACAACTCGGCGCGGACAGGTATTCGGTTGATTGGGCCAAAACCCACTTGGGCGCGGCAAGATGGTGGTGAAGCAGGGCTACATCCTTCTAATATTCACGATAATGCCTATGCCATTGGTACAATCGACTTTACCGGAGATATGCCAATTATCCTGGGTTTAGATGGGCCAAGTTTAGGAGGTTTTGTCTGCCCTGCAACGATCGCCGAAGCACAACTGTGGAAAATTGGGCAACTCAAACCAGGCAACACAGTGCAATTTTGCCGCCTCACCTTTGAGCAAGCATTGCAACAAGAATTGCAGTTAGATCGGCAAATCGAAACGTTGCAAGCAGAGGAAGCGGTGACTCTGGAGGCTGACGGTTCCGAATATCAGGCAATCGTGGCAGAAATTCCCGCAACTGATGAGCAAATTGCCGTTACCTATCGGCAAGCGAGTGATAAATACTTGCTGATTGAATACGGAGATTTGGTACTGGATTTGAAATTGCGTTTCCGGGTGCATGAGTTGATGACTCATCTGCAAACACACCCGATTGCTGGGGTTTTGGAATTAACGCCAGGAATGCGATCGCTACAAATTCACTACGATAGCCGCGTGATTTCGCAATCAAATTTAGTGGCGGCATTAAAAGACATCGAATCTCATTTACCAGATATTTCTGAGTTGGAAGTACCGACCCGGATTGTACATTTACCATTGTCCTGGGATGATGAATCTACGCAACTAGCCATTCAAAAATATATGCAGTCGGTGCGAAAAGATGCACCCTGGTGTCCTAGCAATATTGAATTTATTCGTCGAATTAATGGACTGGGTAGCATCGCAGAAGTTAAAGAAATTGTTTTTAATGCTAGTTACTTAGTGATGGGTTTAGGGGATGTTTATCTCGGTGCGCCCGTAGCAGTTCCACTAGATCCGCGTCATCGTCTCGTCACCACAAAATACAATCCGGCGCGTACTTGGACTCCTGAGAATGCAGTCGGCATCGGTGGTGCATATCTGTGCGTTTATGGTATGGAAGGGCCGGGTGGATATCAGTTTGTCGGACGTACTGTGCAGATGTGGAATCGCTACAAACAAACCGCAGATTTTACAGATGGCAAACCCTGGCTGTTACGATTCTTCGACCAAATTCGATTTTATCCAGTTTCGCACGAGGAGCTAATGCGCCACCGAGAGGATTTTATCGAAGGCAAGTTTAAATTAACAGTTGAACAAACTACGTTTAAATTCCGCGACTATCAACAGTTTTTGCAGGAAATTAGCCAAGAGGCGATGACGTTCAAAACCCGGCAGACAATTGCGTTTCGAGAAGAACGCGATCGCTGGCAAGTTACAGCCCAAGATGAAAACACACTCGCCGCCGATCCCCCACCAGCAGCAACAACGACTATTCCCGAAGATTGCTACGCTCTCAGCGCTCCAACAACAGCAAACGTCTGGCAAGTGTTAATTAAAGAGGGCGATCGCATTACGGAAGACACAGGTGTAATTGTGTTGGAAGCAATGAAGCAGGAAATGGTGCTGCTACCAGATGAGCCAGGAACGGTAGTAGAAGTGCTGTGTGAACCTGGTCAACTTGTCACTGCTGGGCAGATATTAGCGATTATTCGAGGAGAAGCATCATGACGGACTCGATCAGCCTAGATATTGCATCGCTGCTTAAAGCTTATCGAACCTCTAAATTGCAACCAAAAGATGTCATTGAGGAAGTTTATCGGCGGATTGCGGCACGGGGAAACGATGCTGTTTGGATTCATCTCATACCACAAGCGGAGGCACTAGCTCAAGCTGAAGTTCTTGCTAGCAGAAATGTAGATGAGTTGCCCCTGTACGGTATCCCCTTTGCCGTCAAAGATAATATTGATGTGGCGAAAATACCCACAACTGCTGCTTGTCCAGGCTACAGCTACATCCCAGAAACCACCGCAACAGTAGTTGATCGCTTGCTGCAAGCCGGGGCAATTTTGATCGGTAAAACCAACCTCGATCAGTTTGCTACAGGGTTAGTCGGGATGCGATCGCCTTATGGAGCCTGTAGCAGTGTTTTCCATGAGGATTATATTTCCGGTGGCTCTAGTTCTGGTTCGGCTGTGGCAGTCGCGGCAGGGTTAGTTAGCTTTTCTCTAGGCACTGATACAGCTGGTTCTGGGCGAGTTCCAGCAGCATTTAACAATATTGTCGGACTCAAGCCGACAAGAGGAGTATTAAGCACTTCCGGCGTAGTGCCTGCCTGTCGCTCGCTCGACTGCGTTTCCATTTTCACATTGAATTGCCAAGATGCGGCAACTGTATGGCAAGTTGCTAAGGGCTTTGATACCAGTGATTGTTATTCCCGCCAAGTTCCACCACAAACCGCAGCAATTCCATCATCATTTTTCTTTGGAGTACCGAAAGCAGACCAATTGCAGTTTTTCGGTGATGCAGCAGCAGCCGAGTTATATGAGCAAGGATTAAAACGGTTAGAGGCGATCGGCGGGAATCTTGTGGAAATTGATTTTCAGCCCTTCCACCAAGCTGCTAATTTACTCTACTCTGGTGTCTGGGTAGCAGAACGACTTGCCGCTATCCAATCGTTCTTTGAAACTCAAGCTGATGCCATTCATCCGGTTGTACGTCAAATTATTAGCAATGGTGTACGCTACACAGCAGTAGATACTTTCAAGAGTTTTTACGCTCTAGAAGCACTCAAACAAGAAGCAACACAACAATGGCAAAAAGTCAATATTTTGGCGTTACCTACCACAGGGACTATCTACACCAAAGCGGAAGTAAAAGCCGACCCGATCGCCCTCAATACTAACCTCGGCTACTATACCAATTTTGTCAACTTGATGGACTTGTGTGCCATCGCCCTTCCCTCTGGCTTCCGTGCTAATGGTTTGCCCTTTGGCATCACCTTAATCGGGCAAGCATTTCAAGACGCAGCACTGTGTGAATTAGGCGATCGCTACGATCATTACATAGAAACTACTTATGGTAAAACAACTCCTGTGAGGATTTCTGTATGACTGCATCCACCAATATGATTACTCTTGCTGTGGTTGGCGCTCATCTCACCGGGCAGCCCTTAAACTATCAGCTGCAAGAGCGCAATGCCATCTTACTTAAAACCTGCCAAACCGCCCCTACATATCGCTTTTACGCCCTTGCCAATATCCAACCTGCCAAACCTGGCTTAGTGAAAGTTATCGATGCTTCTGGGGTAGGCATTGAAGTTGAAGTTTGGCAACTGAGTGCAGAAGGCTTTGGTACTTTTGTAGCCGCAGTACCGCCACCCCTAGTGATTGGCACTTTAGACCTGGAGGACGGTTCCTCAGTCAAAGGATTTTTGTGTGAACCTTATGTGATTCCCGATGCACAAGACATTTCCCACTATGGTAGCTGGCGCAATTATCTTGCTAGTTTGTAATGGGGCAAATTATACCTCAATTTAAAAATTCAAATTAACCTTTCTTACTCCGCTCCCAATACTTTTCGGTTAAGAATTAAACAGCATGGCGTTGGGAATGGGAACGAGTGAGCGAAGTATGCGAGTGGCTGACTGCTTACGCTATTCCCGCATTGGATACCGCCGCATCATCAAGATCAAATCAACAGGCTCCCCATCTGGTGTATACACAATACCACCCGACATTGCTCCAACTATCCTTTTGCTGTAGGCCCACTTAAACCACGCGCTAACTTCTGTTGTAACAGTATTTTTACAACTGTTGATAAACAAGCCTGTCGGATTTTCGCACCAGCCCAAGCGCGATCGCAACAAAGCCCCCGTGCGAACGCACCAGTTATATTATTCTTACTTCTCGATAAGGTATTATGTGGCTGATTACTGTGAATATTTTAATTGTGAATTAATTTAGTAAAATGAGTATTCAAGTTGATAAATCTTTTGATGCCAGAAAGATTTTGATAGAAGTTGAACAGCACCAACCATTTGATTCATTGGAGTCAGAACACAAAAACTCATTGCTAAAATGGTTGAAGACTGCTAATAGACCCTTAGATGCTAACTATTTTGATGAACAGCGATCGCTCACAAGAATGGTGATGTAATTGATGAGGTTTTGGAAAGAACGCAAAAGCTTGCAGCAGATTTGCTCCCGGTAAGAAAAAAATAAAGCTACTAACGAATGGCACGCTCGTTAAGCGCGAACCCTTAATATAACTGGCTAAAACGGGTGTAAGGGTGTAAGGGGGTAGGGGTTGCACGGTCAAGAACTAAAACAAATAATAATTAGTTATAAATCAACTCTCTCACCTACATCCCTACTTCCTGCCTAGACGAGGTTTCAGGTTTAATAAGGGGCGTGCCATTCAGCTATAACCCTTTAATTTTGGCGAAGGTATTAGCAATACGAATCACTAAAGAATATGGGAGCAACGCGCAAAGAGCGCTTCTATCGTCATGAAATGAGCGCTCTTGTGCGGGGGTAGAGGAAAGTGCTGGGGGAGAAAAGAGAAAAAAATAGTCCTTTTTGCTACTTAAAATCTGAAAAATACACTTAATTTCTGCTTCTTCCCCAGCCTCCCCAGCGAGAGCCATGTCACAAAATCGCATTGCTCCCAAAAATATTTAAATCTAATGACGCTTGCAGTAAATCACTCAGACTTAGCTCTTTCCCTCCTACAAAATCCTCCACTTGGTTGAGAAGACTAACGCTACCGCCCCGTATTGCTCGCAGATCTGAGTCTGTCAGCTCCTCCCACTCGTCGTCGATTTGAAGTTGGTTGTGGTTTGGTTGGTTTTGTCGTTTGCTGTTCGTGGTGTTTTCGTTGTCACTGAGACTGGAGTTTGTCGTCAAAATGGTATTTTTCATGATGTATTCCTATGAGGTTAACAACAGGATGTCTTCAATACAGCAACAATATTGCAAAAATCACTTGTTGTCAAAGCGCTGATTGACAAAATGCACTTTTACTTAACCTTAAGAGACTAAATCAAGATTCATATTAACTTTTATGCAATTAAATAATTGATTCAGAATTTGCATTTTAATTGCGAATTGCGAATTGCGAATTGCGAATTTGCTTTGGTTCACCCATGTTTTGCGTAGCTATCAAAAATAGTTAATATTAGCAGACCAATGGTAAACGAGAGCAATTACGTAAATCAGGTGCGATGTCTAACGACAAGCCGCAAAGCGTCTACGCTCGTTGTATGAAGTGTAAAGGAGGGGCGATCGCACTATTGAAATATTAATCAAGTAGCCAAATTTTCAAGATTTAGCTGCTCCAACCAAAGCTTAATTTTTTCTCTTTGGCCCTCAAATACGCGTGATGCAACTTAAATGCTGCTGTATTTTCGTAAAACCCAATCTCCACAATACTTTCTAGCTTTGTTAAGAAAGATGTAACTAATGGATAGCTAGATGCAGCAGTCGGATTGGACAACTTTTAAATCGTAAAACTTTCGCCAATAACACTAGCGAAACTAAAAGCAGCAGCAGGATCGCTAGCACTACCAATAAACTCAAAGTTCTGAACTAGCATATCTATACTTCCGTTACTTACTTTATACAAGTTGTTGTTATTTCCATAACAGGAGACAGTATAGGTTCCAGTGCCAAATAACAGCGTATCGTTGCCTTGGCCTCCATCAAAGCTTCCGCTTCCAAATCCTTTGAGAATGTCCTCGCCATTTCCAAGAAGGATATTACCATCACGACTAAACCCACCATTGAGAGCATCAACGATGTCGTTACCATTGCCGGTATCAATTGTGCCGAGGTTGGAGATACCTACAATGCTCCCAGTAGCATTTATGATATCGTTACCATCGCCAGTGATTATGGTGCAATTAGTATAGTTCGTGATACCAGCAATGCCAATACCAGTAATTATGCCATTACCAGTGCCAATACCAGTAATTATGTCATCGCCATTACCAGTATTGATCAGCCCGAAGTTGTTGATACCAGTATAGTTACCAGTACCAGTGATTTCATCATTGTCATTGCCGGTGTCAATGATACTATTTACATTTTCGATTCCAACATAGGTAGTACCATTACCAGTGATGATGTCATGTCCGGAACCAGTACTAATAGTGCCGTAGTTCTCAATGCCAGTGCCATTAGTACCTGTAGCATTGATTATATCTTTACCACAGCCAGTGTTGATAATACTACTTTTGTATAGGTTGTATATACCAAAGGTACTACCAGTGGCATTAATGGTGTCATTACCAGAGCCAGTATTGATAATACTACTTTTAGAAAGGTTGTAGATACCGAAGATACTGCCAGTAGCATTGATGGTATCGTTACCACAGCCAGTATCAATAGTACCGTAGTTGATGATACCATTATTGCTACTACTATTGCCAGTGATACTATCATTACCGTAGCTAGTCTTCAGAGTACCGTAGTTGATGATACCATTATTGCTACTACTATTGCCAGTGATACTATCGTTACCATCAAGGGTATTAGTAGTGCCAGTATTAACTATGTCATCAGTCCCTAATTTAGGAACGATGTCAGCTTGGTTAGTAAACTTTAACTTGGATAGGTCTATGGTCATATTAACCTTTCAATAACTATTGTTAAATTGAGAAATAAACAGACTTCAAATCTTCATATAAGCCTTATCAAGCATTGAGAAAACAGTTTAGTCACCATTTTTTTACACGAAAAAATTGTACATTAAGTTTTCTAGTATTTTTGAAAATTTTTGTATTAATTAAAAAAACAAACTTCTTTGAACGCTAGCCATAACAGCGCACCAAGCATTAGATAGCAAAGCAGGCGATCCGTTTGTTGCTTGGTCTTGGCAGATAGGGCGCTTCATAACTTTACTCGACTCTACCTTATTTTATGCTAAACTCCCCAGTTTTAGGTAGAAGTGCGTAGACACGTTTTTCGGCTTGTCGTTAGACATCGCTCGTTATTTTACTTGCCCAGTGGTAATTAGCTTGCAGCCATCTACGAGCATATGATTTGCCGTTGCTACGAACCAAATCATTCGCCAATACAAGAGAGTCGAAGATTTGTTGTGATTCCAATGCTTGGGGAAAATGCTTAACTGTAGAATCTCTTTCGTTCTCTGGAATTTCAATCAAGCGTTCAACAAAGTAATAAACCCAGGCCCAATCGACATATCTGTATGGCATGTTCGCTTACTTAAAATTGCATGATCTTCAATTTTTATCATGTTGCATTCAAAGATAATAGCTTCAGGGGTGAGCAGGGGGCAGGGGAGAACAAATTGTACTACGTCAAACTGCAACGCCAGTATGACTTGCTTTTAAGTGTGCGATCGCACGCTCTTTGTTGCTCTACAATTACTTTAAATACTGTTCCAATTGCTGCCAAAATCATTATGATTAATGTGAGTTATTTCCCGATTGTTAGCAAAGAAATTACAATCATAATCAATGTGCCAAGTATCCAAATTATGTTACTTCCTCGTGTTATTTAAATTTTGTAGCATGTTGTTCGCTGAGAAATAAGAAATCTGTTGGGGTGTACATATTTGAGTCACCACTGTTTAATGCGATAGTAGTCTAAAACTGTCAGAATTCGGGAGTCAATATAATTAAATAATCAAGAAATAAATTGATAGAAACTAACAAATAATACTCTTTTTATTATTAATTCTGACTTTTGACTCATGGGTGCTGAATTATTAACTAAAACTTTGTTTGTGGCTGCTTTAGTAACCGCACCATCAACAAGAAATAGCATAGGAATTTATATTTCCCAAACAAAAACTTTTTACTTTGACTAATTCTTTTCAATGCTTATTTTATTAGTCTTTAAATTGGCGTTGTTGCGTGAATAGGCAAAATGGTAAATTTTACTTATCGCCTATGTTCTCTCACCGCAAGCGCCCAACGATGAAGACCAAAGCCAAGTATAAAGTTCGGAATTGGAACGCCTATGATGCCGCACTTAAGCAGCGAGGCAGTATAACTTTCTGGGTGAACCAAGAAACTATCGAGCAGTGGCGTAACCAACAGAAGACGGGTAAAAAAGGTGCTTCCAACTATTACAGCGACGTGGCGATGTCTGACGACAAGCCGCTGACGCGTCTACGCTACAATGGGAACGATTCAATCGATATTTCATCTACCAGGGCGGCTTTTCAGTGGGTTTTTTGGAGTCGCTGTTCATGCTCATGGGGATTGAGCTAGCAGTGCCGGATCACTCCACGTTGTCACGTCGATTAAGCAAGCTATCGGTAGAACTGCCAGTAGTTCCAAAGGATAAAGCTGTTCATGTAGTTGTGGATTCAACCGGGGTGAAAGTTTACGGTGAGAGCGAGTGGAAAGTTCGCACACATGGGGTTGGTAAAAGGCGGACAAAGCCACACGTCGATATAGTGCTTGCCCTTGTAGGGGTTGCGAGATTTCCAGATACTTTTTTGTAGTACAGGAGATAGTGTCTGCCTAGCTTGCCAAGAGAAACCGCAGCGATGCCTATCGGCAAGCTACTTTGTGTCTACGCAATATACAGTTAATTCTGTTGGGCGACGGCGGTAAATTTCTCGGCAATTGCAAGAAAGGGCATTTCATTTATTGGAGTAATGGCACTAGAGCGATGCCTGCGGCAACGTCAAAGACGAACGCACTTGTTGGACTCAATCATAATCAATTCTCGCTGCTGGTGGAGTAAAACTTTGAAGAAGAATTCAGCCCCAACTGAATTGACTACTAATTAACCGGAGTTGATATGATGACTGATGACTGATATTAGTCATCAATCATCAGTCAGCGGCCTTAAGAGGTGATAATGTGAAAAGGTTGAGTACTAATTCTGCCTTTTGTAAGAACGTTTTCTCAAGTTTGTTTGTAAGCAAACACCAAAAGCCATAGCCGCAGCAACAGCTGTGGAACTCATCGACTCAGGAACAGCTTGCAATTTGACACTAACATTATCAATCAACAAAGCAGAATTTACAGCATCATCGCCGACATCAACAACGCCAAACCCGAGGGTATATGTTCCAGCCACAGGAATGGTATAAGAATAAGTTTGATATCCAGTTTCAACAGCCAAACGAGAAAAAGAAATAGTTGTAGGCGTAAACGTATCTGCTAAGGAACTAACCGTATTGCCCAGACTAAAAAAAGCAAAATCGTTAAAAGTCGAATCTGACGGTACTTGATCAGTTAAAAAATTCCATGAGAAACTCAAAACATCTCCGGAAGAGGCAACAATTGTTTGTTTAATGGCAGAACCTTCAATGACTCCACCTGTTGTTAAACTTCCAGAAGATAATCCCAAGAAACTTTCCAAGTCTGAACCACTGACATTAGTTTGATCCTGAAGAGTTTCGATCACAGCTTGATAATTACCATCAGCAGGAGTAACACCAAAATTAAAATCCTCAACAGTCGTTTGTCCTGTAGTTATCCAGTTGCTGAAATCCCCAGTCTCAAAGTCACCATTCTGGCAATGCGTGGTGTTTTTGCAATTGAGAGCGTAATTCGAGCCAAGTATGAATATCAACCTGTGCGCTTATCAGATGCGGTAAAAGAATGAAGTTTAGTAGCGATCGCACAAGCAAGTTTGACAGAACCACGAATAACGAGGGATGAGGGGGCAACCTTACGACCGGTACAACGACGTTGATGATGACGTAGCAGACCAAAAGTATGTTCTAAGTCATCTCAAATCTTGCACCTGGAAATGTGAATGTCAAAACCAGAACTACGTGTAAGATGAGCAAGACGTTCAATCTCAAGTAAAATAAGATACATAACTATTTGTGGAAAAATAGATTCAAGGGCTATT
>NZ_JAECZC010000055.1:59137-65942 GCF_016056305.1 Amazonocrinis nigriterrae CENA67 | reverse complement strand
CTATATTGTTCTTCTAATAGAGGGGCTGATTCACCACCTCCGGTTGAACCACCCCCGGCTGAACCACCTCCGGTAAATCCGCCCCTGGTCGAACCACCCCCGGTTTGACCACCTCCGGTAAATCCGCCCCTGGTTACATCGGTTTCACTGTTGTAATTAGTTAGTTCTGATTGTGGTAAGGAATTGGCAAAAGCGATCGCATGACTTGTATCCTTGAAAATGTGATATTCAAAGTCAAATAGACCGCCATCAGTGCGAATTTTGCGTCTGACCAGATAGTTATGAGCTTCAGCATTTTTCAGAATCTTTCTGAGCTTGTCTCGACCGTAACCCAAGGCAAGTTGAATATTCTTGAAGTTGATTTGATAGCCTTCATCGTGTGAACTCATCCAGCAGATTAATCTAAATGTGCTGTCATCAATCTCGGAATTACGGATGAGTGCATTAGAAATCTGGGTATAATGTGCTTTGGGAGATTTACCGACTACAACAAAACTCATTCCTTTATTCTCCTGTTGTTGTATTAATTTAAAATCGTCAGAATTGTTCGGTCAGGAGGAATGAATAGAAGCGCTACAATTGTGTCTCTAAAACTCTGTTCATTAACAGCCTTAAAAGTTTACTATGCTAAAAACTTTTCACTGGGCTGTAAAAAAGCGGTTTTCTATTCAGGGCTTTTTGTGATTAAATAGCGTTAAACATGTTTTGTTGTGGCATCGAATTCTCAAAAAATTTTATGTCATTGAAAACTTTTATTAGTACATCTGTAATAGCACCTGTATGCTACAACAAATGTGATGCGATCGCCGTTGAATTAGATAAAAGTTTTTTATTGATAACCAAACAAGCACGAGCGATCGCACTTATTCGGTTCAATCATTGCTCGCGAGTAGGGCAGCTTCAATAGATATGCTTGGCTTTGTTGTGCTTATGCATCTTACAATCAATCATATTATTCCCGTTGAATTCATCCTGGCAGATGTTTAACAGTGTTAGGGTTAATCTGTTTATTGAGTGATACCTGTTCACCAGCGGCCTGTCCTGCGACGTACCCTAATTTAGAACTAATAGACGGAGTATATCGATTGCGTTCAATCCTCAAGTGTTGTTTGGTATAAGCTTGAATTTCTGCCTCTAGTTTCTCGTAAAGGTTACGCACTACAATTGCACAAACCGCAGCCGAGTCACCTGATGCAGCAATACCAACTTGTTTTTGGTGTTCCATGTTTTCACGAATGCGGCTAGCAATTCTCATGGCTGCACCTAACTTGAAGGCATTTTTGAAAGCGCGATCTCCTTTAGAGAGTTTTGTTAAGCGCTCAATAGCTTGGAGGAGGTAATCGTATTGAATGCGGCTTAAATGCGTATTGACAGGGCGACCTAAAAGCATTGTTTCCGTAATGCCATAACGCATCTTACGATGAAAGGCAAGGCAATAATTGGCTTTAGCAACTGCTTGAAGTAGGTGAGATTTCCACGTCAAAACACGTCGGGTTTCATCAATAGTTTCTTCAAGCACCTCCTGGGGGTCATTGTCTACTAAATCAGATATTGAAAGATTATGAAGAGTCAGTAATTCCTGGGCTTTGTTGGCTGCTTGTGCTGCTTCAGCTTCATTGGGAGAAGAAGAAAGCGCCAAGAGTTTTTGGATCTTGTCGGCAATTTTTTCCATGTCTAATGCTTGTACCACAATAATTAACTCCTCTGGTTAAAAGACAGATTGAAACAACTTACGTCTATTGCTATTTAGCCAACTCAAATATTACAGTACCTAAACTCCATAACTTACCACTTGAACTAGGGAATGTTTTTGTGTTGCAATGGCTCACTATTAAAGGTGCGTTCGTCGTTCGCGTAAGCGTCTCCGAAGGAGAAGACGTTGGCGCAGCCATCGCACATCAAACAATTGAATCACACCTCAAATTCTCTTATAAAAGCAGGTGCGATTGCTTTCTGTAATTTGATGGCAGCGAACATTGTTTCTATATCTGCTGGTAAATCACTTGCTAAAATTGTTTGCCTACCCGTGTAAGTTCCATGTAGTTGAAAAAACATCATGTACTGTTGGGCCTGTTTGTTACCTTTACGGTCAAATTCAGAGAGTATATCAATCGCAATCAAATCCAAAATTGTCTGATGTTTCCAGTTTGGTAGAGATTCAAAACCTAGCCATTGGGCGACGGTTGTAGACAGAAAGTAGCCATACCCCTGGTAAAATTTATATGCAAGGCTAATCTCTTTACCAATTAAGTCTATTTCCTGTTCGCTCATTTTGCTGTTCCTCAATTGCGCTCATTAGACTTGTCCGAAAACTTCAAAGCAAGACTGTTCAAAGCTTTGAGACAAAGCTTTGATATCTTCGTAAAAACGTAATTACAAGGGGTTGAGATAGTTAGTGATAGTATAGAGGCATAAGATCAACTCCTATTTTTTCAAATTTTAGAGTTATTTTTAGTAGCTAAGTTGGTAAAACCAAACTACCAATTCTCAGTCTAACTAACCCACATACTGTTAAAATAATTAGCTCATAAGTATCGAGTTTTAAGCGAAATCGCTCTCGAGCAACCCGGAATATTTTAAGGAATCGAATCAAATGTTCAATAAATATCCGATTACTGGACAAAGCTTTGTTTTCATCTTTTTGCTGTTGAGTTAATTCTCGTTTTGGTTTCCTTTTGTGAGGAGTAGTGATATTTTCGCCTCCTTGGAAACCTTTATCACCTGAAAAAAGTTGAGACTTATCAAACTGCTCCTGAGATTTACGAAACAAATTTATATCGGCTGTTGGCCCAGGAACGCCTACTTCTACCTCCACGATATCCTTACCTTCTGGTATCCCAATCATGAGACTTTTTAAAGTATGCTGTCTCTTCTTTCCAGAAAAATATTTCTGTTGCTCTTTTTGGTCAGAGTCCCTATATATTGGCTGTTCTAGGCTATCGACTAATAGCCTAAAATTTGTTAAGACTTCTTGAACAAATAGGAAATCGCTCTCATTATTTGAAACTTGTTCTAATAAACTAGCAGGTAATATATCACGAAGGATTGGTATCCAGTTATGAAATGTATCATTAGCTTCTGTTTTGGAAATACCAAATAACATTCCTAATACTTGGAATGTTGGCATCTGTCTTAAATAAAATAGACATAAACATACTTGTTCTTCGGTTGATAACTTTTCGGGACGACCACCACCAGCCGCATTAATTCTAATTTTATGACTCTCCTGTTTAGCTTTGATGTCTTGGTGTCGTTTTAAGGCGCATTTTAGCAGTGATTGCAATTGTTCATAACTCACACCTAAAATCTGTTTCGTTCGTAGTGGATATTTTTCGATATAATCAAAAACCATAACTAATTGCGAAAAATGGTAGACACTTAATTCAACGTTTTACTATTTTTCTTTTCCTAAGTTAATATTTCGGACAAGTCTATTAATTAACTCTGTCACACTTGGCAGCCAGCGCAACAATTCGCAATTCGCAATTCGCAATTCGCAGTTAAATACAAGAAATCGTTTAATTGCTTAATTGTTAATTAGCGGGTTTCAAGGTTTCAAAGCTTCACTAATTTTCTGAATCAGTGGTTTTAAATCAGTGCTGGGTTCAAGTTTCACTAATTTTAATTGCGAATTGCGAATTGCGAATTGCAAATTGGTTTGACATACCCACAACTTCACCAATTTGTGTTGGATTAAGATATGCGTCGTCGGTGGCGTTAGTGATTGCGATCGCTGTTTTTAGCCCGTCAACAGCTGGTGATAAAGCTGGGTTAACAGCAGCGGCAGCATTAATTGCTAACTGCGCGGTGAGAGATTTATCCAGTCCAGCGAACTCTCCCAGCATTAGAGCTAATTGTGCAGCTTCTTGGGATGGGGCTATAGTTTTAGAAACAACAGAGCTAGGGTGAAGATCAACTTCTTGTGTAAGCATCACTTTTACCAAAGTTCTATTAGCCCAGACGCGGAATGGGACAGATACCCATCGAGCAATATCAATGGCGACTTCTGGGTGAACCCATGTACCTTGTTCTTTACCATACCCAGAAATTTCGATTATTAAAGACGATATGGGAATTCCCATATCGTTTGCTAACTCTTGTAGATACTCCTTTGTAGTCTTCAGTCTCATGTAATCAGACAAAAGTTTTCGATTAGCCCGTGCCATTTGCGTAGCGTTAACGTAACCAGCAGGTATAGTGTATTTGCTGATTTGTATACTTGATTGTGTTTGGTTGATTTCCGAATTATGCCAAAAATGCGTCAACATAGTGTCTAATCCCTGTCTATTTGACGTTGATATAACTGGTTGATTAGTTGCTTTAAAGCAGTAATTGTTTTGGGTTGAGCTTGAAGCGCTGAAGTGCTTACTGAATATAAGCCAGATGTATCATAAGAAAAATTCCTTGAATACAAGGGATAAACAGCGATCTCAACTAGTTTTTCCTTTTTAAGCGCGATCGCAAGCTGTACCGCTCGACTCATAAAACATTTGAAGAATACTGTCGCAAGAGGTTTGGATACACTCACCGCTATGCAAATCATTTAATAGCTGCTTCAAATGTGTTCGACAACATCATGATGGGAGCAAATTGCTCCCAAAATAAGCTAGTGGATGAAGCCAGAACAAACACTTTACAAATATTGCCGACAAGTGAAAGGCAAGTCCGACCTCTGGTAAAACTTAAACCGACTCAGCAGCAGGAAGTATGGCTATTAGCAGTGGAAGAAGCTGGTGGTAAAGTACCAACTAGTAAAATCGTACTAGAGATTGTGCAGCGGGTAATTGAACCAACACAAATTCCCAATACTTACCAGCTGGGCGAGATCTGCCAAATTCAAGCTCTTGATAACCCGCAACTTAAAGGCTTGAGTGGATGTTGGGCAATTGTCAGCGCAGTCAATGACTTAAACTGTGCTGTAAAAATGTGGAATGGCGAGTACACTGTTGCGCTCAAACACCTCAAGTCATGTAAGTATTTACCTGCTGAATGTGAGCAGATGCGGCTGTTGTGCGAGCGCATCAATCGAGTTTATTCCACGGAGTTGGAAGAATCGGTGCAGAAGTTTTTAGAATCTTTGGGGAAGCTGAATAGTTCTTATTTGACTGTCCTAGAAGAAAAGTTGTTAAGTGTGCTGGAGTCGGAGATTAGGGTTTAATTATGCTCATAGTGCGATCGCGTATGTTGTGTGCGATCGCGCTTCAACAATCCCCGGTGCTGATGTTGATGGATTTTAACACATACGCAATTGCGTCATTTACAAATGCATCTGTCGAAGCTGCCACAAAGTGCAAACTACACAGTTCAGTCGTTCATCATAAATGCACCAAAGCTTAAGCGGTGTAAGCTTTATCCTAACTACTCTTTGGGCTTTTTACAGCACCATATTTGTGCCAAGGATTTTTACATTAGCTCAATCATGCATGACTTGAAATGCAATTGGCGAAGATGCCATCAGATGCAAACTGTACTGTTTAGTTTAAAATCTCGCGTTACTCTTGCTCCCGTTTTGATTCAGTACAGTTGAGGTATAAAGCCCATCGTTGGTAAAATATATATTAACTCCAATCAGCCCTCTCCATTGCCGCTGTTTAATTGTCGAGTATTAGAGTGATCGCCCTTGTTTTGCTCCCAATGTGATGTAGTAACAAGCGAGCAGATGAGAAAAATTATACATCTTGACATGGATGCCTTTTACGCATCAGTGGAGCAACGGGACAATCCGCAGTACCGGGGCAAACCATTAGTAGTTGGCGGGAGTCCTAATCAACGAGGTGTAGTAGCAGCAGCCAGCTACGAAGCGAGAAAGTTCGGTATTCATTCAGCGATGCCTTCGGTGAGTGCGTTCGTCGAAGACGTTGCCGCAGGCATCGCACTTTGCCCATCACTAATCTTTGTCAGCCCCAGATTTGACGTGTACCGAGAAGTGTCCGCCCAAATCCACGACATTTTCAAACGGTACACTGATTTAGTAGAAGGGGTAGCCCTGGACGAAGCATACCTCGATGTTACTGAGAACAAAAAGGACATCGCTTATGCTTCCACCATTGCTAGGTACATCAAAGCGGCGATACTACAAGAAACTCAGCTGACAGCGACGGCGGGAGTATCAATCAACAAGTTCTTAGCAAAGATGGCATCAGGGCAAAATAAGCCTAATGGACTGACGGTGATTTTACCGGAGCAAGCCGAAGCGTTTGTAGAACAGCTGGCGATTGAGAAGTTTCACGGCATTGGAGAGGTGACAGCAGCCAAGATGCGCTCTTTAGGGATTCATACTGGTGCAGATTTAAAGGAGCGATCGCTCTTAGAATTAACGCACCATTTCGGTAAAGTTGGGCATTACTACTACAATATTGCCAGGGCCATTGATGAACGGGCAGTTGAGCCAAATCGGGTTCGCAAGTCCATAGGTGCAGAAACATCGTTTGCAAAAGATTTAAGATCTCGCCACGAAATGTTGCTCGAATTAGAACAAATTGCTCAAATTGTGCAGCAGCGGTTAGACCAGCACCAGGCGCGAGGGCGCACTTTAACTTTGAAAGTTAAGTTTTCTGACTACCAGCAGATTACGCGCAGCAAGACTATGCTCGACTACACGCGTGAACTAGATGTTATATTTGCGACTGCGAAAGCACTGTTTGAGGTGGTTGAGTTGAGCGATCGCCATGTCAGGCTGTTGGGTATTTCGTTGTCCAATCTGGATATTGTTCAGCAAACACAAATCATTCAATTGCCGCTGTTTCAAGGTTTAAATTTTAGTTAGATGAGCGACCACTTAAAATAAATATATTCTTAGAAATCA
>NZ_JAECZC010000055.1:58765-58926 GCF_016056305.1 Amazonocrinis nigriterrae CENA67 | reverse complement strand
CATTTGAGACTGAAAACATGAGAGAAAAGGCGTGAAATATCTGATTAAACAAAGCACTAAGAAAATGCTTGCCCACGCCCAAGATGAGCGTGTACACCCTCAAAGAACTGATGCCGACGCAGTACCAAAAAGATAACCTAGAAGCGAAGAAGAGCGTTATT
>NZ_JAECZC010000055.1:34632-58576 GCF_016056305.1 Amazonocrinis nigriterrae CENA67 | reverse complement strand
CGTCAGATTTGCATTTGAGACTGAAAACATGAGAGAAAAGGCGTGAAATATCTGATTAAACAAAGCACTAAGAAAATGCTTGCCCACGCCCAAGATGAGCGTGTACACCCTCAAAGAACTGATGCCGACGCAGTACCAAAAAGATAACCTAGAAGCGAAGAAGAGCGTTATTCTTAGAGGCACAAGGACACCCATTACCCGAACACAGTCAAACAAAATCCCCAAGTGCAATCAGCCGATTTTTAAATATCAATCCTTGGTCAACTTGAGGGATGGTTTAAAACTGCAAAGCATCGTTTTGGCTTGCACCGTTTTGGGCAAGGCACTCTCAAGGGGATGTATCGCTGGCTAATTCTTTCTTTAACTGCCTACCTCATTGCTCATTGGACTTATCTCCATATAAAGTCTGCATCGCCACCTGATTGGGGGCAAGCGGCACAAATAGCCCTTGAATCTATTTTTCCACAAATAGTTATGTATCTTATTTTACTTGAGATTGAACGTCTTGCTCATCTTACACGTAGTTCTGGTTTTGACATTCACATTTCCAGGTGCAAGATTTGAGATTTGAGGAAATTCAAATGGTTTTAGTATCACCGGCGATGAGATAGAGTTATGCATTCTGGGTCAAGTTTTGGAAGCGGTAAAACTTGACCCCTACTGGAGTGATGATGAGAAGGAACTGCTACTAGATGACGATAATCATCCCCAAGACAAGGTTGCCTCTTTTCTCAAAGCCTATTTTGAATTGCGAAATCTAAATTATGAACTTATTGGGGATTGCGATCGCAACCCGTAATACCACACTACAGTGTATTACCATGTGGGGATTCAGTGTACCTAACATTAGCTCCAGAGAAAATTAGACCATGTTCTACGTCCCCACGGGTAGCCTTAGCCAGTGCTTGCAGAAGGCAATAAGTTTTGCCGGTGTCTCGACACAAACAGGTTTCTAAACAATTGGCTATACATCGCCGTTCCAGGATTGTTGATGAGTCAATCATTGCCTGTTCTGCAAAGGAATTACGTAAAGCACGACTGGGTTTACCTACAGGACTGGGCACAGTCACAATATCTTCTGCACAGGCTTGGAGATGGTAGTCTTTATAGCGTTGCTCGGCATCGCCTTCTTCTGTGGTCATGAAGCGAGTGCCGATTTGTACACCATCTGCTCCTATTGCCAATATGCGATCAATATCGGTGCGATCGCTAATTCCTCCTGTTACAATTAACGGAATCATCACACCCAGCTGTTGCTTTAAATACTCCCGCAACTGAAAAATCAAAGATTCAATGGAGAATCCTGGAGAGTTCACATGTTCGCACTGGGTGAAATGCCCTCCTACTAGTTGACAATTTTCCACAATCAAGGCATCGGGTAGTCGATTATATTCACGTTGCCAAGTTTGGCAGATTAATTGAGCTGAGAGTAAGTTGGATATGCTTGGCACCAATGCCACATCAGGATAGTCTGCGGTGTATTGTGGTAAAGTCAGAGGTAATCCGGCTCCAGTAATGATCAGATTTGCTCCTTGGGCAGCAGCTGTTTGAGCTAATACAGGATAATTTTTGGTAGCAACTAGAATATTGACTGCGATCGCTCCATCTGGACTAATGGTGCGGGCTTTGGTGAGTTCATCTATCAAAGCAAGTCGATTAGCTTCAAAAAAGCTGCCTCGTTTGCGTTGGTGAAAGTTAGGAGAATGCAACCCCAGTCCTAGTGAAGCTATCACACCTACTCCACCCGCGTTGGCGACCGCTCCAGCAAGCTTTGCCCCAGATACCCCTACTGCCATTGCACCTTGCACAATGGGATAGCGGACAATGTGTTTGCCAATCCGCAAGGGATGGAGGATAGAGGTCATTACAATATATTTCCTTGATTAACTAAATAACTGTTGAGTAATTTTAGCACCTTAGTGTTACATAGGCAGGACTTATATCATGTCCGGTTAAAGACTTATCATTAAGACTGCAAGGGAGCAGGGGAACTCGGGGCCCCCACGACCGAAAGGGAGGAGCCACTGCGGTCTTGGGGTCTCCCCAAGTGGAGCAAGTGGCGTTGGGGATTAGGGGTGAAGGGGTGCAGGGGCGAGTATTTTAAGGTTTTTGCACACACATACTCCGAATTATAAGTAATCCAGCGAACGTGATATTACGCAGTATTAACGTAAAATCGTAGACACGTACTGCTTCGCATAACCCGCAGGCTACCACTTACGAATTACGAATTACGAATTACGAATTTGTATGACACTATATCAAGTTGAACTATGATTGTTACTGTTTTCTTTTGCTAAAAATTTTTCCCATATCTTGTGATATTCTTTTTTAATTTCCTCAACCAACTTTTGCGGACTCAAAATTTCAACATTTGACCCATATTTTAAGATGCGCTGGCGAAACCAAAACCAATAATCTATTGTGGCTTCAATCTCACGAAATTTTCCTTCTGGGTCGCTGTAAATAACCACTTCATCTTTTCGTCGAGGATTGTAGTTGGCTAGTTGTCCGCTCATGCGATATCGTACTTTCAATGTGGGAAAGTCGCAGGATACCCAACGAGTATCCGATGCAGCACCAACACTGGCGATTTTATCGAGGCGAAAGATATGATTTTGGTCAATATTGTGCCAATAGTCAAACCGCCAAGAACGCCAGTCAGGGATAAATGCAAATAGGTAGAGAACACCTTCATGTAGTCGTAGTTCCGAACGGTCAATATCCCAGATGCGTCCTTCACCTGGTTTACTTTCATAGCGAATAGTGTAGCGGCATTGTTGCTCAAAACGTTCTTGCAGTTGGCGAACGATGATATCTACTTTTTTCTCGCTATAGTCAACGGGGGGGCTAAAATCAAGTTTGATAGATGCCGGTATGTCGGCTTCTGTTAAGTTACCAATGCGTTGAATGTGGCTTGCTTGCGCCGAGAAACCCATATCAGCCAAAAAATATGCAGCTGTTGCAAGGGCTTCTCGCTGTTGGGTTGACAGCAGCAGGGGAAAATTGGACTCAACTAGTTTGTAAGGACTGTGAGTAGTGCTTTGAATTTCGATACCGCAGTCTCTAAGTTTGCGAATCGTGCGGGTAACTTTTTGCTTGATATCAGCAGTGTCAGCAGATTTACCATGCTGTTCAACAAAGATTGAGAGAAAATCTGTCAGTTCTTCGCGTCGCCGTGGTTTTTCGGCTAAAAGTCTGAGGATTTCTAAGGCAAAAGCGATTTGATTGTAATCTTTGCTTGGATTAGAGGGCATAGTCTACGATATGAGTTTATCTTGCTGTCCCTCAGAACTTCTAGTTAGTTGATGCTTGGGAAAGGCTAGTTGATCAAATGGACAGTGTTTCAATCCCGCTTGCAGGAACTCATTATATTAAACAAAACTGCCTTTCCTACTAAAACAATATCATTACATTACTTTGATTAAAGTAAAACTTTGGTGACTGTACATATGATCAATTTTCGGGTAACAGTACATATTATCAACTAGGTTCTTGCTTTTCTGTGGCGGACGTGGTAAAAATTTAATCAAGAGTAAAAACCTCCGTAGGAACGCCAATTCCACGGAGGATAGTTAAAACTTTTACTTTTAAAGGCAAAAAGCAGTATTTGCCTCGAAATTCTTTGACCTTAAAAAAGGAAAAAATACAATGTTTCGTCATTATACAACTGTTTCAGAAACTTTGCATCTTAACGTTGAGCAAAGTTACGATTTATTGCTTGAACAATCAACAGCAACAGGGAGCCTTAACCGAATGCGAGAATCTGGTTGGAGGCAAGTTTCTGTAACTGCTTCCAGAGTGTATAGGGAGGAAAACAGTTTGACTCCTCCTTTTTTACACAAAAGCTAGATTTGAACTCCTTCAAAAAGAAGTTTGCGGAAAATGCTATTCATCTGAATGAAAGCCTTAGTTTTAGGTTTGCAATATTGCAACAGTCTCAAAACTAAAAAAAGGCAGCGTTTTTGTAACTCGGATATTGCACCTGCTTTATTTCCCGCCAAGAAATAAATTTCTTGGCTAATAGCTTAAGTCCACTGAAGTGGATTGAAATCTAAAAATTGATAGGGTTTAAATGGTAGGGTGCGTTATGGACGTTAGTCCTAACGCACCGAAAATCAATGATGGTGCGTTGCGCTGCGCGACAACACACCCTACTGACTAACCTATGGCGGTTTTTAGGACTGGTGCAAGATTTCAGATAATCCTCACTGTGTGCTGAGTAACAGAATACGCCAGCAATTAAATGTTAATTGCTGGCTAGCTCTGTCATTCAACAATATCAGTTATTTGATATCAACAGCTTCAACAAATATCAGTTGATATCAAATTTTGACTCTAAAGTTTCAAAAACAGGTAATAAACTGTGTTCAAGTAATACAGGGTTAATCAAGTGAAGCTTTTTTTACAACCTCTTTACTCTCAACTCAACCCAGGAGTTGAGAACTGTCCGCTTGGGTGTACGTCTGAATGTATTGTCACTCAGAAGGCTCCCAAACTGCAAGCACCTCCAGGATGTGCCTGTCCTCTATCATCACACCAAGCGAAGACTTATAAAGAAATTATACATGGTGATGCAGATATTATCTGTAATCAAGCTGCAACTGGTGATGGTAAGACGTTGGGTGCAAACTTACCAGGGCTAATTAATCCTGAGTTTCGGATTATGGGGTTGTATCCCACAATTGAACTGGTGGAAGACCAAGGCGAACAACAAAATCACTACAATAAACTGTTTGGTTTAGATGCGTCTCAACGAGTAGACCGTCTATACGGTGCGGAATTAAGCAGACGGGTTAAGCAAGCAATTAAAAGTAACAAGTTTCAAGAACTGCTGCTAGCGATTCAACAAAAGCCTGTTTTGCTGACCAACCCCGATATTTTTCATTACATTATTCACCATCAATACCGTGACCCAGGTGATGCTATGGATAGACTACCGTTGGTATTGGCGGAATGGCCTGATTTGTGGGTGTTTGATGAGTTTCATATTTTTGGAAGTCATCAAGAAACTGCTGCTTTAAATAGTTTGGCTTTTATTCGTCGCAGTCAAGAAAATCAATCTCGTCCCAGACGGTTTTTGTTTACTTCAGCAACGCCAAAACCTGATTTTATTGAACAATTACGCAAAGCTGGTTTTAAGGTTGCTACGGTTGAAGGAGTTTATGCAAATGAGGAAAAGTTCGGATACCGACCAATTCTACAAGCGGTGGAATTAGAGTTTGTGGAATTAGCAAAAGATGCGGACACACAGACATGGTTAAAAGATATGATTCCCACCATTCAGGAAATTCTGAATGCGGAGTCAAAAGCGAGGGGATTGATTATTGTCAATTCGGTGGCGAAAGCTGGTCAAGTGACTCGTTTGCTGAATGATTTATTACCAGGAGTTGAAGTTAAAGAAGTTAGCGGACGCATCGACCGTCAGCAAAGATTGCAGGTGCAAAGTAAGTTAAAAGATGCTGAACAGCCTGTTTTAGTTGTGGGTACTTCTGCGGTTGATGTGGGTGTGGATTTTAAGATTCACCTGTTGATTTTTGAAAGTAGTGATTCGTCGGCGGTGACGCAGCGTTTAGGACGTTTGGGTAGACATGCTGGTTTTAATGCTTATAAAGCATTTATTTTGATTCCTGGTCATACTCCTTGGGTGATGGCTAGATTACAGGAAAAACTGAGTCCTAATCAAACGGTGACGCGGGATAGTTTAGCAGATGCGATCGCTTGTGCATTTGACCCACCGAAGGAGTTTGAAAAATATCGCCAGCGTTGGGGTGTATTACAAGCACAGGGTATGTTTTGGCGGATGACTCAAGAGAATGCAAAGGTGAGTCAATTGGTGCGCGATCGCATGAGTGAAGATTTACAGCGCGTATATTCCCAAGATTTTGAATCAGCACAAAGTTATTGGTATAAAAAGCATAAAACTGATGTAGAAAAAGCAACTCAAAAAGAATTGTTACGCTTTCGAGGAGGTTCAACGCTGCAAGCAGCGGTTTGGGATGGCAATAATTTTTACACTTATGATTTACTGCGACTGTTACCCTATGCGCGAGTGGAAATCATTGACCGGGAAACATTTTTAAATGCAGCTAATAACTCAGGACGAGGTGAAGAAGAATTTCCCGATGATTTTATCAATGTCTATCTTCGCATTCAGCAATGGGTTGACGAGCGTATTGATAATATTAGTTTACAATGCAACCGCCCAAGTAGTGAATTACAATTTGGCGAACTTTGTTTGATAGATAAATTAAGCTTGATTGGACATCCTCAATCTGAGGTGATTACTTGTTTACGGCAAAAAAGATTACTTACTTTTTTAGTACCAGTCAACAAAAATAAATTAAGTAGTCATTGGGAAGTTAGCCGTACTCTTAATCTCAGTCCGTTGTTTGGTTTATACCGTTTAGTTGACGCGAGTGAACAAGCTTACGCCTGTGCATTCAATCAGGATGCTTTACTTTTGGAAGCTTTAAAGTGGCGTTTGACGAAGTTTACTAGTACGCGATTTGAATCTTCTATTTTTTAAATGAATTTGTCTCACGCAAAGGCGCAAAGGCGCAAAGGACTTTTCACTATGATGTCTAGTTTACTTCAAAGACTATTGATTGAAACTCTTCCAGAAGATACAGACCCAATTTTGCGTTTGTATATTGAGAAGTTGTTACCATCTCTAGAGCAAGAATTTGCTTCGATTTCAGCTTTGGGTGGTTCTTATGAGGCACATTATGAAGTGTTATCTAAACTAGGCGATCGCTATGCTCAAGAAAAAGCACAAAGTTGGTCAAGCCGTGCTGACCAAAATTTATTAGTTCACGTTCTTAATGGCTTACTCACAGCTTGGAATATTAGTAAATATTTAGCTCAACCGTTATCAGATGTTGAAAAATATCTACTTTGTTTGGGTTTAACTCTACACGATTACAACAAGTATTGTAATGGACAAGGAGAAGAGACACCAAAAAATTGGGAAGTCGAAGAAATTCTTAATGTATGTCGTGATTTAGGGGAAAAGTTACAATTTCATTTATTTTGGTCAGAATGGCAAGAATATTTAACTGAAATTGCTTATTTAGCACAAAATACCCAGAACAAAGTCGGCACAAATATTTACCCAGCTAATTGGCCTGTCCCTAAAATTAAAGACCGTCGCCGTTTAGAAATTCCCCTACGTCGTCTGCTTGCTTTTGGTGATATTGCAGTACATTGTAGCGATCCAGCAGATATTGATACCGAAACTAGAGGACAAAGACTGCGGGAACAATTGCGGTATTTAAATATCAATAAAAGTTTGGTTTATCATCGCTTGCTAGACACAATAGGTATTTTAAGTAATGGTATTCATAATGCCACAATGAAATTTGCTAAAAAACTCAATTGGGAGCCAATTTTATTTTTTGCTCAAGGTATCATTTATTTAGCACCGACAGATAGCCAAACTCCAGATATTAACGAACTCCAAGAATTTATTTGGAGTCAAGTTAGTGGAGTTTTAGGAAGTAAAATGTTGGATGGAGATATTGGATTTAAGCGAGATGGTAAGGGCTTAAAAGTTGCACCCCAAACTTTAGAATTATTTTCTCCAAGCGAATTGATACCGAAACTCCCGCGAGTAATTGAGGTGAAAGTAGCAAATAGTAAAGACCCTGCTACACCGAAACGTTTGGATAAATTGGTTTTAACTGAAACTGAGCGAGAATTTTTGAACAAAGGTGCAGATATTCGTGCAGATAGAATTGCTGAATTTATTTTTCTGACTCAAAAAGAGTTTTTTCCTGATTCGGCAGAATACATCAATTGGATGCTGAATAAATTAGGAGTTCAAGAAAAAATATCACCTGAACAAACACAAGTACAAGCAGGAGGTGTCAATTATGGATGGTATCATGCAGCAGCATATTATGTTGCTCATCATGCAACTTTCAAGCCGGAAGATATTTCTGAACGTATTGAAATATGGGCGGAAAATTTAGCAAATTGGGCAAGTGAAAATAATTTAATAAAATCACACTCTAGCCCTATCCGCGATATTTTCTACGGTTATTTAACTCAATATCTAGAAGTTAAAGGTTGGGAAAGTAATCATTCATCATTTGCTGCTGAATTTACAGCTTATGCTGATGCTAAAACAAAAGCCGCTAAACAACCTATTTGTTCTTTGAGTTCTGGTGAGTTTGCATCCGAAGACCAGATGGATTCAGTGGTTTTATTTAAACCACAGCAATATAGTAATAAAAATGCCCTTGGAGGTAGACAAATTAAACGTGGCATTTCCAAAATATATGCTTTAGAAATGTTATTGCGACAAGCTTTTTGGGCAGTCCCAGCAGGCAAGTTAGAAGAACAGCAACCAATATTTTTGTATATGTTTCCTGCTTATGTATACTCCCCACAAACTGCGGTTGCTATTAAATTATTAGTCAACAATATGAAGCAAATAAATCTGTGGGATGTTCGTAAGCAATGGTTAGAGAAGGACATGGATATTAGTGCTTTACAATCAGTGGTTTGGTTAAATGATGAAGCTACAGCAGGACGTTTTAAAGACAATAAATACAATAGAGAAGATTTGCCTTTTATGGCAATGAACTACACAACAACAAGAGGTAAAACAGTTACTGACGCGTGGGTACAACCAAGTTTTTTGGCTTTATCACTTTCTATTTTGCTAGGAGTCAAGGTCATAGCTACTAGTAGTTCAGTTCCAATTTATAACAGCGATCGCGATTTCAATGAATCTGTAATTATCGATGCACCCGCTGCATTTTGGAATTTACTCGGCTTGTCTAATTCATTGCGAGTTCAGGATTTTAAAAATGCAATGCAGCGCCTTTTATTTGCCTACAGTCTTCATTTAGATACTCGTAGTTCTCCACCAGATGCTAAGTGGCGAGATTTGATTAAAACAGTGCGGGAGGTGACAACAAATGTACTCAATATTTTTTCTTTAGCAGCAGAAGGTTTACGACGTGATAAACGAGATATACCTAGCCAAGAAGAGGTTAAACGTTATTGGCAATATGCCCAATTCTGGGTAAAACAAGATAGTTCAGTAAAAAATAAAGGAAGCTACCTCATGAAATTAATTGAAAAATTAGTCCAACAATACCGGGTCTTTTATCAAGCAAATCTAGGTGAATCTAGTCACACAATTTTACTGCCCATAGCTAAAGCTTTGGAAATCATTTTATCAGTTCCTCAAGAAGTTGATGTAGATGATTTGATTTTGCAAGCCTCTGGTCAAATCAAAGATGCTTTAGAACGTCAAGAAGTCTATAAACGACCTTTAATAATGGATAAATCAACAGATATAACCACTAGAGAAGAACGAGAATTAACTGCAATTCATACGTTTATCACAACTTGTGTACGAGAATTATTTCTTGACCTTTATAAAGGCGATCGCGCTTTATTACAAGAAAATCGCAACCGCATTAAATCAGGTGCAGAATTCGCCTACCGTTGGTTAGCTTTGCAAGAAAAATCTGCTAAAGCATCCTAATTTACTATTCTTTATTGACCTCTTGAAATTATCAGGAACAAATTCATGAGTATTCTCGCAACCTTAAAACCCCAATTTCAATCTGCATTCCCCCGCTTAGCATCTGGAAAGTATATCCACTTCATTCTATTGCGTCACAGTCAATCATTTCCAGTATTCCAAACTGATGGAATCCTCAATACTGCGCGGACACAAGCTGGTTTAGGAAACACAGATGAAAGCAAGAAACAAATCAGCCGTTTGGTAATGTTCAAACGCAAACAAACCACACCAGAAAGACTTGCTGGACGCGAATTACTTCGTGGTTTAAACCTCACTACCGCCGACGAAGCCAATAAAGAGAAACACTGTGAATATAACGGCGAAAAATCCTGTAAAAAATGCCCTGATTGTATTATCTATGGTTTTGCGATCGGAGATAGTGGATCAGAACGTTCCAAAGTATATTCAGACTCGGCTTTTTCTTTGAGTGCTTACGAACAATCGCACCGCAGTTTTACATTCAACGCACCTTTTGAAGGGGGAACGATGAGTGAAGCAGGAGAAATGCGTAGCAGTATTAATGAATTAGATCACGTTATCCCAGAAGTGACATTTCCCACAGTTGAAACCCTGCGTGACTCAACCTATGAAGGATTTATTTATGTTCTAGGAAACTTACTGCGTACTAAGCGTTACGGCGCACAAGAATCACGCACAGGAACCATGAAAAACTATATCGCAGGAATTGCATTTTGTGATGGTGAAATATTTAGCAACTTGCATTACACTCAAGCACTTTATGATGCTTTAAAAGGTGAAGTTGACACTCCTATTGGCGACATTTTACAACAGGTAGAAACGGTGACAAAGAATTTACTCAATGAGGAACCTGTACGTCAGACAAAGCTGCTTTTTGGTTCTGAATTGGAAGAACTACTAGATGAAGTCGGCGCATTGTATCAAGATGAAACTAGGCTAGTGGAAACTATCACTGCACTCTATGGACAAACTAAAGCCTATGCAGAATCTTTTGGTGCGTTGAAAAAGAAAGGTAAAAGTAATTCGTAATTCGTAATTCGTAATTTATCTTATACCTCGCTTTCGGAAATTCAATTGTAGGGTGTGTTATCGCTTTAGCGTAACGCACCGTCAACACCATCAAATCAAGGTGCGTTAGTAAGCTTTAATTTGCTGCAAGTGATAGTTTTATAAAACGCACCATCAACACCATCAAATCAAGGTGCGTTAGCCTACGGCATAACACACCCTACTGTTTTCAAACACTTCTACAAACACCAATGGTACTATATCACTGCACTTTAACGCTACATGATAATGTTTTCTTTGCCACGCGAGAGATGGGAATTCTCTATGAAACTGAAAAATATTTACATAATTGGGGTTTAAGTTTTGCACTTTTTGCAATTCAATATATTCCCCAACCGTATCGATTGCAAGGTGAACTGGCACAAAAACCAACATATTTAGATGCAAGTGCTGAACAAAATCTGATTCATCTCAATAAGGCAGGAATTTATGTTTTCCCTGCTCAACCGATTAACTGGTCATATCAAATTAATACCTTTAAAGCTGCTCAAGTAGGCTATTATGGCAAATCAAAACAATTTGGAGATAAAGGTGCAGAGAAAAATTATCCAATTAATTACGGACGAGCTAAAGAATTAGCTGTTGGGAGTCAATATCGTACTTATATTATTGCCCCAGAAGGTATCAAAATACCACGTTGGATACGTTTAGGAAAATGGGCTGCTAAAGTCAGAGTAGAAGCTATCAAAATTCCAGATCAAGTCATGCAAGTTAAATCTGGTGATTATACTTGTTTGCATCCTTTAAATCCGTTAGATTTGCCAAGTAGTACTCGAATCTTACTTTATAACCGAATTGTGATGCCTCCTGCCAGTTTGATCAGTCAGTCACAGTTAAATGGTGAATATTTAGTAACTAAAAATAATGATGATTGGCAAGAGTATAAATCAACATTAACTACAGAACAACATCAACAATTACCAGAACAAATTTGTTTACCAACAGTAATATTTTATGGAGCAGGAAATGTCGTCGCAACAGCATAAATCTACTACATTACATTCAATTGTTGTTGAATTGGCAGCTGCGGATGTGGGAGATATACCCCCTACTTTATCTCGTGCATTGCACGCTTTAGTACTTAAATGGTTTGCTGCTGGAAACCCATCTATTGCGGAAACTATCCATGCTAGTCAAAATTCACCGTTGACTATTTCCGGGTTATTGGGAAACCGTCGTCAGGGTGGGGTGCGTATAGGAGATTATTTTTATTTTCGTATTGGTTTATTAGATGGAAGTTTAATTGAACCTTTAATGCGTGGGTTTGAACAGTCAGAAACTCAATCTTTAGTGTTAGGTGATTTTCCGTTTGTATTACGGAATATGTATGCGCTACCAGGAACGCATCAATTAGCAGGTGCAGCTGATTATGGGTTACTTTCACACCCAGCGCAAGTTTTAAATGATATCGAAATGCATTTTCTTTCACCTACTAGCTTCAAGCAAAATCAAAGTATACAAACTTTTCCTTTACCTGAATTGGTGTTTAATTCGTTGCATCGACGGTGGAATATTTTTGCACCTCAACAATATCATCTGCCAAGTTGTGAATGGAATGCTTTAGTTACAGCCTACGACCTCAAAACCTACGCACTCAAGATGGAAGGAGGAACAGAAGTTGGGGCGCAGGGTTTGGTTCGTTACCGATTTAATAGCCCGGAAGCGGCTCGAATTGCTACTATTTTGGCAAATTTTGCTTTTTTTGCTGGGGTAGGGCGTAAAACTGCTATGGGAATGGGACAGACACAACTTGCTTTGGGAGTAAGTCTGCTGCAAAAGCCATCCAAATCGAAGAGATCTAAAACCAATAAGTATTTACCAGTCGTTAGTTAAAGATTTGTATTTTTTCAAAGATTATGAACGAACAATATTATCTTCCCTTGGCTTATCTTAATGCTTGGGAATATTGCCCGCGTCGTTTTTTTCTGGAGTACGAACTTGGGGAAAATGCTGATAATGAACACATGATTATTGGCCGCCATTTGCACCGTAATGTTGATGATGAAGGTAAGTATGTTGAAGGTGATAAGGTAATTTATCGGCATCAGTGGGTGTGGTGCGATCGCCTGCTAATCAACGGTATCATCGATGCGGTGGAGGAGAAAGACAACCAGCTAATCCCTCTGGAATTTAAGAAGGGACGTATGGCTAACCACCTCAACGATCATTTTCAACTCTGTGGTGCAGCCTTGTGTTTAGAAGAACGCACGGGAGGCTTTATCCCCTACGGAGAAATTTTCTACTACGCTAATCGCCGCCGCGAACGTGTAAATTTTACACCCGCATTACGACAAGCCACAGAACAAGCAATTGCATCAGCACGGGCTGCAATTGGTCAGAAAATGCCACCACCCATTGACCACCCGAAAAAGTGTAATGATTGCAGTTTGCAGAAAATTTGCTTACCAAAAGAAGTTAAAAAATTACGCCTTGAGGTCTAAAAATGTCTATTCTTTATGTTACTCAACCTGATGCTGTTTTAAGTAAAGCTGCGGAAGCTTTTAAAGTCGCCTTAAAACAAGAAAATGGCAACTGGGAAAAAAAATCGGTTCCCGCCCAAACTGTCGAACAAGTCGTATTAATGGGAAATCCCCAAATTACTGGCGATGCTCTGGTGTATGCTTTGGAGTTAGGAATGCCAGTACATTACCTTTCTAGTTTTGGTAAATATTTAGGTTCCGCCCTTCCCGCATACTCCCGTAACGGTCAGTTGCGACTAGCACAGTATGCTGCTTATTGTAACGAAGCTCATCGCTTGGAGATTACCAAAACAATTGTTACTGGAAAAATCCACAACCAACACAGTGTTTTATACCGCCACGACCAAAAAGACAATCCCGTCAAATCCCGTAAACAACTAGTTAAAGAACAAACAACCCTCGATGAAGTACGTGGTGTTGAAGGGTTAGCTGCACGAGAATATTTTGCTGCTTGGTCGGTGATGCTGGAAGAACAATGGCCATTTAACGGTAGAAATCGCCGTCCTCCCACGGATGCAGTAAATGCATTATTGGGATTTGCTTATGGACTTTTGCAAGTACAGGTGACGGCTGCGGTACATATGGCTGGTTTAGACCCCTACGTTGGTTATTTGCATGAAGCAACCAGAGGACAACCTGCAATGGTTCTCGATTTAATGGAAGAATTTCGCCCCTTGATTGCAGATAATTTAATACTTGCAGTGATCACCCACAAAGAAATCAAACCTCATGACTTTACCGAAAATCTAGGTGCATATCGACTTTCAGAATCTGGACGCAAACAGTTTTTGCTAGCGTGGGAACGAAAAATGAACGACGAGTTTAAGCATCCCACCTTTGGTTATCGTTGCAGCTATCGTCGTGCGATCGAATTGCAAGCACGTTTATTGAGCCGACATTTACAAGAAGGGATTCCCTATAAAGCCTTAACACTGCGATGAGTACTTTGTTTTACCTCATAATTTACGATTTGCCAGATACTAAAGCCGCGAATAAGCGGCGAACAAAACTACATAAAATGCTCTCTGGTTATGGCACTTGGACGCAATACAGCGTGTTTGAATGTTTTTTAACTGCGGTGCAGTTTGCTAAGCTAAAGGTGCAAGTTGAGAAGTTGATTAAACCTGCCGAAGATTCAGTACGTATCTATGTATTGGATGCTGGAGCAGTACGTAAGACTATTACCTACGGTTCTGAGCAACCTCGACAGCAAGAAACCATTATATTATGATGGCAGTATGATGCTAATAGAATTTTTTGGCGGGGCAAAGCACGGGCGAAAACCCCCCACCCCCCGCCAAATCGCCAGAACCTTGACATATCAATAGTTTCAGAGTTTTGAGATGAATCTAGAGCCTGTTCTTAAATGCCGGAAACGGACTTTTAAACTTGCCCCGCCAAAAATGCTCCGGGGAATGGCTCTATAATTAGCTTCTAGCTGGCGGACTTTCAAATTAATGAAACCCGTTCACGGGATTGAAACGCTTCTCCTGACAGCGTTAGTCAAGCTTACTACGTTCTTTCAAATTAATGAAACCCGTTCACGGGATTGAAACATAAAGCTACTCGAATAGAAAACCGTATTCAACTTTCAAATTAATGAAACCCGTTCACGGGATTGAAACGACCGTTAAGATACGCGATAAGTTTGGTGTTACCTTTCAAATTAATGAAACCCGTTCACGGGATTGAAACAAAGCTGACTGTGCATGGCTTTCAACACTTGTAGTCTTTCAAATTAATGAAACCCGTTCACGGGATTGAAACTTGTAGCTACGGGTTTATTCGGCTTGGATGATACACTTTCAAATTAATGAAACCCGTTCACGGGATTGAAACTTTCATCTGTTAATATTGACTCTAATCTTTTGACTTTCAAATTAATGAAACCCGTTCACGGGATTGAAACAATAGTAATGAGGGTACAATTAGCCGTGGCGGCTTTCAAATTAATGAAACCCGTTCACGGGATTGAAACATATGACCAAGCTTTTATGCTTGATTCACACTAGCTTTCAAATTAATGAAACCCGTTCACGGGATTGAAACTTCCATCGCTAGCCCAGCCAGAAAAAATCACCAAATCCTTTCAAATTAATGAAACCCGTTCACGGGATTGAAACTAGCATAATGGGAAGGGATACTACAAAAGACATTCCCCTTTCAAATTAATGAAACCCGTTCACGGGATTGAAACTTTATTTTTGAATAAAGGACTAACAGACGGAAGCATTTCGCTTTCAAATTAATGAAACCCGTTCACGGGATTGAAACTAGATCATATGCTTTGACGGTAACGAGCTAGATTCTTTCAAATTAATGAAACCCGTTCACGGGATTGAAACGGTCATTGCGTCCAGCCGACAACAAGGAACACGCGCCTTTCAAATTAATGAAACCCGTTCACGGGATTGAAACTCTTGACAGTTCACAGTAACTCGCTACCGAAGCAGTCTGACTTTCAAATTAATGAAACCCGTTCACGGGATTGAAACCTCAATCACAACTACTAGATAGAGTTTGGGGAGTAACTTTCAAATTAATGAAACCCGTTCACGGGATTGAAACAACAACTATCTCCACAGGGAGTAGTACCGCCTTTGCCTTTCAAATTAATGAAACCCGTTCACGGGATTGAAACTTGAACTATCTATATCATCTATTGCTAATGAAAATATAGCTTTCAAATTAATGAAACCCGTTCACGGGATTGAAACTCGTTGGTTTTAATCGCAGGGTGGCGGGAGGGTGCAGGCTTTCAAATTAATGAAACCCGTTCACGGGATTGAAACCAACCATTGGCGCAATGAATGCACCTTGTAATGCCAACTTTCAAATTAATGAAACCCGTTCACGGGATTGAAACGAGAATTGGAGGAACGGGTTTAGCGAAACTTTGCAAACTTTCAAATTAATGAAACCCGTTCACGGGATTGAAACTAGGTTGGGGCTTCGGCGTATACCCCCGCGTTGCCGTCTTTCAAATTAATGAAACCCGTTCACGGGATTGAAACAAAATTGAATTACAGCTTGTTAGGTTTGGCGATGGCTTTCAAATTAATGAAACCCGTTCACGGGATTGAAACCCTTGAATTTTTTGCCCGTTGAGCATGAACCAAATTCTTTCAAATTAATGAAACCCGTTCACGGGATTGAAACAGACAATAGGCTGTGTACGCTCATCACCTAATTTACCTTTCAAATTAATGAAACCCGTTCACGGGATTGAAACTTGATACTAAAATCTTAGTTGAAATTGGATTCATCTTTCAAATTAATGAAACCCGTTCACGGGATTGAAACCCTTACATAGTTTCAACAGGAGCAGGAACACAAACATCTTTCAAATTAATGAAACCCGTTCACGGGATTGAAACGTCGTGATCTTCCGCGTGTCTTCCACCTAGATGTATCTTTCAAATTAATGAAACCCGTTCACGGGATTGAAACATTTCAGGGTTGCTTTTGAAAAGTATCTTCGACAACTTTCAAATTAATGAAACCCGTTCACGGGATTGAAACAAAGCTAAACCATACGGAATTTACGTTTTTCGTGAATCTTTCAAATTAATGAAACCCGTTAACGGGATTGAAACTCGTTGATTTGTTCAATTGATGAAAAATCAGATTGCCTTTCAAATTAATGAAACCCGTTCACGGGATTGAAACCAAACTTAGAATCAATGTGTAATGTAATAGCTTTTACACTTTCAAATAAATTTAATTCATTTGAAGCTTTGTTAAAGCGCGTCCTGAAGGGTAAAAACACTAAATAGCTCGGATGCAGCAAAAAATATTGTCGAAATGCTGCTTGCTTTTATTATTTGGATCTCCTTTACAGATACACCCGTAACCACGATGAGTGAGATCTCTACCTTTCTGCAATCAAGAAGATGTAGAGATCAGTATTTGAATGTAAAGCTATATGTCAATAATGTGAAGAAAACGCAAAGTTATTTGTTAAGTTATGGACATTTACTTAAATGTGCGGTAAGTAGCTAATATGAAGTTAATTGAAGTTTCGTATCCCTATTTGAATGACGTTCTCACAATCGACCACATTGGCTAGATTCCCAGAAGACTGTAATTTAGATAATCTCAGCAGTTACATCAGCAAAGTAGAAATTTTTGCACATGAAGCTTTTCGTAACAAAAACAGCTATGTTTGGCAGGAGCTTCAGTTAAAACTTTTCAAGATTAATCAAGAAGTATTTCAGCAGGGACATGCGTTAGGAACACTTCGCTCTCTGAAAAATTGGCTCATACGTGACACAATTGAAAGAATTGAGTTGCAGTACTTGCCTAACTATCAAGTACCAGAAGAAATTAACGATGTAGACTCTTTTATTCCGTTTATCAAGGACTACATTCGTTCACACAGAGTTAACAATCATCCTCTTTTTGAACTGTTTGATAACGACGATTTAACAGACAAAGATATCCGTTATTTTTTGTCTAATCACTGGATATATACTCAAAATTTCCATTCCCATATTGCTGCTTACAGTCTCTTTACACCATTTGAAATGCGTGAAGAACTGTTTAAGAACATCTATGATGAGTTGGGACAAGGAAATTTTGCTGAAGCACATCCCAACTTATTCAAGCGGCTGATAGATTATTTTGGTGGGTTAGTTGAAAAAGATATTACTCCTGAAACTTACTACTTCTTCAACACCCAGGTAAATCTATGCTGGTTTGCTGATGGTTTGCACTATGGTATTGGTGGAATGGGAGCTTTAGAACTATCAGTTCCATCTCAACATACTCGTATCCTTCAGCACTTGTACCGAAGGGGTTTGAGTAGTGAAATCGTCAAATTTTATGAGTTACACTGCCAAATTGATTTAGTTCATGCTGATGGTTGGTTTGCTGCTGCTAAGCCATATTTGAAAACTCGTGATGATTTCCAAAAAGTCCTAACCGGTGCTGTACGTATGCTGGAAGCCAGAGTTAATTTATACGATGGTATGTTGAAGGGAATTAAAGGTTCATCTAGACAGCGTATCCATTGATTGATCAGGGCTATAAACTTGATTCTTCAACTGCATATTGAAGTTATCAGCTTGCAACTTTATTCAGGCAAAGAAGGAAATTGCTAACAGTTAAGTTGCGGATGAAGAAATCATAATACGACCTATCTCCATAGGGTATTAAAAAAGGGGCAATAAAACTGCCCCTTTTTTGTTAAATTTACAAAAATTTAGTCAACGGCGATTATGACATCTGATGATTTGATTACGGCATATACTTCTTTACCTTCAGCAAGTTTTAAATTTTCTGCTGATGATTTAGTAATAATTGCAGTCACCTCTACCCCTGGTGCTACTTCTATTGTAACTTCAGTATTTACAGAGCCAACAACAACGTTTTTCACAGTTCCTTTAAGAGCATTACGAGCGCTAACTTGCATTTTCTCATTCTCCCTGGTCTTTTTGTTTACATGTAGATAATAACAAGTAGTCCAATTAATATGTATGGCTACAGATAGAAAATATACATTTTTTGACTATTTCTTAATATAGGAAAAATACTTAAATGTTTTACCAAATAAATTAGTGTTTATTGAAGTATGCAAGCAAATAAACTACCCAACTGACGTAAACATCTGTCAGGTGGTAGATATCAAGCATTATTGATATCAAAAAACACCTTACGTATTATTACCAAGTTTTAAGATTTTTTCCAACAATTCTGGTAATAAAACCCTGACAAAAATTAGCCAGTATCGGCATGGTTCTTGCTAGCAGCCAAACCAAAGCAGTAATCTGCAATTGTTTTTACCAATTTTTTTGGCTTTTAGGTTACTAGGTTGGTAAATTATGAATTGAATAAAAAACGCTTGAGAGACTGCAAATGAATAATAAACGCATCCTGACTTTTGTGAGTTGGGTATTTATCTCGTTTCTACTGATTGTTGGCTGTAGCCAAACAACCACATCTAACCCATCTTCAACAGCTTCGACAACAGCGCAGCCAGTAAATTTGACGATATCAGCAGCTGCTAGCCTCAAAGATGCAATGGACGAGATCAAGCCTCTCTACAGCAAAGAAAAGTCAAATGTGACTCTGAGCTACAACTTTGGCTCGTCAGGAGCTTTACAACAACAGATTGAACAGGGTGCAAAAGTTGACGTTTTCATTTCGGCTGCAACTAAACAGATAGATGCTTTACAGCAAAAAGGTTTGTTAGTTGATGGGACTCGCAAGGACTTGCTGAAAAATCAAGTGGTGTTGATAGTACCCCAAAATTCCACGGCTGTAACTGACTTCAAAGATTTAACTTCACCACGCGTTAAGAAAATTGCTCTAGGCGAACCCAAAAGTGTCCCTGCTGGACAATATGCTCAACAAGTCTTAACTTCATTAAAACTTCTTGACCAAGTTAAAAGCAAAGCCGTCTACGCTAAAGACGTTCGCCAAGCTCTCAATTATGTAGAATCAGGCAATGCTGATGCTGGGGTTGTCTACCTCTCAGATGCCAAAAGTACGCCAAAAGTTAAAATTGTAGCAACTGCATCTGAAAAAACTCATTCTCCCGTTGTCTATCCCGTTGCAGTTCTCAAAAGCAGTAAGAATATCGATGCTGCCAAGGATTTTGTGCAATTTTTATCAGGAAATCAAGCCAAAACTGTGTTTGAAAAAGAAGGTTTTACGGTAACTGGTAGTTAACACAATATAAATAACGAGGGCATGAAAATCATTACCCCATGCCCCATTCCCTATTCCCCATTCTCTATTCCACAACCAAAACAGCCGTTCCTGTAATTTTGCCACTACGAAGCGCATCAAGTGCTTCATTTGCTTGAGTTAATGGAAAAGGATTCACTTCGGTGCGGATGGGAACTTTCGGTGCTAAGGCAAGAAACTCTTCTCCATCGGTACGAGTGAGATTAGCAACAGACCGCAAAACCCTTTCTTGCCATAAAATTTCATAGGGAAAAGTGGGAATATCGCTCATGTGAATACCAGCACAAACCACTACACCACCTTTGGCAACTGCGCGTAAAGCAGCAGGTACTAACTTGCCTACAGGAGCAAAAATAATCGCCGCATCCAAGGGTTCCGGGGGTAACTCGTCTGAGTTACCCGCCCAAGTTGCACCTAGTTGACGGGCAAATTCTTGTCCTTCGATATCACCAGAACGAGTAAAAGCAAAGACTTCACGCCCTTGATAATTAGCTAGTTGAATTAACATATGAGCTGCGGAACCAAAGCCATAAAAACCGAGTTTTTCAGCTTCACCAGTCATTCTGTAAGCGCGATAGCCAATTAAGCCACCACACAATAAAGGTGCAGCTTGCAAATCTGGAAAACTGGGGTCTAGGGGAAAGCAAAAGCGAGAGTCGGCTACGGTATACTCTGCATAGCCACCATCAAGGTTGTATCCTGTGAACTCAGCGTAATCGCAAAGATTTTCACGACCAGAGAGACAATAGCGGCAGCGATCGCAAGTGTAACCCAGCCAAGGTACACCAACTCGTTGACCTACACTAAATTTATCAACGTGGTTGCCTATCTCCTCGATGGTACCTACAATTTGATGCCCAAGTACCAGAGGTAGCTTTGGGTGTGTTAATTCGCCATCAACTATGTGTAAATCTGTGCGGCAGACAGCGCAAGCATGAACGCGAATCAGTACTTGCCGAGAATTGGGTTTTGGCACTGGCAACTCAGCTAAACTTAGGGGTTGACGTGGTGTCTGCAAAATCATCGCACGCATAAGCAATTATGTGATGTTTCTCAAGGAATTTTGCAAAAAAGTATCAAAAAATACGGTTTTTCAGACAGAAATCAGATTTTTAGGTATCGCTCATAGAGCGATCGCAGAAGTTTTCACTCTATTAACTGTTCATAACTAATATCCAAAATTTATTTTGACCGGGTATTTCTGGATATAACCAGAGAAAATACTTATTCCTAAGCAGGAATTTTATAATTCTAATCTTAGTTTTTACCGTTTTTTTGTCTCCATATTACATATTATATTTCATTTTAGACAGTTCCATTACACTAAAAATCACAAATATTAGGAGTAAACAACTTGGATACAGAAAGAAATGCTTTGTTATTAGACCCTAGCTATTTGGTATTAGAACCAAATCCCAAGTTGTTTAAAATTGTCGGACAAAGGAACTTCAATAGAACAGCAGTTGCAACACATCACATTAAAAAAGATGAGGTAGTTTATAATATCTTGCCTTACTCATCCAAAACATCCGCAGATTTTTTAACTGTTCAGTTCAATACAGAAGAACATATTCTTGATCAGCTACTAGAAGCAATGAACCATTCTTGTTCCCCAACAACATTTGTGGATATTTTGCTAATGCAAGTGATTGCTCTAAGAGATATTTCGCCAGGAGAGGAATTAACCTTCTTTTACCCTTCGACAGAATGGGAAATGGATAGACCATTTCAATGTAATTGTCGGTCTTCTCAATGTATTGATTTTGTGACTGGAGCTAAAAAACTAGCGATTAATCAAATGATTAAATTTCGACTCAACCCCCATATCAAAAGCTTGATCAAACATTCCTTAAATCTGGACTAAAGACTGGGTTAGAACTCTTGAATTAGATTATTTTAATACCAGCAGGGCGGGGTAGTGTACCCCGCCTGATTCATCATTGGGTGAGTAATTCTAGTTTTTTCCCCTATTTTGGCATTGTGGCAGGGCAAAAAAACGCTCTTGATCGCTACATTAGAGATATATAAGTAAAAATCATTGTTCACCCGGATTGATCCGCAATTCACACGAAACCATGAGTGCAACTGTCACTATTTCTCATAATCCTTTGCTCAAAGGTTCTGGCTTACCTCCCTTTACGGAGATTCAACCAGACCAAGTAGTACCAGCCTTTAATCAGTTATTAACAGAACTTGACCAACAACTAACCACCTTGGAAGCTAATATACAGCCTACTTGGAGCGGTTTAGTAGAACCTTTAGACAAGCTGACAGAACGGCTGAACTGGAGTTGGGGCATAGTGAACCATTTAATGGGTGTGAAGAATAGCCCTGAACTACGGGAAGCATATGAAGCTGTCCAGCCACAAGTAGTACAGTTTGTCAATAGACTCAGCCAAAGCGAACCCATCTACAATGCTTTTAAGGCACTCCGCGATAGCGATAACTGGGCAACTTTAGAATCAGCCCAGCAGCGAATTGTCTTGGCAGCCATCCGAGATGCAGAACTTTCCGGTATTGGTTTAGAACCAGAAGCGCGGGAACGTTTCAACGCCATTCAGATGGAGTTGGCAGAACTTTCTACCAAATTCTCTAACCATATATTAGATGCCACCAAGGCTTTTAGCTTAACTCTCTTCACCAAAGCAGAAATCGACGGTTTACCCGATAGCTTACTTAGTTTAGCTGCCCAAGCCGCTCGTGCTGCGGGAGAAGAAAACGCCACACCAGAAAATGGCCCTTGGCGTATTACTTTGGACTTTCCCAGCTATAGCCCCTTCATGCAGCACAGCACCCGCCGCGATTTGCGCGAAAAGCTCTACAAAGCTTATATTACGCGGGCTTCATCGGGCGACTTAGATAATAATCCGTTAATTGAACGCATTTTGGAGTTACGGCAAGAACTTGCAGATTTACTGGGCTTTAAGAATTTTGCCCAGTTGAGCCTAGCTAGCAAAATGGCTCCGAATGTGGAAGCAGTAGAAGCACTTTTAGAAGAACTACGTAGCGTTAGTTATGAGACTGCTGTCAAAGATTTAGAAGCACTCAAAGCTTTTGCAGCCTCCAAGAATGCACCAGAAGCCGAGGATTTACAACACTGGGACATCAGTTTTTGGGCGGAACGTCAACGAGAAGAAAAATTTGCCTTCACTGCTGAAGAATTACGTCCCTACTTTCCCCTTCCCCAAGTTTTAGATGGTTTATTCAAACTTGTAAATCGGTTATTTGGTGTCACCGTTACTGCTGCCGATGGACAAGCCCCAGTTTGGCACGAAGATGTGCGTTATTTCCAAATCGCTGATGAAACTGGTAGTCCCATAGCCTACTTTTACTTGGATGCTTACAGCCGTCCAGCAGAAAAGCGTGGTGGTGCTTGGATGGATACGTGCATCAATCGTAGCAAAACCACTGAAAATGGCGTGACTGCTATCCGCTTACCTGTGGCGTATTTGGTGTGTAACCAAACTCCCCCAGTTGATGGTAAACCCAGTTTGATGACTTTTAATGAAGTAGAGACATTATTCCACGAATTTGGTCATGGCTTGCATCATATGCTTACCAAGGTGGACTACATCGGGGCCGCAGGTATTAACAATGTAGAGTGGGATGCCGTAGAACTGCCCAGCCAGTTTATGGAAAATTGGTGCTATGAGCGACCAACTTTGTTTGGCATGGCAAAGCATTATGAAACTGGCGAACCTCTGCCAGAGCATTATTACCAAAAACTGCTGGCAGCACGCAACTATATGAGCGGCAGTGCTACATTGCGGCAAATCCACTTTAGCAGTGTTGATTTGGAACTACACTACCGCTATCGTCCAGGCGGTGATGAAACTGCCGCAGATGTGCGCCATCGTCTTGCCCAGACTACTACTGTTTTGTCACCACTACCACAAGATGCTTTTTTATGTGCATTTGGACACATCTTTGCAGGTGGTTATGCTGCGGGTTACTACAGTTACAAATGGGCTGAAGTATTGAGCGCTGATGCTTTTGCTGCTTTTGAAGAAGCTGGATTAGAAGATGAAGAAGCGATAAAAGCTACAGGCAGACGCTATCGAGATACAGTACTGGCTCTTGGTGGTAGCAAGCATCCGATGGAGGTGTTCCAGTCATTTAGAGGTCGTGAACCGAGTACAGTTTCTTTACTCAGACATAATGGGTTGTTAGCCACTTCTGACTG